>CAZNOY010000008.1:0-159845 GCA_964574905.1 uncultured Citromicrobium sp. | reverse complement strand
GGCCGAAGGGCAGGAAGGCAACCTTGTCCATCGCCTGACGCAGCAGCAGGCCGATGTCCTTGTCGGCGCTCGGCACGTCCTTGCGATCGAGCAGCCCGATCTGGACCAGATATTCAGGCGTAATCGAGAGCGCGATGAAATCACCGATCGCCTCGTGGAAGCCATCGTTCGCGCCGTTGAGGTACAGGTAGGGCTGATCGTTATAGGCACGCTGGTAGTAGTTGTGGCCCAGTTCGTGGTGGATCGTGACGAAGTCGTCCGAATTCACCTTGATGCACATCTTGATGCGAATATCGTCCTTGTTGTCGACGTCCCACGCCGATGCGTGGCACACGACTTCGCGATCGGCGGGCTTGGTGAACATGCTGCGTTCCCAGAAGGTCTCGGGCAGCGGCTTGAAGCCGAGCGAGGAGTAGAACCCCTCCCCGATCCGCACCATGTCGAGCGGCCCCTTGCCCTGCGCCTTCAGCAGATCGCCGATATCATAGCCAAGATCGCCCGCGCCTTCGGGCGCGACGAGCGGATAGATATTGCCCCATTCCTGCGCCCACATATTGCCCAGCAGGTCGGCGCGGATCGGGCCCGAAGGTGGCTGGATCTCGTCGCCGTATTTCTCGTTCAGCTTGGCGCGCACGTAGGTGTGCAGCGACTGGTAGAGCGGTGCGACTTCCTGCCACATCCGCTCCAGCTCGCCCGAAAATTCCTCCGGCGGCATGTCGTACCCCGAACGCCACATGGTGCCGACATTGTCGAACCCGAGCTCGACCGCGCCCTGATTGGCGATCTCGACCATGCGGGCATAGTCTTCCTTCATCGGCGCGCCGACATTGGTGTGCCAGCTGGCCCACATCTCCGCATATTCTTCAGGCGTGTGGTCGAGATTGCCCATCTCGGCCTCGATGTCCGAGCCGCTGATTTCCTCGCCATTCAGCGTACCCTTGCCCTTGCCGTACTGGCTGTTGAGGCTGGTCGCGATTTCGTTCAGCTCGGTCGCCGCGCCCTCGGTGGTCGGTGCGGGCAGCACGATGCCGTTGCGCAGGATGTCGAGCTTGCGCGCCACTTCGGGATCGAGCCCCTCGACCTCGGCATATTTCGCCGCTTCGAGCGCGTATTGGACCGACTTCTCGGTACCCTCTGCCCCCACCTGCGCTGCCAGCGCATCGGTGTCGTGGGTGATATAGGTGGCGTTGACCCAATAGACCTGGCTCGCGCGCACGGTGTAGTCGAACAGGTCCTTCTCGACCATCGCGACCCAGTCCGCCGCACCTTGCGGCGTCATCGGATATTGCGCGGTCGCCTGCTCGGTCTGTTCTTCGTGGTCGTCGGCCAGTGCGGGCGTGGCAAGCGTTGCGGCGGCTATCGCGGCGAGCGAGACGGAAAGCAGTTTCATGGGCGGCATCCTGTCGTAGTGTTTGTCATTGGCCGCGAAACTAGCTTCGCGCGATGTAATAGCAAGCGGGTGCGTCAGCCGTTTGCCGGGCCAAGCCACTCGGCCATCGCGCGCCCGAGATCGGGCTTGGTCACACTGCTCATATGCGTCCCCGGCACCTCGACATACTCGGCATCCGGCAGCATCTCTGCCAGCTCCTGCGCCGAGCCATTGTCACGGTCCTCATCGCCGCACACCACCAGCGTGGGGCAGGCGATGTTGGCGAGATCGCTCAGCGGCAGGTCTTCCATCGTATCGAGCAGCAGCCGCGCGGCGGTGCGATCGACCTTCTGCGACTTGAGGAACTGCATCGAGAAATAGGCCGGATCGCCCCTTGGTATTGCATCGAATTCGTCGATCACCCGGCGGAAATACGCGGCGCGCTTCTCCCATTCGGAAAGCCCGTCGACACCCATTCCGCCAAGGATCAGGCGCTTGGGGCTCAGCCTGCCGCTCGCGACCCCATGGATCGCGGTGCGCGCGCCGAGCGAGAAGCCGCCGAGATCGTAGTCGGTCAGCTCGAGATGCTCGACCAGCGCGACGACATCTTTCACCAGCACGCCCGCCGGGTAATTCTCCGCCCCGTGCGGTGCCTCGCTCTCCCCGTGTACACGGAAATCGAGCATCAGGACTTCATATCCCTGCTCGGCAATCCGCTCGGCATGACCCCATTTGATCCAGTTCATCTGCGCGCTGGAAAACAGCCCGTGCAGCAGGACAAACGGCCTGCCCTCGCCCACGCGATGGAGCGCCAGCTTCGTGCCGTCGAAAGATTCGAAGTGCCGGGTCATCATTCGGGCACCGATCCGGTTGCCGCGATCCACTTCTTGCTCAGCACATCGTGATCGGACAGCTTCTTACGCGGCAATCCCGACGTGTCGATCCAGCTTTCGTGGATCTTCTCGGACGCGAAATGCCAGTGCGGTTCGATGCCATAGGGCTCGTCGAGGCTGCCTACGGTGATATCCATGTTCTCACCCTCGTCGAAGGCGAAGCCAAGCGGCGTGCCGCACTCCCGGCAGAAGGGGCGCTTGGCGAAGGGTGAACTGGCGTACCAGTCCGGCTCGCTCTGCCAGGTCATGTCAGACTTGGGCAGGCCGATGAAAGCAATCGAGACGCCGCCCGTTGCGCGCTGACACATGCGGCAATGGCAAAGATACGCGTTCGAAGGGTCCACCTGTGCGGTGTAGCGCACCCGACCGCACTGGCAGCCGCCCGTCATGCTCTTCTTATCGCTCATTTCGGTCCCAACAGCTCCATCCATTCCTCGTTCGTGCGCGGTTGCTCGGCGAGTTGCGGCACGTCGTCGGGCAGCGTCAGCCACGGCTGCTTGCTGCTGACCCACAAGTGCGCCGCCGGGGGGAAACGGCCCGCCCGGTCGAGGGTGCCTACCCGCAAGGTCGCCGTGCCCGGCCGGGTACTGTTCTCCGCCATGAGGCGCGACTTGCACTTCGGGCATCCGGAAAGCGTGCTCACCGCCCCGCTCGGCTGCGTCATCTGGCCCTGATCGAGATCGCCGGTCAGTTCCAGGTCCGCACGCATCACCATCATGTGATGGCTGAACGCGCTGCCGGTCCGCTTCTGGCAGTCGCTGCAGTGGCACGAATAGGGTTTCAGACGATAGCCCGGCTTGAGCGCGTAGCGCACCGCCCCGCAGGCGCAGCCGCCCTGTTCGATCTCACTCACCCGATCCTCCCGCTTGGACAGCCTCGCACCTACCAAACGTCGCCCCCGCCCTGCAATGATCTTGACTTCATAAGCATGCTTATTATGTGCCCCGCCATGGACAAGAATTTGGGCTGGCTGATGGTGGACAATGCGCGTCTTTTGCGCCGCGCATTCGACGATCGCGTGCGTGCCATGGGCATGACCGGGCCGCAGGCGCGCCTGCTGCTCGCTCTCGACCGTTCGCCCGGTGAGAATCAGGCTTTCTATGCCGAACGGCTGGAAGTCGAACCGATCACGCTGTGCCGGATGGTCGACCGAATGGAGGAATCCGGACTGGTCGAGCGGCGCATGGACCCGTCGGACCGCCGCGCCCGGCTCTTGTCTCTCACCCCGCGTGCGGAGCGCGAAACAGAGCGCATCAATGCCGCCCTCGCGGAAATGCTCGACCAGATGGTTGTCGGCATGCACGAGGAGGAGCAGGCTGCCCTGACGCGAATGCTCCGCCTCGTCTCCGACAATCTTTCCGCCGCGCCCAAATCCCAAGGAGTCGCCCATGGCTGAGGCAGATCCCGTCATCGAAACCGATGCCTCCGCCGCCGCAGAGCCTGCTGCCCCAGTTGCCGAAGAGCAGGCTGAGGCGACGCGCCCCAAGCGCCGCTGGCGGCGGATCGCGATCATGGCCGCAGTCCCTCTGCTGCTGCTGATCGGGGCGTTCTTCTATTGGTCGAGCCTGCAGGGCAAGGTTTCGACCGACAATGCCTATGTCCAGCAGGATCGCGTCTCGATCTCTTCCGAAGTCGGCGGGCAGATCGTCGCGGTGATGGTGGGCGACGGCGACACGGTCACCAAGGGTCAGCTGCTGTTCCGCGTCGACGAGCGCCCCTACAAGGTTCAGATTGCCGAGGCCAACGCCGCGATTGCGCAGGCGCAGGCCAGCCGGACCGCGCTGGACAATGATGCGGACCTGTCGGGCGCGTCGATCTCCGCCGCGCGCGAAGACATCGCCTTCGCCGAAGCCAATTTCGCCCGCAAGGACGAGCTGTACAAGCGCGGCTTCCTGACCAAGACTGAGCACGATGCCGCGCAGCACCAGGTAAACCAGGCGCGCGAGGCCTTGCGTCTGGCCGAAGCGAAGCAGACCGCCGCCAGGGCGAGATTGTCGAAGGGCGCCGCCGTACCGGGGCAGGACCCCGCCATCGCCGCGGGTGAAGCGAAGAAGGCCGGGGCCGAACTCAACCTCAACCGCACCGAAGTGCGCGCGCCGGTGGCGGGTACAGTGACGCAGGCCGACCGCCTGCAGATCGGGCAGCAGGCGGTCCAGGGCCTGCCGGTGCTCACGCTGGTCGAGGAAGGCAGTTCCTACGTGGAAGCCAACTTCAAGGAAACCGACCTCGAAAACATGCGGGTCGGCCAGCGCGCCGAAATCCGCGTCGATGCCTACCCGGGGCTGGTGCTGGAAGGCCGGGTCGAAACGATCGGCGCGGGCACGGGGTCGGAATTCTCCGTCCTCCCTGCGCAGAACGCGACCGGCAACTGGGTCAAGGTGACGCAGCGCGTGCCGGTGAAGATCCGCATCACGAGCAAGAGCCCGCGGCGCCTGATCGCTGGGCTGTCGACCGACGTGACCGTCTACACCGACGACCGCTAACCCGATGGCCAGCGCCGCCCGCCCAGCCTCGCCCACCGTCGCAGACGTGCCTGCCGACGATCAGCCGGCGCTGCACGCCCGCAACCAGCCGCTGCTGATGGTCGGGATCATGGCCGCCTCGCTCATACAGGTGCTCGACACGACGATCGCCAATGTGGCGATCCCGCACATGCAGAGCAGCCTGGGCGCGACGGCGGAGAGCGTCACCTGGGTGCTCACCAGCTACATCATCGCCAGCGCAGTCGCGATGCCGGCGACCGGCTGGCTGGGCGACCGGGTGGGTGCGAAGCGGCTGTTCATCTTCTCGGTCGTGGGGTTCATCGTCGCCTCGATGCTGTGCGGCATGGCGCAGAACCTTGGCGAGATGGTGCTGTTCCGCGCCATGCAGGGCGTGTCCGGGGCATTCATCCCGCCGCTCAGCCAGAGCTTCATGCTCGACACCTCGCGCCCCAGCCGGCACCCGCAGGTGATGGCGATCTGGGGCCTGGGCATCATGATCGGGCCGATCCTTGGCCCGATTTTGGGCGGCTGGCTGACCGAGAGCGTCGACTGGCGGTGGGTCTTTTACGTCAACCTGCCGGTGGGTGCGCTCGCGCTCACCATATTGCTGGCCGAGCTGCCGCATCGTGAGGCCAAGGCGCGCAAGTTCGACCTGTTCGGCTTCCTCATGCTGGGGATCGCGCTGACATCGCTCCAGCTGCTGCTCGACCGCGGATCGCAGGTCGACTGGTTCCAGTCGTACGAGATCTGGTTCTACGCGCTTCTGCTGGGAAGCACCGCGTGGATCGCCATCGTGCATTTCGCGACCGGGCGAGAGCCGCTGTTCGACACCGCGATTTTCGCCGACCGCAACTTCGCAATCGCGCTGATCTTCATGCTGGTGATCGGCGTGGTGATGTTCGCCAACATGGCGCTGCTGCCGCCGATGCTGCAACGCCTGTTCGGCTACGGCGTGATCGATACCGGTATCGTGCTGATGCCGCGCGGCGTGGGCGTGATGATCAGCATGCAGCTATCCGGCCTGCTGATGCGGCGCGGGTTCGACGCGCGCATCATCGTGGGCACGGGCTTTGCCATCGCCGCCTATTCGCAGTGGATGATGGCGGGCTGGTCGCTCGCCGCCGACCAGTGGCACTTCATCTCCACCGGGCTGGTCCAGGGCCTTGGCCTGGGTCTCGTGTTCATCCCGCTGAACGTCACGGCGTTCTCGACCCTGCCCGGCCGCCTGCGCACGGACGGGTCGAGCCTGCTCAACCTGGTGCGTTCGATCGGGGCCTCGGTGGGCATTTCGGTCACCACCGTGCTGCTCGCCTCGAACATCCAGACATTGCACGTCGAACTGGGTAGCCACATCACTTCGGCGACGATGAACGCGGTCGATATCTCGACCGTGGATCGCTACCAGTCGGTGGGCGAAACGGCGCTCTCTCTGGTCGATATGGAGGTCAACCGGCAGGCGGCGATGATCGCCTATGTCGACGATTTCTACCTGATGATGTGGATGGCGCTGGCCGCGATTCCGCTGGTCTTCCTGATGCGCAAGGCCGGGCCGCCGAAGCCGGGCGGGCGCTAGGCGCGGGGGCGCAGGCCCTTCTGCTCCATCCGCCAGCGGACCATCTCGATCCGGTCCTGCCCGAAAAAGGGTTCGCCCTCGAACACCAGCGTCGGCACGCCCCAGTGGCCCGCGTCTTCCAGCGCCTGCTGGTTGGCGGCGATTTCGGCATCGAGCACGTCCGCCTCTGCCGCAACCTCGGCATTGAGCTGTGTGAGATCGAGCCCGGCGCGCTGGGCAGCCCCCGCCAGATGATCGCCCTCGTGCCAGTTCTCCGCCCCGCCCCAGATCAGCTGCGCCGCCTCATGCGCGAACGCGACGCCCTTGCCGCGCCGCGCCGCTGCCTGCCCCAGCCGGGTGATCCGACGGATGTATGGTTGCTCGCTGGCAATCTTCCGCGTGGCGACATCCTGCACGATCGGATCGGGCCGGGGCGCACCGAAGGGGATGCCGTGGAACTGCGCGACGCGGATCATGTCGCGCATGGTGTAACCGAGCCAGTTGGGATGGTTACGCTCGAAGAAATCGGGCTCGCGCACCGCCAGCGGCCACACGGGACGCAAAGCGATCTCGACCGCGTGGCTTTCCATCAGCGCGCGATAACGCCCGATCGCGAGGTAGCTGTAGGGCGAGCGGAAGCTGAAATAGAGGTCTGCGGTCAGCATCGTGCCGGGTGCCTCAGCGGAAATTGCAATTCACCCCGCCCCACAGCGAGGCGACCTGATTATCCTCGACCAGGCCCGAAACTTGCGCCTCGCCCTGGCCGAGCATGAATTCTTCCCCCAGCGTGCTGTCTTCGAACGCCTCATAGGTGGGCAGCTTTTGCAGGTCGGCGGTCGACATGCCCAGCGTCACGCCATCGGGCCCGCTGAACTTGGCCCGGTCGCTTGGCCCGTCGACCATCCAGCCGACGAACTTTTCGTCCTGAAAATTGGCGACGAACGGGTCGAAGCTGGCGAACTCCATCTTCCCCGCACCGCATTCCTCGTTGGTGCCGAATTGCGGGCCGCCGAAGATCATCGTCAGCTGCTCGACCACATCGTCCTGCGGATCGCCGAAGTTGAGCACGATGTCGTCGCCGCCCGCTTCTGGCGGGGCGATCACCAGCCCGTCGGCAATCAGGTTGATCGGCCGGTTGCTGGGCGCATTTGGGGTCTGCGCGGCGATCTGATCCTCGGTGACGGGTTCGCTCGGCTTGGGTTCCGCCTGCTGGCACGCGGCCAGACCCAACGCCGCCATCCCGATAAAGGCCATTCCGAAACGCGCGTTCATCGCCACTCTCCCAGAGCAATCATTTGCGCGGACAGTGCCCCACGCCTGCGCACTTCACAAGCTGTCGTCTTTGTCACCCGGTTTGCGAGGGGAATCGCTCTGGTCGATGATAACCCCGGCAGGCTCGTCGACGCCGCCGCGCCCCGGCGTGTCGGAGCGGGCAGCGCCCGTCGTCTCGTGCCAGGAACCGTCGATGGTCTCGCCGCGCGCGCCGAAAGCCCCCATCTGCCCGCGCACCCGCTCCAGCCGGTTCGTCAGGAAGCGGCGGAACAGCAGCGGCGCGGCCAGCGAGACGACCGCGATGGGCACCGCGACCCACCACAGCCAGTCGAGCCAGTCGACAGCCCGCGTCAGCGCGAAGATTACCGCGAAGACGATCGCCCAGCGGACCGCCCAGCGCGCCGCCAGCCGCACGAAGAAGGCCGATGTCTCGCGCTCGATCTGCTCGATCGAGCGATCCATCTCGCCCGCCACACGGCGCTGCTGTTCGGGATCGGGGCCGAGCATAGGCTCAGCCCTTCTTGAGGTGGCGGCGGCCCAGCAGTTCGGCGATCTGCACCGCGTTGAGCGCGGCACCCTTGCGCAGGTTGTCCGAAACGCACCACAGCGCGAGGCCGTGATCCACCGTCGGGTCTTCGCGCACGCGGCTGATATAGGTCGCGCCGTCTCCGACGCATTCGACCGGGGTGATGTAGCCTTCGTCCTCGCGCTTATCGACCAGCATGACGCCCGGTGCTTCGCGCAGGATATCCTGCGCCTGTTCGGGCGAAATCTCACGCTCGAACTCGATGGTGACAGCTTCGGAATGGCCGACGAACACCGGCACGCGAACGCAGGTCGCGGTCATCTTGATCTTGGGGTCGAGGATCTTCTTGGTTTCGACCACCATCTTCCACTCTTCCTTGGTCGATCCATCGTCGAGGAAGACGTCGATATGCGGGATCACGTTGAACGCGATCTGCTTGGTGAACTTGCTCGGTTCCACCGGATCGCCGACGAAGATCGCCCGGCTCTGCTGGAACAGCTCGTCCATGCCTTCCTTGCCCGCGCCCGAGACCGACTGGTAGGTCGAGACGACCACACGCTTGATCCCGGCGGCATCGTGCAGCGGCTTCAAGGCGACGACCAGCTGCGCGGTCGAGCAGTTGGGGTTGGCGATGATGTTACGCTTCACATAGTCGTCGATCGCGTCGGGGTTCACCTCGGGCACGATCAGCGGGACGTCCGGGTCCATGCGGAAGTGCGAGGAATTGTCGATCACCACGCAGCCCGCCGCAGCAGCCTTGGGCGCGTATTCCTTGGCGATGGCACCGCCTGCCGAAAAAAGCGCGATGTCGCAGCCGGTGAAGTCGAAATGCTCGAGGTTCTTGCACTTCAGCATCTTGCCCGTGTCGCCGAACTCGATCTCGGTGCCGTGCGAACGCGAGCTGGCCAGCGCCACGATCTCGTCGATCGGGAACTCGCGCTCCGCCAACACCTGCATCATTTCGCGCCCGACATTGCCCGTCGCGCCGACAACGGCGACCTTGTAACCCATCAATCACTCCTGTGCATGCTGCACCGCCACATGGGGCCAAGCGCGATGCGTAGCAAGCTCTAGCCGCAGGAATTGGCCATGCAATGCAATGCACAGCGATTGGTCGTCCGATCAAATCGCATCGAGCAAGTGCAGCACCAGCACCGCGAGAGCACCGAAGGCCAGAACTGCGCCCGGCAGCGTGATCCACCCCTTCCCGACATTCTCCTTCACGGCGAGTGCGTTGAGCGTGCCGAACACGAGCAGGAATACCACGCTGGCGCCGCTGACCAGACCGTCGAGGCCGCCCATCACCGCCAGCGCCAGCGCACCTGCCGCCAGCAGCAGCACGGCCCAGTAGGGCGAGCCTTCCGCATTTTCGCGCCCCAGTGCGCCGGGCAATCCGCCATCCCGCGCCACTTCGCGCGCCAGCCGGGCAGAGCTGAACAAGGTGGCGTTGATCGCGCTTGCCGTGGAGAGCGCTGCCGCGATGGTCACCGCGATCAGCCCCGGCGTACCGAACGCGGCCTTACCCGCGCGCGACAGGGCAACCTCTCCATCGGCGATCACCGCCTGCGTGCCGGTCAGCATCGGCACCGCCAGCGCCACGGCCACGTAGATCAGCGCCGCGCTGCCGATCGCCAGCGGCATGATCCGCCGCATCACATGCTTGCGGTCCTTCATCTCGTCGTAGTCGTAAGCGACCAGCTCAAACCCCTCGTACGCCATGAACACCGACGCCGCGCCGATCACGATGCCGATCAACCCCGGCTGCTGCGCGATCGAGAGCTTTGCCACCTCGAACTGCGAAAGGCCGAACGCAGCCAGCGCGGCGAGAATCGCGAGCTTGAGGATGACGATGGCGATCTCCACCCCCGCCGCCTGCCCCGCACCGCGCAGGTTTATCGCGGTCATCGCAAGGATCGCCGCGGAGGCCATCGCGGGCGGGAGCCACGCAGGCCCGCCGATCGCCTGCCCCAGATAGGCCCCGAACGTGTAGGCATAGACCGCGCAGGTCAGCACGTAGCCCGCGAGCAGCACCCAAGCCGACCAGCGGGCGAGCCGGGTAAATTTCAGATCGCACAGGAAGCTGTAGATGCCGCCCGCCTCGTCCTTCTCCACGGTCAGCGCGGCGAGGCTGTGCCCGGTGGCGTAGGCGACCAGCCCGCCAAGCACGAAGCTGAGCGCGGCCCAGTGCCCGGCACTGGAGATGACCACCCCCAGCGTCGAGAAAATGCCGCCGCCGACCATCCCCCCGACCGCGATGGCCCACACCGCCACCAGCCCGAGGGTGCCCTTGTCGTCCTGCTGCTGCCCGGCCATCCGGTCGCTTCTCCGGCCCTTACTCGGGCGGGGTCACCCCATGGCGTTCGAGGAAGCGGAAGATCGTGTTCCACAGGTGCGGGCTGATATTCTCACCCGATACGCGGTGCGTGTAGCCGGGGTAGAGCATCATCTCGAACGGCGTATTGCCTTCCTGCATCGCGGCGATCAGCGCGGAGGAATTTTCGAACACAACGTTGTCGTCGGCCATGCCGTGCACCAGCAGCAGCGGATCGGCTATGTCGTTCGCTAGCGGTATAGCGCTCGCCGCCTCGTACGCCTCGGGCACCTTGCGCGGGTCGCCCATGTAGCGTTCGGTGTAGTGGGTGTCGTACAATTCCCACTTGGTCACCGGCGCGCCCGCGATGCCTGCGGCGTAGAGGCCTGGATCGGCCTCCAGCTGCTTCAAGGTCATGTACCCGCCATACGACCAGCCGTAGAGCGCGATCTTGTCCGGATCGACGAAGCCGAGCGTCTTGAGATATTCCGCCCCCGCCTTCTGGTCGCGCACTTCGACGCCGCCCATCGCGCGGTAGATCGGCTGTTCGAACGCCACCCCGCGATTGGCCGAACCGCGATTGTCGAGCGCGAAATAGATATAGCCCTTGTCGACGATCGCCTGCGGCAATGCGCCCTTCCAGCCATGGTCGACGACCTGCACGTGCGGTCCGCCGTAGTGGTAGAAGAACACTGGGTATTTCTTGCCCGGCTCCATCTCAGGCTTGAGCATCATCCAGTGCAGCGGCGTGCCGTCGTCGGCCAGGATCGTGCCGAATTCAGGCGTCACATGGCTGTCGAGATAGGGCGCGTAAGGATGGCCCGCGTCGAGGGCGTTCTCCTGCACCCAGGTCAACCTATTGCCGTCGGTATCGGCGAGATAGCTCTGCGGCGGCTGGCTGGAGGAGGACCGGCTGATAAGCAGCGTCTGCGCGTCCTTGTCCATGCTTGCCGAGTGGGTGAAGCCGAGCTCCGTAAGACGGGTGGCTTCGCCCGGTGAGGACAGGTTCATCCGGTAGACGTGCTTTTCCAGCGCACCATCCCTGGTGCCGGTGAAGAACACGTCGCCGCTTTCCTCGTTCACGCCGACGAGCCCGGTGACGACCCAATCGCCTTTCGTCAGTTGCTCCGCTCCTTCGCGCGTGCGGCGATAGAGGTGGCCGTAGCCATCGCTTTCGGACCACCAGATCATCGAGCGGTCCTTGAGGAAGCGGTAATCGTCGGAAAGGTTGATCCAGTAGTCGTCGATCGCTGCCTTTTCGGTCAGGATGACGTCGCTTTTGCCGGTCGCAGGATCGATGCTGAGCAATTCGAGCACGGTCTGGTCGCGATTCTCGCGCTGCGCAAACAGCCAGTCACCGTCGGGCGACCAATCAACCCGCGCAAGGTAGGTATCGGGGTCCCGGCCCAGATCGACCTTGATGAGATTGCTGCCATCGGGGTCCATCACGAACAGATCGACAAAGGCATTGTCGCTGCCTGCCACCGGGTAGCGCTGATCGAACACCTTGGTGCCCGTCGCGCCGATTGCCGCGCGGGTGACGACGCCGACCGGTGCCTCGTCGGTGCGCTGCACGGCGATCCGCTTGTCGTTGGGGCTCCACCAATAGCCGTCCATGCGGCCCATTTCTTCCTGCGCGACGAATTCCGCCTCGCCCCAGCGGACCAGCGCATCCTCTTTCGGGGTGATCGGATGCGCTTCTCCGCCGACCGGGCCGACCCACAGCTGCCGGTCGCGCACGAAGGAGACGTAGGTGCCCTGCTCGCTCAGCTTGGGATTGAGTTCGCTTTCCTCGGTATCGGTCAGCCGGGTGACGGTCCCGTCCAGCCTGGCGAGGTAGAGATCGCCGTCGAGCGGCACCAGCACGCCCTTGCCGTCAGGGCTCCACTGGTAGGAAATGATCCCCTTGAGATTGCCGACGCGCGCACGTTCGCGCTGCATCTTTTCGTCTTCGGAGAGCTCTCGGCCCGAGCCCAGCTTTTCGGAATCGACCAGCATCGTCCATTCGCCGCTTTCGCGGTCGTAGCCCCACAGGTCGTACCGCTCCTTCTCGTCAGCGCGGTTGCGCAGCAGGGTGAGGTAGCGGCCATCGGGCGAAAGCTTGACCCCGCGCGGGCTCGGCCCGTCGAGGCCGGGGCTGGCGAAGACGCGTCCGAAGGAGAGGTCGGTCTGTTCGGCCTGGTCGGTCATCGGAGCGCTTTCCTGTGCGACGAGCGGCGTGGCAAGGGCAAGAATGGCGGCGGCAGCAAGCAGGTGGCGCATCGCATGAAATCCTCTCATTCGTCATCGCGAGCGACCCGCAGGGTCGCGCGGCGATCCATCGACCGAACAGCTGCCTTGCAGAGCGCCGGGCCATGGATCGCTTGGTCGCGTAGTCTATCCTGAGCGGCTGCTGCAAGGAGCCAGCCGATGGGCTCCTCGCAATGACGAAAGGAAATAACAAGCGGACAACGAAAAAGGGCGGCCCGATCGGACCGCCCTTTCGCAAATTCGAATTGCCGTTCGCGCTTAGGCGTCGGTCTTTTCGCCCTTGGCAGGACGGTTGTCGCGCCGTTCGGCGATACGCGCGCTCTTGCCGGTGCGGCCACGCAGGTAATACAGCTTCGCGCGACGCACGACGCCGCGGCGGACCACGGTCAGGCTGTCGACGATCGGCGAATAGAGCGGGAAGACACGCTCCACACCTTCGCCGAAGCTGATCTTGCGCACGGTGAAGTTGGAACCCATGCCGCGGTTCGAACGCGCGATCACCACGCCTTCGAAGTTCTGGATACGCTCGCGCGTACCTTCGACGACCTTCACGCCCACGCGAACGGTGTCGCCGGGGCGGAATTCCGGAATATCCTTGCCGAGGTTTTCAATCGCTTCGGCTTCGAGCTGCTGAATCAGGTTCATTGGTCCTGGTCCTTCGTTTCTCGCTGCGCGCCAGAGGCAGACTGGACCGGAGCACCAGAGTGGCGCTCCCACAAATCCGGCCTGCGTAACCGTGTCATCTCTTCGCTCATGGCCTTACGCCACGCCGCGATTTTCGCATGATCCCCCGATCGCAGCACTTCGGGGATCGTGCGCCCTTCCCATTCCTGAGGTCGGGTGTAGTGCGGATACTCGAGCAGGCCTTCCTCGAAGGATTCCTCGGTACCGCTGGAAGCCGCGCCCATTACTCCCGGCAGCAGCCGAATGCAAGCGTCGAGTATGGCAATCGCCGCAGGTTCTCCGCCGGACAGCACGACGTCCGCCAGGCTCACTTCCTCGATGAACGGGCGCGCCTCGAACAGCCGCTCGTCGAACCCCTCGAACCGCCCGCAAATGATCGTCACGCCGGGCCCTTCCGCGATCTCGCGAATGCGCGCCTGCGTGATCGGCTTCCCGCGCGGAGTCATGGCGAGAACGGGGACATCCTCCCCGGAACGGGGAGGGGGACCAGCCGCAGGCTGGTGGAGGGGCGCGCCTGGGTCTTGCGCACCCTCGATGTGGTCCTGCGCTGTTGACAGTGCCCCTCCACCCCCGACTGCGTCGGCGGTCCCCCTCCCCGTCCCGGGGAGGATCGAGTCGAGCGCCGCCGCCAGCACATCGCACTTGAGCACCATGCCCGCCCCGCCTCCGGCAGGCGTATCGTCCACCGTGCGGTGCTTGTCGGTGGCGAAGTCGCGGATCTGGACCGTGTCGAGCGACCACGCCCCTTCCTTCAGCGCGCGCCCGGCGAGCGACACGCCGAGCGGGCCGGGGAACATCTCCGGATAGAGCGTCAGGACGGTGGCAGCGAAGGTCATGGTCGCCGCGCATATATCAGTGCGCAGCGGAATTCAGCACCAAAGCTCAGCAGCGGATCGAATAGCCGACCGTGCCGTCCTGATTGTAGATCAGGACCCTGTCCCTGCTTTGCGGGAGAACCACGAAACTTGACGCCCCCTGATTGCCGCTCACGGTCAAAATATTGCCATCGAGCGACCAAACGCCCTTCCCCCCACCGGGCGCCGTGAAGTTGCCGTCGCTCTTAATGACCAATCGTGCGTCAGAGCAGTTCTCGGTATCGACCCATTCTCCGACGAAGTAGCTGCTGGTGAAAGCATAAGGTCTTTCCGGCGCGGTTTCCTGCGCCCCCAACGCGGTCGCCGGAGCAAGGACGAACACGCACAACACCAGTGAATCACGCAATTTCATCGCCCATCCCCCCTCCAAGGTCATTCGAAAGTCCCCGTCATATCTTCAACCCGGTGACGTTTGAGCCACCAACCAAAACCTATCGCCCCAACGAGACTGGCAATGAGGTCGAAGAACGGCAAGTACGTGAACCTCCCCAACCCAATCCTGTCGAGGACACCTTCAGCAAACGAGTAAATACCCCAGATATATGCGTTCATAATCTCGGTGGCGGCTACCGACAGGATTGTTGCCAAAACAGCGGTCAGGACAATCCAGCGGTCGAACCGGGCCTTGTGGAAGACCCATACGAACAAGAGAGCAAAAGGCAGCAGCACGAAGCCAAAAACTGTCGCCGCCAGGATGGCTATCCACCACTGGTCGGGCCCGCCGTCCAATGAAAATTCAGACGGTCCTGCTGCTGCAGCGAGAATATCGATATTGGATGCCAGGATCATTGCTCCCAGCCCCCACCATACATCGCTGCTCGACAGGTCACTCACCCTCCGCAACCGCCGCAGCCACCGCCGCCACAACCCGATCCGCCGCTATCGCCCCCGCCATCGCCAGCATAGCCCGCATCGCCACCGCCGCCATGGCGCATCGCGTGCAGCGGATCGTAGGGCGAGCCCGCGAGCACGGCGGTGCCGAAGATCGCGACGCCCAGCGCCATCTGGTCGTTGGTCGGTGCGCGTTTCAGTCCGACATGCTCCTGCCGTGCCTCGCGCAAGGCCCGGTCGCCCTCGCGCGTGCGGCGGATGCCCGCGAGCAGGCGCCAGGCAATCACGATCAGGCCGAGCGCGATCAGCACGCCGAGCACGCCGACCGGTTCGCCAAGCGTCCGCCCTGCATCGAAGCGGTGCAGGCCGAACAGCACGATCACGATCAGCGGGATTACCGACAGCGCACGCACCTTGAACGCCCGCCCCGGCCCGTTGAGCAGCCCCGCCGCGCGTAGCGAATCGCGATCTTGCTCGTACCCGCTGTCGATCGCGCGCACGAACGTGTTCCAGCCGAAAGTATCGCCCAGCGAGAGCAGCCGCGTTTCCGCCCCACCTTTGGGCAGATCGCGGTTGCGGACATGGAAGGTCTTGCCCTCCAGTTCCAGGTGACCGGACGCGAGCAGACCCGCCATCACCGCTTCGGCATAGCGCGTTTTCCCGCTCGCCAGCGCGGCGTACTGCCCGACGGATTGCGGAACGCCCGGCTCGCCGGTGGGGCGCAGGATCATCGGGACCAGCATCGTCACCAGCCAGCCGAACACGACCATCGCCGAATAGATCACGAGGAACTGCCCCGCGTCGTATTGCGACAAGTCGAGATCCATTGCGCGTCCCCTTCTCAGATGATCGACAGCGCGATCAGCCCGATCAATAGTAACGCGATTACACCGCCCAAACCATAGGCTTGGCCGCGCGGCAGGATCATCACATCAGCCGGGTTCACGCGCACGGCTTGCGGATCGATGACGAAGCGCCGCCGCGCTTCGGGCCAGATATCGAACGGCGCGGGCTCGCCGAAATGCGTCTCGTAGCTGGCGAGCGTCTGCGCGTATTGATCGTAGTAGCGCGTGCGCTCCACCGTGCCCCCGGCGGTCGGCCCGTGGTGCAGCGGCTTTTGCAGGATCTGCGGGCAGAACCGCTCCCAATAGTCGCGGCTATAGGTCAGGTGCAGGTGCCACGCCTGGTCGACCGCATCGGACGGAGTGACCTCGTGGCCCGCTTCGCAGGCCAGCCAGCAGAAGCGCTTGTATTCGGTGAGGACGCGACTGGCATGATCCGCACTCCAGCGGTTCTCGCGCGCCAGCCGCTGGGCAAAGCTGAACGCTGCGCCCGGCGGGCCGATTTCGTATTCGGCCAGTCGCTGCCAGAGGTCTGTCTGCTGCGCGTCCATCGCCCACGATTATCGGGCAGGAGGCGCGAGCAAGCCAGCCTCAATCGGCGCACTTCACAAAGACCACGCCGTCGCCTGCGATACGATGACCGGCGAGCGTTACGATCCTGGCGCTCTCGGCAGGCATGACGGCCAGTCCATCGGGCCCGCGCGTTTCGATCGGTAGAGCGGGAATGCCTTCGTCCCACTGTAGTGCGGGAGTGTCGCCGACGTCGACATAGCCCGTTGCGGGTACGCCATCGATGCGCGTTTCGATAATGCTGCCGCCATTGCGATTGCGGGTGACCGAAAAGTCGGGCCTGGCGCAGTCTGCATTCAGACCCTTGGCGACCCACTCTCCCCGAACATAATCGCTCGTCACCGCGAGACCGCCCGCCCGGGCCGGGTCGCGATCGCGCGCGGGAGGATCCTTCGGCTCGATACTTTGCGGGACCAGCATGCCCCTTCCTTGCTGGCAGAAGCTGGCATCGGCAACTTCGCCTTTGATCTGCACATAATCGCCTGGTCCAAAATCGGCCTCGCCCCCGTTGAAAGACCATGTTTCGCCATCGGGGGTCTTCAGCACCATGCATTCGACGCCCTGTGCGATGCGACCTTCGACGGTGACTAGGCTTGGCTGACCAGAAGGTCGCGTGCCCGCCGCCGGGTTTTCTGCCCCGTCAGCGGGCGTGACGTTCACATCATCGCTGTTCTCATCGGCATTGTCCGAAGGTGCCGCGCAGGCCAGCAGAAGCAGCGGCGCGCACATCAGGCTCATCGTGTTTCTGAATGTCGTCATACCCGATCAGTGCACGAAACGGGCGCGATGTTCCGAAATCTACCGGTGAACGCTGGAGCTAGCCTTCTGCGAACTCGCTCGCGATGACCATACGCTTTTCGTCCCACTCGGGAACGGCAGCGGGGATCAGTGGAACCATGATGGTCTTCATGCCCTTCTCAGGGGCCGGGTCCAGCGCGATTTCGACAATATCGGTCGCGCCGTAATTCGCCACAGCGGCAACGCTACCGATCGGCGTGCCCTCAGTGGTCACCACCGGCAGGCCGATCAGGTCGGCGTGGTAGAATTCGCCTTCCGCGAGCGGCGGCAGCGCAGCGCGCGGTACGGTGAGGAGAGTTCCACGCAGCGCTTCGGCAGCGGTGCGATCGGGCACCTCGGCAAAGCGCGCGATGGCGCCGCCCTTGTTGTCGGAGCGGATTTTCGTGGGCGTCAGCGTGCCCCCGCCCTCTCCGGCGTTAAAGGTCTTGTGCGCTTTCAGCGCCTCGACCCCGTCGCCCAGCAGCTTGAGGCGAACCTCGCCCGCCACCCCGTGCGCGCCGGTGACGGCGGCAAGGGTGATGAGGGTCTCAGGGGCCTTGTCAGTCACGATCCGCTTACCCTGAGCCTGTCGAAGGGTCGATCTTCGCTTTTGACGCTGTCGAAAGGAAGAAAGAACGGTGCTTCGACAAGCTCAGCACAAGTGGCTCTGACCATATGAGAGCTTAGCCTTCGGCCTTTTCTTCGCCGGCGTCTTCGGCAGGCGCTTCTTCAGCCGCAGCTTCAGCGGCCGCTTCTTCTGCGGGAGCTTCTTCAGCCTTGGCTTCTTCCTCGGCGGGAGCTTCCTGAGCAGCCTTCAGCGCTTCGGCCGCTTCGGCTTCCTTGGCAGCACGCTCTTCAGCGCGTTCCTTGGCCTTTTCGCCCGGCTCGGCCTTGTTCGGGTTGTTGCGCGCGGCACGCTCGCGGATGCCGGCGGCATCGAGGAAGCGGGCGACACGGTCGCTCGGCTGCGCGCCGACGCCGAGCCAGTACTTGGCGCGGTCTTCGTTCAGCGTCACGCGCTTCTCGTCATCCTTGGCGAGCAGCGGGTTGTAGGTGCCGATCTGTTCAAGATAGCGGCCGTCACGCGGATAGCGCGAGTCCGCCGCCACGATGCGGTAGTAGGGGCGCTTCTTGGCGCCGCCACGGGAAAGTCGGAGTGCAATAGCCATTGTGGTTCGTCCTTAGGTTCTAGTCAGTCAGTTTCGTTTATTTCTTCGGCAAGAGCTTCTGCAGGTCGGGCGGCAGCTTGCTCATGTCGATGTCGCCCATGCCCTGCCCGTCCATGCCGGGTATCTGGGGTGCACCCTTGCCGCCCATGCCGGGAAGGCCGCCCATTCCGCCGCCTCCGCCAAGCATCGCGGCGAGGCCCTTCATCCCGCCCATCTTCTTGATCTGCTTCATCGCGCGGGACATTTCCTGGTGCATCTTCAGCACCTTGTTGACGTCCTGCACCTGCGTGCCGCTGCCCGCCGCCACGCGCCGCTTGCGCTTGGCGTTGAGCAGCGCGGGGTTGGCGCGTTCCTTGGGCGTCATCGAGCCCATGATCGCGTCCATGTGGACCAGCACCTTGTCGTCCATGCCGCTGGCCTGCATCGCCTGCTTGGCCTTCTTCATACCGGGCATCATGCCCGCAAGCATTCCGAGGCCGCCCATCTTCTGCATCTGGTTGAGCTGCATGCGCAGATCGTTGAGATCGAACTGGCCCTTGGCCATCCGCTTGGCGAGAAGCTCGGCTTCCTCGACCTTGATCGTTTCCGCGGCTTTTTCGACCAGCGACACGACATCGCCCATTCCCAGGATGCGTTCGGCAACCCGGCGCGGGTGGAAGGCTTCGAGCGCGTCGAGCTTTTCGCCCACGCCCGCAAACTTGATCGGCTTGCCGGTGACGGCGCGCATCGAGAGCGCCGCACCGCCGCGTGCATCGCCGTCCATCCGGGTCAGGATCACGCCGGTCAGCGGCACCTCGTCGCTAAAGCTCTGCGCGACATTGATCGCGTCCTGACCGGTCAGGCTGTCGACCACCAGCAGCACTTCGGTCGGCGTAGCCACGCTGGCCACCGCCTTCATCTCGGCCATCAGCGCTTCGTCGACGTGCAGCCGGCCCGCGGTGTCGAGCAGCACCACATCGACATTGCGCAGCTTCGCCGATTCGAGCGCGCGGCGCGCGATCTCGACCGGCTGCTGGCCCTTGATGATCGGCAGCGTATCGACCTGCGCCTGCTCGCCGAGCACCGCCAGCTGCTCCTGCGCGGCGGGGCGATTGACGTCGAGCGAGGCCATCATAGCCTTCTTGCCGTGCTTCTCGCGGATCAGCTTGGCGAGTTTGGCCGTGCTGGTCGTCTTACCCGAGCCCTGAAGGCCGACCATCATGATGACGACCGGCGGCTTGGCTTCGAGCGTCAGCGGAACGTGGCCGTCCTCACCATCGCCGCCGCCGAGCATCGCGACCAGCTCGTCGTTGACGATCTTTACGACCTGCTGGCCGGGGGTGACCGACTTGAGGACCGCCTCGCCAACGGCCTTTTCGGCGACCTTTTCGATGAAGTCGCGCGCAACGGGCAGCGCGACGTCTGCCTCGAGCAGCGCGATTCGCACTTCGCGCATCGCATCGCGCACGTCCTGCTCGCGCAGCGCCCCACGCCCGCGCAAGCGGTCGAAGGTATTGCCAAGGCGATCCGACAGTGCGTCGAACATCAGGTCACTCCATTTCCGGCTTCGCCGAAATGCTCTCTTCGGGTCGCTTCCCGAACCGAAAAAGTGGTGCCCACTTTCTCCGGGAAACTCCCTTGTTCATCCCCCAAACGGGATAAACGCGAAAAACGCCGGCGGACGAAACCTCGTCGGCCAGCGTCGGGGCGGTACCCCTTCTGAAACTCAAACCGGATAGCGAACTATCCGAAAACCGGTGGTGGAGCCTAGCGGGATCGAACCGCTGACCTCTACAATGCCATTGTAGCGCTCTCCCAGCTGAGCTAAGGCCCCGGCCGGTTATGGGAGGCGCCGTTTAGAAAGCGCGCGCCCCCATTGCAAGCGGATAATCCGCACAATCCGAATATCAGCTGTCGTCGTTGTCGTCGTCGCTCTTCGCCTTGCTCACGCCAAGGTCGTCGTCGCCGCCCAGATCGACTTCGTTATCCGGCGAATCATCGTCGTCATCGACGTCGATATCCTCCAGATCGTCATCGGCCAGATCGCTGTCGGCCTCCTCGTCCTTCTTCTTCTTTTCTTCCTCGAACGGAATCGGCTGCTTGGACTTGAGCACGGGCTCGGGCGTCCAGGTGTTCTCGCATTCGATGCAGGTGACCGGGTCTTCGTTGCCCAGATCGTAGAATCGCGTGCCGCATTTGGGGCAGGTACGCTTTGTGCCCCATTCGGGTTTGACCATGGTCGGATAGTTCCTTGTTGCGGGCGCTGCCGTGTTCGCGCGCCTGTGAAAGTACGGGTGTGAATTTCGTTTGGAACGACTTGGGGGCCGCGCCGCCCCGAATCAAGAATGGCGCGCGCCTTGCCATGCACCATTGCGGGTGTCAAAGCCCCGCTCGCTTTGCAACGCTAGCCGATGCTGGATCGATTGACCGCTCACCGCTTCCTCCCCTCCGGCCCGTTGACCGGGCGTATCCGTGTTCCCGGCGACAAGTCCATCAGCCACCGATCGCTGATGTTCGGCGCGCTTGCCGTGGGCCGAAGCCGCATTTCCGGCCTGCTCGAAGGCGAGGATGTGCTCGCCACCGCCGCCGCGCTGCGCGCGATGGGCGCGCGAATAGAGAAGGTCGGCGATGACTGGCATGTCGACGGAGTGGGCGTCGGCACGCTGCTCCAGCCGCAGGGCGCGCTCGACATGGGCAATTCGGGCACATCGACCCGCCTGCTGATGGGCCTGCTGGCGAGCCACGGGATTTCTGCGACGCTGGTCGGCGACGCCAGTCTTTCGAAACGGCCGATGGGTCGGGTGATCGATCCCCTCTCTACCATGGGGGCGGGTTTCACAGCATCGCCGGGCGGCACGCTGCCGCTGACGATCGAGGGTGCGCACCCTGCCGTGCCGATCTCCTACCGCCTGCCCGTCGCGAGCGCGCAGGTGAAGAGCGCGGTGCTGCTCGCCGGGCTCAACACTCCGGGCACGACCACCGTGATCGAGCCCGTGCCCACGCGCGACCATACCGAGCGGATGCTGCGCGGCTTCGGCGTCGATGTGCAGGTGGCGGAGCAGGACGGCGAGCGCGTCATCTCGCTCACCGGCCCGTGCGAGTTGACCCCGTGCGATATCGTGGTGCCGGGCGACCCGTCGTCTGCGGCGTTCTTCGCGGTGGCAGCCAGCATCGTGCCCGGCAGCGACCTCGTGATCGAGAATGTCGGCCTCAACCCCACGCGCAACGGCATCTATCGCGTGCTCGCGCAGATGGGCGCGGATATCGAGCATCTCGATGCGCGAGAGGTTGGCGGAGAACCCGTCGCGGACCTGCGCGTGCGCCATGCACCGCTCAAGGGGATCGAGGTCGACCCGGCGATTGCGCCGAGCATGATCGACGAGTTCCCCGTGCTGTTCGTCGCCGCTGCTCTGGCAGAGGGCACCACGGTGACGCGCGGGCTGGAAGAGCTGCGGGTAAAGGAAAGCGACCGCCTTGCCGCGATGGCCGCTGCGCTGGAGGCATCCGGTGCGAGGTTGGAAGAAAACGAGGACGGTCTTACGATCCACGGCGGCGGCGGCGAGTCTCTGCGGGGCAGCGCCAACGCACGAGTAAAGACGCATCTCGACCACCGCATCGCGATGAGCATGGCGGTGGCAGGCCTCGCCAGCCGCGACGGGGTGGAGGTGGACGACACTTCGCCCATCGCGACGAGTTTCCCGGATTTCATGGGGCTGCTCGACAGGTCGACGCGATGACCCTTCAGGCTTATCGTCACCCCTGCGAAGGCAGGGGCCCATGCAACACCGCCGAACACTGGACCGCTTATCTGGATCCCCGCCTGCGCGGGGATGACGATAATGGGATCGGCCGCGCATGACCTCCGGGCTCGACATCTACTCCCTCATCGGTTTTGTCGGGATGGCCTGCATCATCGGCGCCTATGCCTATCTGACATCCAGCAAGGCACCCAATCCATTCATTCTTCACGGCACGAACCTGACGGGTGCGGCGCTGCTGACTGTGAGCCTGCTGGTCCACACCAACTGGCCCAGCCTGGTCCTCGAAGGCTTCTGGGCGGCGATCGCGATCTGGGGCATCGCCAAGGCGATCCGCGAGCGGAAGGCCGCGCAACAGCCATGATACGCTCGATCCTCGCCGCTGCCGCGCTCGCCCTTTCGGGGTGCGCAACGCTTCCTCCGCCCGAGGAAGTGCCCGCCCCTGCCCCGGTCGAGACCGTCGCAGTGGCGCCCTACGCCGCGCCCGACCGCGAGCTGAAGGTGCCGGTCGAGGGCGGTAACGTCTATGTCCGCGTCAACGGCGATCTCGACGCTGCGCCGCCGGTGGTGTTCGTGCATGGCGGACCCGGCGGCACGCATAACGGCCTCGCCTCGATGCTTGGGCTGGCGGACGAGCGCGCGGTGATCCTCTACGACCAGCTCGACAGCGGGAAGTCGGACCACCCCAACGACCCCGCCAACTGGCGCGTGGAGCGGTTCGTCGAGGCGCTCGATACGATCCGTCAGACGCTGGGCATCGAACGCTGGCACGTGGTCGGCCACAGCTGGGGCTCGGCCATCGCGCTCGAATACGCGGCGAAGTACCCGCAGCACGTCGCCTCGACCGTGCTCGGCGGCACCTATATCTCGACCCCGCGCTGGATCGCGGACGCCAATATCCTCCTCGAAGCCCTGCCCGCCGAGGTCCAGCAGACCATCGCCGCGTGCGAGACCGATGCGCCGCCACCCGCAGACGAGTGCGGGCGGGCGACCGACGCGTTCTACGCCGAGTTCAACCGCCGCGAACCGCCCTCCCCCGAGTTTCTCGCCTATTCCCGCGCGATCGGAGGAAAGGGCTTCAACCCGCTGATCTACAACGAGATGTGGGGGCCGAGCGAATTCCGCTCGAAGGGTTCGCTCAAGACCTACGACGCCGTCCCGCTGCTCGCGCAGATCGACGGCAGCCGCACGCTGTTTCTGATCGGTCAGTACGACGAGGCGCGGATCGACACGGTGCAGGAATTCGTCGCGATGACGCCGGGCGCGGAATTCGGCGTGGTGCCGGGCGCAGCGCATGGCTTCATGACCGACCGCCCGGTCGAAAGCGAAGCGATCCTGCGCGCATGGCTTGCCAGGCACGACCGATGATCGTCGCCGTCGACGGACCGACCGCGAGCGGCAAGGGCACCATAGCCAGGGCCATCGCCGCGCATTTCGGGCTGCCGCATCTCGATACCGGGCTGCTTTATCGCGCGGTCGGGCGGCAAGTGCAGCTCGCGGGCACGGACCCTGACAAGGAAGCCGACGCGCTGGCGGGTGCGGACTTCCCCGACAGCTTGCTCGACGATCCCGAGCTGCGCAGCGAAGCGATCGGCGGCTATGCCAGCCGCGTTTCGATCCATCCGAAGGTGCGCGCCGCGCTGCTCGAACGGCAGCGCGCGTTTGCCCAGCAGGATGGCGGCGCGGTGCTCGACGGGCGCGATATCGGAACGGTGATCTGCCCCGATGCGGATGTGAAGCTGTTCGTCACCGCCTCGCTCGAGGCGCGGGCCGACCGGCGCTTTGCCGAGATGCAGTCGCAGGGGCGCGACGTGAGCCGCGAAGAGGTCCGCGGCCAGATCGCGCGGCGTGACGATCGCGATATGAACCGCAAGGATGCGCCGCTCAAACCCGCACCGGAAGCCAGTGTTCTCGATACGACCGCACTGGGCAAGGACGCCGCGATCGCCGCTGCTGTGGCATTGGTCGAAGAGCTTTGCGGCAAGCCTCGCTAGGCCGTCAGGCGACGCGTTTCGATCCGGTCTGCAGGTCGATCTCGGGCAGTGCGCGGAAGGCGGGCTGTGCGAAGTAGAAGCCCTGGATATAGCGGATGCCGAGCAGTGACAGCGTGGTCAGTTCCTCCGCCGTCTCGATCCCCTCGGCGATCAGCGTAATGCCCAGCCTCTTGGCGATCCGCACCATGCCCTCGACGATGACCCTGCGTCGATCGCAGGCGTCGATGCCCCGGATCAGCTCCATGTCGAGCTTGAGGTAATCGGTCTGGATGCGCGCCAGCAGGCCCAGCCCGGCATGGCCTGCGCCAAAATCGTCGACGGCAATCCCGAAACCCATTTGGCGATAGGTCTCGATGATGCGCTGCGTATGGGCGACGTCCTCGATCTCTTCGTTTTCCGTCAGCTCGAAGATCAGACGCTCCGTAGGGAAGCCGACTTCGCGCGCGGTCTGCAAGGTCAGCTGGATGCAGGCGACCGGCGAATAGACCGCGTTGGGCAGGAAGTTGATCGATAGGCGCGCCTGCGTGTCGAGAATGCCCGCTTCCACCGCCCCCTTGATCGCGGCGACGCGGCATTGCTGATCGAAGGCATAGCGGTTGGCCTCGGTTACTTGCGCGAGCACTTCCGCCGCGCTTTCACCGTTCGGCCCGCGCACGAGCGCTTCGTAGGCGAAGACATCGCCCGTCTCGCAATCGACGATAGGCTGGAAGGCCATCGCGAAATCGAACTGGTGTCCGGGTGTACGGCAGGCGTTGCAGCCGACTGTCGGTGAGTGCGCCTTGTCGCTCATGTGGCCTTGATGGCCCAAGAACTCCTAAAATAATTTAAAACATAGACAATTTACGCGACAACCGGTTTCAGAGAGGTGGAATTGGGGTAGGAAATTCACAAGATAATCCCCCACTTCGACAGCGTCGAACAGGCGCCTATTCATCGTCCTCCGATGGCTCCCAAGCGAGGATGTCGCCCGGCTGGCAGTCGAGGTATTCGCAAATCTTGTCGAGCGTTTCGAAGCGTATCCCGCGCACCTTGCCCGACTTGAGCAGCGAGAGATTGCTTTCGGTAATCCCGACATGGGCGGCAACGTCCTTGGACCGCGCCTTGCGCAGCGCGAGCATGACGTCGAGACGGACGACGATCGCCATCAGACGATCGACCGGCTGTCTTCGTCGAGGCGCGCCGCCTCGTCGAACAGTCGCGCGACGAAGAACAGCAGCGCAGCGACGATCAGGCCGATCACATCCTGATCGCTGAGGTCGAACATCAGCTGCCTTCGTCCTGCGAAGACGATCAGCGCCACCTGCGCCAGCAAGGGAAGCACAATTCCAGCCAGCACGGAGAGCAGCAGGTAGCGGGCAAAGCGGCGAAACTGCCGCGTGCTCGCCGCGCCGAACACGCTCCCCCCGGCAACTTCAGCGAGCATCGTGGCGAGCGCCACCAGCCCTGCGGCAAGCAGCAGTGCCGCGATGAGAGCTACTCCCGCCCCAAGGCGCGGCGGCAGCGTCGTGTCGGTCGCGTTGACCAGACCTTCGGGCGCGAACAGCGCGACGACCGCCAGCAGCGGCACCGCCACTGCCGCGGCGAGCGCCGCGATCCGCAACCGGCGCGCGAACGGCGCAAGCGAGGGCGAATTTTCCATTTGCCGATATTCTCTTTCTGTCTTACGAAAAGATATAGCCGTGATTCGGAGATTATATGCTGTCGTTCAACTATACAAGCCGCGCCGCTAAGCGCCTCGCCTGCGTGCTGGTCGCCACCACCCCGCCGCTGCTGTCTGCGGCGCACGCCCAATCGTGCGACAGCGCCGCCGCATCGACGCCGCTCGATGTCGCCGCCGTGATCGAGGACGCCGCCGAGGGCGATCCCGCCCCGCTGCGCGATGCACTGGCACGGCTCGATCCCTCGGCCCCGGAAGCAATGGTCGTCCGCGCCCAGCTGGCGGCGATGCGGCTCGACGAAGCGGCGACGCAGAGCGAACTGGACGCATTCTCCGCGCGGGCAGATCCCTCCACCAGACTGGCCGCCGTGGCATGGGGCATCGGTGCCAATGTCGCTTTTGCCGAGGGCGACTACGCCGCTGCGGCCACATTACTTGAGCGCGCGATACCGCTGATCGAAGCTCTCGGGGAGGAGAAGGAGGTGCAAAGCGCACAGCAGAACCTCGGCGTCGCGAAGCTGCTCTCCGCCGAACCGCGTCAGGCGGTTGTCGGCGGCACGCCCGGCACGATCGCGACGATGCGCGACAAGGTCGGGCTGACGCGCGCGACCATATCGATCAACGGGGTCGAACAGGCGGCGGTGCTCGACACCGGCGCCAACCTCTCGGTGGTCACGCAAAGCACCGCCGCACGGCTCGGCCTGCGCATGATCGAGGGTGAGGCGAGCGTGGGCAGCAGCACCTCGAGCGTGGTGGCCACCCGGCTCGCCGTGGCCGACACGCTGACCATCGCCGGGGTAGACCTGCACAACGTCGCGTTCCTCGTGCTCGCCGACGATCAGCTCGAATTCCCACTGCCCGGCGGATATTCGATCGACGCGATCGTCGGCTTCCCCGTGTTTCGCGCGCTCGGCCGGATCGATTTCGCGCGCAACGGCACCTTCACCGCCGGAGGCGCCGAGCTTGTCGGTGATCCGAACCTGCTCGCCGCTGGCAACGACCTCTACGTGCTGACTGCGATCAACGGCATACCCAGCGCGCTGCACCTCGATACCGGTGCCTCGACCACTGCGCTGACCTCGATCTTCGGAAGCTGCCATGCCGATCTGGTCGCCACCCTGCCACGCAAGAGCCGCAATATCGCCGGTGCGGGCGGCATGGTGGCGCAGCAGGTCGCGCTCTGGGGCCCGGCGGACATCGTGGTCGGCGGCAGGTCGACCGCGCTGCCGCAGGTGCAGATCGTCGTCGAGGGCGAGACCGCCAGCGGCAGCGAACGGCTCGGCACGCTCGGCCAGGATGTGCTCGGCGCGTTTGCGTCCTACGCGCTCGATTTCCGCACTATGCGCTTCGAATTCGGCGAAGCCGAGGAGCCGTAGGCTTCTCTGCCGCCTTTGGGCTGCTTTTGCTTGCATTTTCGGGGCGGCGCGCGTACCTGCGCGCCGTTCTCGCAATCTTTGGATTCGACGGACCCGTGCGGCGGCATACGGCCTCGCGCGGTAGACGGCCCTCTTGCCCCGTATGGCCCGCAATGGTGCGCGGCTGGCGGGAAAGACCCCGGACAACCGGTGGCCGGTAGCAAATGTGAATTAGGAACCTGTACCTTATGGCAACTGCAGCCAACCCGACGCGCGACGATTTCGAAGCGCTCCTCAACGAACAACTCGGCGATGCCGATGATGGCGGTTTCGAAGGCCGCGTCGTCAAGGGCACCGTCACGGCCATCGAAAACGGCATGGCGCTGATCGACGTCGGCCTGAAGAGCGAAGGCCGCGTGGACCTGCGCGAATTCATGCGCAACGACGACGAGCATGGCCTCGAAGTCGGTAGCGAAGTCGAAGTCTTCGTCGACCGCGTCGAGAACGCCGATGGCGAAGCGATGCTCAGCCGCGACCGCGCCCGCCGCGAAGCCGCGTGGGATCGCCTCGAAAGCGAATTCGGCGAAGGCAAGCGCGTCGAAGGCCGCATCTTCGGCCGCGTCAAGGGCGGCTTCACCGTCGATCTCGACGGCGCCGTGGCCTTCCTGCCCGGCAGCCAGGTCGACATCCGCCCCGTGCGCGACGTCACCCCGCTGATGGACCAGCCGCAGCCGTTCCAGATCCTCAAGATGGATCGCCGCCGCGGCAACATCGTCGTCTCGCGCCGTGCGGTTCTGGAAGAAACGCGCGCCGAACAGCGCAGCGAACTGATCAACGATCTGGCCGAAGGTCAGGTCGTCGACGGTGTGGTCAAGAACATCACCGATTACGGCGCCTTCGTGGACCTGGGCGGCATCGACGGCCTGCTCCACGTCACCGACATGAGCTACAAGCGGGTCAACCACCCCAGCGAAGTGATCGAGATCGGCCAGACCGTGACCGTGCAGATCATCCGCATCAATGCCGAAACGCAGCGCATCAGCCTCGGCATGAAGCAGCTCGAAAGCGATCCGTGGGATGGCGTCGCCGCCAAGTACCCGGTCGGCATGAAGCTGACGGGCCAGGTGACCAACATCACCGAATACGGCGCCTTCGTCGAAGTCGAGCCGGGCATCGAAGGCCTGGTCCACGTTTCGGAAATGAGCTGGACCAAGAAGAACGTCCACCCGGGCAAGATCGTTTCGACCTCGCAGGAAGTCGAAGTGATGGTGCTGGAAGTCGATTCCGAAAAGCGCCGCATCTCGCTCGGCCTCAAGCAGGCCCAGCGCAACCCGTGGGAAGAGTTCGCCGAGAAGCACCCGATCGGCAGCGAAGTCGAAGGCGAAGTCAAGAACGCCACCGAATTCGGCCTGTTCATCGGCCTCGACGGCGATGTGGACGGCATGGTCCACATGTCCGACATCGCGTGGGGCATCTCGGGCGAAGACGCGCTGGCGCTTCACCGCAAGGGTGAAGAGGTCAAGGCGATCGTTCTCGACGTCGACGTCGACAAGGAACGCATCAGCCTGGGCATGAAGCAGCTCGAAAAGGGTGCGCCGACCGAAGCCGCCGCCGGTGGTTCGCTGCGTCGCGGCGAAACCGTCACCGTCACCGTGCTCGAAGTCCGCGATGGCGGCCTCGAAGTTCAGGTTGGCGAAGATGGCGCGACCGGCTTCATCAAGCGTTCGGACCTCGGCCGCGACCGCGACGAGCAGCGCCCGGATCGCTTCCAGGCCGGCCAGAAGATCGACGCGATGGTCACCGGTTTCGACCGGTCCAAGAAGCCGACCTTCTCGATCAAGGCGTACCAGATCGCCGAAGAGAAGGAGGCGGTTGCGCAGTTCGGTTCGGCCGACAGCGGTGCCTCGCTCGGCGACATCCTGGGCGAAGCGCTCAAGAAGAAGGACGACTGAGGATCGCGGTGAGCCCCTGCGAAAGCAGGGGCCTCCATCGGCCTCGTGCCTGACACGGCGAGGTCCCCGCTCTTGCTGGGACCCGCAAATCCGAAAGGC
Organism: uncultured Citromicrobium sp.; assembly: GCA_964574905.1. Classification (GTDB taxonomy): domain Bacteria; phylum Pseudomonadota; class Alphaproteobacteria; order Sphingomonadales; family Sphingomonadaceae; genus Alteriqipengyuania. The sequence goes on along the minus strand of CAZNOY010000008.1, from coordinate 130,647 downwards.
CCGCCCTCCCCATCGGAGCGGCGGGCCTTTTAGTATCCGGCTTACATCGGTAAGCTCGCGGGATGGACAAACCGGCGCTCTATTCCCGCCGACCGATCCTGAGCACTCCCTTGCGCTGGCGGGTCGAGCTGGCGGCGCTGTGCCTGCTTCTGGCGGTCATCGCGCCGGACCAAGCCGAGTGAGCGATCGGCAGGGCACCGGTTCATTCGGATATTGCCCGCGCATTCGATCCTTCGTAGCTTTGTCACCATGGTGATCATGGACTCAGCGCCCCGCATCCTCGCCGGGCTGGCTCTCTTCGGGCTCGTCGCCTGCGGCAGCAACGAAGAGCAGATTCGCGCGGACGAGCGGGCCAAGATGCTCGAAGAGCGGGTCGCGCAGCTCGAAGCGGAAAAGGAAGCGCGCGCCGACGAGGCGCCCCCTGCCCCGGCCAAAACGGCGGCAAAGGAGAAACGCGCTGACGACACCTCCAACTCCGCGCCCTCATCGGGCAGCACGGTGCGCGACACATCCGGCACAATGCAGGTCATCGCGACCTATCAGGCCTATATCGGCGGCCCCGATCTCTACAACAGCTCGGGCAAGCGGCTCGACAAGCCGTGGCAGATCCTCCGGCAGGATCGGGCCAACGTACACCGCTTCGGCAAGTCCCAGCGCGGCGACCAGACCGATCCCTTCTTCGACTCCGCCAAGAACCGTGAGATCATGGAGCGCATGGTTGCCAACGGCAGCATCTCGCCATCTGCGGCACGGCGCATCGTCGAAGGCGATGTGATCGTCGAGGTCGATATCTTAGGCGACGGCGACCACGGGCACGCGGTCGCCGTTACGGTCTATTGATCCGCGCAGCGCAGGATCGCCGCAACGCTTGCCTCGCCTGCTGCCCTCCCATAGCGTCGCGCGCATGCAATTGCTCAAGATAACCGCCGCCGCCGCGCTGATCACCGCCAGCCTCGCCACCACCGCCTGCTCGGGCGAGAGCGCGCAGCCGGAAGCCGCCGAAACGCCCGCGACAGAGGCAACGCGCAGTCCGGTGAAGTTCGTGGGCGAATACAAGGCGTTCCTTCAGGGCCCGGACCACACCGACCAGTCCGGCAACCGGTTGACCGAAGCATGGCAGGTGCTGCGCGAGGATCGCGCGAACGTGCACGCGCGCGGCGTGACGCAGACGGGCGACGAAACCGATGCACTCTTCGGCGACGCCGCCAACCGCGACAGGATCGAAGAGATGGTCGCCAATGGCAATATTACCGACGGGATGGCGCGCAAGATCGTCGAGCGCGACGTGCTGGTGCGCGTGCAACTGTACGAACGCGACGGCGAGCCCGCACGGCTCGACGTGACCGTCTACTGACCACCCAAGGGAGGATCGCCGTGCTCGAAGTCCACCAATTCCCCTGCCTGTCCGACAATTACGGCTTTCTGCTGCACGATCCCGATAGCGGGGAAACCGCCTGCATCGACACGCCCGACGGTGCGGAATATCTCAAGCAGGCCGAGGCGAAGGGGTGGCGGATCACGCAGATCTGGAACACCCACTGGCACCCCGACCACGCGGGAGGCAACGCGGCGATCGTTAAGGCTACGGGCGCGAAGGTGATCGCGCCGCAAGAGGTCGAGCGCATTAGCCCTATCGATCGCGTGGTGGCGCATGGCGAGGAAGTATCGCTGGGCGCACACACCGCGCGCGTGATCGACGTGTCCGGCCACACCAACGGCCATATCGCCTACCACCTGCCGCAAGACGCCATTGCCTTCGTCGGCGACAGCGTGTTCGCGCTGGGCTGCGGGCGGATGTTCGAGGGTGAGCCGCAGCAGTTCTGGGACAGTCTGGAGCGGATCAAGGCGCTGCCGCCCGAAACCACGCTCTACTGTGCGCACGAATATACGCAGGCGAACGCAAGGTTCGCGCTGCACGTGGACCCGGACAATGCGGAGCTGCAATCCTACGCGAAGGATATCGATGCGGCGCGCGCGCGCGGCGAACCAACTGTGCCAACGCAGCTCGATCGCGAATTGCAGACCAACCCCTTCCTGCGTGCCGATGCGGCAGAGATGCGCAGACGCTGGGGCGGGAAGAGCCCCGCCGCCACCTTTGCCGCCCTGCGTGCTGCCAAGGATTCGTTCTGATGGCACGGCTGCGCGGCTTTCACGCGCATATCTATTTCGACCCATCCGAGCTGGCGGCGGCCACTGCCTTCGCCGCGCTGGCCAAGGAGCGGTTTCGCTGCGGTGTGGGCCATTTCCACGCCCAGCCGGTCGGCCCGCATCCACGAGGGAGCTGCCAGCTCTCGATGACGCCCGAGCAGTTCGGCGCCTTTGCGCCTTGGGCGACCAGCGAGCGCGGCGATCTGACCATCTTCGCTCACGGGCTGAGCGGAGACGATCTGGCAGACCACACGCATCACGTGGTGTGGTTCGGCCCGTCCGAGCCGCTCGACCTGTCGATCTTCGGTTAACGGTCTTCCTCCGCGTCCGCAGGAGCCAAGAGGCCGCGGTCGGTCATCCAGTCGGTGATCCGCTCCGGCCAATGGCGCAGCGAAACGAAGGGCGTCGCCTCACCCATGTTGTAGGCGTGGCCACCCGCAGCATACATGTGCAGCTCTACCGACGCCCCCGCCGCGCGATAGGCATCGAACACGTCCACGACCGGCTGTGCGCAGCATTCGTCGTCATTCGCCGCCGAGAGCAGCAGCGGAGGCGAATCTGCAGTGATCGTCTCGCCGTCGGCTTTCTGCGGCCCGGGGAAGACGAGGATGCCGAAGTCGGGCCGCGCAGAGAACCGGTCGATCGCATCGCCTGAACCCGCCGGTGCGACCGGCGGGCTGAGCAGCGTCATGCGGGCAAGCTCACCCCCGGCGGAAAAGCCCATCACTCCGATCCGCTGTGGGTCGATGTCGAACTCCTCGGCGCGCGAGCGGAGCAGGCGCACGGCGCGCCCGGCATCCTGGCGTGAATCGGTGATCGTCCAGGGAGAGCCTTTCTGCCGGAAGAGCCGGTAGCTGAGCACGTAGGCGCCCACGCCGCGCTCGGCAAACCAGCGCGCGACATCGCTGCCCTCGGTGGTCGTCACCAGCAGCTCGTGCCCCCCGCCCGGCATGATGATGACCGCCGCGCCCGTGCGCCGCTCGGGCGCGGCTGCGAAATAGCGCAGCGAGGGATTGTTGATCGTCCGGGTCCAGTAGTCGCGCGATTCCTCGGGAATGCTAGCGCGGTCCTCGTGCCCCGGCACTCCGCCCTGCCACAGATCGATACGCTCGCCCGGATCGGGCACGTCCTGTGCAGACGCGGACACCGCCAGAAGCGCCGATGCCACCAGCACCATTATCAGTCCGAACAGCCGCCGCATCGCCACCCTCCCCTTCGAGCATGGTAACGCTATCACCAGGGCGCACATACGAAAAGACCCCGCCGAAGCGGGGTCTCTCGTAACCGGTCTGGCAGTCGGATCAGAGCCCGGCGATCAGTTCGTCGGCCAGTTTGCCGTCGGCCTGCGCGTCGAGCTTTTCGCCGATCAGCTTGCGGCTCGCGGCAGCGGCGGCCGATGCCGCCTTGGCGCGCACTTCGGCTACCGCATCACGCTCGGCAGCGGAGATCTTGTCCTGCGCCATGCGCTTGCGCCGTTCGACCAGCGCCTTGCTGTCTTCCTCGGCGCGGTTCAGGATCGATTCCGCTTCGGCTTTCGCGTTGTCGAGCATCGCTGCGGCATCGCTTTCGGCGTTGGCGATCTTGGCCGTGTATTCGTCGCGGAGCGTTTCCGCCTCGGCGCGCAGCCGCTTGGCTTCGTCCAGTTCTTCGCGGATCGCGGAAATCTGGCTATCGAGCCCGCCGGCAATGGCCCTGTGCACCTTCATGCCGAAGAACGCGATCGCCAGCAGCACCAGCATCGAGACCGAGACCCACTGGAAAGGCGCGAGGCCCCACAGCTCGGGTTCGGCGTGCTCACCGCCATGCGGCTGCTCGGTGTGAGCATTGGTCGCGGTGGGCTCTACCGCGGTGAAGAGTTCGGGAGAATCAGCCATGTGCCATCGCTTCCTTCACCGCCTTGGCGGCGACCGGCTTGGTCACCGTAACCCCGGCCAGCCGCGCGACGATGTCTTGCGCAGCGTCGACCGCAACGCTTTCGATCTCGCCCAGCGCCGAGGCCCGTGCGACGTCGAGTTCCTGCTCGGCTTCCTCGAGCTTCTTGTCGAGGCGCTTCTGCGCAGCGTCGATCTTCTTCTGGGACTTGGCCGCAGCTTCCGCCTTGGCTTCGGCGATCACGGCCTGCGCGCGGGCACGGTTCTCGTTCTCGCGCGTGCGCCAGGCTTCCTCTTCCTTGTCGGCCTGGTCGCGGGCAGCCTGCGCCGCCGCGATATCGTCAGCGATCTGCTTCGAACGCTGATCCATGGTGTCCATCACGCGCGGCACCATGCCGCGCCCGACGACGAAGAAGGTAATGCCGAAGAACACCAGCAACCAGAAGATCTGGCTGGTGAAGGTCTCGGCGAGCTGGGCTATCTGAGGCATTGCGGGCCAATCCGGTCAGAAAAACGGCCGGTCGTAAGATCGGCAAATCATCGGCGGGGGCGCACCCTTGGGTACGCCCCGCACCGAAAGAGCGGTCGTTAGGCGACGAAGATCAGGATCATCGCGACGACGAAGGCCAGCAGGCCGAGAAGTTCGGCGGCGGCGAAGCCGATGAACAGGCGGCCCTGCTGGCCGTCTGCCGCACCCGGATTGCGCAGCGCGCTTTCGAGGAACGAACCGAACACGTTACCCACGCCGATCGCGGCCATACCGGCGCCAATCGCCGCAAGACCCGCACCGATGAGCTTGGCTGCTTCAGGATCCATAGTACTAACTCCTTGGAAAAATGCGTTTTGAGAAAAATTGCTTAGTGAAGGTTTTCAGCGTCGTTGATGTACAGCGCGGTCAACAGCGCAAAAACATAGGCCTGGATGCCCGCGACGAGCAGTTCCAGCGCGCAGATGCCGATCATCAGCAGGAAGCTGGGCAGGCCCACCAGCAGGCCGAAGCCGACGCCCGCATTGGTCCCGTCGATCACGAAGCTCGACAGCACTTCGAGCAGCACGTGCCCGGCCATCATCGCCACGAAGAGTCGCAGGCCGAGGCTGAACGGGCGCACCATGAAGCTGATGAACTCGATCGGCGCGATGATCGGGATCATCGGCAGCGGCGTGCCGTGCGGCACGAACAGCGTGAAGAACTTCAGGCCATGCTTCCAGAAGCCGACGATCAGCACGATCGAGAAGCTGATCACGGCAAGGATGCCGGTGACCGTGAAGTGACTGGTGAAGGTGAACGGGTGGATGCCCGCCACGCCCAGCGGCAGCAGGCCGAGGATGTTGGCGAACAGGATGAAGCTGAACAGCGAGAACACGTAAGGCAGGTACTTGCGCCCTTCCTTGCCGATATTCGCCTGCACCATGTTGTCGACGAAGCCGGTCAGGCTCTCGACCGCCATCTGCCACCGGCCGGGGATCAGCTGGCGCTTATTGCCCATCTGCACGAAAGCGATCAGCACCACGGTGGTGATCAGCATCCACATCGCGCTGTTGGTAAAGGTGATATCCATGCCCTGGATTTCCCAGCGAGCCGACCCGAAGGCAGGCTCGATGGTGAACTGGTGCATCGGATCGACTTTGCCTTCTTCGGCGGCCACCTGAAATTCCCGTTCGCGTTTGCTGCGCCGAGGCGCAGAGTGAATTCGTTTCAGCCCTCGTCGGAGGGCGGCGTTTGCGTTCCGGCCATGCGGAATATGTTCCTGAAGGCGACGAATGTCCCGAGGGACAGGCCAACCAACAGACCCCACGGCGAAACATCGAACAGGGTATCTATTCCCCAGCCGATCACCGCGCCGCCGAGAGGCCCACCGATGAGGTAACTGAGCGCCTGGTTGCCTTGCCGCTCACCGGCGTCGGGTCCCTTGGCGTTCTTCAGATTGCGCTTCTCCTCTCGCTCGCGTGCGGCCTTAAGCCGCTCTTCGAGCGCGTCGATCCGCGCATCCTCGGGTATGGGCTCTCGCGCAGGCTTGTCGTCGCTCATGCCAAGGCTCTCTTTCGTGTGAGAATCAAGCGCACGGGCACGACCTGCCCGCCGAAGGCGCCGCCCCCTTAGGAAAGGGATTTTGGCAAGTCAACCAAAGGCGCGGCACCCTTCCCGCCTTGCCCGGCAGAACCTTGCACGCAGATGGCGCGTGGGGCAAGCTGGCGCCTGCACATTGGGGGTGTGAACGGCGTGGGCCAGCATGGAAGCGATCTGTTCGAAGGCGAGCGAGAGGGCCGCCCGACGCCCGCTGCCGCGCCCGGCGCACAGGGCCATCGCGAACGGCTGCGCCAGCGGCTGCTGAACGGCGGGGCAGAGGCGCTCGCCGATTACGAAGTGCTCGAATACCTGCTGTTCGCAGCGATCCGCCGGGGGGATACGAAACCGCTGGCCAAGGTGCTGCTGGCGCGTTTCGGCAGCCTTGCGCGCGTGCTGGAAGCAGAGCCCGCCGCGCTCGCCAAATCGCCCGGCATGGGCGAGGCGAGCGCGGCGGCGCTGAAAGCCGTCGCACTGGCCGCGCGGCGGATGGCGCGCAGCGAGGTTGCCGACCGCCCGGTCATCTCCAACTGGCACGCGCTGATCGACTATCTGAGCGCGGACATGGCGCACCTGACCGTTGAGCGCGTGCGCGTGCTCTATCTCGATAGCAAGAACCGGCTGGTGCAGGATCATCACGTCGGCGACGGATCGATCGACGAGGCGGCGATCCACCCGCGCGAGGTGATCCGCCGCGCGCTCGATCTGGGTGCGACCGCACTGATCCTGGTGCACAACCACCCCAGCGGCAATCCCGAGCCGAGCCGCGCGGACATCGCCATCACGCAGCGGATCGCCGAAGCCGGGCGGCTGCTCGGCATCGGCGTGCACGATCACGTCATCATCGGCCAGGGCAGCCATGTCAGCCTGAAGGCCAAGGGGCTGATCTAGCGCTCCGGGTGCGGAAGCGGCAGCGGCCAGCTATCAGCGCGGCGGCAGGCCCCATGCGGAATACATCCGCGCAATCGCGGGCGCGGCATGCAGGGCGATATCCAGATCCGCCTGCGCTTCCTCCTCACGCCCGAGCGCGCGTTTGACGAGACCGCGCAGGTACCGCGACGGCTGTTGCGCGGGCGCCCGCGTCAGCGCGTCGTCGAGATCGCGCAGCGCCGCGTCGTACTGGCCAAGCCGGTAGTAGGCGAGCGCGCGGCTGTCGATCGCGTTGGCGCTGTCCTGCGCCTTCTCGACCGCGCTGGTACAAATCGCCAGCGTCTCTTCGGTCACGCGATCGTTGACCCCGCTCTCCCAGCACATCGAATTCAACAGGTCCGCGTCGTCGGGCTCGATGGCGAGTTCGTCCTCCAGCAGGGCAAGCGCTTCGTCCGCCCGCCCCGCGAGGCCAAGCACGCTGGCACGGCTCATCGCATCGTACTTCAGGTCTTCGAAGAGAAAGGCGTTCTCGTCTATCAGGGCGAGCGCTTCGTCCGCCCGGCCCAGCAGCGCGAGCGCGTTCAGCCTGTTGTCCGCAAGCGAATAGTCCGCGTCGATCCGGGCGGCCGCGGCATAGTCCGCCAACGCCGCTTCGAGCTCGCCGAGGTTGAGCAGCGCATCGGCGCGCCGGACATAGTTATCCGCCGACACATCGCGTGCGAGCGCGGCATCCATGTCCTTGCGTGCCCCAGCGAAGTCGCCGGTCCAAAAGTGGAAAGAGTACCGGTTGATGAGCGGGAGCGTATCGTCCTCGTCCGCATCGGCGACCAGTTTTGCGTAAATATCTTCGATCGGTTTGAGCAGTTGGCGATCCGCCCCGAGATATTCCCACGCACGCTTCGCATCGGCCGGCGCGCGCAGTCTCGGCAGCGTGCGATCGAGACGCAGCGCCTCGCGCCGCATCTCGGGCAGTTCGCTGGCCGGGACTTCCCAGGCAAGGCTCTGGACCTCTTCCTTGATCCGCAGAAGGTCGGGCTGCAGATCGGTCGAGGATTCGAGCCGGGTGCCCCCGATCACCTCGGAAATCTCCGGCTTGCCCAGCAGGCGGTACTCGCCCTCGGGCAGTTTCCATTCGATATCGCGGCGATTGAACACGGGCCCGCGCACGTTCACCGGCAGGTCGGCGATCTCGGGACGCGAACGGTCGACGGTGGGCAAGGCGTCGTCGAGCGCCTGGTAGGGGACGTCGAGTTCGAAGCGCGGTTTCGTGCCATCCCATTTCGACGTGATCAGGCCATGCGCGGTGATCGTCGCGATACCCGTCGGCCCGTCGAAGTCGACCTCCATATCGGCAGCCTGGTGCTCACCCAGCACCCGGGCAACGTAGGCGTAGAGCATATCTTCCTTCTGCTCTGCGTCGTCGATCAGCGAGAGCGCCTGGAAGCCATGCGCATCCGCCCCGCTGATCTTCATGGTAATATCGTAGATCGCGGGCAGTGCGAGCCCCGCCGACTGGTCCATCCGGATGCTGATCTCTTCGGTCGGCACCGCTTGCGGGCGCATCGCCATTTCCTGCAGGCTCGCCCCGCCCTCGCGCAGGGGCAGCGCGTAGCGGAAGCGCGGCACCTCGATCATGTTGGCGAGCCTCAGCCCGCTGTTCGTGCCGTCGAGCCAGTAGGACGTGCCGCCGATGTCGGCGCGCACGATGATGTGGTCGAAATTGGCGAGCGCGGGCAGCAGCTCTGGCAGGGCGTCGCCCATCTGGCTGTGCACCAGCACCGGCTCGGCCGAAATGCCCAGCTGGCGCAGCATCGCCAGCAGCAGCAGCGATTTCGCCTTGCAGTCGCCGGTCCGCGCCTCCCAGGTCTCTTCCGGGCTCTGCGGGATGTAGTTGCCGCCATCGAGGCCGTCGAGCAGGTAGCCGATCTCGTCCTGCACGAAGCGGGTGGCGAGTGCGGCCCGCTCCAGCGGGTCTGCGGATTGTTGCGCGATATCCGACACCTTGCCGGCCAGTGCGCCGCCCGGCTCGATTGTGCCTTCGGTCGCGAAGTAGGGGGCGATGTCCGCCGAGATTTCGGTGTAGCTACCGAAGGTGGTGGCGCGGAGCGTGGGCGGCAGGCGAAAGCGCGGGGGCGCATCGAAGGGGATATCGATCGGCTCCGCCGCCGGAAGCGGAATGGTGACGTAGTGATAGCCGCCCCGCGTCGTTTCCTCGATCGCGGCGTCCACGCGCGTGGTGTTCCAGCGAACGTCCTCGTCCTCGGGCCATGAAAGGATGACACGCCCTGCCGCGATCGGCGCGGGCTTGGTGGGCACGTACTCGACGCTTTCCATGTCGTCGTCGAGCACCTGCTCGTCGGTGGTGGTGGTGTAGCTGTAGCGCAGCACGTCGCCGATCTCTGCCCCCGGTACGGAAAGCGTCGCGGTCAGCGCCCCGTCGAGGATGCGCTGTTCGAGCCGCTGCTCGCGCCGCAGCACCTCGAAACGCGCCCCGTTGGCCAGCAGGTCGATCCGCTGGTCGCCGCGGATCAGTTCGAGCCGGTGAACGGTCAGATCGCCCTTGTCGGGCATCCACGAGATCGTGAGGCTCCCGATAGCGTTGAGCGCCTGCGACGTGTCGAGCGCGAAGGCCAGGTCGCCGTAGGTGGAGACGACCCCGTCCTCCATCCGCGTCTGATTCTCCGCAAGGCGCAGCGGGCTGCCCTGGCTGTCGCTCGCCGGGGGAAGCTCGGCCACATCGACCCAGGTAGGGGGATCGGCGTAGAGTATGGTGTCACCCGCCTGAGCCGGGCCGGCGATGGCAGCCGCGATGAGACCGGTCGCTGCCGATGCCAGATAGATATAACGCATTGTTCCCCCAAAAATTCCCGCTCTCAGGCCTGCGCAGACTTACATTGCCGCGCGCCGCGAGCAAGCACTCATCCGGGCAGCGCACCGCGACAGGCCCCGACCTCTGCCGGGCCTTGCCATCGGCCGCGATGCACCCTAGCCGCGCGTCCATCCCCGCCATTGCAACCGGAGCCGCCCGATGGTCCCCCGCTATGCCCGCCCCGAAATGACCGCCCTTTGGGAGCCGGAGGCGAAATATCGCATCTGGTTCGAGATAGAGGCGCACGCGACGCAGAAGCTCGCCGAACTGGGCGTCGTGCCCGAGAGCGCGGCCAAGGCACTGTGGGACTGGTGGGACACGAACCCCGAGATCGACGTCGAGGCGATCGACGCGATCGAGGCGGTGACCAAGCACGACGTGATCGCCTTCCTCACCTGGGTGGCCGAGCACGTGGGCGAGGAAGCGCGCTTCATGCACCAAGGCATGACCAGTTCGGATGTGCTCGACACCACGCTGAGCGTCCAGCTGGTCCGCGCGACCGATATCCTGCTCGCCGACATGGACGAGCTCCTCGCTGCGCTGAAGCGCCGGGCGGAAGAACACAAGCTGACGCCCACCATCGGGCGCAGCCACGGCATCCACGCCGAACCCGTCACCTTCGGGCTCAAGCTGGCGCAGGCCTATGCCGAGTTCGACCGCTGCCGCGCGCGGTTGTGGGATGCCCGCACCGAAATCGCGACCTGCGCGATCAGCGGCGCGGTGGGCACCTTCGCCAACATCTCGCCCGACGTCGAAGCCTACGTCGCGGACAAGCTCGGGCTGGTCCCGGAAACCGTCAGCACGCAGGTGATCCCGCGCGATCGCCACGCGATGTATTTCGCCACGCTTGCCGTGGTCGCGGGCAGCATCGAGCGGTTGGCGGTCGAAATCCGTCACCTCCAGCGCACCGAAGTGCTCGAGGCGGAGGAATTCTTCTCCAAGGGGCAGAAGGGTTCGTCGGCGATGCCGCACAAGCGCAACCCGGTGCTGACGGAAAACCTGACAGGCCAGGCGCGCATGATCCGCGCCTATGCCCTGCCCGCGCTGGAAAACGTGGCGCTGTGGCACGAGCGCGATATCTCGCACTCGTCGGTCGAGCGCTTCATCGGCCCCGATGCCACGATCACGCTCGACTTCGCGCTCGCCCGCCTGACCGGCGTGGTCGACAAGCTGCTCGTCTATCCCGAGCGGATGGAGGCCAACATGAACCGGATGGGCGGCCTGATCCACTCGCAGCGCGTGCTGCTGGCGCTGACCCAGCACGGCGTCAGCCGCGAGGATGCCTATGCAATCGTTCAGCGCAACGCGATGAAGGTGTGGGAATCGGACGGGCGCCTGCAACTGCTCGACCTGCTCAAGCATGATGAAGACGTTTCCGCCGCACTGTCCCAGGACGAACTCTCCGCCCTTTTCGACCTCGACTATCATCTGAAACACGTCGACACGATCTTTGCGCGCGTCTTCGGCTAGGGGTTTTGCCGGGGGCGTTTCGCTGGACGGGCGGGGCAGGCCGGTTTAGGCTCGCGTCCAATATGTCGGGCATCTGCGGCCTGAACCTTGGTGGGGGAATTTGGCTATGCAAGTGATACGGACGATCATCTGGGTCGCGCTGCTGATCGCAGTGATCGTATTCTCGATCTTCAACTGGAACCCGGTCGAAGTGACGATCTGGGACAATCTGGTGCTCGAGACCAAGGTTCCCGCGCTGGTCATCATCTCGTTCCTGCTCGGCTTCCTGCCGACCTGGCTGATTTCGCGCGGGGTTATCTGGAGCCTCAACCGCAAGATCCGCAGCCTCGAAATCGCGGCCAAGGCCAGCTCGGTCTCCGCCGCCGCCCGCGAAGCCGAGCGCGAGGAAACCGCACGGCAGGAACTGGCGGCGAACGAGGCCGAGGCGGAAGCCGCCGAGGCTGAGGCTGAGGCTGAGACTGAGGTCGAAGCGCTCGACACGGAAACCGTGGAAGAACCCGTCGAAGAGCCGGTCCATGAAGGACCGGTCGAACCGGAGCCGGTGGCGGAAGAGACGCCCGCCGAGGAAGTACCTACCAGCGACGACGACGCACAGGAGGACGCAGCCTCCGCAGACCCGACCGACAACGACGAACAGCCAAAGGACGCATCGACCCCGACGTGAGCAACCCGGTCTATCTCGCCCTCGATCTCCCCCGGATCGACGCCGCCCGCGCCCTCGCCGAAAAGGTGAAGGGCCATGTCGGCGGGATCAAGCTGGGGCTGGAGTTCTTCTGCGCGCACGGCCACCACGGCGTGCACGAGCTGGCGCAGGTCGGCCTGCCGATTTTCCTCGATCTCAAATTCCACGACATTCCCAATACGGTCGCGGGCGCGATGCAGGCGGTCCACGTGCTCGAACCTGCCATCGTGACGGTTCACGCGAGCGGTGGGCGCGCGATGATGGAAGATGCCAAGGCGGCAGCGGGCGAGAACACGAAGGTCGTCGCGGTGACCATGCTCACCAGCCTCGACGATCGCGACCTGGCGCGCACCGGCGTTGCGGGCAGCGCACACGATCAGGTCCTCCGCCTCGCCGATCTGGCGCAGGATGCCGGGCTCGACGGGATCGTATGCTCGGGCCACGAAGTCGGCGAAGTGCATCGGCGCTGGAAGACCGGTTTCTTCGTCGTGCCCGGCCTGCGCCCTGCGGGAAGCGCCGTCGGCGACCAGAAGCGCGTCGTCACGCCCCGCGCCGCACGCGATGCAGGCGCCAGCGTGCTGGTGATCGGACGGCCGATTTCGAAGGCAGACGATCCCGCCAGCGCGGCGCGGGAGATCGAGGCGACGCTCTGAGGCGCGCGTGACTCTTACCGGCCTTATTCTTTGCATCGTCGCGATTATGGCAGGCACGGCGGTCGGTGCACTGGTGGCGCGATATGCCGCGGGCCCCGGGTCGGTGGCGCTGGCACTGCTCCTGACGGGAGCACCCGCCCTCATCTATCTGGTCTGGGGCATGACCATAGGCTGCACCCTGTGGAGCAGCGCGAACGGCGAGCATTGCTTCGGCTGGGGCTTCGGCGTGATCGTGTTGGGCATGTTCATCCAGTTGCCGTGGATGCTGGGATTGCCGGTCGGATACATGCTCCATCCGTTCGGCAGGAAGCCGCTGGACCGTGACACCTAGCCGGCACGCCGCGGGTTGCCGCGCCTATTGTTTGGCGGCAGGGATGACCAGCGTCGGCGGTTCGGGCGCACCGCCATTCCCGGTCACTTGCGCCGTGCCCTCGCCTTCCTGCGCAGGCTTTTCGGCGTAACTCTCCATCATGTCGGGCGAGTTGATGTGGTAGCCGACCAGCGTGAGCGTTTCCCCCGATCCACGGAACACGAAGGTCTCGACACCGCTCCCATTCGCGAAATGCGTTTCCATCTGCACGGTCGTGAGGGTGCCTTGCGTGCCGCTATTCATCTTCATCCCGGCCTGCGAGGTTTCCTCTACATCGCCCAGGCTCTTATGAACCGAACCCAGCAGGCGGGCGAAATCCTCGCGCGTCGTGGTCGCTTTCAGTTCCTCGTCCGCGCTTGCCCAGATCGCATCGATCCTGTCGGTATTGAGACGCTCGTGGAAAAGGTCGATCTCGTCGCGCGCGCCCTCTGCCTGGGTGAACGGGTTGCACGCCGCCAGCATCGCCGTGGCAAGCGCCAGCACCATCCATTTCCGCATCGCCCGCCCTCCCCTGCGATTGAAAACCGGGGCCCAGACTAGCATTTGCCTCCTGCAGGCCAAGCGATAAGAGGCGTGCCATGACCCAGATCAAGATTTGCGGGCTGTCGACGCCCGAAGCCGTCGACGCGGCGGTGGCTGCCGGGGCGACCCATGTCGGCTTGGTCCATTACGAGCCCAGCCCGCGTCACGTGTCGCTCGAAGAGGCGGTCAGGCTGCGCAAGCGCGTGCCGGAGGGAACGAAGGTCGTGCTGCTGACCGTCGCGATGCAGCCCGCCCCGCTGGAAGAGGCGTACCGCGCGGTGCGGCCCGACATTCTCCAGTTCCATGGCGGCGAGACGCTCGAATGGATGGCGATGGTGCGCAAGCTGCTGAGCGTCGAGACTTGGCGCGCGGTGGGGCTGAAGAAGCGCGAGACGCTCGAAAACTCCGCCCAAAACGTCGGCAAGGTCGACCGGGTGCTCTACGATGCGCCCGCCAAGGCGCTGCCCGGCGGCAATGGCGTCACCTTCCAGTGGGATCTGCTCGACGGCTTCGATCATCCGCTGCCCTGGGCACTGGCTGGCGGGCTGACGCCGGACAATGTGGGCGATGCGATTGCGCGCACCGGCGCGCCGCTGGTCGATACCTCGAGCGGTGTCGAAAGCGCGCCGGGCGTGAAGGATATCGACCTGATCCGCGCCTTTTGCGACGCGGTGCGGGCGGCTGATTCGGGAAGCTGAGGCTCGGGGCGTTCGGCGATCCGCCGGTGCCCCGATCACTCCGGCGAGGTCAGAAGAACGTGCCGATGCCGATGGTGACGGCGTTCGCCTCGTGATGATCGACGAAGGCGTGGCGGTATTCGGTGGCGATATAGCTTCCGCCGCGGCCCAGGTGATGCTCGTAGCCCACACCCAGATGAGGCCCGTCGCCGTGGTGGGTGAAGGTGTAGCCGCCAGCCAGGAACACGCTGCCCTTCTCACTCACCCTGGTGCCGAACCGACCCGTCAGGGCCAGCTCGACAAAGGTATCTTCGGCGAGGATCTTCTCGCCCGAGATTTCGCCGCCCAGAAACGTCTTCTTGCCAAGGTCGAAATCGTATCCGGTTGCGATACCCAGGACGGGATCGGTGTGGCCATCCGCCCAGGCGACCCCGCCGCGAAGCTCTGCACGAACGCCGCCGGGCGCTTCCTCGGCAAAGGCGGGAACCGCCGGAAGGGCGATCAGGAAAACGGAAAGCAGAACAGGTTTGAACATATAAACATCCCGGCAAAAGGGCGGCGTGCTCCCGATCGAGGGCTCGCCCAAACGCAAAAGACTTCCATTATAGACGGTCCGGCAGGCGGGATTTCGCTTTGGCAGGCTTTTTGGCTCGTCCGGCTCGTCGCCCCGGGTCCCCTTGGGCCCTCTTGACCCGCGCGCGCCGAGCTTGTCGGAACGCGAGATGGCCGATAGGCCTTTTGCGTTTCTTCCCCCGGGCCGCGTTCGGAGCATGCTGCATGCTGCGACAGGCTCAGCACGAACGGATTTCCAGTGACCGACGCTGTTCCCAATTCCTACCGCAACCAGCCCGACGAGCGCGGCCATTTCGGCGATTTCGGCGGGCGCTATGTCGCCGAAACGCTGATGCCCAACATCCTCGCGCTAGAGCAGGCCTATGACGAGGCCCGCAAGGACCCGGCCTTCACCGACCAGTTCGAGGATCTGCTGGAACATTACGTGGGCCGCCCCAGCCCGCTCTATTTCGCCGAACGCCTGACCGAAGCGCTGGGCGGAGCGCAGGTCTGGTTCAAGCGCGACGAGCTCAATCATACGGGCGCGCACAAGATCAACAATTGCATCGGGCAGATCCTGCTCGCGATCCGCATGGGCAAGACGCGCATCATCGCGGAAACCGGCGCGGGCCAGCACGGTGTCGCCACCGCCACCGTGTGCGCGCGCTTCGGCCTGCCCTGCGTGGTGTACATGGGTGCCGAGGACGTCCGACGGCAATCGCCCAACGTGTTCCGCATGAAGCTGCTAGGCGCGGAAATCGTCCCCGTCACCAGCGGGCGCGGTACGCTGAAAGACGCGATGAACGAAGCGCTGCGCGACTGGGTCGCGAACGTCGACGACACCTTCTACATCATCGGCACCGCTGCGGGCCCGCACCCCTACCCCGCGATGGTCCGCGATTTTCAGAGCGTGATCGGCACCGAAGCGCGCGCTCAGATCCAGCAGCGCACCAGCCGCTTGCCCGACCTGCTGGTCGCGTGCATCGGCGGCGGCTCGAACGCGCTCGGCCTGTTCCACCCGTTCCTCGACGATCCGGACGTGAAGATGCTCGGCGTCGAAGCGGCGGGGCTTGGCCTCGACGGCGACCAGCACGCCGCCAGCCTGACCGGCGGCGCCCCCGGCATCCTCCACGGCAACAAGACCTTCCTTCTGCAGGACGAGGACGGCCAGATCACCGAAGGCCACTCGATCTCGGCAGGGCTCGACTACCCCGGCATCGGCCCCGAGCACGCCTGGCTGAAAGACATCGGCCGCGTCGAATATACAGCCGTGACCGACGACGAGGCGCTTGAGGCGTTTCAGCTGCTGTGCCGGACCGAGGGGATCATCCCCGCGCTGGAACCTTCGCATGCCATTGCGGCGGTGGCGAAGCGGGCGAAGGAGATGGACAAGGACGCCATCATCCTCGCGAACTTGTGCGGGCGCGGGGACAAGGATATCTTTACTGTCGCGGAGAAGCTGGGAGTGGAGATTTGAGCCGATGCAGCTGGAAACTCATGGAAAACTTGCGACGCTGATCCTAAGCGTTGGAATTCTCACTGTTTCGGAGTTTCTTCTCACATTCCTGTACGATATTTTTCACTTTGATTTGTATATTTACAGCTTAGAGGAGGCGTTTACATACGACTATCTGAATTCCTTTAACAACATTCTAATAGTCGGGTTTTTCGCGGCTCCTTTGCTTGTGTGGCACATCTCAGATTTGACGACACCTGCTGAGCCGCGCTCAAAATTTTGGCACTTCATCACATCCTATCCATCCGCCCTATATTGTTTACTCCTTGGGCTTTTGGGATGCGCGTTGATCGCCTCTGGTATAACGGCGAGATTACAATGTTTGGAACCCGCTCGAATGAGCTCTGGTCCCGATGCAGAATTCGGATTTCTCTGCGATCCGACGGTCGGCTTCGGCATTGAATATTTGGTCCTGCCGTTCTTCATGGCGCTGTTGCTTCTGGCGGCCACAAAGCTTGGGTTTGCAGTCACTTTTTCTTTGAGATCGAAAGCATAACCTGCCCCGCACGCGCTCTCGTCATTGCGAGGAGCCTGAAAGGCTACGCGGCAATCCAGATCCCAAGCTTCCCGCGATACGCAACGTTGGCTGCTGGATTGCTTCGCTCCGCTCGCAATGACGACTCTAAACCCGTCACACCGCACTTGATCCGGGGTCCAGCTTTCTCCAGCGTGACGGGAGGCGGTCCTCGCGGCCGCCAAACCGGGAGTAGCAACGTGACCTTTTCGCCCGTCCGCGCACTCGTGTTCTTCATGATCGGTCTGCCGATCGGCTTCATCCTGTCCGCGCTGGGTTTCGTGGCGAGCGGGCAGGAGATCGCTGCTCCGGCGCTGGTGCCATGGGCGGCAGGCATTGCGGCGGTCATCGGAATTGGTGCAGGGTTCAGGAAGTCTGCGAAGTGAATTTTAGGATGGGAATCTAGCGAATGGACGAGAGCGGGACTCTGGCGCTCCACGGCTCCTGCCATTGCGGCCGGGTCTCGGTCGAACTGCGCACTCCTTCGGCCCTGCCGCCTGCCGCACGCGCCTGCGGCTGCTCCTTCTGCACCAAGCACGGCGCCGCGTGGACCAGCGATCCGCACGGCGAACTCGTCCTGTCCCATCAGGCCCCCGGCGATATCCGCCGTTATCGCTTCGGCCTCGACATCACCGATTTCATCCTGTGCGCGCATTGCGGCGTGCCTTGCGTGGCGGTGGGCATGGTCGACGACCGGCTGCTGGGCGTGGTCAACATCAACACAATGGACCGGCGCAGCGACTTCGCCCCCGCCGCCCATGCATCCTTCGATGGAGAGGGAACCGAAGACCGCATCGCACGACGGCGGAAGGGCTGGACGCCGGCGCGCGTGGTGTGCGCGGAGGATGAGGGGGGATAGGCCGCCGCCTCCCGCATCAATGCGAGGAGCCTGAAAGGCGACATGACAATCCACGTTCCGACATCACGCCATGGATTGCTTCGCCTGCGGCTCGCAATGGCGAAGGTGCGGGTACACGCTGTCCTACACCCCCACCCCGCTGGCATAATCGCCGCATGAGCCCTCGCGCACTCTTCCCCACCCAACCGTTCTTTGCCATGCGCTCTTCCGATCCGTTTTCTGACTTCAGGACTGTGTGTCAGGTGTGTCAGCGTTCAGCCCCGGAAGGCCCAAGATGAATACCGCCGCCCCGAATCGCCTCGCTTCAGCTTTCGCCAAGGGCCACCCCGCGCTGGTGTGCTTCGTCACGGCGGGCGATGGCGATACTGCCGCCAATCTCGATGCGCTGGTCGAAGGCGGCGCGGACGTGATCGAGCTGGGGATGCCCTTCACCGATCCGATGGCCGACGGCCCCGCGATCCAGGCGGCGAACATCCGCGCTCTCAAGGCGGGCACGACCACGCAGGACGTGCTGATGATCGCCAACGAGTTCCGCGAACGTCATCCACAGGTACCGCTGGTGCTGATGGGCTATGCCAACCCCATGGTGCGCCGGGGGCCCGAGTGGTTCGCCAGGGAAGCGGCGGGCGCGGGGGTCGACGGGGTGATCTGCGTCGATATTCCGCCCGAGGAGGACGCCGCGCTCGGCCCGGCATTGCGCGAACAGGGGATCGCCCCGATCCGGCTCGCCACGCCGACCACCGACGATTTCCGCCTGCCCACCGTGGTCGAGGGCTCGCAGGGCTTCCTCTACTACGTCTCGGTCGCAGGGATCACTGGCAAGCAGAGCGCCGCGCAGGACAGCATCGATGCGGCGGTAAAACGCCTCAAGGCCGCGACCGACCTCCCCGTCGCGGTCGGCTTCGGCGTGCGCACCCCCGAGCAGGCGGGCGCGATTGCGCGCGTCGCCGATGGCGTGGTGGTCGGCTCGGCCCTCGTCGAACTGGTCGGCGAACACGGCGCGGATGCGCCCGAACACCTGCGCGATCTCACCGCAAGGCTTGCCAGGGCGGTGCATTCGCAAGGTTGAGCAACTCCGTCGCCCCTGTGCAGACAGGGGCCCAGATGAGCTCGGTTGGTCGATCCACCGGCCTTATCTGGATCCCCGCCTTCGCGGGGATGACGAGTTAGAGCAGGGATGACGAATTGAAGAAGCCAAACTATAGGACCCCCGCATGAGCTGGTTCAATCGCGTCCGCAATTCGCTGCCCTTCGTCGCCAACAAGCGCTCCACCGATGAGACGCTGTGGATCAAGTGCAAGGGCTGCGGAGAGATGATCTTCGCCAGCGACTATGCGGATAACCTCCATGTCTGCCCGCGCTGCGACCACCATGGCCGGATCGGCGCGGACCTCAGGATCGCGATGCTGATGGACGAAGGCTTCGAGCTGCTGCCGCAGCCCGAGGTCAAGGAAGACCCGCTCAAGTTCCGCGATTCCAAGCGTTATACCGACCGGCTGAAGCAGGCGCGCGCGGCCAATCCGCACCGCGATGCCTTCACCGTGGCGAGCGGCGAGATCGACGGCCAGCCCGCCGTGCTCGGCGTGCAGGATTTCCACTTCATGGGCGGATCGATGGGCATGGCGGTCGGCCAAGCCTTCTGCGACGGCGCGGCGGAGGCGATCAAGCGCCGCTGCGGCTATGTCGTGGCGACTGCGGCGGGCGGCGCGCGCATGCAGGAGGGCATTCTCAGCCTGATGCAGATGCCCAAGGCGACCGTGATGGTACGCAAGCTGAAGCAGGCGGGGCTGCCCTACATCGTGCTGCTAACCGACCCGACCACCGGCGGCGTCACCGCGAGCTATGCAATGCTGGGCGATGTGCAGATCGCCGAACCGGGCGCGCTGATCGGCTTTGCGGGCCAGCGCGTGATCCAGGAAACGATCCGCGAACAGCTGCCCGAGGGCTTCCAGCGCGCCGAATACCTGCACGAACACGGCATGGTCGATCGCGTAGTGCGGCGCCATGACCTGAAGGCGGAGCTGGCGATGATGCTCCGCTACATGCGTGGCAAGGCAGCGGCGTAAGACACAATCCTCCCCTCCCCTTCAGGGGAGGAGAGCGAGGGGTGGGGAAGCGGCGGCGCACAGGTCCCTCCTCCCCAACCTCCCCTGAAGAGGCGGCGCCTTTAGAATGAGAGACTTCGCCCGCTCCGACGATCCGGCGGTACAGGCCCAGCTCGACCGGCTGGGTGCGCTCTCGGTCCCCGATGGCCGCCTTGGGCTGGAGACGATCCGCGCGCTGCTGGCCCGGCTGGGCGATCCGCAGGACCGCCTGCCGCCCACGTTCCACGTTGCGGGGACCAACGGCAAGGGATCGACCTGCGCCTTCCTGCGCGCGATGCTCGAGGCCGACGGCAAGCGCGTCCACGTCGCCACCAGCCCGCATCTGGTGCGCTATAACGAGCGTATCCGGATCGCGGGCAAGCTGATCGAAGACGCGCAGCTCGCCGCGCTGCTGGCCGAAGTGCTCGATGCCAGCGAAGAAGGTGGCGCAGACCTCAACCCGAGCTTCTTCGAGGTCACCATCGCGGCCACGTTCCTCGCTTTCGCCCGCGAACCGGCGGATGCCTGCGTGGTCGAGGTCGGGCTCGGCGGGCGGTTCGATGCGACCAACGTGCTCGGCCCCGATGTGCTCGCCGCCTGCGGGATCGCGGCGCTGGGCATCGATCACGAGCAGTTCCTGCTTGCACCCGAAGCTGGCGTGCCTGCCGATCCGATAGCGCGCATCGCGTTCGAGAAGGCGGGCATCGCCAAGCCGGGCGTGCCGCTGGTGACGCTCGACTACTACTATCCCCAGCCAGCGAAGGACGCGATCCGCGCGGTGGCAGAGCGGGTGGGTGCACCGCTGTTCGGGTTCGGCGACGGCTGGGCCGTCAAGCCGGGCGGCAGTGACGACCACCCCGTCTATGGCGAGGGCGAGGCGTGCTACTTCCACACTCCGCCACCCGCCATGCCGGGGCGGCATCAGGTGATCAACGCTGGCCTCGCGATTGCGATGCTGCGGCGGCAGTCGCGGATCGGGATTTCACAGGATGCGCTGAAAGCAGGCGTCGCCGAGGCCAGATGGCCGGCCCGAATGCAGCGGCTGGGCCGCGGACCTCTGACGCGGCTTGCGGCCGGGCGCGCGCTCTGGCTCGACGGCGGCCACAACCCGAGTGCGGGCGAAGCGATTGGGCAATACCTGCAAGATCAGCCGCTCCACCTCATCATCGGCATGCTCGCCAACAAGGACCCGTCAGCCATCACCGGCGCGCTGGGCGATCGCATCCGCAGCCTCACCGTGGTCCCGGTGCCGGGGCACGAGTGCCACCCGCCGGAAGCCTTCGGGCCCGACGCGCGTGCCGCCGCCGATCTGGAAGAGGCGCTGCGCGGCATCCCTTCGGATGATTTCCCCATCCTCATCGCAGGCTCGCTCTACCTTGCGGGCGAGGCGCTGCGACTGAACGACGAAGTGCCGGACTGACTACTCGGCAGCGACCGCATCCGGATCGGGCGGCGGGGCATTCTGCGCGCGTCCGCTGCGGGCCTGGCGGACCCACTCGATGATGCACAGCACCACCGCGAACATCCCGATCAGCGTGGTCAGGATGAACACGTGGTAATAGCCCTGCTCCTCGATCATCTGCCCCAGCGCCCCGCGCCCGAGCGTGCCGACCAGCAGCGTGAGCGAAGACAGCAGCGCATATTGCACCGCGCTGTACCCGCGCGAGACGATGCTGGAGAGGTAGGCGACGAAGGCCGCACCCGCGATGCCGACCGCGATGTTCTCGCCCGCGATCGCCATCATCAGCGTGGCCAGCCGCTCGTCCCCGCCCATGTGCGAGACCAGCCAGCCGAAGCCGATCAGGTCGCTGAACGCCTGCACATTGGCGCCGCCAAGCGCGAGATCGGCGTAAAGCAGGTTGGTGATCGCGGCGAGGAACGCGCCCAGCGTCAGCGTCAGCATGCGCCCGATCGCGGTGAGCATGTAGCCGCCCAGCCCCAGCCCGAGGATCAGCGCGCCCACGCCGAAGAACTTGGAGGCAACCGCCACCTCGTCCTTCGTATATTCCAGCTCACCGAGGTAGAACGGGTAGGCAAACGTGCCCCAGATCGCGTCGGTGATGCGGTAGGTGAGCACCAGCGCGATGACGATGATCATCGCCCAGCCCAGCCGCCCGACCAGATCGGTCAATGGCAGCACCAGCGCGCGATAGAGGTGGTCCATGATCCGGTCGCCGGTGCTCGTCGCGGCATAGGGCGAGAGCGACTTGCCCGTCTGAGTGGTCGGTTCGGACCCGTCGAAGGTCGCCGGGATCACGTGCTGCCCGGCGCGCTGCACGCGCACCAGCCACGCCGCGATCAGCGCGGGGACGACGACCGTCGCGATCACGATCAGCGGCCCGGTATTGCTGATGAACTCGACCGAATCGGGGCGCGCTTCGGGATTGCTGGTGAGCGAGCGGACCATGAACACGCCGACGGTCACCAGCGCCCATGCCCACAGCAGGCCGACCGCGCCCAGTGCCCAGGCGCGCACGCGCGGTACAATCTGCCCAGCTTCGCGCAGGCCGTGCGGATCGGTCAGGTCATCGTCATGTGCCAGCGTTGCACCGGCGTCGGCGTCGGGAGCCCACAGGCCCGAAATGCCGACCAGCAGCATAATCGCGCCCATGCTCAGGTAGACGGCCGGCCAGCCCATCCGCTCGGCCATGAACAGCGCCAGCGCGCCGCCCACCAATGCCGCAACGCGATAGCCCATCTGGTAGACGGTGGAGAGGATGTCGATCGTCGCCACTTCGTCGGCCACGTCGACGCGCCAGGCGTCGATCACGACGTCCTGCGTCGCGCTGGCGAAGGCGGCGAGCCCGGCGAGCAGGCTGAAGAGGGCAATCGTCTCGTTGCTCGGCGCGATGAAACTGAGCGACATCAGCGACGCGCCGATCAGCACCTGCGCGGTGACGATCCACTGCTTGCGCTTGCCCAGCCTGCGCAGGCCCGGAATGTCGACCCTGTCGAGAGCCGGCGACCACAGGAACTTGAACGCGTAGGCGAGCCCGATCAGCGAGAATACGCCCATCGTCTCGAGGTCGATCTCACCACTGTCGGAAAGCCAGGCATACAGGGTGCCCAGCACCAGTGCGTAGGGCAGCCCGGCGGCAAAGCCGAACAGCAGCATGTAGCCGGTCTTGGCCTGCCCCAGCGATCGCAGCACGGTCATGATGCCCGGCTTGGTCTTGTCGGCTTTCGCGTCGGCCATCGGCCACCCTCCTCGTTCCTCGCGCACGCTTAGTAGCTTGCGAAGTCCCCCTTCGCATAGCCCCCTGACGCAGGCTTGAACCGCTCTGCACCGGTGATTCGCGGAAGCCCCGTTACGAGCCCGCGATTTCGCAGTTGCAGCATAATTTCCTTACTATTTTTTATGTAAAATCATTACTTTAAAAGAATCAGGGCAGAATTTAGGCAACAAGCTTGCGGAATCGTGGTAATGAATAACTCGTCCGATCGCGGCGTAGATTCGTAGCAGATCGGAGAGCCCGACCACGGAGCCACCTAATGCTGAACGCAATGATTTGCCGGATGAAAGGTCACCAGGTCGATCGACACAGGGTGTGGCACGACAACCTGAATTTTCGCACCTCCTGCAAGACCTGCGGTGTCGCCTTGCTGCGCACCGGTGAAGGCTGGCGGCGGTTCGACAGCATGAAGGACGCCAGCCCGGATCGCCTGCCGCATCCTCATTTCGATCGCGAGAAACCAAAAAGGTCGAAGCGACCAGTTGGTTGATCGGTTCGACCCGGCTAAGCGAACCGGGATGAACATGAGCGACAAGGAAGAGCGGAGCGGCGATCGTATCGCCAAGCTGCTGGCGCGCGCAGGCGTTGCCAGCCGCCGCGAGGTAGAGCGGATGATCGCCGACAGGCGCGTCGCAATCGATGGCAAGGTGGTCGAAACGCCCGCCACGCTGCTGGAAAGCCTGCGCGGAGTAACGGTCGACGGCAAACCTGTCGCCAAGCCCGAGCCAACGCGGCTGTTCGCATTCCACAAGCCCACCGGGCTGATCACGGCAGAACGCGATCCGCGCGGACGCCCGACAATCTACGATGCCTTGCGCAATGCACTGCCCAAGGATGCCCCGCGCGTAATGCCGATCGGGCGGCTCGACTTCAACACGGAAGGCCTGCTGCTGCTGACCAATGATGGCGGTTTCAAACGGTTGCTCGAACTGCCAGCCAATGCGGTCGAGCGGACCTATCGCGCGCGCGCGCATGGCGAGGTGACGCAGGCTCAGCTCGAATCGCTGATCGAAGGCGTCACCATCGACGGCATGCATTACGGCCGGATCGACGCCAATCTGGAGCGGCGGACCGGTGCCAACCAGTGGATCGAGCTGACCATTACCGAGGGCAAGAACCGCGAGGTGCGACGCGTGCTCGAACATCTCGGCCTCACCGTGAACCGCCTCGTCCGCACCGCCTTTGGCCCGATCTCGCTGGGCGATCTGCCGCGCGGCCAGGTGGCCGAGGTCAAGAAACACGATATCGGCAAATTCCGCTCCGCAGTGAAGCAGGTACGCACCTGATGCGGATTATCGCGGGCGACTGGCGGGGCCGTGCTATCGCCGCGCCGAGTGGGGATACCACCCGGCCCACGGCGGACCGCACGCGCGAAACGCTGTTCAACATGCTTGCCAGCCGTCTCGGCAGTTTCGATGGGCTGAGCGTTGCGGACCTGTTCGCGGGCTCGGGCGCGCTGGGGCTGGAAGCGCTTTCGCGCGGGTGCGCGTCGTGCCTGTTCGTCGAGGAAGACAAGCGCGCGGTGGATGCAATCCGCGCCAATATCGCAAAGCTCGACGCGGGCGCGCGGACCTCGGTTCAGCAGGCGTCGGTCCTGCGGTTGGGGCCTGCGAAATCTCCGTACGATCTGGTCATGCTCGATCCGCCTTACGGAACCAGCGCAGGCGGGGTCGCGGTCGATCGCCTGGCGCGGCTGGGCTGGATCGGCCCTGCGACATGGGTTTCACTCGAGATCGGTGCACGCGACGAAGTCGATCTGCGTGGCGTTACGATCGAGAGCGAGCGCAAGGTGGGCAAGGCGAAGCTGCTGTTGCTGCGACTCGACGCCTGACCCCACGCAAGAAGGGCGCCCGCTGCTGCGGACGCCCCTGATCGTTGCATTCTTCCGAAAAAGAAACGGCTTACCCGTTGGGATCGTTGAGCGGCAGCGGCTCCTTGATCTCGCTCGCCGGGCGGCCCGGCCAGTAGTTGATCGGGCGATTGCCCGTGCGGTTCGCTTCCCAGCTGTTGATGCAGTTGGTTTCCTGCTTCGGCTTGCAGATCGGCAGCTCGCCCGACATCGGCGCTTCGCTCTGCGGCACCTGCTGCACAACCTCGCCGCGGACATATTCGATCTCGGGCGTGGGTGCGGGCGCGGTTTGCGCGTTGGCGGGCAGCGCGGTGGCTGCGCCGAAAACCAAAATAGTGCTCAAAAGGATTTTGTTCATTGCTTGGGTATCTCCTCTCGACAGACGAACGGCAGCGACGGGGCCATTCCAGTCGCTGCCATCCGAGATGGGCTTCGAATGCCGGTTACGCCGCGCCGCGATTGATGCAGTTATCCTGCTGTTCGGGTTCGCAGATCGGCAGCTTGGCAGGCGGCGGGCCCGCATCGCCGGGCGTCGGCTGGACCACCGGATTGCTCGAGTAGTTGATCTTCGCAGCGCTGCTCGTCGTCGCGGTCGTGGTCGCCGTGGCGGTGCCGTTCAGCTGCGCGTTGATCGACGTCCACGCAGTGGTCTGCTGTTCGGGGGTCATCGCGACGATCTTGACGCGCTGGTCGTCGGTCAGCTTGTCCCACCAGATTTTCTTCTGGTTGTCGTTGAGCGTCCAGTAGTAGGTTTGCGCTTCCATCGGCCACGCATCGTAGGTCATCTGGTTTTCTGCCGACCAGCTATCGTACATGGCCTTTTGCGTAGCGGTCATGGTCATGCCGTCGCCTTCCATGTGATGGTCGGCCAGCGCGGGAACCGCAGTAATTGCGAGGCCGCAGGCGGCAGTGGCAGCGAGAATTTGCTTTTTCATGTCTCTGTCTCCTTCTTCCCTCGTCCTTGCCCAACCAACGGGATGGCTCGGCTAGGGTTCCGGATCGCGGTTCCGGCCGCAGCTCCCGAATTGGGGGACGCAAATGCGGCTTCCCTTGCCCCGTTTGGAAGCGTTCCCTACCTGTTCGTGCATAGCCATGAGTGATGCCTTCCCCCTCGCCGAAGCCGCCGGAAACGCGGACGTCCCGCCCTATGCTGCGCGGCTGAACATGCCGCAGCGCGAGGCGGTGCTGACCACCGAAGGTCCGGTGCTGATGCTGGCGGGAGCGGGCACGGGCAAGACCTCTGCGTTGACCGCAAGACTCGCACACCTCGTCGCGATGCGGCTCGCCTGGCCGAGCGAGATCCTGTGTGTCACCTTCACCAACAAGGCCGCGCGCGAGATGCGCGAGCGTGTCGGGCGCCATCTTGGCGATGCGGTCGAGGGCATGCCGTGGCTCGGCACCTTCCACGCTATCGGTGCCAAGATGCTGCGCCGCCATGCCGAACTGGTCGGACTGCAATCGAATTTCACGATCATCGACCCCGACGACCAGTTGCGCCTGTTGAAGGCGCTGATCGCCGAGGCCGACCTTGACGAGAAGCGCTGGCCGGCGCGCCAGCTGGCCGGGCTGATCGACCGGTGGAAGAACCGCGGGCTCAACCCCGGCGATCTCGATGCGGTCGAGAACGAGGCGTATGCGAATGGGCGTGGCGCCCAGCTGTACGAGACCTACCAGAAGCGGTTGCAAGCGCTCAACGCGTGCGATTTCGGCGACCTTCTGCTCCACATGCTCAACATCTTCCGGCAGCATGCCGATGTGCTGGAACAGTACCAGAACCGCTTCAAATACATCCTGGTCGACGAATATCAGGATACCAACCAGGTTCAGTACCTGTGGCTCCGCCTGCTCGCGCAAAACCGCAAGAACATCTGCGTGGTGGGTGACGACGACCAGTCGATCTACTCGTGGCGCGGCGCCGAAGTGGCGAACATCCTGAAGTTCGAGAAGGATTTTCCCGGTGCAAAGGTCATCAAGCTGGAGCAGAACTATCGCTCCACCCCGCACATCCTGGGCGCCGCGTCGGGCCTGATCGGCGCGAACAGCCAGCGACTCGGCAAGGAATTGTGGACCGAGGCCGACGGCGGCGCGAAGGTGCGTGTGATCGGCGTGTGGGACGGGCCCGAGGAAGCGCGCCGGGTGGGCGAGGAGATCGAGAGTCTCGAACGCGGCGGCACCGGTCTCGACGAAATCGCGATTCTCGTGCGCGCGCAGTACCAGACGCGCGAATTCGAAGACCGCTTCATCCAGATCGGCATGGGCTATCGCATCATCGGCGGCTTCCGCTTCTACGAACGCGCCGAAATCCGCGACGCGCTCGCCTATCTGCGCGTCATCGCGCAACCGGCGGACGATCTCGCGTTCGAGCGGATCTACAACCAGCCCAAGCGCGGGCTCGGCGCGAAAACGCTGGAGAAGATGTACCAGCACGCGCGGCGTACCGGAATGCCGCTCGCCGCAGCCTCGCTCGACCTCGCCGACAGCGACGAGTTGCCTGCGCGCGCACGCGGCACGATCGGCGCGCTCATGCGCCAGTTCCTGCAATGGCGCGAACAGGCCGCTGGCCTCGCTCCCGCCGAACTGCTGCGGCAGGTGCTCGAAGAAAGCGGCTACCAGGCAATGCTCGAGAACGAGCGTACGCCAGAGGCCAAGGGGCGGCTCGAAAACCTCTCCGAACTCGCGCGCGCGATGGAGGATTACGAGACGCTCGGCGACTTCCTCGAACATGTCGCGCTGGTGATGGACAACGAGGCGAATGCCGAGGAAGCCAAGGTCACCATCATGACCATCCACGCCGCCAAGGGGCTGGAGTTCGATCACCTGTTCCTGGTCGGATGGGAGGAAGGGGTGTTCCCGTCGCAGCGATCGCTCGACGAAGGCGGGCTCGCCTCGCTGGAGGAGGAGCGCCGCCTTGCCTACGTCGCTATCACGCGGGCGAAACAGGCCTGCACGATCCTGCACGCCGCGAACCGGCGCATTTACGGCCAGTGGACCAGCTCGATCCCCAGCCGCTTCATCGAGGAACTGCCCGAGGCCCATGTCGAGAGCGAAACCACGCTTTCGGGCGGCGCATCGCTGTGGCGCGCCAACTGGAGCGAGAGCGAAGACCCCTTCGCGCACGTAACCCGCGACCGGCCCGACCGATCGCACAAGCGCGGCCCCGGCTGGCAGCGTGCGCTGGCGACCGGGTACGAGACGCGGCCTGCTCGGGTGCAGGAAAGCCACCGCAGCGCCGCCAGCTTCGCCGCCAAGCCGCGCACCGACATCGCGCTGGGCGCGCGCGTGTTCCACGACAAGTTCGGCTACGGCACGGTCACCGATCAGGAAGGCAACAAGCTGGAGATCGAATTCGAAACCAGCGGCACCAAGCGGGTGATCGACAGCTTTGTGAAGCTGGCCGACTGATGCCGCCGGTGTGGGAATTGCTCGACGCGATCCCCGGCCTCAAGCCGCCGATCGACAAGCATTGGAGCTGGTGGCTGCTCTGGCTGCCCTGGGCAGCCTTCTGGTTGGCAATTTTCGGGGTGTTGGCCTGGGTGCTCGTCGAAAAGCTTATCGGATAGCCTAACCGACCGCCCGCAACTGAGGAGTTGCGCGTACACGTTCGCCCGCGATTGCATCGGGGCAGATCGACGCAGTGCCGCGCTCGGCGCGCTTGGCCTGGTAGAGCGCGTGGTCGGCGCAGCGCAGCAGCGCGCTGCGTTCGTTGTTGTTTTCGGTCAGCCAACTCGCCCCGATCGTGGCGCTGACCATCAGGCTTTCGCCATCGCGCGAGACCTCGAAACGCAGCCTGCCGAGCAGCGTCGCCAGCGTGCCTTGCAGGTCGGCGAGCAGATCGGTGTTTTCGATCACCATCACGAATTCGTCGCCGCCCAGACGCGCGGAGAACTGGCCGGCGAAAGGCTCCCTCACCAGCTGGCTGGCGATTTCCTTGAGCACTTTGTCGCCTGCCTCGTGCCCCAGCAGGTCATTGATTTCCTTGAAGTGATCGAGATCGATCAGCAGCACTGCAAGCTCCTTGCCCGCCCGGCGCTTACCCATCACCGCATCGTCGATATACTGGTTGAGCCGCGCGCGGTTGGGCAGCCCGGTCAGATCGTCGACATGCGCAGCGGTGCGCAGCCGCGTTTCGAGGTGATAGCGTTCGGTAATGTCCTGGAACACGCCGATCAGCGCGATGGGCTTGCCATCGACCATTTCGGCCTCGCCCTGCGTATGCACCCGCTTGAACACGCCCCGCGCGTCGCGGAAATCGAGTTCGAGATCATAGGGCGTGCCGTGTTCGCGGCAGTTGCGGATCGCGGCCTCCATGCGCGCACGATCGTGCGGCAGGTAGAATTCGAGCGCGCCGCGCAGATGCTTCTCTTCGACGCATTCGACGCCATGAATCGCGCAGGTCTGCTTCGACCAGAGCACTTCGTTCGTCCGCAGGTCGAGCCGCCAGTGTCCGATCTGCGCCATTTGTTCGGCCAGCTCGAACTGGCGATTGGTACGATGCAGATCGTCGATCAGCGCCTTGCGATCGGCCAGCACCTGCCTGCTGCGCTGCGTGTCGAGCCGCATGCGGAACAGCGATTCGATGACCTTGCCGAGCTGGCGCAGCTCGGCCAATTCCTCGTCCGATGGCGAACGCGGCTTGTCGTCGAGGACGCACAGCACCCCGACGGCTGCCGATGTACCGGCGATCTCGGGCCCCATGATGGGTATCGATGCGTAGAAACGCAGATCGGGTACTGCCAGGGCAACCGCGTGGTCGGCAAAGTCCGGGTCGGACGGCAGATCCTCGACCACGATTTCCTCGCCGCGCTCCACCGCAATGGTGCTCAGCGAGCATTCGCGCGCCATTTCTGCCTGATGCACTCCCACGCGGGCCTTGAACCACTGGCGATCCGAATCGATCAGCGAAATGAAAGAGGCACGGCAGCCGAAAATCCGGCGCGCAGCCTTCGCGATGGCATCGAACTCGCCCTCGGGCGCGGTGTCGAGAATCCGCAGGGCAGCAAGCGTGCGCTGTCGCACCACTTCGGCGCTGGTGGCTTCGTTCGGCATCTGCTTCCCCTGTTGGTGAGAAAGCAGTGCCCGAAATTGGTTAAAACCAGCCTAATTCGGGCCTGCAAATGGTCGCAGACCCGGAGCGTTACAGCGCGCTGACCGAGAGGAAATCGGGCATCGGCCCGTTCCATTCACCCGCCGGGATCACCTCGTTATCGCCGGAGTGACGATTGCCGCCGCGATCACGATCACGCCCACCACGGTCACGATCACGGTCACGACCGCCCCGCCCGCGCGGTGCGCGATCCTCATCGCTGCGCCCACCCCTGTCGCGAGCGGACTTGCCGGACTCGTCGTCGGAGCGGGATTCTTCGCTCCTGCGCGGCTTTCTTTCGCGCTTCGGCTCGGGCTGGTCCTCGCTCTCGGGCTTCGCCGACTGCTGGGCCTTGGGCTTCGCCTCGACCAGTTCGACGCGCACGTCTTCCTTGCCGAAGGCCTTGACCTTGGTCTCGGTCAGCTTCTCGATATTGGAGAGCGCCTCTTCATCGTCGCTGGTGACCAGCGTGAAGGCGCGGCCCTTGGCCCCCGCGCGGCCCGTGCGGCCGATGCGGTGGACGTAATCGTCCGGGTGCCACGGCGTGTCGAAGTTGAACACGTGGCTGACACCCTTGATGTCCAGCCCACGCGCAGCAACGTCGGACGCGACGAGGATGTTGATCTCGCCCGCCTTGAACCGGTTGAGTTCGGCAATGCGGCTCGACTGGTCCATGTCGCCGTGGATCTCGCCGCTGGCAAAGCCATAGCTCTGCAGGCTCTTGTTGATCTCGCGCACGGTCGTCTTGCGATTGGCGAAGATGATCGCGGTTTCGACCAGATCGTTGGCCAGCAGCCAGCGCAGCGTCTCGCGCTTCTCGCGCGGCTTCACCGGAATCTTGAACGCGGTGATGTTCTCGTTGGTCGACGCCGCCCGGCTGACCTCAATCCGCTTGGGATTGGTGAGGAATTTCTGCGCCAGCTTTTCGATCGGCGGCGGCATGGTCGCGCTGAACAGCAGCGTCTGACGCGGTTCGGGCAGCTTGGAACAGATCGTCTCGATATCAGGGATGAAACCCATGTCGAGCATTCGGTCCGCCTCGTCGATCACCAGCATTTCGCAACCGTTGAGCAGGATCTTGCCCCGCTCGAACAGGTCCATCAACCGGCCCGGCGTAGCGATGAGAACGTCGACGCCTTCGTTGAGCGCCTTGACCTGATCACCCATCTGGACGCCACCGATCAGCAGCGCGAGCTGGAGGTCGTGGCCTTTGCCATATTTCTCGAAATTCTCGGCCACCTGAGCCGCGAGTTCGCGCGTCGGCGCGAGAATGAGCGACCGGGGCATCAGCGCGCGGCGACGCCCGCTGGCCAGGATGTCGATCATCGGGAGCACGAAACTGGCCGTCTTGCCCGTGCCCGTCTGGGCGATGCCGATGATGTCCTTCATCATCAGCACGGGGGGGATAGCCTGCGCCTGAATCGGCGTGGGTTCGCTATAACCGGCGGCTTCCACCGCCTGCAGCAATTTATCGGAAAGGCCGAGATCGG
Organism: uncultured Citromicrobium sp.; assembly: GCA_964574905.1. Lineage (GTDB taxonomy): Bacteria > Pseudomonadota > Alphaproteobacteria > Sphingomonadales > Sphingomonadaceae > Alteriqipengyuania. Next base: position 99,270 of record CAZNOY010000008.1, on the reverse strand, counting down.
CGAATTTCATTCAGTATTCCGGTTGTGGAGGGCGATTGCGGGCCATGCCAGAGGGATTGGAGCCCTACAGGATCAGCGCCGCAGGGGCGCGCGCGCAATCGCTGAAATGCGCGCCGCTGTCAAGAAAATGCGCCCGGTGCGCCGCGTCAGTCGGCGGGGACGAGCTGGCGGATCGCGCCGATCTTGCACGCGGCACCGTTGCGCGTGCGCAGGATATCGCGCCCCACGCAAAGATTGCCATCCTTGTTGGGCTGGATCTGGAACCCGAGGTAGAAATCGCGCGCGCTGCACGATTTGCGCAATTGGGCGCGGATCATGCGGTTATCCGAGAGGTACAGCACCAGGTCGCGCGTGCTGATCGTCTGCACCGCCACGATGCTGCGCGCAGGGATGCACTTGCCGATTTCGCGCTGTTCCATCTTGCGCGGCATCACGGTGCGCCAGTCGGCCACCATTTCGCGCGTGTTGCGGCGGGGCGAGACGCGGATGGTGATTTCCTGACGAATACGAACCTGGTGTGCATTGCGGTCCGCGCGCCACGCTTCGGCCGCCATCCAGCCGGTCGCAGGCCTTTCCGGCGTCTCTATCGGAGTTTCGGCTGCGTTGGCTGACACTTCGGGGTTGGCGAATGTCGACGCTGCCCGGACGGTACCATCCGCAGACGCATCGCCCTTGCCCGCCGGAGCGAGCGCAAGAGCTGGTGCCAGAAATGCGGCCATCAAGAGCATGTACGTGTCGTCTTCCTCGAGCGTCCAGAATACAACATATCGAGCCGCCCCGTTCGATCTACCCGCTACCTCAATAGCCCACTCTTTTGAATGGCGGCTTAATTGCGGCAGGATTTGGCACCGATCCACTGGCATTGTCCCGAAAGGGTGTGGCATGGCTGCACCATGAGCGATGCCTTCCTCGATGCCGCCGCAAAGGTGCTCGGCCCGCGTGGACTGACCCGCGACGCAGACCTTATGGAACCCTGGCTGACCGACTGGCGCGGGCGCTATACGGGGCGTGCGCTGGCGCTCGCCTCCCCCGCCACGACGCAGGAAGTCTCCGCACTGGTCAAGCTGTGCGCGCAGCACCGCGTGCCGATCGTGCCGCAGGGCGGCAACAGCGGCATGTCGGGTGGCGCAACCCCCGACGAAAGCGGTGCCGCGCTGCTCGTTTCGCTACGCCGGATGGACAAGATCCGCCATTGGGACGAGGACGCACGGCAGGTCGTGTGCGAAGCCGGCGTTGTCCTGCAGACACTGCACGAGACGGCAGCGCAGCGTTCGCTGCGCTTCCCGCTGACGCTGGGCGGCAAGGGTTCGGCCACGATCGGCGGGCTCATTTCGACCAATGCGGGGGGCACGCAGGTGCTGCGGCACGGCACCATGCGCGCGCAGGTGCTCGGGCTGGCGGCAGTACTGCCCGACGGTTCGGTGCTCGACACCCTCGCCGCGCTCAAGAAAGACAACCGCGGCTTCGATCTGAAGCAGCTGCTGATCGGGTCAGAAGGCACGCTGGGGATCGTTACCGCAGCCACCCTTTCGCTTGCACCGCAGATCGCGGCGCGGCGGGTGCTGTTCGTCGGCCTGCCGACGGTTCAGCACGCGCGGCGCCTGCTGCTGCTCGCATCGGAGCGCGAGGCGAACGCGCTCGAAGGGTTCGAGATCATTCCGCGCGACGCACTCGAATCGGTGCTCGCTTACGAGGCGAGCGCGCGCGATCCTCTGGCCGCACCGCACGCCTGGTACGCGCTGCTCGAACTGGTGGCCGACCAATCGGAAGCAGATAGCCTCGAAGGCCGGGCGACCGCCCTGCTCGAAGCGGCGCTTGCAGAAGGACTAATCGAAGACGCAACCATCGCCGCCAACGAGACGCAGGCGGAGGCGCTGTGGGCGTTGCGCGACGCGATTTCGCCGGCGGAGCGCGCGCACGGGCCGGCAGTGCAGCACGACATCTCGGTCCCGGTCGCGGCCATGCCTGATTTCATCGACGCCGCCTCAGATGATCTGGAGTCCCGCTTTCCCGGCACAAAAGCCGTCGCGTTCGGCCATCTGGGCGACGGCAATGTGCACTTCCACATGCGCGCGCCCGCAGGCGCGACCGGCCAGGATTGGGAAGAGGCGCAAGGCAAGGCGGTGAGCGCGGCAGTGCACGACCTGGTGATCCGCTGGGGCGGCTCGATCAGCGCCGAACACGGCATCGGCCAGATGAAGCGCGACGAGCTTGCCCGGCTCGGCGATCCTGCTTCGCTGGCGATCCTGCGCAGGGTCAAACAGGCGCTCGATCCGCTGGGCATCATGAATCCGGGCAAGCTTGTGCCGCTTGCCAGCAGTGCGCCCGCCGCCTAAAGGCGCGGGTTCCATATCCGGGGCATTGCGGTCGCCGCGCGCCCCTCGCCATATCCAGCACGTCGACGGAGAGACCGATGGCCAGCGCGCCGCAAGACCCACAGCTTCCCATGCTTTATAACGACCTGATGCCGCTCAACACGCGGGATCACAAGAATTTCCGCAATCGCCAGCGCGAAGCGGCACCATGGCTTGCCAAGCAGCACATGGTCCCCGTTCTGGCGGACGAATTCGTGCCGGTCGCGCGCCATTTCCCGATCATTTTCGCCACCGGCGAAAACCCGCTGCCGATCGCGCTGATGGGCCTGAACGAGGGCGTGAACACCTTCATCGACGAAGAAGGCAAGGTGATCGATCCGATCTACATGCCGATGTATGTTCGTCGCTATCCGTTCCTGCTCGCGCGTCTTTCGGACCAGAACGACGAATTGTCGCTCTGCTTCGACCCCACCAGCGATGCAATCGGCGAATTCGACGAAGGTGAGCGGCTGTTCAACGACGACGGTTCGACCACCGAGCACACCCAGGCCATCCTCGATTTCTGCAACAATTTCGAGCAGGGCGGCCAGCGCACCAAGGCGATGACCGACGAACTGATCAAGTACGACCTGCTGATCGATGGCGAAGTCGGGATCGAACGCAGCTCGGACCCGGGCAAGCCCTATGTCTATCGCGGTTTCCGCATGATCGACCATAACAAGCTGCGCGAAGTCGACGATGCGACGATCGCGCGCTGGAACAAGGACGGGATGCTGCCGCTGATCTATGCGCACCTCGCCTCGCTCGATCTGATGCGGATCGTGTTCGCCCGGCAGGAAAAGCAGGGCAAGAATCCGGCCCCGGTTCCCGCACCTAGCGAATAATACCTAGCTGACATGGGGTGCGCACAACTGTCCTTGACAATGCTGCGGCGCACCCCAAATTTCATTTGTCCGGGTGGTACTCCCCCCTCATAGCCGCCCGGATAGGCGTGCCCCAATGGGTGCGCTTCCTCCCTGAACCTTGGCCACCTCGTGCATTCGATGCACGGGGTGGTTTTTTTATGCGCGCTACTCTGCGGCCAGCGGGAGGCCGTGCTCGCGCCGGTCGGGCAGGATTTCTTCGGCCAGCGTGCGGACGAGTTCGGCCAGCATCCGCGCCAGCGCAGGCATGCGCGGGCTGAGACGCTCGAATCGCGGATCGAGGTAGAGCGAGCGGCACACCTCCAGCTGCATCGCATGGATGCCGATTGCGGGCCTGCCGTGCCGATCGAGCACATAGCCGCCAGCGTAGGGCCGGTTGTGCGCCACACCGCGTTGCTGCGCGCCGAGAAACTGGATCGCCCTGCTCGCCACACGGTCGTCGCACGATGCACCGAAACGGTCGCCGATCACGAATTCGACCGGCGTTTCGCCCGGATGGCGCTGCCTGAGCGGCGGCATCGAATGCAGGTCGATCAGCAGTGCCACGCCCCAGGTCTTGCGAATCTCCCCCAGCGCCCTCGCCAGCGCGCGGTGATAAGGCTCGTGAATCAGCGCGATTCGCGCCTCGACCTCGCTCACCGCCAGCGGCGCGCGCCATATCTCGCCTACGCCTGCGACCCGGCGCGGCACCAGCCCCAGCCCGCTGCGCGCGCGCCGGTTGGCGCTCGAATGGCGGGTGCCTGCCGGATTGCCGTCGCCGATCATCGACCAGTCGAGATCGTCGGGCGCACGGTTGAGATCGAGCATCGCGCGCGGAGCATGCGCCACCAGCGCCGCCGCACCGGTCGAGTCCGCAATCGAGCGGGCCAGATCGTCGACCAGCCGGTCCTCCAGCCGCAGTTTGGCGAGGGCCGGATTGCGCATTTCGGACGAGACATTCTCGGGGTAGGCGCGCCCGCCGTGCGGTGCCGCAATCAGGACCGGCACGCCGGCTTCCCGCAATCCTCGCAAGCTGAAGGCAGGCACGCCGCTGCCGGGGATCATCCCGCCGACCAGTTCCTCTTGCGAATCATCGTTCAACGGCGATCTCCTTGCGCGTTTGCTGAACCCGTCGCAGGTGTGTGTCAAAGCAGGGCAAGCATCGTCCGCGCCAAAGATTCGTTAAGTGGTGCGCGCTATGGATCGCCCTCTATGATCGAACCCACACCTTATCGGCGAATCCTCCTGGCAGAGGATGAGGAAGCAATGCGGACCTATCTGGCCCGCGCCCTGGAAAAGGCTGGCTACTCCGTCGATTCGGTCGATTGCGGCACCGCCGCGCTGCCCTTGCTCGAAACACGGGCCTACGACCTGCTGCTGTCGGACATCGTGATGCCCGAGATGGACGGGATCGAGCTGGCCCAGCGGTGCAACGAGATCAGCCCCGACACGCTCGTGATGTTCATCACGGGATTCGCGGCGGTTTCGCTGAAGGCGAGCGCCGACCAGCCGCAGGCAAAGGTGCTGTCAAAACCCTTCCACCTGCGCGATCTCGTGCTCGAGGTGGACCGCGTGTTCGACGACGCGAAAGAGGTCCAGCTGTAAGAGGCAGCATTAGCCCCTTGTCTCCGGGGCGCGGCGCGGCTATCTGGCGCGTCCGCCGTCATGGCGGCACACGCGATGGTGTGGGCGTATAGCTCAGTGGTAGAGCACTATGTTGACATCGTAGGGGTCGCAAGTTCAATCCTTGCTACGCCCACCATCGCCTGAAACTGCAAGAGGCGTCGCACTGCGGCGCCTTTTTCATTTCCAGCACCCGCCTTGCACCGCACCGGCCAACTGCTAAAGCCGCGCCAGATTTCACCCCCATTTTGAAACACGCGGTACCGACAGGACGAATGATGGCAAAAATTCAGGTCAAGAACCCGGTCGTCGAACTCGACGGCGACGAAATGACGAAAATCATCTGGCAATGGATTCGCGAGCGGCTGATCCTGCCCTATCTCGACATCGATCTTAAGTACTACGATCTCTCGATCGAAAAACGTGACGAAACCGACGACCAGATCACGGTCGATGCGGCCAACGCGATCAAGCAGTACGGCGTCGGCGTGAAGTGCGCGACGATCACCCCCGACGAAGCGCGGGTCGAGGAATTCGGCCTCAAGAAAATGTGGGTTTCGCCCAACGGCACGATCCGCAACATCCTGGGCGGCGTGGTTTTCCGCGAGCCGATCGTGATCGACAACGTGCCGCGCCTCGTGCCCGGCTGGACCGACCCGATCGTGGTCGGCCGTCACGCCTTCGGCGACCAGTACCGCGCCAAGGACACGCTGATCCCCGGCAAGGGCAAGCTGCGCCTCGTCTTCGAGGGCGAAGATGGCGAGAACATCGACATCGACGTGTTCGAATTCCCCAGCCCGGGCGTCGCGATGGCGATGTACAATCTGGACGATTCGATCCGCGACTTCGCGCGCGCCAGCTTCCAGTACGGCCTCGACCGCAAGTGGCCGGTGTACCTGAGCACCAAGAACACCATCCTCAAGAAATACGATGGCCGCTTCAAGGACCTGTTCCAGGAAGTGTTCGACGCCGAATTCGCCGCCGACTTCAAGGCTGCCGGCATCACTTACGAACACCGCCTGATCGACGACATGGTCGCCGCCGCGCTCAAGTGGAGCGGCAAGTTCGTGTGGGCCTGCAAGAACTATGATGGCGACGTGCAGTCGGACATCGTGGCGCAGGGCTTCGGCTCGCTCGGCCTGATGACCTCCGTGCTGATGACGCCCGACGGGAAGACCGTCGAAGCCGAAGCGGCGCACGGCACAGTAACGCGTCACTATCGCCAGCACCAGGAAGGCAAGGCGACCTCGACCAACCCGATCGCCAGCATCTTCGCGTGGACGCGCGGCCTGATGTATCGCGGCAAGTTCGACGACACCCCCGAAGTGGTGAAGTTCGCCGAAACGCTGGAGAAGGTCTGTATTCAGACGGTCGAGAACGGTCAGATGACCAAGGATCTCGCGCTGCTGATCGGCCCCGGCCAGAGCTGGCTGACCACCGAGCAGTTCTTCGAAGCGATCGTCACCAACCTCGAAACCGAGATGAAGAAGCAGGGCCTCGCCCCCGCCTGATCTCGAACATCGAATTCGTAGCCAAGTTTGCCCCGGCGCCTCACCCGTAGGCGTCGGGGCTTTCTATATGCGGGCGGTCGATCCCCAGCCCGATGAGCCGGGCGGGCAGGCGCTGCAGCGGGCCCACCGCATCGATCAGCCGCACCGGCAACGGAGCCCGCTCGATCGGCGTGTCGCGCTCAAGGATCGGTCGGATAAACCGATCCTGCGCAAACTTCTGGATCATCTGCGTGTAATGGACCGAGCGGGCGCGCAGTTGCTGGACGCGCGGCAGCAGCGGATCGGGGTTTTCTCCGCGAGCAAGCGGCGCTGCCAACACGTTCGCCGCAACCACTGCATCCTGCACCGCGACATTGATCCCGACCCCGCCAATCGGACTCATCGCGTGCGCCGCATCGCCGATGGCGAGCAATCCCGCACGCGACCACCGGGTCAGGCGGTCGAGCGATACGCTCAGCAGCTTGAGATCATCAATGTCGGTTAGCCGGTCGATCACACCGTCCAGTTCGGGCACCAGACCGCGCAAGCGATCGCGAAACGCGGCGATTCCTTGCTGGCGGATTTCTTCGCCTGCGCCCTTGGGGATGACGAAGGCGCATTGCAGGTAGGTCCGCCGATTGATCAGCACGAGGAAGCGCCCTGCGGCGAGCGACCCGAAGCTTTCAGGCCCGAGCTCGGGCGGTCGTTCGAGCCTGAATCACAGGACATCCATCGGCGCGCCGATATTCTTGAGCGGCAACTCAGCCTCTTCGCGCATGATCGAGCGGCGACCATCCGCAGCGATCACCAGCCGCGCAGGGAGCACCGCGCCATTCTTGGTTTCGACAGACGCGATACGCCCATCCGCATCGGCGTGCGCGGCGACAGCCTCCGTGCCCATGCGCAGTTCAAAGCCGGGATATTGGCCTGCCTTTCTCGCAAGAAAATCGAGCAGGTCCCACTGCGGCATCATCGCGATGAACGGTGCGGGTACGGACAGGTGCCGAAAATCGGCGATATCGCGCTGCTGTCCTGCTACTCTCAGCCCGATTCGCTCGACCTTGCTGTGCTCGATCGCCAGCAAATCGTCGAGCCAGCCGAGCTGGTGGAACAGGTCGAGCGTCGAGGGATGTACGGTGTCGCCGCGAAAATCCCTGAAGAAGTCCTCGTGTTTCTCCAGCACGGTGACCTTGACGCCCGCCCTTGCGAGCAACATGCCAGCGAACATTCCGGCGGGGCCGCCGCCTACGATCACGACGGGCAATTCGGAATTGTGCGGCACTTTGGTGGCCTTTCATTGTTCAGGCACTAGTGCCCATTGAACGTCATTCTACAGGAGACGATCCGATCGCCACCACCGCAAAGACCAAGGCGCGGCTCGAAGTCCGGCAGGCCATGCTCAAGGACGTGCCGCAGATCGCCGATCTTGTCCGCCGCGCCTATGTCGACCTGCCGCCCTACAAGCTCGGCGAGATCCGTGGTCAACTGAACAATTACCGCGAAGGTTGCTTCGTCGCCAAACTCGACGGGGTGATCGTCGGCTATTGCGCCTCGATGCGGCTGAGCGCGAAAGTCGCCATGGCGGACCATACGTGGGACGAGGTGACCGGCAACGGCTTCGGATCGCGGCACGACCCGACGGGCGACTGGCTTTACGGTTACGAGATGTGCGTCGACCCGGAGGTGCGCGGCACTCGCATCGGGCGTCGCCTGTACGAGGAGCGACGCGCTTTGGCCGAGCGGCTCGACCTTGCGGGCATCGTGTTCGGCGGGCGTATGCCGGGCTACGACCGCTCCAAACGGCGCAAGACCAACCGGGCGGAGACCCCGGAAGAATATCTCCAGCTGGTGCTTGACAACAAGGTGCATGACCCCGTGCTACGCTTCCAGCTCGCCAACGGGTTCGAGCCCGACGGCATCCTGATGCGGTATCTGCCCGAGGACAAGAAGAGCCGCGGCCATGCCGTGCGCATGGTCTGGCGCAATCCGTATGTGGACGCCGACGCGCCGCGCAAGCACCGCCTGCCGCGCGATGTCGAAAGCGTGCGCATCGCGACCTGCCAGCTGCAGGCCCGCGCGGTTTCCGGGTTCGACGAGTTCATGCGGCACATCGAGTATTTCGTCGACGTCGCGGCGGACTACGAAAGCGATTTCATCCTCTTCCCCGAGCTGTTCACGCTGATGCTGCTGAGCGCGGAGGAAAAGGAGCTGAGCCCGATGGAAGCGATCGAGGCGCTGAGCGACTATACCCCGAAAATCCGCCAGAAACTCTCCGAGCTGGCGCTCAATTTCAACATCAACATCATCGGCGGATCGCACCCCACACGGATGGACGACGGGGACATCCACAACGTCGCCTATGTCTGCCTGCGAGACGGATCGATCCACGCGCAGGAGAAGATCCACCCCACCCCCAACGAAGCCTATTGGTGGAACATCAAGGGGGGCGACAGCATCGACGCGATCCCCACCGATTGCGGCCCGATCGGGGTGCTGATCTGCTACGACAGCGAATTCCCCGAGCTTGCCCGCCGGCTGGTGGACGAAGGGGCGCGGATCATCTTCGTGCCGTTCTGCACCGACAGCCGCCAGGGCTATATGCGGGTGCGCTATTGCGCGCAGGCCCGCGCGATCGAAAACCAGTGCTTTACCGTCCTATCGGGAAATGTCGGCAACCTGCCCAATGTCGCGAACATGGACATCCAGTACGCGCAAAGCTGCATCCTGACGCCGTGCGACTTCCCCTTCGCGCGCGACGGGATCGCGGCCGAGGCGAGCGAGAATGTCGAAACGCTGACGATCAGCGACGTCAATCTGGCCGATCTCAGCTGGGCGCGCGCAGAAGGGACCGTGCGCAATCTCGCCGATCGCCGCTTCGATCTCTACCAGATCGAGTGGGACAAGCGCGTGGGCCAGGTCTCCCCGCGGATCGGCGAGGATAGCGACGAGGCGGCCGGGCAGGACAGCAAGCCGATGGGGCCGCACACGCCCGGCGGGGGCTAGTTACCCCCGCCCGGTGACGCGCAATTCAATTGTCGCGGTTCTCGGCGATGTATTCGAGTTCGGAAAGCGCCATCGGGTGATCGGGTTCGATCTCGAGACTCTTGTTGAACGCGGCTTCGGCCTCGTCCCACTTGGCCTGCTCGATCAGAACCCAACCCTGCTTGCGCAGCGACTCAGCCAGCCAGCGCGACCGATCGGGCTCCTCGAGCAACTCGGTATACCCTTCGGCGTTGAGGAAGGTCTCCATGGCGCCTGTCAGATTGCCGCTCTCTGCCTGGACGTAGCCCAGCTCGTTGAGAAAGTTCGGGTTGAAGGGGTCGTGTTGCAGGACCGATCGGATCGCGCTTTCCGCTTCCGCGAGTTTCCTTTCGTCGGCCAGCTTGTAGGCAAGCAGGAAGCGTGCACGACAATAGGAAGCGGTCACCGCCACCGCCTTGCGGTTCTCGCTCGTGGCGATCGCCATGTAGGCCAAGGCGGCGCTGGTCGAAGAAGAGCAATAGACGTCCACCCCGTCTTCGAAGCTGGCTTCGAATTCCACAATCGCAGGGCGCACAATCTCTGCGGCCCGCTCAAGATCGCCCCCGGCGAACGCCTCCACCGCGCTCTTGTACGCCGCATCCATCGCTGCGCTTTCGCTCTGTCCCGCCGCCGGGCTGGCAACGCCTGCCCCGAACAGGGCGACCGCCGCGGCAAATCCCAAAACCTTCATATCCCTCTCCCAAGTTTGCCACCGAGGCCTAGCATCAAGCAGTCGCACGAGGAATCGATCTTGTGCAGGTGACATTTTTCCGATGCCCGCATAGGTCAGGCACATGGCAGGTGAACTCGAACCGACGACTGCAATATCCGACGCACTGGTAATTCTCGGCGCGGCGGGGATCGTGATTCCGCTGTTCGCCCGGTTCCGCATCACCCCGGTCATCGGCTTCCTGCTGGTGGGCATCCTCGTCGGGCCATACGGGCTCGGCGCGCTGACCGACGAGGCCAGATGGCTGACGGCGGTGACGATTTCCGAGCCGGATTCGCTCGATATCTTCGCCGAGTTCGGGATCATCCTGCTGCTGTTCACCATCGGGCTGGAGCTGAGCTTCAATCGTCTCTGGCAAATGCGCAGGCTGGTGTTCGGCCTGGGCGCGATGGAACTGATGATCATCGGCAGCTCGATCGCGCTGGCGCTGGCCATGATGGGCCAATACTGGACCGGGGCGATGGCGCTGGGCCTCGCGCTCGCACTATCCTCCACTGCCATCGTGCTGCCCATCTCGGGCACGGCGTCGCCCGTGGGCAAGGCCGCGCTTTCGATGCTGCTGTTCGAAGATATCGCGATCGTGCCGATTATCTTCATGCTCGGCGCGCTGGCGCCATACGCGCAGGCCGACGGGCTGACCGGCATCTGGACCACGTTGTGGCAGGGTGCGGCGGTGATCGGCGTGTTGCTGATCGCCGGGCGCTACGCCCTGCCTGCGCTGTTCGCACAAGCCGCGCGCACCAAGAGCCCCGAAGTCTTCCTCGCCGCGACGCTGGTGGTGGTGATCGGCGCGAGCCTCGCCACCGGGATGACCGGCCTCTCCCCCATCGTCGGCGCATTGATCGCCGGGCTGCTGATCGCGGAGACCGATTTTCACGGCGAGGTCGAAGCGATCATCGAACCCTTCAAGGGCCTCGCGCTGGGGATATTCCTGATCACCATCGGGATGAGCATCGACCTGCAGGCGCTGGCCGATAATCTCGGCACGATCCTCACCGCGGTAGTGCTGGTGCTGGTGTTCAAGGCGCTCGTCACCGGCCTGCTGCTGCGGATGATGGGCGCGCGCCGCAACACCGCGACCGAGACGGGCATCCTGATGGCCAGCCCTTCGGAAACCACGCTCATCGTGCTCTCCGCCGCCAGTTCGGCGATGCTGATCCAGCCGGGCACCACGCAATTCTGGCAGATCGTGACCGCCATCGGGCTGACCGTCACCCCGCTGCTGGCGCTGGTCGGGCGCGCGGTCGCGCGCCGGGTCGATCCTGTGCCCGATCCCGTGCACGACGCAGACGCGCCGATGGGCCGGGTGATCGTGGTCGGCGGCGGGCGCGTCGGCCGCCTCGTCTCGGACATGCTGACCGTCCATGGCAAGCCCTACATCGCGATCGAATCCGACGCCGACCTCGTCCAGCAGGACAAGCGCGACGGGTACAACGTGCTGTTCGGGAATGCCGCGCGGCTCGAAACGCTGCGCGCGCTGCGGGTGGAGGATGCTTCGGCAATCGTCTTGACGATGGACGCGCCGGTGCTGGCGCAGCGGCTGGTCGCCCGGCTGCGCAAGACCTACCCAGGATTGCTGATCGTCGCCCGCGCGCGCGACGCGACGCACGCTGCGGCGCTGTACCAGGCGGGAGCGAGCCACGCGGTGCCCGAGACGCTGGAGAGCTCGCTCCAGCTATCCGAGGCGGTGCTGGTGGATATCGGCGTCGCGATGGGTCCGGTAATCGCCTCGATCCACGAGAAGCGCGACGAGATGCGGACGCAGATCCAGACCGAGGCCGCGCTGGAGCACAAGCCCAAGCTGCGCACCAGCACGGCCGAAGGCTGAGCACAGAACATGGTGGGCCGGATCGCCACGCAATCCGACTGCACAAAATGTGCAGCGCTGTGCTGCATCGCATATCCTTCGGACGAAATGCCCGGTTTCGCTGCGCAAAAGCTTAGCGGAGAGCCCTGCCCGAAGCTGGACTCGTGTGGCCACTGCACGATCTACGCCGACCGCGAAAGGCTCGGCTTTGCAGGCTGCATCGCTTTCGAATGCTTCGGCGCGGGCCAGTTCGTGACGCAGTCGATCCTGGGGGGCCACGATCGACCCGACCATCCCGCGACCCGGCAGGCGATGGTTGAAACCTTCCTGCGGGTGCGACCCGCCTTCGACCTGCTCTTTCTGGCTCAGCGATTGGACGAGGCAGAGCTTTCTGACGACAGGGCAAGCGAGCGCGCTTCCCTGATTGAATCGCTGGAAGAGGCATTGCTGACAGTTGATCCGACCAGTGTCGAGCGCGCTCTGCCCGCCGCCAAGGCCACGCTGCGCAGGCTATACGCCACATAAATCACGGAAATAAGAGAAGAAAATTTGAACTCTCGTCGCGCTCACGCATTGGTTGAGTGAAGGAGAGTAGAATGACCGATACAGACCCCACCAAACCGACCCCGAACGACGAGAAGTTCAAGCCGCAGAACGTGGCCGATGGCGGACGGGTGAAACCCTCCGCGCGGCGCGACGCGAACAGCCCCGCCGATACTGGCGGCGAAGGCGTCAATCGCGGGAGCGAACCCGATGCGCGACGCGCGGGTAGTGGCGCGCGCTGATACCTTGAACGATTAGGCGCTGACCGCCTCGCGCAAGGCGTCACGCACCGCATCCAGAGCGGCCTCGGCCTTCGCTGCGTCGGGGCCGCCGCCTTGTGCCATGTCCGGGCGGCCACCGCCGCCCTTCCCGCCCAGTTTGGCCACGCCCGCGCGCACCAGATCGACCGCGCTGAACCGACCGGTCAGATCATCGGTCACCGCGACTGCGAACGCTGCCTTGCCTTCGTTGGTCGCGCAGATGGCTGCAACGCCCGAGCCAAGCCGCGTCTTCGCCTCGTCGAGCAGCGGGCGCAGTTCCTTGGGATCGAGCCCTTCGATTACCTGACCCGAGAACGCGACATCGCCCACCGTCTCGGTTTGCGCGGTCGCCTCTGCCCCACCGCCTCCGCCAAGCGCGAGTTGCTTCTTCGCCGCCGCGAGATCCTTTTCGAGCTTCTTGCGCTCCTCGAGCAGCGCCTCGATGCGCCCGGTGACGTCTTCCGGATTGGTCTTTAGCGCCGCGGCTGCCTGCTTCAGGCCCTCCTCACGCGCGACGAGCCATTGGCGCGCGGCTTCGCCGGTCAGCGCCTCGATACGGCGCACGCCCGAGCTGACCGCGCCCTCGGACACGATGCGGAACAGCTGGATGTCGCCGGTGACGTTGACGTGCGTGCCGCCGCACAGCTCGACCGAGTAGTTGCGCCCGCCCTCGCCCGCGCGGCCCATGGTGAGCACGCGCACCTCGTCGCCGTATTTCTCTCCGAACAGCGCGAGCGCACCTGCTTCCACTGCATCGTCGGGCGCCATGAGACGCGTCGAAACGGGTTCGTTGGCACGAATTTCCGCATTCACCTCCGCCTCGATCGCAGCGATATCCTCCTCGGTCAGCGGGGTCGGCTGCGAGAAATCGAACCGCAGGCGATCTTCCGCCACCAGCGAGCCCTTCTGCGTCACATGGCCGCCGAGCCGGTTGCGCAGCGCGGCGTGGACCAGGTGCGTGGCCGAGTGGTTGGCGCGTATCCGGTCTCGCCGCCCGGCATTGATGGCGAGCCGCACTTCATCGCCGACGCGAACCTCACCCGCCTCGATCGCGCCGTGGTGCGCGTGCAGACGACCCAGCGGCTTGCCCGTGTCGCGGACCGCGATGCGAAGGCCCTCGTGCGTGGAAATCGTGCCGCTGTCGCCAGACTGGCCGCCACTCTCACCATAGAAGGGCGTCTGGTTGGTGACGATGGTGACCTCTTCGCCGGCACCCGCCTGCTGCACCTCGGCGCCATCCTTGACGATCGCGACGACGCGGCCTTCGCCCTCGGTCGCTGTGTAGCCGGTGAATTCGGTCGCGCCTTCACGTTCGGCGATGGTGAACCAGACCTCGCTATCGGCGGACTGGCCGCTGCCCTTCCACGCAGCGCGGGCCGCATCGCGCTGGCGTGCCATTGCGGTGTCGAACCCTGGGCGGTCGACCGCGATACCCTGCGCGCGGAGTGCGTCTTCGGTCAGGTCGTAGGGAAAGCCGAAAGTGTCGTAGAGCTTGAACGCGACCTCGCCATCGAGTTCGTCGCCGCTGGTCAGCCCGGTGGTCGCCTCGTCGAGCAGCTTGAGGCCCTTGTCGAGCGTTTCGCGAAAGCGCGTTTCCTCGCGCTGCAAGGTTTCCTCGATCAGCGCCTGACCACGTGCGAGCTCGGGATAGGCCTGCCCCATTGCGCCGACCAGCGTCGGCACAAGCCGGTGCATCAACGGAGTCTTGGCGCCCAGCAGGTGCGCGTGGCGCATCGCGCGGCGCATGATCCGGCGCAGGACATAGCCGCGCCCCTCGTTGGAAGGCAGCACGCCGTCTGCGATCAGGAAGCCCGTCGCGCGCAGGTGATCGGCAATGACGCGGTGGCTGGCGATCGTTTCATCGGTCGCCTGCTCGTGCAGCTGCGCCTCGGCGGCTTCGATGAGCGTCTTGAAGGTATCGGTATCGTAATTGTTGTGGACGCCCTGCAGCACCGCCGCGATCCGTTCGAGCCCCATGCCGGTGTCGATGTTCTGATTGGGCAGGTCGCCGATGATCTCCCCGGCGCGCTGCTCGTTCTGCATGAACACGAGGTTCCAGATCTCGACGAAGCGGTCGCCGTCCTCGTCGGGCGAACCGGGCGGGCCACCGGCAATGTGCTCGCCATGATCCCAGAAGATTTCCGAACACGGCCCGCACGGTCCGTCATCGCCCATCGCCCAGAAATTGTCCTTGGTCGCGATGCGGATGATCCGGTCTTCGGGCAGGCCGGCGATCTTCTTCCACAATTCGAAGGCTTCGTCGTCGGTGTGATAGACCGTGGCGAGCAGCCGGCTGGGATCGAGGCCGAATTCCTTCGTCAGCAGCGTCCACGCGTGATGGATCGCCTGTTCCTTGAAATAGTCTCCGAAGGAAAAATTGCCGAGCATCTCGAAGAAGGTGTGGTGACGCGCGGTGTAGCCGACATTGTCGAGGTCGTTGTGCTTACCCCCGGCGCGCACGCATTTCTGCGCACTGACTGCGCGCGGGCTCGGCGGCGTCTCGAGTCCGGTGAACACGTTCTTGAAGGGCACCATCCCGGCGTTGACGAACATCAGGCTCGGGTCGTTATGCGGCACCAGCGGCGCGGAGGGAACGCGGGTATGGCCCTGCGCTTCGAAGAATTCGAGGAAGGTCCGGCGGATGTCGTTGGTGCTCGTCATGATCCCGCCGAGTTAGGCAAGTTGCGCCGGGCCGACAAGCTTTCGCAACGCAATCGGCGTTCGCGATGGCGCAAAACGGAAAAGCCGGATCGCAAAGGCCCTCTTCTTCAAGGGCGCGCGATCCGGCTTTCCGGGGTTCCGGGCGCGCCACGCGCACCCGCTTGAGAAAAATCGATCAGTCCTCCGCGTCAGGGCCGACCATCATCTCCTCGGCGACATCGTCGGTCTTGCCGCGGATCGCAGCCTCCAACTGGTCGCAAATTTCGGGGTTTTCCTTGAGGAAAGTCTTGGCGTTCTCGCGCCCCTGACCGATGCGGGTGCTGTCGTAGGAGAACCACGAGCCCGACTTCTCGACCAGGCCCGCCTTCACGCCGAGATCGAGAATCTCGCCGATCTTGGAAATGCCCTGGCCATACATGATGTCGAATTCGACCTGCTTGAACGGCGGTGCGACCTTGTTCTTGACCACCTTGACCCGGGTGGTGTTGCCAATGATCTCGTCGCGATCCTTGATCTGCCCGGTGCGGCGGATGTCGAGGCGCACCGAAGCGTAGAACTTGAGCGCATTACCCCCGGTGGTGGTCTCCGGGTTGCCGTACATCACGCCGATCTTCATCCGCAGCTGGTTGATGAAGATAACCATGCATTTGGAACGGTTGATCGACCCGGTGAGCTTGCGCAGCGATTGGGACATCAGGCGCGCCTGCAGGCCGACGTGGCTATCGCCCATCTCGCCTTCGATTTCAGCGCGCGGCACCAGCGCAGCCACCGAGTCGACCACCAGCACGTCGATCGCGTTCGAGCGCACCAGCGTATCGACGATTTCAAGCGCCTGCTCGCCCGTGTCGGGCTGAGAGACGATCAGCTCGTCGATATCGACGCCCAGCTTGCGGGCATAAACCGGGTCCAGCGCGTGTTCCGCATCGACAAAGGCGACCGTTCCGCCCGCCTTCTGGCATTCGGCCAGCACATGCAGCGCGAGCGTCGTCTTGCCCGAGCTTTCCGGGCCGTAAACTTCGATCACCCGCCCCTTGGGCAAGCCACCGACGCCGAGCGCGATGTCGAGCCCGAGCGAGCCGGTCGAAATCGATTCGACATTCATCGTTTCCTTCGAGCCCAGCTTCATCGCCGAACCCTTGCCGAATGCGCGATCGATTTGGGCGAGCGCGGCGTCGAGCGCCTTCTGACGGTCCACGTTGGTTTCCTTGTCGTTTACAAGCTTCAATTTGGCAGCCATCGCACGCTCTCCTTCAAGTGCCTAGGGGCGCTCTCGCCTTTTCGACATAAGCAGCATGTACCGCTTATGTTCTATTAGAACAAGGGGGGAACGAAATTTTTTCGACTGCGCGCACTGGAACGAGAAAGGGCGCGCCTTTCGACGCGCCCCCACTTCGCAGCCGATGCCGTGCATCTAGTTGCGGGAAGGGTAGATCCCTTGCATGGCGACACACCATTTCATGGCGATGTAGGGCATGCGGTTCTCGTGCGGCATACTTCCACCGCTCACGTCGGTCTGGACCGTGCCATTGGCCATACTATTGGCCGGCGGGCTATCGGTATAGATGTCGGCGGCGGTGGATCGGCCCAGCGTCCTCGCGGCAGGGCTAGCCTTGTCCGCCGCGGTAGTGGAGTTCGCGACAACGTGCCCGGTGTGCGAGTGAGCCGGCATCTGACTGGTCAGCAACGTCACCTGTTCGACGCCACCCTTCTGGCCCCAGGCATAGCTGCTGAGACCGGGGGCTTGCCCAAAGCTGAACGGTACACGCCCCCGCAGATCAGGCAGCGCGAATGTCACCCGCCCATCTCCGCCGTAGGTGGTGCCATACAGCGAGAAGAGTGCCGTGTTCGATGCGATCGACAATAGCTGGCCTTCGGCAGCCATCCAACCGCGCGGACAGAAGTTGAACCCGACAAGAGTAAGCTGCCCAAGGATCGGCTCGGACTGGGCGTTGGCCGGTGCAGTCGGCAACGCGGTAGCGAGCGCAACGACCGCGCTCATGGTGGCAAGTTTGGTTTTTTTCATTTGATCCTCCCCAAGTAGGTACTTCGCGACCCTTCAATAGTTGCCTTCCCTAGCCCTCACGCCGGGAAAGATTCACTACCTGCAGGAAACTACCACCTAATTGAGGCACCGGAAAGACGCGAACGCGCCTAGGTGTTGTTACCGTTGCCCTGCATGACCGAACCGACTTTTTGGGAGATTTGCTCCACACTAAACGGCTTGGCGATGAAATACATGTTGTCGATATCGATCTCGCTGCGCAGCGTTTCTTCGGCATAGCCGGACATGAAAAGGATCGGAATTTCGGGCCGCAGCTTGCGAATTGCGCGCGCCATCGCGGGTCCGTCCATTCCCGGCATCACCACGTCGGAGACGATGAGGTCGAATTCGCCGCCATTGGCAATGTCGGCCAGCCCGTCCTCCCCGTCCGCGCGCGCGGTGACACTGTAACCGGCGCGTTCGAGCGCACGCACCGCGACCGCACGAACCATGTCCTCGTCCTCGACCAGCAGCACGCGGCCCCCGCCGGACCATGCCCGCGCGGGTTCGTCAGCCTCGTCGCGCCGGTCCTCGCCCGCAGGTGCGCCGTGGTGGACCGGCAGGTAGATCGCGAAACAAGTGCCTGCGCCAAGTCCTTCGCTCGCCGGGACGTTTTCGACCTGGATAT
This sequence comes from uncultured Citromicrobium sp., assembly GCA_964574905.1. Lineage (GTDB taxonomy): Bacteria > Pseudomonadota > Alphaproteobacteria > Sphingomonadales > Sphingomonadaceae > Alteriqipengyuania. Next base: position 81,249 of record CAZNOY010000008.1, on the reverse strand, counting down.
GCCCGCCCGACTGGCGGATGATCCCGTAGACGGTCGACAGACCCAGCCCGGTACCCTTGCCCTGTTCCTTGGTAGTGAAGAACGGATCGAAGATTTTGCTCATCACCGATGGCGGTATGCCGCCGCCAGTGTCCCGCACGATCAGCGCGGTATAATCGCCGGGCGGCATGTCTGCGCCGTGGCTGCGCGAATCCTTCACCGTCACCTTGCGGGTCGACATCACCAGAGTGCCCGTCCCCTCGCCTCGCGCGGCAATCGCATCGCGTGCGTTGACCGCGAGGTTGACGATCACCTGTTCGAGCTGGCCGGGGTCCGCACGCACCGGGCCCAGATCGCGGTCGTGCCGCACACGCAGCTCGATCTTCTCGCCCAGCAGGCGCTTGAGCAGCTGGCTGACTTCGGACACGATGTCGGGCAACTGGACCACGACCGGACGCAAGGTCTGCTGGCGGCTGAAGGCGAGCAGCTGGCGCGTCAGGCTGGCAGCGCGGTTCGAATTGGCGCGGATCTGCTGAATGTCGTCGTAATCGCTGTCGCCGGGCATGTGGCGCAGCAGCATCAGGTCGCAATAGCCGATGATCGCGGTCAGCACGTTGTTGAAATCGTGCGCCACGCCGCCGGCCAGCTGGCCGATCGCCTGCATCTTGGTCGCCTGCGCCATCTGGCGCTTGAGCTCGGTATCCTCCTTCGAGTCGGCCAGCGTCAGCAGCACCGCAGGCTCGCCCAGCCCGCGCATGCTCGCGAGGCCGAGTGAGACCGGTTCGTCGGGAGAAGAGGCGAGCCGCACTGCAACGTCCCCGCTGGCAACGCCGCCCTTGCCATAACGGCGCACCGCGTCCGAAATCGCGCTCTTGTCTTCACGCACCACCAGGTCGGACGGGAAGGTCGGCAGGCCTGCATCGGGCCGCCCGCAGGCGCGCAGGAACGAAGGGTTGGCGAAGAGGAAGCGCCCGTCGCGATCGGTCATTGCGAGGCCCAGCGGAAGCGCCTCTATCAGCGCCTCCAGCTTGGGCGTGGCATCGCCGCCGGCATTGTCCGCCAGCGCCGCGTTCGCCTCGACCAGCAGCATCAGAGAGGGCGCATCCAGCGGATCCGCGGCGCGATGATCGTCGAGATCATTCAGCGAAACGTGGATCAGCTGGTAGGGATCGCCTTCCCGTCCGGCGCGCGCGAAATAGATCCGCTCTCGCTCGTCCAGCCGCAGGAAATCCGCGAAATCGCGGCCCGCCAGCGTGGCCGAAGAATCGCCGCTCGCCCGGTGTGCGAAATCGGGCGAGGCGGCGCGCACCGTGCCCTTGGGCGAAACCAGCGCGGCGAGCACGCCTGCACGGCCGAGCATCCGGCCAAGCGGCCCTGCAATCAGTTGCCCGATATCGGTCGCCAGATCCTCGCTCGATTCGGGCCGGAAGCGCCACACGAGGTGGTCCTCTCCGCGGCCAGCGCGCAGGGCCTCCACTTCCCAGCGCATGTCGTCCTTGCCCAGCGGCAAATGCGACGCATGCGCCTTACCCTCGCGCCAGGCGTCACGCGCGGTGCGCAACAGTGCCTCGGCAGCATCTTCTTCACCCAGCGCAAGGTTGGGAGGCGCCGCCTCGACGCCGAAACGGTTGGCAAAGCCAGTGGTGGCGCAGACAAGGCGATTGGCCCGGTCGGTGATCGCAATCATTGCGCCGGGCTGTTCGATCGCGGCAAGCGTGACGCTCCAGTCGGGCGGTGCCAGTGCATCGGACCGTGCCCCACCCGTCTTGCTGCGCAGCACGACGAGCAGCGCCATCAGGGTCGCCAGTCCGCCCGCATAGGCGGCGGTGAGGATCGGCAGGCCACTCAACAGCCATACCGCGCCGATACTGACCACCAGTGCAAGCAGCAGCACCAGCCAGCCGAGCGGAGTGTTCCGCTCGACCGGTTCGTCGAATCCGTTCACGCGCTGCCGCCTTCGGGCGCGGCATCGACGGCGGCCTGCTGCCGCGCCACCTGACCGCGCAGCAGGCGCTTCTTGCGCCTGCGGCCCATCGCGATGCGCCACACCCACTTGGTGATGACATAGCCCAGCGGGGGAAACACCGCCGCGAAGATCATGAAGCCGAGCACGGTCGCACCCGCTGCTTCGAACAGCCCGCTGAGCGACATCAGCCCGTCATGCTGGAGCAGCTGCTGGCCCGTTTCGGGCGCGATGGTCAGCACCTTGTGGCCGACCCTGTTCGCCGCCCAGATCCAGAACGGATAGGTCAGCGGATTGGTGATCAGCGTAACACCGCTTGCAATCGGGACATTGGCGCGCACGGTGAAAGCGAGCACCAGCGCGAGGAATATCTGACCCAGCGGGACGACGAAGCCAGCAAATAGCCCCAGCGCCACGCCGCGCGGCACATTCCGACGGGTGAAGCGCCACAGTTCGGGGCTCAGAAAACGGTGCGCCACCGGCTTGAGAATGCGGTGCTGGGCGAGCCATTCGCGGTCGGAGTAGCGACGCAGATAGCTCAACACGGCCGATCGGGCGGTCGGCTTGTGCAGGCTGTCTGTTGGCTCGCTCATAGGTCTCGTTCGATGATGGTATCACGCGGCCCGAAGGGCAAGCGGTCGCGGGTCGATTTTGCCCTTCTGCCACGGGCAGTTTCCCAATAACTTCGCGATAGTGGCCGCTTCATTAATCGCGCCCTTCGTCGCACTACGCAAAGCACCGGGAAACTCACCCCCGGTCGCGCATGATCCTCGCCTTGTCGCGCTGCCAGTCGCGATCCTTGATATAATCGCGCTTGTCCTTCGTCTGGCGCCCCTTGGCCAGCGCCAATTCGACCTTCGCCCGACCCTGCCCGTTGAAATACACCGAGAGGGGCACAAGCGTCATTCCCTTGCGTTCAACCGCACCTAGCAGCTTTTCAATCTCGCGCGCGTGCAGCAACAGTTTGCGCGGCCGCTTGGGCTCGTGATTGAAGCGGTTGCCGTGGTTGAATTCGGGGATGTTGGCATTGATCAGCCACGTCTGCCCGTCGCGCACCTCGGCGTAGGATTCGGCGATCGTCGCCTCGCCCGCGCGCAGCGATTTCACCTCGGTCCCCTGCAGGGCGATGCCCGCTTCGAACTTCTCTTCGATCTCATAGTCGAACCGCGCGCGCCGGTTCTCGGCGACGACTTTGCGCTTGTCGAAGGTGGCGGGTTTGGGGCGGGCCATAAGGGGGCGCGATGTAGGCGCGCGGCGGACCAAATGAAAGGGCGGTGGATGATTTCACCGCGCGCCTTGCGCAGATCGCCGCGCGCGTGGCTATCCTCTGCGATGAACCAGAGCGCGCCCGAGCCTTTCGTCATCCACGACCGGACCATCGCGCCGGGCAGTGCGCAGATCCTGACGATCCCGGTCAGCCAGCAGGTCACCGGACTCGACGCATCGCTCGCGCTCAAAGTGCTGCACGGCGCGAAGCGCGGCCCGGCGGTGTTCGTCAGCGCGGCGATCCATGGTGACGAGATCGTCGGCACCGCGATCATCCAGCGGCTGCTCGATCACCTGATGCCGAGCGAACTGGCGGGCACGCTGATCCTTGTGCCCGCGGTCAATATCTACGGCTTCGCCTCGCACAGCCGTTATCTGCCCGATCGGCGCGACCTCAACCGCAGTTTCCCCGGTTACGAGCATGGCAGCCTCGCCGCGCAGCTCGCGCATTGCTTCCTGACCAATGTGATCGACCGCTGCTCGCTGGGGATCGACCTGCACACCGCGGCGGTTCACCGTTACAACCTGCCGCAGATCCGGATCGCGGCGGGTAGCCCGCACCTCACAGAACTGGCGATGGCCTTCGCCCCGCCGATCATCATCGAGAGCCCGCTGCGCCCCGGATCGATGCGCGCGCTGGCGGCGGACCGCGAGACGCCGATGCTGCTGCTGGAAGCGGGCGAGGCGCTGCGCTTCGACCGCTATGCGATGAAGGTAGGTGTTGCGGGCGTCCTGCGGGTGCTGGCGCATATCGGGATGATCGAACAGCACGGCGAGACGCACGAGACCGACGTGCCAATCCGCGCCAACCGGTCGAGCTGGGTCCGCGCACCGCGCGGCGGCGTGACGCGGCGCGTGCGCAAGTCGGGCGACATTGTGCGACGCGGAGGCCTGCTGGCGGTGGTCGGCGGGTTGTTCGGCGAAGACGGGGTCGAGCTGGTCAGCCCGTTCGACGGTGTGATCATCGGGCACGCAACGCTGCCGGTGGTCAACCAGGGCGACGCGCTGTTTCATATTGCCGAGGTCGACAGCCTCAATGACGTCGGCAAGGATGCGCGCAGCATCGCCGACGCCATGGCGGTCAGCGAACCACCCTACGCGCCGACCACGCTGCTGGACGAGGACGAGGTGCTTTAGCTCTATGTTGGCTGGCCAGGTGTCAGGAGACAGTTGCGATCCGCTTCGCGGAGGACGGCGGGTCGACCATGCGCCCGAAAAATGCGCCGCCTAGCCAGCCACCCAGCGCGGATGCCGGGATAACCAAGAGAGCCAATTCTCCTCTCATCAACTCGATCAAACCAAAACCGGACAGGCTCAATGCCCACACCTCAAGGCCCGAGTCGTAAGGAAACAAGTCAGCAAACTTGATCGCATTCCCGATGCAGGCATGGGCCAGGCCGACGAGCAAGCCTGCAACGCGATATCCAACACCGCGATTGTGAGCGATCAAGAACGAAAGACCCAGAAGAACCGTCGTCGGCATTATCGCGTACAGCGCACCAAATGCCAAAATCGCTAACCAGCCCAATGGATTGATCAGTTGCAGCAGATCTCCGGGATCGCCGTAGCGAAATAACTCAAAGAGAGTTTGGATCGCGAGCGACGACCAAGTCGTGACGAAAATCGCGACAAGTGCCGCTGAAAGCAGCGGGATGACGAGATCAACGATCCTCACACCAGCCCCGCGTGCTCCAGCGCCTTGTCGACCGCGCGGCGTGCAGGTTCGGAGCATTCGGTGATCGGCAGGCGGACCTCGTCGGTCATCCAGCTCTGCGTACGGCTCAGCGCGTACTTGACCGGCGCAGGGCTCGAATCTTCGAACATCGCATAGTGCAGCGGATAGAGCCGGTCGTTCAGCTCGCGCGCGCGGACCAGATCATTGTCGGCACAGGCCTGCTGGAATTCGGCGCACAGCTTGGGCGCGACGTTCGCGGTCACCGAGATACAGCCCTTGCCGCCCGCCGCGTTGAACGGCAGCGCCAGCTCGTCATTGCCCGAAAGCTGGCAGAAATCGCGGCTTATCCCCATCCGGTGGTCGGCCACGCGCGACAGATCCTCGCTCGCGTCCTTGATCGCCACGATGATGTCGGGAAACTTCTCGGCCAGCTCGCAAACCGTCTCCGGCAGGAGGTCGGTCACCGTACGGCCGGGCACGTTGTAGAGCACGATCGGCAGCTCGCCATGTTCGGCAAGGAAGCTGAAATGCGCGATCAGCCCCGCCTGGCTGGGCTTGTTGTAATAGGGCGCAACGCACAGGCCGGCGGTCACTCCCGCCTTCTTCGAGAATTGCAGGTGGAGCAGCGCGTTGCGCGTGTCGTTGCTGCCGCAACCGGCGATAATCGGCACGCGGCCTGCCGCCTGTTCGACGCACAGTTCGATCACCCGGTGGTGTTCGGCGTTCGAAAGCGTCGAGGCTTCGCCCGTGGTCCCGCACGGCACCAGCGCCGCGCTGCCCTGCTCTATCTGCCAGTCGACCAGCGTGCGAAACGCCGCCTCATCCAGCTTGCCGTCCCGAAATGGGGTTACCAGCGCGGGAATGGAGCCTGAGAACATTTGAGCCGCTCTTTCGTAGGTACTATATGGGGGTCGACCGAGGGGGCGCGCTTCGCCCCGTTCGAACCAACCTGTTCAGTGCCTGATAAGGAGCCAGCGGCCATAATGTCCAGCATGACCCGACTTCCCTTTCTGGCCATCGCGCTCGTTTCCACCACCTCGATCACCCCGCCCGCCTTCGCCCAGGACGCGGCGAGCTGGGATCGTGCGCGGGCGGACCTGATCGCGTCCGCGCCCACGCAGATGGCGCAAGTGATCGCGCGCTGGGAATATCTGATGGAGCAGAGGGATCTGCCCTTCACCGAATACGCCGCGTTCCTTCTCGCCTACCCCGATTTCCCGCAGGCGGACCGGCTGCGTGCCCGAGCCGAGAATGCGCTCGACGAAAGCGTGGCATCGCCCGAAAGCCTCGTCGCCTACTTCGATACGCTGCCGCCCGTCACCAATGCGGGCAAGGCGCGCTATGCGCTGGCGTTGTCTTCCGTCTCGCGGCCCGAAGCTGCCGCCGTTGCACGCGATGCGTGGCGCGGCGGGCAGATGAGCGCGACGAGCGAGCCCTACCTGCTTTCTCTGTTCGGATCGCAGTTCACGCAGGAGGACGACGACACGCGGATGAACGCGCTGCTGTGGCAAAGCGCCACTGAGGCGGCGCAGCGCCAGATTACTCGCGTATCGCCGGGCGCGCGCGACCTGTTCACCATCCGGCTGGCGCTGATCCAGGGCTACGCGCCCGAAAGCGCGGGCGTGGCGCTGCCCGCCGATGCCAGGCAGGATGCGGGCTACGTCTACAATCTCGCGAAGTATTACCGCGAGAACCGCCAGCTGCCGCAGGCGATCGCGCTGCTCGCCAACCGCCCTGCGTTCGAGCACCCGGCCTTCGATCCCGAAGACTTCGTGGGCGAGGCGCTGCGCGTGGCGCGCGGTGCAGGTTCCGATCCGTCGGCGCAGATCGCGGCGAAGATCGACGATCTGTTCGCGCCGGGCACCGATATCAGCAAGGAAGCCTACCGCCTGCGCGACGATTACACCTCGCTGATGTGGCTGGGTGGCACGAATGCCTACTGGAACCTCGCGCAGCCGGGCCGCGCGGCCCCGCTGTTCTACCGCTACGGCGCGGCGGCGCAGACCCCGCAGACCCGCTCCAAGGGGTTCTACTGGGCGGGTCTCGCCTCCGAACGCGCGGGCGACCGGAGCGAGGCGAACCGCTATTACGAGATGGCGGCGCGCTATCCCGAGCGTTTCTACGGCCAGCTAGCGCTCGCCAAGCTGGGCCGCGAAGTCCCCGCGCTCGGCGGCAACAACGTCGCCCTGCCCAGCGCGCAGCAGCGCGCCGAGTTCGAGAATTCGACGCTGACCCGGGCGGTGCGCGAGGTTGCGCGCGATGCGCCGTGGCGCACCGGCATCCAGTTCTACCAGGAGATTTCGGATCGCGCCGACACGCCCGAAGAGCACGCGCTGGTCGCAGAGCTAGCGCGCGACACCGGGCGCCGCGACCTGGCGGTCAACGTCGCCGAGGCGGCGGGTGCGGACGGTTTTCGCGGTTTCGTGTTGCAGGGCTTCCCCACGGTCACCCCGCCGCCCGGCGCCAACTGGACGATGGTCCACGCGATTTCGCGGCAGGAAAGCCAGTTCGCCGCCAATGCGAAAAGCCATGCGGGCGCGCGCGGGCTGATGCAGCTGATGCCGGGCACCGCGCGCGAGCAGGCGGGCAAGCTGGGCATGAGCTACAACTCGAGCGACCTGATCGACAACCCGAGCTACAACATGCAGCTGGGCGATGCCTATTTCGCGCGGATGATGAGCTATTATGGCGGTTCCTACCCGCTCGCCATCGCGGCCTACAATGCCGGGCCGGGCAACGTGAACAAGTGGCTGCGCGCCAATGGCGACCCGCGCAATGGCGGGATCGACTGGGTTACCTGGATCGAGCGGATTCCGATCTACGAGACCAAGAACTACGTCCAGCGCGTGATCGAGAATGCGGCGGTGTACGAACAGCTCAATCCCGATCGCTCCGAACTCGGTCGCCCGCGCATGGCGGGTGACTTCCTGCGCTAGGACGGGCTAGTCTGCCCAACATGGCTGGAGACAACCCCATCACGCCCGCCGGCTATGCCGCGATGAAGGCGCGTTACGACCACCTGCTCGGCACCGCGCGGCCCGAGATCGTCGAGATCGTCAGCTGGGCGGCGGGCAATGGCGACCGCTCGGAAAACGGCGACTATCTTTATGGCCGCAAGAAGATGCGCGAGATCGACCGCGAACTGGCGCATCTCGCGCGGAGGATGAAGGCGGCGCGCGTGATCGACCCGGCGGACCAGCCCGACCATACGCGCGTGTTCTTCGGCGCGACCGTGACGCTGGTCGACGAGGATGATCGCGAACGGGTGCTGACGCTGGTCGGCGACGACGAGCAGGAGGCGAGCGAGGGCCGCATCGGCTGGGGTTCGCCGCTGGCGCGCGCGCTGCGCCGCGCCGAAGTGGGCGACGTGCGTATGGTCAGGGGCCCCACGGGCCTTCGCGAATGGGAAGTGCTCGCCATCTCCTACCCCGACAAGACGAGCGTGGCAGCATGAGGCGCGCCGCGCTCGTCTTGGCGACGCTGGCCATGCTGGCAAGCCCCGCCATGGCACGCTCGTCGCTCGGGATATTCGGAGACTGGGGCGCGTTTCGCGACCCGCGCCTGCCCCGCTGCTACGCCATTTCCAAGGGCGAAAGGAGCAAGGGCGCGCGCGATTTCGAGCCCTACGCCACCATCGGCACCTGGCCCAGGCGCAAGGTACGCAATCAGGTGCACGTGCGCCTCTCTCGCCGGCTCGCTTCGGATCCCAAAGTCGTTCTGCGGGTGGGTGGCGACAGCTATCGCCTGACCGCTGGCGAGGCCGATGCCTGGGCGGTCGACAAGCGGATGGACGCCGCGATCGTCGCGGCGATGCGCAACGGCAGCAGGATGAGCGTTTCTGCCACCGACCGCGGCGGCAATCGATTCTCGGACGAATACAGCCTGGCAGGCGTCGCGACCGCAATCGACGCGGCGACCATCGCCTGCGCGAGGGATTGAGCCCGCTCCCGGTCGCACCGCGCAACAAAAAGGGGCGCGGCCCGCATAGGCCACACCCCTCTCTGACTACTAGCTAACGTGCCGCTTAGAAGCGCACGCCGACACCCACGGTCACCTGATGGCGATCGGTATCGACATCGAAGCGGTCGCTGTCGGGCAGCGTGCCGTCGAAGTCGACTTCGGCCTTCGAGTAGTTCGAATAACGGTACTCGATGTTGGTGAACATGTTTTTGCCGAAGGCATATTCCAGGCCGCCGCCGACGCGGTAGCCGTCGAGATCGTAGTCGGTGTCGAACTCGGTCGTGCCATCGTTGCTACGCACGTTGAGCTTGGCGTTGGTGTAGCCGCCCTTGGCGTAGAACATCATGTTCTCGTTGGCTTTCACACCGACCCGAGCACCGAGGTAGAGGTCGCGACCCGCCGACACGTTGCCGAAGCCGAAGCCTTCGAAATCGCCGTTGTCGAAATCGGTATCGGCGCTCGACCATGCGATTTCCGCTTCCGGACCGATCACGACATTGCCGAGATCGACGTCGTAGCCGACCGCTGCGCCGTAGAGCGCGCCGTCTGCCGTCTGGTCGTTGTTGTCGTTGCCGTCGTCGTCGACGCTGCTGCCGGCGCGGATGCTGTCATACCCGGCCGTGCCCTGCACGCGCAGGCCGGTGAACGGCGAATCCGCGTCCTGTGCGGCTGCGGGAGTGGCGAGCGCGGCAAGCGAGCCCGTGGCGAGAAGTGCAAACATCGTTTTCATTGGTACGTCCTTCTTTACGAGTGCCGTCTGCGATGCGGCACGCAGGGAAGGAATGTCGCCGAGCCCGCGAAGTTTCATGAACGTCACACAACAAGAAACTGTGGCATATCAGTAACAATGTGTCGCCGAGCTGAGGTATTCATGCGACCGGTTGCCGGAACGGTGCGGCGGGGAATGCGTGCGACGCTGGAATTTGGTCCGCGAAACGATTATGTGCGCCGCTCCCATGGCCGATACCGACCTCATGCCCACGCCCGGAGCCTTCGATCCGGTGCCCACCCCGCGCGATGTTACGCCGCGTGCCGACGGGCGCGTGGACCTGATCGGCCTGCCCAAGGCGCGCATCCGCGAGCTGTTCGAGGCCGCCGGGCTCGACGCCAAGGCGGCCAAGCTGCGCTCAAAGCAGGTGTTCCACTGGCTCTACCATCGCGGCGTGACCGAGTTCGAAGCGATGACCGACATCGCCAAGACGATGCGCCCGTGGCTCACCGAACGCTTCGTGATCGGCCGGCCCGAGATCGTCGAGGCGCACCATTCGACCGACGGCACCCGCAAGTGGGTGCTGCGCACCGCCGACGGCAATGATTTCGAAATGGTCTTCATCCCCGATGCGGACCGGGGCACGCTGTGCATTTCCAGCCAGGTCGGCTGCACGCTCAATTGCCGCTTCTGCCACACCGGCACGATGCGGCTTGTGCGCAACCTGACCCCGGGCGAGATCGTCGGCCAGGTGATGCTCGCACGTGACAGCCTTGGGGAATGGCCCAAGGGGTCGATGGCCGGGCTCGACGAGGTCGAGGACACCGCCGAGTACACCTCCGACGGACGCCTGCTGACCAACATCGTGCTGATGGGCATGGGCGAGCCGCTGTATAATTTCGACAATGTGCGCGACGCGATGAAGCTGGTGATGGACGGCGATGGCCTCGCCCTGTCGAAGCGCCGTATCACGCTCTCGACCAGCGGCGTGGTGCCGATGATGGAACGCTGCGGCGAGGAAATCGGCGTGAATCTCGCGGTCTCGCTCCACGCCGTGCGCAAGGACGTGCGCGACGAGATCGTCCCGCTGAACAAGAAATACGGCATCGAGGAACTGCTGCAGGCCTGCGCCGACTATCCCGGCGCCAGCAACGCGCGGCGGATCACCTTCGAGTACATCATGCTCAAGGACAAGAACGACAGCGACGAGGATGCGCGCGAGCTGGTCCGCCTGCTGCGCCAGTTCGACCTGCCCGCGAAGGTCAACCTGATCCCGTTCAACCCGTGGCCGGGCAGCGACTACGAAACCTCCACGCCAGAGCGCATTCGTGCGTTTTCCAATATCGTCTTCGAAGGCGGCATCAGCGCTCCGGTGCGTACCCCGCGCGGGCGCGATATCGGCGCGGCGTGCGGTCAGCTGAAGACGGCGGCGGAGAAGAAGTCGCGCGCTGAGCGCGACCGTGAGGCGGCAGCAGCCAGCGCGTGAGCGCGAGGGTCGACGCGATCTGCGCCGGACGCGCAGCCGCGCTCCCCGACGGCAAGCGAAGCGCCATCGCCAAATCGCCGCTCGAAGGCCCGGTCGCAATCGGGCCGGGCGGAATTGACGGTGACCAGCAGGTCGATCGCCGCCACCACGGCTTCCCGGCGATGGCCGTCCATCTCTACCCTGCCGACCATTACGACTGGCTGAGACAGCAATTCGGCGACCTGCCAGCACTCGCCGGACCGGGCAGCATGGGCGAGAACCTGTTCGTGCATGCGATCGATGAAACCGCGGTCCGCATCGGCGACCGGTTCAGGCTCGGCACCGCAACCATCGAAGCAACCCAGCCGCGCCAGCCCTGCGCCACGATAGAGCGCCATCTCGGACGCAAGGGCATCGTGAAGGCCATCATCGAAAGCGGTCGCTCCGGCATGTTCTTCCGCGTGATCGAGCCAGGGACGGCGCAAGCCGGGGACATGCTCGACCTGATAGAACAGGGCGCACCCGAGTGGACGGTGCGGCGGGCCTTTCTCCTCGTCTATGGTGGCGGGAAGCCGGATCGTGACGAGCTTGAAGAGCTCGCCGCCCTCCCCCGCGTCTCCGATCGCCTGGTTCACGATATTCGCCGCAAGCATCCGGCCCCATGAACGATTCCGTCGGCGCGACCGGCTGACACCGACCGTCGGGCGGCGGTGCTTTGACCAAAGACTTGGCGCAGATCATCGGCTAGGCTCCCCACCATGCCGGAGTTTCGCCGATGACCGACAAGCCCGCCGTTCTCGTCACCGGAGGCGCACAGCGGATCGGCGCCGCCTTCTCGCGCGCCTTTGCCGATGCGGGCTGGCATGTGGTCATCCATTACCGATCTTCGGGCAAGGAGGCGGATGCACTCTCAGCGCAGCTGCCGTCTGCCGAGGTCATCCAGGCTGATTTTGGAGACGCAGAAGCGCCGGAGCAGCTCGTGAAAAACCTTGCGGGGCGGCTGGGCGACTGGCGCTGCCTTGTCAATTCGGCGTCGATTTTCGAACCCGATGATGTAACCGCCCTCGATCCGGAAACGTATCGTCATGCGATGGAGACGAACGCCCGCGCCCCCGCCATGCTCGCGCAGAGCTACCTCGCCCATGCCCGTGCGCATGCCGGACGCCGCGTGATCCAGGTGACCGACCAGAAGCTCGCCAACCCCAACCCCGATTTCTTCAGCTACACGATGAGCAAGCACGCGCTCGATGCGACGATCCGCATGCTGGCTATGGGTGCGACGAGCCCCGGGGACCGGGTCTACGGCCTTGCGCCGGGCGCGGTGCTCGCCAGCCACGACCAGAGCGAGGAAGAGGCCGAGCGCTCTCACCTGCTCAACCTGCGCCGCCGCAGGACCACGCCGCAGGACGTCGCGGAGGCGGCAGTGTTCCTCGCCAGCGGCGATCTGGCGAGCGGCGAAACGCTGTTCGTCGACAGCGGCCAGCACCTGCTCAGCCAGCCGCGCGATGTGATCTATCTGGCGCGGGAGGGCATCCGATGACCCGCGCGAAGGGCGCGACGCGGCATTTCGTGTCGACCCGCATCTGGCACTGGATCAACCTGATCGCGATCGTGGTGCTGTTCATGAGCGGGCTGAACATCTCCAACGCCCACCCCTACCTCTACTGGGGCGACTGGGGCTTTGCGCCCGATCAGGCGTGGCTGGCGCTTCCGCGCTTTCCCGGCTGGATGACCATTCCGGGCTTCTACAGCCTCGCCAAGGCGCGCGACTGGCACCTGCTGATGGCCTTCCCCTTCGCCTTCGGCCTGCTGTTCATGTGGATCGCGATGCTGTGGAACGGGCATTTCAAGCGCGACATCAAGACGCACCGGCGTGAATGGAACTGGCCCGCAATCCGGGCAGACATCGTGGCGCACGCGCGGTTCGATTTCGCGCATGAGACCGGCCCCGCGGCGGGCAAGTACAACTTCCTGCAGAAGATCGCCTATGGCGGCGTGCTCGGCATTCTGCTGCCCGGCATGGTGCTGACCGGGCTGGCGATCAGCCCCGGGATGGAGCCGACGCTGTGGTGGCTGGTCGATATCCTTGGCGGACGGCAGAGCGCGCGCTCGATCCATTTCCTGTTCGCGTGGGGGCTTTGCGGGTTCTTCGTGCTGCACGTCGCGCTGGTGCTGCTGACCGGGCCGATCGGGCACCTGCGATCGATGATCTTCGGCGGCGACCACGCGCCCACGAACCCGCCTTTCGCCAGACCTGCGGACCGCAAGGGAGGTGTCGCATGAGCATCCTGATGAAACGCCGCACCGTGCTCCTCGGCTCGGGTGCGCTGATGCTCGGCGCTTGTTCGAAGGTCCACGACAGCGCGCCGGGGCAGCGGCTGTTCGGTGCCGTGGACGATTGGCAGAAGGGCCTCCAGCGCGGCCTCACCGCGCGCAACGCGCTCGCGCCCGAATATGCGCCCGAGGATATCTCGCCCTTCTTTCGCGGCAATGGTTCCACCGATCCGCAGAACGACGGCTACCCGGCCCATGTGGCGAGCAACTTCGTCAACTGGCGCTTCACCGTCGGCGGGCTCGTCGAACGGCCGCTGTCGCTCTCGCTCGACCAGATCATGCGCCTGCCACAACGCACGCAGATCACCCGGCACGATTGCGTCGAAGGGTGGAGCGCGATCGGCCAGTGGACCGGCCCGCAACTCTCGACCTTCCTCGATCTCGCCCGCGTGCGCCCGCAGGCGAACTACATCGTCTTCCGCTGCGCCGACGATTACACGCAAGGCCGCTATTACGAGAGCATCGACATGGTCGACGCCTTCCACCCGCAGACGATCATCGCGCATCGCCTGAACGGCGAGCCGCTGCCGGTGCGCAACGGGGCCCCCTTGCGCGCGCGGGTCGAGCGCCAGCTAGGCTACAAGCAGGCAAAGTACCTCACTGGGGTCGAGGCGGTGGCTAGCCTCGACGAGATCGGCCTTGGCAAGGGCGGCTACTGGGAAGACCACGGTGGCTACCAATGGTACGCAGGAATGTAGCAACCTTGTTCGGCTACGGCGTGCACGATAACGTTCTGCAGCAGCCACCGATGGGAAAGCGAGGGTCATGGTCAAGCTTTGGAGTGATGAAGAGGTTCGCGTGCTGGTCGGGTGGACCGCGCAGGACTTCGGCTCGAACATGATCGTGCGTATCGAAACCGCCACCAACAAGCCCGAAAGCGACGAGGATGTGCTCGTCTCGCGCATGGTGATGAACAAGGATCAGGCGGTGCAGCTGGGCAATATGCTGTTCGAACTTTCGGGCACGCTGCCGCCCAAACCGGGCAAAGCGCCCTTGATAGACCGGATGCTATCGCGCAAATCAGGGTAAATCGCGCGCAGGGTGGCGCGCAGACACCTCGTCGGAGCTGATTGCCCATGCTGGAAGACAGCGTCGCGTCCGAAACCCTCGATCGGGAAAGGCGGGGCGGGCTCGCCGCACGGCTGCTGAGCCGCTTTTTCAGGAGCCTCATCACCACCGGCGTGCTCGAAGTGGCCTTCGCGGGTGGGCGGACCGAACGGTTCGGCTCGCCCACCAAGGCATCGCCCCACATCGCGATCCGCTTCGCCGATGCGCGGGTTCCGCGCGAGATCCTGCTCGACCCGGCGCTGGGTGCTGCCGAAGCCTTCATGGACGGACGCCTGACGATCGAACGCGGCGACGTGATGGGGCTCGTCGATCTGTTCGCGCGCAACGCCCCGTGGGAAGCGGGCGCACAGTACGCCCGCCCGCACCCCCTCAAGAAGCTGGCCAACCGGATCGCCTTCCACGGCGAACAGCTCAACAACGCGGTGCGCAGCCGCTCCAACGTCGCGCACCACTACGATATCGGCAACGCGCTCTACCAGCTGATGCTCGACCCCGAGCACATGCAGTACAGCTGCGCCTACTGGGGCGACGGCACCAACAGTCTGGCCGCCGCGCAGGAGGCGAAGCTGGCGCATATCGCCGCCAAGCTGGCGTTGAAGCCGGGGCAGCGGGTGCTCGACATCGGTTGCGGCTGGGGCGGCATGGCGATGTTCCTCGCCAGCCGCGCGGACGTGCACGTCACCGGGATCACGCTGTCGCAGGAACAGGCGGCGCTCGCGCGAGAGCGGGTCGCTGCTGCCGGCCTGTCGGACAGGGTTTCGATCGAGCTGGTCGACTACCGCGACCATGCCGCGCAGGGCCACCGCTACGACCGGATCGTCTCGGTCGGCATGTTCGAACATGTCGGGCAGGCCCAGTTCGAGGAGTTCTTCCGCTCCTGCGGCACGCTGCTCGACGTCGACGGGGTGATGCTGGTCCACACCATCGGGCGAATGGGATCGCCCGGATCGACCGATGCCTTCACCCGCAAGTACATCTTCCCCGGCGGCTATATCCCGGCGCTGAGCGAAACCATCGCCGCGAGCGAAAAGTACCGCCTGATCGCGACCGATGTGGAGACACTGCGGCTGCACTACGCGCGCACGCTGCGCGAATGGTACGCCCGGTGCGAAGCGCAGCGCGATGCGATCGTCGGCATGTACGACGAACGGTTCTACCGCATGTGGACCTTCTACCTCGCCGGTGCCGCCGCCGCGTTCGAGAACGGGGCAATGTGCAACTACCAGATCCAGTACGCGCGCCATCGCCACGCCCTGCCCTACACGCGGAACTATATGGCCGCGGCGGAACAGGATTTGCTCGCAAAGGGCTAGCCGTCCGCGCAGCCCCCTGCCCCAAGCAATTGATATTGGCCGCTTCCCACCCCAGATTGGCTGCATCAGCTTGAAGGGAAGAGGCACATGGCAGGTGGATGGGCGCGCGACGGCGCGGTGCAGGACCAGATCGACGATACCGTATCCGACGCGGTCAGCGCCGCGCGATCGCGCATGCCGACTGGCGAGAGCGAACAATGGTGCGTCGAGTGCGGCGAGGAGATTCCCGAGAAGCGCCGTGTCGCCCTGCCCGGTGTAAAGCGCTGCGTCGAATGCCAGTCGGGCATGGACGCAGCGGTGCGCAGCAGCGGCATCAACCGGCGCGGCAGCAAGGACAGCCAGCTGCGCTGACGCCATTCGCGCCCACCCGCCAAACCGCGTTGCGCGGCTCCCCCGTCGCTGCTAGCCGCGCGCCATGAGCAACGAACCCGAGCACAAGCACCAGCACAACAACAAGGTCGTCCTCGCCTATTCCGGCGGCCTCGACACCTCCGTCATCGCCAAGTGGCTCGAGGTCGAGCGCGGGCTGGAAGTGGTCACTTTCACCGCCGACCTCGGCCAGGGCGAGGAAATCGAACCGGCGCGCGAAAAGGCCCGCGCAATGGGCATTCCCGACAAGCACATCTTTATCGAGGACGTGCGCGAGGAATTCGTGCGCGACTTCGTGTTCCCGATGATGCGCGCCAATGCCCGCTACGAAGGCGACTACCTGCTCGGCACCAGCATCGCCCGCCCGCTGATCTCCAAGCGGCTGGTCGAGATCGCGCACGAAACCGGCGCGGGTGCGATTGCGCACGGCGCGACCGGCAAGGGCAACGATCAGGTCCGCTTCGAACTCTCGGCCTACGCGCTCGACCCCGACATTACGGTGATCGCTCCGTGGCGCGAGTGGGACCTGACCAGCCGTACCGCGCTGATCGCGTGGGCCGAGGCGCACCAAATCCAGGTGCCCAAGGACAAGCGCGGCGACAGCCCCTTCTCGACCGACGCGAACCTGCTGCACACCTCGTCGGAGGGTAAGGTTCTGGAAGACCCGTGGGAGGAAACGCCCGACTACGTCTATTCGCGGACCGACAATCCCGAGGATGCTCCGGACACCCCGGAATACATCACGATTGCGTTCGAGCAGGGTGACGGCGTCGCGCTCAACGGTGAGGCGATGTCGCCCGCAACGCTGCTCGCCGCGCTCAACGATCTGGGGCGCAAGCACGGCATCGGGCGGCTCGATCTGGTCGAAAACCGCTTCGTCGGCATGAAGTCGCGCGGGATGTACGAGACGCCTGGTGGAGAGATTTATGCCCGCGCGCATCGCGGGATCGAGCAGATCACGCTCGATCGCGGGGCGGCGCATCTCAAGGACGAGCTGATGCCCAAATATGCTGAGCTGATTTACAACGGCTTCTGGTTCAGCCCCGAGCGCGAGATGCTGCAGGCCGCGATCGACCACAGTCAGGTGCGCGTTTCGGGCGAAGTGCGGCTGAAGCTGTACAAGGGTCTGGCGAGCGTCGTCGGGAGGCGTAGCCCGAACAGCCTCTATTCCGAAGCGCACGTCACGTTCGAGGACGATGCAGGCGCCTACGACCAGAAGGATGCGGCAGGCTTCATCAAGCTCAACGCGCTCCGTTTGCGTTTGCTGGCGAAGCGCGACCGCTAGAATTCCGCGGTTTCGTCACGCCGAGCTGGCTCTGTGCGACCAGCGGTTGACTTATCCACCCTTGTCCACCGCGAAATCGTGGAAAAGTGGATAAGTCGGCCTTGCAAAGCTTGTGCGACTCATTTGGCGAGCGCAGTCTCAAGACATCGGAAGGGGAAGAAAAGCTCTTCGATTGATGGTCGAAAGACTTGAAAACGAAGGACTTTTTGGAACCGGACGAGGTAGCGGAGGCTGTCCGCGCGATGTTCGAGGAACGCATGACAAAGGCTTCGGCCGGAGGCAAGCGGGCCGTTTGAGAAAACCGCGAAAGGCGCTCCACTATCAGCTGGGCAATCCGGCCTGACATCGATGGGATACGCGAACGCTTCGGCGAACGCGCAGACCGCTTGAGATGGCAGGCCATCATGGAAAGCCCGGTTTCGGTCTCGCCAGACGAGGGCGCGGTCTTCGGACCAGCCAAACCGCGGGCGAAATCGGATGTCGGCGCGAGCGCCGGTGAAAGAACCGCCTGGACCTTCGGGAAAAGGCTGGGAAACATCGGGCGCCAAGCGCCCGTCGGATGGTTCGCCAGAAGACGGGACCACGGGCCGATGAGAGTGGGGTCGGCAGCAATGCCGGCCCCATTTGCATTGCGCCCCGACCTCGTTTGCTGGATCGGCGCGGACCACGAGGGTTCGTTTCGCACAGCGAACTTCCCTTGAAATTGCTCGGAAAACGCGAAACGCGCGGGCGAAACGGGCGAATTCGCGCAATAACCGGCAAGTAGAGCGAAAGGTCCGAAGCAATCGGGCCAAATGTGGCGAAAGCACGGCGAACTGCCTTCAGCCTTATTTCTTCTCAACCCAATGGGCCTAAGTTCCCTCCCCATGGACGGGACCAACAACACCCTTCGCCGCGCCGCGTTGCCTGCGCTCGCACTTGGCATTCTTGCGCTGCCGCTCGCCGGAGTGGGCGCGCAGAACGCAGCGGGCCAGCAGGCGCTGGTCGCAGAGCTTGCCGAGGCCGCCTCCGCACCGCTGACCGACGAGATCGTGCCGGTTGCCACAGGCGACGCCGATTTCGACACCAGCTTCGCGCGCTTCGACATCGATCCGCCCGCGCCCGCAGTGGGCACCAACGCGGTCGACATCGGCAGCTTCGACCCGCCGAGCGAGCCCGAGCCCGAAGTGTGGCGCAGCGGCGTCGCCTCCTATTACGGGGCGAAGTTCAACGGCCGCCGCACCGCCAATGGCGAGCGGTTCGACATGAATGCGCTGACCGCCGCGCACAAGACGCTGCCCTTCGGCACGCGCGTGCGGGTGACCAATCCGCGCACCGGCAAGAGCGTGATCGTGCGCATCAACGACCGCGGGCCCTACGCGCATGGCCGCGAAATCGACCTGTCGCGCGCCGCCGCGATCCAGATCGGCATCGTCGCGCGCGGCCACGGCACGGTGGAGCTCGCGCTGGTCGACTGACGCGAAACGCGGCGGCCTAGCCGCTTGCCGCCAGCGATCTGCCGCGCGATACACGTGCCGGGGGTACCGGCATGAATCCGCAATTCGACTACGTATTCGAACTCTTCACGCTGCTCATCAGCCTGGCGGTTGCCGAGATGCTGATGGGCTTTTCGCGCATCCTCAAGCTGCGCGCGCGGCGCAAGGCGGGCGTGGACCCGGCCGCGATCAGCGTGCGCGTCGGCTGGCTGGTCCCGCTGCTTGGCTTGCTGGTCCTCGTCGACCTCGGCACCTTCTGGAGCATCGTCTGGAGCATGCGCGGCGTGCTCGACATGCGGATGGCAACCATCTTCGGCGTCCTCGTGCTGATCGGCGGCTACTACCTCGTCGCGACCCTCGTCTTCCCCGACGAGCCGGAGCTATGGCCCGATTTCGACGCCTATTTCTGGCAGCAGAAGCGCTGGGTGGTGGGCGGCGTTCTGCTGATCAACATCGCCTCCGCCACCGCATCCTTCCAGCTCGGCGCGCAGGACGCGGCGCAGGCGGAGCGACTGTCGCAGGCCGCACAGGCGCACCCGCTGTTCGCGATCTCCATGCTGGTGCTGCTGTTCAACTACCCCGCATTCGTGTGGCTGATCTTCACCAAAAGCCGGATCGTCAGCATGCTGCTGATGGCGTTCATCATCATGGCGCAGCTGCTCTATGCCTATTCGACCTGGGGGATCGAGGGGCTGACCTGAGCGTGCCGCGCGCTATCGCCGCCCGGTGGCGGCGCGCCCGCCTATAGGGTTCCTGACACACCTGACACACAGTCCTGGACCTAAAACTCCGCCTCCCCCTCAGGCGGCAATTCGCGCGCCCCGCCCCTCGCCGCTGCCCGGTCCGGCGCCGCATCGTCCTCCGCAAAGCTGATCACTATTTCGGGCGCGTCGAGCAAATCGTCGAGCGCGGTGTCGAACCCCTCCGCCGCGGCGCGCGTGGCCCCGTCCTGCGTCAGCCGGTCGAGCCGCGCGAGATGCGCGAGCAGCAGCCGCGCGTCGTAGCGCCTGCGCGTCGCCACCGCCTCGCCATGGTAGAAGATCGTCTCCTCCACCCCGTTGATCGCGCGATCGGCGAGCACCGCCTCCACCTGCGTGCGCGCGACCAGCAGCGCGGCATCCCATAGCCGCGCGAATTGCGGGCAAGCGCGGCGCATGCGGTAGGTGGTGGAGCGGGAGACACCCGCAACGCGTGTCGCCGCGCGCACATTGCCGCACTCGGCCAGCGCATCGAGGAAGTCCGCCTGCGCATCGCGGCTGAATTGCTCGGGGATCGCGGGGAGGCGCGCGCCGCCCGCGTCAGGCCCGCTGAGCGCGGGGAGGATTTCGCCACCGGACTCCTGCGTGTGGTCGGGCGTGTGGGCGGAAGAGGTCATGGCTCGGGTCCGTGAATGAGCCCCGGCGCGCTGCGGCGAGCGCAGCAGCCCCGGCAGCGTGGTGCATCGGACCGGACTATCTATAGCGCGATCGCCGTGTAGGACAGCGCGGGGTTTCCCCATTCGTCACCCCGGCCCCCGAGCCGGGGTGCCGCTCACCCTTGCCGTCATTGCGAGCGAAGCGAAGCAAGGCCCGACCATTGAATGCCCTTCGGCTGGCTGCTTGCAGCAGCCGCTCAGGACAGGCCTTGCTGCCGGAGCAAGCCCGGCGCCTCGCAATGACAAGTGGTACTACCGCCCCCGCAATTCCTCGCGCACATGGGCCTTGAATGTGGGCGACTGGCCCAGCAGCATTTCCTCGTTGCGCATATGACGAAGCAGCCGCGCAGGATCGGGCGCAGCGCGCTTCCCGATGCGGCCTGCATCGACATGCACCTGCCACGCGTCGAACGCCTCTCGCTCGGTCAGCGTGGGGTTGGCCGCGAGCCCGGGACACTGCGGGGAGGGTTTGGACATGGGGTGCCTCTCGGGTTCGTGGGCGGGGGAACCGGCGAGGCTAATGGGGGAGAGGGGTGTAGGACAGGACTAACGCATAACCAGCTGACGGGCAGTATCCAACATGGCCTCCGCTCTCAAAAACAAGAAAGCCTCTGCATCGTTGTCCTCAAGCGCATCGATCATATCACCAAGAATGAAATGCGACGAAAGTATATCCCTTCCTCCGCTATGACTCGCCATTTCTTTTATAGATTCCCGAATATTGGTCTTTTCCTTTGCAGAAAAAGGAAAAGTGGTAAGTATAACGTTAGCAGGCACTTTGGACGAAACGGACGAACCCGTGTACTTCTCGATCTCCGCCAATTCGAAAACCGGTAAGAATCGGTTCGAGTCGTATGCAGATGTAATTTCGAACGGATCAATTTGATCGCCTGTGATCAAATCAATCGGCTTCATACGCGCCATCATGACACAAATAGCGGACGTCAGCGACTTTCCTTTTAACATTCTTCTACGTACGAAAGTATTTTCGTCAATAGTAAGGCTACGAATGCTTTCATCTCCGTCATAGAGTCGGCGAACCAACGACTTCACAAGGCTCGCGACATGATGGTCGGGCCTACCTTGCAGCGCCTCCTCAAAGCTAAGCCGCAGGAACCATGCCGCCAAGAAGTCTCGCTGTTGATCATCGATATGATCGAATTCGCTAAATACCTTGAGAAGAGCCAAAATCTGACCCTCGTAGGGAACGAACTCGTTGGAATAAATCCCAAGCTCGGATCGCAAGAATTCAAAAACCTTCCTAAAGTCTTTGGCCACCTTTCCAGTGACAAGTGTTAGCTGCTGAGGATCTTGCGAACGCAGTTTCAAAAGGGAATCCGGGACTGGATCCAGATCGAATTTTTGACCCATCGCCTTCACAATGGTGTCATCATCGATGTCAAAACCCTCGGTTTCGAGTTGAGACCTCACCTCGTCTATCGCTTCATTAAGATCAAACTCACGAGACCAAGTCACAGCTCGCATAAAATCAACTCGACTAAGTCGCGTTCCTGTGGAATTAACCCTCTCAAAAATAGTCACGACTTCGTCGACCTCCCTTTGGGACAAAGTCACAATGGGAATCATATATTCTTGAAAACGAGATTGAAGAGCGGTGAGATTATCGAGCTCCGCCTCATAATGACCTTCTTCGATAAGCTTACGCTGCATATCAAGCATCTTCTTGGGCTTGAACAAGCTGGAGATTGGAACAGTTTCATACGTGAGATCTTTTGCATCTTCCCCGCGCAAAAACCGGTTGGAAGTGAGATCATAGTGAATGTCAAACGACTTGTCGTGCTCGCCCTCTTCGTAATGGAATGCACCATAAAGGGTAGAGAGCCGCTGGAGTCCGTCCAAGATATAGTTGACCGGCATTTGGGGGTCGAGATGCGGGAACGGAATGTCTTCCGATTTGCTGATTTTAAGAATCTCCTCATCAGCAGCCCAAAGAAGAAGGCTTCCAATCGGATAACCCTCGTTGACGCTCTCAAGGAGGCTGAGCATCTCACCCGCGCCCCAAACGAACGCGCGTTGAAACGCAGGCACAACGATATCGCCAACATCTATTCGCCGAAAAAGGGTAGTCAGGTGCTCAACCGAGGGATGCGGTGGAAAAACTCTATGTCTCATTTCTTTACCCCCTCCTCTGCTCCATCACAAACTTCACCGCTTACCTCGCTTTCAATGGGTTCATCGCGAAGCTCTACGAGCATCGAGTCGACGAGATGTAACGTGTGCCCCAAGAATTCACCTTTGAATTCCGGCGAATGGAATTGCCATCGACGGTCCGCAGGTTTTGCTGTGTCCGCGATACGCGATTTTTCGTAGAACTGGTGCGTAAGCCCCTTCAGAACTGATTGAAGTAAAGTAACAATTTGAATTTCACACCTCAACGGAACGCTGCACACGTCTCCTGCTATAAAGACGTCCTGATCTGTTGTGACATAAGCGTGCCAAGCATAGTGGCCCTGATCAGTCGCACGTGGACTGACCGCAACCTCCACAGAATGTAGATGTCCGATTTCTTCGAGCCTCTTACCAATGGCCTCACCGCCATCAAGATAACGAGACACCAAGGTGCAGCGAATAATATCGTCGAACTTCTCATAGACATCGTCGAATTTTACCCAACCACCCTTTGGCTTGTCCGGCCAAAACCTATTCCAGTGGCAATTGCGGCGATAAATTTTGTTGACTACCGACGGGTAGCCCTTTTTGAATAGTTGAAAAGATGAAGCTTGATTTTCAGCAAGCAGGCCGTCGCCCTCAAGACCAGCTAATGCTGCTTGAAGGTCTTGAAAAAACACATGAAGACCCACACTAGTTAGGAGATTCCCGGTGTTTACTGCAAAAGATTTCCCGAAAGCGACGTCTTTGAGGTCTTCCCCAAATTTCTCCTTATGCCAATCGACATATTGGTCGAGGGTTAGGTTTGGCATGGCTCCCTCACGTCTGCGACGAATAATATCGTTTGAGCACGTTACCCAACTAATTGAAACCTCAATTAAGTGGGCGATTTATATTTGGGATTTCTCAAGAACCTGCCCGGCCCGCTCCAGCATCGGTTTGAGATAGCTCCCCGTGTAGCTCCCGCTCACCTGCGCGACTTCCTCCGGCGTGCCCTGCGCCACGATCTCCCCGCCCCGCACACCGCCATCCGGTCCGAGGTCGAGCACCCAGTCGGCGGTCTTGATCACATCGAGGTTGTGCTCGATCACCACCACGGAGTTCCCCTGGTCGACCAGCCGGTGCAGCACTTCCAATAGCTTGCGCACATCCTCGAAGTGGAGCCCGGTGGTCGGCTCGTCGAGGATATAGAGCGTCTGCCCCGTGCTGCGCTTGCTCAGCTCCTTGGCCAGCTTCACCCGCTGCGCCTCGCCGCCCGAAAGCGTGGTCGCCTGCTGGCCGACCTTGATATAGCCCAGCCCCACCTCGTTCAGCATCGCCATCTTGTCGCGGATCGGGGGGACCGCCTTGAAGAAGCTTTCCGCATCCTCGATCGTCATGTCGAGCACGTCGGCGATGGAGTGGCCCTTGAACTTCACCTCCAGCGTTTCGCGGTTGTAGCGCTTGCCGCCGCATTCCTCGCAGGTGACGTAGACGTCGGGCAGGAAGTGCATCTCGATCTTGATCAGGCCGTCGCCCTGGCACGCCTCGCACCGGCCGCCCTTGACGTTGAAGCTGAAGCGGCCGGGCTTGTACCCGCGCGCCTGGCTTTCGGGCAGGCCGGCGAACCAGTCGCGGATCTGGGTGAAGGCACCGGTATAGGTCGCGGGGTTGCTGCGCGGCGTGCGGCCGATCGGCGACTGGTCGATCTCGATCACCTTGTCGCAATATTGCAGGCCGGTGACCTTGTCGTGCGGCCCCGCGATCACCCGCGCGCCGTTCAGGTCGCGCGCGGCGGCGGCGTAGAGCGTGTCGATGGTGAAGCTCGACTTGCCCGAGCCGGAGACGCCGGTGATGCAGGTAAAGGTGCCCAGCGGCAGCGACGCGGTGACGTTGTTGAGGTTGTTGGCGCGCGCGCCGTGGACGGTCAGCTTGTGCCCGTTGCCCTTGCGCCGCTTGGCCGGGACCTCGATCTCGCGCGTGCCATTGAGGTAGGCCGCGGTGAGCGATGTCTTGGACTTGAGCACCTGCTTGAGCGTGCCCTCCGCCACGATCTCGCCCCCGTGCACGCCCGCGCCAGGGCCGAGGTCGACCACATAGTCGGCGGTGCGGATCGCGTCCTCGTCATGCTCGACCACGATCACCGTGTTGCCGAGGTCGCGCAGGCGTTTGAGCGTTTCGAGCAGCCGGTCGTTGTCGCGCTGGTGCAGGCCGATGCTCGGCTCGTCGAGCACGTAGAGCACGCCCGAAAGCCCGCTGCCGATCTGGCTGGCGAGGCGGATGCGCTGGCTCTCGCCGCCCGACAGCGTGCCCGACTTGCGATCGAGGTTGAGGTAGTCGAGCCCTACGTTGTCGAGGAAGCCCAGCCGCTCGTTGATTTCCTTCAGGATCGCGCGGGCGATCTGCTGCTGCTGGTCGGTCAGGCGTTCGGGCAGGTTCTCGAACCACACCTTCGCGTCGCCCACGCTCATCTGCGACGGGGTCGCGATGTCGATGGGGTTCTCCGGACCGCCGATCTTCACCGCCAGCGCCTTCTCGTTGAGCCGCTTGCCGCCGCAGGTCTCGCACGGCTGCGCGGTCTGGAACTTGGCCAGCTCGTCGCGCATCCACGCGCTTTCGGTCTGCAGCAGGCGGCGGTTGAGGTTGCCGATCACGCCCTCGAACGGCTTGTTGACCGTGTATTCCTTGCGCCCGTCCTTGAAGGTCAGCGGCACACGCTTACCCCTGGTCCCGTAGAGGATGACGCTCTGGTTGTCCTCGCCCAGCTCCTGCCACGGCGTCGTCAGGTCGAAGCCATACTCCTTCGCGAGGCTGCCGAGCACCTGCATGTAATAGGGCGACGGCGGGTTGGACTTGGCCCACGGCGCGACCGCCCCCTGTTTCAGCGTCAGCGCTTCGTTGGGGACGACCAGCTGCGGATCGAACAGCTGCTTCTCGCCAATCCCGTCGCACGTCGCGCAGGCGCCTTGGGGTGCGTTGAACGAGAACAGCCGCGGCTCGATCTCCTCGATGGTGAACCCGCTGACCGGGCAGGCGAACTTTTCGGAGAAGACGATGCGGTTGGCGGGCACGCCTGCGCCCTTGAGGTTGCCCTCACCCGTATCCTCACCCTCGCGCCCCGGCACCACGCCATCGGCGAGGTCCACATAGGCCAGCCCCTCGGCCAACCGCAGCGCGGTCTCGAAGCTGTCCGCCAGCCGCGTCTCGAGCCCTTCCTTCACCGCGAGGCGATCGACCACCACCTCGATGTCGTGCTTGAACTTCTTGTCGAGCGCGGGCGCGTCTTCGATCGGGTAGATCTCCCCGTCGATGCGCACGCGGGTGAAGCCCGCCTTCTGCCACTCGGCCATTTCCTTGCGGTATTCGCCCTTGCGCCCGCGCACCACCGGCGCAAGCAGATAGGCGCGCGTTCCCTCGGGCAGCGCCATCACCCGGTCGACCATGTTGGAGACGGTCTGCGCCTCGATCGGCAAGCCCGTCGCGGGCGAATAGGGCACCCCCACCCGCGCCCACAGCAGCCGCATGTAGTCGTAGATCTCGGTGACGGTCGCCACGGTCGAGCGCGGGTTCTTGCTCGTCGTCTTCTGCTCGATCGAGATCGCCGGGCTCAGCCCCTCGATATGCTCGACATCGGGCTTCTGCATCATCTCGAGGAACTGGCGCGCATAGGCGGAGAGGCTCTCGACATAGCGCCGCTGCCCTTCCGCATAGATCGTATCGAAGGCGAGCGAGCTCTTCCCCGAGCCCGAGAGCCCGGTGATGACGATCAGCGAATCCCTCGGCAGATCGATATCGACGCCCTTGAGGTTATGCTCGCGCGCACCGCGCACGGAGATTTTGGTAAGTGCCATAGGGCGCGTGTTCCGCTTGTGTTCTTATCTGTCAAGGATGCCAAGTGGCCTATCCGCAGTGAAGCGAGCGACCGGCACGGGCGGTTCCGCCCTGTTGGGGAGAATGTGGTGCGGCGGAGCGCGATTTGAAGGTGTGAGAGTCTGCGCACCTGATCTTGGCGCGCGCTTCAATCGCCGGAGCAATGCTCGGCGATCTTGGCTTCGATGCGGGATAAAGTTTCCGTCGCCAACGCATGGTATCGCGACAGGGCATCGGCGGTAAACACCTCCAGCGAAGCAAGCGTTTCCGTACGCGCATCGCTCAGCCATTTGCAGCGCCGATGCTCGCTTAAATCGGCCATATCTTCGAATGCGAGACCCATATTACCCTTTGTCATCGCCCACTGGACCGGTAGGTCCTCGCGCGTATGCACCTCCAGCGCCTGACGGCAGGCCGCGACCGCTTCGCCCAGCAAGTCGATCCCCGCGTGCCCGCCCACCCGCGCGCCCTGCGTACGGAGCGCAGTGCCGAGATTGTTCTGCGTAATCGCCCAATAGACCGGCAGGTCATCGCGCGTGCGCACCTCCAGCGCCGCGCGGTAGGCCGCGACCGCTTCGCCCAGCAAGTCGATCCCCGCCTGCCCACCCAGCCGCTCGCCCTGAGTCCGGAGCGCAATGCCCAGGTTGGTCTGCGTCATCGCCCAATCGACTGGCAGGGCATCGCGCGTGCGCACCTCCAGCGCCTGCCGATAGGCCGCGACCGCTTCGCCCAGCAGATCGATCCCCGCCTGCCCGCCCAGCCGCTCACCCTGGATCTGAAGCGCGCCGCCGAGATTGTTCTGCGTCATCGCCCAATAGACCGGCAGGTCATCGCGCGTATACACCTCCAGCGCCTGTCGGTAGGCCGCGATCGCTTCGCCCAGCAGGTCGATCCCCGCCTGTCCGCCCAGCCGCTCACCTTGGGTCTGCAGCGCAGTGCCGAGATTGGTCTGCGTCATCGCCCAATCGACAGGTAGGTTATCGCGCGTCTGCACCTCCAGCGCCTGCCGATAGACCGCGACCGCTTGGCCCAGCAGGTCGAGCCCCGCCTGCCCGCTCATCCGCTCACCCTGTGTCTGCAGCGCGCTGCCGAGATTGGTCTGCGTCATCGCCCAATCGACCGGCAAGTCGTCGCGCGTATATACGTCCAGCGCCTGACGGAAGGCCGAGACCGCTTCACGCAGCAGGCCCATCCCCGCCTGTCCGCCCAGCCGCTCACCCTGGGTTGCGAGCGTAAGACCGAGATTGTTCTGAGTCATCGCCCAATCGACCGGCAGGTCCTCGCTCGTATAAACCTCCAACGCCTGACGGTAGGCCGCGACCGCTTCGCCCAGCAGAGCGATCCCCGCCTGTCCGCCCAGCCGCTCACCCTGGGTTGCGAGCGCAAGGCCGAGATTGTTCTGCCTCCCAGCCCATTCGACCGGCAGGTCCTCGCGCGTATGCACCTCCAGCGCCTGCCGGTAGGCTGCGACCGCTTCGCCCAGCAGGTCGATCCCCGTCTGCCCGCCCAGCCGCATGCCCTGGATTGCGAGCGCAATGCCGAGATTGTTCTGCGTCTTTGCCCAATCGACCGGCAAGTCCTCGCGCGTATGCATCTCCAGCGCCGCGCGGAAGGCCGCGACCGCTTCGCGCAGCAGGCCCATCCCCGCCTGCCCGCCCAGCCGCTCGCCCTGAGTCCGGAGCGAAAGGCCGAGGTTGTTCTGAGTCATCGCCCAATCGACCGGCAGGTCCTCGCGCATATGCATCTCCAGCGCCGCGCGGAACGATGCAATCGCAGCTTCTAGAGCAAGGTCTCCATATTTTGTGCCAAATTCGGAAAGCGCGATCCCGGCGGTGTTGAGCAAATCCCCGGCCGCCTTCGCATCGAAGGGTGCCAGCTTATGCGCCGAGTCCCGCCAGACCTGTGCCGCAGCCTGCCAATTCCTTTCGAGCATCCATGCCTCGGCTTCGGCCCGCGCAAACTCGGTACCCTGCCTCGCGCGCTCCGCCGTGCGTTCATCAATCAGTGAGCGCGCTTTGCGATAAAGCGCCGCAGCACGGTCATGGTCGTACCGCGCCAAAGCCTCGTCGGCCTCGGATTTCAATGCGGTCAGTTGATTGTCGAATGTCTCGATCTGGGCGACCCTGGCGCGCAATCGATCATGTTGCCCTTTGAAGCTTCGCAGATCGTCGTAAAGCTCGGCCTCGGATGCCGCTGGCTTCAATTCAAGGATCGCCGCAATCTCGCGGCTGATCACTTCAAGCGGGACGCCGAGCTTTTCCGACAGCATGGCTTCCAGCCGATCGAAGCGGCGCTCGCTTGCCTCAGCTAATTCTTCTTGCCGAGCAAATCCTGCATCGACCTCTTCATGAAGCGACTGGACCGCATCTGTCGTCTCGCGGATTGCCGCGCCCAGTTCGATCGCAATGTCGAGGGTCAGCAAAGTTGCATATTCCGGGTCGTTCATCCCGCTGCGAAGCGCAGCTTCGACCGCTTCAAGCGCGAAAACACGCTCATATCGCTGGGGAGCCCCTGCGCGCGGCTGCTCGAACATCGGATCGTGCCGCGCCAGTTCATCAACCACCAGGCGCGCTGCGAGGACCGGGTAGCGCTCGTTCTGCTTCCGCGCCTGGGTGACGGTGGCGGCAAGCTGGTCCCGGCGGAGCATCACCTGCGGCAGGAGCGTCTGCATCGCCGCGTCGGCGCGTTCGGCGGCAGCGCGCTCCTCGGCCTGGTCCCAATGCTTCAGTTCGTCGACCAGCTTCTTTTGTACCCGCGCAACCAGCTTCTCGTCATCGAGCCCGGCTTTCCGGCTGTTCTGCTTCAATCGCGAAAACAGTCCCGCGCCGCCGATCACGGCTCCGGCGGTCAGCCCTGCGTCAAGCGGTGCTATCGCGCAGGCGCCCACGCCGATCCCGATTGCCGTCAGCGGCTCCAAACAATTCCACTTGAGAGCCATCTTTTCCCTCCCTCCCCACCATCCCCCGCACCTGCTACCCGGTCAAGCATGCACCGCCTGTTCGTCGCCCTGTGCCCTCCGCAAGATATCCGCGATGCGTTGATCGACACCATGGAGGGCGTCGAGGGTGCTCGCTGGCAGTTCGATGAGCAGCTGCACCTCACGCTGCGCTTTGTGGGCGAGGTCGATGCGCGCACGGCGGACGATCTGGCCAACGCGCTTTCGCAGGTGAGCGTGGAGCCGTTCGCGCTCGCCATCCGGGGCGTCGGTACATTCGAGACCAAGGGCCGCGTCACCTCGCTGTGGGCGGGGGTCGAGCCGTGCGAGCCGCTCGCCATCCTTCATCGGCGGGTCGAGCGGGCATGTCAGCGCGCGGGGCTGGAGCCGGTCACGCGCAAGTTCGTGCCGCATATTACGCTCGCGCGCACCAATGCCTCGACCGGGCCGATCGGCGGGTGGCTCGCGGCGCACGGGCGGCTCTCGCTGCCGCGCTGGGGAGTTGACGCGTTTCACCTTTTCGAAAGCCAACTCGATCCGGGCGGCGCGCATTACGAGCCGGTGCTTGAGTATCCGCTGGCGTCCTGAGGCCGCGCGTCATTCGGCACGAACGCGCGGTCCTGGCTGCCGCGCCTGATGCAGCGGGCGGTCCCTTCGGCGGCTGCCGCGTCGAGCGTGCCGCCTTCGATCGCGCAGACCGCATCCGCGGCAGAGCGCAGCAGGCCGATCGTGCGCGTGAAATCGTCGGCAATGCTCATCTCGTCCGACGCGAGAACGCTGCCGATACCGCTCGAATACGCGCCGAGCGCCTGCAATTCATGGACCCCTCCCTGAATTGCGGACAATAATGCGCCCTTCATTGGCAGTGTGGCAATAGGTACTTTGCCGCAGGTCCCCCCTCCCGCAACCGGTTCTGGGGCGGCGAGATTGCCGGCGGGGGAACCGAAGCACCTGCCAAATCGTCCGAATGAACGATGAACAACTTGCAAGCGGCTGTTCAAGTGGCCGCTGCTAGACCATAGCCCAACGCAAATTTTCAGATCAGCAACCCTCGGAGAGCACTTGATGCGCATTCTTCTTACCACCGCCGCGACCATCGCCATGGTCGGCGGCTTTCATGGAGCTGCCATGGCCCAGACGACCACCTCGAACACCTCCGCGCCGACCACGAGCGAGCATCTGCAGGGGGTCAACTATTTCGAGCTTGAAAGCACCCTGCCCTTCAAGGCGCCCGATTTCAGCAAGATTTCGGAAGACGACTATCTGCCCGCCTTCGAAAAGGCGATGGCGATCCAGAAGGGCGAGATTCAGCGGATCATCGACAATCCCGAGCCGCCGACCTTCGAAAACACGATCGTCGCGCTCGAAAAATCTGGCCGCATGCTCGGCCGCGTGAGCGCAGTGTTCTTCCACCTGACGGGCGCCGACACGACCGACAAGCTCGATGAGATCGACAGCGAGATCAGCCCCAAGCTTTCCGCCCATTCGGACAGCATCCTGCTCAACCCCGAACTCTTCGCGCGGGTGCAAGCGGTGTACGACAATCGCGCCGCGATGAGCATGACGCCCGAGGATGCCAAGCTGCTGGAAGATACCTACGAAGGCATGGTCCACGCCGGGGCCAAGCTGACCGACACGCAGCGTGAGCGGGTGAAGGAAATCAACACCGAGCTGTCGACCGTGACCACCGAGTTCGCGCAGTCGGCGCGCAATGCGATGGCGGACCAGCCGGTGTTCTTCGACAGCCGCGAAGACCTTGCCGGCCTGTCCGAAGCGGACATCGCGTCCGCCGCCGATCTGGCGAAGGAGGAAGGCAAGCCGGGCAAGTTCGCGATCGCGCTGCAGAACACCACGCAGCAACCGCTGCTGCCGAGCATGGAAAACCGTGCGGCACGCGAAAAGCTGTTCATGGCCAGCTACCACCGCGCCGACGGCACGACCGACATCGACACGCGTCCGCTGGTGGCGAAGATCGTCGAGCTGCGCGCCGAAAAGGCCGCGCTGTTCGGGCAGCCCGACTGGGCGAGCTATACGATGTACGACCGGATGGTGGATTCGCCCCAGGCGGCAATCGATTTCATGAGCCAGATGGTCCCCGCACTGGCGGAAACGCAGCGCCGCGAAGGCGAAATGCTGACCAAGAAGATCGCCGAGGAAGGTGGCGATTTCGAGGTCAAGCCGTGGGACTGGTATCGTTACGCCAACATGATCAAGGCGGAGCGTTACGACGTCGATGACGACGAGGTGATGCAGTATTTCCAGCTCGACAAGGTGCTGGAAGACGGCGTTTTCTACGCCGCCAACAAGCTGTACGGCCTGACCTTCGAAAAGCGTGATGACCTGCCGGTCTATAACGACGACGTGTGGGTCTACACCGTCAAGGACCGCGACGGTTCGGAACTGGGCCTGTTCTATTTCGACCCGTTCCAGCGGCCTTCCAAGCGCGGTGGCGCGTGGATGAGCAACTTTGTCGACCAGTCGGACCTGTGGGGCGAAAAGCCCGTCATCTACAACGTGCTCAACATCCCCAAGGCCCCGAAGGGCGAGCCGCAGCTGGTCAGTTTCGACTGGGTGGAAACCGCGTTTCACGAATTCGGCCACGCACTGCACGGCTTCTTCGCCAATCAGCAATATCCGAGCCTTTCGGGCACCGCGACCGCACGCGACTTCGTGGAATACCCGAGCCAGGTCAACGAGATGTGGGCGACCTACCCCGAGGTGCTGCAAAACTACGCCAAGAACTACAAGACGGGCGAAACCATCCCGACCGCGCTGGTCGACAAGATCAAGGCCGCGTCCAAGTTCAACCAGGGCTACGATTTCGGCGAAGTGGTCGAAGCCGCGCTGCTCGATATGAAGTGGCACGCGCTGTCGAAGGAAGAAGCCGCCGCGATCGACACGCCCGAGAAGGTCTCCGCCTTCGAGGATAACGCGCTCAAGGAACTGGGGCTGGAAGTCGGGCTGGTGCCGCCGCGCTACCGCTCGACCTATTTCAACCACATTTTCTCGGGGCCGACCGGCTACAGTTCGGGCTATTACAGCTATCTGTGGACGCAGATGCTCGACCGCGACAGCCGCGCCTGGTTCCTCCAGAACGGCGGCCTGACCCGCGCCAATGGCGACCATTATCGCGACATGGTGCTGAGCCGCGGCGGGACGATGGATTATGGCGAGATGTACAAGAACTTCGCGGGTCGCGACCCGGACGTGAAATACATGCTCATCGCACTCGGCCTTGCCGAGGACGATTCCGCAACCACGGACGACGACGCCGATTGATCGACCGGCTATCGGGAAAAACGGGCGGGAGGGGCGATGGCCTCTCCCGCCCTTTTTCTTGCGCAATCTTGCATTGGTGGGCCGGACGCCCCGCCATTCCCGCTAGTAGAAGATATCCGCTTTCGGCATTTCGCCGAAGCTGGTGCCGATAGTGCACTCGCCATTGGCGGCGGCCTTCTCGATCGACGTCATGATCTTCCCGATATCGCCGCTGATGCCCGCCATGAATGCAGCCGGCAGCGTGTATTCGGCCCAGGGAGTATCGAAGCTCTTGTACGTTTCGAACACCCAGTCGCCATCGGCGAACAACTTTGCCGGGTCGGAAACACCTGCATTGTCGCTATCGGCCGGGCTGAGGACGAAGAACGCTTCGCCATCGGGGGAGAAGCCCTCTCCCGTCACGATCTTCCCACCCACGCTCCAGCGCACCCCCGGCTTGGGCATGCGTTTGTAGGCGGGGTTATCGCGGCTGATCCCTTGGAGTTGTCGTGATTGCACGTGAACCCACTGAAAGCCCGGCTCGCGCGCGGTCGCACCATCACCGACAGGCGGGAGGTAGCCGTCCGCCGCGCCCAGCGTAACCTTCACCATCCCCTCCGCGGTGTCGGAATGCGCCTTTGTGATCGGCGCTTCGATCGTCATGCGCAGCTCCGTCGTCGGCGCGGGCGCATCCTTCAGGCGGACGCGGCGCGCGTGGATTGCGCCGGTCGTCCCATCGCCGATGCTGAAATTCATGCGGGTCTTGTATTCGCACGGCGGCAAGGGCGCTTGCTGCGCACCTTGTGCGGTAGTGCCATCGGCGGTCTGCCCACCGCCGCTCGCCGCCGCCATCGCTGCGGACGAGAGGGAGAGCACGGCTGCCGCCGCCTTTAGTGAATTGCGCATAGTGATAGTCCTCGAGATCGCTCGCGTCACAGTTCGCGCACGCTTGCCTTCAGGCGACCGGACCCGCCAGTGACAATCGTCGTCAGATTCTATTGCGCCTTTACCGAGAGCACGCGTTCGCCCGCCTCGCCCAGCCAATGCGCCTCGATCCCGAAGGCTTCGCGGAGCCGGTCGGGTGCCAACGCCTCCTGCGGCGCACCCTCGGCCAGCACGCGGCCCTCGTTCAGCAGCAGGACCCTGTCCGCCAGATTATGCGCGAGGGAGAGGTCGTGCACCACCACCATCACGCCTCGCCCTGCCTCGGCCTGCGCCCGAAGGTGCCGGGCCAGTGCCGCCTGGTACGCAAGGTCGAGCGAGGCGAAGGGCTCGTCCGCCAGGATGACGCGCGGCTCGCCCGCCAGCACGCGCGCCAGCAGCACACGCGCGCGTTCGCCGCCAGAGAGCGTCGAAACCGGGCGGTCGGCGAACGGTGTCAGCCCCGTCGCCGCCAGCGCCGCGACGACCGGTGGGGACTCCGCATCGCCATGCGCCAGCCGCCCGAGTGAGACGAGGTTGCGGACGGACAGGTCCCAGGCAACCTGCGGCTCCTGCGGCAGGTAGCCGATCGACCGCGCGCGGAGGCGCGGGTGCAGGTCGACCAGCCGAATTCCGTCGAGCAGCACCTCACCACCGGTCGGTGCGAGTACCCCGGCAAGCAGGCGGACCAGCGTCGACTTGCCCGCCCCGTTGGGCCCGCAAATCGCGGTGACTTGCCCGGCCGCGACCGCGAGCGAGACGCCGCGCAGTCGCTTTCCCAGCGACAGGTCGCACGCTTCGAGCATCGCGGGTTCCATCATGTCAGCCCCAGCGTGCCGCCACGCCTCAGGCGCAGCAGCAACCACAGAAAAAACGGCGCACCGACCAGCGACAGCGCGATCCCCAGCCGCAGCTCGCTGACCAGCGGCAGCGCGCGCAGCACGCTGTCCGCCACCAGCACCAGCAGCGCGCCCGCAAGCGCGCTCGGCACGATCAGCGAGGATGGGCGGCGGTCGGTCAGCGGGCGGACGAGGTGCGGCACCATCAGCCCGACGAACCCGATAATCCCGGCCACCGCGACCCCGCTGCCGATGGTCAGGCCCACGCCCACCACCAGCAGCGCGAGCAGGCGACCCATCTGCACGCCCATGGAACGCGCGGCATCCTCGCCCAGCGTCAGAGCATCGAGCGAGGGTGCAGCGATCACCAGCACCACGATCCCCGCCAGCGTCAGCGGCGCGGCGAGCATCACGTCGGCCCAGCTGCGATCGGTCAGCGCGCCCATCAGCCAGGTGACGATCTCGCTCAAGGCCCACGGGTTGGGCGCAAGACTGATGACGAGGCTGGTCAGCGCCCCCGCAAGGCTCGCGATCATCAGCCCGGCGAGCGTGAACAGCGCGATCCCGCCGCCGCGCCCGGCCAGCGTGGCGAGCAGCGCCATCGACCCACCCGCGCCTGCCAGCGCCATGATCGGCAGCAGGTATCCGCTCGCAGCGAGGCCGAAGGAAAAGCTCAGCACCGCGCCCAGCGCCGCGCCCGGCGCGATCCCGAATAGGCCCGGATCGGCCAGCGGATTGCGCAGGTAGCCCTGCATCGCCGCGCCCGCCGCGCCCAGCCCCGCGCCCACGACCACCGCCAGCAGCGCGCGCGGCAGCCGCAGCTCGGCGATAATCAGCAGCGCGGTCGGCTGGTCGAGCGCGAACACCCACGCGCGGCCCGCAAACATAGAGAGTGGAATGGCGATCAGCAGCGCCACCAGCAGGAGTGCGCTCGCCCGGCTCATGCAGCACCGTCCCTGATCGCCGCGAGCCGCTCGGCAGCGCGGATCAGGCTGGGCCCGCCGCAGAAATAGAGCCTGGGCGAGAATTGCGCGCGCCGCGTGGGCAGCTCGCGCAGCGCGGGGTGGTGCAGAGAGCGCGATTCCTCGTCACCATCGCTCCCCGCGCGCAGCAGCAGCTCGGGCGGATCGGCCAGCACCGCCTCCAGCGGCAGGCGGTCGCCCTGCCCCAGCCCGCGCGTGACCGACGCGGGTCGGAGCCCGACGCGGCGCATCAGGTCGACCACCAGCGAGCCATCGCCCGGCACGATCCCGCCCGGCTGCCACAGGATGGTGGTTGGGCCGGTGGCACCGGGCGGCGGCGCGGCGTGCGCGAGAGCTGCCTCGATCTGCGTCGCAAGCCCCTCGCCGCGACCCGGTTCGCCCACCGCATCCGCCAGATCGCGCACCTGCGCGAGACTGTCGTCCACCGTGTTCGCCATGCCCAGCGTCACCACCTCGATCCCCAGCCGGTCGAGCGCGTTGCGCGTCGCCCGCGGCAGGAAGCTGGAGGCGACCACCATGTCGGCACGCGCCGAGATGATCTCCTCCACCGTGCCGCCGGTCGCGGGCCAGCGGCGCGCCTGATCGAGCGGCATCGAGGACGCCGAAGGATCGTGGCTATAGGCCGACACCGCGACAAGCTTGCCGGGTGCGACCTCGGCAAGGATCGCGTCACTGCACGGGTTGAGGCTGACGATGCGCGTCGATGGTGGATCGGCGCGCGCCGATGTGTGCGCCGGCGGCGGGGCCGAACACCCCGCCACCGCCGCTGCGACAACCAGCGCGAGGACGCGCATGGTCACAGCCGCACGCGTACCCCGGCGAACACGCCGCGGGGCGCTTGATTATAACCCGCTGCGGTCTGGTACTCCTCGTCGAGCAGGTTCTCGATCCGGCCGAACAGCTCGACCGAGCGTTCGCCAAGGATCGTACCGAGCGGCACGGAGACGCGCAGGTCGACGACGGTATAGCTATCGAGCGGGACGAGATTGGCTGCATCGTCGAAGGCCTTGCCGACGATCCGCACGTCGCCGCCCACGATCGGCACGTAGAGACTGTCGGGGCTGGGTGCCCAGTCGACCGACACCGTCCCCGCGTGCTGCGGACGGCGGGCAAGCTGGTTGCCCAAGTTGGCACTGCCCGCGCTGCGATCTTCCGCCTCGGTATAGGCGTAGGCCGCGCGCAAGCTGAGCCCTTCGACGGGCGTGACACCTGCCTCCACCTCGACACCGCGGGCGCGCGCCACATCGACATTGTCGTAGGTGCCGTAAGGCCGGTTGGTGCAGATCCCCGTCTGCACCGGGCAGCCGATGAAGCCGATCAGGTTCTCGCTATCGCGCTGGAACAGCGTGACCGAGGCATAGGCGCTGTCGGTCCGCGTGCCGTAGGCGAGGCCGACGTCGTAGCTGGTGCTCTCTTCGGGCTGGAGGGTCGCATTCCCGTAATCGGAATAGAGCTGGTAGAGCGAAGGCGCCTTGAACCCCTCGCCCACGCTCGCGCGCAGCCGCAGGTTGGGCGCGATCTCGTAGGTCAGGTCGCCGCCGAAGCTGGTCGCACCGCCGAAGTCCTGGTGCTCGTCCTGCCGCACGCCGACATGGCCCGAAAGCCCGCCGAACTCGATCCCGGCCTGCACATAGCCGCCGAAAATGCTGGTGTCGGCAGCGGTGGTGACGCCGTAGGACGTGCTTTCGTAATTGGACCACAGGTTTTCGGCCCCGAAATTGACGATCAGCGGCCCGATCGGTCGCCATTCGCCGCGCAGCTCGACCCGGTCGGACGATCCGGTGCTCTCGAAAGTCGGGGCTGCTCCCGCGTTCGGCAGGTTGTCCCGATCCGTGTCGGAGAAGCTGTAGGCAGCGCGTAGATAGAGCGGGCCGCTGTCGTAGATCGCGCCCGCGCTGCCCGACAGCTGCTGCGTCTTCTGCACCTCGGGCGTGTCGCCCAGCGCGTAGGTGGGCGGAGCGAAGCCGTCGAGGTCGAGCGTGCCATCGGCATAGCGCAGGCTGCCGACCAGCTCGAATGTGCGGCTGATATAGGCGCGCCCGCGCAGGCTACCCGCGAATTGGCGGAACCCGTCGGGCTCGGTGCCGCTGGCGGCTGCGGAAAAGCCATCGGTCGTGAGGTAGCTGGCCGATCCACCGATGAAGCCAGCATCGCCGCCGATACCGCCTTCGACGCTGGTCGAAACGGTCCCGCGCGAACCAGCCTCGACAGACCCTGCAAGGCCGCTGTGCTCGAACGTGGAGGCGACCAGCACGCCCGCGAGCGCATCGGCGCCCCAGACGACGCTGTTGGCGCCGCGCATCACTTCGACCTTGGAGAGATTGGAGGCGCCGAGCGTGCCGAAATCGAACCCGCCCGCAGGGGCTGCAGTATCCGCCACGCGCACGCCGTCGATCAGCACCAGCAGCTTGTCGTTCGCCGCACCGCGCACCGAAACGCCGGTGGTCGAGCCGAGCCCGCCATTGCGGTTGACGGTGACGCCGGGCACCCTCTGGAGAACGCGGGCAAGGTCCGGCCCCTGGATATCGGCGATTTCCTCCGCGCCGATCACGGTGACCGGCTGGCCGGTATCCTCGACCTCGCTCGGGTTGCCGGTAACGGTGATCGTCAGGCTTTCCTCTGGGACACGGTAAGGGTCGGAAAACACGATTTCGTCCGCGCCCGACGAATCATCGGCCTGCTGCGCAAACGCAGGGGTTGCCAGCGCCAGGATCGAGCCGCCGAGAAACAGAAATTTACGCATATTGTCTCCATCACAAGCATTGCTGTCGCTCATGACGGAAAGCGCGCGCCTCGTGCGCGTGCCTTTCCTCCGCTGCCCCGGTGCACCCCGCCCGTGGCTCGAACGACGCATCTCGGGCAGGTCTCCTGGCTCCCGGATCATTGCGGCTTCCGCTCACCTTCCCGTCATTCGTGCGAACGACAGTGGCGTATCGAGCGGACCGCTCCCCGGTCACAGTTGCGGGGGCAGCCGAAGTATTGCACTCCGTTCCCTCTTAGGCGGATGACCCTTGCGACCCATCCACACCCGTAATGCTGCGGGGGCGTCTAGTGCCTCGCGCACGGGCGTGCAACCACCGTGCACATTGTTAACCGTGGTCCTTCACGCTTTGCTGCCCGCTGTGCCGTTACAATACGCTGTGGACGGTGGATGGCGCATGCGCTTCCCTTAACGCCTAAGCTGGCCGCACCCCCGACCCTGTCTTTCGCCTGCAAGGATTCGATTGCCCCACCTCCGCCGCCCGGCCCCCGCCCATCACCGACCCGCAAGGCCGCTCAAGCCCTGGCGCGGGCTCGTGGTGCTGTGCGGCGCGGTGACGATTCCGGCGATGGCAGCGCAAGCCGAATGGCGTCTGCCGCAGGTCGCCCCCGAGGCGAGCCAGATCGTGGCGGACAGTCTGGTGGAGCCGACCCCGTTCGAGAAGGCGGGCGCGACCTTCCCCGGTTCGGCGCTATACTTCCTCGCCGATCCGCCCGCCGCCGCGAGCACGGTGAACGCCGAATTCGAGAGCGGCACCGGGGTTAACCCGATCGCGGCGTGGAACGGCGACCCGGACGCGGCGATCGCTATCGAATCCGCAGGCCCCGCTGCGCATGCCTTCGTCAGCCGCGGAACCGGGCTGGACAAGGCGCGCGCGCTCGATTGTCTCGCCAAGGCGGTTTATTACGAAGCGGCCAGCGAGAGCGAAGGCGGCCAGCGCGCGGTCGCACAGGTGGTGCTCAACCGCGTGGCGCACCCCGCCTATCCCAAGACCGTGTGCGGCGTCGTATTCCAGGGATCGCAGCGGCGGACCGGCTGCCAGTTTACCTTCACCTGCGACGGATCGCTCAATCGCAAGCCCTCGGCAACATCGTGGGCTCGGGCGCAGGCGGTCGCACGGCGCGCGCTGGCGGGCGAGGTTTACGCGCCCGTAGGCCTCGCGACGCATTACCACACGACCTGGGTCAACCCGTACTGGGCTCCCAGCCTCGCGCATATCGGCACCATCGGCGCACACCGCTTCTATCGCTGGCCGGGCAAGGCGGGTCAGCCGCAGTCCTTCACCGATTTCTACGCCGGGGGCGAGCCGCTGCCCAAGCCGTCGCTGGTGGCGCGCACGGTCGAGCCTGCGCCCGATCCGGTGGCGATTGCACGCCAGTATGAAAGCGCGGCTTCGTCCACCCCTGCGGCAAGCCAGGCCCCCGCTGCGACCGATGGCCGCGTCGGCACTGCGGTTCCGCGCGCGCCAACCGCGCGCCCCCAGACAAGCGCACCGCTCGAAGGGCCGGGATCGGTGCGCGCCGAATACGCCAATAGCGGGCAGTGGATCGCGCAGCCCAACTAGGCAGCCAAACCGGCGCGCGCCGGTGCCGCAACCCCTCGCGACAAGCACTTGGTTAAAATCGCGAAACCTTGCTTGTCCGCCAAACATTCAGAGGCTTGCTCTAGACCATCGAACGTCGGCCCGATCCCCCAGGGCTTATGCAAGGATTACATTATTGATGAGCCGCGGAGTTGCCCCCACCCGCCCCTCGTATCGTCTCGCCCGCGCCGGAGCCAATCCGATCCGCATTCCCGAGGCGGCCAACGATAACCAGCGGCCCGGCCGGCCGGTCCAGAGCGAGGCGGAAATCCGCGCTGCGCTGGGCCATTTCGCGCGCCACCACCTCAACGCCGCGCACGATGCGCATGCCCGCGCCTCCGCCGCGCTGGCAGAAGGGGACGAAGCGAATTTCGTGTTCTGGGCCAATATCTGTCGCGCGCTCGACCGGCGGCTCGCGGGGACGCTGGCGCAGGCGTGGGGCAGCCCCGTTTGAAACGTCTCGTCCGACCCAACTGATACGGCGTCTCTGCTACCGCTTTCGGCAAGATTCGTTAACGGAATTGACAGAAAATTAACCATGCGGCAGAATCCGCCGCATGGCTTCACTTGGCAATCTGCACAGCCCTGCCGCGCAAGATGCGCCGATAAAGGA
Organism: uncultured Citromicrobium sp.; assembly: GCA_964574905.1. Taxonomy (GTDB): domain Bacteria; phylum Pseudomonadota; class Alphaproteobacteria; order Sphingomonadales; family Sphingomonadaceae; genus Alteriqipengyuania. The sequence goes on along the minus strand of CAZNOY010000008.1, from coordinate 41,103 downwards.
CGATGTTCGGCCATTCCTGCTGCGCGCTGCAGGCGGGGACGAAGGCGGCACGCTGGGCCCCAACACCATCGCGCGTCGCACCGGCGACGGGTTGGAAGTCCTCCCGATCATTCACCCCGACAGGCGTCGACCGAGGTTCGATTTTGCCAAGGCGTGGTCACATTTCAGCATCCTGGTTAAGGACAAGGACCGGACCGACGAACTGTTCGGCGTGCTCGATGCGCTGCCGTGGCGCGGCGTCGGCGAGGAAGCGGCCGCGTTCATTTCCAGCGATGCAGGCCAGCGGATCTATCAGTCCGAACCCTATCTGCCCGATATTCTCGACGACCATGCTTTTCTGCGGCAGATGCCCAAGGGGAGCTTCGCGCACACCTATTGCGACTTCATGGAGAGCGAGGGGCTGACCGCGGCCGGTCTGATCGAAGAAGCCAACGTGACCCGCAAGGGGATGGTGAAGCTTCGCGATGGCGTAGAGTGGTACAATGATCGCCTGCGCGACACGCATGACATCCTCCACGTGCTGACCGGCTACGGCCGCGACACCCTGGGTGAACAATGCGTGCTCGCCTTCCTCTTTCACCAGCGCCCGAGCCCGGGGCACCTGTTCCTCGCCTGGGCGGGGACCCTGCTCATGAAAGCGAAGTTGAAGACGAAGGCTCCGGTCCTTCGTGCACTTCTTCAGGCGCGGCGCCACGGGCGGCTGACACAGCGCATCGTCGAGCAGCCCATTCTGGAACTGCTGCCGCTGCCGATGGAAGAAGTGCGGCGCAAACTCAGCATTCCCGAGCCCACGCTTTATCTGCAAGCGCTCGAAATCTGGCGTTCGGAGGGGATCGATCCGCATGCGCTGCTGGGGCAACAAGGTACGTAGATACCGATCCCCTGGCCAAACTACCTATTGCCAGCGTCGTTCGCTTGCCAAAAATTTCCTTTAGATTCAGTCCGCTTCGCCCCGTATATAGGCGACGTTAACCCCTCTGTGACTTCTTCTGTCTAGGCACGAAGAGGGTAGCAGCAGGACAACGTTCATTTTTAACCCGAAATCTCTTCTGCCGGGCCGCGACGTGAATGAAGCGGTTGACCAACAGGTTCGCAGAACCCTGGTCAACTCGCTGTACTCCAGCCCGATCAGCCTGGTTACCGGCGCGACCACGACCGTGGTTGCGGCTGGGGTTTCGGCGTGGATTTCCGGTTTGTCCGCGATGTGGGTCGCCGCTGTCGTGCTCACCCTCATTGCGGCGGCGCGGGTCATCGCTGCCCTGCGACTTGCCGCGCACGCAGAAGGCAGCTCGACGGCCACGCTCGAGTTGGCGTACGAAATCGGTGCATTCAGTTTCGCGCTCGCCCTCGGCACGACGGCTGCCTACACGGTTCTCATCGACACCTCTACGCAGATCGAAGTGCTGATGGTTGCCAATGCGCTCGGATACGGCATCGGCGTGTCGGCGCGCAATGCCGGCCGTCCCACGATCGCCATTGGGCAGCTGGCGTTTTCCTGCTTGCCGATTGCCATCGCGGCTTTCCTGACGATGAAGATCGGGTTTATCGCGCTTGGCGTCACAATCTTGCTGCTGGTCCCTGCGCAGTCGCTGATTTCGCGCAAGATCTTCAACGAGCTTCGCGAGTCCATCGCATCGGCCAACGCCAAGGCGAAGCTGGCACAGGATATGGAGACGCTCGCCCATACCGATGTCGTGACCGGGCTGCTCAACCGCGCCGGGTTGACCCGCTTTCTGGAAGAACGTTTGACCAAGGAACGCTGCGAAGAGCCGCACGCGCTTTTCTGGCTGGATCTCGAGCGCTTCAAGGAAGTCAACGACCTGCTCGGCCACCAGATCGGCGACAAGGTGCTCGCCGAAGTGGCCCGGCGACTGCGCGACAGCCTGCCCGAGGATGCCGGTATCGCGCGCTTCGGCGGCGACGAATTCGTCTTCTTCTGCCCGGTCGAGGACCGCGAGCAGTGCGAACGGCTGGCCACGCGCATTGTCGCGCAGATCCTGCGGCCGATGCGGTTCGACGGGGAACGGCTGGAAATCGGCAGTTCGATGGGGATCGCGCTGATGCCCGACGATGGTACCGAGGCCAGCCGCCTGATGCAGGCGGCCGACCTCGCGCTGTACTATGCCAAGATCGATGGCAGCGGGCGTCATCACTTCTTCGACCCGGCGATGACGCGCGAGTTGGCCAACCGGCGCGAGATCGAGGCCGAGCTGCGGCTGGCGATCCAGCGCGACGAACTGTCGCTGTTCTACCAGCCGATCGTGGATCTGCAGACCGGCCACATCCGCTGCTTCGAGGCGCTGCTGCGCTGGTTCCATCCGGTCAAGGGCGAGCTGCGCCCGGCCGAGTTCATTCCGGTGGCAGAGGAAACCGGCGTGATCGTAACGCTGGGCAACTGGATCACCCGCCAGGCCGCGCTCGCCTGCGCGCAGTGGCCCGAGGATGTCAGCGTGGCGGTCAACCTCTCGCCGTTGCAGATCAAGGCGCCCGGCGCGGTGCTGGCGATCGAGCAGGCGCTGCGCGAGGCCAAGCTAGACCCCCGACGGCTCGAACTGGAAGTCACCGAAAGCCTGTTCATCGACGACAGCGAGCAGACCGCCGCCTTCATCGAGGAACTTTCCGCCAAGGGCGTGCGCTTTGCGCTCGACGATTTCGGGACGGGCTATTCCTCGCTCTCGTACATTCACAAGTACCCCTTCTCCAAGATCAAGGTCGATCGCTGTTTCGTCTCCGGCGCCGATGCAGGCCCGCGCGCGCACGCGATCATCCGCGCCGTTGCCGCGATGGGCCACCAGCTCGGGATGGAGATCGTTGCCGAGGGTCTGGAAGAGCAGGAGCAGGTCGAGACCGTGCGCGTCGCGGGCTGCACGCTGGGCCAAGGCTACTTCTTCAGCCGCGCGGTACCCGATTACCTCGCGCTGATGCTGCTTTCGCTGGATCGCGAGGGCGACGGACTGCGCGCTGCGTGAGACGAAAATCGCTGTTGCGAAGCATTATCTAAAACACTGTCTTTCCTGCTTCGATTGGCGGTTGCAATCCCAAAAAACGGGGCCTAGGCCCCATCGCCACAACGCAGGCTTGCGCGCGTGATCCCTCGGGGACGCCGATGGAGCGCGGGGCTTGCGATCGAACGTTTTGCCCGCGGCGTCCCCGGCTGAAGCAAGGACTGATACGCTCCCATGGCCATTCCCGCAGGACGCAGAAAGATCGCTCTCGTAGGTTCCGGCATGATCGGCGGCACGCTCGCCCATCTCGCCGCGAAGAAGGAAATGGGCGATATCGTCCTGTTCGACATTGCCGAGGGCATGCCGCAAGGCAAGGCGCTGGACCTTTCGCAGTGCGGCCCGATCGAGGGCTTCGACGCCAAGATCACCGGCACCAACGACTATGTCGACATTGCCGGCGCCGATGTGGTGATCGTCACCGCCGGTGTACCGCGCAAGCCCGGCATGAGCCGCGACGATCTGCTCGGCATCAACCTCAAGGTGATGAAGTCGGTCGGCGAAGGCATCAAGAACAACTGCCCCGACGCCTTCGTGATCTGCATCACCAACCCGCTCGACGCGATGGTCTGGGCGCTGCGCGAATTCTCCGGCCTGCCGCACAACAAGGTCGTCGGCATGGCGGGCGTGCTCGACTCGGCGCGCTTCGCGACTTTCCTCGCGTGGGAATTCGACGTGTCGGTGAAGGATGTGAACGCCTTCGTGCTCGGCGGCCACGGCGACACCATGGTCCCCGTCACCAGCTACACCACGATCAGCGGCATCCCGGTCAACGACCTTGCCAAGATTCGCGGCATCAGCGCCGACCGGATCGACGAAATCGTCAAGCGCACGCGCGGCGGCGGCGGCGAGATCGTCCAGCTGCTCGGCAACGGCTCGGCCTATTACGCCCCCGCGACCAGCGCGATCAGTATGGCCGAAGCCTATCTGGGTGACCAGAAGCGCATCATCCCCTGCGCCGCCTATGTCGAAGGCAAGTACGGCGTCGATGGGCTTTACGTCGGCGTCCCGGCCGTGATCGGCAAGGACGGGATCGAGGACGTGGTCGAGATCGAACTGTCGGACGAGGAAAAGAGCAACCTCAAGGTCAGCACCGACGCGGTCGAAGAGCTGCTCGAAGCCTGCAAGGGGCTGGACGAAAGCCTGAAGTAATCCGCGAGCCCCCGCGCAGCGGGGACCCCAGTCGGCGAGGTCCGACTTTTCTGCCTGAGGTCCCCGCCTTCGCGGGGACTCACCCCGAGAGGACAAGCATGAGCATTCTCGTTGACAAGAATACCAAGGTCATCACGCAAGGGATGACCGGTGAAACCGGCACCTTCCACACGCAGCAGGCGCTCGATTACGGGACGCAGATGGTTGGCGGTGTGACGCCCGGCAAAGGCGGCACCACGCACCTCGGCCTGCCGAACTTCAACACGGTGAAGGAAGCCGTGGCGGAAACCGGCGCGACCGCTTCGGTCATCTACGTTCCGCCGCCCTTCGCCGCTGACGCGATCTGCGAAGCGATCGACGCGGGCGTCGAGCTGATCGTGACGATCACCGAAGGCATCCCCGTGCTCGACATGGTGCGCGCGAAGGCGGCGCTGCGCGGCTCGCAGTCGCGCCTGATCGGCCCGAACTGCCCCGGCGTTCTGACGCCCGGCGAGTGCAAGATCGGCATCATGCCCGGCTCGATCTTCAAGAAGGGCAGCGTCGGCGTGGTCTCGCGCTCGGGCACGCTGACCTACGAAGCCGTTCACCAGACGACCAATGCAGGCCTCGGCCAGACGACCGCGGTCGGCATTGGCGGCGATCCGGTCAACGGCACCAACTTCATCGACGTGCTCGACCTGTTCCTCGACGATCCGGAAACCGAGAGCATGATCATGATCGGCGAAATCGGCGGCAGCGCCGAGGAAGAAGCCGCTCAGTTCCTCGCGGAGCAGAAGAAGAAGGGTCGCTGGAAGCCGACCGTCGGCTTCATCGCGGGCCGCACGGCACCTCCGGGCCGCCGCATGGGCCACGCGGGCGCGATCGTCTCGGGCGGCCAGGGCGGCGCGGACGACAAGATCGCGGCGATGGAAGCCGCCGGGATCAGGGTCGCCGACAGCCCCAGCGAACTGGGCACCACGCTGGCCGCGTTGCTGAAAGAAAACGCGTAACCCCGTTGCGTGAGCCCCAGCGAAAGCTGGGGCCTCCTACCACGCGGAGGAACGCTTGCGAGAGGGCTTCGTCTATCTTCTGACGAACCGGAAAAACGGAGTTCTCTACATCGGAGTGACGGACGATCTTGCGACGCGTGTGGAACAGCATCGAACCGGGCAACTGGCGGGCTTTGCAAAGAAATACCAATGTCGTCGCCTCGTGTGGTTCGAAAGGTTCGATAATATTCACGATGCTCGCGTCGTCGAGCGGCGAATGAAGGCTTGGAAACGCGACTGGAAGATCGAGCTTATAGAGAGGGCCAATCCCGATTGGTCCGATTTGAGCGCGAGCTTGGTCTAGGGCGTACTTGACGGAAGGAGGTCCCCGCTTTCGCTGGGACTCAGATGTGACGTGACGATGGGTAACGAAAACCAGTCTTTCCTGCCGGAACTCGGCGATCAGGATGCCGCGCAGGCGGGGCCCAGCTGGGCCAACCCGCGCTGGCCGCTGACCGACGTTTCGGCCGAAAGCGACCTGACGCAGGCGATGGACCCGACCGCGATGAAGGCGGCGGTGAAGCAAGCGGTCGAAAAGGCGGGCAAGCCGGCCGACCAGGCGAGCATCACGCAGGCCGCCGAAGACGCGATCCGTGCGATGCTGCTGATCCGCACCTTCCGCGTGCGCGGGCACCTTGCTTCCGATCTCGACCCGCTCGGCCTGTCGAAGCGCGAGCTGCCCGACGACCTCAAGCTCGAATGGCATTTCCCGCCCGAGGCGATGGATCACGAGATCTTCGTGGGCGGCAACCTCGGCCTCGAATGGACCACCCCGCGTGAGCTGTACCAGTGCCTCAAGGCCAATTACTGCGGCAAGGTCGGCCTCGAATACATGCATATCTCCGACGTGGAGGAGCGCCGCTTCCTGCAGGAACGGTTCGAGGGGCAGGAAAACGTCATCCAGTTCACCACCGAGGGTAAGCGCGCGATCCTCTCTGCAGTGATCCGGGGCGAGGAGTTCGAGAACTTCCTCGGCAAGAAATACGTCGGCACCAAGCGGTTCGGGCTCGACGGCGGCGAAGGGATGATCCCCGCGCTCGAAGCGGTCATCAAGTATGGCGGCCAGATGGGCGTGCGCGAGATCATCTACGGCATGGCGCACCGTGGGCGGCTGAACGTGCTCGCCAACGTGATGGCCAAGCCCTACCGCGTGATCTTCCACGAATTCCAGGGCGGCAGCGCCAACCCCGAGGATGTCGGCGGTTCGGGCGATGTGAAGTACCACCTCGGCACCAGCACAGACCGCGAATTCGACGGCATCAAGGTGCACATGAGCCTGGTGCCCAACCCCAGTCACCTCGAAGCGGTCGACCCGGTGGTGCTCGGCAAGGCGCGCGCGCAGCAGGCGATCCGCGACGATCTGAAGCAGCACGAACAGGTGCTCCCGGTGCTGATCCACGGCGACGCGGCCTTCGCAGGCCAGGGCATCGTGTGGGAAACGCTCAGCTTCTCCGGCATCCCCGGCTACAACACCGGCGGGGTGATCCACTTCATCATCAACAACCAGATCGGTTTCACCACCAGCCCCAAGTTCGCCCGTTCCTCGCCCTACCCGAGCGACGTGGCCAAGGGCGTTCAGGCGCCGATCCTGCACGTCAACGGCGACGACCCCGAAGCGGTCACCTTCGCGTGCAAGCTGGCGATCGAATACCGCCAGAAATTCGGTCGCGACATCGTGATCGACATGTGGTGCTATCGCCGCTTCGGCCATAACGAGGGCGACGAGCCGAGCTTCACCCAGCCGCAGATGTATGCGGCGATCAAGAAGCATCCCAAGATCAGCGTGATCTATTCGGACCGCCTGCTTTCCGACGGTGTGATCGACGATGGCTTCGTCGAGGCGCAGCGGGAGGAATTCACCAACCACCTGCAGGAAGAGTTCGAGGCGGGGAAGGACTACAAGCCCAACGAAGCCGACTGGTTCGGCGGGCGCTGGGCCGGGCTGAACAAGCCGGTCGATCCCGAAACCTCGCGCCGCAATGTCGAGACCGCGCTGCCCAAGAAGCTGTTCGACAGCCTTGGCCGCACGCTGACGACGGTGCCCGACGGAATCACCATCCACAAGACGCTGGGCCGCGTGCTCGATGCCAAGCGCGAGATGTTCGACAAGGGCGAAGGCTTCGACTGGGCAACTGCCGAGGCGCTCGCTTTCGGCAGTCTCGTCACCGAAGGCTACGGCGTGCGCCTGTCGGGCCAGGATTCGGGCCGCGGCACCTTCAGCCAGCGGCACGCGGTGTGGCACGACCAGAAGCAGGAGGGGCAGGAATACATCCCGCTCACCACGCTGCCGCACGGCAAGTTCGAAGTCTACGACAGCCCGCTGTCCGAATACGGCGTGCTCGGCTTCGAGTACGGCTTTGCGCTGGCGGACCCCAAGACGCTGGTGTTGTGGGAAGCGCAGTTCGGCGATTTCGCCAATGGCGCGCAGATCATGATCGACCAGTTTATCGCTGCGGGCGAGGTCAAGTGGCTGCGTGCCAACGGCCTCGTGATGCTGCTGCCGCACGGGTACGAGGGCCAGGGGCCGGAGCATAGCTCGGCGCGGCTCGAACGCTTCCTGCAATTGTGCGCGAACGACAATATCCAGGTGTGCAACATCACCATGCCGCACAACTATTTCCACGTTCTGCGGCGGCAGATGCTGCGCCCGTTCCGTAAGCCGATGGTCATCATGACCCCCAAGAGCCTGCTGCGCCACCCGATGGCCAAGAGCCCGGCGTCGATGTTCACGGGCGATTCCCAGTTCAAGCGCATCCTTTCCGACACGAAGGACATTGCGGACGACAAGGTGAAGCGGCTCGTGCTGTGTTCGGGCAAGGTCGCATTCGACCTGATCGAACGGCGCGACGAGGAAGAGCTGGAGGATGTCACGATCGTCCGGATCGAACAGCTCTACCCCTTCCCCGGAGATCCGCTGGCACTGCGCATGGGCCGCATGAGCAACCTCGAAAGCGTCGTTTGGTGTCAGGAAGAGCCGCGCAACAACGGCGCGTGGCTGTTCGCCCGCGAACGCATCGAAGCCTCGCTGGAAAGCGCGGGCAAGGACGCACGCATGCTGTGCTACGCCGGGCGCGAGGAAGCGGCCTCGCCCGCCACCGGCCTCGCCAAGCGGCACCAGGCGCAGCAGGATGCGCTGGTCACCATCGCACTTGGCCTCGCCGACGGCGGCGAAGCCAAGCGCGCTCTCAAGAAAACCGAACTCGCCGAAAAGAAGGTCTGACGAAACATGGCTACCGAGATCACGGTCCCCCAACTCGGTGAATCGGTCACCGAAGGCACCATCGCCGAATGGCTCAAGCAACCCGGCGATGCCGTGGCTGTGGACGAACCGATCGTCAGCCTCGAAACCGACAAGGTCGCGGTCGAGGTCCCCTCGCCCGTCGCCGGCGTGATCGAGGAACTGCGCGCCGATGTGGGCGACACGGTGGAAGTCGGCGCCGTGCTCGCCACCGTGGCCGAAGGCGCTGCGCCTGCCGCCAAGGGCAAGGAAGCCAACCGCGACCAGGCCGCTGCCCCGGCGAAGGCCAAGGACGCCGACGCAGGCCAGGCTGCCTATGGCAACCACGACGAAGGCACGGATGAAGGCAGCCAGACGCTCAGCCCAGCCGTGCGCCGCGCCGTGCTCGAATACGGCGTCGACCCGAGCGGCATCAAGGGCACCGGCAAGGACGGCCGCCTGACCAAGGAAGACGTGATCGCCGCGGCGAAGAACAAGGGCGACGAAGGTTCCGCACCCGCCCCCTCCACCGCACCGTCCGCGCCTGCTGCAACCTCCGGCGAACGCCGCGAGGAACGCGTCAAGATGACCCGCATGCGCCAGACTATCGCCAAGCGGCTCAAGGGCGCGCAGGACAACGCCGCCCTGCTCACCACGTTTAACGATGTGGACATGAGCGCGGTCATGGAAGCCCGCGAGAAGTACAAGGATCTCTTCGCCAAGAAGCACGACATCAAGCTCGGCTTCATGGGCTTTTTCGCCAAGGCCGCGTGCCTTGCGCTGAAGGATGTGCCCGCCGCCAACGCCTACATCGAAGGCGACGAGATCGTGTACCACGATTACGTCGATATCTCGGTCGCGGTCAGCGCGCCCAACGGGCTGGTCGTCCCCGTGATCCGCGATGCAGACAAGAAGGGCTTCGCGCAGATCGAGAAGGACATTGCGGACTTCGGCGCGCGTGCCCGCGAAGGTACGCTGACGATGGAAGACATGAAGGGCGGAACCTTCACCATTTCCAACGGCGGCGTGTTCGGCTCACTGATGTCCACCCCGATCATCAATCCGCCGCAGAGCGCGGTGCTGGGCCTCCACCGGATCGAGGATCGCCCGGTCGCGATTAACGGCAAGGTCGAGATCCGCCCGATGATGTACATTGCGCTGAGCTACGACCACCGCCTGATCGACGGGCGCGAGGCCGTGACCGCACTCAAGATCATGAAGGAAGCGATCGAGGATCCGACCCGGATGCTGATCGATTTGTAAAGAATGGCGCCTCTTGCGCTCCTGCGAAAGCAGGAGCCCAGAATGGAGAAGATCAACGCGCGAAGGCTGGGTCTACATTCTTGCAAACATGCGTAACGGGACGATTTACGTCGGCGTTACGAATGACCTTGCTGCGCGTGTCTACCAGCATCGGGACGGCCAGATTGGTGGCTTTGCAAAAGATAATGGATGCAGGGATCTGGTCTGGTTCGAGCGGCATGAGAACCTACATGACGCAAGATTGAGAGAGGCCCGCATCAAGAAATGGAAAAGGGCCTGGAAGCTCGAACTGATCGAGAAGGACAATCCGCAGTGGAAGGATTTGTCAGATCGGATCGAGCATTGATGCCCTGGGCTCCTGCTTTCGCAGGAGCGCAAGCGAATGGAGTTGAGAATGTCGGAATTTGACTACGACGTCCTTGTCATCGGTGCCGGGCCCGGCGGCTATGTCGCTGCGATCCGCGCGGCGCAGCTGGGGCTCAAGACCGCGTGCGCCGAAGGGCGCGAGACGCTGGGGGGTACCTGCCTCAATGTCGGCTGCATCCCGTCCAAGGCGATGCTGCACGCGAGCGAGTACTTCGACGCGGCCAGGAACGGCATGATGAAAGAGCTGGGCATCGATGTTAGCCCCAAGCTCAATCTCGACCAGATGCACGCGCAGCGCCGCGACGCGGTGAAAGGCCTGACCGGCGGGATCGAATTCCTGTTCAAGAAGAACAAGGTCGACTGGAAGAAGGGCTACGCCACCTTCCAGGATGCGCACACGGTGAAGGTCGGCGACGAGACGGTCACCGCGAAGGACATCGTGATCGCGACCGGTTCCTCTGTCACCCCGCTGCCCGGCGTCGAGATCGATAACGACAAGCATGTCGTGGTCGACAGCACCGGCGCGCTCGAGCTGCCCAAGGTGCCCAAGAAGATGGTCGTCATCGGCGGCGGCGTAATCGGGCTGGAGCTTGGCTCGGTCTGGCGGCGTCTGGGTGCCGAAGTCACCTGCGTCGAATTTCTCGACGAGATCCTGCCCGGCATGGACGGCGACATCCGCAAGGAAGCGCGCAAGATCTTCAGGAAGCAGGGAATCGAGTTCAAGCTCTCGACCAAGGTCACCGGCGTGACCGTCAAAGGCAAGACCGCGACCCTGACTCTCGAACCCGCAGCGGGCGGCGACGAAGAGACGATGGAAGCCGATTGCGTGCTCGTCTCGATCGGGCGCAGGCCGAACACCGACGGGCTCGGCCTCGATGCGATCGGGCTCGAAACCAACAAGCGTGGCCAGATCGAGACCGACCACGACTTCCGCACGAAGATCGATGGCGTCTGGGCGATCGGCGATTGCGTGCCCGGCCCGATGCTCGCCCACAAGGCCGAGGATGAAGGCATCGCCGTGGCGGAGAACATCGCCGGGCAGACCGGCATCGTGAACCATGCGATCATCCCCAGCGTCGTCTACACCTGGCCCGAAATCGCGGGCGTGGGCCTGACGACCGAGGAAGCCATCGAGAAGATGGGCGGCGACAAGAAGGCGGTAAAGGTCGGCAAGTTCCCGATGCTCGGCAACAGCCGCGCCAAGACCAACCACGAGCCCGACGGCTTCGTGAAGGTGATCGCCGAGGCAGAGAGCGACAAGGTGCTGGGCGTGTGGGCGATTGCCGTGCCCGCCGGCACCATGATCGCCGAAGCCGCGCTGGGCATGGAGTTCGGCGCGACGAGCGAAGACATCGCCTATACCTGCCACGCCCATCCGACGCATTCCGAAGCGATGAAGGAAGCAGCGATGTCGGTGCAAGGCAAACCGATCCACGTCTGAGGACACGCACATGGCGGAGCGTTGGCGAGAGAGATTTCCGGCGCTTCTCGCCATCGCGCTCCCCGTGCTCGCGGGCCTCGCCTATATGGCGACGGGCGGCGCACCGCATGCCTATCTGATCGTCAATGGCGGGGCGCTCGCGCTCGCGGCGACGATCCTGCTGATCGGAGTGCCCGGGCCTGGCGGACGCGGGCGGATGATCGCAGGCGCGGTTCTGCTCGCGCTGTTCGCACTGCCGCTGGTCACGGGCCCGTCGATGAACGGCATTGCCCGCTGGCTGCCGCTGGGTTCGTTTATCCTCCACGCCGGAATGCTCACGATCCCGTCACTGGCGGTACTCGCCGCGCGCGACGAGCGGCTCGGGCCGCCTGCGCTGTTTGCAGGCCTGCTGATCGCCCTCGCCCAGCCCGACTTCGCGAGCGCCTTCGCGCTCACCGGCGGGGCCATCGGGATTTATCAGGTGCGCAGCGACTGGCGCGTCGGGCTGGTGATTATCGCCGGTTTCCTGATTGCCATCGCCGCCGCGTTGCAGGGCGAGCTGCCCGCCGTTCCGTTCGTCGAGCGGATCGTGATCGACGCGCTGCGCAGCGCCCCGGCGATGGCGGCGACGCTCGCGCTATCGCTGATCGGCTCCACCCTGCTCATGCTGTTCGGCACCGGATTGCCCCGGATCGCGCGCTATCCGCTGGGCATGGCGATGTTCGGCTTCCTGCTCGCCTCGCTGATCTCGAACTACCCGACCCCGCTCGCGGGCTACGGCGCTGCTGCGATCATCGGTTTTGCGCTGGCCCACGCCCTTGCATTCGCGCTGCCCGATGCGCCACAAGTGGAGGCATGACCATGCCCCCCTTCCACTTCGCCTTCCCCGTCCACGATCTCGACATGGCGCGCAATTTTTACGGTGCGCTGCTGGGGTGTCCGGAGGGCCGGTTCGACCGCGACTGGGTCGACTTCGATTTCTTCGGCCACCAGATCGTCGCGCATGTCGCCCCGGCGGCGGTTGCCGCGCGCGGAGAAGATCGCAACGCGGTCGATGGCGAGGCGGTGCCGGTGCCGCATTTCGGCGTGGTGCTGCCGATGGAGCAGTGGCAGGCGATCGCCGACCGGCTGACCGAAGCCGGGCTGGAGTTCGTCATCGCGCCGACGATCCGCTTCAAGGGCAAGCCGGGCGAACAGGCGACGATGTTCTTTCGCGACCCAAGCGGTAATGCGATCGAGATCAAGGCGATGGCCGATCCGGAGAACCTCTTCAACAAGGGCTAGCGCCGCGCGCGATTGTGCCGACGGCCCGAGATCGCTAGGCGCGCGCCATGCCCGTAGCCGAAGCAGCCGTAATCCTGACCCCCGTGCTCGACTGGCTCGATCTGGTCGGCGTGGCCGTGTTCGCGCTGTCGGGCGCGCTGATCGCCGCGCGCGAGCGGCAAACCTTCGTCACGATGAGCTTCTTCGCGCTGGTCACCGGCGTAGGCGGCGGCACGGTGCGCGACTTGCTGATCGACGCGCCGGTCTTCTGGGTGAAGCACCCCTGGTACGCCGCCGTGTGCCTGGTGATGGCGATCATCGTCTGGAACACCCCGACCCGCTGGTGGAAGGGCAAGCTGTTCGACTACGCCGATGGCGTTGGGCTGGCCGCCTACTCGGTGCTCGGCGCGGCGAAGGCGATGAGCTACGGCCTGCCGCCCGTGTCGGCCGCGATCATGGGGATCATTACTGGGACCGTCGGCGGGACCATCCGCGATGTGATTGCGGGTCGCCCATCGATCCTGATGCGGCCAGAACTCTACGTGACCGCTGCCGCCCTGTCGGCCAGTCTGTGCAGCTTCGGCATGTGGCTGTTCGAGCCGACCGGATTGACCGACTGGGTCGTGTGGGCGATCGCCGCGCTGGCCGGGATGCTGCTGCGTAGCGCGGCAATCCGCTACAACCTTGGCCTCCCCGCCTTCCACGAACGCGAGATGGCGAGCGACCGCGAGACCGAGATTGGTGCCGAAGCGGTGGCCGAGGCGACCGTGCCAGAGAGTGACGGGATCTTCTTCGAAGACGACGCGGCGAGCGAAGAAGAAGGCCCCCGGACCTGAGGCTGGCCTGAGGCCAACCTGAGGCAAGGGGGCCTTGCGATCATCCCGGTGGCGGGGATGCCTTAGCGAAGCGGATCAATAGGGCTCGGCGTAGCCGTATCCATCGTCCGGTTCCTCACCGTATCCATCATAGTCCTGACCCGGCACCGGGCCACCCGGATAGGCGGGCTGGGCATTGCTGTTGGGCGGCGAATAGCTGCCCTGCCCCGAGTAGGTGTCAGGCATCGAATAGGTGTCGGCGCGCGCGCGAGCGTAGGTCTCGTCCGAATACTGGCTGTCGGAATAGCCGGATCCCGAATATCGCGGATCGCCGTAGGTCTCGCCGCCCGACTGGTAGGTGACGCCGCCATAGCCGTAGTCGACATTGGTCACCCTCCCGCTGCCGGAGACCTGGCAGGAAAAGGCATCACCACTCGCCAGCGTGCCGCTGACCGAATAGCCGGTGCGGGTTCGCCCGACATTCTCGACCGAACCGATCCTCTGCTGGCGCTCGATCCGGTTGACGCAGGCATCGACCGCGCGGTCGAACGCGTCGTTGGAAACATAGTCCCGGTCGCTGCGCGAATCGCGGTTGGAGCTGTCGACCGCCGATGCGATCGCGAAGATCCCGCCGATGATGACCGCGCCCGCGATCAGATCGCCCGCGTCGATCCCGTCGTCGCGATGGCGGCGATAGCGGCGGCCGTGCGCGGCCTCGTCCGCCCCGTCGTTGAGCACCGTCGGGGTCGCATAGTCGTGCTGCGAGGCGGGCGTTGCGGCACGCGGCAGTTCGACCGCCTGAACGGGCGAGATTGCCAGCGCGGCCACCGCGCAGGCGAGCGAAATTCTGGATAGCTGGCGCATTCTTGTTGTTCTTTCCCGAATGGAGAGCACACGACTCTCGCGCGACCATGAACGGGATTAGGCGGCCAGCCCTGTCGAAGGGCTGAACCGCCTACCCCTGTCGCCCAGCCGGTTCCCCGAGCGGAGCGTGACGATACTTGAGCGTCAGATGCGGTTCAGTCCACGAATGCCGCTGTAGTCGATATCGACCACCCGGCCGCGACGGATTTCGCACTTGAAGCTGCCACGGTCGTTCCGGCTGTTGTAGCCGCGACGGTCGTAACGATAGCCACGACGCTGGTCGCGGTAGCCACGCTGGCCGTCGACCTCGATCCGGCCCCGGATATTCCACCCGCGGCGCGTATCGCGCACGTTGCTGATGTCGACCACGTTGGCATAGCGATAGCCCGCGCGGCGTGCCTGGTTCTCGGCGACGCGCACGCACTTGTCGATCGCGGCGCGCGGGTTGCCGTTGTTGCGGTAGTAATCGTCACGATAGCGGTCGTGGCGGCGATCCTTGCTCGCGGCCGATGCGATCGCGGCGATGCCGCCGATGATCAGCGCCCCAGCGATCACTTCGCCCGCGCTGATGCCGTCATTATCGCGGTCGCGATAGCGCTGCGCCTCTGCGGGGGCTGCGGCAGTGAAGGCCATGGCGCCCGCGGCGGCGGTGCACAGGGCGGCCTTTGTGAAGTTGGTCATGGTGGGTCTCCTCACGATGGTGCCCGAGCGCCATTGCCCGAACACCGACCGTTCTAGAGAGGCTCCGGTGAGGTGTGACTGAATTGCGGCGAAAGCCTTTGTTAATACAAAACGCCAAAAACCTGAACGAGTGGATTTTGGCAGATTTCTACGGCTCAGGGAGCATTTCGAGACAGGATTCGTATCAGAATCGTCGCGTGATCGCTGATCCCGATGTGCCCCACGTTAAGCCTCGTTCAGCGAGCCGAATCGCCATCCCGACACGCAATATGTGGTCCGAAACGGGGCGGGACCCGCAAGGCCCGCCCCGTTTGATGTTGCCGGCCTACTTGCTCAGGTCGAGCCCGGTGAACGCCGCGAGGAAGGCGAGCACGTCTGCCGCTTCCTCGATCGCCTTGTCGGTCGGCTTGCCCGATCCGTGGCCCGCGCGCGTCTCGATCCGGATCAGCTGCGGCTTGTCGCCCAGGTCCGCCGCCTGCAGCGCGGCGGTGTATTTGAAGCTGTGGCCCGGAACCACGCGGTCGTCGGTATCGGCGGTGGTCACCAGCAGCGCGGGGTAGTCCACGCCCGAGCGGATGTTGTGATACGGCGAGTAAGCGCGCAGCACCTTCCAGTCGGCTTCCTTGCTGGGGTAACCGTAGTCGTCGACCCAGTAGCGCCCGGCGGTGAACTTGTCGAAGCGCAGCATGTCCATCACGCCGACCGCTGCATTGCCCGCAGCGAACAGGTCGGGCCGCTGGTTGGTCACCGCGCCGACCAGCAGGCCGCCGTTCGAACCGCCCTGGATCGCAAGCCCATCCTCGGGCGTGATCCCCTCGGCGATCAGGTATTCGCCCGCAGCGATGAAATCGTCGAACACGTTCTGCTTGTTGTTCAGCCGCCCGCCGTCGTGCCACGCCTTGCCGTATTCGCCGCCGCCGCGGATGTTGGCGACCACGTAGGCCCCGCCCGCTTCGATCCATGCGAGGCGCGAGGCGCTGAAGCCTGGGGTCAGGCTGATATCGAACCCGCCATAGCCATAGAGCAGCGTCGGCACCGCCTCGCCGCTCTCGGCCACCGCCTTGCTGCGCACGAGGAACATCGGCACGCGCGTGCCATCCTTCGAGGTGTAGAACTTCTGTTCGACCACGAAATCGTCCGGGTCGAAGGAAACCTCCGGCTGCGCCCAGACCGTGCTTTCGCCGCTGGCGACATCGTAGCGATAGATGGTCGAGGGGCGATTGTAGCTGGAGAAGGAATAGAACGTCTCGCTCTGGTCCGGCTCCCCGCCGAAGCCGTCCGCGCTGCCGATGCCGGGCAGTTCCACGTCACCCAGCGACGTGCCGTCGAGCCCGTACACCTCGATCTTGCTCTTCGCGTCGACCAGGTAGCTCACGATCAGCTTGCCGCCGACCAGCGAGACGCCGTCAAGCGTCTGTTCGCTCTCGGGGATGACCGTATGCCACATCGGATCGTTCGTGGTGATGTCGGTCTTCACCACGCGCTTGAGCGGCGCATCGTCATCGGTGACGAAGTAGAACACGCTGCCGATATTGCCGACATAGCTGAAGTTGTTCTCGAACCCGCCGACCAGCGTCATCGGTTCGGCATCGGGGTAGTCGCGGTCGATCAGCGTGACTTCGTAGCGATCGTCGGTGCCGCTCGAACTGGTGACGATCACGTAGCGTCCGTCGTTGCTGACCTGCGCGAAATGGTTGAGTTCGGGCCGGTCGTCGGTCGCGTAGACCAGCGTGTCCTCGCTCTGGTCGGTGCCTAGGCGGTGGAAATAGACCTTGTGGTTGGTGTTGAGCGCCTGGAAGGTCTCGCCCTCGCCCGTCGCGGGGAAGCGGCTGTAATAGAAACCGCTGCCGTCCTTCGCCCAGTCGAGCGCTGAGAACTTCACCCACTCGACCGTGTCGTCCAGTACGTCGCCGGTGGCGACGTCGAGGACCTTGACCGTGCGCCAGTCGCTGCCGCCGTCCTGGATGAGGTAGGCGAGCTTTCCGCCATCCTCGGTGATCGCATATCCGGCGAGCGCGGTCGCATCGTCATCCGACCAGTCGTTGGGGTCGATCAGCACGCGCGCCTCGCCATCGATCCCGTCGCGCACATAGAGCACGTTCTGGTTCTGCAGCCCGTCGTTGCGGGTGTAGAAATAGTGGCCGCCCTTTTCGGTCGGCAGACCGAAGCGTTCGTAGTCCATCAGCTCGGTGATCCGCGCCTTGAACGCGTCGCGCCCCGGCAGCTTGGCCAGGAACGCATTGGTCACCGCATTCTCGCGCGCAACCCAATCGGCCACTTCCTCATCGGTGCGGACATCGTTTTCGAGCCAGCGATACGGGTCGGCAACCTCTTCGCCGAACGGAGCATCGACAACGTCGTCGGTGCGGGTTTCGGGATATTCGGGGGCGGTCAAATCCTGTCCTTGTGCGACTGCGGGCACGGCTCCTGCGACGAGCAGGGTGGCGGCTCCGGTGAGAAGGGTGTTGCGGAACATGGGGGATGTCCTCTCGATAAGATGGTGTCGCGCGCACCCTAGCCAAGCAGGCTGGGCAGGCAAACGCTCTTGTACTTGATTTCCCTCGCCGTAAGACTGCCTGCACACGTGTTTCTCGGGAGGGATCGCGAATGGGCCTGATGAAGAATGCCGCAATCGGGGCAGTGGCGATCGCGCTCCTGTATCAGGCGCCGCTCACCGCGCAGGACAACACCGACCAGTTTATCGCCTGGCAGGACGAGATCAACGCCGCCTATGGGCAGGACTGGGACCAGCGCGAGAACTCGGTCGAGCGGCTCCTTGCGGTGGCGAGCGAGGCGGAGGCAGCTCTTGTAGCTGGCGAGGCCGAGGGCGAGGAGCGGATCGAACTGCTCAAGGTCATCGGCACCGCTTTTTTCGGCGCAGCGCAGCACCATGACAGCGAGCGGGACGAGGACAGCGATACGCTCGACCGCGAATGGCTCATCAAGACGGTCAACGCGCTGGAGCCGGTGCTGGAAGCACGCGGCAGCGCCGATGGCCCGGCTTACGATTTCCGTGGCGCGGCGGGCCAGCTGTTCGAGCACGGACGCTACTACGACCTGCCCGAATGGCGTGAATGGTCGCGGATGTGGGTGCTCGGCAATCGCTACATGAGCGAAGGCGTGGGGGCCGATGACGATTTCGAACGCGAGCTGCTCGCCACCTCGCTCTACAATCACGGCTGGCTGACATCGGATCAGGCCCTGATCGACGAGGCCGAGGCGATCTATGCCAGCTTCCCCGAAGGAGACCGGCCCTATGCGCTCGAACGCGCGCACGAGGCCGTGGCAGCAGGCGTAGCCCCGTACCCGCCTGCAGGATCGCCGTTCTGAAGAAGGGACCGCGCATTGTCGCGCCGCCCCTTCCCCTGATCTCAACTAGGGCGATCAGCCTTCGGGCGGGATAAGCCCGTCGATGACGTAGACCACGCCATTCGAAGCGGCCACTGCCTTGCCCGTCAGCTCGGGCGCATCATCGCCCTTCCCCAGCAAGACCTTGCCATCGACGCGCCGGATATCGATCGGCTTTTCAGCCACGCTGGCGAGCTGGATCGAACCGCCATTCGCGTCGAGCGCATCGTCGAGGTCCTCACGCGCAATCGCACCCGTGGCGATGTGCCGCACCAAGATTGCGATCAGCTCCGGTCTGCCCTCTGCAGTTTCGAGCCGCGCGAGCTCTTCCTTGGGCAGCTTCGCGAAGGCGTCATTATCGGGCAGGAATACCGTGTAGGCACCCGCGCCGTCGAAGGGGTCTTCCAACCCGGCGTTCTTGACCAGTTTATACGCGGTCGACACGTCGCCGATCTTCGCGATGGTCCCCTGGAGCGAAGCATCGCCCGCTTCCTGCGTCGACCCGGCAGAATCGCCAGCCGTGCCGGCATCGCCGCATGCGGGCAGCGCAAGGGCAAGGGTCAGTGCGGCGAATGCCATGCTGTACGACTTTTTCATGGGGACCCTCACGTCAGGAGTTCGATGGCAGCTGCCACCAGGCGAGTCTTCGGGTCGACCTGATAGACGTACCCATCGCTGTACCGGTACATCGCATCGGGTCCATCGCGATACCGGCTGCGGTAGGCATAGGGCACGTTGTACACATCATAGCCGCGCGGAAGCGGCTGCCCGACCGTAATGTCGTCGCCGGTCAGCAGGGCCGCTATGCCAAGGATCCTGCGATCCTGCGGATCGACGGAGAACAACGTACGGTCCGCATAGTAATAGCTGTTGTCGGGGTTCTGCCCGAAATAGCTGCCGTAATAGGACGGTGCGCGATAATCGTCATAGGCGCTCGGCCACTGGTTGCCGCCGAACAGCGCCCCGCCCACCAGCGGGATCAGAGCGTCGATCACCCCGCCCTGTTGGCGATAGGCATAGCCATCGTAGTAGCGCCAATCATCGCCAGACAGGCGCGAGCCGTAATAGCCACCGAACCTGTTCTGCGTCAGCTTCTTCGCCTGCCCCGGCGGCAGGCAGCCATTGTTCTTCTTGGCCAGACCCGGCGGGCACCAGTTGTCGATCGCCGGGCGAAAATCGCGCTCGTTCCGCGCGAGCACACGGCGCGGATCCTTGCCGCCCACCACATCGGCGACCTGACGTACGCGGCGCTCGACCTCGGTAACCTCGGCGCGGTTAGCGCCACGATCGATCTGCTGCCTTGCCTCGCGTTCGATCTTGCGCTCGATCTGCTTGGCGGGCTTGTCCGGCCTGCCATTGCCGTTGGTATGTTCGCGTGGCTTTGGCGGGCCACCTCGCTGGTGATCGGCGTTTCGATTGCCCCTCGCCTGGCCATTCCCGTTGCCCGGGTTGGCCTTGCCAGCGGCATCTCCGTGTCCGTTACCCGGCCCATTGCCCTTGCCCTGGGCGAGGACTGGGGCCGAAAGTGCAAGCGCGAGCGCGCCCGTCGCTGCGATAGCGATACGCATGGTGTTTCTCCTTGGGGAAAGAAACACCATGCCGTCTGGCGGGTTCCGCCGAGGCCACAAGCCCACGAAAAAGGGCCGCAGGATTGCTCCCGCGGCCCCCGATAATCGTTCGATCGCCTGCGCTTACGCGTCGTCGAATTCGTCTTCTTCGTTCATCACCGGGCCGCTGTCCTGGCCCTTGGCGTCTTCGTCGCGGTCGACGAATTCGATGATCGCGAGCTGCGCGCTGTCGCTGGCGCGGTAGCCCGCCTTGATGATGCGGGTGTAGCCGCCTTCACGATCGGCGTAACGCTCGGCCAGAACGTCGAACAGCTTCTTCAGCTGCGTTTCGTCCTGCAGGCGGCCCATCGCGAGGCGACGGTTGGAAAGGCCGCCGCGCTTCGAAAGCGTGATCAGCTTTTCGATGTAGGGGCGCAGTTCCTTCGCCTTGGGCAGCGTGGTGAGGATCTGTTCGTGCTTGATCAGCGCAGCCGACATGTTGCGGAACATGGCGGTGCGGTGGCCCGACTTGCGGCCAAGCTTACGCTGCGAAATACCGTGACGCATATTCTATTCTCCGTTCGAAAAGGGCCCGTATGAGGTAGCCCAGTGCCGGTCGATTAAGGCTCGACCCCAGCCAGCCTCTCCCTTCGCGGGAGAGGCAACGAGACTTGGCAGCTTGTGCCTAGTCGCAGTGGAGAGGGGGCATCCCCTCTCCCAACTCCGGCTAGCGAGCACACTCGCAAGCCTTCGTATCCCTCTCCCACATGGGGAGAGGGGGAATCATCAGCCGAGCAGCTCCTGTTCGAGCTTCTTGGCCATTTCTTCGATGTTTTCAGGCGGCCAGCCCGGGATGTCCATCCCGAGGCGCAGGCCCATGCTGGAAAGCACTTCCTTGATCTCGTTGAGCGACTTGCGGCCGAAGTTCGGCGTGCGCAGCATCTCGGCTTCGGTCTTCTGGACCAGATCGCCGATGTAGATGATGTTGTCGTTCTTGAGGCAGTTGGCGGAACGCACCGACAGTTCCAGCTCGTCGACCTTCTTGAGGAGGTAACGGTTGAGCTGGTTGGCGTCCGATTCCTGCGGCTCTGCAGCCATCCCGATCATCGGGCTCGACGGCTGCGGAATGCCATCTTCGAAGTGGACGAACAGGGTCAGCTGGTCCTGCAGGATGCGCGCGGCGTAAGCCACCGCATCCTCGGGCGTCACCGTGCCGTCGGTTTCGATGGTCAGGTTCAGCTTGTCGTAGTCCAGTTCCTGGCCCACGCGAGCATTCTCGACCTTGTAGCTCACCTGCTTGATCGGCGAATACAGCGAATCGACCGGGATCAGGCCGATCGGCGCGTCGACCGGACGGTTCTGCACCGCCGCGACGTAGCCCTTGCCCACATCCGCGGTCAGTTCCATGTTCAGCGTCGCGCCTTCGTCGAGCTGGCAGATCACGAGATCCTTATTGAGGATTTCGATGTCGCCCGACACGGCGATGTCGCCCGCCTTCACCGCGCCTGGACCGGTCGCGGAAAGCTGCAGCCGCTTGGGGCCTTCGCCTTCCATCTTGAGCGCGATCTGCTTCACGTTCAGGACGATATCGGTCACGTCTTCGCGCACGCCAGCAAGGCTGGAGAATTCGTGCAGCACGTTCTCGATCTTGATCGAGGTGATCGCCGCACCCTGGAGCGAGGAGAGCAGCACGCGGCGCAGGGCGTTGCCCAGCGTCAGGCCGAAACCACGTTCGAGCGGTTCGGCAATGAAGGTGGCCTTGCGCTTCTTGTCGCTGCCAGTGTCCTTCAGTTCGAGCGAGGTGGGCTTTTTAAGTTCCTGCCAGTTCTTGGTGTTGACGGCCATGGATGTCCCCTAGGAATTCAAGATCGGCTGGGGCCGGAGCGCCTGGTGGAAAGCGCGACCGGCCCGAAAATAGTCGGCGGAGGGAACGGTTCCCACCGCCGGGCAGGATCGGATCAGACGCGACGCCGCTTCGACGGACGGACCCCGTTATGCGGGATCGGCGTCACGTCGCGGATGCTGGTGATGGTGAAACCCACCGCCTGCAGGGCGCGGAGCGCGCTTTCACGGCCCGAACCGGGGCCCTTCACTTCGACTTCGAGCGTCCGGACGCCGTGTTCGGCGGCCTTCTTGCCCGCGTCGTCCGCCGCAACCTGCGCAGCGTAGGGAGTCGACTTGCGGCTGCCCTTGAAACCCATCATCCCGGCGCTGGACCAGCTGATCGCATTGCCCTGCGCATCGGTGATGGTGATCATGGTGTTGTTGAAGCTGGCGTTCACGTGCGCGACGCCGCTGGAAATGTTTTTCCGCTCGCGGCGCCGGATGCGGCCTGGTTCGCGTGCCATTGGTAGTTCCCCTTAAGGAAGAAAGATCGAGAGAGCCGAAGGAAGCGCTGAGCGCTTACTTCTTCTTGCCGGCGATGGGCTTCGCCTTACCCTTGCGGGTGCGCGCATTGGTGTGCGTGCGCTGTCCGCGAACGGGCAGTCCAGCACGATGGCGCAGGCCACGATAGGAACGCAGGTCCATCAGACGCTTGATGTTCATCGCGGTCTGACGGCGAAGGTCACCTTCCACCGTGTGCTCTTCGTCGATCGTCTCACGGATCCGCAGCACTTCCTCGTCGGTGAGGTCCTGCACGCGGGTCTTGTGATCGATGCCGAGCTTGTCGGCGATCTCGACCGCCTTGGTACGGCCGATTCCGTGAATATAGGTAAGCGCGATGATCACGCGCTTGTTGGTGGGGATATTGACCCCGGCAATACGAGCCACTTACTTCTCCATGCTCCACAGGGATTTACCCGTGCCCTCACAGGCGAGGGGCACCCCTATCTCATCGCTAGTTTCATCGAACCGCTGCACCACCGCCATTGCGGACGGACGAAAACCGGCGGGTGCTGAAACCGGGCCGGTAATACGCCGTTGATGCGGATTGGCATTGGATCGGACGAACGGCGCACATAAGCGCGAGTCGACGCAACGTCAACCGTTGCGCACCATTAATCGCGCACGCCGGGTGCCCGGTCGCGAACGATCATCCAATATGGGCGAATCTACCCCGTCGAACCCACGCTGTCAAAGCTGTCGCGGTGCATTTTTCCCCGCGTCCCTATGCGGAGCGGTTGGCGGAACCGCGGCCCAGCGCCTCAGCGGCCCTTGCCCAGCCCCTTCACCGGGGTCTCCTCCGCCTTCTCGCCGTCCTTCTTGTCAGGCGCGGGCTTGTCGCCCTTCGTGGCACCGAAGGCCTCGTCGAACGCGTTCGACTTGTCACCGCCCGGCTTCTTGAGCAGCAACCCGCCCGCCTTCTCGGCAAGGCCGTTTGCTTGCTCGCCGATCACGCCATCGACCGCCTTGGAGATCGTGTCGATATCGAAGCGCATGGTGCCGCCGACCACGTATTCCCACACGACCCGCGTGCCCTTCTTCACACCCGAATCGGGGTCCGCGTCGGCAATGCTCTGCAAGGTGATGGTCAGTACGCCGTCGACCGGCTCGCTCTGCAGGGGGCCGAGCGCGCCGCGCATGCGCAGCACCTTGTACGGCACCGCTTGCACCACGACCATGTGCTGCACGCTGCCTTCCAACCCGAAGGAATTCTTCTCGTCCTTTGCAGGGATCGTCTCGCAGAAGCAGCCACCCGCCTGCGGCGTCAGCGTCATGTTCGACGCATCGCCCGACCATGTGTGCGAATCGTTCCACCAATCGCCCGGCGCGATCAGCGCAAGCCAAACGTCCTTCGGTTCGGCCACCAGATCGAGCGTGTGACGCACGACGAAGTGCGTCTCGGACTTCTCGACAACCTCCGCCTGTGCAGGAGTACCCGCTAGCAGGGGAGCGGCCAGCGCAAGCGCGAGCGCGGCGGTGGTGCGGATCATCGGCAGATTCCTCATCATAGGGCGCACGCTATTCCACGTGCGCGAGAGAATGCAAACCGTCAGCTGTCCACCAGCGCGTCGATGCTCGCCGAAACCTCTTCGATGGAGCCCATCCCGTCGACCCGCGAGACCAGCCCGCGCTCTTCGTAGAAGGGCAGGATCGGTGCGGTTTCCGAACGGTAGACCTGCAGCCGGTGGCGTACGGTTTCCTCGTTATCGTCGGGGCGGCGCTTGAATTCGGTGCTGCCGCACTTGTCGCACTTGCCTTCGGTCTCGGGCAGCTTGTGGCGGTCGTGATAGCCCTCGCCGCACTCGGCGCAGGTGAAGCGGCCGGAGATGCGATCGACCAGCGCCTCTTCATCAACCACCAGCTCGATCACGTGGTCGAGCTTGCGGCCATGCGCGGCGAGAATGTCTTCGAGCGAACGGGCCTGCGCCTCGGTGCGGGGATAGCCGTCGAAGATAGCGCCGGTATCGGCAGACATCGCGGACAGCTCGCCGTCGATCAGCGCGGAGACGATCTCGTCGGAAACCAGTTCGCCCCGGTCCATGATCGCCTTGGCCTGCTGGCCCACCGGCGTTCCTGCCTTCACCGCCGCGCGCAGCATGTCGCCCGTCGATAGCTGGCGCATGCCGTAGTGTTCGACCAGGCGGTGTGCCTGCGTGCCCTTGCCCGCCCCCGGCGGCCCGAGAAGAATGATGTTCATGCCCGTCCCCTTGCCACGCTGACAGATCAGCGCAACCGACCCTTGAGCTTGGCCTTCTTGATGAGGTCGCCATACTGGTGTGCCAGCAGGTGCGACTGGATCTGGCTGATCGTATCGACGGTCACGTTGACCACGATCAGCAGGCTGGTGCCGCCCAGGAACAGCGGAATGCCGGTCTGCGCGATCATGTATTCGGGCAGGCAGCACACCAGCGTGAGGTACGCCGCGCCCACCACGGTGATGCGCGTCAACACATAGTCGAGGTACTCAGCCGTGCGCTTGCCCGGGCGAATGCCGGGAATGAAGCCGCCATTCTTCTTCAGGTTGTCCGCCGTTTCCTCCGGGTTGAAGACAACCGCAGTGTAGAAGAAGCAGAAGAACACGATCAGGATCGCATACAGCGCCATGTACAGCGGCTGCCCGTGCCGCAGGTAGAAGTTCAGCGTGGTGATGACGCCGCCCATCGTGCTGTTGGGGTCCACGGAGTTGCCAGCGAACTGGCTGATCGTCAGCGGCAGCAGCAACAACGAGCTGGCGAAGATCGGCGGGATCACGCCTGCGGTGTTGATCTTGAGCGGCAGGTGGCTGCGATCGGCCTGCATCATGCCGCGCTGCGTGGCGCGCTTGGGATATTGGATCAGCAGGCGGCGCTGCGCACGCTCCATGAAGCTGATGAACAGGACCAGGCCCACGATCATAACGATGAAGCCGATGATCACAGCCGCGCTGATCGCGCCGGTCCGCCCACCTTCGAACATGTTGCTGACGAAGCTCGGGAACTGGGCAACGATGCCAGCCATGATGATCAGCGACACGCCGTTGCCGATGCCCCGGCTGGTGATCTGCTCACCCAGCCACAGCAGCAGCATGGTGCCACCGACGAGGCTGACGACCGCACCGATGCGGAACATGATGCCGGGGTCCACCACGGCCTGCATCCCGCTCTGCGCACCGTAGCTTTCGAGGCCGGTGGCGAGGAAGTAGCCCTGGATGACGCACAGGAACACCGCGCCGTAGCGGGTATACTGGTTGAGCTTCTGGCGCCCGGTCGCGCCTTCCTTCTTCAGCGCCATCAGCGTGGGATGCAGGGCGGATGCCATCTGCACCACGATCGAGGCGGTGATATAGGGCATCACGCCGAGCGCGATGAGGCTCATACGCTCGAGGCTGCCGCCCGAGAAGGTGTTGAACAGATCGAGCACGCCGCCGCGCGTCTGATCGTACAGGTCGCCCAGAATTTGCGGGTTGACGCCCGGCAGCGGGACGAAGCTCAGAAAGCGGAACACCACCAGAGCGACCACTGTGAACCAGATGCGCTGGCGCAGCTCGGTGGCCTTGGAGAAGTTCGCCAGGCTGAGATTGGAGGCGAGATTATCGGCGCGTGATGCCATGGGAAATTCTTAGATCCTGCAAATTCCGCCGGGTCACCCCGGCTGCCGCAGTGACAGATAGGTGCGACGGGCGCGGTTGTCGAACCCCCGCGCCCGATTACCCGGAATCAGGCCTTGGAGGCCGCTTCCTTGTTCGCCTTGGCACGAGCAGCTTTCTTCTCGTGCTCGGGCTGCGCGGCGGCGATCACATCGACCTTGCCACCGGCCTTTTCGACCGCTTCGATCGCGCCCTTGCTGGCGCCGGCAACCACGAAGGTAACCTTGGCGGTCAGCTCACCCTTGCCGAGCAGGCGCACGCCATCCTTGCCGCCACGGGCAAGACCGGCTGCCTTGAGCGCGGCATGATCGATATCCTTCTTGGGATCGATCTTCTTGGCGTCGATGAACTTCTGCACCATGCCAAGGTTCACCTCGGCAAAGTCCTTCGCGAAGGGATTGTTGAAGCCGCGCTTCGGGATCCGCATGTGCAGCGGCATCTGGCCGCCTTCGAAGCCCTTGATGGCGACGCCTTCGCGGCTCTTCTGGCCCTTCTGGCCGCGTGCCGCGGTCTTGCCCTTGCCCGAGCCGATGCCCCGGCCCACGCGCATGCGTGACTTGCGGGCGCCTTCATTGTCGCGGATGTCGTTGAGATTAAATGCCATGCTGCACTCGCTTTCGCTTTTCTTCGCGCTGATAAAAATGGAAACGGCCCGCTACTATGAGCGGGCCGCCGCCGTCAATTCCTGTCGAGGCTGCGTTTAGCCTTCGACCACCTCCACCATGTGCGGCAGCTTTGCAATCGCGCCGCGCACTTCGGGGGTGTCTTCCAGTTCGACCACCCGGTGCATCTTGCCCAGGCCCAGGCCGACGAGGATCTTCTTCTGGCTTGCGGGCCGCCGGATGGGCGAACCGATCTGCTTGAGCTTGATCTTGGCCATCAGTGATTACTCCGTGAGAGCCGCGGCATCCGCCTCGGCTTCGGCTTCGCTCGCACCACCACGGGAGAGCAGATCGGCGACCTTCTTGCCGCGACGCTGCGCCACCGACTTGGGCGAGCTCTGATCCTGCAACGCATCGAAGGTGGCGCGGATCATGTTGTAGGGGTTGGACGTGCCGACCGACTTGGTCACCACGTCGGCCACGCCGAGGCTTTCGAACACGGCGCGCATCGGACCACCGGCGATGATGCCGGTACCCGGAGGCGCGGTGCGAACGGTCACCTTGCCGGCACCGAAACGGCCCTTGCCGTCATGGTGCAGCGTGCGGCCTTCCTTCAGCGCAACGCGGATCATGTGCTTGCGCGCAGCGGCCGAGGCCTTGCTGATCGCTTCGGGCACTTCGCGCGCCTTGCCGTGGCCGAAGCCGACCCGGCCCTGGCCGTCACCGACGACGACGAGTGCGGCGAAACCGAAGCGCTTACCGCCCTTCACCGTCTTCGAGACGCGGTTGATGTGAACCAGCTTCTCGATGATGCCGTCGTCTTCTTCCTCGCGCTTGCCACGACGATCGTCGCGACCACGCCCACGACCGCGACCGCCTTCACGGTTGCCGCCATCGCGACCGCCCCGGCCACCACGGCCCTGACGCGGCTGACCTTCGGCACCCTGAGCGGGGCTCTGGTTGTCGGCAGCTTCGGACGGCGTATCGGCCACTGCGGGTTCTTCCTTGGTCACCGCGTGCTCGGTTTCGGCGGTTGCCGGAGCAGCGGTTTCCTCGGTCTTCGGCGCTTCGGCCGCTTCGTTGTTGTTCTCGTCAGCCATCATCAGAACTCCAGCCCGCCTTCGCGAGCGGCATCGGCCAGCGCCTTGACGCGGCCATGGAACAGGAAGCCGCCGCGATCGAACACGACCGTGGTCACGCCCGCCTTCTTGGCGGCGTCGGCGATGTTCGAGCCGACCGTCTTGGCAGCGTCGATATTCGCGGTCGAGCCTTTCACGCCCAGCGTCGATGCGCTGGCGAGCGTCTTGCCCGCCGCATCGTCGATGATCTGCGCGTAGATGTGCTTGCCCGTGCGGTGGACCGACAGGCGCGGCTTGCCACCGGCATGCTTGCGCAGAGCGGTACGCACCCGCTGGCGGCGGCGTTCAAAGAGAGAAAGCTTTGCCATCTTACTTCTTCTTCCCTTCCTTGCGGAAGATATACTCGCCCTGGTACTTGATGCCCTTGCCCTTGTAGGGCTCGGGCTTGCGCCAGCGGCGGATTTCGGCGGCGAACTGGCCAACGGACTGCTTGTCGATACCGCTGATGATGACCGTGGTCTGATCGGGCGTCTGCACCGTCAGCCCTTCGGGCACTGCGAGGTCGACATCGTGCGAATAGCCAAGCTGAAGCTTCAGGGTCTTGCCCTGCGCATTCGCACGATAGCCGACGCCGGTGATCTGCAGCGTCTTGGTGAAGCCTTCGGTCACGCCTTCGACCAGGTTCGAAACCAGCGTGCGCTGCATGCCCCAGTGGCTGCGCGCAGGCTTGGTATCGTTGACCGGGTCGACCGCGATCGAGCCGTCTTCCAGCTTGTACGACACGAGGTCCGACAAACCCATCGTGAGCGTGCCCTTGGGGCCCTTCACCGACAGGACGCCGTTGTCGATCTTGGCCTCGACCCCGCTCGGGATCTCGACCGGACGTTTACCAATGCGGCTCATCAGAACACCTCCGCCAGCACTTCGCCACCGACGTTCTGGCTGCGGGCTTCCGCGTCGGAAAGCACGCCGCGCGGCGTCGAGACGATCGTGATGCCAAGGCCGTTGCGCACCGTCGGCAGCTCGCGGCTGGCCGAATAGATGCGCCGTCCCGGCTTGGACACGCGGGCGACATGCTTGATCGCAGGTTCGCCTTCGAAATACTTCAGTTCGATCCGCAGCGCCTTGTGCTTGCCGCTGTCGTCTTCGCTGTAGCCACGAATGTAGCCTTCGCGCTGAAGCACTTCGAGCACGTTCGCACGCAGCTTGGACGCGGGCGAAAGGACGGAATCCTTCTTCGCCTGCTGGCCGTTGCGGATACGGGTGAGCATATCACCCAGGGGGTCGGTCATCGCCATGATTGAATCCTCACCAGCTCGACTTGGTCAGGCCGGGAATCAGGCCCTTGTTGCCCAGATTCCGCAGCTCGATGCGGTTGATGCCGAACTTGCGGTAATAGCCGCGCGGGCGGCCGGTGGTGGAACAGCGGTTGCGCACCCGGGTCGGGTTCGCATTACGCGGAAGTTCAGCCATCTTGAGCCGGGCCATCAGGCGGTCGGTCTCGTCGGCGTCCTTATCGTCCGCGATAGCTTTCAGCTTCGCGTACTTGTCCGCGTACTTCTTGACGAGAGCCTTGCGCTTCTCGTTCTTGTTGATGGAACTCAGTTTCGCCATTGGACTTAAGCTCTCCTCAAGCGGCTTACGCCGCCTCCTTCTCTTCGTCGGCCTTTGCTTCGGCCGGGAACGGGAAACCGAACAGGCGCAGCAGTTCGCGCGCTTCGTCGTCGGTCTTCGCGGTGGTGGTCACGATGATATCCATGCCCCGGACCTTCTCGATCTGGTCGTAGGAAATCTCGGGGAAGATGATCTGCTCCTTCAGGCCCATGGCGTAGTTGCCACGGCCGTCGAAGCTCTTCGGGTTCAGGCCACGGAAGTCGCGGATACGCGGCATCGCGACCGTCACCAGACGATCCATGAATTCGTACATGCGTTCGCGGCGCAGGGTGACCTTGCAACCGATCGGCATGCCTTCGCGCAGCTTGAACTGTGCGATCGACTTCTTGGCCTTGGTGATGACGGGTTTCTGGCCCGCGATCAGTGCCATTTCTTCCGCTGCGGTCTGGACCTTCTTCTTGTCCTGGCTCGCTTCGCCCACGCCCATGTTGAGCGTGATCTTTTCGAGCCGCGGGACTTCAAGACGATTCGTGTAACCGAATTTCTCGGTCATCGCCTTGACGATCTGGTCCTCGTAGCGGGCCTTCATGCGGGGCTTGTAATCAGCCATCGATGGTCTCCCCGGATTTCACAGCGACGCGCACTTTCTTGCCGTCACGCTCTTCGATACGCACGCGGGTCGGCTTGCCGTCCTTGGGATCGGCAACCGCCACCTTGGCGATGTGCATCGGCGCTTCGGTGCGATCGATGCCGCTCTGCGGATTGGTCTGCGACGCCTTGCGGTGACGGGCGATCATGTTGACGCCTTCCACCACAACCTTGCCGTCTTTCGGCAGGACCTTGGCGACCGTACCGGTCTTGCCCTTGTCCTTGCCCGAAAGCACGACGACGCTGTCGCCCTTCTTGATCTTCGCCATGCCCATTACAGCACCTCCGGAGCGAGCGAGATGATCTTCATGAAGCCGCGGCCGCGCAGTTCGCGCACCACCGGGCCGAAGATACGGGTGCCGATCGGCTCCTCGCTCTTGTTCACCAGCACCGCGGCGTTGGAGTCGAAGCGGATCACGCTGCCATCGGGGCGGCGGACATCCTTCTTGGTGCGAACGATCACCGCGCGGTGAACGTCGCCCTTCTTCACTTTCGCGCGCGGCTGGGCTTCCTTTACGGAAACCACGATCACGTCACCGACGCTCGCAAACCGGCGCTTCGAGCCGCCCAGCACCTTGATGCACTGGACGCGCTTGGCGCCGCTGTTGTCCGCGACGTCGAGATTGGACTGCATCTGGATCATCGATCCGGTTCCTTCTCAATGGCTTGCCGAGACGATTGCCCGGCAGTTCCTAAATCCGTCAGTTACTTGTTGCTCGAGCCTTCGACGTCGAGGTCGGCTTCCACCGCCTGCACGCCGCCGGCAACAACCCGGTCCTTCACGGCCCAGGTCTTGGTCTTCGAAATCGGGCGGGTCTCTTCGATCCGCACGACGTCGCCGAGCTGGTACTCGTTCGCCTCGTCATGGGCGTGGTACTTCTTCGAACGGCGGATGATCTTCCCGTAAAGCGGGTGCTTCACCTTCCGTTCGACCAGCACGGTCACGGTCTTGTCGGTCTTGTTGGAGGTGACCGTACCGATCAGAATACGCTTGGGCATGGTCTACTCCTTACGCCTTGCTCTTCGCGGCAGCGGCGCGGGTGCGCTCGCTCTGCAGCGTCTTGATGCGCGCGATCGTGCGACGGACTTCCTGCACGCGAGCGGGACGCTCGAGCTGGTTGGTCGCAGCCTGAAAGCGCAGGTTGAACGCTTCGCGCTTGAGCTCGGTAAGCTCGGCGCTCAGCTGGTCGTCGCTCTTGGCGCGGAGATCTTCGGTGGTGCTCACTTATTCGCCTTTCAGATGCGACTGGTCGCCGAGCCGGGCAACGACCTTAGTCTTGATTGGCAGCTTCATGGCGGCACGTTCGAACGCTTCTGCGGCCAGCGGACCGGACACACCGTCGAGTTCGAACAGGATGCGGCCCGGCTTCACGCGCGCAGCCCAGTATTCGACCGAGCCCTTGCCCTTACCCTGCCGGACTTCGGCAGGCTTCTTCGACACCGGCACGTCGGGGAACACGCGGATCCAGAGACGCCCCTGGCGCTTCATGTGACGCGTGATCGCACGGCGCGCAGCCTCGATCTGGCGGGCGGTGATCCGATCGGGTTCCAACGCCTTCAGCCCGTAAGAGCCGAAGTTGAGTTCGGTACCGCCGCGGGCATTGCCCTTGATCCGGCCCTTGAAGGCCTTGCGATACTTGGTTCGTTTGGGTTGCAGCATTTCTCTTTACCTATCCTGCAATCAACGCGCCGGACGCACGCCGGAAGTCTGGGCTTCCATCATCAGACGGTCCTGCGCGGTCGGATCGTGGGCGAGGATTTCGCCTTTGAAGATCCAGCACTTGATGCCGATGATCCCGTAGGCGGTCAGCGCCTCGGCTTCGGCATAATCGACATTGGCGCGCAGCGTGTGGAGCGGCACGCGACCTTCGCGATACCATTCCACGCGGGCGATTTCGGCACCGCCAAGGCGGCCGCCGCAGGTGATCCGGATGCCTTCGGCACCCAGGCGCAGCGCGGACTGAACCGCACGCTTCATCGCCCGGCGGAACGCAACACGGCGCACCAGCTGATCGGCGATGCCCTGCGCGACGAGCTTGGCGTCGATTTCCGGCTTGCGGATCTCGACGATGTTCAGCTTCACTTCGCTGGCAGTCATCTTCGAAAGCTTGGTCCGCAGCTTCTCGATGTCGGCGCCCTTCTTGCCGATGATGACACCGGGGCGCGCAGCATAGATCGAGATGCGGCACAGCTTGGCCGGACGTTCGATCACCACCTTCGAGATCGCGGCCTGCGGCAGCGAGTTCACGATGTACTTGCGGATCTCGATGTCTTCCTTGAGCAGCTTGGCATAGTCGCGCCCTTCGGCGTACCAGCGGCTGTCCCAGGTGCGGTTGATCTGCAGACGCAGACCGATCGGATTGCTCTTCTGACCCATCTTATGCGTCCTCGACTTCGCGCACGACGATGCGCAGGCGGCTGAAGGGCTTCAGGATGCGGGTCGACTTGCCGCGACCGCGCGTGTGAAACCGCTTCATCGTGATCGACTTGCCCACGCTCGCTTCGGCGACGACCAGTGCGTCGACATCGAGATCGTGGTTGTTTTCGGCGTTGGCGATCGCGGAAGCGAGCACCTTGCTCGCGTCGCGTGCCATCGCCTTCTTCGAGAAGGCGAGGATGTTCAACGCCTCTTCGGCCTTCTTGCCGCGGATCAGCTCGGCAACGAGGTTCAGCTTCTGCGCCGACCCACGGATCGTGGTGCCGACGGCCAGCGCCTCGTTATCGGCGACGCGACGGGGAGCTTTCTGCTTGCTCATCAGCGCTTGCCTTTCTTGTCGGCGGCGTGGCCCGGGAAGGTACGCGTGGGCGCGAATTCACCGAGCTTGTGGCCGACCATCTCTTCCGAGACAGACACAGGGATAAACTTGTGGCCGTTGTAGACGTTGAACGTCAGACCAACGAACTGCGGCAGGATGGTGGAACGGCGCGACCAGGTCTTGATCGGCGCGGTAGCCGACTTTTCCTGTGCGTCCTCAGCCTTCTTGAGAAGGCTGAGCTCCACGAACGGACCTTTCCAAACGGAACGTGCCATGGTGCGATTACCTCTTCTTCTTCGCGTGGCGCGAACGGATGATCATCTTGTCCGTCTGCTTGTTCTTGCGGGTACGGGCGCCCTTGGTCGGCTTGCCCCACGGGGTCACCGGATGGCGGCCACCGCTGGTCTTGCCTTCACCACCGCCATGGGGGTGATCGACCGGGTTCTTGGCGACACCGCGGGTGAGCGGACGACGGCCCTTCCAGCGGGTGCGGCCCGCCTTGCCGAAGTTCTGGTTCTGGTTGTCGGGGTTCGACACCGCGCCGACCGTGCCCATGCAATCGGCG
Source organism: uncultured Citromicrobium sp. (assembly GCA_964574905.1). Classification (GTDB taxonomy): domain Bacteria; phylum Pseudomonadota; class Alphaproteobacteria; order Sphingomonadales; family Sphingomonadaceae; genus Alteriqipengyuania. Next base: position 7,863 of record CAZNOY010000008.1, on the reverse strand, counting down.
CGCAGGTAACGCTGCTCGCCCGAGTTGAGGCGCACCATCACCATGCCGCGGTCACGACCGACCAGCTGCACGTAGGCACCGGCCGAACGCGCGATCTGGCCACCCTTGCCCGGCTTCATCTCCACATTGTGGATGATGGTGCCGACCGGCATGTTGCCCAGCGGCATCGCATTGCCCGGCTTGGTGTCGACCTTCTCGCCAGCAATCACCTTGTCGCCGACGGCAAGCCGCTGCGGTGCGATGATGTAGGCCAGTTCTTCGTCGGCATACTTGATCAGCGCGATGAAGGCGGTGCGGTTGGGATCGTATTCGATCCGCTCCACCGTACCCTCGACGTCCCACTTGCGACGCTTGAAGTCGATGTAGCGATACTTCTGCTTGTGGCCGCCCGCGATGCCGCGCGAAGTCACGTGGCCCTTGTTGTTGCGGCCACCCGTCTTGCGCTTGCCTTCGGTAAGCGCCTTGACCGGCTTGCCCTTGTAGAGCCCGGACTTGTCGACCAGGATCAGGCCGCGACGGGCCGGACTGGTCGGCTTGTAGTTCTTGAGTGCCATGGTTCTGTCCTAGCTCCTCAGATGCCGCTCGTGACGTCGATCGACTCGCCGTCCTTGAGCGTCACGATCGCCTTCTTCACGTCGGTGCGCTTGTAGGGCTTGCCCTTCCAGCGCTTGGTCTTGCCCTTCACCACGATGGTGTTCACGCCAGCGACCTTCTTGTCGTAGATCGCCTCGACCGCTTCCTTGATCTGCGGCTTGGTCGCGCTGTTGGCGACCTTGAACACGACCGCGTTGTGTTCGCTCGCGAGCGTCGACTTCTCGGTGATGTGCGGCGCGATGATCACGTCGTAGTGCCGCGCGTCGATTTCCTGCTTCTTAGCCATTGAAGCGCGCCTCCAGCTTTTCGACCGCGTCCTTGGTGAGGACCAGCGTGTCGTGCTTCAGGATGTCGTAGACGTTGGCGCCCATCGCCGGCATCACGTTGATGCCGGGCAGGTTGCCCGCTGCCAGACGGAAGCTGTCGTTCACGGCGTCACCGTCGATGAAGAGCACCTTGCCGTTGTAACCCGCCTTGTCGAACTGCCCCTTGAGAGCCTTGGTCTTGGGGTCCTTCAGCTCGAGGCTGTCGACCACGACCAGGCCATCCTTGGCCTTACTCGACAGCGCCATGCGCAGGCCGAGCGAGCGGATCTTCTTGTTCAGCGAAGGGTCGAAGTCACGCTTGCGCGCGCCGTGAGCCTTACCGCCACCGATGAAGATCGGAGCGCCGCGATCGCCGTGGCGAGCGCCGCCCGAACCCTTCTGACGACCGAACTTCTTGCCGGTGCGCGCCACGTCCGCACGCTCACGCGTCGGGCGAGCGGTCGCACGGCGCTTTTCAAGCTGCCAGGTGACAACACGGTGAAGGATGTCGGCGCGAGGCTCGACACCGAAGACGGCATCGTTGAGCTCGATCTCGCCGGCCTTGCCGCCGTCGATTTTCTGTACCGCGATCTTCACGATCAGGACTCCTTGCCTTCGTCGGTGCCTTCGGCGTCAGCCCCGGCATCCTGCTGCTGCATCAGCTTTTCCTGCTGTTCGGGCGTCACGTCGGTGTGCACTTCGTGCTCCGCTGCGCCCTCGACCAGGCCCGCCTCCGCTTCCTCGTGCTCGATCTCGTCGGCGTTGCGACGCAGTGCGCCGGGGAACGGCGCATCGGCAGGCATCGGGAACTTGACCGCGTCGGCCACCAGCATCCAGCTGTTCTTCGCGCCGGGCACGGAGCCCTTGACGAACAGCAGACCACGCTCGGAGTCCGTACGGACGATTTCGAGGTTCTGCTGCGTGCGCTGACGGTCGCCCATGTGGCCGGCCATCTTCTTGTTCTTGAACACGCGGCCCGGGTCCTGCCGGTTACCGGTCGAACCATGCGAACGGTGCGACAGCGAAACGCCGTGCGTTGCGCGCAGACCGCCGAAACCCCAGCGCTTCATCGCACCGGCGAAGCCCTTGCCCTGCGTGTAGCCGGTCACGTCGACCTTCTGCCCGGCGATGAAGTGATCGGCGGTGATCGTCGCGCCGACGGGAAGGAGACCTTCCTCGTTCTCGACGCGGAATTCCGCGACCTTCATCTTCAGGCCCACTTCCGCCTTGGCGAAAGCTTCGCGCTGCGGCTTGTTGACATTCTTTTGCTTCGCCTCGCCCGAGCCGACCTGGACAGACCAGTAGCCGTCACGATCGGCGGTACGGTTGGCAGTGACCTGACAGCCCTCCAGAGCGAGAACGGTCACGGGCACGTGCCGGCCATCCTCCTGGAACAGGCGGGTCATTCCGACCTTCTTGGCGATTACGCCAGTGCGCATCGTAAAACTCCTAAACAGAGGCACCCCGGCCCATCCGGGGTGCGTGACGGGCCGTTTTCAACGACCCCAGCCCAAGTTTCGATGCATCGCCCGTCCGGGCTGATTGCGCTTCGAAAGGAAGCGCGAGACGGGAGACGCGGCCCGGAGCATGCTCCGGCGGTATCTCATATGTCCCGTGCGGCAGACGCCGCACGAACAAACCAGCTTAGGCCAGCTTGATTTCCACGTTCACACCCGCGGCAAGATCGAGCTTCATCAGCGCGTCGACCGTCTGGGCGTTGGGCTGCACGATGTCGAGCAGCCGCTTGTACGTGCGCACCTCGAACTGCTCCCGCGACTTCTTGTCGATGTGCGGGCCGCGGTTCACGGTGAATTTCTCGATGCGCGTCGGCAGAGGAATGGGTCCACGAATAAGCGCGCCAGTGCGGCGTGCAGTATCCGCGATCTCGCCCGTTGCCTGGTCGAGCACGCGGTGATCGAAGGCCTTGAGGCGAATACGGATATTCTGTGCGTCCATGTCCTAGTCTACCGATGCGAAAGAGCCGAGGGCCGAAGCCCCAAAAAATAAAGAACCGCCCCACCCGATCGAAATCTTAGGTGAGGGGCGGCCCTCGTGAAACTGACCGGCGGAGGAGCGAATCCCCCGCCGGTGCAGCGCCTATATTAGACAGTGATCTTGCTGACAACCCCCGAACCGACGGTGCGGCCACCTTCGCGGATTGCGAAGCGCAGGCCTTCATCCATCGCGATCGGCGCGATCAGCTTGACCGAGATGGTCACGTTGTCGCCCGGCATCACCATTTCGGTGCCTTCGGGAAGGATCACTTCGCCGGTCACGTCGGTGGTGCGGAAGTAGAACTGCGGGCGGTAGTTGGCGAAGAACGGCGTGTGACGGCCACCTTCGTCCTTCGACAGCACGTAGACTTCGGCGCTGAACTCGGTGTGCGGCGTAACCGAACCGGGCTTCGCGAGCACCTGGCCACGCTCCACGTCTTCACGAGCGACACCACGGATAAGCGCACCGATGTTGTCGCCAGCTTCACCGCGATCGAGCAGCTTGCGGAACATTTCGACGCCGGTGACGGTCGTCTTCGAAGTGTCCTTGATGCCGACGATTTCGACTTCGTCACCAACGTTCACAACGCCGGTTTCGACACGGCCGGTCACAACCGTACCGCGACCCGAGATCGAGAACACGTCTTCGATCGGCATCAGGAATGCCTGGTCGACCGGGCGTTCCGGCTGCGGGATGTACTCGTCGACGGCCTTCATCAGCTCGAGGATCGAATCCTTGCCGATGTTGTCGTCGCGACCTTCGAGAGCGGCGAGAGCCGAACCCTTGACGATCGGAATGTTGTCGCCGTCGAAGTCGTACGCGCTCAAAAGTTCGCGAACTTCCAGCTCGACCAGCTCGAGGATTTCCTCGTCATCGACCTGGTCGACCTTGTTCAGGTAAACGACCAGAGCAGGCACACCGACCTGACGCGAGAGCAGGATGTGCTCGCGGGTCTGCGGCATCGGGCCGTCGGCAGCGTTCACCACCAGGATCGCGCCGTCCATCTGCGCCGCACCGGTGATCATGTTCTTCACATAGTCGGCGTGGCCCGGGCAATCGACGTGCGCATAGTGGCGCGCTTCGGTTTCGTATTCGACGTGAGCGGTCGAGATGGTGATCCCGCGCTCGCGCTCTTCAGGCGCCTTGTCGATGTTCGCGAAGTCCACAGCGGCACCGCCGTAGGTTTCCGCCATGACCTTGGTGATCGCAGCCGTCAGCGTGGTCTTGCCATGGTCGACGTGACCAATGGTGCCGATGTTGCAGTGCGGCTTGTTGCGCTCGAATTTTTCCTTCGCCATTTCTCTCAATACCTCTGTCTTAAATGGGAATTTGTGCGGGGAAAAAGGCGGCGCCCGCTCAAAATCAGGCGCCGCCCCTAAACGTATCGCTCGCCTTAGGCAAGCTTCTCCTTGACCTCGGCTGCGACGTTCGCGGGCACTTCGTCGTAGTGCGAGAACTGCATCGAGTACTGCGCGCGTCCCTGGGTGAACGAACGCAGTTCGTTGACGTAGCCGAACATGTTGGCCAGCGGCACGAATGCCTCGACCGCCTGCGCGTTACCGCGCGTGTCGGTGCCCTGGATCTGGCCACGACGGCTGTTAAGGTCACCGATGACGTCACCCAGATAGTCTTCCGGGGTCACGACTTCCACCTTCATCACCGGCTCGAGCAGCTTGATGCCTGCCTTCTGCGCGACTTCGCGCATCGCACCGCGACCGGCGATTTCGAACGCGATCGCGCTCGAGTCGACATCGTGGTACTTACCGTCAATCAGGCGGATCGAGAAATCGATGATCGGGAAGCCGACGAGATGGCCGCTTTCGGCCTGCTCGCGGAAGCCCTTTTCGATCGCCGGGATGTATTCGCGCGGAATGTTACCGCCCTTGATCTCGTCGACGAAATCGATGCCCGCGCCGCGTTCACCGGGGGTGACGACGACCTTGACCTCACCGAACTGACCCGAACCACCCGACTGCTTCTTGTGGGTGTAGGTCACTTCGACTTCGCGGCCGAGGTATTCGCGGTAAGCCACCTGCGGCGCACCGACGTTCGCTTCGACCTTGAACTCGCGCTTCATGCGATCGACCAGGATGTCGAGGTGAAGCTCGCCCATGCCCTTGATGATCGTCTGGCCCGATTCGTGATCGGTGCTGACGCGGAACGACGGATCCTCGGCGGCCAGGCGGTTGAGCGCGACGCCCATCTTTTCCTGGTCGGCCTTGGTCTTGGGCTCCACCGACAGCTCGATCACCGGCTCGGGGAATTCCATCCGCTCGAGGATGATCGGCTTGGCCGGATCGCACAGCGTGTCGCCGGTGGTGGTGTCCTTCATGCCCGCCAGCGCGACGATGTCGCCGGCGAATGCTTCTTCGATGTCCTCACGGTTGTTGGAGTGCATCAGCAGCATGCGGCCGATCTTTTCCTTCTTGTCCTTCACGCTGTTCAGGACCTGGCCCTTGGAGAGCTTGCCCGAATAGATGCGGGTGAAGGTGAGCGAGCCGACGAACGGATCGTTCATGATCTTGAAGGCGAGCGCGGCGAACGGCTCGTCGTCGGACGACGGGCGCGTTTCTTCGACGTCGCTATCGGGCAGCACGCCCTTGATCGCGGGCACGTCGAGCGGGCTCGGCATGTAGTCGACAACGGCGTCGAGCAGGGGCTGCACGCCCTTGTTCTTGAACGCCGAGCCGCACAGCACGGGCACGAACGCGCGCGCCATGGTGCCCTTGCGGATCAGCTTCTTGAGCGTCGCCGCGTCGGGCTCGTTGCCCTCGAGGTACGCTTCCATGACATCGTCGTCCTGCTCGACGGCAGTCTCGATCAGCTTCTCGCGATATTCGGCGGCCTTGTCGGCCATATCTTCGGGAATGTCGACGTAGTTGAATTCTGCGCCCAGACCGTCGTTTTCCCACACGATGCCGCGATTATTGACCAGGTCGACCACGCCCTGCAGGTCGCTTTCCGCACCGATCGGCAGATAAAGCACCAATGGCGTCGCGCCGAGGCGGTCGATGATCGACTGCACGCAATAGTAGAAGTCGGCGCCGGTGCGGTCGAGCTTGTTGATGAAGCACATCCGGGGGACGCCGTATTTGTCGGCCTGGCGCCAAACGGTTTCGGACTGGGGTTCGACCCCGGCGACGCCGTCAAAGACCGCGACCGCACCGTCGAGCACGCGCAGCGAACGTTCGACTTCGATCGTGAAGTCGACGTGTCCGGGCGTGTCGATGATGTTGATGCGGTGCTTGGGGCCCTGGCCGTCTTCGGCCGCCCAGAAGGTGGTGGTAGCAGCCGACGTGATCGTGATCCCGCGCTCCTGCTCCTGCTCCATCCAGTCCATCGTCGCGGCGCCGTCATGGACTTCGCCGATCTTGTAGGACTTGCCGGTGTAATAGAGGATACGCTCGGTCGTGGTGGTCTTGCCGGCATCGATGTGCGCCATGATGCCGATATTGCGATAGCGCTCCAGCGGATAGTCGCGGGCCATTGTCAATTCCTCGAGAGGGTCAAAAGTAAGGGGGCGGCTCTTTCGAAGCTGCACCCCATATGGGGTTTTGTGTGACCGGATAAAGACGCGCCGCCGCAAGGCCGGCGCGCCTCACCCGATTAGCCCTACCAGCGGTAGTGCGAGAAGGCGCGGTTCGCGTCCGCCATGCGGTGCGTGTCTTCGCGCTTCTTGACCGCGTTGCCGCGATTGTTCGCCGCGTCCATCAGCTCGCCCGACAGGCGCGCCGCCATGGTCGTTTCCGGACGACCGCGCGCGGCCGAGATCAGCCAGCGGATCGCGAGCGCCTGCGCACGCTCGGGGCGGACTTCCACAGGCACCTGATAGGTCGCACCGCCGACGCGGCGGCTGCGCACTTCGACCTGCGGCTTGATGTTGTCGAGCGCGGTGTGGAACAGCTCGACCGGGTTGGCCTTGGCCTTGGTCTCGACCGTGTCGAGCGCGCCATAGACGATCTTCTCGGCAACGGCCTTCTTACCGTCGAGCATCAGGTTGTTCATGAACTTCGACAGCACCAGATCCTTGAACTTGGGATCGGGCAGGATTTCGCGCTTCTCTGGGCGACGACGACGTGACATTTTTTAAAACTCCAAACTCGGGAGCGAAGCGACCTCTTCAACCGTCACCCCCGCGAAGGCGGGGGCCCAGATAAGGTCTGCTGCTCCTGACAGACTTCCGAAACACCCGGCCACTTCCCGAACCTGGGCCCCTGCCTGCGCAGGGGCGACGAGAGTGGGGGTGAAAGCCAATTACTTCGGCCGCTTGGCGCCGTACTTGGAACGGCTCTTGCGGCGATCCTTGACGCCCTGCGTGTCGAGCACGCCGCGCAGCACGTGGTAGCGCACGCCGGGAAGGTCGCGCACACGGCCGCCGCGGATCAGCACGACGCTGTGCTCCTGCAGGTTGTGGCCTTCGCCCGGGATGTAGCTGATGACTTCGCGCTGGTTGGTCAGGCGGACCTTCGCGACCTTGCGCAGCGCCGAGTTCGGCTTCTTCGGGGTCGTCGTATAGACGCGCGTGCAGACGCCGCGCTTCTGCGGGTTCTGCTCCATCGCAGGGACCTTCGACTTGGCCTTCTGCGGGGTGCGGCCCTTGCGGACCAGCTGGTTGATCGTCGGCATTAAATTCTCTCTTCTGCCTGTTGGTCTCGAATGGGCTTTCCCAAACCCGCTCATCCTGAGCTTGTCGAAGGATCGCACTCCCCTTCTCGAAAGAGGGGGCCTTCTTGCGAAGAAGAAGGACGGTGCTTCGACAGGCTCAGCACAGGCGGGGCTGTGTCGGCCAATGGATGGCTTCGCGTGTGCGTTTGAATGGAGTGTGTCGGGGTCGTGCAGGCAAGCGGGGCGAATGCGCGGGGCACTGCCTGGCGAGACTGTCGCACGAGCCTGAAACGCTCCACCCGAACGCGTCCGCAAGGGACCACCCGGATTACTTTGACGGCTGCCCAGCCCAACCCGATACGGG
>CAZNOY010000007.1:0-218846 GCA_964574905.1 uncultured Citromicrobium sp. | reverse complement strand
CGCCGATCAGGATCGTGACCTTGGGCACGGTGGCGGTGGCAACCGCCGTCACCAGTTTCGCGCCGTGCTTGGCAATGCCTTCCGCCTCGTACTTCCCGCCGACCATGAAGCCGGAGATGTTCTGCAGGAACAGCAACGGGATACGTCGCTGGCACGCCAGCTCGATGAAGTGCGCGCCCTTCACCGCGCTCTCGGAAAACAGCACGCCGTTATTGGCGAGCACCGCCACCGGCATGCCCCAGATATGCGCGAAGCCGCACACCAGCGAGCTGCCATAGTCCTTCTTGAACTCGTGGAACTCGCTACCGTCGACCAGCCGCGCAATCACCTCGTGCACGTCGTAAGGCGCGCGCACATCCTCGGGGATCAGGGCGTAGAAGTCTTCGGCGTCGAACTTGGGCGGGCGCGGGTCCTGCCGCTTCACGTTCGTGGCCGCCTCGGTGTTTTCGCCGAGATGGCTGACGATATCGCGCACGATGGTCAGCGCGTGCTCGTCGTTCTCTGCAAGGTGGTCGACCACGCCGGACTTTTTCGCGTGAAGATCGCCGCCGCCCAGATCCTCGGCGCTGATTTCCTCGCCCGTCGCCGCCTTCACCAGCGGCGGGCCGGCGAGGAAAATCGTGCCCTGGTTGCGCACAATCACGCTTTCGTCGCTCATCGCGGGCACGTAGGCCCCGCCCGCGGTGCAGCTACCCATGACGCAGGCGATCTGCGGGATGCCTAGGCTGCTCATCTGCGCCTGGTTGAAGAAGATGCGCCCGAAGTGCTCCTTGTCCGGGAAAACCTCCGCCTGATAGGGCAGGTTCGCCCCGCCGCTATCGACCAGATAGATGCACGGCAGGCGGTTTTCCTGCGCGATCTCCTGCGCGCGCAGGTGCTTCTTGACCGTCATCGGGTAGTAGGAACCACCCTTCACGGTCGGATCGTTGCAAACGATCATCACCTGTCGCCCGCTGACGCGCCCGATGCCGCAGATCATCGAGGCGCCGTTGACGTCGCCTTCGTACATGCCGTTGGCCGCCAGCTGGCCGATTTCGAGGAACGGCGAACCGGGATCGAGCAGCCGCTCGACCCGCTCACGCGGGAGCAGCTTGCCGCGACTGACATGCCGCTCGCGGTGCTTCTCGCTGCCACCGAGTGCGGCATCGGCGACCTTCGCGCGCAATTCTTCGGCCAGCGCCTTGTTATGATCGAAGCGCGCCCTCGCATCCGGCGCGTCCCGGTCGAGCATCGAGGTGAGGACGGGGGCGCTCATCGCGCCGCTCCGATCAGTTCGCGGCCGATCAGCATGCGGCGGATTTCGTTGGTGCCCGCGCCGATGTCGAGCAGCTTGGCGTCGCGCATATAGCGTTCGACCGGCCAGTCGAGCGTGTAGCCCGCCCCGCCCAGCGCCTGCACGCTTTCCGCCGCGACGCGGAAGGCGTTTTCGCTCGACAGCAGGATCGCGCCCGCCGCGTCGAAGCGCGTCGTCTGGCCCGCATCGCAGCTCTTGGCCACGGCATACGTATAGGCGCGCGCCGATTGCAGCGCGACGTACATGTCCGCGACCTTGGCCTGCATCAGCTGGAAGCTGCCAATGGGTTTGCCGAACTGCGTACGCTCGCGAAGATAGGGGATCACCGTGTCGAGGCACGCCTGCATGATGCCCAGCTGAATGCCTGAGAGCACCACGCGCTCGTAATCGAGCCCGCTCATCAGCACGCCCACGCCGCCGCCGACCGGGCCCATCACGCGGTCCTCGGGAATATGGCAGTCGTCGAACACCAGCTCCGCCGTGGGCGAACCGCGCATACCGACCTTCTCGATCTTCTGTCCGATCGAGAAACCCGCGTCGTCCTTCTCGATCAGGAAGGCGGTGATACCGCGCGATCCGGCCTCGCTGTCGGTCTTTGCGTAAACCACCAGCGTATCTGCGTAGGGCGCGTTGGTGATCCAGAACTTGGTGCCGTTGAGCACGTAGCCGCCCTCAACCGCGTCGGCCTTCAATTTCATCGAGACCACGTCCGACCCGGCACTCGCCTCGCTCATCGCAAGGCTGCCGACGTGCTCGCCGGAGATCAGGCCGGGCAGGTACTTGGCCTTCTGCTCATCATTCCCCCAGCGACGGATCTGGTTGACGCACAGGTTCGAATGCGCGCCGTAACTGAGGCCGAGAGAGGCGCTCGCGCGGCTGACTTCCTCGACCGCGATGACATGTTCGAGATAGCCTAGGCCGAGCCCACCATCGGCCTCGTCCACTGTGATCCCGTGCAGGCCCAGCTCACCCATCTGCCCCCACAGCTCGTCGCGGGGAAACCAGTCCTCGCGGTCGATCTTCTCGGCCAGCGGCGCGATCTGCTCGTCGGCGAAGCGGGCAACGGTCTCGCGAATCATCTGGGCACTCTCGCCCAGCTGGAAATCGAAGTCGGGGGTCGCGCGCATAATAGGGGCCTCTCTTCAGAATTTTGGCACTGATCTAGACAACCCGACAACGAATTGAAAATTGATATGATCCTATCTTCCGGATAGGAAATATCTATGATCAAGCGATCCCACATTCGCCAGTTCCTGGCGCTTGTCGAAGCGGAATCCTTCACCCTCGGGGCGAGCCGGATCCATGTAACACAGCCAACGCTTTCGGCTGGCATTGCGGATCTGGAGCGGATCGTCGGAGCCAAGCTGTTCCTGCGCAGCAAGCGCCGCGTCAGGCTGACCGAGGCGGGGCAGCGTTTTCTGATCATCGCCCGCGAAATCGATCAGAACTTCAGGAAGGCGGATCGGTTCAGCAAGCGCGCGGTCGAACGCTGGCCCGATCTGCGCATCGGCCTGATCAAGACGCTCGGCAGCCAGATGATGGAGGCACTCGTGGCACCGCTCTCATCGCGCTTCACGATCGAGATCACCGAGGGCTCCGATGCGGAATTGCGCAGCATGAGGAGCAAGGATCGGCTCGATGCGATTGTCACCATCAGGCGGGAAGCCGACGCCGACGAACGCATGATCGTGCTGGTTCGCGAGCCTTACGCGATGTTCGTGTCCGACAACCATCCTCTGGCGAAGGAGCAGCAGGTCGAGCCCGAAAGGCTGGCGGGCGAAACGATGATCGCCCGCCGCAATTGCGAGATTCTGCGCGAGACCAGCCAGTTCTTTACCAGGCACGGCGTCCGTCCAAAATTCGCCATGCGGAGCGAGAACGACGACTGGTGCATGAAACTGGTCGCTGCGGGCGTCGGAATAACGACCGCGCCCCTGTCGCTACGGGTCGAGAGGACGACGCCCATCGCGGTGAGCGGCTACGATTTCAACCGCACCATCGCGATGATGTTCTCCGCACAATTTGCCGATTCAAAGATGCGCGAGGAACTGGAGGCTCATGTCCGCACAGCCGAGAGTCAGCTGCGAGTGCAGAACTGAGACACCCATGTCCGGACAGCACCTCGCGCCAGACTGAGGCCGGTCGCACCCTGCTTCGGGTGCCTGCGTGAAAGGACAGGCGCAGGCGAACCGATTGCCCGGCAGCGGGGTCGTAGGCCCTTGGGGAGTCAGGACTGTTCGGGTGTGCGACCGATCGCGCGCGCGGCCATGAAGAACAGCAGCGCCGCGGCGGGCGCGCAGGCGGCGACCAGCACCACCAGCGACCACCGCAATTGATCGCCGCCGAACACGTTGTCCGACAGCAGCGCCACGCTCAGCGGGCCGAGGGTCATCCCGACCAGCCCGATCAGCAGGTAATAGATCGCTGCCGCCATGCCGCGATGTTCGGAGGGGATGGCGGACTGGAACGCCGCAATCCCGAGGCCGGAGGGCACGGTGTAGGCGAGCAGCCCAACCGCCAGCCATGCCAGCGCACCGAACGCGGTGCTACTCGCGAACCCGGCGGACATCAGCGGCGCGACGAGCGCGGCGGCACCTGCGCACACGACCAGCGAAGGCATGCCCCAACGCGCCGGGATGCGGCCTGCGACCCACGCACCTGCAAGTCCGCCCGCACCGCCGAATACCAGCAACACGATCCCGTACTGAACCCCCACTGCGCTCGCCTCCATCCCGTAGGTCCGGATGAAGAAAGCCGGGATCCAGCCGAGCAGGCCGTAGGCGAGCACGCCATAGAGCGTCATCGCGCCGAGCAATGGCAGGAAGGTTGCGCGGTAGGTCCACATATGGGCGCGCAGCGAGCTGGCACCTTCCGCCGTGGCAGCCTTGCGCTTCTCGCGCCTCGGCTCGGTCATCGTCAGCGCGGCGATCGTCACCACGAAGCCGCCCAGGCCGAAATAGATGAACACCGCCTTCCACGAGGATATCTCGCCCACGAAGGGCATGTCGTAGGTCGGGCTGGAGGCGACCAGCGCGACGACCAGGCCGCCGAGTACCAGCGAGGCCCCTGCCCCCATGCTCGAAGCGGCGGTATAGACGCTCATCGCCAGCGGTCGCTGCCGCGGCGTGAAGGAATCGGAGATCAGCGAGACTGCCGAGGGTGGCAGAGCCGCCTCCCCCGCCCCGACGCCGAGACGCGCCCCGAGCAGCTGCCAGAAGCTCTGCGAGAGCCCGCAGAAGACAGTCGCCATGCACCAGACGGCGCTGCCGCCCGCGACGAGCCACTTGCGCGACACGCGGTCCGCCAGCCAGCCGAAGGGCAGGCCCAGCACCGTGTAGAGCACGGCGAAGGCTGCCCCCTGCAACAGCGAGAACTGCGTGTCGGTAAGGTTCAGGCCTGCCTTGATCGGCTCGACCAGCAGGCCGATCAGCACGCGGTCCACGAAAGACACGAGATAGGCGATGAACAATACGGCCACCGTCCACCACGCAATCAATGGCGAGGGGTAGGCGCGCGCAACGGGCTCGGCCGCTGCGAGGGGATCGATCCGTGCTTGGGTCATATCAGGCCTCTCTCCAATGCCTCGCGGTGCCGTGGATCGGCAATCGAGATCAGCAGTCTTCGCCGCTCTTCCTCGGTTCGCCCGCTCAGGTGTGCTGCCCCGAATTGGGTGGCGACGACATCCACATCCGTGCGCGGTGTGCTGACACTGGGCAGCGTGCGCGCGGTGATCGCGCTGGTGCTGCCATCGCCGGGGCTGGCGTTGAGCAGGATGATGCTGCACCCGCCAGGGGAAAGATGGGCGGCACGCGCGAAGTCCGGCTGGCCACCGATTGCACCCAGCCGCCGCTCGCCCGCATATTCGCCGTTCACCTGCCCTTGCAGGTCGACCGACAGCGCACCGTTTATCGCGACGAAGTTCTCGATATGCGCGGCACCCAGATGGGTTTCCTCGACGCCCGCCAGTTCGAGGCGGCGATTGTCCTTCGCCCAGCGATAGAGCGCGGCGTCGCCCATCACCGACCCGATGGTCGCAATGCCGCGCTTGCTGTTCTTGCGCGCGCCGGTGGCTATGCCCTCCTCGATCAGGCTGGCGAGCCCGGCGCTCAGCAGGCCGCTATGGATGCCGATGTCCTTTCGGTCGGCCAGCAGGGGAGCAATAGCTTCGGGCGCGCCGCCGACGCCGATCTGGAGCACCGCGCCATCGCCGATGAAGGGCGCGGCATTGCGGGCAATGGCCTGCGCCACGCCGTCGCTCCTGATCGGTGGAAGCTCTGGCGGAGTGCGGTCGGTGTGCACCACCAGGTCGATGTCTTCGGGGCCGATGGAAATGCCCGGCAGCGAGGGGATCTCCTCGCTGATCTCGGCGATCACGAGCCGCGCGTGGCGGATCGCCGACTGAAGGTAGAGCGCCGTGAGGCCGAGCGAGTGGCGCCCGTCGCGGTCCGCAGGAGGCAGCGCAATCGCCACCACGTCGAAGCGGAGCACCCCTGCGCGAAGGAGCGCGGGGATACTGCCCATGCTGACCGGCACGATGTCGAGCTTGCCCGCCGCCGCCAGCTTGCGGGTGGTGCCGAGCGCACCATAGCTGCGAAAGCGGAGCGCGTCGGCATGTTCGGGTGCGAAGCTGCCGGCAAAACCCATGCCGAGGAACACCGAGACGTCCTCGATCGAATGGCGCTGTGCGGCGAGGCTTTCGGCCAGCGACAGCGGCTCCGCCCCGCATTCGGCGAAGAGCACGGTGTCGCCTGGTTCGACCAGCGCCGACCATTCGAGCTGTTCTAGCGTGGCGGCGCGGCTCATGCTTCGGCGGCGGCCAGAATTGTGCGCGCCTGCCGGACCAGTGGCTCGTCGACCATGCGCCCGTCGACCACGCAGGTGGCGCGGCCCTCCGCCATCGCGCGCTCGTGGCCTTCGACGATCCGCCGTGCCGACGCGATGGCTTCTGCGTCAGGGCGGAAGACCGCGTTCACCAGCGCGACCTGGCGCGGGTGGATGCACATCTTGCCGCTGTAGCCCTGCGCCTTCCCGTCGATCGTGTCGGCGGTGCACCGGTCGTCGTCGTGTACGTCCACGGTGACGAAGTCGAGCGCCTCCACCCCGGCGCGCCGCGCTGCTATGGCGACGGCTGCGCGGGGGTATGCCACTTCGGCGCTGGACCGGGTGCGGATACCGCCAAGCTCGGCGATGAGGTCCTCCGCGCCGAAGAACACGCCCGCGCGGGCCGATGCGCAGATGGCATCGACGGCATAGAGCCCTTCGATCGATTCGATGCCCGCCATCACGGGCAGCCCGCAGCGATCCGCCGTTTCTGCGACCGCGTGGCCGCCTTCCGCCTTGGGCAGCAGAATGCCATCCCATCCGGCGCCTGCGACCGCGCGGCAATCATCCCCGTAATCCGCCGTGTCCGGCGCATTGATCCGCAGGAACAGCCGCGCTGTGGCGGGCGCATGCCGACGTGCCGTGGCAAGAATATCGCCCAGCCTTTCGCGCATTGCGGGGCGCTCCGCAGGAGGAAGTCCATCCTCCAGATCGATGGCGAAAGCATCGGCCGGGATGCTGCCGAACTTGGCGAAGAAGTCCCCCCGATTGGCCGGGGCGAACATCAGCGAGCGGACGGGACTTTGAGTCATCCGGACGGCGTCACGCGGACGGCTTGCGGTGCATCAGCGCGGCACGCTCGCAAATCGCGACGCATTCGTCGGACTGGTTGTAGGCCTCGTGCAGGAAGGTGACGATGCCCTGCTTCGGACGCGACGAACTGTCACGCTTGTCCTTCACCGTCGTCACCACACGAATCGTGTCGCCGTGGAAGATCGGCTTGGGGAAGCGCACATCCGACATGCCGAGATTTGCCACCGTGGTGCCCAGCGTCGTGTCGTTGACCGTCATGCCGATCATCAGGCCCAGCGTGAACAGCGAGTTCACCAGCGGCTTGCCGAATTCGGTGCTCTTGGCGAACTCGAAGTCGATATGCAGCGGCTGCACGTTCATCGTCAGGTTCGAAAACAGCATGTTGTCGTATTCGGTGACGGTCCGCCGCCACTCATGATCGAACCGTTGGCCGACCTCGAATTCCTCGAACCAGAGCCCACTCACACCATCTCTCCCGCGATGCGCAGGGCGAGTTCGTCTTCCGCCGTCGGGCAGGCGGCAACCGCCTGGTTGAGCGCGTCGGTCGGCACCGTCACCCCGGTCCGCTGGATATCGCCCAACAACGTGCGCGCCGCGGCGAGCGTCAGGAAGTCGCGCTTGTCGCCATCAATGACCGTCTCAGCCGCTTCCAGCGCCATCGCGCTTTCGGCGAGGCGCATCTGGAAGGCGGGTTCGTCGGCCGGGCCCTCGATCGCCTCGGCCAGCCATGCCTCGTAAGTCGCTCGCGCTTCGCGCAGAAGATTGCCGATCGGGCTGTCGGGCAGATGCTGCGGCCCTCGCGAACCTCCGGCACGGGCACGCTTGGCTTCCACGCGCCCGATGATGGTCCGCTGCACTTCGGAGGCACCTTCGTAAATCGTGGTCGGGCGCGCCGCCCGGCCCAGTGCCTCGATCTCGTAGCCTACGATCACGCCGCGTCCGCCGTGGATCTGCTGCGATTCGTGGATCACTTCCAGCGCCGCTTCGGTGGCATAGGCCTTCGCCGCCGCACCTTCGAGCATGATGCGTTGGCCCGCATCGCACATCGTCGCCGCGCGCTCGACCAGCGCCGCGCCGCCCGCCACGATCGCCGCCATCCGCCCCAGCTTCAGGCGGATACCCGGCAGATCCGAAAGCGGCGCGCCGAAGGCGTGGCGTTCGCGGCAGACATTCAGCGCCAGGTCGATCGCCCGCCGCGCCATGCCAATGGTTGCCGCGCCGACCGAGGGGCGGAAAATCTCCAGCGTGCCGAGCGAGGCGCGCAAGCCGTCACCCGGGTCACCCAACCGCTGCCTGTCGGCGATCCGACAATTGTCGAAATCGAGGTAGCCGATGGCGTGCGGTGCCTGAAGGTCGATCCCGCCGCGTGCGGTGAAGCCGGGCGTGTCCTTCTCGATCAGGAAGGCCGTGACGGCGCGCTTGTCTTCCTCGCCGCCGGTGCGCGCGAAGGTGATGTAGACATCGGCGTCGGGCGCGCCGGAGATGAACATCTTCGACCCGTTGATGACCCATTCGTCACCATCGCGATGCGCACGGGTCTTCATGCCGAGCACATCCGAGCCGCTGTGAGGTTCGGTGAGCGCGAAGGAGAACAGCGTCTTGCCCGAGGTAAGCCCCGGCAGGTAGCGGCTGTGCTGATCATCGGTGCCCATCCGCAGGATCGCACTGGTGCCGAGGCCCTGGACCGCGAAATGCGTGTCGATCAGCGGGTCGTGATAGCCGAACCTTTCGCGCAGCAGACACAGCAGATGCGAATAGCGATCGAGCTGCCCCGCACCGCCATAGGCTTCGGGCAGAGCGAGACCGAACAGGTTCTCCTGCGCGAGCGCTTCGATCAGCGCGCGGCACGTGCGATCATGCTCGGGCCAGTCGTGCACGATGGGCAGCAGGGTTTCGGTACACAGCTTGTCGACCCGACGCCTGAGCGCGCTGTCGTCCGTAAGATCGGTATTCGCGATGGCCGCCATGGAATTCATCATTTTCCCCTCGAAAATTATCCGGAAAGGGCCGGGTTGTGCCCCTTGCTTGACAACGACTATCTACACATACTACTCGGTAGGTCAATGAGATTGTCAGGCCGTGGATGCGCCGCCTTCGCGGAAGGGTTATGGCACGGCACGCAAGTTGAGGATGGGACGTGCGCATGACGGGAATGTCGAAAAATCAATTACTTCACGCATACCGGATCATGCAGCGGTCGATTCTGCTGGAACAGATGGTGCTGCGCCTGATCGAAGATGGCACCGCGCGTATCCTGCTCCATTCGGGGCGCGGACAAGAGGCGATCGGCACCGGAACCTGCGCCGCGCTGCGCGATGACGACATGCTGTTCTACAGCCATCGCGGCGTGACGCAGATCCTCGCCAAGGGAATGCCGGTCCGCCCGCTGCTCGGCGACTTCCTCGGCCGCGTTGACGGTGCGACCAAGGGGCTTGGCGCAGGGATCGTCCACGCGGTCGATCCCTCGCTCGGCATCATGGGGTCGAGCGGTACGCTGGGTGGCGGATTCGTCCTCTCCGCAGGTGCTGCGCTGGGCGCACGCAAGCTCAAGGACGATCGCGTTTCGGTGCATATCTTCGGCGAAGGCTCGGCCAATCGCGGCACTTTCCACGAGGCCGCAAATGCTGCCGCCCTCTGGAAACTGCCGATGGTCTGGCTGTGCGAGAACAACGGCTATTCGGTCTCGGTCGCACACCGCGACGCGACCTCGGTCGAAGATGTGGCCGACCGCGCCCTCGCCTACGGCATGCCCAGCCGGATCGTCGACGGACAGGATGTCGAGGCGGTGCACGATGCGGTCGCAGAGGCGGTAGAGCGCGCCCGCGCGGGCGATGGCCCGACACTGATCGAGGCGAAGACGCTGCGCTTCCGCGGCCATTTCGAAGGCGACCCGCAGACCTATCGCGACAAGAACTATCTCGACGCGATGCGCGAGCGCGACCCGCAAAAGATCGTTGCCGACAAACTGGCGGCACACGGAGTCGACGAGGAAGCCCTCGCCGCCATCCGCGACGAAGAGTCCGACGCCCTGGAAAAGGCAGTCGAGAAGGCGCTGACATCGGCCAAGCCGGGGCCCGAGCGCATATACGAAGGCCTGCTGGCCGCAGGAGGTGCAGCATGAGCGAGCAGACAACCGACAAGGTGCGCACCCTCAGCTATCGTGCAGCCCTGCGCGAAGCGCTGATCGAAGAGATGGAGCGCGACGAGCGCGTGTTCCTGATGGGGCAGGACGCGGGACCTTTCGGCGGCGTATTCGGCGTGACCAAGGGGTTGACCGAGATGTTCGGTGAGGAGCGCGTCTTCGACACCCCGATCTCCGAAGCATTCATCGTCGGCGGTGGCGTAGGTGCCGCGCTGGCGGGCGCGCGCCCGGTGGTTGAACTGCAATATGCCGACTTCGCGCTGATCTCGATGGACGAGATCGTCAACAAGGCGGCCAAGTGGCGCTACATGCACGGCGGCGGTCAGTCCGTCCCGCTGGTGATCCGCGCACCCGAAGGCGTGGTGGGTGGCCTCGGGCCCGAGCATTCCCAGTCGCTCGCGCAGTATTTCTGGCACAGCTTCGGCCTCAAGGTCGCGATGCCCGCCACCCCGGCGGACGCGAAGGGCATGCTGAAATCCGCCATCCGCGACGAGGACCCGGTGCTCTTCCTTGAGAACAAGTCGCTCTACAACCGGCGCGGTCCGGTGCCCGAAGGCGAATACCTCGTCCCGCTGGGCGTCGCCGCGCAGTTGCGCGAAGGCGATGCTGTGACGGTCGTCGCGTGGTCGCGGATGACGACCATTGCGATGAAGGCAGCGGACGAGCTGGCCGAGAAAGGCATTGGCTGCGACATCATCGACCCGCGCGGCATCCGCCCGCTCGATCTCGACGCCGTGCTCCGCTCGGTCGCGCGGACCGGGCGACTGGCAGTGGTCCACGAAGGCCCCGTCACCGGCGGCCTCGCGGGCGAACTGATCACGCAGGTGGTGGAGCGTGCCTTCGGTTCACTGAAAGCCGCCCCGGTGCGTGTGGCGGGGATCGATTCCTACGTGCCCCAGAACCTCGACCTTGAAGGTCTGCTGACACCCGATGCCGATGCGGTAGTGAAGGCCGTCGAAGCGGTCATGGCCGCGTCCACTACGAAGGATTGAAGATGTTCGAGATCAAGCTCACCAAACTTGGCCAGACGATGGAGGAAGGCACCATCACCGCCTGGATGAAGAAGGTCGGAGAAAGCTTCGAACAGGGCGATATCCTGTACGAATGCGAGACCGAGAAGGCCGTGAACGAGGTCGAGGCAACGCGTGCGGGCACCTTGAGCGAAATCCTCGTTCCCGAAGGCGAGACAGTCGAGGTGGGGACGGTGATTGCCCGCGCCGAGGAGGCGCAATGAGCGCCAGCGTCGAAACTCTGACGGGCGTCCACAAGGCAATGGCATCGGCCATGGCCGCGAGCTGGAGCGAGATTCCGCATTTCGCCGAGATCGTGCAGGTGGATGCCAGCGCGCTGAAGGAGCGCTTGCGCGTCGAGCGTGAGGCGCTTGCTGGCGACGAGAATGCGCCGCGCATCTCGATCAACGATCTGGTCGTCCACGCTGCGGTTGAAGCATTGGGCAAGGAGCCTGCACTCAACGGCGTGTTCGTCGACGGCAAGATCGAGCGACCGGGGGACGTATCCGTCGCGGTCGCCATCGCGACCGAGCACGGACTGATGACGCCGGTGCTGCGCGACGCCGGAGCGCTATCTCTGAAAGAGCTATCCTCCTCCATCGTCGCGCTGCGCGAAGCCGCCGACCGGCGGCGCCTCGGCGCCGAAGCTTTCGACGGCGCGGTCATGACCATCTCAAACCTTGGCGCATACGGCGTCGACACGGGCTTCCCGACCATCAACCGGCGGCAGAGCGCGCTGCTGTTCGTAGGATCGCTGGCGGATCGCCCGGTGGTGGTCGACGGCGAAGTCGTTGCCCAGCCCACGATGTACCTGACGCTCGCCTGCGACCACCGCGTCGTCGATGGCCTCGCGGCGGCCCGTTATCTCGGCGCGCTGCGCGCCATCATCGAAGAGGAAACCGGCGAATGACGGGCAAGCTCGAAGGACGTGTCGCGGTCGTCACCGGGGCGGGACAGGGCCTTGGCCGCAGCTATGCGCTCGGCCTCGCGGCGCAGGGCGCGAAGGTCGTCGTCAACGATATAGGCAAGACCGAAGCGGGCGTTGCCACTGCCGAGCAGGTCGTCGAGGAAATCCGCGCGGCGGGCGGCGAAGCGGTCGCCAACATGGACAGTGTCGCGAGTGCGCAGGGCGGCAGCGCCATCGTCCAGACCGCGCTCGACCATTTCGGCGCGCTCGATATCCTGATCTCGAATGCCGGGATCGAACGGAACAAGTCCTACGCCAAGTCGGACGAGAGCCACTGGGACCCGGTGATCGACGTCCATCTCAATGGCACGCATCACCTGTGCCATGCGGCCTGGCCGCATATGAAGGAACGCGGCCACGGGCGCGTGATACTGGTCACCTCGCCATCGGGCCTGTGGGGCAATTTCTCGCAAGCCTCTTACGCTGCGGCGAAGATGGGGATCATCGGGCTGGCGAACGTGCTGGCGATCGAGGGCGAGCGGTACGGCATCCTCGTCAACAGCCTCGCCCCGATCGCGACCACGCCGATGTCGGCACACACGCTCCCCCCCGGCCTCGGCGAAAAGCTGGCCCCCGATCTTGTCACCCCCGCCGTGGTCAAGCTGGCCTCGGACGATCTGGAGGTGACGGGCGCGATCGTGGTCGCTGGCGGCGGCTGGTTCACCACCGCGCATATCGCCATCGCGCCGGGCGTGCACCTGAAGCCCGGCGAGCAGCTCGACGATCACTGGGATACGGTGCTCGACGGCAGCGCCATCGAACCGGGCGCCCCGCTCGACCCCGACACGCTCAACGCGATGTTCGCCAGCTGAGCGCCTTAAGGCGTCGGCACGCTCGACGCGCGATCTAGCACAAACTGCCGGGTAGCTTCCCGGCCACGGACACGGATGGATAGGCCATGAATTTCGAACTTACCGAAACCCAGCAGGAAGTGCAGCAAGCGGTCCGCACCCTCGCGGGAACCTTCGACGATGCCTATTGGCGCGAGCGTGACAGCAAGCACGAATTCCCGTGGGAGTTCTACAATGCCTTCGCCGAAAAGGGCTGGCTCGGCATCGCCATTCCGGAGGAATACGGCGGCAGCGGGCTCGGCATTACCGAAGCCTCCCTGCTGTTGCAGGAGGTTGCCGCCTCGGGCGCCGCGATGAACGGGTGCAGCCCGATGCACCTGAGCATTTTCGGAGTAAACGTGGTCGCAAAGCACGGCTCCGAAGAACTGCGCCAGTCGCTCCTCCCCCGCGTTGCGAGCGGCGATTGCCACGTGTGCTTTGCCGTGACCGAGGCCGACGCCGGAACCGACACGACCCGCATCCGGACCTTCGCCAAGCGCACCGAGAATGGCTACGTCATCAACGGGCGCAAGATCTGGATCACCAAGGCGCTCGATTCCGAAAAAATGATCCTCGTCACGCGCACCTCCCCGCGCGAGGAATGCGCCAAACCGACCGACGGGATCACGCTGTTCCTGATCGATATCGACCGATCGAAGATGTCGATCCGCCCGATCGACAAGATGGGCCGCAACGCGGTTGCCTCGACCGAGGTGTTCATCGACGATCTCGAAGTGCCCGAATCCGCGCGGATCGGGGAGGAAGGCAAGGGCTTCCGCTACCTGCTCGACGGGTTGAACCCGGAACGTATCCTGCTCGCCCACGAATCGCTCGGCATCGGCTACGCCGCGCTGCGCCGTGCGGTGCAGTACGCCAACGAACGCGTTGTGTTCGAACGCCCGATCGGGGCTAACCAGGCGATCCAGCATCCGCTGGCGCAGGCCTATGCCAACCTCCAGTCGGCAGAGCTGCTCGCACGCAAGGCGGCATGGCTCTACGATCGCGGCGATCCGTGCGGGGCAGAGGCGAACATGGCCAAGCTGCTGTGCGCCGACGCGGCGTTCTTCGCCGCCGACCGCGCGGTGCAGACGCTCGGCGGGCTCGGCTATGCGCGCGAGTACGACGTGGAACGCTATTTCAGGGAGGCGCGCCTGATGCGCATCGCGCCGATCAGTCAGGAAATGGCGCTGAACTATATCGCGCAGCAGGTCGTCGGGCTGCCTCGATCCTACTAAAGGTGAGCAATGGCCCGCACGCTCATCGAGAGAATCGCCCGTCACGGTCGCGAGCACACCGCTCTGATCGTGACGCATCCGCAGGGTGACCAGCGGGTTTCCTACGGTGACCTGCTGGATGCAGTGGAGCGCTGGGCGGGCTGGCTCGCAGGGAAAGGCTTGCAACCGGGCGCGCGGATCGCGGTCTGGCTACCCAATGTCGCGGCATGGCCGATTCTGGAACTTGCCGCCGCGCGCTGCGGGCTGATCGTCGCGCCGGTCAACACGCGCTGGCGCGCGACCGAGATCGCCCACCTGCTCCGCCGCACCGAGCCTGCACTGGTGATCCACCCGAGCGATTTCCAGGACATCGACTTCGCCGCTATTCTCGCCGAGGCAGCCAGGGGACTGCCGCCGATCGAGACCGTCGCGCTCGATTGCTCTGAAATCGATCCACCCGACGGCAAGATCGTGGCGCCCGCAGCCAATCACGACGACCAACCGCTCAACCTGCTGGCAACCAGCGGTTCGACGGGGGAGCCCAAGTTCGCGGTCCACAATCAGTCGGGGCTCGTCACCCGCTTCACCGCAGCAGCCGATCGCTTCGCCATTTCCGCAGGCGACCCGGTGCTGTGCGCCCTGCCCATGTGCGGCATCTGGGGCCTCGGGATCACGCTGGCGACGCTGATGACCGGCGGTACGGCCGTGCTGATGCCGGTGTTCGATGCCGACGAGGCCGCGAACTCGCTCGATCGCCTCAATGTCGCGCATGTCCATGGTGGCGACAATCTGGTGCTCGCCATCGTGCAATCGGAAGAGTTGGCGCGGGGGGCGCTGCCGCACTGGAAAACCTGCTATTTCGGCGCGTTCACGGGCCGCGATCCTGCCGACGTCATCGCCGCAGTCGAAGCCTGTGGCGGATCTGGCTTGCGCGCCGCGCAGGCCTATGGCTCGTCAGAGGGGCTGGCATTCGTCACCGGATGCGGGCCCGAGGCACCGCTGGAAGACCGGCGCCATGCCGGTGGCCCACTGCTCGACAATGCGACCCAAGCGCGGCTGGTCGATCCGCAGTCCGGCGCAATCGTCGAACCCGGAGAGCGGGGGGAAATCCAGCTGCGAGGAGCCACGGTGACCTCGGGCTATTTCGGGGACGAACAGGCGAGCGTACAAGCGCTGACCGAAGACGGCTGGCTCAGGACCGGCGACCTCGGCGAACGCACGAGCGATGGATTTCGCTTCATCGCCCGCATGGGCGACGCACTGCGATTGCGCGGAACTCTGGTCGACCCTGCGGAGATAGAGGCATCGCTGTGCAGCCATCCTGCGGTGGCCGAAGCCCATGTGGTCGGCGCGCGCGATCTCGAACGCGGCGATGTCGCGGTGGCGTTCGTCAGGCCGGTGGCGGGTAGCGCTTTGTCGGAGGACGAATTGCGCAGCTTCGTGCGCAGCGGGCTCGCCAGCTACAAGGTGCCCGAACGGGTCGTGCTGGACGTGGAAATTCCGGTCACGGTCAGCGCGAATGCGACGAAAGTGCGCAAGGATGTGCTGCGCGAAATGGCAGCGCGCTATCTGGCCAGCACGCCGCCGACGACGTAATCGACAATCATGTCAGCGATGGCGGAACGGTCGGCATCGGTCGTCTCGGGCCGGTCGACATACCACATGGTCGTCCAGTTGAGCGATCCGAGCAGCGGCTTGGCGAGCAGTTTGGGATCGGCCTGGCGAATGTCCCCCGCCTCCATCCCCTGGCGCAGGGTATCGATGAACAGCGTTTCGTAATCCCGCCGGACCTTTGAAATCTCGACCACGAAATCCTGCTGCTTCTCGTTCACGAACAGGTCGGTCGTGGAAAGCAGCGCGACGCGGGTGAAGGCCAGGTTTTCCATCACGATCAGCGCGTGACGCCGCGCCATCCGGCGCAGCGCGTCGATCGGATCGGTCGCGGCTGCACGCTCGGCCGAAACCTGCGCGTACATCATGTCCAGCACCTGGCGGTGAATATCCATCAGGATATCCGCCTTGCTGCGATAGTAGTGATAGACCCGGCCCTTGGTCGCGCCCATCTGGTCCGCGATTTCGTCTATCGAGGCGCGGGCATAGCCCAGCCGCATGAACGCATCGGTCGCCGCGGCGAGGATTTCCAGCCGGCCTTCCTCGTTGCGATTGGGCCGTGCCCGTGTCGCGCGGCCATTCTTCAACTGCCCCGGCATATTTCCCTCGTTCTGATCGCTTCCCCTGGCACCCTCTTAACGCCCGTTTCCAGCAGACTAAAGGTAGGTGGGCCGACATCCACCCGACGGGAGGACGTCGGCCCGTATCGCAGGATCAGAACTTGAAGGCGATTTCCGCGCCGTAGGTGCGCGGTGCGCCGAAGCGGGAGACCTCGTCGTTGAGCGCATAGTTCACGTTCACGCGATACTCCGCGTCTGTCAGGTTGCGCGCCCAGAGGGCCGCGGTCCACCGGTTGTCGAAGGTGTAGGAAATTCGCGCATCAAGCAGGCCGTAGGGGTCTTCGAACTGGGCATTGGTCGGGAACCAGTAGGTCTTGCCCTTGCCCGTGTAGTTGGTGCGGAACTTCAGCTCGTCGTTGTCGCCCACCGGCACCGTGTACTGGAAGCCGACGTTGAACTGGTACTTGGGCGTGCGTTGCAGGAACTTGCCCGTGTTGTCGTTCCCCAGCGAGTCGGTGAACTCCAGGTACTTGGTGTCGAGCAGCGTCAGGCCGCCGAACAGCTCGAGGCCGTTGAACGGGATCA
Source organism: uncultured Citromicrobium sp. (assembly GCA_964574905.1). Lineage (GTDB taxonomy): Bacteria > Pseudomonadota > Alphaproteobacteria > Sphingomonadales > Sphingomonadaceae > Alteriqipengyuania. The sequence goes on along the minus strand of CAZNOY010000007.1, from coordinate 201,999 downwards.
CCTGCCCTTCAAGCTCAATGCCGCGAATGCGGGCGTCCGCCGCATTGTCCGTCACGCTGCACAGGCAGTTGCTGTCGGTCTGGGTGACCTGCAGATCGTTGTAATCCATCTGGAACACGGCGAGGTTGAGGCGCGCGCGCCGGTTCATGAACTCCAACTTCGCGCCAAGTTCGTAGTTGTTGACCGTTTCCGGATCGTAGCTGATCGCGGCGGCGACGGCATTGGCGGGCGTGTCTTCGAACCCGCCGCCCTTATAGCCGGTGGCGTAGCTCGCGTAGAACATCACCCGCTCGCTGGGGGTGAATTCCAGTGTGAACTGCGGCGTCAGCTTGCCCCAGCTGTCCGAATAGCTGGCGGTGAAGGACTCGCCTTCCGCGAGGCCCGCGCCCAGCGGGGTAAGCGGCACGGTGCCGCCGGGGTTGAACCGGTCCCCCGTCTCCACGGCAGTGCCGGTGACGATGCCGGATTTCTTGTCGTGCGAGTAACGCAGCCCCGCAACCGCCTTGAACAGCGGGCTGAACTGGTAACCGACCTGGCCGAAGACCGCCCAGGATTCGGAGGTCGCATCATTGTTCCAGAGCGACTCGCCCGAGATGAGGTCGAGCGCGGCGAGCGGCACTTCACCCCAGAAATGGTCGATCTTGGTCACATCGTCGCGCTGGTGATAGCCACCCACGATCCATTCGAACCCGCTGTCGCTGGGCTGCGAAACGAGGCGGATTTCCTGGCTGAACTGCGTCGCGTCTTCCGACTCACCGACCGGGGTGGTGAACAACGTGGGCGAAATGACGCCGTAGCCGTTGTCGGGGCCGACGCCGGTCTGGTCGTACTGACTGTCCGCCTTGCCGTCGCGATAGCCGATCACGACCTGCAGATCGGCGACATCGCCGAGACCCTTGCTCACCTGCCCGATGACACTCACCGCGTCGCGCGTGAGGCCCTGCGGCGTGGGCGAGACGTCGCCCTTGAAGATGGGATGCTGAGGCAGCGCTTCGCGAATGGTCAGCGGCTTGCCGCGAATCTGGCCGATCTCCTTGCGCGCCGCGCTCCACGGGCCGTTGCCTGCGTCGGGGCCGTCGATGGCGATCTGCGCGATGCCGTTCGATTCGTCGTGGACGTAATCGACGATCAGGCGCGCTTCGAAATCCGATTCGGCTGGCTGGAACAGCAGTTGGCCGCGCGCCTGGATGCTCTGGATGTCGTCGAGGTCGCGGTTGTTCAGGATGTCGCGCGAATAGCCGCTGTTTCTGTGCGTCTGGAATGACACACGCGCTGCGACATTGTCGCTGATCGGGCCGGTCACGTGGCCGCGCAGCAGGATATCGTCGTAGTTGCCGTAAGACGCGCTGAGCGATCCGCCGTTTGTGAACTTGGGGCTCGCGGTGATGATGTTGATCGCCCCGCCGACCACGTTGCGGCCAAGCAGCACACCCTGCGGACCGCGCACAACCTCGACCCGTTCGATATCGTAGAGGTCGAAATTGAACAGGCCCGGGCGGCCGACATAAACGTCATCGGTGAAGATGCCGATCGACTGGTCGGCAGAGGGCGAATCGAGGCGCGTATTAGTGATGCCGCGAATGTTGAATTCCTGGTCGAGGCCGGAAATCGCGGTGAACGACAGCGAGGTCGTCCGCTTGGCAACATCCTCGAAGCTCAGGATCCGGTCTTCTTCGAGCGTTTCGCCCGAAATGGCACTGACGGCCACCGGTGCCCGCTGGAGACCGACCTCGCGCCGCTGCGCGGTGACGACGATCTCTTCGAGCTGGTCGTCCTGCCGGGGCTGCGCGGCTGTGGTCTCTTCCGCTTCCCCCTCGGTGGAATCCTGAGCCATTGCCGTTGCGGGCGCCAGCGTGGCTGCGATCGCCAGCAGCGACGTTCCGAGTCGTATACGCATGATTTCGTCTCTCCCATTGGCTGTTTTGGGCGCAATTGTCCTCTTGGCCCTTGATAACCTACTGAGTAGTATGTTTGCGTCCATCGATGCTGTCAAGAGGGTTGACGCATGTCGAGCAGACATACTACCCGGTAGGTTATGAAACGCACTCACCACTCAGGTCTGCAATCTCCGCTTGCCGGAATTCGTGTGCTGGACCTTGGCATGCTGCTGCCGGGGCCGGTCTGTGCGCTCCACCTCGCATGGCTCGGGGCCGATGTGGTCAAGGTGGAACCGCCCGGTGGCGACCCCGGGAGGTCGCTCTACGATGGAGCGTTTTTCGATAGCTACAATCGCGGCAAACGTTCGGTCGCGATCGACCTGAAGAGCGATGAGGGGCGCGAAGATCTGCTGGCGCTGGTGCGCGAGGCGGACGTCCTGATCGAGAATTTCCGGCCCGGCGTGGCAGAGCGCCTCGGCATCGGGGCGGACGTGCTGCTCGAAGAGAACCCGCGCCTGATCTATTGCGCGATCACCGGCTTCGGGCGCGGATCGCGCGAGGCTGCGCCCGCACACGATCTCAATTTCCTCGCCCGCTCGGGTGCGCTGGGCGCGGCGACCACCTGGTCAGCCAAAGGACGCACCGCCACTCGCCCGGCCATGCCGGTCGCCGATTTCGGCGGCGCGGCGATGGCGGTCCAGTCGATCCTCGCCGCGCTGATTGAACGCTCGCGCACGGGGCACGGCACGCGGATCGAGATCGCCATGCAGGAGGTCATGCTCCACTGGATGGCGTGGCGGGCTGCCGCCGAAGACCGCGAAGACGACGATGCGTGGACCCGCTATCTCGAGCCCGCGAACGACATTTATACGACCGCCGATGGTCGCCAGCTTGCCATCGGCGCGATCGAGCCACGCCTGTGGCGCGCGCTCGCCGATGCGCTGGAGCAGGACGGCCACCCCCTCCCCCACGGTGCGGCCGATTGGGATTGGCGAGAGCGCCGCGAGCACGGGACAGAGCTGGCCACCGCGCTGAAGCAGGCGTTCGGTGCACGCCCGATGACAGACTGGATCGCCCGGCTGGAGGCGGCGGGCGTCCCGGCAGATCCGGTCGCGACCCCGGCAGAAGCGTTCGCCGATCCGTGGACGGTCGAACGCGATCTGAAGCACGATGACGGATGGGTCCGCCCGCCCTTGCCCGGTGTCGGGCAGCTCGCCGCGTCGCCCGCACTGGATGCGGATGGGCAAGCTATGCGATCCGGCGGGCTTTGGGACTAGGGACTTCGGCATGAACACCATCGACGCAATCCTTCGCCAATTTGCCCAGGCAACTCCCGATCGCCCCGCCCTCGCCTTTCAGGGGCGCACACGCACCTATGCCGAACTTGATCGAGCAACCAACCGGCTGGCCCGTGCGCTCGCCGCGGAAGGCGTGGCCCATGGCGACCGGGTCGCCTTCCTCGGACGCAACCGGGCAGAGCATTTCGAGATCATCTTCGCCGTCGCGAAGCTCGGCGCGATCTCGGTCGGGATGAACTGGCGGCTGAGCGCGGGCGAACTCGCCGCACAGCTGGAAGACTGTTCCCCCCGCGTCGTGCTGGGATCGGCAGCCGAAATGCCGCTGCTGGCGCAGGCCTTCGAGCGCCTGCCCGACGCGCCGCTCGCGATCGACCTCGACGATGCTTCCCCCGCCGGATACGCCGCCCGTCTCGCAGACCAGGCTGAGAGCGATCTGCCGGAGGTCTCGCGCGCGCAAGACATCTGCATGATCTGCTACACCTCTGGCACGACGGGCAGCGCCAAGGGTGTCGCCTTTACCCACGGCAGCCTCGGTGCGATCTTGCCGGGTGCGGCTGCGGAATGGGATTTCGGCCCCGACAGCGTCAGCCTGGTGTGCATGCCCACCTTCCACACGGCGGGTGCCCTGTGGGGCCTGCTCGCGATGTCGCAGGGTGGGCACGACATTCTGGTGGGCGATTTCGACCCCGCCGAGGTGGCCGACCTGATGGCGTCGGAACGGGTCACCAACGCGATGCTCGCGCCGATCATGCTCGAACAGGTGATCGCCGCGCTCGAGGCAAATCCGTCGCGCGATCTCTCGGCCTTGCGCAAAGTCCTCTACGGGGCGGCTCCGATCACCGAGCCGGTGCTGGCGCGCGCTCTCGAAGCGCTCAATTGCGGGCTGGTGCAAGGCTACGGCCTGACCGAGATCAACGGCACGATCACCATCCTGCGTTCCGAAGACCATGTCCTCGAAGGGCCGCACCGCGAGCGCCTGCGCTCTGCCGGAACCCCCGTGCCCTGGGGCGCGGTGCGCGTGGTCGATCCCGAAACCGGCAGCGACTGCCCGCAAGGCGAAGTGGGCGAGGTCTGGGGCAAGAGCCCGGGCATGATGGAAGGCTACTGGCGCAAGCCCGAAGAAACTGCCGCAGCGATCACCCCGGATGGCTGGCTGCGCACGGGCGACGCCGGATATCTCGACCCCGACGGCTATCTGTTCCTGACCGACCGGATCAAGGACATGATCGTGACCGGGGGCGAGAACGTCTACCCAATCGAGGTCGAAAACACGCTCGCCGCCCATCCCGCAGTCGATGCGGTCGCGGTGATCGGCGTACCCGACGAAAAGTGGGGCGAAGCGGTCAAGGCAGTCGTCACCACGCGGGGCGAGCGCCCCTCTGCCGAAGAGCTGATCGCATGGGCGCGCGACCACATCGCCGGGTACAAGTGCCCGAAATCCATCGATTTCATCGACGAAATGCCGCGCAACGCCTCGGGCAAGATCCTGAAGCGCGTGCTGCGTGAACAATACTGGAGTGGCCATGGCCGCAGGATTGCCTGATACGCTTCGACCCGGCTTGCTGGATGGCACCCGCTGTCTCGTCACCGGCGCGGGCAGCGGTATCGGCCGCGCGATTGCGCTGCGGCTCACCTCGCTCGGCGCGCATGTCACCGGCGCGGGCCGCCGGATCGAAACCTTGCAGGCGACCGGCGAACAGGCCGCGCAGTTGCTGGGAACCTACCAGGCCGTCGTGTGCGACGTGCGCGATGTCGATGCGGTGGGCGAACTGGTCGAGACCGCGGCGGGCGATCACGGGCTCGATCTGCTGGTCAACAATGCCGGAGGACAATTCTACGCGCCCGCAACCGAAATCTCGCGGCGCGGCTGGGATGCGGTGATCGACCTCAACCTGTCGGCGGTCTTCTCGATCACGCTGGCCGCGCGCCCGCACTTGGCGAAACGCAGTGGAGCGGTGGTCAGCATCTCGCTCACCGGGATCGACCGGGGCATCATGGGCGCCTCGCACGGCGTTGCCGCCCGCGCAGGCGTCCTCGGCCTGACCCGCACGCTCGCGCTCGAATGGGCAGGCGACGGCATCCGGCTCAACTGCATCGGCCCCGGCATCGTGCTGACCGAGAACCTCGATCCCGACGCGCGCGAGCGCATTCTGGCGCGCATGGAAGCCGTGCCGCTGGGCCGCGCGACCGAAGCTGCCGAGATTGCCGAACTGGTCGGCTTCCTCGCCAGCGATGGCGGCAGGCTGATCACCGGGCAACTCCTCCAGATCGACGGTGGCGCGCATATCGGCCCCGGCATCCACGCCTGGGAGCCGCAGAAGGAACCGGCATGAGCAAGCGTTTCGACGGCAAGGTCGCCTTCATCACCGGCGCCGCACGCGGACAAGGCAGGGCCGCAGCAATCGCCTTCGCCAAGCAGGGTGCGGACATCATCGCTCTGGATGTGTGCGGCGAAGTCGCGCCCGATTCCCCCGCCAGCGTCCCCGCCGACTTCGAGGAGACCGTCGCGGCTGTCGAGGGTGCCGGTCGCCGGATCGTCGCGCGCAATGCCGACGTGCGCGATCTGGCCGCCATCGAAAGCGCGCTGGCCGATGGCGTGGAGCAGCTCGGGCGGCTCGACTTCGTGATCGCCAACGCAGGCATTGCCGGCATGGGCGCGTCGGACAAGCTGACCGAAGAACAGTGGGACCGGATGATCGCGGTCAACCTGTCGGGCGCATGGCGCACCTGTCGCGCCGCGATCCCGCATCTGCGCAAGACCGGCAGCGGGTCCATCGTCTTCACAGCATCGGCGGCAGGACTGAAGGGCATGCCCTGGGTCTCGCACTATTCGGCGGCGAAGCACGGTGTCGTCGGCCTGATGGAATCGCTCGCTAACGAACTCGGGCCGAAGTGGATTCGCGTCAACGCCGTGTGCTCCACCACGGTCCGCACGCCGCTCATCGAACACGAAGAGCATTTCCGCCTGTTCCGGCCCGATCTCGAACACCCGACCGCCGCCGATATCGAGAAGGCGGCGGCCAAGCTCAACCTGCTGCCGACCCCGTGGGTGGAGGCGGAGGATGTCGCCAACGCGATCCTCTGGCTCTGCTCCGAAGAGGCCCGTTTCATCACCGGCGTCGCGCTGCCCGTCGATGCCGGTTTCCTGATCAAATGAGGATGTCCGCATGAACCCCGTAACCTCCCGCACGATACGCGGGATCGCCCTCGTCACGGTGGATCACCCCCCGGTCAACGCGCTCAGCGTGGGGGTGCGGGAAGGCCTGTACGAAGCGATAGCGAAGGCCAATGCCGACCCTGCGGTGGAAGGCATCGTCCTGCGCGCAGCGGGGAGCACGTTTATCGCAGGCGCCGACATCAAGGAGATGCAGCAGGGCCGCCATCTCGAAAGCCCGACCGTGCGCGAGATTCAGGACGCGTTGCAGGCAGGCAAGCCGAGCCTCGCGGCGATCCACGGCGCGGCGCTGGGCGGCGGGTTGGAACTGGCGCTCGCCTGCACCTTCCGGGTCGCGCTACCAGCCGCGCAGGCGGGCCTGCCCGAAGTGAAGCTCGGCCTGCTGCCCGGCGCGGGCGGCACGCAGCGGATCACCCGGCTGTGCGGCCCCGCCGCCGCGCTCGACATCATCGTCTCGGGCCGCAAGGTATCCGCGCAAGAGGCGCTGTCGCTCGGCATGTTCGATGCGCTGGTCGAGGATACGCAGGACGCGGCGGTCGATGTCTTGCGGGCCCGGCTCGACGCGGGCGAGATTCCGCAGCCGATCCTCGAGAGGACCGATGCGATAGAAGAGGTCGACCCCGCGATCTTCGAGACGGCGCGAGCCAGGGCCGCCAAACGCGGCGCGAAGGCGCCCCAGTCGATCATCGACTGTATCGAGGCGGCCTGTCGGTTGGAGGGCGAGGGAGGTCTCACCTTCGAACGCGCTGCCTTCGATGCGCTGAAGGACGGCCCGCAGAACAAGGCGCTGTCCCACGCCTTCTTCGCCGAGCGGGCCGCTGCCAAACTGCCGGAAGGCGAGGCGCACAAGATCGCGCGGGTCGGCATCGTCGGGGCGGGTCTGATGGGCAGCGGCATCGCCGTCGCCCTGGCCAACAAGGGCATCTCCGTGGAGCTGGTCGACCGCGACGCAGGCTCGATCGAGCAGGCCGGCGCAAGGATCGACGAGATCTACGAGGGCGCACGCAAACGCGGGATCATGAGCACCGAGCAGTGCCGTGCGGCACAAGGCCGGATCGCAAGCGGCACCGATTACGATCGCTTTGCCGAATGCGACCTCGCGATCGAGGCGGTGCCCGAAAAGATGGAACTGAAGGAAGCGGTCTTCGCGCAGCTCGACGAGGTGCTGCCCGCGCACGCGATCCTCGCCAGCAATACCAGCTCGCTCGACATTGATCGCATGGCGGCGGCCACAGCGCGCCCCGGATCGGTGATCGGGCTGCATTTCTTCTCGCCCGCGCACATCATGAAGCTGGTCGAGGTCGTGCGCGGCAAGGCGAGCACGCCCGATGCCGTGGCGAGCGGCATGGCGCTGGTCCGACGGATCGGCAAGGTCGGCGTGGTGGCCGGCAATTGCGACGGCTTCATCGCCAACCGTTCGCTGCAATTCTACACCGGACAGGCCGAATTCCTGATGGAACAGGGCGCTCGCCCCGAGCAGATCGACCGCGTGGCCGAGGAATTCGGCATGCCGATGGGTCCTGTCGCGATGCGCGACATGGCGGGGCTCGACGTGGCGGCCTTGGTGCGAGAGGTGCGCGCCAAGACGCTCCCGCCCGAGGAGCGCCTTTCGCCCCTGATCGAGAAGATGGTGGAGGCCGGGCGGCTCGGCCAGAAAAGTGGCGCGGGCTTCTATCGCTACCAGAATCGCCAGCGGATGCCTGACCCGCAGGCGCTTGCGATCATTCAGGAGACAGCCCGCGAACTGGGCGTCGAACAGCGCAGTTTCGCGGATGATGAAATCCGCGACCGGCTGTTTCTGCCGATCGTCAACGAAGGCGCGCGCGAGCTTGAGGAAGGCATCGCCCTGCGCGCAGGCGACATCGATGTGGCCTGGATCAATGGCTACGGCTTCCCCGCTTTTCGCGGCGGCCCGATGCACTGGGGCGAGCAGCTGGGGCTCGATCGCGTGGTCGCGATGGCGGAGCGGCTCGGCGCCGATCTCGGCCCGCGCTGGCAGCCGACCGCGCTGTTGAAAGATCTCGCCGCGAATGGTCGCGGCTGGGCCGAAGCCGGATATTGAGGAGACGCGAGATGCGTGAAGCCGCCATCGTCGCCACTGCCCGCACCGCGATCGGCCGTTCGACAAAGGGATCGTTCAACGCGACCGAGGCACCCGTGCTCGGCGGGCACGTGCTGCGCGCTGCGGTGGAGCGCGCGGGCATCGATCCCGAACGGATCGACGACCTCTATTTCGGCACCGCGCTGCAGCACGGCTCGCAAGGGTCTAACCTGGGGCGGATGAGCGTATTCGCCTCGGGTCTGCCGATCACGATTCCCGCCATCACGATGGACCGCAAATGCGGTTCGGGCCTGTCGGCGGTGGCGATTGCTGCGCGCTCGATCATCGCGGACGATTGCGACGTCTGCCTTGCAGGCGGCATGGAAAGCGTCAGCCTCGCCATCCCGCAGGCACCGCCACCGGTGCGTAATCAGTCGGTGATCGCGCAGCAGCCGCACGCCTACATGGCGATGATCGAGACGGCCGAAGTCGTCGCCGAACGCTACGGCATCTCGCGCGAGGCGCAGGACGCGTTCGCCGCGGAAAGCCATCGGCGTGCGGCGAATGCGATAGAGAGCGGTGCCTTCGACGAAGAGATCGTGCCGATCAGGGTCACGCGCGAATTGCGCGACAAGACGGGTCAGGTGACCGGCGAAGAGGTCGTCACCGTCGCCCGCGACGAAGGCGTCCGCCCCGATACGACCGTGGAGCGGCTGAGCCAGCTCAAGCCCGTCTTCCGCGATGGAGAGATGATCGCCGATGGCCGGCATATTACTGCGGGCAATGCGAGCCAGCTATCCGACGGCGCGTCGGCCCAGCTGATGATGGACCGCGCCACTGCGGAGGCCGAGGGTCGCGATATCCTCGGCATCTATCGCGGCTTCCAGGCCGTCGGCTGCGCGCCCGAAGAGATGGGGATCGGCCCGATTTTCGCCATCCCCAGGCTGCTCGAACGCGCCGGGCTCACGATTGCCGACATCGACCTGTGGGAGATCAACGAGGCCTTCGCGAGCCAGTGCCTCTATTGCCGCGACATGCTGGGGATCGATCCCGAACGGCTCAACGTGAACGGCGGAGCGATCGCGCTCGGCCATCCGTTCGGCATGACCGGCAGCCGACAGGTCGGCCATGCGCTGCTCGAAGGCCGCCGCCGCGGCGCGCGCTGGGTCGTCGCTTCGATGTGCACGGCTGGCGGGATGGGCGCGGCGGGGCTGTTCGAGCTGCCCTCCTGAACAGCCATCTCCCGGCCATGCTGCGCAGGCGTTTCCCGATGCACTCGAGGCGGCATGGTGACGAGCAATTTCGTCGCAGTCACCGGCGATGCCGCATAACCGATCGAAGCGAGGGCTACTCACCGACTCGCAGGATGGCCCCCGTGTGGAAGGCCGCCTGCGAATTGTCCCACCATTGGTCTGCCTCGCTGTCGTCGGCATTGGCAAACCGGACCGAGTAGCGGGTATCCCTCGACAGGCTGTCCGACCCGTCGCGCATGGCGAAATAGACGTCGTATTCTCCCGTCGGCAGTCCGGCGTCGGCAGCGAACTCGAAACAGAAGCCACCCTCCTCACCTGGCGATATCTCCCTCACATCGGGCGAGTCTTGCGTGGGCGAGACGCGCTTCGTGGTTCTTGGGCTTTCAAGGATGAGCTGGAATTCCTTCGGGTTGTACATCCGCGCCCATCCCGAGTTCGCAAGCAGAACGCATACCCGGGCTTTGTCCCCGTTCCGAACCACGGATGGGAACTGCATCCTCTTGAGAGACAGGCGGTAGCCCATCCGGTCGGCAACGGTCCCGATGCACCCTTCCCTCTCCCACTGCTCATGGAAAATCGGGCGGTAATATCCGCCGTTGAGATAGGTGAGGCCGAACATGGCCCCTTCGGTGAGGATATCGGCACAACTTGCGCGCGGTTTCGGGTCTGACGCGGCAAGCGGATTGCACGTCTCGCCTCCGAATGGCGCATCGCTTGCGAGGCGCGCCATCGCCGCTCTCTGGCGTGCGCGCTCCCCTTCATCCTCGGAAAAAGTGCCGACGTCGGTCGGGCTCGCGAGGAAGCAATCGTTGTGAAAGCCGATCGAAGTTCTGGCGGACGCCCCACGATCGCTAGCCATCCACTCCTCGATATAAGGGGGATAACGCAGCTGCACGAACCGCTCCGGCGGAGCGGCAGATGTCAGCGCGGTCAGGATCGCGTCGCGGGCCGCCGGGGTGGTCAATCCGTTGGAGGACGTGTGCCATTCGCCCCAGGCGCCGACATAGCCGGCCTGGAGAAAGGCGATCACATCGGCGTTCTTTCGCAGCACCGGTTTCAGCTGATCGATATGCTGCAAGACCCGGTCGAGCGAAGCATCCTCGGCCTGCGCATAATCCGTCTCGCCGCGCGGATAGTTATAGACCGGTCGGATGATCAGCTTCAGCCCCTCCGCACGGGTCCGCTCGAACCCACGATCGAGCTTCGCGAGGAGCTGCTGCGAAAGCGGCTGATCCCTGAAATCGTCGAGGTCGATGCGCACGTACATCAGGCGATAGCCCTGTGCGAAGGTCTCCCTCAGCTCACGCCGGGCCAGCTCCTGCAAAGGAACCGTGGCGGACCGGTAGAACCCCCTTTCCGGGTTGGGAAAGGGGCCATTATTGGCGGTAAACGCGATGCTCGACAGACGATTCACATCGGCATCGGTGTTCAGGGCAAGAGCTTTCGGCGCAAAGAATGGCGCACACAGAGCAAGCATCCCGAAAGCGAAATAAAAAGAGCGATATCTGGTGATGCCCGCCGTCATGGCGGAACCAAATCTCCGATGAACCATGGAAATCTCCCCTTTTTCCGCGAAATTCCACCTTCCTTTTTTTTCGTTTGACCAATTATCATATTTTTGCAAGTTCTATCGCCGCGCGGCCCTCGGAGGGGCCATGAACCGCATGGGGAGAATCAGGGATGACGGGATTAATGAGAGTGCACGCACTGAACGGTGACGTCTCGAGTGGTGGATTGCCGGCGGAAGAAATCGACGCCGGTGGAGCAATCCGCACCCCGGCAATCCCGAAGGCGCGCCGCTTCGGCTTGTCGCTTTCGACCACCGCGCTTCTGCTCGGCGGTTCTCTTCTCGCGGCATCGGTCGCCGACGTGGCGCACGCGCAGGAAGCCGACGAAGAGAGCGATCAGGTAACAACCGAGCCGACGCCGGGCGAGACGGATGAAAACGTCATCATCGTGTCCGGCATCCGGCAGAGCCTCGCCAACGCGCAGGACATCAAGAAGAACGCCGACACGGTCGTCGACGCGATCACGTCAGAAGATATTGGCTCGCTGCCCGACCGTTCGATCAACGAGGCGCTGCAGCGTGTTCCGGGGGTGGCCATCACTCGCTTCGCTTCCCCCAGCGATTCCGCGCATTTCTCGGTCCAGGGTTCGGGCGTAACGGTTCGCGGTCTCAACTATGTGCGCAGCGAATTCAACGGGCGAGACGCTTTCTCCGCCGACGGCGGCAGGTCGCTGGGCTTCGACAGCGTTCCGGCCGAACTCGCCGGGACGGTGGAGGTCTACAAGAACCTCACCGCGGATATGATCGAAGGCGGGATTGCTGGCACCGTCAGCATCAATTCGCGCAAGCCCTTTGATTCCGACGATCGGGTGATCTTCCTTTCTGCCGGGGCGAATTATGGCGATCTCGCCAAGGAATTTGCGCCGTCATTCGTCGGACTTTTCTCCAATCAGTGGGAAATGAGCGATGGCAGCCGTCTCGGCCTGCTGATCGGCGGCAGCTATTCGAAGCAATTCAGCCGAGCCGACTCGATTTTCCTCAACGGGTTTCAGCCGCGCTTCAACGCGCCGTGCCCCGACGGCCGGATCATCAACGAAGGCGAGCCCTATGCGCTGCGGGTCTGCGATGAGTTCCCGACGCCGACCGGTTACGACCAGGTCTACACCCCGCTGGGCGCGGGCTTCAGGTCGCAGGATTTCGAGCGCGAGCGCAACAGCCTCAACGCAGCGCTGCAGTTCGAGAATGCCAGCGGCAACCTGCTCGTCACCGCCGAGTACATCCGATCGGAATTCAACGAACGCTGGACCGAACGCACGATCGAAAGTGACAACTGGTTTCCCGACGCAGGGCAGATCTTCCCCGCCGGATATCTCAACCAGCCTGGGTTCGTGTACGATCCCAATGCCAACTTCATGTATGATGAGAACGGCGTCTTCACCTCCGGCACGCTGGTTCACAGCGGCGGCGGTGTAACCGGGCTGTGCCAGGGCTCGGCGACCGACTGGTGCAATTACGATCAGTTCATTCCCGGTGGGATTTTCACCAAACTCTCGAACCGGTCGGCGTTCAACGACGTCGTAGCGCAGGACGCTTCGCTCAATGTGCAGTGGTCGCCGACCGACCGCCTCCACATTCAGCTCGATGGCCAGTACATCAAATCCAACGTCCGCAATGCCGACGACGCGATCAACTTCAACACGCTGACGAACGTGTCGATCGATCTCACCGGCCAGTATCCTGATGTCGATTTCGTGACCCCGGGCTTCGATACGGGCACCTACATCGGCAGCGGCGATGCCACCTATTACCGGTCTGCGGTCGAAAACCGCGGGATCAACGATGGTGAAGAATACGCCCTGCGCGCAGACCTTTCGTACGATCTGTCCGAAGACAGTTTCCTGCGCGAGGTGCGAGCAGGCGGACGCTACTCCAAGCGCAAGCAGACGGTGCGCACCAACGAGTTCAACAACTGGGGCGGCTTGTCGGAAACCTGGATCGAGGGCGGTCCGCTGTTCGTCAACAGCGACCCCTCCGTGGTGGAATACTACGATTATCCGAACTTCTTCCACGGAGAGGTCGAAGCACCTCCGGGCGCACTTTTCATCGCCGACTCGATCCTGGAATCGCGTGGCGGCCTGATCGACCTTGCCCGCTCCATCGGCGCACCCGGCTACTTCACGCCGATCGAGGATCGCGGCGGAGATCTCATCGAGGGGTACTTCCTGCCCAGCGAAGTCTTCCCGAACAGCGAAGAGACGCTGGCAGCCTACCTTTCGGGCAGCTTCGGGGCAGACTTCGACAATGGCATGGCGATTTCGGGCAATATCGGCCTGCGCTATGTCCACACGATCGACAAATCGACCGGCGCGGTCAATTTCGCTCCGTCGAGCCAGGTCATTCCCGACGCGTTCAACGGCGATTTCAATGCCTACTGCGCCGGTTTCGCGGGTTCGCCGGGCGGCCAGGTACCCGCGCTCTGCCAGCCGGGAGTAACTGCGGCCGAGCAGCAGGCGACGCTGGACTTCGCCAATGGGGCATCCAATCCCGATGTCGCGCGAAACAGCTTCGACCACTGGCTCCCGTCCTTCAACGTCCGCCTCGACGCGAGCGACGAGCTGGTCTTCCGCTTTGCGGCTTCCAAGGCCATCTCGCGTCCGGATTTCAGCAATCTGCGCAACTATGTCGGCCTGACCTACAACGGCCAGACCGGCGGCTTTACCGCGCGATCGCTGAATCCGTTCCTGAAGCCTGTCGAAGCGTGGCAGTTCGATCTGACTGCGGAATGGTATTTCGACACGGTCGGTTCGCTGACGCTTGCGCTGTTCTACAAGGATATTGACAACATCGTCGTGTCGAACCAGGTCTATTCGCGAGAACTGACCAACAACGGCGTTACCTTGCCCGTTTCGGTGAGTGGCCCGGCCAACGCCACCGGAAGCAGCAAGATCAAGGGCGCCGAACTCGCCTATCAGCAGACGTTCGACTTCCTGCCCGGCGCTCTCTCCGGCTTCGGCACGCAGTTGTCCTACACCTACATCGACGTGGGCAGCATCGTGATCGGCCCGCCGGCATACGCACCCTCGAACAATCTGACCGAGACCGGCAATCAGCCGACGATCGACATCACCGGGCTCTACCAGAACCTGCCGCTCGAGGGGCTTTCGAAGCACAATTTCAATGCTGCGCTGTTCTACGAACAGGGTCCGATCCAGGCACGTCTTGCCTACAGCTGGCGTTCGCGCTTCCTGCTGACGCGCCTGGACTGCTGCTTCCCCTTCGGCCCTGTGTATCAGGAGCCGAGCGGCCAGCTCGATGCCTCGATCGGGATCGATATCAACGATCGCTTCAGGATCGTCGGCGAAGTGCAGAACCTCCTCGACACGACGCTCAAAACGTCGTTCGTGCTGAACGGCGACGGGCTGCGTACGCCCCGATCGTGGTTCAAGAACGACCGCCAGTTTGCAGTGTCGGCCAGGGTCAAGTTCTGATCGACGCAAAATGACGAAGACGGGGCGGCACAATGCCGCCCCGCTATTCTTAATGGGGAGCGCGAAGTGAAAGCTGGCTCAATCAAGCAGTTGCGGCGGGGCGGCGCGGGTCGTCGAACTATGGCGAGTTGGGCCGCGTATGGGCTGCTGCTATCCGCTGTCGTCGCGGCTCCGGCGAATGCCGACGACGCGCACCCCGATCTATCCGCTGTCGTCCCGGCTCCGGCGAATGCCGACGACGCGCACCCCGATCTCTCTCCCAGTGGCGAATATTCGGTCTATCAAACCGAGGCCGCGCAGACCCCGCCCATGGGCTGGAACCCGTGGAATGCCTTTCGCACCGATGTCGACGAGGAGAAGATCCGTGGCTCGGCCGAAGCACTGGTCGACAATGGCCTCGCGCAGCTTGGCTATCGCTACGTCAATATCGACGATGGCTGGGCGCTCCAGCGGCGCGACGACGGTTCGCTGAAAATCCGCGACACGATGTTCCCCTCTGCCAGGGTGGACGGGCACCCCGATGGCAGCTTCGTACCCTTCACAGATTTCATTCACAGCCTCGGCCTGAAGGCGGGCCTTTATACCGATATCGGCCGGAACACCTGCGCCCAGCGGTGGGACGCGACCAGCCCCAACCTGCCGGTCGGTTCGATTGCCGAACGGCAGGTCGGCAGCATGGACCACGCCGAGCAGGACATGAAGACGATCTTCGGCACCTGGGGCTTCGATTACGTCAAGATCGATGCCTGCGGCGTCGCCGATTACGCGCCCGACGTCGAACCGGTCCAGTCCGGCCGGTTCAATGTCTTCCCGCCCTATATCGTGCGCGGCGACATTCCCAATTCGGACCCGGGCGCGGTCGAGGCGCTCTATGCCGACCTCGGCACTGCAATCAAGGAATGGGGCGGCGAAGACGCCGTGCTCAGCATCTGCGCCTGGGGCGAGGCACTGTCACCGCGCTGGGGCAACCGGCGCGGTAACCTGTGGCGCACCAGCCCGGATATCGAATTCCATTGGGACAGCATGCTGCGCAACATAGACAGTGCGGTCGACCGGACGCTGTATGCCGGGCCGGGTCACTGGAACGACCCCGACATGCTCGCCATCGGACACGGCGATTTCGACGAGAACCATCTCACCGAAGCGCGCGCGCACATGAGCATGTGGGCCATCATGGCCTCCCCTCTCCTGATCGGATACGATCTGCGCGACGCGCCGCAGTCCTTGCTGGACATTCTCGGCAATCGCGAAGTGATCGCGATCGACCAGGATGCGGCTGGCAATCAGGGCGTGCCTTTTCGACAGGGCGAAGCGATGGTCGTGGTGCGGACCTTGTCGGGCGATGGTGCCCGAGCGGTCGCCTTCTTCAATCGCGGAGACGAGCCGGTTTCGGCGACGGTCGACTGGACCCAGCTGGGCTTTGCTCCCGGCAGCGAAGCGAGTGTCCGCGACGTCTGGTCGCATGAGAATCTCGCAGGTGCGATGGACGCGATCACGGTCGACCTCGGCGCGCACGAAGCCCGGCTTTTCCGGTTGAAGGGCACCCCGGAAGATGCCGACGCCGTCTGGCTGGACGAAATGCCGGGCCGCATTAATGTCGCGGTCGACGGGATCGGCAATCACAGCCTGCCTGAAGGCTGGGTTCCGGCCCGTGTGGCGGTGGCACCCGACGGCAGCGCATTCGCTTCGGAGGGAACAGACTTCGCCAAGGGCATCGGCCTGTTCGCCAACTCGCGCGTCGAAGTACGCGCCGATGGCGAGTTTGCGAAATTCGATGCGAGCCCGCTGGTCCTGAACGGCTCGGGCACGGTGCGCTTCCTTGTCTATGCGGACCGCAAGCTCGTCGGGGAGAGCATGGTCGATGCCGGTACGTCGGGCGAAATCTCCGCAGACATCTCATCGGCAAAGGTGGTCGAACTGGTGGCGATAGCCTCTTCGGTCGGTGGCGAACGTCCGCCGATGATCGCCTGGGCGGACGCGAAGCTGCGCCGCTAGGGCCTCAAGCGCCGGCGCGCGCCACTGCCGCGCCGGCATCCCCCGCAGCCGGTTACAGCGCCGCACGGTGCATCGGCAGGCGCGCGGCCATGTTGTGATGGACCTGCCGCATGCGGCGCATCGCCTCGGCCAGGCTCTCTCCATCGAGTGCCGCGCACAGCGGATCGTTTGACAATGGCACAAGCCCCTGCCCGTTCAGGACGGCCGACCAGCTGGCGATCGAGAAAAGCTCGTCGTCATAGCGGAAAATCCGCCCCTTCTGCCGATACAGTTCGAGCCGCGTTTTCAGGCTGTCCGGGATATCCATGCTGCGCACGTGATTCCAGAAAGGCGCATCGTCGCGGCGGGTCACATGATAGTGGGCGATGATGAAATCGCGGATGGCAGCGTAGCCCGATGTCATCAGCCGGTTGTATTCGTCGCGCTCCACATCGGCGAAGTTCCGGTCGGGAAACAGCGCGAGCAGCTTGGCAATGCCGGCCTGGATGAGGTGAATGCTGGTCGATTCAAGCGGTTCCAGGAAGCCGCCCGCAAGGCCGAGCGCAACGACGTTGCGATCCCACAACCGCTCGCGCACGCCGGTTCTGAACCGCAGGAGGCGACACTCACCAAGGGGCGGCGTCTTCAGATTGGCCATCAGAAGCCGCTCGGCCTCATCGTCCTCCATAAAGCCGCTGGAGTAGACATGGCCGTTGCCCGTCCGATGCTGCAGCGGAATGCGCCATTGCCACCCGGCGGCGTGGGCGTGTGAATTGGTGAAAGGTGCAATCTCCTGATCTGCGGCGCTGGGCACCGCCAGTGCCCGGTCGCAAGGCAGCCAGTGCGACCAATCGTTGAAGTCAACGCCGAGGGCATCCCCGAGCAGAAGACTGCGAAACCCGCTGCAATCGATGAACAGGTCGCCGGGGATGCTCGCCCCGTCCTCCAGCCTCACGGTCGAGACGTGCCCGCTTTCGCCATCCAGTTCGACATCGACGATGCGGCCTTCCACCCGCACCACACCGCGCTCGATCGCATACTCGCGCAGGAATGCGGCGTAGAGCGTCGCGTCGAAATGATAGGCATAGGCGAGGTTCGACAGCGGCGATCGCGGGTTGGCGTCCGGACGCGCAAAACGCCCGTTGCGCGCGGCGACCGCACTCATCGAGTAGTCTTCCAGCGGACCGACACCCTCTTCACCGCGAAGCCATGACCACAGCTGATGGAAGGCGATGCCATCGAAGTCGCGCCCGGTCTTGCCGAAGGGGTGAAAATAGCGCTCGCCAACCTGCCCCCAATTCTCGAACTGGATGCCGAGCTTGAAGGTGCCCTTGGTCGCGTCGAGAAATGCCTGTTCCTCGATTCCGAGCAGTTCGTTGAACCCGTGAATCGGGGGGATGGTCGCTTCGCCGACACCGATGGTGCCGATCGCGTCGGATTCGATCAGCGTGATGCGGCGCACGCCGCCAGCGAGCACGCGCGCTGCAGCGGCAGCCATCATCCAGCCAGCCGTGCCCCCGCCGACGATAACCAGATCGCGGATCGCGTTGTTTTCCGGTTGCGTCATTGCCTCGTTATTCTCCCGATCCATTCTTCGTAGGGCGGCTGCGATGCGGCTAACCTGCGCACGTCTTCCGCGCGGCGGGAAAGCGCAGCAGCGGCCTGATCCGCGGGCACCGACCGGGCGAGCGCGTCGAAACCCGGTGCCGCATCGAACAGGGCTGCGAGCGCGTGCGCCCATACAGCATCGCTCACGATTTCGGCTTCGCGAATGGGTACGCGACCCGTTCGTGCAAACCGAGCAATGGTCGACGCGAGGGGCGGCTCGGTGGCGAGCGCCCTCGCCTGCCGCCAGAATGCACCGCGATGCTGCGACCCGGCATGGAGAACCGCCAGAAAATCGCGAACCTCGTCGGAAAGAATGCCCGCCCGCCGATTAAATTCGCGTTCGAGGAGCGGGTCCGGCTCGGCCCCGGGCATGAGTTCGAGCAAGAGGCTCAGATGCAGCAGAGCCAGTGTGAAGCCGAAATGTCCCAGCGGACCCGGAACGGCAGCGGCATCGCCCAGCGCGATCCTGTTTCCCGTCCACGGCGATACGAGACGGCCCGGAGCGAACGCGATCTTGGTCGCGCTCGATGGGGCGTCTGGGATTGCCGAGGTGTCGTTGGACAACGCGATGTGACGACGCATGGCGGGGCCGCACATTTCGGCCTGCCATCCCCAGTCGAATGCCGTGTGGTCGTCGAACAGCGAGACCGCACCTTCGGACTGCCATTGCAGCAGTTGATGGCCGGGTATCGAGGCGCTCCAATCCTCGAACGACGGGGCGTCGGAACCCTCACGGGGCGGACCGCAATCGATGCGGAGACCGACATCGCGCGCCTCGTCGTCGGCTTTAGGGAAGGTAATACCCGCCCTCTCGGCGAGCGTGCGAAGCGCCCGCGCGAAACCATCGGGGTCCAGCCGCAATGCGTATCCGGCCCCGCCCGCCTCGTCTGGCCTGAACCGACCCGTATGAGCCAACGTCAGAGCAGCCGAATAGATGGAACGATCGCTTTCCCCGCTGTGCAGCCGAACGATCGGACCAAGCGGAATGCCCAACACTGGAGGTTCGTCGTCCTCGACGGGGATCAGGAAAGGATCGCCAGACCAACCCGCAAATCTGTCTGCAAGTTTGTGCGACGCGAGACCAGACCGCACCAGCCCTGCTCCGTCCAGCCCGAGTGCCTGAAGCACGGGAATCGCAGGAGGATGGATTAGCGGAAAGCTGTCGGCCAATGTGGTGCCGCCGTCGACAGGCTCGATGACGCGAACAGAGCACTGCGGGACAGCCCGCTTGAGGGCGATCGCAGCGCACAGCGCGACCGCTCCGTCACCGAAGATTGCCGCACTGGCGATCGGCCTGCGGGCGTTGCCATCCATCAGACGGTCGCCCCCAAACCAAGCGCCGCACCGTGCGACGGCATAGCGCGTACGCTCGTGGCGATATGTTGCGCCAACCCCGCCAGTGCTTTCTCCAAGCCATCCACAGAGGGCAGCTCGGCGCGCGGATCCCATCCCTCGGGGATGACGCCCTGCCCGATCATGACGGAGATCCAGCTGGGTTCCAGGAACAGTCCCCGGCGGTACTGCGGCACCACCGCGCATCTGCGCCACAGCTCCAGCTTTTCGGTGAGGCTGTCGGGAACATCCATCGTTCGAACGTGGTTCCAGAACCCGGAATCCGCGCGCTCGGTGGCGTGGTAGTGCAGGATCAGGAAATCGCGGATACGCGCGTATTCGTAATCCATCTGAGAATTGAACGCATCGCTATCGCCCGGATCGGCAGGGCCGTTGGGGAGGTTTTCCAGCAACGCGGTGATCGCGGCCTGGATCAGGTAGATGCTGGTAGATTCCAGCGGCTCCAGAAAACCCGATGCTAGCCCGATCGACACGACATTCCCGGTCCAGCCGTTGCGCCGCCGGCCCGCGCGGAAGCGCAGCACGCGCGGTTCGGCGAGCGGGCTGCCCTCGATGGCAGCAAGCAGTGCACCCTTCGCGTCGTCGTCGGTGCAATACGCGCTCGAATAGACATAGCCATTGCCGACGCGGTGGCGGAGCGGAATGCGCCAACGCCATCCCGCAGGCATTGCTATCGCTCTGGTAAAAGGCTCGATGCCCTCGTTGGCGGGCTCGCACGGGACCGCGACGGCCCGGTCGCACGGGAGCCAGTGCGACCAGTCTTCCCATTCGGCATCGCCGATCAGCACCGCGCGAAAGCCCGAACAGTCGACGAACAGGTCGCCTGCCACCCTCTCGCCGCCTTCCAGCACCAGCGCGCCGACCCGGCCCCCCTCGTCACGTTCCACCGACACCACCCGGCCCTCGGTCCTGCGGACGCCGCGCGCCATGGCGCGGTCGCGCAGGTATGGGCCGAACAGCGTCGCATCGAACTGATAGGCGTAGCCGAAGCTGTCGACCGGATCGGCATCGTCGCGCGGGTGAGCAAAGCGACCGGCTTCCGCGGCCATGACGGCAGAGGAATATTCGTCGATGCGCGACGCGACGCCCGCCGCTTTGGCGCGCAACCAGAAATGGTGAAAGCCGACCCCGGCGAGCGTGCGGCCATAGGTTCCGAACGGATGGATGTAGCGATCGCCCTGTCGGCCGAAGTCTGAAAACTCGATCCCGAGCTTGTAGGTCGCCTGGGTGGCGGCCATGAACTCCTGCTCGTCGATGCCCATGCGCGTTATGAATGCGCGCAAATGCGGCAAGGTCGCTTCGCCGACACCGACGATACCGATATCCTCCGATTCCACCAGATGGAGGTCGGTCGCCCCGCCCGTCAGCGACGCGAGCGCGATGGCCGTCATCCATCCGGCGGTGCCGCCGCCCAGGATGACTACCCGAAGCGGCGGGGCAGAACGATCGGTGATTGGCGCCGTCATCGTGCTAGCCGCGCCTCCGCGCGATCATGCCTTTTGCCAGCACCCGATTTGCCCCCGACATGCACCATCCTCCGCGCGCAAACTTGCACCTGCAACCAAATCAGGGCAAACGGAAATCGCTCTTTTCCATCTTTTTCTTGCGATTTCCGTGGAGAGAACTTCGATGCATGCCGAGGCCCGCCACTTCCCCCGCCCGTGGCCGCGATCGGCGAGCTGAGACGGGTCAACCGGTGTGGATCGTGACCTTCGCGCGCGAGGCGGCTTCGCGCATATCCTCGGGCACTTCGCCATCGGTGACGAGCTGGTCGATCTCATCGAGCATCACGATCCGGTGAAGGCAGACACGGCCGAACTTCGACTGGTCGGTGACGGCGATCACGTTGGACGCGGCGGCGACCATTTTGCGGTTGAGGATCGCCTCGGGCTCGAAATGCGTGGTCAGACCGCGCAGCGGGTCGCACCCGTCCAGCCCGAGGAACAGCTTGTCGACATGCAGGTCGTCGAAAGCAGAAACAGCCTGCGGGCCGTAGAGCGAGCGACTTTGGCGGCGCAGCGTACCGCCCAGCATGACCGCCGTGACGTTCTGCTTCTCGGCAAGTGCGGACATGATGCCGAGATCGTTGGTCAGCACCGTGATCGAGTCATCGTCCGGCAGGTTGCGCGCAATCTCGAGCGTCGTCGTGCCGGAATCGAGCACAATAGATTCCCCGGGATTGATCAGTTGGGCCGCCCGCTGGCCAATCCGCTGCTTTTCAAGCGGATGGATCGTTCGTTTGGTTTCGCTCGGCAGTTCGCGCGTGAGATTGACCGCTTCGGCGGCGATGGCGCCGCCGTAAGAACGCTCGGCGATGCCGCGATCTTCCAGATAATGCAGATCCTTGCGAATGGTCTGCACGGAAACCCCAAACCGTTCCGCCAGCGGGGCCACTTGCACGCTTCCTTCGTCACGCAGAAGCGAGCTGATAATCTGGCGCCGTCGGCTTGTATCTCTCGTCGCGCGCATTTTCGGAAACCCTCCCCCTGCCCGCCCGACTGCGGCGATCGGGTCGCGGTGAACACATATCCATGCGGTGCAAAGCCGGTTCACGCGCCCGCAAAGCAACAATGATCTAAAAGCAGGAAATGATCGAAATGGAAAGCAGCACCGCCAAGGCGAAGACCGAAATCGATCCATTCGGAACCTTGCATGACGGTCGCCAGGTTTGGAGCGCACGGCTGGACAATGGATGCGGCATCACCGCGCGCTTCATCACCTACGGGGCGCGGCTGCAAAGCCTCGTCGTACCCGACGCCAAGGGAAATTTAGCGGATGTCGTACTCGGCTATCCCGATCTGGACGGCTATCTGAGCGATCCCAACTACCTGGGTGCGACGGTCGGGCGCTGGGCCAACCGCATAGCGAACGCAGGATTTTCGCTCGACGGGGAGCATTTCACCCTGCGGCCAAACGATAAGGAAAACTCGCTGCACGGCGGCGAATGCGGTTTCTCCTCGCAGCTATGGGAGATCGTGGATCGGGGCGATGATTGCGCGATGGTCGCCATGGCGCTCACCAGTCCCGACGGCGAAGAGGGCTTTCCCGGAGAGGTCTCGGCCAGAGCGACCTTCACGCTCGATAGTGCCGGTCGGCTCGCTATCGACTACGAGGCGGTGAGCGACCGCCGCACCATCCTTAACCTCGCGCATCACAGCTATTGGAACCTCGCGGGCGAGGCAAGCGGACGCGATGCACGCGAGCAGTTCCTCCAAATTCGCGCCGCGCACTTCCTGCCAATCCAGCGCGGCGGCATTCCGACGGGCGAACGGCGCGCCGTCGTGGATACGCCGTTCGATTTCACCACGCCCCGGCGACCGATCTACCAGTCAGTGACCGAGGATCCGCAGCTCGATATCGCTGGCGGGCACGATCACTGCTGGGTGCTCGATGGCGGAAAGACATCGGAACCGCGCCGGGTAGCCAGCCTGCGCGATCCGGATTCGGGACGCATGCTGGACATTTGGTCCGATCAGCCCGGCCTGCAATTCTACGCGGGCAATTTTCTGACTGCTGAAACACCCGGCAAGGGTGGCCGCGTCTACCAGCCGCATGACGGGATCGCGCTCGAACCACAGCTGTTTCCCGACACGCCGAACCAGCCCGCCTTCGGATCAGCGGTGATCGAACCGGGCGAGACCTACCGCAACAGGTCGGTCTGGCATCTCTATTGCGCTTGAGACGAGCGCGCCTGCTCCAGCGCGGCGACGATCGCAGCAGCCCGCTGGCCCACGTCCTGCGCGGTGCGGCCTGCCTTGTAGAGCGACGAGCCGAGCCCGAAACCCGCAGCACCCGCCGCCAGCCAAGGTGCCATGGTGTCCGCGTCGATCCCTCCGACGGGCAATATCCGCAGATCGGCGGGCAAGACCGCGCGAACGGCACTCAGCACCCGAGGATCGGCCGCTTCTGCCGGAAATAGTTTCAGCGCAGTCGCACCCGCCGCCAGAGCAGTGAAGGCTTCGCTCGGCGTGACGAAACCCGGCAGCGAAACGAGACCGGCTTTCCGCGTAGCGCGGATAACGTCGGCGTCGTTATTCGGCGAGACGACCAGCTGCCCGCCCGCGTCGCGGACGCGCGCGACATCGGCCTCGGTCAGCACCGTCCCTGCCCCCACGACTGCCCGGTCCGCCAATCGGCGCGCGAGCCGCGCGATGCTCTCGAACGGCTGCGGCGAATTGAGAGGAACCTCGATCAGCCCGATCCCGCGATCGACCAATACCTCACCGATCTCTTCGACCTCGTCGGGCTTCACGCCGCGCAATATCGCCACCAGAGGGCATTGGTCGAAGGCCTGATCGAAGGCGGTCAGATGGGTCATGGCAGGAGTTTCTCCAGTCGGACGATGCCGTCGACAAAGGCGGCATGGCTGTCGATGGTCACGGCTTTGCAACCGGCGTGTTCGATCGCCTGGGCGTAGAGCCCGCCCAGCAGATTATCGGCCAGGATAAAAGCTGTCTCGGCGGGATATTCGGCGAGGCGCCCGGCAACCTCGGCTCCGATCAGGAGCCCACTGGCGAAGGACGAGCGCCCGCTTTCGGCGCGACCGAGCACGGCCACAGACCGGATGCCGAAGAGTTCGGCGGAAAGGTCCCGCTCCAGCCCCTTCGCAACGCCAGCAAGAAACGCCTCGCCGGGCTCGACAGGCTCCTGCAGGTTCGGCGCAAGGATGCTGGAATCGCGGAGCAGCGCGAAGAGTTCGCCGGTCATCGCGGTGGTGAAGCGGGCGATTGCCCCGTCGGACATTGTAGCCCATTTGCAATGGGTGCCCGGCTGGATCAGCAAGGCGTCGGGCGGCGCGAGGCCCGCCCCGACCGCACCGATCAGCTGGACTTCTTCCCCGCGCATGACGTCCGCCCGCGCATCGTCGAGCCGAGATACCCCTGGCAGGATATAGATCCCGTCGCCCAGATCCAGCGCGCTCTCGGCCAGCGCCGCCAGTCCGGCAGTGCATGGCACGTAGGGCGCTTCCTTCCACCCGATCGTCGAGCCGATCATTCCCGCCAGCAGGATCTTGTGGTGGCCGAAGCGCGTCCGGACAGCCTCGACCTCGGCTGCGAAGTCGGGGCGGCTCGCGACACCGCGTCCATCGCGCTCGGTATGGAGCACCCGCCCGCCCTCGATCAGATAGATCCGGCGGTTGGTGGTGCCCCAGTCGATCGCGAGAAACGGGTCCATCGTCACCACATCGACGCGTAGAGCGCGACGACGATGCCGACCACCGCGAATGCCGCGATGTTGAAGCCGCGCGACGTCGCGTAATCGACCTCTGCCGTTGCGATCCGGTCGCTGCCCGCAGCACCGGGCTTCCAGATCGAGACGAGCACTGCCAGCACCAACGCGACCCCGAACACCCACATCATCCGGTTGAGGAACGGCACCGCATTGAGCATTTCGCTGCCGCCCCACTCAGCCGGGAACCAGAAGACCAGACTGCCGAGGATCGACGCCGCTGCGGCGGTGATCGCACCGGCCTCGCTCGCCTTCTTCCAGAACAGGCCGAGCAGGAAGATCACCGTGATGCCGGGTGTGATGAAGCCGGAGAATTCCTGGATGAACTGGAATGCCTGATCGAGGCTTCCCAGCAAAGGCCGGGCCGCCAGAAGTGCCATCACGGTCGCTATGCTCGCGCTGACCCGCCCCACGAGGACGAGATGCCGCTCGCCCGCCTTGCGGCCGGTTTCATCCTCGGCGTCGCTTTTGTACCCGCGCCGCTTGGCATAGATGTCGAGCGTGAAGATCGTTGCGATCGAGTTGATCTTCGATGCCGTGGAGGCGACCACCGCAGCCATCAGCGCTGCGAAGACGAGGCCGAGCAGGCCGCTGGGCAGATAGCGCATCATAGTCGGATAGGCCTGATCTGCCGGATCGAGACCGGGCGCGAGGATCGTTGCGGCGAGGCCGGGCACCACGACCACCAGCGGCATCAGCAGCTTCAGGAAAGCGGCGAACACCACACCCTTCTGCGCCTCGCGCAAATCCTTGGCCGCCAGCGCGCGCTGGATGATGTACTGGTTGAATCCCCAATAGCTGAGGTTGGCGATCCACATGCCGCCGATCAGAACCGCTATGCCGGGCAGCTCCTGGTAGCCGAGATCGCCCGGCTCGAGGATCATGTTGAACTTTTCCGGTGCCCGCTCGAGCAGAGTGCTGAAACCGGCCCAGACACCCTGACCGCCGCCGACTTCGTTGAGCGTGAGGCCCGAGATGATCAGCCCGCCGAGCACCAGCAGCGTGACCTGCACGATATCGGTCAGCGCCACGGCCTTGAGCCCGCCGTAGAGCTGATACAGCAAGGCGAAACTGCCAAGCGCGACCAAGGCGGTCATCTGGTCAACGCCAGCCACCTGGTTGACCACGATCGAGCCCAGCCACAGGATCGAGGTGAGGTTCACGAAGATATAGAGGCCGAGCCAGAACACCGCCATCAGCGTGCGGATATTGGGGCCGTAACGTTGTTCGAGGAACTGCGGCATCGTGTAGATGCCGTTCTTGAGAAAGATCGGCAGGAAGAACTTGCCGACGATCAGCAGCGTCAGGGCCGCCATCCATTCGTAGGATGCGATCGCCAGCCCCAGCCGGTAGCCCGAGCCGGACATCCCGACGATCTGTTCCGCCGAAATATTGGCGGCGATAAGCGATGCACCGATCGCCCACCAAGGCAGCGATTTGGACGCGAGAAAATAGTCCGAGGTGTTCTTTTCGTGCCCCGCCTTGTCGCGGCTGACCCACTGCGCGAGGCCAAAAATCACCAGCGCGTACGCCACCACCACGATGACATCGATTGTCGCAAGCCCCATCCGCCTCGCCTCCCTCTGCGCGCCGGCATCCTGGGCCGGCAGTTTGTATCCCAACGGCCAATTATATTATTTATAGGCTTTGTCTAGATGCGGCGGCTCCAGCCGGTTGACGCAAGCGCACCGATGCCCTTTCAGACAAGACAGGATGGTGGAGGAGTACAGCCCGTGGTGAAGACAATGCCGGAGGATGGGTCCCTCAGGTCGCGGCTCGGCCGCAATCTCACGCACGGCATGTTGGAAAACCTGGGCCGCGCGATCATCGTCGGCGATTATGAGAACGTCCCCTTCCCCACCGAAGCCGAATTGACCGCGCAGCACGGGGTCAGCAGATCGGTCACGCGCGAAGCGGTCAAGATGCTGACCGCCAAGGGGCTGCTGAGCGCCCGGCCGCGCCAGGGCACGATCGTCCAGCCTTCGTCGAACTGGAATCTGTTCGATCCCGATGTGCTGCGCTGGTTGCTGGAACGTCGAAGCTCGGTCGAGTTGCTGCGACAGTTCAACCAGCTTCGTATCGCGATAGAACCCGAAGCCGCAGCACTGGCAGCGCGTTTCCATGGGGAAGACGAGCTTGCGGGAATCTCTGCGGGCCTCACCCGCATGCGGGAGGCCGAGAAAGGCAACGACGATACGCTGACTGCCGATATCGCGTTTCACGTTGCGATCCTGGAAGCATCGGGCAACCCGTTCTACCGCCAGTTTCGCGATGTCGTGTCGACCGCCCTGCACACCTCGATCCGCCTGACCAACAATATCAAGGGCCACTCGGCCAGCATCGCCGACCACTCCTGCGTCATGGATGCGATCGCGCAGCGCGACGAGGACGCAGCAAGGCGCGCGATGCGTCACCTGATCGGCGAGGTTCTCGACCTGATCGATCAGGAAACGGGCGACGCGCTGGCCTGACGCAGCCCTGCGAGCCGCCGTCAATGGCTGTCGCGCGGCAGCCCCTTGGTTTGCGCAATGCGCTGGTATTTCACCGCGTTTTCGAGGACCGCGCCGCCATCGAACTGGCCGACGAGCTCGCGCTGGATTTCCTGCCACGGGGTTTGCGATTCCGGGGCAAGCTCCGGAGCTGTGGCCTGCGCGTCGGCCCTTCGGCGCTCGATTTCCTGCTCGTCGAGCAGGACGTCGACCCGCCTTGCCTCAAGATCGATACGGATGATGTCGCCGGTTCTCACCAGCGCGAGCCCACCGCCAATCGCGGCTTCGGGCGATGCGTTGAGGATCGATGGCGATCCGCTGGTCCCCGACTGGCGCCCATCGCCAATGCACGGCAGTGCGTCGACACCTGCGGCGATCAGCGCTGCGGACGGACGCATGTTCACGACCTCCGCACCGCCGGGATAGCCGACGGGTCCGGCGCCGCGCATGACGAGGATGCAATCCTCCCCGATCGCCAGTTCGGGATCGTCGATCCGCTTGTGATAATCCTCCGGCCCATCGAAGACGATCGCGCGGCCTTCGAACCGGTTGGGCGCTTCGCTGTCCGACAGGTAACGCGCGCGGAACTGCGCCGAGATGACCGACGTCTTCATCACCGCATTGTCAAACAGGTTGCCGGACAGCACGACGAGCCCGGCAGCGTGCACCAGTGGCCGCTCGATAGGCCGGATGACATCTTCGTCCAGCGACCGGGCTTCGGACACGTTCTGCGAAACGGTGCATCCGTTCGCGGTAACCGGCGTTCCATCGAGCAGGCCTGCACGCAGAAGTTCGGCCATGACTGCGGGCACACCGCCGGCGCGGTGGAAATCCTCGCCCAGATATTCGCCCGCCGGTTGCAGATTGACCAGCAGCGGGACCTCGGCACCCAGCGTTTCCCAATCGGCGAGAGTCAGCTCGACGCCGAGATGGCGGGCGATTGCGTTGATATGGATCGGAGCATTGGTCGAGCCGCCAAGCGCCGAATTCACGCGGATCGCATTGTGGAAGGCCGCAGCCGTCATAATGTCGCTCGGCTTGCGATCTGCTGCGACCATTTCGACGATGCGGCGGCCGGTCTCCCACGCGCATTCCTGCCGGTCGCGGTGCGGGGCGGGGATCGCGGCGGAACCGGGCAACGACATGCCGAGCGCTTCGGTGAGCGAGTTCATCGTCGTCGCCGTGCCCATCGTGTTGCAGTAGCCGGTCGAAGGCGATGAAGACGCGACGAGGCGGATGAAGCCTTGGTAGTCGATCTGCCCGGTGGCCAGCATTTCGCGAGCCTTCCAGATAATCGTGCCCGATCCCACGCGGCGGCCTTCGTGCCAGCCATTGAGCATGGGGCCGACCGACAGGGCGATGGCCGGTATGTTCACCGTCGATGCGGCCATCAGGCAGGCTGGAGTGGTCTTGTCGCAGCCGACCGTCAGAACCACGCCGTCGATCGGATATCCGTAGAGAACCTCCACCAGGCTAAGATAAGCAAGGTTGCGGTCGAGCCCCGCGGTCGGGCGCTTGCCGGTTTCCTGGATCGGGTGGATCGGAAACTCGAGCGGGATGCCCCCCGCTTCGCGAATGCCATCCTTCACCCGCTCCGCCAGGACGAGGTGATGGCGGTTGCACGGGGCAAGATCGCTGCCCGTCTGCGCAATCCCGATAATCGGGCGGTCCGACTGGAGTTCCTCGATGCTGAGGCCGTAATTGAGATAACGTTCCAGATAGAGTGCGGTCATGTCCGGCTGATCCGGATTGTCGAACCATTCGCGCGAACGGAGTCCCGAGCGCCGCCCGCGCTCATCGTTCCTACCTGTCACGCACACCTCTCCTTGTAGCCTTCTCATTCACTTGCGAACGTTGATAACGGCAATCAGCCTGCTAAGGAACATATAAATCATATAAAATGGCACCGGGAAGGATTGAGAATGGATCTGGCGATCGTGGGACTGGGCAAGATAGCGCAGGATCAACACCTCCCGGCGATCACGGGCAGCGCCGGTTTCTCGCTCGCCGCAATCGTCGACCAGCGCGCAGTTGAAGCGCAAGTGCCCGTGTTTGGCCGGATCGAGGAGCTTGTCGCGAGCGGATTTCGCGGCGCGGTGGCGATCTGCACGCCGCCCGCGGCCCGGTTCGAAATCGCCCGCGTTGCGATCGAAGCGGGGCTGCATACGCTCCTTGAGAAGCCGCCATGCCTTGCGACGTCCGAAGTCGACCAGCTGACCGATCTCGCGCGCCGCGACGCCGTGACGCTGTTCGCCGCGTGGCACTCGCGCGAAGCCGCGATGATTGCCCCGGCCAAGGCCTATCTGGCCGAGCGGCAGATCCACGATGTCGCCATTTCGTGGCGCGAGGACATTCGCCGCTGGCATCCGGGCCAGAACTGGATTCTGGACGAAGGCGGCTTCGGCGTGTTCGATCCGGGCATCAACGCCCTGTCGATCCTGACCGAGATCGTTCCGGGCGCGCATCGCGTCGAATCCTGTCTGCTCGAAATTCCGCAAGGCCGTGCCTCGCCCATCGCGGCGCAGCTCGCCATGCGGCTGGCGAACGGCAGCAGCGCCGCCGCCGATTTCGACTTCACCGAAACCGGCGAACAGGTCTGGGAGATACGCGTCCAGACAGACGCGGAAGAACTGATCCTCGCAGACGGAGGCGCGCGCCTGGCGATTGGGGGCCAGCCCGTGCCCCCCAGCCCCGGCCCCGGAGAATACGCAAGGCTTTACGAGAGGTTCGGCCAGCTCATTGCGCATGGGCAAAGCGATGCCGACAAGGCACCGTTGGCGCTTGTCGAAAACGCGTTTCACGTCGCTCGCCGCGAGAGCGTCGCGGCGTTCGAATTCTGACCCGCGGTCAGCCGCCGAACGGTACACAGGCGAAGCCGGCCACTTCCGGCCGGAACTCGAAGAGCGACCCGGCAAGCGGCTGTTCGGCGAGATCGAGACCGAGCGCCGAGGAGGTAATATAAAGCCGGTCGGCGTCCGGACCACCGAAGGCGCAGCTGGTCGGACGCTGGACCGGCATGGCGAGCGTTTGCGCGACTTCTCCTGCCGGAGTGAGCCTGCGCAGGCACCATCCATCCCAGAAGGCGACCCACAGGTCTCCGGCGCGGTCGATGGTCATCCCGTCGGGGTAGCCATCCGCTTCGCCGAACCGGGCAAAAACGCGTCGACCGGACGCCTCGCCCCGCCCGTCGACATCATAGGCATAGATGATCTGTCGTGCGGAATCGCAGTGGTACATGACGCGCCCGTCGGGACTGAACGCCGGCCCGTTGGTGACCTGATAGCCATCGTCGATCCGCGTCCAGGTCCGGTCGTGATCGAGCCGATAGAGCGCACCGCAATCAACGGTTTCGGTATCGTCCATCGTCCCCGCCCAGAACCGCCCCTGTGGATCGGTCTTGCCATCGTTGAAGCGGTTATCGGGCCGATCAGCCTCCGGCTGAGCAATGATCTGGAAGTCGGCGAAGTCGCGGTCCACTTCGAAGAATCCGGCATCGCAAGCGCCGATAAACCGACCCGACCGTGTGGGGACGATCGACCCGACGCGAAATGGCGTGTCCCAGCTTTCGTGCGTGCCGCTTTCAGGGAAGAAAGCGTGAAGCCTGCGTCCCTTGATATCGGTCCAGTAGAGCGCCCGGGCGTCTTCCACCCAGACTGGCCCCTCGCCCAGAAGGCAGGGCTCGATGACAACGGGCTGCGGGTCTCTCATGACACCAGTAACTTCCCTCGGGTCGCGCATCTGCCAGGCACCGCGCCGATCAGCCCCACAGCACCGCCGGCGATAACGAAAGCGGGTCGGGTTTCCGCTTTTCCGGATACCCGACCCACTGTTTTCAGCCCTCCTCGGTGCGGCAGGGAGGAATAATCCGCAGCCGATGGAGCCGAATGGCTGTATCGTGGCCCTGACCGAAGTCTCCGCCTAGAAGCGATAGCTCGCGCTCAGCTTCACCGACCGGCCATAGCGGTAATACCCCTGCGAAAGCAGCGGATTGCCGTTGATGCTGTAGGTCTGCTTGGAGTCGAGCAGGTTCTGCCCGTCGAGCGCGATGCTGATGCGATCGGTAAGGTCGTAGGAGATATGTGCCGTCATCCAGGTGATGGAATCAGCCTCTTCGTTGTACCCTTCGCCAAGCACGTTGATCGCGGTGGTGAAGCTGTCCGTGTGATCGGCCGTGACCGCCATCGACAGCGGGCCCTTCTCGTACAGCAGGCTGAGCGAGTAGACCGACGGAGCAATCCCCTCGAGCGGGCGGACCTGATCGCCGACATAGCTCTTCGACCAGTTGCGGGTGAACTGCCCGCGCACGCCGAAGCCGTTGTTGAACAGGTGCTGCAGACCGACTTCGATCCCCTTCACCTTCGCATAATCCCCGTTGATCGGGCGGATGATGTTGAACAGGTAACCGGGCACGCCGATGTCGACGCCAGGCTCCCAGCTGGTCGTGATCTGGTTCTTGATGTGCTTGTAGAAGCCCGCGACGTTGAAGATCGAGCTCGGCGCGAAATACCATTCGAGCGAGGCATCAAACTGGTCGGCCTGATAGGGCTTCAGGTCCGCGTTGCCGCCATAGACCTGTGTGAACTCACCCCACGACACGCTCTCGGTCGTGTTGGTCGGGGCAAGTGTTTCGACCGAAGGACGCGCCATCGTGCGCGCCGCGCTGAGGCGCAGGCGCAGGTTCTCGATCAGGTCGATGGCGAGGTTCGCCGAGGGCAGGAAGTAGGTGTACTCGCTGTCCTGCGTGATCTCCGACGGGTCGTCATAGACGGCGGTGTAGTTGAACGCACCGTTGGCAATGATGTCGAGGATCTTCGCATCCCACGCCTGTGCCGTGGTCCTGGTATTGACCATCCGCACGCCGACATTGCCGCGCCAGCTCGAACCCGAGAGGTTGGCCTGAACGTAGGCCGCCAGCGTGTCTTCCGTCACGCGGTAGCTCTGCAGCGGGTTCCACACCGGGGCTGCCGCCGAGAAATCGTAAGTGCCGCCACCGGGGCGCGCCGTGCCGTTGTAGGCCTGGAGAGCGTCGATGTAGCCCGGAATGTCGAACGACAGGAACGAACGCGGGAACGCTGCGTCCACGCCGCTCATGAAGTTGGGCAGCGCCAGGGTGCGGGAGATGACGTTGCCGCCCAAGTCTCCGACGTTGATGGCATAGTCGCCGGAATAGTAGTCCGCACCGCCGGTCAGCGAATTGTTGACCAGATCGCGCGACTTCTTGCGGCTGTTGTAGGTGACGCCGAACAGAATCGATTCAAGCGGACCCGTGAGCGTCGACCAATTGCCGGCGAAGGACAGGCCGGTAATCGTGTCGTCGATATTGTCGCCGCCCAGCGAGAAATAGTGCGTGTTGAAGTCTGACGGGCCGAACGCGCCTGCGGCAAGCCCATCGATCAGATCGCGCCCGTCGTTGAAGGTGACCTGCACATCGGGCACCGGCGAATCGTTCAGCTGGAAGCTGGCAGTGTTGGGCTGGTTCATGCGCAGCACGACGTAGCTGTCCTGCCCGCCAGAATAGCGCGAGGAGCTGGAGCGATAGACGTCGGCCGTCAGCGTCAGGTTGTCGGTCGCCTCCCACTTGGCATTGGCGCCGTACAGATCCGTGTCGACCACGCGGTAGGACGTTTGGTTGAGCAGCTCCGGATTGAGTGCCAGCTCCGGATCGGGGTTGTTCATATCGAAGCTGGTGACGATACCGTCGTTGATTTCCATGTTCGACCAGCGCCCGGGGGCGAACAGCGTGTAGTAGGACTGCTGGAAGCCGACCTGCGGAGAATCCAGCTTCGTCTTGATGCCATCGAGCGTGAGGGTGAAGGTGTCGGTGGGACGCCATTCGACCTTCGCGGTGAAGGCCTGGCGACGCTTTTCTTCGAGGATGGAGCCGACGCGGAACTGCCCCACGCCGATCAGCCCGTATTCGTCCGGATCGAGAACCCCGTTGCCATTGGGGTCGATATTGCCGCCCCAGGCATTGCCCCACAGCCAGCTTTCGTCGGTCGGATCGGGGTTGCGGGTCCACCCGCCGTCGTTGCCGGCAACGTCGGTGCGATCCTTGCGGCGTTCCAGAACCACGCCCAGCATGACGCCGAGAGTGTCATCGGCGAAGGTATTGCTGACCACGCCGGAGAATTTGACGCCCGCATATTCGGACATCAGGTTGTAGTCGCCCTGTAGGCGCATCACGCCGTTGAGCCCGACCTTGTCGAACGGGCTGGCCGAACGCAGATTGACGAGACCGCCGATCGCGCCTTCCGTGTTGGCGGCCTCGGCCCCCTTGATCACGTCGGCACCGCTAATCACGTCGGACGGGAGGACATCATACGCGAAATCGCGGCTCGCGCCGTCGGTCGCCAGCGTGCGACCGTTGAAGGTGGTCAGCGTGTATTCCGGGCCGAGGCCGCGCACGCTGACATACTGCCCTTCACCACCCGCCGTGCGGCTGATCGCGACGCCGGTAATGTGAGCAAGCGAGTCGGCCACGTTGTCATCGGGGAAAACGCCGAGCTCCAGCGCGCTGATCGAATCCTGCACCGTCGATGCATTCTTCTTCAGGTCGACCGAACGGGCGATACTGCCACGCACGCCGCGAACAACGATCACCTCCGGCGGAGTCTCGGCCTCGGCGGTCTGCTCTTCGTCCTGCGTCGCGTCCTGGGCGGCAAGCGGATTGGCGGCAACGAGTGCTGCAAGACTGCACCCCGCGGCTGCAACGGAACGAAACTGGCGATACGCTTTCATGTTATTCCCTCCATCGAACTGCCCGCCTTCCCTGGGCGTGGCAGCGTCCCCTTTGTGCGAAACGAGGACTCGGCCCTCAATATGTTTCGTTTTGCATCGTAAGCACGTAATTTTTGGATGGCAAGCACAATATAATGATAGTTATGCAGCACACTTAGCCGTAGCGGCACGCCGAACTTCCGTCAGCTATCGCCATTATCGTGCGTTTTCTGGATTTCTCGAAAGCGTGCTGTATTGCCTCGGATATGGGCAACTCTTAGGGTGAGCGCTCATGCGGGACCACGGGGCATAATGACGAAATTGCGAGACACCAGCGGCCGGCGGCAAAAAATGATCGCCATGCTGAAGGAACTGGGCAGCATTCAGGTGGCCGAGCTTTCGCGACAGTTCGACGTGTCGTCCCAGACAATCCGCAAGGATCTGGATTTCCTGTGCGAGCGCGGACTGGCGGAACGGTCCTATGGCGGCGCCATTTCGACCGACATCATCAATTCCAGCAGCGAGCCTGCGGTCGAGACAAAGCAGGTGATCAATGTCGAGGAAAAGCGGCGGATCGGGAAGCGCGCGGCCGAAATGGTCGAGCCGGGCGATTCCATCGTGCTCGATTCAGGCACTACGGCCATGGCCATCGCATCCCACCTGCCCGACCTCGAAGACATCACCGTCGTCACCAACGACTTCAACGTGCTGTCCGTACTGGCGCGCAAGGAGAACGTCGTCGTGGTCATGCTCGGCGGGCAGATGCGGCGGCGGAACATGGCGTTCTACGGCGGGCAGACAGTCGACGCGCTCGACGCGCTCCATGTCGACAAGCTGTTCCTGGGGGTGGACGGGTTCGACCTTCAGCGCGGGCTTACCACGCATTACGAGCCCGAAGCGATGCTCAACCGCAAGATGGTCAGCCGGGCACGATCGGTTATAGCGGTGACCGACAGCTCGAAGTTCGGACGCACCTGCCTGCACCGCATCATCGATGTCGGCGAGATTTCCGCGCTGGTGACCGATACCGACGCGCCCGACTACATTCGCGATGCAGCCCGGACGGTCGGCTTCGATCTCTACGAGGCGTGAGCGAAGGCGGGGAAGACCCGCCGCGCATTTTCGTAATAGATCTTCCGGATGACCGAACGCGGCAGCGCAAGTCCGGGCGTAGCGGCCTTCAGCGTGTCGACATATTGGCTGTCCGGGGTCGCGAGATAGGTCCAGTCCGACCGCCAGACACTCTCTGCCGACGCGGCAAAATCGGCGCCGGGATCGAGCGGAGGATTCTGCGCCTTCGCCTCATCCGACGGCGGGCTCAGCGTCAGATCGGTCGCGTACAATACGCGGTCCTGGTACTTGATCAGGAAGTTGCGCACCTTTTCGCGGTCGCGGTTCGACTGATACTGCAGGTTGCTCATCCTCGCCGCCATGTCGACGACCGCGTTGGGATAAGCATCGAGGAAAGCGGCCAGCTCGTCGACGCTCCATTCGATGCTGCCCATATGCGCGCCCATCACTGTCAGCCCGGGATGGGCCGCCACGAAGCTGTTACGAGCGTCCATAAGCTCCTGATAACTCGGCATCTCGGGGTGCAGGTACATGTGATATTCGGGATGCGCCTTGAAATATTGGCGATCGTTCTCGGTGGTCATCTGGTCCAGCGGCAGCCAGCAGTTGTAAGGTTCTGCCTGGTGCGCGATCAGCGGCACGCCGCGCTGCTCGATATGCGCCATCACGGTATCGAAGCCGGGATCGTCGAGCATGATCAGCTCCCCTGCCCGGTTACGCTCGACCATGCCGATGTTCTTCCACACCTTCACGGCAATCGCGCCGGCGGCAAACTCGCGGTCGAGATGGGCATTGGTCCGCGCAGACCAGCCGGGCGCCTCGAAACCATCCATGGAGAAGGTGGTCGCGAACTGAAAATGCGCGGGGTCGTCCGCGTAGTAGCGGTGCGCGACATCGGCCTGCGTTTCGAGCGTGGGAAAGTCCGGATAGTCGACGTTGATCGACAGCACCTGGAAGCCGGTGTCACGCGCGAGCGCCAGAAAAGCTGGATCGTACATGTTGGCATGCACATGGACGTCGATCTTGGGAATCCGGTCGAAGTCGGCCTGGGTGTAGTGCGCATCGGCACCGGAAACAGCCGTCGGGGTGGCGCTGTCGGTCGCTGCGCACCCGGCCAGCACCGCCGACAGAGCCGCGAGCACCAGCGATTGCGTCAAATTGGGGTTTCTCATCTCGCCTCCTGATCGAATGAAAACGAAAGTTCATCCTTGCATCCGTTTTCATTATGTTACATCTATTGATGCGGAGAGCAAACGGATATTCCGGGCGGGGGACGTCCGGCGATTTGAACGCTGGAGGGCTGAGGAATGATTCACAAAGCGGGTATGCGACGTCGGCAGGTGCTCCAGCTCATGGGCAGCACTTCTGCGGTGCTCGCGGTCGGCTCTATCGCAGCCCCGCCGGTTTTCGCCGCGCCGATCGCCAACCGCTTTGGCGACGACGCGCTGACGATCGAGATCGACAGCGCCATGCGCACGCGCCTGCTGGTCGGCGAACGCGCGCTGACCGGATTTTCGGACAGCGAAACGCTGCTTCCCACCGAAGGTACGACGCTCGCTCCGTTCCTGCTGACCGAACAGGGGCAAAGCGCGTCGAAGGTCGCCGGGCTGTCTGGCACGACGCACAGCGCCACGGGCGTGAGTGCGAACGGCCTCGAGAAGACCGTCGAATTTACCTTCGA
Organism: uncultured Citromicrobium sp.; assembly: GCA_964574905.1. Taxonomy (GTDB): domain Bacteria; phylum Pseudomonadota; class Alphaproteobacteria; order Sphingomonadales; family Sphingomonadaceae; genus Alteriqipengyuania. The sequence continues at coordinate 165,238 of CAZNOY010000007.1, read as the reverse complement.
TCCCAACCGCCCCGGCGTCGCGGCTATCGTGGCCACCTACCGCAACCGCGGAAAGGAGCCGGTCGCCCTGCGCGGCTGGCGCAATGCCGCGCACAGCCTTGCGCGCGGAGAGCGCGGGGTATGGACCTTCGCGGGATCGTCGCATGACGACCGACGCGACTGGATCCAGCCCGCACCCGCCGGGTTCGAACAGCGCAACTACATGGGCATGAACGCGTCCGACTATGGCGGTGGCACGCCCGTGGTCGATATCTGGCGGCCCGACGCCGGGCTGGCCGTCGGGCACCTCGAGCTGACGCCGAAACTGATCGCCCTGCCCGTGGCGAGCACCGCGAGCGAAACGAGCATCGCGCTGGAAAGCGATCAGCCTTTCGAACTGGCTCCGGGGCAGGAAGTCTCCACACTCACGACCTTCGTCGCCGCGCATACCGGCGACTGCTTCGCTCCGCTGACTGCCTATCGCGAGATCATGGCCGCGCGCGGCCTGACCGATGCCTATGTGCCCTCCTCCGCCTACGAAGCGATCTGGTGCGCGTGGGGTTACGAGCGCAATTTCAACACCGACCAGGTCGTAGGCACGCTGCCCAAGGTGAAGGAGCTGGGCATCAAGTGGGCGGTGATGGACGACGGCTGGCAGACGGCAGAGGGCGACTGGTACCTCGACCCCAAGAAGTTCCCGAACGGCGATGCCGACATGATCGCTTTCGTGAAGCGGATCAGGAACGCCGGCCTGCGCCCGCGCCTGTGGCTGGCGCCGCTCGCCGTCGATCCCGGTACCGACCTGCTGCACGATCACAGCGACATGCTGCTGCTGGACCAGAATGGCGCGGTGAACGACGTCACCTGGTGGAACGCGTTCACACTATGCCCGGCCTACCAGCCGACGATCGACCATTGCACCGCGCTGGTGCGCAAGATCATCGGCGAATGGGGCTATGAAGGCCTGAAGCTGGACGGGCAGCATCTGAACGGTGTTCCGCCCTGCTACAATCCGGCGCACAACCACGCCTATCCCGAGGAAGCCTGCGAGCAACTGCCTGCGTTCTGGCAGGCGGTGCACGACGCGGCGACGTCGATCAATCCGGATGCGATCCTGGAATTCTGCCCCTGCGGCACGTCCTTCGCGTTCCATTCGCTGCCTTACATGAACCAGGTCCCGGCATCCGATCCGCTGTCCTCGTGGCAGATCCGGACCAAGGGCAAGACCACCAAGGCGCTGATGGGCCCGTCGGCGCCCTATTCGGGCGATCACGTCGAGCTGAGCGACGGGGGCACCGACTTCGCTTCGGCCGTGGGCATCGGGGGCGTGGTGTCGACCAAATTCACCTGGCCGCACGACACCGACAATCCCATCGATGTACTACCGCCCGGCGGCTATGTGCTGACCGCCGACAAGGAGCGTCACTGGCGCAAATGGATCGACCTGTACAACAAGCACGATCTCGCCCGCGGCACCTATCGCGGCGAGCTTTACGATATCGGCTTCGACCGACCCGAAGCGCACGCCATCGACCAGAACGGGCGCAACTACTTCTCCTTCTATGCGGACAAATATTCCGGCCCCGTCGAATTGAGAGGGCTTGCTGCCGGGCGGCACCGTGTAACCGACATTGCGAGCGGCAAGGTTCTGGGGACGCTCGATGCGAGCACCCCCCGGCTCGCCGTGACCTTCAAGGAACACCTGATCCTGCAAGCCGAACGGATCGGAGCGTGACAATGAGCCATGATGCATCCCCTGCTGCGGGTCGCAGCTGGCTGATCTATGCCCTCGCCACCGTCGCCTTGTGGGGCGTCTGGGGAGCGATCGCGGGTATATCGGCCGAGCGCGGCTTTCCCGAAACGCTGGTCTATTGCGTCTGGGCGCTGACCATGATCCCGCCCGCGCTCATCGTGCTGGCCATGGCAGGCTGGCGGCTGGACCGCGATGCGCGGTCCGTGTTCTTCGGGTTGATGATCGGCCTTCTCGGCGCGGGCGGACAGCTCGTGCTGTTCTACGCCGTGACGCGCGGACCGCCCTACCTGATCTTTCCCGTCATCTCGCTATCGCCCATCGTAACGATCACGCTGTCGCTGCTGATCCTGAAGGAACGGACCGGCAAGCTGGGTGTGCTCGGCATCATACTGGCGCTGGTGGCGCTGCCGATGTTCGATCTTTCGCTGTCGGGCGATGTCGGAGGACTGGGTTGGGCTCCGCTCGCGCTGCTGATCATGCTGTGCTGGGGCGTGCAGGCGTTCTTCATGAAGCTGGCCAACAACACCATGAGCGGGGAGAGCATCTTCTTCTACATGATGCTCTCGGGCCTCCTGCTGGCCCCGGTCGCCTATTTCATGACCGATTTCAGCCAGCCGATCAATTACGGCGCCGACGGGCCGTGGCTGGCTGCGGGCATCCAGATGCTCAACGCCATCGGCGCGCTGACGCTGGTTTTCGCCTTTCGCTACGGCAAGGCGATCGTGGTCGCTCCCCTTTCCAATGCCGGTGCACCGCTCGTCACCGCGATGCTGTCTCTCGTGATCCTGGGCGCAGTGCCGGGACCGCTCAAGATCGTCGGCCTGATCCTGGCGCTGATCGCATCGGTCCTGCTGGCGATCGAACCCGAGGCTGCTGACGAGCCCGGGCCGGACACCGACGGAGACATGGCATGAGCCTGCTTCTCGACCGCGTTGCGCGCCACAAGGCAGGCGAGGACGTTGGCATCTATTCGGTCTGCTCCGCCCATCCGCTGGTGATCGAAGCAACGTTTCGCCACGCGCTGAAGCACGATGCGCCGTTCGTTCTGATCGAGGCGACGTCCAATCAGGTGAATCAGGATGGCGGATACACCGGGATGAAGCCCGCCGATTTCCGCGACTACGTTTTGCAAATTGCGAAGCGCGTCGATTTTCCGAAGGCGCGCATCGTGCTTGGCGGCGACCATCTGGGGCCGAATGCTTGGACGGCGCTGACCGCTGACGAAGCGATGGAGCGCGCCGACGTGCTGATCGACCAGTATGTCCGCGCCGGTTTCGCCAAGATCCATCTCGACTGCTCGATGTCCTGCGCCGACGACCCGGTCCCCCTGCCCGAAGAGACGATCGCCGCGCGTGCGGCGCGGCTGTGCCGGGTGGCGGAAGCGGCCCATGCCGATGCAGGAACGCCCGCACCGGTCTACGTCATCGGGACCGAGGTTCCGGTACCCGGCGGCGCGACCGAGGATCTGGAGCCGTTGCAGGTGACCTCGCCCGAGGCGGCGCATGGCACCATCGCAATGCACAAGGAACTGTTCCCGGCGGAGGCGTGGGACCGCGTCATTGCACTGGTGGTGCAGCCGGGGGTCGAATTCGACCACCATCAGGTGCTCGATTATCGCCCGGAGGCGGCGCAGGACCTCAGCCGCAGCCTCGACGATATCCCCGGAATGGTCTTCGAAGCGCACTCCACCGATTACCAGACCCAGGAGGCGCTGACCGCGCTGGTGCGCGACCATTTCGCCATCCTGAAGGTCGGCCCGGGTGTGACATTCGCGCTGCGCGAAGCGCTGTGGGCGCTCGACGCGATGGAACGCGACATGCTGGGCGATCGCGCATCGGATTTCCGGCAGCGGGTTCTCGCGGTGATGAACGACAAGCCGGGCAACTGGCAGAAGTACTATCATTCGAACGGGGCCGACTTGCAGCTCGACCTGCAATACAGCCTCAGCGATCGGATCCGCTATTACTGGCCCGATCCGCAGATCGCGCAAGCGCAGGAGGAGATGTTCGCGAACCTGCGCGCATCCCCGCCGCCGCTGCCGCTGGTCAGCCAGTACCTGCCAATCGCCTACGCGGAGCTGCGCGCAGGGACCCTCACGAACGATCCGGCCGAACTCGTCATGGCGCACGTCATGGCGACGCTGGACACCTACCTGAAAGCGACTGACGCTGGAGAAAACTGCAATGCTTAGGCTTGGATACAACGAGCAGGAGCTGGACGAGAAAGGCGCCCTGTGGACTGCCCGCGAGATCGCGCAGCAGCCCGAGATGCTGCTGGCGACCGACAGGATCGTGACGGAGATGAAGGATCGGATCGCCGCCTTCGCGCACCCCTATCTTTCCAATCCGCTGGCCCGGGTCATCCTGACAGGCGCGGGCACATCCGCGTTCATCGGGGAGTGCCTGGCGCCATTCCTCGACGCGCAGGTCGCCGCGCGGGTGGAAGCCGTAGCCACCACCGACATCGTCAGCTCGCCATTCGTCTACCTGCGAAAAGATGCACCCACGCTGCTCGTCTCCTTTGGCCGGTCCGGCAACAGTCCGGAAAGCAAGGGCGCCATCGAGATTTCGGACGAGCTGGTGGCGGACGTCAGCCATCTGGTCATCACCTGCAATGCCGACGGCGCGATCGCGGCCTCGGGCAAGGAAAACCGACTGACAGTACTGCTGCCCGAAGAAGCCCACGACCGAAGCTTCGCCATGACATCGAGCTTCACTGCCATGATGTACGCCGCGTGGGCGGCGCTGTCGCCCGAACCCGCCGATCCGGCGCGCATTTCGGAAGGCTGTACCAGTCTCTTGCACACGATCGTTCCGACGATGCAGCGGCTGGCAAATGCCCGGTTCGAGCGGGTGGTGTATCTCGGCAGCGGCCCCTTCAAGGGCCTGGCGCGCGAGGCGGCACTCAAGCTGATGGAGCTCACCGACGGCAAGATCCTGACCAGCTTTGATTCACCGCTCGGCTTCCGGCACGGCCCCAAGGCCATGGTCAACGACCGGACGATGGTGATGCTCTTCATGTCGAACGATCCGCTTACACGGGCATACGACTTGGATTTGCGCGCCGAACTTATCGCCGACGGGACTGCCGCACAGATCGTCACCTTGTCCGCGCTCGACGACATCGACGATGCTATCCTGGTGCCCGGAATGGCGGAAGCAAAGGACGCGGAGTTGCTCTACCCCTACATCATCCCGGCGCAGGTCTATGGTATCCTCGCATCGCTCGATGCGGGCCTGACACCGGACAATCCGAATGTCAGCGGGACGGTCAACCGCGTTGTTCAGGGCGTAAGGCTTCACGCATGCGAGACCGCCTGATCGAAGATCTCTACCTCGGGGTCGATGGTGGCGGGACCAAGACCGCCTTTACCCTGGTCGATGGATCGGGCGAAGTGCTTGCGCAGCATCTCGCCGGGTCGAGCTATTATTTGCAGGTCGGTCTGGAGAACCTGACAGAGCTGTTGATGGAGGGGATCGCCAAGGTCTGCCCCGATCCGGCAGCGCTGCGCTTCGCGTTCTTCGGCCTGCCGGCATTCGGGGAAGACAGCAGGGTCGATCCGCTGATCGCGCAGCTTCCGCGCCAGATGCTGGGGCACGATCGCTTCACCGTCGGGAACGACATGGTGTGCGGCTGGGCCGGGTCGCTGGGCGGTCGCGATGGCATCAATATCGTGTCCGGCACCGGATCGATCGCCTATGGCGAGCGGCTGGGAAAAAGTGCCCGAGCTGGCGGCTGGGGCGAAATTTTCAGCGACGAGGGGTCCGCGTACTGGATCGCCATCCGAGGCCTGCAACTATTTTCCCGGATGAGCGACGGCCGATCCCCACCCGGCCCCTTGCTGGACGCGCTGCGCGATCACTTTGCGTTGCAGGCAGACCTCGACCTGTGCGGGCATGTCATGGGTGCGGCGGGAAGTCGCGACAGCATCGCGGCGCTCAGCCAGATCGTCGCTCTGGCAGCGAATGCCGGGGACCAGGCGGCTGCGGGTATTTTCCACGAGGCCGCTGCGGAACTTGCCGAGATCGTCGACGCGGTGGCGCGGCAACTGGACTTCGGGGTGGATGAGGACATTCCGGTCTCCTGGTCCGGCGGCGTTTTCCGGTCGGGTAACCTCGTAACAGCGCCGTTCAAGGCAAGACTGGCGAGCATGGACGCGCGCTACCGGTTCGTAGAGCCGATCGCCGATCCCACGCTTGGGGCTGCGCTGTACGCACTGCGATGCGCGCAAAACACTTGTGCGCAATACGTGCCGGAGAATGCTGGCGAAGCCTGAGACAGGCCGACGTTCGATGGCTGTCGCGATGCCCTGCCCTCGTCCATCGACACCGCGAGGAGCCAGGTCGCGATAGGGACGCCTAAAGGCGCGCTCGCTATCTGCTGCTCGTTTCGACCCACCGCGCAGTAGCGATCCTTTCTGGATCACGCGGACGCACTTCCACGCCTGCCTTGGGTTTCTGGCTATCCATAGCCGCGCGCAAGCTCTGAACGCTGTCGTCGATCCAGTCCGGGGGCGATACCTGCCTGCCGATGAAGTCGAGCGCGTTCGCCATGCGCGGCCCGAGCGACCGACCAACGTGGTCGGCCCCATGAACCAGCCGGTATTCGTGCGCCAGCCGCGCATCGAACAGCACACGGTGCAGAAATTCGCCCCCCTCGTGGAGATAGAGCGAGTCCTGGTCGCCGACTTCGAGATAGATGCCAAGGCCGCTCAGCCGCTCGGGATCGTGGTGGGCGATGGTCGCCGGGTTGTTCGCTTCCCAGTAGTCCGCATCGACCGGCTGGCCGAAAATCGGATGGAGCACGGTTTCGGGTCGCCAGAAACGGGTCTCCGGCCCAACCCCTGCCCAGGCCAGCTTCGGCTCGATGGCGGGTTCCAGCGCGGCGACCGCAGCAAACAGCGCCGGGTGCTTGAATGCAATGCGCAGCGCGCCAAGCCCGCCCATCGAGATGCCGGACATATAGGTCCCTTGCCGCGTCTCAGCCACGTGCTCCGACCGGCGCACGAAGGGCAGCACGTCCTCAAGAATGTAACGCTCCCAACTCTGCGAACCGTCGCGGAAGTCCATGTAGAGCGAACGCCGTGCGCTTGGCGTGGCGATAACCAAAGGAGGGACCCGACCCGCCATGATCTCGGCATCGAAGATGTCGGTGAAGTAGAGCATGTCCCGCTCGCTGCCATTGCCGCCATGGAGCAAGAGCAGCAGCGGGTAGGGTTCCGCGCGGAGCGGGTCGTAGCCGGGCGGATGATACACCGCGAGGCCAAGCTCACCCGGCACATTCTGCGATGACAGCGCGTGAAACGCGACTGCTCCCTTCGCCTGGCCGAGCGCGGGAGTCGCGAGCGTGGCGGCAGCACCGGCTACGCCGAGACGGCCAATATCGCGGCGGCTCAACATGCTCTTCCCTCCTCTCCTGACCTCCGCGCGCGCCTAGGGCTTCGCCGGAGCCTCGCAGCGGAAGCTGCTCGCCGCATCGGTCGATCCGACCCCGCGATAGGTGGCCTTTTGCGGCCACGGGCACAGCGGGCGCTGCATGGCGATCTTGCCGGGCTCTTCGCCGGAGAAGCGTGTCGCAACGATGCGGTCGGGTGCCTCATCACGCTCGGTCCAGGCGACCAGTGCGGAGAACATGTCGTGCTGCGGATCGTCGGAGGGCGGGCGTGGCGGAATGCCGAGCGTGGAGTTGAATGCATCGGGCCCCGTCCCGCCCCCGCAATGCATCATGCCCGGGGCCATGAACAGGCGCGCATTCTCGGCCAGCTTGCCCGCGCCGCCCATCTGCGCGGCGTGGCGCGAGAAGAAATCGACCGACTGGCCGGGCGGGACGAGCGTATCGGCGAGGCCGTGGAAGACGATCAGCTTGCCTCCGCGCCGCGCATACGCCGCCAGGCTGCCACGCGTCGCATCGTTGACGATGGAATCGAGCTGCGCATCGACCGTCGGCATATCGCGATCGAAATCGAAGTCGCGCCAGTTCCAGTCCGCGCCGAAAACCCATTTGAACAGCCCGCCAAAGGCAGGCTGGCCGTTGATCGGCTTTTGCAGGAACGACCAGCCGAAGGTGTCGGGCATTTCGCTGCCCGGCAGCCAGCCGAAGAAGCTCGGCTCACCGTCGTCATCGGTCGGCCCCGAATAGAACGCGCGCGCGGTCGCGACCTCGCCTTCGGTCAGGCACGTGTCGGACGCCGCGCCCTTGCACTGGAGCACTGCGGGATCGAACCGGCAGCTCATCGGGTCCATGATGAAGCGGTCGCCCGCCAGCCCATGACCCTGCTTCCAGCAGGTCGCGATGGCGGCGTTGTTGAGCAGCTTGAGTTTGGCATCCGACAGCACGCGGCCGGGTTCGCGGTTCGCCGCGGCGTAGTTCCATAGCACCGCCGCATGGCCCCAGGTCCGGTTCATCACCGGCGCACCCACCAGGATGCCGTCGTAATCATCGGGATAATACAGCGCCTCGATCAGCCCCATCTGCCCGCCCGTCGAACAGCCGGTGTAGTACGACTTGCGCGCTTCCCTTCCGTAGAACGCGCGGGTCAGCGCCTTGCCGGTGGTGGTCATCGCGTGGGTCGAAAGCCGCCCCCAATCGCGCCACTTGCGCGGCTGGCCGATCAGCGCGTCGCCTTCCAGCGGGGTTGCGGGCGCCGTCCCCGCATCGGTCGTCGCGGTGGCGTAGCCGCGCCGCAACCCTTCGGCCATGCCCGAATAGCCGAGCGCAAAAGACCCGCCGAAGCCGCCACTGCCATTGCCGTGGAAGACGCCGGTCCAGCCCTGCACGGGCAACCACAATTCCACCCCGACGTCCGAACCTGGTTCGGATCGCACGCGCGCGACCACGCGGCAGAAGCCGGGGTAGCCGGGCGTCTCACCCGCGAGTGTCGTCTCGGCAAGCTTGGCCGGGACGAGTGCTGCACTCTCGATCGTCGTGTCGGCGAGCTTGACCTTGGCAAGCGCGGTACACCGCGCTGCGGGATCATCCCCTGCCGGCTTCGCCAGCGCAGCTCCGGGAAGCATACAACCGAGCGCGGACGCGATGAGAATGGCGATGCGATGTGTGCGTTTCATGGTTCTCTCCGATGTGCCTCTCGCCGTACTCATGCTTCGCTGGCCGCTTCCGATCGGCGGATCAGCCGGGCGAGCCACAGGAACAGCAGCGCACCGATAAGATACATCGGCGCGAGCGCATAATAGGCTGCCTGCAGCGCGTGCTCTCCGAAGGTCGGGCGGAAGACATCGCTCATCATCCCGACATAGGTCGGGCCGAGGCCGAGGCCGATGAAGTTCATCACCAGCAGCAGCAAGGCACCCGAGATCACCCGCCGTTCGGGCGCGACCTCGCTCTGGACGAAGGTGACCGTGGCCGAGAGGAAGAAGGAATTGAGGAACATCGGAACTGCGAGAAAGGCGAGCGCGATTTCCCAGCTCGGAGCCCACGCGAAGCCGAGGAAGAACGGCAGCGCCAGCACCAGCGAAGCGGCGGGCACGGTGGCATAGGCCGTCTTGCTGCGGCGCGCGAAGCGATCGACGATGCGGCCCGAGGTGTAGATCCCTGCACTCATCCCGATCCCGACCACCAGCGCGTACCACACCGCGACATCTTCCAGCGTCATGCCCTTCTCGCGCATCAGGAACAGCACGGTGAAATTGAGCAGGCCGTAGGTGATGAAATTGCCCGCGCCGCTCGCCAGCGATGCCATCAGCAACACCGGGTTGCGGAAGAAGCGCGCGATGGTGGTGAGGAAGCCCTCAGGGGTCGCCTCGGGCACGACTGCGGCGGGCAGCGCGTCGGTCTCGCCGCGCTTGGGTTCGCGTACGAGCCAGTAGACCAGCAGCGCGGTCACCACGCCGATTGCGCCGATCACATAGAACGGCATGCGCCAGTCGAACGCCGCCGCCAGCGATGCGCCAAAGGCGACGCCCAACGCCGAGCCGATCGGCGGGCCGAGGTTGAAGATCGCCATCGCGGTGGTCCGCCGCTCGCGCGGGAAGGTGTCCGAGATGATCGCGTAGGATGGCGGGACGCCGCCCGCCTCCCCCACGCCCACCATCATGCGCGCGGCGACCAGTTGGCCGTAGCTGCCAGCCATCCCGCAAGCCGCAGTCGCGCCGCTCCAGATCGCGCAGGCGGCCGAAAGCACCTTCACCCGGCTGGTGCGATCCGCGAGCCAGCCGATCGGGATCGCGATGAAGCAGTAGAACAGCGCGAAATAGAAGCCGGTGAGCAGGCCTAGCTGCCCATCGGTGATGTTCAGACCGTCCTGGATCGGCTTGGCGAGGATCGAGATCAGCTGCCGATCAAGGAAGTTGAGCACATAGACGAAGGCCAGCATGCCGAGCGTGATGCGCGCGGCTGCGGTGGACTTGTGACCGCTGTCCGCACTGGTTGCGGCGGTCATCGGGGGCACCTGCGCGGTGCATTGGCCTTGGTCATCGTCTCGTCCTCTCCGGTCGGTTTTATCATGCGTAATCGCTCAACCAGCATCGTGCCCCTCACGATGCCTGCTCCGCGCGCAGGTCGGCCTCGGGCAAAGTTTCGCTCTGCCATGAGCGCGCCTGGTCGACGTACCATGGCAGCAACTCGGGTGTCGCGCTGGCATCGGCGTTGATCACCTTCGCCACCGGCCAACCGGCGAAAAGCCGCTTGATCGGAAGCTCCTGTTTCTTGCCCGAAAGCGTGCGCGGAATGCCCGGCGCAGCGATCAGGCGGTCGGGAATGAACCGCGGCGACAAGCTCGACCGGATTGCGCTCGCCACGGCGGTTTGCAGCGACGCGTCGAGCGTCTCGCCATCGGCGGGCACGACGAACAGGATCAGCTCGCTGTCGCCCTGCGCGTTCTCGACGTCGATGATCATCGTATCGGCGACGGCGGGTAATTGCTCGACTGCGGCGTAGATTTCGGCGGTGCCCATGCGCACGCCGTGCCGGTTGATGGTCGCGTCGCTCCGGCCCGAGATGGTGCAGCTGCCGTCGCGATGCACCGTCAGCCAGTCGCCGTGGCGCCAGACGCCGGGCCACTCGGCGAAGTAGGATTCGTGGTACCTGCTGCCATCCTCATCGCCCCAGAAATATAGCGGCATGCTCGGGAAAGGCCGGGTGCACACGAGTTCGCCAACCTCGTCGATCACCGGCCGGCCCTGCTCGTCCCACGCCTCGATCGCGGCGCCGAGATGGCGGCATTGCAGCCGACCGGGCGTGTCGGGCAGTTCCGGATTGCCCGCCATGAAAGCAGCGGCGATCTCGGTCCCTCCGCTGACATTGCACCACCAGATGTCGGGCCGACCAATTTGGGCGAACTGCGAGGTGCCCCAGCGCTGCACGTCGGGCGGCAGCGGCGATCCGGTGCTGCCGAGCGCGCGAATCCGTTCGATCCCCGCGATCCGGTCGATTTCGACGCCCGCCCTGCGGCAATTGGCGAAGAAGGCCGCGCCCGCGCCGAACCAGGTGACGCCCGTCCGGCTCGCGAAATCCCACAGTTTCGACCAGTCGGGGTCGGCCTTCGTACCGCTGGGCGATCCGTCGAACAGGCAGATCGTCGTGCCGCTGAGCAGCCCGCCGACCTGGATGTTCCACATCACCCACCCACTCGCACTGTACCAGTGGAACCGGTCGCCCAGCGTATTCGCCGCATAGCTGGGGCCGAGATCGAAATGCAGCCGCCCCGCAGCGGTCGCGAGGATGATGCCGCCGTGGCCGTGGACAATTGCCTTGGGCAGCCCGGTCGTCCCGCTCGAATAGAGGATCCACAGCGGATGGTCGAAGGGCAGCCATTCGGGCTCGAACGCGGAAACCGCATCGTCGTCGCGCGCAATTGCGGATGCGAAGTCGACCGCATCGGGCACCTCGCCTGCACCATGGCCACTCGAGAGCAGGAACAGCGTTTCGACCGAGGGGAGCTGATCGCGTATCTCAGAAACCGTGGCGCTGCGGTCGAGCGCCTTGCCCGCGTAGAAAACGCCATCGACCGCGATCAGCGCCTTGGGCGTGGTCTGCCGCCACCTGTCGAGCACGGCGTAGGTGCCCATGTCGGGCGAGCATAGCGTCCAGACTGCCCCCACGCTGGCGCAGGCAAGCAGGCCCACGACGGCAGCGGGGATGTTGGGCAGGTATGCGGCCACGCGGTCGCCCGGTTCGATCCCGCGTGCGCGCAGCTCCAGCGCGAGCGACGCGGCTTGTCGCCGCAGCTCGGCCCAGCCAATCGTCTCGCTGTTGCCGCGCTCGTCCATAGCGATGATCGCGGGCTGGCCTGCTTTTTCGGCTGCATCGCAATGTCCGAAAACATGACGCGCGTAATTGACCCGGGCTCCGTCGAACCACCGCGCACCGGGCAGCGCGTCCTCGCTCAACGCAGCGGCGAACGGGGTCGGGGTTTCGATGCCCTCCCACTCCCAGATGCTGCGCCAGAAACCTTCGAGATCGTCCACCGACCAGCGGTAAAGATCGTCGAAGGTGGCGAAATCCAGCCCCCGCGTCTCCTTCAACCAGTCGCGATACAGACGGATTTGCGGTATCGGGGCCGGTACGTCCGCTGTGGCGCTGCGACGGTTCATCGGGTCACTAACCTTGGCTTTTCACAAGAAATGGGGGCGCGATCGGCTGATGGAGGGCGGCGCTCGCCTTGCGGGAAGTACCGCCCTCCGGGTTCAGAAGGCCGTCCGCAGGCTCATCGCGGCGTAGCGACCGATCGGGTTGTAGGCCCCGCCGATCCCGTCCGTGCCGGGGAAGAACGGCGGCGTTTCGTCGAACAGATCGTTGATCTGCAGGCCGAGTTCGGTGCCACGAGCAAAGCCGAGATCGGGCAGACGCACCAGCAGCCGCAGGTCGACCGTGGTGTAGCCGTTCGCCGAGTAGACATCGGTCCCCGTCGGTGTCGCATAGGACGCAGTCACGCCCGAACGGTGATTGACGAAGTTGACGAAGGTCACCGGCCCGGCATTGAAGCCGAGCGTGGTGCGCAATGTCGCGCGCGGGATTCCGGCTTCGAGCGAGTTGCTCTCCGCCGAAGTCGGCGACAGCTGGTTGGTGTAGTTCAGGATGTAATTGCCTGCGACACCCGCGAAGACCGATCCGAAATTCGTCGGGAGCCGGTAATTCACATCGAAATCGATACCATCGGTCTTGCGCACCCCGAAATTGCCCTGCCGCAGATCGAGGATGTTGCCGATCGTCGGGACAGCGGAGAAGGTGTAGTAGAACGGCACCGTATCCTCGATGGCCGCACTCAGTTGCGCCGCGCTCGGATCGCGGATGACGCGTGCGGAGAAGGTCGGATCGCTGAACAGCAGCGCGCCGAGCCCCGACGGGGTGCCGATCACGTTGTCGTACTTGATATCGTAATAGGTCACGCTGGCGCGCAGGTTGGGCGCGAACACCGGGTTCAGATCGACACCCGCCGACCAGGTGCGCGCGGTTTCGGGGTCGAGATCCTCGTTGCCGCCGTACAGCAGGATGGTGTTGACCTGCGCCGCTCCCCGCGCCGGGTCGCGCGCGCCGAAGGCGTCCACCAGCGCGGCGGCGGAATAGTACGAACCGACTGTCGACCCCAGGTCGCGCAAACCGGGCGCACGGAACGAATGCCCGTAGCTGCCGCGCAGGTTCACCCCTGCGACCGGCTCCCACGTCAGCCCGATCTTCGGGTTCGTGGTCGATCCGAAATCGCTGTAGTGGTCGTAGCGCCCCGAGAGCGACAGCGTCAGACTCCGGGCGAACGATCCTGCATTGCCGTCACCCACGATCGGGATGAAGAGTTCGCCGTAAACCGACTGAACATTGCGCGAGAGGTCTTCGGGAAAGCCGACGCCGCCGCTCTGGCCGCGCTGCATGTAAGTTTCGCGCCGGTACTCGGCCCCCACTGCGATCTTCAGGTCGCCGCCGGGCAGCTGCGCAAGCGGTCCGTCGACCTTGATCGCACCGATGCGCGTACGCTGGCGGTTGGTGAAGGTGGTCGGGTTGTCGAGGATGTCGGCGACCACCGCCGGATCGGTCTGGTAACCGAATGGGTCGAGCGCGGTCGCCGGTGTCGTACCGGCAGCAGCAGCCGTCAGCGCCGTGGTGTTGATGCCTGGCTGGAGCGTATCGTTGCGCGACCAATTGTAGGTCCCGTAGATGCTCGCCTGGAAATCGCCCGGCAGGTCGATATCCACCCCGGCGGTCGCATTGCCGGTGCGCACGCGGTAGGTCTGGTCGAAGTGATCGTCGCCGACCAGTCGATCGGGCCGGAAGTCGAAGTAGCCGAATACCGAACCCGTGCCCGGGGGGGCGCGGAAGTAGGGATTGGCGGCGGTAATCAGCACGAAGGTCTGCCCCGGCAGCGCCGCCTGCACCGTGTCCTTGCGGTCCGAGTAAAGAACGTCGGCCCACACGGTCACGCTGTCCGAAATATCCTGCTGCGCCGAGAACAGTCCGCTATGCGCGCGGCTCTCGGGGAAAAGGTCAACCGGGCCGCGCGGGTCGCAGGTGTTCACGCCCGGCTCCAGGCTGGGCGCGGCGTAGATCGTTCCGGCGAACAGGTTGACGTTCGCATCGGGGCACACGGTCGAGCGCGTGTCGATGCCGCCCGCATCGCGGAAATCGAGCGAGCGATAGTCGCGATCGGCCCCGGTGATATTGCTGTTCTGCTGGTACTGATAGGCAAGGACTACAGAGCCCGTGCCCCAGTCCTGGCCGAAGATCCCGCCCGCGTTGAGCGCGTCATAATCGTCGGCGAAGCCATAGCGAAAATTCGCCTCGAGCCCGGACACACGCTTGCGGGTAATGAAGTTGATGACGCCCGCGACGGCTTCCGAACCGTAAATGGCGGAGGCGCCGTCGGCGACGATTTCCACCCGCTCGACCGCGAGTTCGGGGATCAGCGGATAGTCCGGGTTGGTCTGCTGCACGCTGCCGGAAATCAGGCGGTGACCGTTCATCAGCGGCAGCGTGGCCGCCGTGGGCAGGCCGCGCAAGCCGGGTGCGAAGGAGCCGACCCCGCCATTGCTGACGCGCGGCGCGGTGTTGAAGCTGTTGAGCTGCGGCACTGTCGCCAGCAGTTCGGGCGTGCTCGCAGCGCCGATCTGCTTCACATCTTCACGGGTGACGGTGATCAGGTCCGAACCGGTCGGCGGGACGCCGCGAATGCTCGTGCCGGTCACGACGATGACCGTTTCGGGCTCGCTGGCAACGTCTTCGACCGGGGTACTCTCTTGCTGATCGTCGGGTTCGTCGGCCTGTGCGTGCGCAATGGCGGGCAGGCTCAGCAGCGCAGCAGCAAGCGCGGAATGGTGAAGCAGGCGCGCACAGCGCCGCATGGAAATCGACCTCATCGACATGTTCTCTCTCCCATCGTGATCGCGGACCTTGCCGCTGCCGGACTTTGCCGACTTGATGACAGGCTTATGGTCTGACAGAGGCGAACGTAAGCGCATCAGCGGACATCTCTGTGTCCTTTGCGGACAGGATGGAGGGAGAAGCGGACAGCATGACCACGCCCCAGCAGCACAGCGGCCAACCGGCAATACAGAACGACCGCGCCGGTTTTCCCACGCTCAACCAGCGCATCTTCGCGCCGTTCAAGATCGCGACCGTGATCGATACGGTCGCTGGCCGGGGCATGTCGCCCGAAACCGTGCTCGAACGGACCGGGTTGACGCTGGCCGAGGTGCGCGATCCGCATACGCTGACCTCGATCGGGCAGTACCTGACCGCGTGCGAGAACATCGTCGCGGCGGGCGCCGAATTCTCCGATGCCTTTGCGATCGGATCGCGGCTGCACCTGTCGGCTTACGGGATGTACGGCTACGCGCTGATGTGTTCGCCCACCATGCGCGACTTCTTCGATTTCGCCGTCCGCTACCAACCGCTCGCCACACCGACAGTACGGCTGCACTGGCGGCTCGAAGGCGACTTCGCGATCTGGCAATTCCGCGAGATCTACCGCGACATGATGAGCGACGATGTGCGCACCTTCCTCGCCCGGCAGCAGATGAAGATGACCTTCACCCACATCCGCGATGCCGCAGGCACCGACAACCTGCCGGTCAAGGCTCTCTTCGCGCTGCCCGAAGACAGTCACGCGGCGCAGGACACCCGAGAGCTGTCGTGCCCCTGCTTCTACAATCAGGAAGCGAACGAGTTGCATTATCCCGCAGGCATCCTCGACGCAACGCCCGAACTGGGCAACCGACTGACGCGGATGATGCTGGAAGAAACCTGCGAACGACTGATCGGGCAATCGCGCATCTCTTCTGGTCTCTCGGGAGAAGTGTACCAGCTGCTCCTCGGCGCGCCCGGCCAATTTCCCACGATGACGGCAGTCGCCGCGCAACTCGGTTTGCAGGAGCGCACGCTTCGCCGTCGGCTGGCAGACGAGGATACCACCTACGGCGCGATCGTGGACGACGTGCGGCGCAAGCTGGCGATCGAATATCTCCAGACCACGCGGATGAGCGTGGACGATGTCGCGTGGAAGGTGGGCTTCAGCGACGCGGCCAACCTGCGCCGCGCCGTCCGCCGATGGACCGACAAGACGATCAACGAACTGCGCGAAGAGAAGTGAAGCGCCCCCGCGTGGGGGGCGCAATTCACGCAGCTTTTCGCGGTAGGGCCGTGAGCTTCTTGCGCGCCAGCGAATTTGCCGCACGGTGCGGCGGCAGGCCGGTCTGCTCGGCATGGTCGAAGACCATCGCCAAACGCTCTCCGCTGGCCTCCACGCGCGCTTCCACGTCGGCCAGATTCCAGCCGAGATATTCGGCGCACACGTTGATGATGCCACCCGCGTTCACGACGTAGTCGGGCGCATAGAGGATGCCCCGCTCCGCCAGCCTGTCGCCAGCCTCTGCCGTGGCGAGGATGTTGTTGGCCGCTCCGCAAACGACGCGCGCCTTCAGCTTGTCGACGTTCTGCTCGCTCACCACTGCTCCGAGGGCGCACGGCGCGAAGACATCGCATTGTGCCGAGAGGATCGCAGCAGGGCTCGCCAGCTCGGCGCCGTATCGACACGCGACGCTTGCCGCCACATCGCTGCGGCGTTCGGCCACCACCAGCCGCGCACCGGCCTGGTGAAGCAGTTCGCACAAGGCGGAACCGACATGGCCCAGGCCCTGCACCGCCACCGTCATATCCGAAAGGTCGGTACCGTACTGGCGGCGCACCGCCGTCTGCATCGAACGGAAGACGCCCAGCGCGGTCCACGGCGATGGATCGCCGCCGGGCTTGCCGGCCTGCTGCGTCAGTCCCGCAACATGGCGTGTCTGGCTGCGCACCGCCTCCATATCCGCGACACTGGTGCCGACATCCTCGGCAGTGACGTATTGCCCATTCAGCTGTTCGACCTTGCGGCCAAACGCTTCGAACAGCTCCCTCCGGTCGAAATCGCCTGCGGGCGCATTGATGACCGATTTCCCGCCCCCCAGCGGAAGGTCGGCCATCGCGTTCTTGTAGACCATACCCTCCGCCAGCCGCAGTGCATCGCGCGTCATCGCGCTGCTGCTGTCGTAGTGCCAGAAGCGGCAGCCACCGGCGGCGGGGCCGAGGCGGGTCGAATGCAGCACGATCACCCCTTCGAGGCCGCATTCCTCGTCGCTTACGACATGGACCGATTCCGGCGGAAATTCCGCTTCGGGAAGGGATCTGAGCATTTCGGGTCTCCGTTGTTTCGGAGAGCCTTGTGGTCGAGCGTAGGCGGATTTTCCGTCCTAATACGCTACCGAAATCCGGATCTTCCGGTAGGTTTCACCCGGATTCATGACTTATTGGGTTAGTTCTACCGATGGGTCACTCGACAGGCAGAGAAGTCGTCGATTTGATCTCCGACAGCGCGATGGTCGAGTTGACCTCCTGCACGCCCGGCAGCTGCGACAGCCGATTGAAGAAGAAGCGTTCGTAGGCCTCGATATCGGGTGCCACCACGCGCAGGAGGAAATCGACCGGGCCCATCAGCACATGGCACTCGAGAACCTCGGGGAAGTCCTGAATAGCCTTCGAAAACTCGTCCAGATTGGCGCGGCCATGCGCGTTCAATTTCACCTGCGCGAAAATCTGGGCGTTGAGCCCAATCTTCTTGCGATCGACCAGCGCAACGCGCTTCTTGATGAAGCCTTCGCGTTCCAGCCGGTCGATCCGCCGCCAGCAGGGCGAGGTGGACAGCCCCACCTTCTCCGCAATCGCGGCGTTGGAAAGCGAGCCGTCCTCCTGCAGCACGCGCAGGATCTTCTTCTCGAACCGGTCGAGGGGCGCGTCTTTCTCCATCGCGTCGCTAGGAACCGCTTGGCTGGGCCCCGGCCTGCGCGGCACGCATGACCCGAAGAACGTTACCGCCGGTCATCTTCCCGATATCCTCGGGCGAGTATCCTGCGTCGAGCAAGCGCCCGGTCACGACCGGCAGCGATGAAATCTCCATAAGCCCCTCGATACCGCCGCCACCGTCCCAGTCGCCTCCGAAGCAGACATGATCGACGCCCGCGACGTCGATCATATGCAGCAGCGCTTCCATGTAGCGGTCGAGGTCGATGTCCCACAAAGGCTGCGTCTTGTCGAGTTCGCGCCATTTGTGGATCAGCTCGCGCTGCTCTGCGGCGGACATGCTGGCAATGTTCTCGTACTGGTCGAACAGCTCGCCGCGTTCGCCGCTGAGGTTCAGCTCGCTCATGAAGATGGTCGACATGCAGATCGCCCCGCCCTTGGCCGCAAGCTTGCGGATCCGCGCATCGTCGAGATTGCGCGGGTGGTCGTAGGCCCAGCGCGGCGATGTGTGCGAGAGCAGGATCGGCGTTGCCGAAAGCTCCAGCAGCTGGTCGAACACCGCATCGGAAGCGTGGCTGCCGTCGATGACCATGCCGAGCCGGTTCATCTCCTTCACCCACTGTTTGCCGAGCGGGCTGAGACCGTTCCATTTGGCTTCACCGGTCGAGGAATCGGCCAGCTGGTTGGTGGACGAATGCACCGGCCCCGCCATCCGCACACCGCGATCGTAGAATTCTTTGAGCAAGGACAGGTCCTCCCCCAAGGGGTAGCTGTTCTCGATCGACTTGAACCCGATCAGCTTGCCCTGTGCAGCAAGCTTTTCCGCTTCGGCGGGGGTCGTAGCGGGACGGATGAGATCGGGGAACTTGGCGAGTTCGCGGTCGATCGTGTCCGAGCGAGTGCGCGCATATTCGAGCGCGTCGGCGTAGCCCTTGGCAGTCAGCGGCCCCTGTTCGGTATAGATGACGAAGAAGCCGCCATCGAGATAACCCTTTGCCATCCGGCCGAGATCGACCTGCGCGATGTCGTTCTGCTCGGTATGCGCTTCGGAAAAGTCCCATCCTTCGCGACCGAAATTGATCGGCGTATCGAGGTGCGTGTCGAGCACGAGCAGATCGCGGTGAACTGCCAGCGGGTCTGCGGCGGGCGGGGCCACGGAAGTGCATCCGGCGAGTGCGGTTGCGCAAAGCGCGGCGAGGAGCGTGCCCTTGGTCATTCCTGCTTCTCCTTGACGGGACGAAGATCGAGATCGCGGTAATCGTAGCTGAAATCGGCCAGCGGCGATGCGGCTTCCATTGCCACACGCTCGATATTGCCGTGCGCGTCGAGCGCGAAGGTCACCAGCGCGTTTTCGAGCGATGGATCGGTCAGTTCGGTCTTGAAGCTATCGTACTGGTAGTGGACCAGCCGCCCCTCCATGCGCGGATTGGTGGTGAAGTCGATCCACAGGCCACCATCGCGCTCGCTCACCACGACATCGCCGTACCACGGATCGCGATAGGTGCCGACGTAGCTGGCAGCGGGGAGCGAAGGCCCGACGTCGGCAGGCTGATCTTCCCTTTGCGAGAGGAACGCCTTTCCGCCTTCGAGCCGCTGCGCGACGAAGGCGTCCCACTTGCTCGTCCAGTCGTTCGGCGGGAAGCCGAGATAGTGATCGAGCAGTTCGTAAAAGAGCCCGCGCCGCAGCGCCGCTTCTTCGGAATTGATCATGATCGCGATGCCGACATCCTGGTCGGGCAGCAGCGCGACGAGGGTGATGGCCCCGAATACGCCGCCGCCGTGCCAGATCAGCCGCGCGCCGCGATAATCCTGCACCTGCCAGCCGAGCGCATAGGCGGTGTAACTCGGATTGGTCGGAGCCAGATCGCCCGGCCAGTCCTCGTTCGGCATGGGCGTGACGGGCGTCCACATTTCCTTGGCCGTCGCTTCGCTGAACAGCCTGCCCCCGCCCGGCAACGCGCCGTGGGCGAGCTGGATCTTCAGCCATTGCGCCATGTCCGTCGCGCTCATCGCCAGACCACCGGCAGGCAGCGCGTTGCGCCCGAGTTCATCGTGTTCGTCGAGTACCACGTTCGGCCCCAGTCCGCGCAGCATTCCCGTCGTCCGGGCGTGCGGCATCGCGCGGTTCTTCACGGCATAGCGCTGGTCGTAGTCCGACGTGGAATCGACCATGCCGCCCGCGCGCAGCACGTCGTCGAGAACATACTGCTCCCACGTCTTGCCGGTGATCTCCTCGATCAGTTGCCCCGCCACGACATACAGAATGTTGTCATACGCATAGGCCGAGCGGAAGCTGGTCGCGGGTTCGATATAGCGCAGGCGCTTGACGGTTTCCCTGCGCGAGAGGTTCGAACGCGGGACGTAGAGCAGGTCACCCGCGCCCAGCCCCAGCCCGCTGCGGTGGACCAGCAGGTCGCGCACCGTCATCTCTGCCGTCACCCACGGGTCGTTCATGCGGAACCACGGCATGTGGTCGATCACCTTGTCGTCCCACGAAAGCCTGCCCTCGTCGACCAGTGTGGCGAGCGCGGCGACGGTGAACGCCTTGCCGGTCGATCCGGTCGCGAAGATCGTATGCGCATCGACGGGCGCATTCTTGCCCTGCTCGCGGACGCCCCAGCCTTGCGCCAGCGTCGTCTCGCCATGTTCGACGATGGCGATGGCGATGCCGGGTGCGCCCGATTGTTCGCGCAGGTCCTCGACGCGTTCTGCGAACCCCTCCGGCGGCGCGGCCTGCACGCTGGGTGCAAAGGCGACGAGGATCAGGGCTGCGGCGTATTGGATCGTCCTAGGCATTGTTCGCTCCGGATGCTGGAGTTCGATGTCCGCGCGCCGACCAGAGCCGATAGGCCCCGATGGTCAGCAGCGGCAGGATGAAGGTGAACAGGAAGACGCCCGCCATGATGCGGTATCCCGATGCGATCAGGTCGACGAGGCCGATCGAATTGGCGACGAACATGCAGCCCGCGAGCACCGCGATGGTCAGACCGGGGCGCAGCCAAGGCGAGACAGCCCGATCCGGGGCCGACTTCTGCCGCCACGCGACCGCCCGCTCGTTCAACGCATGGATCACGCCGACGCCGCTTTCCAGCAGTGCGCCGAACACCATCAGCTGGAAGACGAAGCGAAAGGCCGGGCTGCCGAGGCGCTGGAGGATGTAGTCCGAAGGCAGCGTCTCGCCCAGGATCGCGGGATAGAAGCCGAGCATCGCAACGAGGAACGCCAGCGCGGGCAGCATCGCCATGGGGCCCGCGATCAGCCCGGCGACGAATGCCTGCCGCCGCGATGCGAGGTGCCGCAGCACGGGCAGGATCATGATCGCCGCGACGATATTGTAGATGCCATAGGTAATCCCGCTCACCGGCCAGCCCGGCTCGATGGCGGCACCCGCGAACGCATCGTCCATCCGCCCCCCGACCTGGCTCAGCGCAAGGACCAGGAAAGCCGCATAGACGAGGTAGAGGAACACCGAGACGTATTTGAACATCAGCTCGACCGCGCGTTCGCCCAGCCCGGCGACCAGCGCGATCATGGCTGCCAGCGCCAGCGTTCCGACGAGAGTGGGAAGGTCGAGAAGGCTCGCCCCGACCTCGCCCGCGGCGGCACCGAACACCGCCAGCAACAGGATCGAAAAGAGCAGGAAGCAGATCTCGAAGATGATCGCCCCCCGACCCAGCAATTGCGCGGTGAACGCGCGGTAATCGTAGGATCGGGTCTGGTGCGCGAAGGCGAAGGTGAGCGCGGAGACGATCGCCCAGATCGCCGTGGCCAGCGCCATGCCGAGGAACGCGCCCCACGGGCCCTGGCTCAGGAAATACTCGACCAGCTCGCGGCCCGTCGCGTAGCCGCCCCCGATGATAACCCCTTTGAGAGCGAAGGCAGGCAGGAGGAAACGCTGAAAAAACGTCCCCCCGCGCTCTTCGCGCTCTCCCGTCATACCAGGCAGCTGTCGAGCAGGCGTTCGAAAGGCCGCCCGCCGCGCATCGGGTCGGCCACCGGCATGCCGTGGAGCCGCTCCGATTCCGCCGCCAGCACTTGCTCGGCTTCTTCATCGGACAGGCTGGAGGTGTTCAGGCTGATGCCGGCGCAGCGGATCGCCGGGTTGGTCAGCGAGCCCAGCCGGATGGTCATGTCGATGACCTCTTCGACGCTGGGCAGCTTGTAGCCCTCCAGCCCGATGATCGTCTTGCGCGTCGGATCGTGACACACGACGAAGACGTCGGGCTGGCTGCCGTGCAGCAGGCCGAGCGAGACCGCCGCGTAGGACGGATTAAAGAGCGAGCCCTGCCCCTCGATCACATCCCAGTGATCGGGCGCCGCGTCGGGGGAGAGAGTTTCGGCAGCGCCCGATTCGAAGTCGGAGACAACCGCATCCATCGGGATGCCGCCGCCCGAGATCATGATGCCGGTCTGGCCGGTCGCACGGAAATCGACATCCAACCCCCTCCCCTCGAAGGCGCGGGAGATGGCGAGCGCGGTGTATTTCTTACCGAGCGCGCAATCGGTGCCGACGGTCAGCAGCCGCTTGCCCGAACGCTTCCGACCGGTTCCAACCGGCAGGTTGGCAGGCGGGCGGCGAATATCGATCAGGCGCCCGCCAGACCGCTTGGCAGCCTCCGCGATGATCGGGATCGAGGCGAGCGGCGTGTGCAACCCGCTCACGATATCGAGACCGGCCTCCAGAGCTTCTACCAGCGCCCCCCGCCAGCTGTCGGGAATGACCCCGCCCTGGTTGGCGACGCCGATGACGACCGATTTGGCCCCTTTGCGAACGGCCTCGGCGGGCGTCATCCGCGCCAGCCCCGCAGTCACCGTGGCACCGTCGACCACCAGTTCGCCCACGCACAGGTCGGGGGCCCAGTCGACGAGGCCGAAAGCGGTCTTGGCGTAGCCCTTCTCGGTAATGTCGCCCAGGAACAGCAGGTAAGGCTTGGGCAGGATCGTGGCTTGCGCCGGTCTTTCGAGCAGAGCGTTCATTGCACCGTGCCGATCAGAATTCGGCACCGACCGTCACACCGAAGGTGCGGGGCCGGATGGGGGCGGCGGAAAGCGTCGTGCCGGGGCGCAACAGGAAGCTGCCCAGGCTCGTCAGGCCGCGCGAGTCGGTGACGTTGCGAACATAAGCGTTGATGCTGAAGCGATCGAACCGCACCCCGGCGCGCAAATCCGCCGAAGCATAACCATCGAGCTGCATGCGGCTGCCGAAGGTCGCCAGATAGTTGGGATCGAAATTGCCCGCCTGATCGCCGACCAGCTTCACATTGCCGCCCACGAAAGCCGTCGCGCCATCGCCGACCGTCCATTCGTAGTCGGCCGCCAGATTGGCGGTCCATTCGGGTGCATAGGGCAGGCGGTCGCCCGCAAAGCCCGCATTGCCCGCCGGCAGGTCTTCGTCGAGCGTGGCATCGTTGTACGCGACGCTCGCCACGAAATCCAAACCGCGCGTCGGGCGCAGGGTGGCGGTGATTTCGGCCCCCTTGCTCGTCGCGCTATCGCCATTGCCGTCGGCGTTCACCGGGCCGATCGCGGTGTTGTAGGTGACGAGCACCTGGATATCGCTCCAGTCCAGATAATAGACCGAGGCGTCGATTGAGAACTCGCGGCCCGGCGTCTCGGCCCGCACGCCCGCTTCGTAGCTGATCAGCGTATCGGCGTTGAACTGGGTCGGGAAATTGGGGCCGGCACCGGGCGGCACCACGTTCGGGCCGCCGGGGCGATAACCCTTCGCAACCCGCGCATAGAGCGTCGTGTAATCGGACAGCTCGAGCCGCGGCGCGACCGACCAGGTGAAGACGTCTTCGGACGAATTGCCGGTGACGATTTCTGGCACGTCGGCAGGGTCCGCACCCGATAGCACCAGCAGCGATCCGTCAAGGCTCTGGACCGTATCCTGCTCGTTATGGCTGTAGCGCGCGCCCGCGGTGATATCGAAGCGATCCGAAAGGTAGAGCGTCACGCTGCCGAAGGCGGCATATTCCTCGTACTGGGAATCCAGATTTGCGACCAGGAAATCGTCGTAGACGAGGCCCGGCGCGAGTTCGAGCGTAGGATCGAGGAGCTGCGGATCATTGAGCGGAAAGGGAGCGTACTGCTGGAAGAGCAGCCCGTTCTCTTTCGTGTAATACGCGCCCACCAACCATTCGAACCGGTCGCTGTCCGCCGAATCGAGGCGCAGTTCCTGCGTGAACTTATCTTGCGAAGCCACCGCCGGGAACACGATCCCGAGCGGTCCGGCGGCCGGGTATTCGCCGCCGTAGATGGCATCCGCAATGCCCGGCAGCTGGTAGGTGACATCATAGGCCTCGTTCTGCTCAAGCTCGCCGTAGCTGGTGATGGATGTGAGCGAGACGGGCCCGAAATCCCACGCGACGGTGCCATTGTAGAGGCGGTAATCGACGTCGTTGTACTCTGGATAATATTCGGTGCGCACCAGGCGACCGTTCAGCGGATCGTTGGTCGCCGGGTCGGTTGCGATCGGGTCGTGAGTCACCGGGTCGACGTCGAAGTTTGCCTGCGAATCCGACCGGATATTCTGCGCCAGCGCGGTCAGGCGAACCGAGAAATTCTCGCTCGGCTGGAACAGGAGCGAGGCCCTGCCCCCATAGCTCGAGAAATCATTGGCGTTCTCGCGATTGATCCCGATCGTATCGATGAAACCGCCCGAGTGCCGGTAATAGCCGCTGGCACGCAGCGCCAGCGTATCGCCGAGCGGGATGTTGACCACGGCATTGCCGCTATAGCCCTCATCCCCGCCATCGGTCATTTCAAACCCCGCGCGAACCCGCGCTTCGAACTCGCCCAGCTTGGGCTGCACGGTCACGAACTTGACCAGACCGCCGAGCGAGTTGGCACCGTAGAGCGTGCCCTGCGGGCCGCGCAGCACTTCGACGCGCTCGATATCGAAGGTGTCGATGTCGCCGGCCAGAACTGCCCCGTTGCTCTGCCCCGTGCTCGGGCCGAAGGGCGTTTCGTCGACATAGATCGCTGCGGTCGGGCTGGCACCGCCGGTGTTGATCCCGCGAAGGATCACGCGCGTCTGGCCGGGGTTGGATTGCTCGAGGCTCAGCCCCGGAATCTGCGCCGCGTAGTCGACGAAGCTGGTCGCCTGCTGCTGTTCCAGCTTCTCGCCGCCCAGCACGGTGATCGACTGCGGGATCTCCGCCAGCGTCTGCTCGCGCTTCTGCGCGGTCACGACGATGAGGTTGTCGGCCTGCGGGGCGTTGTCCTTTTCGTCCGCGTCCGCTTCCTGCGCATGGGCGGCGGCGCCCGATGCCAGCATGGCGATGACCAGTACACTGCTGCTGAACCGCAAAGACCTCATGATGATATTCCTCCCGCCCCGCAAAGGGCCCCTCATGTTGACGTTCGAGATCGAAGACTCCGAACTTTCACAATGAGACATTAATGTCCTGATTGGAAAATTGTCAACCCGTTCAAGATCGCGAGGCCGGGTGACCCCAAACCTGCGGCGGGCATGCAACATGGCCGTCCCGGTATTCGACCGAGGGCCTGCGATCGTTCTTGAGAAAGGTCGGGCCGTCCAGATCGACGATCTGGCACAGCTGGCCCACGAGATAAGACGGCGCCATCGACAGGCTGCTGCCCATCATGTTGCCGACCATCACGTCGAGCCCCAGTGCCTTTGCCCTGCGCGCAATGGCGAGCCCTTCGGTAAGACCGCCGCACTTGTCGAGCTTGATGTTCACGACATCGAACCGTCCGGGCAGCGTCTCGGTTTCGGCAAGGGTCAGCGCGCTTTCGTCCGCAGCGATTGGTATCGCGCTCGTGAACTCCTCGAGATCGGCGTCACGGCCACGCCGAAGCGGCTGCTCCAGCAGCTTGACGCCCACCGCTTCGAGTGCGGGCAAGAGCTGCGGTAGCTCTGCAATGTCGTAACCCTGGTTCGCATCGACCCCCAGCCACGCGTCGGGGCGCGCCTGCCTTATCGCCTTCATCCGTGCGACGTCGACTTCCAGATCGCCGGTCAGCTTGACCTTGATTGGCGCAAGCGGATCCAGAGCCTGCGCGGCCCTGGCCATTTCTTCGGGCTCGTCCGCCCCTAGGGTCAGCGTGGAGAGAAGCGGGCGCGGCTCGGGCAGGCCGGCGATCTGCCACACCGGCCTGCCCGACAGTTTCGCCTCCAGATCCCACAGCGCGCAATCGATCGCATTGCGCGCGCCACCCGGCGGCAGGAGCGACTGCAGTTCCTCCCGCGTCGCGCCGCCTTCCACGGCGCCACGCGCCGCCTCTGCCTGCCGGACCATGTTGTCGACATCGTCCCCGAGGTAGTAAGCGCCCGCCCCCTCGCCCCGTCCCTCGTGGTCGCCATCGGTAACGGCGGCCACGAGTACCGAAGTCTTTTCGAACACGTGGCCCGAAATGCGGAACGGCTTCTTGTAGGCGAACTCCTCGACCGAGAGCGTCAGGCTGCGTTGCGTGCGCGCACCCATCAGAACGACATGCTGTAGCCGTAGAGGTGGAAGGCGATGGTGACCCACGAAAGGATCAGCCCGGCCAGCACCAGCAGGGCAGCACCCAGCTTCATCGTCCAGCTGCGACCGTTCTGGAAGCACAGGACAAGGTGCCAGATCGCAGTCCCCAGCAGGCCGAACGCAGCGATCGGCGTGAAGGTGCGCAGCGCGTTCAGCAGGAAATCGAGATCGCCGCCAAGAGCGCCGCTGTCAGCCATGAACGACTGCACCAACAGCACCCATCCGCCGACCACCGCGAGAACCAGCCAGCACAGCCCGCGGGTGACGCGATAGGCCAGCAGGGACTTCTCGGTCAGCACGAACTCCGCCTGGAACCGGCGCCGCACGATCGCGCGGATCGGCCAGGCCAGCGCCGCTACCAGTACGATTGCAAGCGCCAGCAGAAGGGCAGGCAGCAGCCACGCAGGATTGGTGCCCGCGGGGGCAGGCGTCAGGATCATGAACGGGGAAACCACATCCATGCTGACGCGCACGACCTTGCCGTCCTTCACTTCGGCGGCAATGCGTTCGCCCGAGTTCGTGTCGCGCCACACGAATGGCTCGACCTCCACCCAGTCGCGCGTCCCGGCAGACAGGATGTCGAGGCCGGGCATGGTGATCTTGCCATCCGGGCCGACGCCGATCTCGGTCGCACCGATGAGGCCGAGCACCGACAGCCAGTTGGTAAAGTAGCCTCTGCTCGAAACATAGGTGCCGGCCATCATTTGCGCATGTTCGCGCGCAGTATCCTCATCGATCGGCGTAACGTCAGCCGCGCCCGGATCTTCGGGAAAATAGCGGTCGGCGAACTCGTGCATGATCGTGCCGCGCAGGCCGTAGGCCGCCGCATCCTTGCCCGCGCTGTTCATCGAGATGAACAGCCCGATATCGCTGCCGGGGAACATCCACAGGTCGCTATGGAAGAAATCGGTGTCGCCGCCGTGGCTGACACTCCTGCGGCCATTGATGGTCTGTTCGTAGAAACCCAGCGCCATCGTGTTCAACGGGCCAAGTCCGGGCGCTTTGTAGTCCTGCATTTCCCGCGCCGTTTCCGGCTTGAGCAGCGGGCCACCGTCATTCAGCTGCGCGATCATGAACTTCGCCATGTCGGCACCGCTGGCTGAGACGCTTCCGGCAGGTTCCGGAATGACGATCTCGAACGGCTCGGACGGCCCATACATCTTCTCGTAGCCGCCCGATGCGTAGGGCTTGAGCCGATCCTGCAGCGGCTGCCGCGTCGATGTGTATTTCATGTCGAGAGGAGCGAGAATCTTGCTCTCGATGTACGTGTGGTACGGCGTCCCGCTGACCCGCTGCACGATGTAGCCGGCCAGCGCCGTCGCGTAGTTCGAATAGGCCGGGGTCGTGCCGGGCGCGAACACGCGGGCGGGCAGCGCCTTGCGCACATATTCGTCGAGCGGGAGCAAATCCTCCGGATCGCTCGAAATCAGGTACCGCACCGATTCCTCGAAACCGGCGGTGTGCGTCATGATCTGGCGCAGCGTGATCGGCTTCCCCTTGTAGGGAGGAATCTTGAAATCGAGATACTGGTTCACGTCGGCATCGAGATCGAGCTTGCCCGCCTCGACCTGCTGCATGACCGCGGTCCAGGTGAACAGCTTGGAGATCGAACCGATGCGGAACAGGGTGGTGTCGGGGTCCACCGGCTTGCGCGTGGCAAGGTCGGCATAGCCATAGCCCTTGTTCGCCACGACCTTGCCGTCCTTCACCACGGTGACCACGGCTCCCGGTATGTCGCCCGCAGCCAGGGCGTAGGGCATGAGACCATCGAGCCAGGCCCCGACGTCCTCCGAAGTCATCGGGACCGCCTGCGCCGCTGAAGTTTTCGGTTTCACGCTCGCAACCGATTCGCCCGCTGCGGGCGGCTTCGGCGCTTGCGCCAAGAGGGGCGTGAGGCTCAGTAGAGCCAGGATCATCGCGAGCTTTTTCAACATCTGCTTCCCCTTCGTCGACCATCGCCGCGCTTGCGAGCGGCGCCGTGTCGTTTTACGCTATATCAATAGCCGTCCTCTTTGGGACATAATGATCCTGATTAGAAAATTGTCAAATGGAGAGATTGAATCCCGATGCCGGTCACCACTGAGCGCCCCACTCTTGCCGACGTCATCAGGGGCATTCGCACCCGGAACGGCTGGACGTTGAAGCAGATGAGCGACAAGTGCGGCATCCCCGTTTCGACCCTCTCGAAGGTCGAGCATGGCCGCCTGACGCTGACCTACGACAAACTCCAGCAGGTCAGCGATCGGCTCAATCTCAGGATGTCGGACCTTTTCGCGGAAGAGGGAGACGATTCAGCCGCGATGGTGACAGGCAGGCGCTCGATCGGGTCGATCGAAAATGCGGTTCAGGTCACGACCGACAATTACGACTATCACTACCTGTGCACCGACCTGCGCCAGAAGCGGATGATCCCGATCATCACCCGCATTCGCGCGCAAAGCGCAAAGGAATTCGGCGATCTGGTCACGCATCATGGCGAGGAATTCATCTACGTGATCGAAGGCGCGATCGAGGTGCATTCGGAATTCTACGATCCCGTGACCTTGAAGCAGGGAGAGAGCATCTATCTCGATTCCTCGATGGGCCACGCCTACGTGACCGCGCAGGATTGCGAAGAGGCGGTGGTCCTGGGCGTATGCTCGAGCGCGGACGAAGGTCTGCTCGATTCGCTCATGAACCTGCGTGCCGGGGCGAGCGACTAGGCTACCCTTCCGGAGCTGGCGAACGCCATCCCGGGTGCGGGATGTGCCATTCGCCAATATTCTGAAGATCGGAAATCTGGCGGAGAGGGTGGGATTCGAACCGGGATGCCAAAGCGCTGATAATATGCGGTTTACAAGCTCCCCTCTCACCGCCCTACCCCAAATCATACCCCGCCCTGCGCGCGCATTTTCTATCTAGAGCCAAGCGCTTGCCACGAGCGGATTTCCGCAACAACTGCCCCCCTCCGATTGATCAACGCACGGATTCCATGCCTCTGTCGTGTTCTGTCGGCTCAGCGCACGCGTTCGCCGTCCGCATTGTAGACAAGCACCTCACCCAGATTGAGCGCCCGGATATCGTCCTCGATCTTCGACAGGTCACCGACCACGAACCAGGTCAGCGTGTCGGGGTCGACAAACCGCTCTGCCGCGGCCTCGATCTGGTCGGGCGTGATGCCGTCGATCCGGTCGAAATAGCCGTTCCAGTAATCCTCCGGCAGATGGTAGCGATAGAGATCGCGGTAGAGTGAGTAGGCCGCACGCGGACCTTGCAGCGCGCCCTCCAGCCCGCGCAGCTTGGCATTGCGGGCAACCTCGATCTCTTTGGCGTCGGGCCTTCTTGTCGTGCCGAGTTCGCGCAGCTCGCGGTCGATTTCCTTCAGGGCCTGGGCGGTCTTGTCGGTCTGCACCGATCCGCCGACCTCGACCTTGCCGAGCAACTGCGCGGAACTCTGCGCCGCCCTGACGCCGTAGCTCCAGCCCTTATCCTCGCGCAGGTTCATATTGAGGCGCGAGACGAAGCCGCCACCCAGCACGGTGTTGACCAGTTCGCGAACCTCGAAATCGGGATCGTTACGCGGGATACCGGGCTGACCCGCGCCGATGAGCGACGACTGGGCGGCGGGCTGGTCGATCAGGACGATGCGAACACCCTTGGGCCGGGTCGGCTGGGGCAGCGGCGCGGGTTTCGGTTGCGGCCCCGCAGCCGTCCAGCTCCCCAATCGCTTCTCCAGTTCCGGGACGATTTCCGAAAGCGTGGTGTCACCGACCACCAGCAGGGTCGCGCCGTCGGGTCGGACCCACTTGTGGTAGAAGGCCCGATAATCCTCAGCGGTCCATCGCTGCAGGACCGCGGGGGTCATGTTGCTCGCATAGGGGTGATCTTCCCCGTACAGCATCTTGTCAGACACCAGCGCGAGCTTGCCTCCCGGCGTGCTCTTCGACTGTTTGAAGCTCTCTTCGAACAGCGCGACCTTCCGGTCGATCTCGTCCTGCGAGAAGCCCGGGCGAAGCAGCACTTCGGCAAACAGATCGAGCGACTGGTCGAGGTTGATGTCGAGCGCGCTCATCGACAGCCAGCTCGTCTCGTCGGTGGTCTGCCAGCCGATGCTTGCGCCCAGATCCTTCTGGCGCTCTTCCAGCTCGATTGCGGAAAGACTGGTTGTAGTCAGACTGCCGAAAGCGGCGGCGTTGCCCAGCCCATAGGTCTCCTCGGTGCGGTCCGGGTTGAAGCCGAAGGGGAAGATGATCCCCATCGTCACCGTCGGCACATCATGACGCTCCGCCAGCGCGATCTTCAACCCGTTCGACAGGATCGCGTGCTGAAGCGGAGGCAGCGTGAAGCCACCCGGCTCGCCGACTGGCGGCTTTGCCTTGCGGTCGACCGTCACACCGCTGGCTGCGGGTTCACCGAAGGGGACGATCTCGAGAACGTACTTCCCGTCCGAAAGCCATCGAACCGCCGCGTCCCGCACCGAGCGGGCAGTTGCGGCCTGAATGATGCGCTGTTCCGTCTCGACGTGCGCAGGAGTGCCCGCATAAAGCTCGGCCTCGGCCAGCTGGCTGGCCTTGGTGGAGGTATAGACCTTCGCGTTCAGATAGTTCGAATAGGCTGCGAGCTTGATCCTCTCCAGAGCATCGGCGTCGGGCCCCTGCTCCAGAAGCTTGCCCAGCTCTTCGTTGATCGCCGCTTCCAGCTGCGCCAGCGAAACGCCCGGGCGGGCCGTCGCATCCAGGGTGACGACAGACCCCAGTTCCAGCATGGAAATCCCCATGGAAACACTGCTGGCCAGCTGCCGGTCGCGCACCAGGCTCTTGTAGAGCGGGCTGCTTTCACCGCTGGCAAAGGCATCGCCCGCAATATCGAGCAGGAGAGCGTCGGGGGTGGTCAGGCCGGGCACGTTCCACGCCATGACGATCTGGGGCTCGGGAACGCGCGCCTCCATCATAGCGCGCTTTTCGCCCGATCGTTTGGCGATCCACCGGGTCGATCGCGAGACAGGCTCAGAAGGGGGGATGTTCCCGAAATACTGCTCGATCTTCTCGCGCGCTTCTTCCGCGGTGATGTCCCCCGACAGGGCGATCACGGTGTTGCCCGGCCCGTACCATTTGCGGTGGAATTCCTTCACATCCTCCAGCGAAGCTGCATTCAGATCTTCCATCGATCCGATGGGCGTCCACGAATAGGGGTGCCCTTCGGGATAGATGTCGCCAAAAAGGATCTCGTCCATGCCGCCAAGCGGACTGTTGGCGCGCTGGCGCTTCTCGTTTTTGACGACCTCGCGCTGCTCGTCCACCTTGGCTTCGTCGATCGCGGGAAGCAGGTTTGCCATGCGATCGGATTCGTACCACAGCAGCTGATCGAAGGCCGATTTCGGGACGGTCTGGAAGTAGTTCGTCCGGTCGAAGCTGGTCGACCCGTTCATGTTGGTCGCGCCAAGCTCGTTCATGAACTTGAACCAGTCGTCGTCCGCGTTTTCGGACCCGTTGAACACCAGATGCTCGAACAGGTGGGCAAAACCGGTGCGACCCGGAACCTCGCTTGCACTGCCCACATGATAATAGGTCGCCATCGAAACGACGGGCGCGCTGTGGTCTTCGTTGACGATCAGCGTCAGGCCGTTGTCGAGCACGAACTTGGTGTACGGAAATTCGATGATCCGATCTTCCGCAACCGATGCGTCGACCTCCGCCTCGGCCTGGGGCGGAGCTTCGGCCAGGGCGGCAAAGGGGAGCTGCGCGCAGGAGAGCAGCAGCGCCACGCGGATCAGGGCATGGGTTTTCATCGAATACCTCGGGGGATGATGGTGTGCGTGTCGCCGGGACGACCCGGCGACACACGGTCAGCGCGTGCCGAAGGACTTGCGCAGGCTCAGCGAGAAGCGGCGGAGCCGGGGATCGCCGAGGCGGCTGTATCCGCCGCCTCCGTAGTCCGCGACGGCGATCGCTGGTGGCTTCTGGTTGAAGAAGTTCTGTATCCCGGCGGAAAGAGTGACCCCGCCCAGGATGCCGCCCTCTTCGTCGAACTTATAGCTCACGAACAGGTCGCTGTAGCTTTGCGAAGGTATGCGGCGAGCACCTTGAACCTCGATCGCATCCTCAATCGACTGCTGCCCTCCGGGCGCGTCGGGATCCACGGTCGAATAGACATTGTAGCCATCGTAGAACTGGGTGTTCCAGCGGACATTCCAGTTCCCGTATTCCCAATCGAGCCCCGCATTCCCCTGCCATTCCAGCGGCCCGCCCAGATTGTCGACATAATCGAGCGAGGGCGCATCGACTACGATCTGCTTCTTCGCGGCGACGTTGTAGGTCGCAATTCCATACAACCGGAGCCGACCCGCATCCGCGAGGTCGAAGGTGTAATCGGCCTGGAAATCCCAGGCGCGGTATTCGGAGTTGAACAGATTGGTCGGTGTCTGGTCGATCGACACGATGCGCCCGGCATAGCCTGCAGGCGCGCCCGGCTCGACCTCCTCGCGGACCACGCGGCCGGGGAAGAGTTCCGGATTGGCCAGCAGATAGTCGTAAGGAATGACGCCGATCTCATCTTCCTTCTTGATCTGCGTGTAATCGGCGGAAACCCGCAAGCCGTCGACCGGCGTCAGGATCACGCCGGCAGAGAATGTCTCGGACGTCTCGGGCTTGAGATCTTCGCTCCCCAGGCCGGAGATCGCGGTGATCGTGTACCGCTCGGTCGAATTGCCGCGCAGGGGGTCCGGGCGGGTGAAGGTCACCTGCGACTCGAAATAGCCCGTTTCCACGATCGAGGGCGGCAGAAAGCCGGTCGCATAGCTCGCGCGGAAAATGACGCCCTCGACCGGAGAATAGCGGCCCGCGAGCGTGAAATTCGTGCTGTCGAACCGGATGTTCTCCTCCTCGTAATCGGGGAACACGTAATCCGGATCGAAGGTGGTCACGCTGCGCAGTTCGTAGGGTGCGGCCCGGGTGAGGTAGGAATCGTGCCGCACCGCGCCGCGCAGTTCCAGCAGGTTCACGAACGGAATGTCGTTCTTCGGGGAAACCAGCGGCAGGACCAGTTCGCCATAGGCGGAATCGGTGCGCTGCATGCGCGGCGTGAACAGGATGCGGGCGGTGTTGCCGCTGAAGAAGTCGAGCGCGCGGTTCGATGATGCCGCATTGTTCGTCTCCTCGCGCTGAACCGCAAGCGTGAGGGCCGACTTGCCGCCGGGCAAGGCGAACAGGGGGCCGGACAGGCGCAGCGAGGGATTGTCGAAGCGGCTTTCATAGGGGCCGCCATTGAAGGTGGGATCGGTGTAGACCGCCGATCCGTAATCGATCGGGGCCTGAAACGGATCGATCGTACCGCCCTGACAGAAAGGAGCGGGATAGCCGTACAGGCAATAGAGCGTGTTGAGAGGGACCGCTGCGTTGAAATACTCGCTCTGGTTGGTCGACCAGGTCCTGCTGTATTGCAGGTTGGCTGCCCAGTCGTGGGGCAACCGGACAATGGCCCCGCCCGTCAGGGCATCGGTGGACGACCTGTAGGTAAAGGGGAATTCGTAACCGGGGTTGGGGAAGCTCACGTTGACCGCAGTGGTGAACGGGTTGTTCTCCGCGCCCGCTGCCAGCGGCGCGACATCGGGAAGCGAAGTGACGCTGTAGGTGGTGCCCTCGTTCTCGAAGTGGGAGTAGTCGACCAGCAGATCCAGCCAGTCCGTGAATTCACGCCGCACGCTGGCATTGAACGACAGCATCTCCGGTGCCGTGCGCAGGCCACGCTTGAGACCGTTCAGGTCGTTCGGCACATCGAGATTATAGGTCCCGGCATTGGCGATCAGGGTGGCGCCGTTGTCGCTCGACACCCCGCCATAGCCCAGCGGAGCATTGGTGATGTTCGAGCCGAGGCTGGCCCCGCCGAACTCGGGCCGCAGCACGAGTTCGGACCCGTCGACGCTCCGCACATTGACGCCATTGCCGCGCGGCGGATTGCCCGTTTGCGAGTAGATGTCCACGTTGCTGCGATAGAGGTCCACCCCGCGGCTCAGGAGGCTCAGCCTGTCTTCCACCCTGAGGGTGCTCGCCCGGCTGATCGCGCCCCCGAACGTCACCGTGGTGCGCCCGTCTTCTAGGGCAAATCCGCCATTGAGTTCGATGCGCGCATCGGGCGCCGCGAAATCGAAGCTATCGGTGTAGGTGGCACCGATCTCGATGCCCCGATAATCGCTCTTCAGGATGATATTGATGACGCCGCCTACCGCGTTACCGCCATAGATGCCGCTGGCCGAAGACGGCAGAACCTCGATCCGCTCGATCGAGCTGATCGGGATGCCGTTGATGTCCGCCTGGTTGGGCGAGCTATCGCCGTTCGCGAGCGAAGGGAGCCTGCGCCCGTTGACCAGGATCAGGGTCTGGTTGCTGCCGAGCCCACGCAGGTTGAAGGTGGAAAAAGGCGATCCGCTGCCGGTGACCTGCGCGTTCGATCCGGCTGCCGGGGCGGTGTTCTGCGGCAGGCGGGTGCGCAGAAAATCCTCCACCGATGTGGCCTGCGAAGAGCGGACATCCTCTGCATCGAACACGACATAGGGCTGGTCGTCATTCTCGGTACGCTTGATGTCGACGTTGAGGCTGCGCGAACCGATGACCAGAATTTCTGCGATCCCCTCGACTGGGGCAGCTGCGCTTTCGGCGGCGTTGGCAGTCTGCTTGCGCCGGACGACCCCGATCGTGACGATGCCGTCCTGGCTCGACGTCTCGCCAAGCTGCGTTCCGGCCAGCAGGATGCGTAGCGCCTCCTCGACGGTATACCTGCCTTTTACCGGGTTCGTCCGTTTGCCGCGCAGCTCCTCGGCCCGGCCGATGATCTGGATGCCCGCCTGTTTGGCGAAGATCGGCACGGTCTTGTTGGCCGATCCCGCCTCAACATTGAACGAGCGTTCCTGGGCGGCAGCAGGCGTTGCAACACCCGCGATCGCGACAATGGCGGCGCCCGCCAGCAGATAGTTCACGTTATCGATTCCCCGCATGTGTCCCCCTCAAGATTTCGCCCGTCCATTTCGGGCCTTGGGGAACAGACGATCGCGGACGAGTTTTCCGATGCCGTCCGCGAAAATTCTTATTGGCTGATCTCGATCGTGGTCTCGGTGACCGACACTTCTGCGTCGAGCAGCGCGGCCGCACTTCTTGCGAATTGCTCGGGCTGGTTGGTCCGGAAATACCCGACCAGAGGCTCGCGTTTCAAACCCTCGCCCCTGATGACGATCTTGCGGGAATTATACCTGTTAAGCTCTGCCGCCGCGTAGCCAAGGCTTTCTCCATTGAGTACAAGATCGCCGGTTCGCCAGGCGAGCCCCCGTTCGACATCCACCTTGGCAGGGCTGGGTTTGGCCGCCGGGGTACCAGCATCCAGCACATCGCGGTAACCGGCGGCGATCCGCCTGCGACTGCCTTCGTCGCCGACGACCCAGGCCTCCACCACCCCCTCGGTCACCACGACCTCCGCGCTGTCGCCATCGTCCAGCATCCGGACCGTAAAGGCCGTCCCCACCGCTTTGACCCGCAAGTCTCCGGCTTCGACCAGAAAGGGTCTTTCCCGGTCGTGTGCGACCTGGAACCATACCTCGCCGCTTTCCATGCGGACTTCCCGCATCGAACTGTCGAAATCGACCGCGATCTTGCTGTTCGTATTGAGCGAGGCCGCCGATCCGTCGTCCAGTGGAACACGGCGCACCTCCCCGATCGCGGTCTGGAAAGTCGCGCTGGTCGGCTCGGGGGACGTCAGGCCCCAGGCGCCGATCATCGTGAGCGAAACCAACGCCACAGCCGCAGTCGCAGCAATCGCGAGCTTGCGATAGGTCCGGTGCGGCCGGTCGTACTCCTCGGTTTCCACCGGCATATCCAGCGCGCGCCCGCGATCGAGATAGGCGAGCGCCGCCTCCGCGCGCAGCAGTGCGCCTGCACGCCGCTCGTCCTCGGCGAGCCAGTCGTCGAGTTCGCGCTGCTCCTGCTCGCTCAGGTCGTCCGCATCGAGGCGGATCGCCCAGTAGGCGGCAGCGTCGTCGGGATCAGGCCGGCTTCTGATCGCCATAGCTCTCTCGCTTGGACCAAATGACATCGTCCTTGTGTATGCCGTCTTCCGCCAGCGCCTTCAGAATGAGTTTGAGCCCCCGCGTCGACTGCGCCTCGACCGTATGCTCGGGAATGCCGAGCCGCGCGGCGATTTCCTTTTGCGGCACACCTTGAAGGCGCCTGAGCTCGAAGATCACCCGGCAATTTTCTGGCAGATCATTGATCAGACGGCGAATGCGTTCGAGCTCCAGACGGGCATTGGCACGCCTTTCCGGGCTCGGGGAATCGTCCGCGAAGCCGAAGGCCTCGATTTCGGCGACGGCATCGATCCTGACAATGGCGGCTCTTCGGAACCGGTCCAGCAGGACGGTGCGCGCGGTCGCGAAGAGATAGCTACGCGGATTGCGGATGTGCGCGACCGTGCTGAGCTTCGATATCTTGAGGTAGGCGTCCTGCACCACGTCGCTGATCTCGTCTTCCGAAATGGCCATTTTCCTGAGGCGCGCGCGCAGACTGGCCTCGTGCGGAACAATGTTGCTCCCCACCCAGGTTACAATCTCTCGGCGACTTTGCCTCAATGCGATAGGCCTCGATTTTTCGCGTCCTTCAGAACTAGACGGACGGCGGAGAACTTTCCAACGATCGCAATTCGAATTTTCTCGTCGGGCAGAGCGCGGAAGGGCGCGAACTTCGCGCTGCGGCACGATGGCATTCGGCTTTCGGCGACGTGACGGGTGGCACCAGAGCGATCGCAACATCGACGAGCACAGCCTGCGGCCTCAGGCTGTGTAGCATTGCAGCGGAAAGCAGTTTGGGAGCGATGGCTCCGGGGAGCAGGACAGCGCCCAAGAAAAGGGCGACTGCGCTGACCTCCTCCTGAAGATTGGCGGGGCCGCGTGACCCTTGGGGGCAGCCCTATTGCTTCAAGGGTTCGAGCACCGAGACCGCGCTCGTCACAGCGCCGCCACCCATGTTGAAGCACAGCCCCAGCTGCGGCTGACGCGCGAGTTGCATCTCGCCCGCTTCGCCCAGCAGCTGGCGGGCGACCGTGACATGCATCGAAACCCCGGTCGCGCCGATAGGATGGCCTTTGGCCTTGAGGCCGCCCGAAACGTTGATCGGAAGGCGACCATCGCGCTCGGTCTGGCCCTGGCGCACGACCTCCCTGCCCTCGCCCGGTTGGGCCAGGCCCAGCGCCTCCACCGAAAGCAGTTCTGCGATGGTGAAACAGTCATGCACTTCGGCAAGATCGATGTCGTCGACGGTGACTCCAGCGCTGGCGTAGGCTTGCGACACCGCGCGCGTCGGCCCTTCGAAATAGGCGAGGCGCTTGGCCGACAGCGGCAGATAGTCGCTGACGGTTTCGGCCGCCCGGAATGCCACCGCCCGGCGGAAATTGGCGACCAGCGACTTGTCCGCGATGACGACCGCCGCCGCACCGTCGGAGATCAGCGAACAGTCGCTCAGTTTGAGCGGCTCCGCGATCATCGGGTTCTTGTCCGACACGGTCATGCAATGCTCGAGATCGACCGGGCGGTGCATCTGCGCCAGCGGGTTGCGCATGGCATTGGCGTGGTTCTTCACCGCGATCCGCGCCATCGCCTCGGTCGGGTCGCCGAATGTCTCGGCATAAGCGGTGGCAAAGCGGGCGAAAATCTGCGGAAAGGTCATGCCGCGCTCTTCGCGCTGATAACTGGCGCCAGCCAGCACGTTGGTCACGCCCGCAGTGTCGAGCGCCGTCATCTTCTCGGCGCCCACCACCAGAGCGATACGGCAGCGTCCGCTATTCACCGCGTCGATGGCAGACTGGATCGCGCTGCTCCCCGTCGCGCAGGCGTTTTCGACCCGAACCGCTGGCTTGTAGCGCAATGCGGGATCGACGTGCAGGATCATCGAGGAACAGAAGCCGTCGGGCACCAGACCGCCATTGTAGTGGCCGAGCCAGACAGCGTCGATTTCCGCCGGATCGATCTCTGCATCCGCAATCGCCTCTCGCGCAGCGGAGGCGATCAGATCCTCGATATCCAGGCCATCCAGTTTGCCAAAGCGGGTGTGGCCCATGCCGACTATGCAAGCGCGCATCATGCTGTCTCGTTTTACCATTTCGTGATGACGAAGCGCCGTCCCCCGCGTGGGGAGACGGCGCCGCGTCGAGTTCCAGTGTCAGAAGTTGAGGCGACCTCGCACCCCGATCACCCGCGGCTTGCCCGCAGTCAGCAGAGGTCCGGTGAGGATCGAGAGATTGCCTGCGGTGCGGTAGCCCTGGTCGAACAGGTTGTCCGCGAACACACCGAACTCGACCTCGTCGTTCTCGATCCCGGCATACAGATCCACCAGCGTGTAGGGATCCTGGCGAAGCAGGTTCTGCGCGTCGAAGTACCGCTCACCGGTATAGACGACATCGGCCCGCGTCCGCAGATCGAACTTGCCACCCAGCACCGGGGTCACGAATTGCGGGCTTGCCGAAACACGGATTGGCGGAGTTTGCGGCAGCTTGTTGCCCTGCAGGTCCGGATCGACGCCGTAATATTGGCTGACGCCGCTGCCGTCGACGTATTCCTTGATCCGTGCGTCGAGATAGGTGACGCCGCCATCAAGGGTCAGACCCGGCGCAAGACGCAGGCCGAAAGACAGTTCTGCGCCATCGATCTGCGCCTTGCCCAGATTGGCCTGGTAAACGAACACACCCGTCGG
This sequence comes from uncultured Citromicrobium sp., assembly GCA_964574905.1. Classification (GTDB taxonomy): domain Bacteria; phylum Pseudomonadota; class Alphaproteobacteria; order Sphingomonadales; family Sphingomonadaceae; genus Alteriqipengyuania. Next base: position 126,095 of record CAZNOY010000007.1, on the reverse strand, counting down.
ATCGTTCAGCTGCACCTGGCGATCGGTCCAGTCCATATGGAACCCGGACAGTGACAGCGTCAGCGCATTGTCGAAGAACTGCCCCTTGATGCCCGCTTCGTAGTTCCAGAGATATTCCGGTGCGAAGGTGCGCGGGACCGTGGAGGTCGACGTGTTCACGCCGCCCGATTTGTAACCCTTCGAGACCGTCGCGTAGATCATGGTCCCGCCATCGAGATCGTAGGAAACGGTCGCCCGCGGCAACAATTCGTCGCTTTTCGCCGTGCCCGAGATCGAAGCAATGACGTTGCTGGCCTCGATCTCTTCATGATCGTAGCGCAGACCGCCGCCGATCGTCAGTCTTCCGATCGGCACCTCTGCATTGACGAATACGGCGGCATTCTTGCTCTCGATCAGGTCATCGCCGACCGGCGCGCCGCCCAGCTCGCTCGTCCCGCTCTGGCGGATTTTCGAGTAATAGCCGCCGACGATCCAGCGAAATTGCCCTTCGCCACCGCCCGCAAGGCGCAGTTCCTCGCTGAAAGACTCGTCATCCGCATCCACGGCGATGAAGCTGTTGATCAGCGGATTGCGGTTGGCCGTCCGGTCGATATCGAACGCCATCTGCGTCTTGGCGCGGGTATAACCGGTGATGGAAGTCAGCGTAACGCCATCGAACTCATGCTCGATCGTGCCGATTAGGGTGTGCGTCCTGATCTTCAGGTAATGTGGCGAATCCTGATCGATATCGTAGTTTTCGGCGTTCAGGTCGACCAGGCCGTCTCGCAGCTGCGTATTGTATGGCGGCAGCCCGATCGGGATCGGCAGGTTGTAACCGGCCGGAACATAGGAACAATCGGCGCATCCGTCGTTGATCCGCGAATAGGTGGCCGACAGATCGATCGTCGTGCGATCGAACACCGCGCGCAGGGCGCCGCGCGCGGAGAAATCCTCTTCCGTGTCGATGTCCTGGCCGGTGGCGGTGTTGGTTAGATAGCCACTTCGCGTGTTGTAGGCGACTGCAGCTTCCGCGAAGAGGTGATCCTCGACGAGGGGTCCGGCGACCCGGGCAGTGGCGGTGGCCTGGCCATATTCAGCGAGGGTCAGCCCTGCCTGGGCTTCCAGCCGGTTGCCCGGCTTCTTCGTCACATAGTTGATCACGCCGCCGATGGAGTTGCGGCCATAGAGCGTTGCCTGCGGGCCAGCGAGCATTTCAACACGCTCGAGCTCGAACAGCGTATTGCTGAGCTGGCTGCGCGCGACACCGGAGGTGTACCCGTCGACATAGACTTGGACCGTGGGCGTGCCGCCTTCGGTGCTGGAAACGCCGCGCATCGAAATGAAGTTGAACGCACGGCCCAGCGATTCCTGAAAGTTGATGCTGGGATTGAGCTGGGCAATATCGCCCAGGTCTTGCACGCCAGCGTCGGCCAGGTTTTCGGCGGATAGCGCCGTGATCGTGGCCGGGACGTCGAGAATCGATTGCTCACCGCTTTTCTGAGCCGTGACGATAATCACCGATGGCTCGGCGGCCGAGTCTCGCTCTTCGGTATCCTGCTGTGCGTCCTGAGCGGCAGCCGGGCTGGCCAGGGCAATAACGCTTACGCCCACAAGCATTGCGAGGCCTCCGCGAAGTTTTGCCGGGTTGATCATCTTGTTGTTCCCTTCCCTGTGCAGCATCCCAGGTCGATCGAAATTTGCCAGTTGCTGCTCGTCATTGGTGAGAACCGGTGAAAGCGCCTCTTACCGGATCACTCCTCAGTTTTGGGCTTGGGGCCGATAGCGTCCAATTCCTTAGGCTCGCCAGCCATGCCCCAAAGGAAGACCTCGCCCACCGCCGTTGCGAGGTCCGGTGTCAGCCGGCGTTCTCGCGCGCAGCGTAAGCGCGGTCGATCGGCGCGATGAAGGTGGCCATGAATTCATCGATCAGGTCTTGCTGGATCGCTCCCGGGGCACCGCCCTTGCCCTCTTCGTACCAGAACTCCAGACCCGCCATGCCGCTGGCGGCGAGCATGTAGGCAAGGCTCTTCGCCCGCATCCGGCCAGTCCGCGTCGAGGGGGAAAAGGCGAGGATCACGCGCTCAAGCAGAGATTCCCAGTCGCGGCGCATCTTCGCGGTCAGCGCCTCGCACTCAGGATCGCGCCGAATGATGTCGAGCAGTCGCTCGCGCTCCGACAGGTCCTCCAGCGAGGTTTCCATCGCGTCGCGCAGCGCCGCGTCTAGCGACGGGTATGCAGCAGAGTCCAGCCGACGCGCCAGTTCCTCCACGATCCGGCTATGACGATAGAGGAAGATCGCGTCCTTGCTGCCGAAATAGCGCATGATGGTGGGGATCGAGGTTTCCGCGGCTTCAGCAATGTCCTTGAGCGTCGTCTGTGAATATCCCGCGATTTCGAACAGCCGCGTCGCTTCTTCCAGGATCCTTCGCTGTGAACGCAAATGTTTGCGCTCGCGCAGCGAAGAGGCTTGTTCCGGATCGGGCAGGATCGATGCAGTCATATCGCCGACGTACCAGACGCGAAGTCATCCGCCACCGCCGCGCGCAGCTCCGCATCGGCGAAAAAATCGAGCGCGGTCATCGCCATCGCCTTGGCCCCGTCGAGCGTCGCCTCTTCGCCGGTCTCCGAGCTTGAGCAGTGGGCGAAGCACTCGGTGTGCGGCGACACTCCCGGGGGGCCGATCTTGATGGTGGGATGGATCGAGGGCGTCACGTAGCTGACATTGCCCATATCGGTGCTGCCACGCACGCCGAGCGGGACGTCGCCCAGTTCGAAGAAGGTCCGGCCCAGCCGTTCGGCGTTGGCCCGATAGCAGCGCGTGAGCGCCTTGTTGGTCCGCAGCTCCAGATAGGGGCTATCCCACCACTCCAGCGAAACGGTCGCACCGGCACCCATGGCACCGGCTTCGAGGCAGGCGCGTACCCGCTCGCTCAAACCGGCGAGCATTTCGGCATCCTTGGCGCGGATATAGAACGTCGCCTCGGCGCGGTCGGGCACGACGTTCGCCGCCGATCCGCCGTAGGTGATGATCCCGTGAACCCGTTCGTTCGGGGTGATGTGCTGGCGCAGCTGGGCGATGTTCTGATAGGCGCTGACGCAGGCATCCAGAGCGTTTATCCCCTGTTCGGGGGCGGACGCGGCATGGGCGGACTTGCCCTTGAACACCGCCTTCACCTCGGTCACCGCGAGCGCGGGCATCGCTTCCAGATCGGCCGAGGCGGGGTGGACCATCATGGCGGCATCGACGCCATCGAACGCGCCGCGTGCGACCATCAGCGCCTTGCCGCCGCCATGCTCCTCTGCCGGGGTGCCCAGATACCGGATACGTCCGCCCAGGGCTCCGATCTTCGCCAAGCCCATGGCAGCCCCCAGCCCCATCGCCGCGATGAGATTGTGCCCGCAAGCGTGGCCCATCTCGGGCAAAGCATCATATTCCGAGAGGATCGCCACGACCGGACCGTCGCCATCGCCGATATCGCACCGGAACGCGGTCTCCAGGTCGTACGCGCCGCGCTGCGGGGCCAGTCCATGGCGCTCGAGCATCGTGCAGATCAGATCCGCCGCATAACGCTCCTCGAAAGCGAGTTCCGGGCGGGCGTGAATCTTGCGCGCAATATCCACCAGTTCGGGGCCCAGCGCGTCGATCGCCTGCGAAACCTGCTCTTTTAGATCCATTGGCATTTTCCAAATAACTGACTATCGTTATCATTTGTATATCGTTGTCATATTTTCTCAAGAGGGGCCCCGCGATGCGAGCCGAAGTGAACGGGATCCGGCTGTATTTCGATGTGGAGGGCGCGCAGCTCGTGCCGGACGGTCCCGTCATGCGCGAACGGCCGACGATCGTCATGCTCCACGGCGGGCCCGGATCGGATCATGCGACCTTCCGCCCTTACATGTCGTTCCTCGCCGATCATGCGCAGGTTCTGTACCCCGATCATCGCGGCCACGGCCGGAGCGAGGATAGCGGGCCGGGCGGCTGGAATCTGCGCCAATGGGCCGACGACGTCGTCGGCTTTCTCGACGCGCTCGACCTCAAAAGGCCGATTGTGCTGGGCGCATCATTCGGCGGATTCGTTGCGCAGGCCTTCGCTACCGCGCATCCCGATCGCGTGTCGCGGCTGGCGCTGGTCAGCACGGCTCCCCGGACCGATCCGGCACTTTCGGCAGAGATGTTCGCCCGGCTCGGCGGACCCGAGGCCGGGGCGGTCGCCCGGCGGTTCCTCGCGGGCGATGCGGACTTGGCCGAGGACTACATGCGGCTGTGCCTGCCGCACTATTCGGTCGGCGAACTCGATCTAGAGGGGCTTGGGCGCTCGATCGACAAACCCGCGATCCGCGAACATTTCTTCGGGCGCGAAGGCGAGTGGCACCAGGTCGATTTCCGCCCTGCTCTGTCGCGCATCGCCTGCCCGACGCTCGTCCTCCACGGCGCGCTCGATCCGGTGCTTCCGCAAGCGCTGGCGCGGGAGATGCACGCCGCAATTCCCGGGGCGCAGCTCCATGTGGTCGAGCAGGCAGGCCACGGCTGGGGCGACCGGCCCGATGAGTGGCGGCAGGTCCTGACCGAATTCCTGTTCCCCGCCTGAACGCGCGCGCTCAGGCGGGGGCGTTCGCCTCCGCAGGCATCGCCGCGAGCAGCGCGCGTGTGCGCGCGGCGACATAGGTCACCATGTAGCGATCGGTGTGAATATAGAGCTGGTTGTTGCGCATGGCTTCGAGCACCTGTTCGCCGACCGCATCCGCGGACACGCCCTGCGCGAGTTGCGCCTTCATTTGCGCGCTTTGCGCCCTCGCCTTGTCGAGCTGCCCCTTGCTCATCGACCGGGCCACGCTGGGCTGCATGCCGCGCGTGCGCCGGATGATGTCGGTGGCCACGGGGCCCGGGCACAGCACCGACACCCCGATGCCGCTCTCCGCAAGTTCGAGCGCGAGCGCCTCGGACAGGCCGACGACCGCATATTTCGAACCGTGGTAGAGCAGCCCGGCACCGCCCGACACGGCGAGACCGGCACCCGAGGATGTGTTGACGATATAGCCTCCACGATCGCCACGCTCCATCATCCGGGGCAGGAACGTCTGGATGCCGTTGATGACGCCATCCAGATTGATCCCGATGCCCCAGTCCCACAGTTCATACGTCAAACGGCCGACCGGCGCGCCGCCTGCGACACCGGCATTGTTGAACAGCAACGAGACCGGCCCGAGCCGGTCCTCGACAGCATCTGCAGCCGTGCGAAACGCCTCGCGGTCGCGCACGTCGAGCGTCACGCAGGCCACTTCGGTACACTGTCCCAGTTCGCTTTCAGCAGCCTCGAGCGCGTCGCCATCGACATCCGCCAACGCCACCTTCGCGCCCGCCTTTGCCAGCGCCCGTGCGATCCCCAGCCCGATGCCGTTCGCGCCGCCGGTGATGAAGGCGGTCCGCCCCCTTACATCGAGTGTCATTTGAGCCAGCTGCCTCCGAATTCTGTGCGGATCGCAGGACGCAGGCAGCATCGTGCCCGCAACTCCTCCGCGCGGACACCGTCTTCCGGGGGCAAGCTGCAGGGATCAAATGCCAAGTCCGCTGCGCTCATGAGGGTGGGGAATGCCTGCGGCGGACGCGTCGCACGAACGCCATGCCCGGGACGCATGTGTCGTGCCCCCATCTCACTTCCGATGGCGCGCTGCGCCGCTAAGGCGATAGGATAGAAATAAGCGAGGAGAGGCAGATGTCGGGCATCGAAGACACGTTCGCGGAGCACGAGACATCGGCACTAACGCCGATGGGCGATCTGCTCGCCTTCCACGCTGCCCGCGCTGTCGATAAGCCCGCGATCACCTTCGGCGACACAACGGTCAGCTATGCCGATCTCGACGCTCGCGCCAACCGCCGGGCGCATCACTTCGCATCGCTCGGCGTCGGCGAAGGTGACACGGTCACCATCGCGATGCCCAAGTGCATAGAGATCTACGAAATCGTCTTCGCGCTGTGGAAACTCGGCGCAACGCCCAACATGGTTGCAGCCAAGCTACCGGTCGCCGAACTGCGCGCAATCGTCGAACTGGCGCAGCCGCGGCTCGTCGTCGGACCGCGGCCCGAAGACGTGCCCGGACACGAGGTTCTGCCGCAGGACGCGCTCGATGCAAGCAATGCGTTCCCCGACAACGCATTGCCGACCCGCATTTCGAAAAACTGGAAGATCATGACCAGCGGGGGGTCGACCGGACGCCCGAAGCTGATCGTCGACCGCCGCGTAGGCACACACGACCCGAGCTTTCCCGTGCTGTTGCAGACATGCGACGACGTGCTGCTGAACCCCGGCCCGCTCTATCACAACACGCCCTTTTCGATGGTGATGCACAGCCTGTTTACCGGCGGCCATGTGATCGAGACCGAACGTTTCGACCCGCTGACGACGCTGCAACTGATCGAACGACACCGTGTCGGCTGGATCAGCCTGGTGCCGACGATGATGCATCGCATCTGGCGCCTGCCGACCGAACAGCGCCTCGCCCATGACGTATCCAGCCTGCGCGTGGTGTTCCACAATGCCGCCCCCTGCCCCGTCTGGCTCAAGGAAGCCTGGATCGAGTGGCTGGGCGCGGACAAGATCATCGAACTCTACGGCGGCACCGAAGGCCAAGGATTCACCATCATTACCGGCTCGGAGTGGCTGAAGCACAAGGGGTCGGTCGGTCGCGTCGTGCCGGGCTCGCGGATGCGGGTCCTCAATGATGCGGGAGAGGAATGCGAACCCGGCGAGATCGGCGGCATCTACTTCCTGCCGGAGGCCGGCCGTGGATCGAGTTATGAATATGTCGGTGCCGAAGCACAGGCGGCAGGCGAGTGGGAGTCGCTCGGCGACCTCGGCTATGTCGATGCCGACGGCTATCTCTACCTCGCCGATCGGCGCACCGACCTGATCATCAGCGGCGGGGCGAACATCTATCCGGCGGAAGTCGAGGCCGCGCTCGATGCGCATCCGGCGGTCCTGTCGAGCATCGTCGTCGGCCTACCCGACGACGACCTGGGCCAGCGCACGCACGCCATCGTCCAACTGGGAGAAGAGCATGCGAACGAAGACGACTTGCGCGCCTTCCTTGCCGAACGGCTGGCGCGATACAAACAGCCGCGCTCCTACGAATTCACTGCCGAGTATCTGCGCGACGATGCGGGCAAGGCGCGGCGATCCCGCCTCGCGGCCGAACGCGCCAATGGCGACCAGGCCCGATGAGCACGGCGGAGCAAGTCCGGATGCACGATTATCAGACCATCCAGGTGGTGCGCGAGGGCGCGGTCGACTGGCTGACGCTCAACCGCCCCGACCGCCTCAACGCGATCGACGCCACGATGGTGCGCGAGCTGTGGGACTATTTCGTGCGGCTGCACGACGATTATTCCTGCCGGGTCGTCGTGATGCGCGGTGCGGGCAAGGGATTTTGCGCCGGGCTGGACCTCAAGTGGTTTCAGGAGGCGAGCGAGCCGCTTCCCGCCGGCGCGAGCGATGCAGGCCCCGGCCCCTCGCTTGCCGATATCGTGTTGAAGATGCGCTCCTGCCCGCAGCCGATCGTGTCGCTGGTGCACGGCGCTGCCTGCGGTGGGGGCCTCATCTTTGCCCTCGCCTCCGATATCCGGCTGGCCGGACGCAGCGCGAAGATGAACGTGACCTTCGTCAAGCTCGGCCTGTCCGGGTGCGAGCTGGGCACCAGCTTCTTCCTGCCGCGTATGGTAGGGCGATCGGTCGCTTCGGAACTGATGATGACGGGTCGCTTCCTGCACGCCCAGCGGGCGCTGGCGACCGGGCTCGTCTCCGACGTCGTCGATGACGAGAAACTGGAAGATGCGGCTCGCGGACTGCTCGTCGACCTGCTCGCCACCTCTCCGATGGGTCTTCGCAAGACCAAGCAGGTCCTGTCCCAGGCAGCGGAGATGAGCGACCTGGCGTCGGTCATCGCGCTGGAAGAGCACACGCAGCTTGCCTGCATGGACGCGGGCGGGTTCGGCCAGACCGTCGGCGCGTTCGCGAAAAAGGACGCATAGGCTCCATTCCGCCGCGTCATGGCTCGTGCCGGTTTGGCATTTGTTGGAGCCGGGCGACGCGACCACCTTCGATGCAATCGGCCGCCCGCCGCGTGAAGCGAGAACGGGCGGCGCAGCACGGGTGAGGCACGGCGATGGCCAGCGAATATCAGCAAATCCGGTACGAAACCCCCGCGCCCAAGGTTGCGCGGATCGTGATGGACCGGCCCGAGCGTCGCAACGCCCAGGGCATCGCGATGACCTATGAACTGGACGACGCGTTCAAGCGGGCCTGCCACGACGATCGGATCAACGTCATCATTCTCGCCGCGGAGGGCAAGCATTTCAACGCGGGCCACGACCTGAGCGGTGAGGGCCCCGTCGATCCGCCACGCGACAAGATCGCCGGGCTGTGGGGCGAATATGGCGGCGACGGATGGCAGGGGCTTTATGGCCGCGAGAAGGAAATCTACCTCGAGATGACCGAGCGCTGGCGCAATGCACCCAAGCCGACGATTGCCGAGGTTCAGGGTGCGGTGATTTCGGGCGGGGTCATGCTCGCCTGGGCGTGCGACCTTATCGTGTGTTCCGAAGACGCGCGCTTTCGCGATGCCACGGCTGCCGAAATGGGCATCCCCGGTGTCGAGTTCTTTCAGCACGCTTACGAGATGACGGCGCGCCAGGCCAAGGAATGGCTGATGACCGGCGGCTGGATGAGCGCGCACGAAGCGCACCGCCGGGGCATGGTGAACCATGTCGTCCCGCTTGGAGACCTGAGCGCGCGAACGCTCGAACTGGCGCAGGACATCGCCAGCCGCAATCGCTTCACGATGAAGTTGGTCAAGCAGGCGATCAACTTCTCGCAGGATGCGATGGGGCGCAAGGCGTCGATGGATCACGCATTCCAGATGCATCAGATCGGGCACATGCAGGCGATGCTGGTGAACGGCGCGCCGATCGATCTGGACAGCCTGCCACCCGCCATCCGCGCCACGGTCGACAAGCTGCTGGCCGACAACAAGCCGACCACCGACTGACCACCAAGGTCTCCCCTCCCGGCCTTGCGCCGGTGCACAGACGATAGGCGCGTGGAGCCGCAAGCATGAACTTCGATTATTCCGACGACCAGAAATTCCTCAAGGAAGAGGCGCGCAAATTCCTGCAGACGCGCTGCACCTCCGCCGTCACCCGGGCGGTGCTCGATGATGCCGGTACCCCGTTCGACCGGAACCTGTGGCAGGAATTCGTCGAGATGGGCTGGCTGGGCGTCGCGATCCCCGAACACTGGGGCGGGAGCGGCCTCGGTCCGGTCGAACTTTGCGCGCTTGCGGAGGAACTCGGCTGGGTCGTCGCCCCCCTTCCCTTCGCCTCGACAGTCTATGTCTTCGCCGATGCGATCCTGAACCAGGGCACCGATGCCCAGCGCGAGGTGCTGTTGCCCGGCGTGGCGCAGGGCGAAGTGATCGGCTGCCTCGCCACCAGTGAGGGGCCGGGCCACACGGTCCCCGACGCGATGAGCGCGCGGGTCGCCGGGGGAAAGCTGCATGGCACCAAGATACCTGTCACCGATGGCGATGTCGCCACGCACGCGATCGTCGCGGCGCAGGGCGAGGAAGGCTTCGGCCTGTTCGTCATCGATCTTGGCGGACCCGGTGTAGCTCGCAAGTCGGTGCCCAGCCTCGATCCTACGCGCAGCGCCGCAGAACTCGTCTTCGATGGGGCCGCGTGCGAACCACTCGGCGCAGGCGGCGACGGTGAAGCAATGCTGTCGACGATCCTCGATCGCGCAGCGGTCTATTTCGCCTTCGAGCAGGTCGGTGGTGCCGACTGCTGTCTGGAGACCGCGCGTGCCTACGCCAGGGAGCGCCGCGCCTTCGGCCGCGTGATCGCCAGCTATCAGGCGATCAAGCACAAGCTCGCCGACGTGTACGTCAAGAACGAGCTTGCGCGGTCGAGCGCCTATTACGGCGCTTGGGCGATTGCGACCGATGCGCCCGAACTTCCCGAAGCCGCAGCCGCTGCGCGTGTCGCAGGGATTCAGGCCTACGACTTCGCAGCCAAGGAAAACCTCCAGACGCATGGCGGAATGGGCTTCACCTGGGAAGTCGACTGCCATCTTCACCTGCGCCGCTCGCGCCAGCTTGCCCTGGCGCTCGGTGCGCTGCCGGTGTGGCGCGAACGTCTGGTCCGCCGCCTCATGCACCGCAACGCTTTCTGATCGGGAGATCTGATCATGGACTTCAACGACAGCCCCGAAGAAGCCGCCTACCGCGCCCGTGCCCGCGCCTGGCTGGATGCCAATGCGCCAAAGCTCGACTGGCCCAGCCTCGACGCGCAGGGCGAAGACGCGATCAAGCGGGTCGCGCAGGACTGGCAGGCCAAGAAGGCCGACGCGGGATATGCCTGCATCACCTGGCCGCGCGAATGGGGCGGTGCCGGCGGGTCGATGATCGAACAGGTCATTTTCGCCGAGGAGGAAGCGCGTCATGAGCTTGCGTTCCGCTTCTTCTCGATCGGGCTCGGCATGTGCGTGCCGACGGTCATGGCCTTCGCCGACGAAGCGACCAAGCAGCGCTTCGTCACCCCCGCGCTGCGCGGTGAGGAAATCTGGTGCCAGCTCTTCTCCGAACCTTCCGCCGGATCGGATGTCGCGGCGTGCCGCACGCGCGCAGTCCGTGCGGACGACGGATCGGGCGACTGGATCGTCAACGGGCAGAAGGTGTGGACCTCCGGCGCGCATTATTCGGATTTCGGCATCGTGCTGGTGCGGACCGACCCCGATGTGCCCAAGCACAAGGGCCTGACCATGTTCTGGATCGACATGCGGGCCCCCGGCATCGATATCGTCCCGATCCATCAGGCGTCAGGCGAACGCGAATTCAACGAAGTTTACTTCACCGACCTTCGTATCGAGGACAGCCAGCGGCTGGGCGAGGTAGGCGAAGGATGGAAAGTCGCTTTGGTCACCCTGATGAACGAGCGGCTCGCGGTGGGCGACAGCACCGGCCCAGACGTCTTCGACCTGATCGAACTGGCCCGCGACCTGCCCGGCCATGATGGTAGGCCGGTGTTGGAAGACGGCGGCTTTCGCGAACGGCTGGCCGACTGGTACGTCGCCGCGCAAGGGCTGAAACTGACGCGCAAGCGGGCGATGACCTCGCTCAGTCGCGGCCAGACCCCCGGCCCGGAGGCCTCGATCGGCAAGCTGATCTCTGCCCGGCAGATGCAGGACCTGGCGACCGAGGCGCTCGACCGGCTCGATCAGCACGGAATCATCGCGGAAAGCTCGGCCGGCGGCCTCGCCGGGGCGTTCCAGCTCAACTACTTCCTTGGCGGCGCAATGCGGATTGCGGGCGGGACCGACGAAATCCTGCGCAATATCATCGCCGAGCGTGTGCTTGGGCTCCCGGCCGATATCCGGGTGGACCGCGATATCGCGTTCAAGGACATACCGAGCGGCGCATGAGCGACCCGGTCCTGATCGAGCGGCGAGGCACTGTCGCATGGATCACGCTCAATCGACCGGAGGTCGGCAATGCGATCGACCTCGCCCTGGCCCGCGCATTGCGCGACGCCGTCGATGAAGCGGCCCGCGATGCGGACACGCGCTGCGTCGTGATCGGTGCGAACGGCCGCCTGTTCTGTGCGGGTGGCGATGTCGCGCAGCTCGACGCGGCGGGTGACGGTCGCCCTCGCCTGCTCGACGAAATTCTCGCTTGGCTTCATCCCGCAATGCTGACCCTAGCGCGGATGGAGAAGCCGCTCGTTACCGCGGTGAACGGGCCTGCCGCCGGGGCCGGCCTGGGGCTGGCCGCGATCGGCGACATCGTGCTGGCCAGCCCCGCCGCGCATTTCACAATGGCCTACCCAAAGATCGGACTGACACCGGACGCCGGTACAACCTGGCTGCTGCCACGGCTGATCGGATTGCGGCGTGCGCAGGAGATGGCGCTGACGAACCGCCGGATTTGCGCGCAGGAAGCTGAGGAAATGGGTCTCATCACCCGTGTGGTCGACGAGGGCATGCTGGAATCCGAAGTCGCCACCACGGCGAATACGCTCGCAGGTTCTGCGGTCGGCGCGCTTGGCAAAACGAAGCGGCTCCTGCTCGAGTCGGATGCTTCGCTGGAGCGTCAGCTGGAGGCCGAGCGTGCGACCATCGTCGAACAGGGGGGCAGCGAGGAAAGCCGGATCGGTTTCGATGCGTTCAGGAAGCGGTACCCACCCGATTTCATGTCTGGGCCGTGTCTGGATCCTTCGCGACGAGGTGCTCCCGGCAGGCCTGAATAAAGGCCCGCACCGCCGGGCGCGGACTCCAGCGCGCTCGCGTGGCGATGCAGAGCGGCGCCAGTGCGCCCGGCGGAAACGGCACCACGGCAAACCGGCGCTGGAAGGCGGACGTTCGGACATACGCCTCTGACGCGCTGGCGATCGCGTCGCTATTTGCAACCATCCGGGCAACCAGCGGGAAGAAATCGATAAAGTGCATCCGGGTTTGCGCGTCGATGCCCGCCTCTTCGTAAATCAATCGCATGAAGGTGTCATAGGGCCGCGAATCCGAGGGCGAGATCATGTCGTAATTGGCAAGGTCGGCCTTCGTGACCTCTTCCGCATCGAGCAGCGGATGGCCGTGCCGCACGAAAAAGACGGTCCTTTGCCCCGGCAATGCCTCGCACGTGAAATCCGGCTGCTCACGAAATGCTGCCTCGAACCCTAGTGCGACGTCGATCGCACCCGCGCGTAGCTGTTGCACGGCACGCTCGAAGCTGGCGCCGCTAATGTCGAGCCGAATGGCGGGGTAGCGCGAAGTCAGTGTCGCAACGGGTTCGACGAGCAACCATTCGATCGAAGCGGGGCAGACGCCGATCTTCAGCAGTCCGGAATAGGGATTGGCGCTGACCAGCGAACCGCGCATCAGTTCCTGCGCTTCCTCGACCAGGCGCGCTGCCCGGTCCACGAAGGTTCGCCCATCCTCCGTCACGATCACGCCGCGCGCCGTGCGATTGAAGAGGAGGTAGCCGATCTGGCGCTCGAGATCGCCGATACTCTTGGTAATGGCGGACTGGGTCACCCCCACTTTCTCGGCGGCAGCCGTGAATGAACCATATTTCGCGGTAGCGACGACATAGAGCAATCTGCGATCAAGCATGAGGCATTCCTACAGCGAATACCCTGAGATTTCTAGCCACCTCGTTGCCGCTTCGAACAATATGCTACATCCGATGGGACAGGAACCGCGTACATTGGCGCCCGTGCCACCTAGCCATGATCCAAAGGCATACCTCGTGACCCAAATGCATTGGCCCGCCCCGCCCCACTGTCCCAGTCTCCGGCAAATGTTTGCGGTCCAAGCGCCGCAGAGGATGACGTCAGGAGGCTGAATTGAGCACGGTTCGCGTTGCCGGGGTCGGGATGATCCCGTTCACCAAACCAGGCCAGAGCGAAGACTGGGATGTGATGGCGGAAAAGGCCATTCGCCTAGCGTTGAAGGACGCCGGGGTCGGCTTCGAGCAGATCGAGCAGGCCTACGCAGGCTACGTCTATGCCGATTCGACCGCCGGACAGTCCGCCATCTACCGTGTCGGTGCCACCGGCATTCCGATCATCAACGTCAACAACAACTGCGCGACCGGTTCCAGTGCGCTTTATCTGGCGCGGCAGATGGTTGAACACGGTGCCGCCGACTGCGTGCTCGCGGTCGGTTTCGAACAGATGATACCGGGCGCGCTCGGGGCAAGCTTTCACGATCGCAAGCACGTGATGACGATGCACGCCGAGACGCAATATGCGATCCAGGGCTATGACGACACGGCCCCGCCGGCCGCGCAGATGTTCGGCGGGGGCGGCGTCGAGTATCAGCAGCGCCACGGCACACCCGACGAGGTCTTCGGGCTGATTTCGGTGAAGGCGCGCAAGCACGCGGCCAACAATCCGCTTGCCCTCTTCCGCGATCCGCTGACGCTGGAAGAAGTGATGGCATCGAAGCATCTCTACGGTCCGCTGACACGCTTTCAGGCCTGTCCACCCACCTGCGGTGCGGCGGCCGCCGTTCTTGTCTCGCCGGATTTCGGCGCGAAGCACGGCTTGAAGGCCGACGTCGAAATCCTCGCGCAGGCACTCACGACCGACTACCAGACCACCTTCGAGGGACGCTCTATGATGAGCGTCGTGGGCTACGACATGTCGCGCGGTGCGGCAGATCAAGTGTTCGAAGCCGCGGGCGTCTCGCCCGACGATATCGATGTGGTCGAACTGCACGACTGCTTCACCGCGAACGAACTGATCACCTACGAAGCGCTCCGGCTCACCGCCGAGGGAACGGCGGAGCGCTATATCCGCGACGGGCAGAACACCTACGGCGGCAAGCATGTCGTCAATCCCTCGGGCGGCCTGCTTTCCAAGGGGCATCCGCTCGGCGCGACCGGACTGGCACAATGCTACGAGCTTACGCACCAGTTGCGCGGAACCGCAGAACGTCGCCAGGTCGAAGGGGCGCGCCTTGCGCTTCAGCACAATCTCGGCCTCGGCGGGGCCGCCGTCGTCACGCTCTACGGCAAGGCAGGCTGAGGGGGACGGGCTCCACGGCAGGTTCGCACAGCTCGCAGCGTCCGCGTCTTTGCCGCAGTGCCCGCCATTCCTGCGCGACATGTCTTGTGCGGGATAGTTATGGGCCGGCGAGAGGTCGGCGGCACTAGGCTGCGGAATAGCCAGAATATCGGAAGGGCGAGAGGAATGGAGGTCGATCAGGATCAGGGACGCAGTGGCTCGATCGCGAGTCATGGCATGCCATCCCTGGGGCAGGCGAACGCGACGCTTGTCGTGCTCATGCTGGTCGCGGTCTTCGCCTATTCCAACGTCCAGCTGTTCGCGCTGCTGGCGACCGACATCAAGGGCACCTTCGGACTTTCGGACACCAGCATCGGCATCCTGCAGGGTTTCACGGTCAATTTCTCGACCGTGCTCGCACTGATCCCGGTGGGGATGCTGGTCGATCGCATAAACCGCGTCCACCTGCTGATGGGCGCGTCGGCCATGTGGGCGGTCTTCACGCTGCTGACCGGTCTTTCGGAAACCTTCTGGCAACTCTTCGCCTGCCGGGTCGGCGTGGGCGTGGCCGAAGCGGCCATTTACCCGGCCTCCTACTCGCTGATTGCCGATCTCTATGCGCCCCGGCGCCGTGCGATCGCGGTGCCGGTATTCCTTACCGGCACGCTGGCCGGTGCCAGCATCGTCACCGCGCTGACCGGCGTGATGATCGGCGCCATCGCCACCATGACCGCCAATGGCGAGACGTTGTGGGATCTGTCCGCATGGCGCCTCGCCTTCCTCGCGGCCTGCGTGCCGGGCTTCATCCTCGCCCTGCTGCTGATCATCACTCGCGAACCGGCGCGGCAGGAGGATGCGAGCCCGACCGAGGATGTCGGCTCGATCACCTTCGGCGCATTCCTCGCGCGAGAGTGGGCCCTGCTGGTCCGCTTGATCGGCGCGATAGTCCTGTCGCAGCTTGGCCTTGCTCCGATCTTCGCCTGGCTGCCGACCCTCTACGCCCGCCTGTTCGATTACACTGCCGGCGAAGCCGGGCAGCTGTTCGGCGGCCTGTTCGGCCTCGGCTCGCTCTCGGGCGTCGCCGTCGGCACGCTGGCCGTCTCCATCCTTGGCAGGCGCGATGCGCACAATGCGCCGCTGACAGTCTTGAAGATCGGCGTCGTCCTTGCCGCGGCGGCGAGCATTGCGCTGCCCTTCACCCATTCGCCCTTCGCCATCGGCGCGGCGATCACCGTGCTCATTGCCGCGATCTACGTGGGCATGACGGTGACCCCGACACTGCTGATGCTGATCGCCCCCAATCACCTGCGGGGCCGCGTGGTCGCGCTTCAGACGATGAGCCTGATCAGCACGATGGCCGTCACGCCGCCGCTCGTCGGCCTCCTTTCGGACCGGGTCTTCACAGCACCCGACGGGCTGCTGCTCAGCACCTGCGCCGTCATTATCCCGGCGTGCTTGCTGGCCCCTCTCCTGCTGGCGGGCGTCCGCCGTGTCTCGCCGCCGGCAGCCTGATCCACGACTTTTCGAATTTCACGAGGGAAGGAAGATGACAGATCTGACGGGACGCACCGCCTTCATTACAGGCGGGGCGAACGGAATCGGCTTGGGAATCGCGCGCGCGCTGGCCGACCGGGGCGTGAAGATCGCGCTCGCCGATCTCGATCGGGACGCGCTCGATAAGGCGCATGCCGAACTGGAGAGCGCGACGGACGTGCTGAGCGTTCAGCTCGATGTCCGGGACCGCGACGCCTTTGCCGAAGCGGCCCGATCGGTCGAGGCGGCGCTTGGCCCGGTCTCCATCCTCGTCAACAATGCAGGCGTCGCGGGCGGTGCGCCGGCCGACAGGCTCACTTACGAATTGTGGGATTGGGGCATGGGCATCAATCTCGGCGGTGTCTTCAATGGCATCCACACGTTTCTGCCCGGCATGATCGAGCGGGGCGAAGGCGGCCACGTGGTCAATACATCCTCGATCGCCGGGCTCTACGCCGACATTTCAGGCGTCCTGTATCATTGCGCGAAGTTTGGCGTCGTGGGCATGACCGAGGCACTCGCGGTGGAAATGGACGGAAGCGATATAGGCGTGACGCTCCTGTGCCCGGGCGCAGTCGCGACCGGGATCGTCGAGCGCACCCGGGCGCTGCAGCCGCGGGTCACCGCGAGCATGAGCGCTGAACAAAAGCGCCGCGCCTTCGAGCAGTTCGAAAACAACAAGCAGGTACTCGCAAGCGGGGCCTCGCCCGATCAGGTGGGGGCCGACGTGGTCGAGGCAATCTGCCAGAATCGCCTCTACGTCCTCACCAGCCGGGTCGGCGCCGAGCAGATCGCCGCGCGCGGGGATGCGATCATCGCAGCGATGCCGGCGCAAGAGCCTTGAGCGACACGCAACTCTTCGCGGGTGATCGCGCCCTGACCGCAGCGGCGCGCAACGAACGCGCGGCTCGCGCCGCTACTGCCCTTGCCTCGCTCGGGGTTGGCGCTGGCGACGCGGTGGCATTGCTGCTGCGCAACGATATCGCATTCATCGAAGCGAGCCAGGGTGCGGGCATGCTGGGTGCCTACCCGGTGCCGATCAACTGGCATTTCCAGGGCGAGGAGGTCGCATTCATCCTTGCCGACTGCACGCCCAAGGCGCTGGTCGTGCACGCCGACCTGCTGCCCGGCGTCGCGGACGCGCTGCCGAACGATCTGCCCGTCATCGTCGTCACCACTCCTCCCAAGATCGCGGCTGCTTACGGAATCGCGCCCGATCGGTGCGCGGTACCGACCGATCGGCCCGACTGGGATGCCTGGATCGAAAGCTTCGCCCCGGCCGCACCATCTTCCGCGCCGGCTCCGGCTGCCGTGATCTACACCTCCGGCACCACCGGCAAGCCGAAGGGCGTGAAGTGGGCGCTCTTGCCCGCCGAGGCTGTCGACGCCGCCGCGGCAGCGGGCAAACGCATGCTGGGCTACGGGCCCGATGCCCGGTCGATGATCCTCGGACCGATGTACCACTCCGCGCCCAATGCCTATTGCCGCGAGATGCTGGCCGCTGGCGCAACGGTCTGGCTCGCCCCGAAGTTCGATGCCGAGGAGCTCTTGCGCGCGATCGAGCGTGACCGGCTGTCGCACCTGCTGATGGTCCCGACCATGTTTGCGCGGTTGCTCCAGCTGCCAGAGGAAACCCGCGCGCGCTACGATGTCTCGTCGCTGCGCAACGTGGTCCACGCGGCGGCACCCTGCTCGCCCGAAATCAAGCGTGCCATGATCGACTGGTGGGGGGAGATCATCGCGGAGTTCTACGGCTCAACCGAAATCGGCACCATCACCTATTGTACGGCAGAGGAATGGCTCGCGCATCCCGGCACGGTCGGGCGCCCGCTCCCCGAAGCGGTGGTGAAGATCTTTGACGGCGAAGGGCACGAGCTACCGCCGGGCGAGGTTGGCGACATCTACGCGAAGAGCGCAATCCACCCCGAATTCGAATATCACAACCTGCCGGGCAAGGAGGACGAGAGCGGCCATCTCGGCCTCCATACGGCAGGCGACGTGGGCTACCTGGATGCCGACGGCTTCCTCTTCCTCAGCGATCGGCGTGCCGATGTCATCATCTCGGGCGGGGTGAACATCTACCCGGCGGAGATAGAGGCCTGTCTGATGGAGATGCCCGGCGTGGGCGACTGCGCCGTGTTCGGCATTCCGCACGACGTCTTCGGCGAACAGGTCGCCGCCGTCATCCAGCCGACAGACGGGGCCGAGCTGACGGAAGATGCGGTGCGCGACCATTCGCGCCAGCATCTCGCCAGGTACAAGATGCCCCAGCACATCGCCTTCGCCCAGGAACTCCCACGCGAGGATTCGGGCAAGATCATGAAACGCAAGCTGCGCGCGACCTATTGGCGGGATGCCGGGCGGAGCATCTGATCGTGACGTCAGACAATCCCGTCTCCTCGGCACAGACCGGACCGGCCATCCCCCTCGGATCGCTCTTGCGGCACCATGCGCAGGCGCATCCCGATCGTGCAGCGGTGATTGCGCGCGGCGAGCGGATAGGCTTTGCGGCGCTCGACGCCCGCGCAAACCGGCGCGCGCGGATACTGGCGAAGCGCGGCGTGCGACAGGGCGATCTCATCACTCTCGCCATCGCCGACCACGTCGATCTCTATGTGACGACCTTCGCCATCTGGAAGCTGGGTGCAACGCCCAACGTGGTGCCACCGCGCGGCGCCAGGGCCGAATTGTCGGCGATCCTCGACCTCGTGCGGCCACGGCTGTTCATCGCCGACGAAGCGCTGCCGGGCAGCGAAGACATCTTCCTTGCGACCGATGACCTAACCGCTGAAGACGTCTCGAGCGAACCGCTGCCCGAAGCGGTGGCCAGCCACTGGAAGGCCATGACCAGCGGCGGGTCGACAGGGCGGCCCAAGGTGATCCTCGATGCCGCGCCGGGTCTCTGGGACCCAGCGGACAGTTTTCTCGGCCAGCGCCCGGGCGATGTCATCCTCAACCCCGGCCCGCTCTATCACAATGCCCCGTTCTACAGCACGCACGCGGGGCTCTTCACCGGGTGCACCATTGTCGACATGGGCAAGTTCGATGCTGCCCGCGCGCTCGACCTGATCGAGCAGCATGGCGTCAACTGGGTCACGATGGTGCCCACGATGATGCATCGCATCTGGCAGCTCGGCCCGCATGCTCTGGCGGAGCGTACTCTGCCCAGCCTGCGCATGCTGCTACACATGGCCGCGCCCTGCGCGCCATGGCTCAAACGCGAATTCATCGCCTGGCTCGGCGGCGATCGGGTCTGGGAATATTACGGTTCGACCGAGGGCATCGGATCGACGATAATCGATGGCGACGACTGGCTGCAACACAGCGGGTCGGTGGGCCAGGTGCGCAAGGGGTTCGCGATGCGCATCCTCGACCCGGAGGGGCAGCAATGCCCGGTCGATACGGTCGGCGAGATTTTCTTCCGCCCCGACACCGGCCCCGGGACCACCTATCGCTACCTCGGCAGCGAAGCGACGCGGCGGGGCGAGTGGGAGGCGACCGGCGATCTCGGCCATGTCGACCGCGACGGATACCTCTACCTGTCCGACCGGCGGCACGACCTGATCATATCGGGCGGCGCGAACATCTATCCCGCCGAAGTCGAAGCCGCCATCGACGCCTATGATGGTGTGCAGGCCAGCGCCGCGATCGGCTTGCCCGACGAGGAATGGGGCGCGCGGGTCCACGCCATCGTCCAGCCGCTCGCCGGGCGCTCGATCGACCCCGAGGCGCTGCTTGCGTTTCTTGGCGATCGGCTGGCCCGCTACAAATTGCCGCGATCGATCGAAATCACCGATGCCGCGCTACGCGACGAGGCGGGCAAGGTCCGTCGCGCGGCGCTGCGCGATGCGCGGATCGCACAAGCCGCACCCAACCTTGCGAATGCCAGAGGATAACCAGCCAATGCCCCATGATCCGCTCCGTTTCGACGACCGCGTGGTGATAGTCACCGGTGCCGGTCAGGGCCTTGGCCGTGCACACGCGCTAGATTTCGCCAGCCGCGGGGCACGCGTAGTCGTGAACGATCTGGGCGGCGCAGCGAGCGGCGGCGGCGGCGATGGATCGGTCGCGCAGTCTGTGGTCGACGAAATCACGGCGGCAGGCGGCACTGCCGTTGCCAGCACCGACAGCGTCGAAAATGGCGACAAGATCGTTCAGGCGGCGATGGACCACTTCGGCCGGGTCGATGTCGTCGTCAACAATGCGGGCATCCTGCGCGACGTATCCTTTGCTAAGATGACCGACGCCGACTGGGATGTGGTCAACCAGGTCCATCTACGCGGCAGCTACGCGGTTTCGCATGCGGCCTGGCCGCACATGCGCGCACAACGGTTTGGCCGGATCGTCATGACGACTTCGGTTTCAGGCATCTATGGCAGCTTCGGCCAAGCGAATTATGCCGCCGCGAAGATGGGGCTGATCGGCCTCGCCCAGACGCTTTCGCTGGAGGGCGCATCGCGCAACATCCTGGTCAATTCGATCGCTCCGACGGCAGCGTCGCGACTTACCGCCACCGTCCTCCCGGAAGACGTCCTCGATGTGCTGCGCCCCGAATATGTCACCCCCTGCGTGGTTCTGCTCAGCCATGAGAGCTCGGATATCACGGGCAAGCTGTTCGAGGTTGGCGGGGGGTGGATCTGTCAGGTTCGTTGGGAGCAGACGGAGGGTGCCTTTTTCGACGAGCCTTTCGATGCCGAGCAGCTCTCCGCACGGTGGCCGGAGGTAACCGATTTCAGCCACTCGCGCCATGCCAGCAGCGTCGCCGAGGTGAAGACGGGCGTTCTCGAGCGCACCGGTCAACCGATGATCCTGACGCCTCAGGCCTGACCCGGAGAAAAGCGATGCCACCCGACTCCCTCAAGCTCGTCGATCCGCAATTGCGGCCCTATGTCGAGAACACGCCCCCTATCCGCATCTCAGCCGAGCTCATCCCGGCGATGCGCGAAGGGTTCGGTCCGGGGCTGGGGCTGGTCGAGGACGAGGCCGCGCTCGCTGCGGTAGAGGCAGACACCGTGACTCTGCCCGGCATGCCCGGCGACCCGGACCTCAACGCCGTGCTGCATATCCCGTCGGGCGAGGCGCGGGCTCGCGGGGCTGTCCTTCACCTGCACGGTGGGGGCTTCGTCACCGGCGATCCCTACGCACTGATCCCGCTCAACCGCAAAATCGCTCACCTTGCCGACTGTGTGGTGCTGTCGCTCGACTATCGGCTGGCTCCCGAAACGCCCTTCCCCGGCGCCCTGCACGATGCCTACGCGGCGCTGACGTGGCTCTTCTCGCAGGCGGAGGAGCTCGGCGTCGACCCGACCCTGATCGGCGTGATGGGCGAAAGCGCTGGCGGCACGATCGCCGCAGGGCTCGCACTGATGGCGCGTGACCGGGGGGAATATTCGCTCGCCTTCCAGCACCTGACCTACCCCGCGCTCGACGATCGCACCGGGCGAAGCGACGAGCCCAACCAATATTCCGGCGACTTCGTCTGGACGCGCGAGAGCAATGGGTTCGTCTGGGATCTCTGGCTTGGCGGAAAAGCCGGGACGGAGGATGTACCGCCCTATGCCGCGCCCGCGAGGGCCGATGATCTGTCGGGCCTCCCGCCCACCTATCTCGCCACCGCCGCGCTCGACCTCTTTGTGGACGAGAATATCCGTTTCGCACACCGGCTGATTCGTAGCGGTGTGCCGACGGAATTGCAGGTCTTCCCTGGAGCCTTTCACGCGTTTCAGTTTGTCGGAGCTTCCGATGTCGGCGCACGCTCGGACAAGGAAGGTCTGGCAGCACTCCAGCGCTTCATGGCACGATGACTGCGCCTACCCAGCGGGAGACACTTTGCCTCCCCACCTTGCACTGACGACTCGCGAGAAATCCCAAATGCGGTCGATGGAACGCGCACTGAAGGCGATCCAAGTTTGAAGCATTCTGAACGTCACCAAAGGACGAGGGAATAACCGAGGCACACATCGCTTCTGGGGAAAGCCCCTAAGCGGTCGGTCGAAAGTCTCGTTGCAACAATAGCCCAGCTAGTCTGAGGGCCCGTTGCTCGAGGCCAGTGGCGGAGAGGGTGGGATTCGAACCCACGATACGGTTACCCGCATACCGCATTTCGAGTGCGGCGCATTCGACCTCTCTGCCACCTCTCCGCAAAAAAGGGGTCGCTTCACGGCGCGGTTCGATTGCGCGCCGGAGGGTCGGGAGCGGCGCAGCTAGCCTAATGCGCACCCGCTGCCAAGCCCCCGCATGACCGATCTGTCCGCTCGCCCGAACCATGCACCGGTCAGTCTGCCCATTGTGCAAGGCCGCCGGGCCATCTATCTTGTCCGAAATGCAGCTTTCGCAGTTCTTCTCGCACCAGGCAGGGCGCCAGATCGAAGTCCCGCTGACACGGCAGGCCCGCTTCGGCGTCGGCGACATCGTGCGGCACAAGATGTTCGATTTCCGCGGCGTGGTGTTCGATATCGACCCGACCTTCGCGAATAGCGAGGAATGGTACGAGGCGATCCCCGAGCATATCCGCCCGGGGCGCGACCAGCCGTATTACCACCTCTTCGCGGAAAGCGACGATTCGTACTACGTTGCCTATGTCAGCCAGCAGAACCTGGTGGCGGACGGGCCTGCGGGGCCGGTCGACCATCCCAGCATCGCCGACCTGTTCGACGAGTTTGCGGACGGCCGCTATCCGATGCGGCGCGGCCTGACGCACTGATCGACCGCGCCGGCGCCGTGCCGTCTAGCTGCGGATCTTCCACCCTGACTTGAGCAGCGCGAACGACGTCAGCGCCAGCACGGCGTTGAGCGCGAGCAGCCCTGCTCCTGCCAACAGCACGTCGCTCCCCCCGTTGCCGATATCGCTCTGCCCGATGAAGCCGTAGCGAAAGCCCGAGATGACGTAGAAGAACGGGTTGAAATGGCTGATCGTGTAGAACGGCTCGTGCAGCCGATCGAGCGTGTAGAAAGTGCCCGACAGCAGGCTGAGCGGGGCGACGACGAAATTGGTCACCGCCGCGTTGTGATCGAATTTCTCCGCCCAGATCGACGCCATCAGCCCGAAGAAGCCGAGCATCAGCGCGCCCATCAGCCCGAACCACGCGATCGCCCACACATGCGACACCATCAGCTTCGCGCCCGGATAGAGGAAGATCGCGAAAGCCACCGCGCAGCCGACCAGCACCGCGCGCGTCACCGCCGCGCCGACGATGCCCGCCAGCAGCTCGCCATGGCTGAGCGGCGGCATCAGCAGGTCGATGATCGTCCCCTGGATCTTGCCCGACAGGAAGCTGAAGCTGGAATTGGCGAAGCTGTTCTGCATCATCGCCATCACGATCAGGCCCGGTGCGAGAAAACTCTCGAACGGCACACCCAGGATTTCGCGCCCGCCGCGCCCCAGCGCGACCGAGAAAATGACCAGAAACAGCAGCGTGGTGAAGGCAGGCGCCCACACGGTCTGCGTCTGCACCTTGAAGAAGCGGCGCACCTCCTTGCGATAGAGGCTCCACAGCCCGATCCAGTTGACCCCGTGTATCTGCGGTGCGCCCCATTCGGGCAGATTGCCGGGCACGGCATCGCTGGCTGAAAGGCTCACGTCGGCGGTGGATGCTTGATCGCTCATGCCCTGCCGCCTAAGCCCGTCAACCAAGGGTGGCAACCCGGGCTGCGAATGCCTAGATAAGCAGGCAAGCCAAGACAGATGGATTTTCGATGAGTTGGACCGAAGAGCGTACCGCAACCCTCAAGCGCATGTGGGAGGGCGGTTCCACCGCGACCGAGATCGCCAAGGAACTGGGCGAGGTCTCGCGCAACGCCGTGATCGGCAAGGCGCACCGGCTGGGGCTGAAATCGCGCCCCTCGCCGGTCAAGTCCGCCGAGAAGAAGAGCGCCGCGCCCAAGGCCAAGCCTGCACCCAAGAAAAAGCCCGCCGCCGCGCCCAGCCCCGCCCCCGCACCGGCTCCGGTCGCGGCCAAGCCCGCCGCCTCCGCCAAGCCTGCCAGCAGCGGCGACACGCAGGGCGCTGCCACGCAGGCCCCCGCGCCCGCGCAGCAACCGCCCCAGCCCGCGTCCAATGCGCCGCGCGTCGTCTCGGTCGGCCCGGGCGGCTTCCTGCGTCAGGGCCCCGGCGACCAGCAGCCGCCGATCCCGCCCGCGCCGCCGCGGCGGCTGGTTCCGGCCAAGCCCGACCCCTCTATCGCCGACAAGACCAGCCTGCTCGATCTGTCGGACAAGGTCTGCCGCTGGCCGATGGGCCATCCGGGTGAACCCGATTTCCACTTCTGCGGCGAAGCGGTGAACCCCGGCTTCCCCTATTGCGTCGAACATTGCGGGCGCGCCTATCAGGCACAGCTGCCGCGCGGTGCGCGCCGTCCCCCGCCGCCGCTGCCTTATGGCGGGCCGCGCGTTCGCTAATTCAAAAAAACGAGAAGCCCGTCGGCGCAATGCCGGCGGGCTTTTTCATACTCGGAGCAAGCTCATGTCCTTCACCCTCCACGACGCTTTCGTGCCCACCACCCGCCAGCTGCTGGGCGCACTGCCCGGCGTGATCGCCAAGGCAGAGCAATTCGTGGCCGATGGCAAGGCGAGCGACGCCGACCTGCTCGAAGCGCGGCTGGCCGAGGATATGTGGGCGCTTCCGTGGCATATCCGCGCGTGCTGGATGCACAGCGCCTACACGCTCGACCAGCTGCGCGGCACCGAATTCACCCCCGATTTCACGAGCATTCCCGATAGCTGGGACGCGATGCGCGCGATGATTGCCGAGGCGGAGGCGCGGCTTTCGGAGGTAACCCCGGAAGAAGTGAGCGACATCGCGACGCGCGAGATCGCTTTCGTGCTGGGCGGCGAGGCCCGCTTTACCCTGCCCGGCGAGCGCTTCCTGCTGGGCTTCAATCTGCCCAACTTCCAGTTCCATGCGACGACCTTCTACGACATCCTGCGGATGAAGGGCGTGCCGTTGAGCAAGCGCGACTATATGGGCGATCCCTCGGGTCCGATGTTCCGGAGCTAGGCCACCTATGGGAACTGGGCCGGGTGGCGGTCGTGCATAACACGCGACCGCGCCCTTTCCCGGCGCGCTAGGGCCCGGACACCGCCGCTGGCGCACCTGCCTTCCGGATTCGTCCTACCAGCGCGTTGCACGGCCGTTCGGTCACCAGATACAGCAGATAGCAGCACAGCAGGATTGGAGGGACCGAGAGGATCCACATCCAGTAGCTGGTCATATCTTCCTGAACGATCCCGAACCTGCTGCTCAGCAATTGGCCGATCGCGAAGATGAAAGCGTAGTGGAAGACGTAGATCGAATAGCTGAAGCGCCCGAAATTGAGGGGCCGTGCCCATTGGGGCAGCGTTGGCCAGTTTCGGATCAGGAGCGCGGTGATCGCGCACATGAGGAGCGATAGCGGGATATTCGATTCGCCCCCGAAGAAGCGCAACTTGACGAAGCTGACCACCGCGAGAACCACGACCACGCCGACGGCGAGAGCAGGAAAAGCGCAGCGCGGAACACGATCGAGATAGTAATAGGTCGCGGCCCCCAGCGCGAAGAACAGCGCGCAATTGCCGACGAAATTGAGCGCCGTGCTGGCACTCGGGTTCAGGTTCACGCCATAGATTGCGACAAATATCACGGTGCTGACGCTCGCGATCGCAAGGAACGCCTGCATCGCTCGCCGCGAGGTCAGAACCAGCGGGCAAAGCGCGTAGAAAATGATCTCGTACGGCAACGACCAGAATTGCGGGGTCACATGGGTCGACGGGTCAATGTACAGCGCCACTTCCGCGACCCTGCGCACCGACCCGAATTGGTCAGCCTGCGTGACGATCGAGACAAATACAGCAAGCGCGACGGCCGCGAGATATGGCGGCCAGATGCGGATCAACCGCTTGAGGTAAAAGCGGCGCGGATCCGATGTGTAACGCATGCTGTGCGCCATCGAAAAGCCGCTGATGACGAAGAACAGGATCACGAACTCTTTGCCAAGGCTCGTCGTGCGGAGTGCAGCGATCGCGAGATAGTCCAGCAGCGTCGCATCGCCGTTCGCCAGAATGACGCTGCCGCCCGCAAAAAAGGCGCCGCGGCAATGATTGATCAGAACGTAAACCGCCGCGATCCCCCGCAGAAAATCAAGCGTTTCTATCGGGATCGTCTGGAGCGAACCCTCCGACTTCCTTAGCATATTCGCACCAACTCCGGCTCCAGCCGTCGACGCAACCCATGTGGTCTGTAACGGCCGCAGCCGCAGCCCTCGTGCGAAATCGCTACCCCACCCCTTCGCGTTCGCCAAGTCATCGCCCCCGCGATTCCGAGGGTACTACTTGTAAGAGTTTCCACCGAGCTAACGCTTCCTGGCAAACCAAATCGTGTGGCGCGGGCCCTTGTTGTTGGGCCGCGCGCGCACTTCGCGCACCTCGACCTCCAGCCCTGCGTCCTTGAGCCGGGTGGTGAACTTGTGGTCGGGCGCGGCGGACCACACCGCGATGATCCCGCCGGGGTTGAGCGCGTCCTTCGCCTTGGCGATGCCGGTGCGCGTGTAGAGCCGGAAATTGCTGTCGACCACGATTCCGTCGGGCCCGTTGTCGACATCGAGCAGGATCGCATCGAACTTGGGGCAGGTGCCGTCGTTCGCATCGTCGATCAGCGCCGCCACATCGCACAGCACCACCTCGCCGCGCGGATCGTCGAGCGTGTCGCCGCTGAGGTGCGCAAGCGGCCCGCGAGCCCATTCGAGGATGTCGGGCACCAGTTCGGCCACGGTCACGCGGCCGCCCTGCGGTATGTGCGCGAGCGCGGCGCGGTAGGTGAAGCCCATGCCGTAGCCGCCGATCAGGACGCGCGGGTTTGGCGCGGCAAGCTCGGCCAGCGTCAGCACCGCCAGCTGTTCTTCGGAAAACTGCATCCGCGTGCCCATCAGCTCGTCCCGGCCAAGCATGATGATGAAATCGCGCCCATGGCTGACCAGCGTCAGCTCCTTCCCGTCGGGGATCTGGGCAGTGGCAATGGTTTCACGGGGCAGCATGGCGCGTCCTTAAACGAAAAAGGCCGCGGAGCGATAACCCCGCGGCCCTTTTTTGCTTGTGAACTCCTGCGAGCGCAGGAGCATCCTCCATTCGGTAAAAAACCGATGGAAGTCCCAGCTTGCGCTGGGACTCACACTCGGATCAATCCTTGAGGAAGTCCGGGATATGCGCGGGGCCGCCATCGCTGCCGCCACCGCCATTACCGCCCCGATCGCCATCGCGACCACGGCCACCGCCGCCACGCGGGCCACGGCCACCGCGGCGGTCGCCACCACGGTCACCGCGATCACCACGCGGCTTGTCGCCCCGCGGTTCGCGCGGCGGGCGCGTATCTTCCAGCTCTTCGCCGGTTTCCTGGTCGACGACGCGCATCGACAGGCGGACCTTGCCGCGCTGGTCGATCTCGAGGACCTTGACCTTCACTTCCTGGCCTTCGGAGACGACATCGGTCGGCTTTTCGACGCGCTCGTTCTTCATTTCGGAGACGTGGACGAGGCCGTCCTTGCCACCCATGAAGTTCACGAATGCACCGAAATCGACGATGTTGACGACCTTGCCGGTGTAGATCTTGCCGACTTCGGCTTCTTCGACGATGCCTTCGATCCACTTGCGTGCGGCTTCGATCTCGTCGGCATTGCTCGACGAGATCTTGATCACGCCCTCGTCGTCGATGTCGACCTTCGCGCCGGTTTCGGCGACGATCTCGCGGATCACCTTGCCGCCCGTGCCGATGACGTCGCGGATCTTCGACTTGTCGATCTGCATCGTCTCGATGCGCGGTGCGTGCTTGGACACACCCGAACGCGCGGAGCCGAGCGCCTTGGTCATCTCGCCCAGGATGTGCGCGCGGCCGGCCTTCGCCTGCTCGAGCGCCTTGGTCATGATTTCCTGCGTGATGCCGGCAACCTTGATGTCCATCTGCAGCGAGGTGATGCCCGCTTCCGAACCCGCGACCTTGAAGTCCATGTCGCCCAGGTGATCTTCGTCACCCAGAATGTCCGACAGGACGGCGAACTCGTCGCCTTCGAGGATCAGGCCCATCGCGATACCCGACACCGGGCGTTCGATCGGAACGCCGGCGTCCATCATCGACAGACAGCCACCGCACACGGTCGCCATCGAGGACGAACCGTTGGACTCGGTGATGTCCGACAGGATGCGGATCGTGTAGGGGAAGTCTTCATGGCTCGGCAGCACGGGGTGCAGCGCGCGCCATGCGAGCTTGCCGTGGCCGGTTTCGCGACGGCTAGTGAAGCCGAAGCGACCCACTTCGCCGACCGAATAGGGCGGGAAGTTATAGTGCAGCATGAAGTTGTTGTACGAAAGACCTTCCAGCCCGTCGATCATCTGCTCGGCATCCTTGGTGCCCAGCGTGGTGGTGCAGATCGCCTGCGTCTCGCCGCGCGTGAACAGCGCCGAACCATGCGTGCGGGGCAGCAGGCCGACCATTGCTTCGATCGGGCGAACCTGATCGAGCTTGCGGCCGTCGATGCGCTGGCCGTCCTTGAGGATGGCACCGCGAACGATTTCCGCTTCCAGCTTCTTGGTCAGCTTGTTGGCGGTCATCTTCTGCTGGCCGTCGAACTCTTCCGAAGAATAGTGCGCCTTCACCTTCTCGCGCGCTGCGTTGAGCGCGTCCGAACGGGCCGACTTGTCGGTCAGCTTGTAAGCCTTGGCGATGTCGTCGCCGATCATCGCGCGGATGGCTTCCTTCATCGACGCATTGTCGTCGCTCGAAGCGAGTTCCCACGGGTCCTTGGCGGCCTGTTCGGCCAGCTCGATGATCGCACCGATGACCTTGCGGCTTTCCTCGTGCGCGAACATCACCGCGCCGAGCATTTCCTCTTCGGTCAGTTCCTTGGCTTCGGATTCGACCATCATCACCGCGTCGTTGGTCGCGGCGACGACGAGGTCGAGGCGACCTTCTTCGTCGAGAGCGGACGAGAGCGACGGGTTGAGTTCGTATTCGCCATTGCGGAAGCCGACGCGTGCGGCACCGATCGGGCCCATGAAGGGCACGCCGCTGATGGTCAGCGCAGCCGAGGCCGCAATCATCGCGACGATATCGGGCTCGGTCTCACCATCATACGAGAGGACCTGCGCGATGACGTTGATTTCGTTGTAGAAGCCTTCGGGGAAGAGCGGCCGCACGGGGCGGTCGATCAGGCGCGAAACCAGCGTTTCCTTCTCCGTCGCGCGGCCTTCGCGCTTGAAGAAGCCGCCCGGGATACGGCCCGCGGCGGAGAATTTTTCCTGATAGTGCACGGTCAGCGGGAAGAAGTCCTGCCCGTCCTTGACACTCTTGGCGGCGGTCACGGCGCACAGCACCACGGTTTCGCCATAGGTGGCCAGCACGGCGCCGTCGGCTTGACGGGCAATGCGGCCGGTTTCCAGAGTGAGGGTCTTTCCGCCCCACTCCAGACTTACAGTTTTCGTATCGAACATTGATTATCCTTCTGACCCACGCCGCCATATTGCCGCGCGGGGCCTCTTGTGCCGGGGATACCGTCCCGGTCCGGTGCGGGGCGCTCAGTCTGGCCCCAAGGGTCTTCTGCCGAATTGCAGAGAATACCCTTCAACAACGTCATTCCCGCGGAGGCGGGAACCCAGCTAAGCGCGATGAACCGCACCTTCGCCGTAATATGGACCCCTGCATTCGCGGGGGTGACGGTAATGCAGAAGGGGCGGCCCTTTCCGAGCCGCCCCTCCGAGAAAACTCTTACTTGCGAAGACCCAGCTTCTGGATCAGCGCGTTGTACCGCTCGACGTCTTTCTTCTTGAGATAGGCGAGCAGGTTGCGGCGCTTGTTGACCATCATCAGGAGGCCACGACGCGAGTGGTTGTCCTTGTGGTTATCCTTGAAGTGTTCGGTCAGGTTGCGGATACGCTCCGTCAGGATCGCGACCTGCACTTCGGGGCTGCCCGTATCGCCTTCGGCCTGGGCATTGTCCTTGATGATCTCTTGCTTGCGCTCGGCGGTAACCGTCATTCATTCACTCCGCGACATCTGGAAGGTTGAAACCCCGCACGATTCGCATCGCGCCGCCTTCGATCTCCACCAGCGCCACCGGGACAGGGCCCGACTTCGCGAAATAGAGCCCGTCTGCCTGGGGCATTCCGGAGATGACCCGGCCCTGACGGGCCGCCTGCGCTTGCTCCGGATCGAGGGAGAGGGCCGGGATGTCGTCCAGCCCCGCCTCTATCGGCAGGAGTAGGTCTTGCAATGACGCGCCGTTAGCGATTTCGTTGAGTTTGTCCAGCGAAATCGCCTGTTCCTCCCGGAACGGCCCGGCTTTCGTACGCCTGAGGTAGGTAACGTGCCCGCGCGTGCCAAGGGCCAGCGCGATATCCCGTGCAAGGCTGCGGATATAGGTGCCCTTGCTGACCGTGGCCTCCAGCGTGACGCTCTCCGCGAGTTCGAGCGGCATGGAAGGGTCGTAGGGGTCCGGGCGACCGGTGGTGGTCTGGAAGGTGGAGTCCAGTTCGCCATCCCTCCTCTCCCCATGCGGGAGAGGATACGAAGGCTTGTGAGCTTGCTCACTAGCCGAAGTTGGTGAGGGGGACTGCGCGCCATTACCCTCACCTGGCTGCGCTAGGTCGCTTCGCGACCAAGCTTCGCCGTCCTCTCCCGTCAAGGGAGAGGCAAACTGTAGCGAGTAAATGGTCACCCGCCGCGCCTTCATCTCGACGTCCTCGCCCGCCCGCGCGCGGTCGTAGGCGCGCTTGCCGTCGATCATGAGCGCCGAATATTTGGGTGGGATCTGCTCGATCTCGCCGGTGAAGTGGTCGAGCACTCCCGCCACTGCCGCCAGCGGAGGGAAGCGATCGCTGCGAGCCACCACCTCACCCTCGGTATCGAGCGTGTCGGTCTGTTCGCCGAAGCGGATTGTGAAGACGTAGGTCTTGGTCGCATCGAGCATCCGGCCCGCAAGCTTGGTCGCCTCGCCCAGCGCGATCGGCAGCACGCCCTCGGCCAGCGGGTCGAGCGTGCCGCCGTGCCCCACCTTCGTTCTGGCGTAACCGCCTTCGCGCAGGCACCGCTTGACCGCGCCGACGCCCTGCGTCGAACCCATCCCGCGCGGCTTGTCGAGGATCAGCCAGCCCGAGGGCGGTATGCTCTTGTTCTCATTGCTCACCAAACGCGGCCTAGCCAAACCTGCTCGCACAGGCCAATCGGTTTATCCCATGAGCGAACCTTTCGACCTTCTCGTCATCGGTGGCGGCATCAACGGCGCGGGGATCGCGCGCGATGCCGCCGGGCGCGGCCTCTCGGTACTGCTGGTGGAGAAGGACGATCTCGCCGCGCACACATCGAGCGCCAGCACCAAGCTGGTCCACGGCGGCTTGCGCTACCTCGAGCATTACGAATTCCGGCTGGTGCGAGAGAGCCTGAAGGAACGCGAGGTGCTGCTCGCCCTCGCCCCGCACATCATCTGGCCGCTGCGTTTCGTGCTGCCGCACCATGCAGGCCTGCGCCCCGCGTGGCTGCTGCGGCTCGGCCTGTTCCTCTACGACCATATCGGCGGGCGCAAGCTGCTGCCGCCGACCAAGGGCGTGGACCTGCGCCAGCCCCCGCACGCGGCGATCCTCAAGCCCTCGCTCAAGCGCGGGTTCGAATATTCGGATTGCTGGGTGGAGGATTCGCGGCTGGTGGTGCTCAACGCGCTCGACGCGAAGGAGCGGGGAGCGGATATTCGCACCCGTACCGAGTGCGTCGCGCTGGAGCGCGAGGATGCGTTGTGGCGGGCGACCCTGCGCGATGCTTCGGGCGAGACACAGGTGCAGGCGCGCGCGGTGGCCAATGCCGCCGGGCCGTGGGTCGACGAGGTGCTGCGCCGCGCGACGCGCGCCAATGCGCCCGCGCACCTGCGATTGGTCAAGGGCAGCCACCTGATCGTGCCCAAACTGTGGGACGGCGCGCATTGCTACATCTTCCAGAACGGCGACGGGCGGATCTGCTTCGCCATTCCATACGAGCAGCAATTCACCCTGCTCGGCACGACCGACGAGCGGTTCGAGGGCGATCCGAACGAGGTGCATATCAGCGACGAGGAAGCCGCCTATATCTGCGCCTCGGTCAACGAATACCTCGCCACGCAGGTGCGGCCCGAGGACGCGGCGTGGAGCTATTCGGGGGTGCGCCCGCTCTACGAAGACGAGGCGGCGAGCGATTCCACCGTCACCCGCGACTACGTGTTCGAAGTCGACGACGAAGGCGGCGCGCCGATCCTCTCGGTCTTCGGCGGCAAGATCACCACCTACCGCAGGCTCGCCGAACACGCGCTGGAGAAGCTCGATATCGGGGGCGAGGCATGGACGGCCCACGCCCCGCTTCCGGGGGGCGACATGCCGGTGGCAGGCCATGCCGAGATGGTCGAAGGCAACGCGTGGCTGCGGCAGTACATGCGTATCGAGGATATTGCCCGGCTGGTGCGCGCCTACGGCACCCGGATCGCGGACATTTTCGGCACCGAGGAGGCACCGCGTGAACCGGGCGAGAAGATCGCCGCGGGGGTCTTCGAGGCCGAACTGCGCTACCTGCGCGATTTCGAATTCGCGCGGACGGGCGAGGACGTGCTGTGGCGGCGAAGCAAGCTTGGGCTCCACCTCGACGAGGCGGGCCGCGCCGCCATCAGCCGCTGGTTCGAAGCCTAACTGCGCACAAAGTGCTGGCGGCACACCGCGACATAACGCTCATTGCCGCCGATCTCGGTCTGCGCGCCGTCGGTGACCGGATTTCCCGCTTCATCGACCCGCTGGTTCATCGTCGCCTTGCGCCCGCAATGGCAGACCGCCTTCATCTCGACGAGCTTGTCCGCGATGCCGAGCAACTCGGCCGATCCGGGGAACAGCCGCCCCTGGAAATCGGTGCGCAGGCCGTAACAGATGACCGGAATATCGTCCCGGTCGGTCAGCCGGGCGAGCTGCCATACCTGCCGCGAGGTGAGGAACTGCGCTTCGTCCACCAGCACGCAGGCGAGCTTGGGATCGCCCGCCCCGCGATCGGCCACCTCCTTGCGCACCTGCGCCGCGACGTCCGTCTCCTGCGCAAAGCGGTGGGCATCGCTGGTCAGGCCGATACGGCTGTTGATCGCGCCGAAGGCCGGGCGATTGTCCACCGCCGCGGTCCATAGCGACACGTCCATGCCCCGCTCGCGATAGTTGAACGCGGTCTGCAGCAGCAGCGCGCTCTTCCCCGCATTCATGCTGGCATAGTAGAAATAGAGCTTGGCCATTCGCTCTCAGCGGCAGCCGACAAAACCACTGGCCGGCTCGAAATCGGTAATCCGGATACCCGGCAAGGCATCCGGCCAGAACTCGATGCCCATCGCGCCGGGGAACAGTGTGCAAACCGAAGTGCGCTTGCCTTTGCTGGTCGGCTTCGACGTAATGTAGGCCCGATAGTTGAGATTCTCGCCGGTTTGATTGCGAAGAGTCATCTTCGTGCCACCTTCCACCGACAGCGTTACCGACAATTCGCCTTCTTCCGGGCCTTGCCCTTCGGTAGCCGGGTGAACATCGACGGGCTGACCATTCTCCAACCGGAATATAAAGGTCTCGCCCGGCTTGACGAACAGCCCCTCGGGCACGCTGTCCTTGGCCGACAATACGGTCCCCGTAAACGCGACAAGGATCGCCGCGACCACGCTCAAGATAAATGCAAGCCTCATGCCGGTTCCTCCCTCACCGCCCAACGCTGGCGTAGCGCCCGCATGGTGGCAAGTGGCAATCAGTCGTCCGCGTCCAGATCGCGTGCGACCTTGGGGTCGTTGAGCAGACGCTCGATCCGGTCGGCTTCGTCAAAGCTCTCGTCCGGCTTGAATTGCAGCTTGGGGGCGAATTTCAGCCCGAGCCGCTTGGCGACCTCGCGCTGGAAGAAGGCGGTGTGGGTGCGCAGCGCCTTGAGCACGACCTCCTCGTCCTCGCCCAGCAGGGGCTTCACATACACGGCGGCGTTCCTGAGGTCGGGGGTCATCCGCACCTCGGTGACGCTGACCGAATGCGCGGACAGCGTCTCGTCGTGCACTTCCTGCCGGGTAAGCAGTTCGGAGAGGATATGGCGCACCCGCTCCCCCACCTTGAGGACGCGGACGGATTGCTGTTCTGCGGAAAATTGCTGTCTTGCCATGATCGTGCCGACATAGGCCTGCTTATCGGCCCTCTCAATCCCTGCGATGTTTATCTCGGGCGGCGACTGTTAGGTGACAGGACGGGTTGGAGTACCGTCTAGGCGGGATTTGGCGGGAATATCGAGGATTTGCCGGGGCCGAATGGCGGAAAACCGGGCTTCGGTGTAGCTGGGCATTGGCGTCCTCGTTTCGGTTCAGTGTCAGAGCGCGTGGTAAATTTAGACGATCACTGACGGGAGATGCTGGATTCGGCGCTTGTCGTCCAGCACCCTCTTAGAGGCGGATAATCGCGCTTTAAGAGGGCTACGAGGGGTAGCGGCACCAATCTGAACCGGGACAGAACCGGGACATTTGCCCGCCCAGTTCGCGCTTTCGCGCCCAGTTCGCCCGATCCCGCGCAATCCAGCCGAAAACGGACCCATCCATGGTCCGAGACGCCGGCACGGCGCGCGATCGAACTGGGGCACTTTTTCTCTGGCGGATCACCATGGCCAAGGGACGGTTGCGGCGACCGCTATGTAGACCGCGAGAGCGAAGGCCCAGGGCAAAACCTGCCCGACGAGGCGGCGAACAGATTTCACTCCCGCACCTGGACAGAGCAACCGGGGCCCATCGTCGCCTCCAGCTCCGCGCGCAGGCGAACGGCGCGGTCGTGCGACCATCCACCAATGTGCCGGCGCGACTCTGCGATCTCCGCACCGTCCAGATCGATGACGACCAGATAGGGCCGCTTTACCACAGAGCAGCGCTCAAAGCTTATCAAGAGCGCTGGATGTTTCGGCCTCGACCGCCTCGCCAGCCCGTCGCATTTGCGCATCAAATTGCTCACGCGACATATAGATTAGGATGAGGCGGGATCGATACGCTCCCCTGTTGGGACAAGAGGCGACGTAGGCCCGGTACTCAGATTGCGCCAGAGCCGCCAAGGTCGCCACGGTGCCTCGTGCACCGTAGGGATAGGGGGGCGCATCGCGCTTCGTTATATATTCCTGGAATAAGACGACGGTTTGTCCATCGGAAAACGCGGAGGTTAATTGCGTGGGCTCGTCCTCGATCGTTCGAGATATGGCCCTAGATCTTTCGTAAGAGGACGCCTGCGCAACGACCTGGTCCGGGTATTTCCTCTGCAGAGCACCTTGAAGATCGCCGCTCGCCTGCTCCGCATCGCCGAGACACAGGCTTTCGGAGCGCAATGCCACCGTCGTGAGCCCTCCCTCGAATTGCGGCACGATCTCGAACGACCGGTCGAACAGATCGATTCCATCGCCACGGTAGCTGATCGAGATGGTCGTTTCTCCGCGGCGCTCGCGGACGCGCGCTCGCTTCACCTCATCCATTGCCGAAAGTTTGTCAGCTACGGCCTGCGGGCTATCGCCCTCATACAGGGTCATCCACAGGGGTGCACTATCTTGCGCGATGACGGGTGCGCCTGCGACAAGAACAGCGACCGCAACAAGTTTCGAAAAGCCCCCCATTTTCCTCTCCCAAACTTCCGAACCAAGTTAAAGGTGTCGACCGCACCAGACAGGGCGGCCGATGATGCGGGTAGTCTCGGGATCGCTGATCTTCGCGCTATACTTCGGGTTGCTCGAGAAGATGCGAAGCGCGCCTTCCTCCGCCCGCTCCACGTTCTTTACGACGTATTCCTCAAAATCTCCATCCCAGAGCGCGAAGGGGCCCGGCTGGGCTGGACTGCGATCTCGCGTATCAACCAGCAGCTGATCGTCGTGATAGAAGTCGGGCTCCATGCTGTCGCCCCGCAGGTTGATCAGCAGGAAATCCTCGGGCCTGCCGCGCAGGCGATCTACTACGAGTGAGCGAGGGACGAGACCCTTCATCTCGTCATCGTCGCCGGTCCCACCTCCGCCGGCTCCGGCGAAGGTTGGTAGAACGCGCACCTCGACGTAAGCGAGCTGAGGATCTGCCGCGACCTGATCAGGCTCCTCATTCTTCCACCCGGGAAAATCTGGATAGGCAGCGCGCAGTTTCTGTAGCGTGGTCCGTCCTAGTCGGGTGTCTGCGGCTGCGCGGTAGGGCCGATTGATAGTCGAGGCCGCGACGCCCGCTCGCTTAGCGATGCCCGTCGGGGTTTCGTCGGCGTACTTGGCCAGCGCCCTCAGTAAAGCGGTGTCGTGCTCTAAGCCTTCCATGATCAGGTCTTTGCAAATGTGCAAAGAGCATCAAAGGGGCAGAAATGCACACTGAAGAGCATATCTGCTATTGACCCTGTGCAATAATGCTCTCATCAGAGCATTTATGGATCAGCAACAAGCCATCGCCGAAATCGAGCGCGAAGCGCGTCGAGCTGGCATTTCGATAGCCTCGCTGTGCAAGCGGCATGGCATTTACCCCAGCACCTTCTGGCGATGGAAGCGGACCTCCGCGAATCCCTGCCCGACGAAGGCGAGCTACAATGATGTGATCGGCCTTCGTTCGACGCTGAAGGACATGATCGAAGAGCGCGATGCGGGTCAGCCGAAGGCGGCCTGGGCATGAGCGCAGACAGCATCTTCTACGCCGAAGTCGAAGCGACCGTCGGAAAGACCGGCAAAATCGAAGTCCTCGGGCGCGCGTACTGGTCGCCCAAATTGTGCAACTGCGCCGGATGGACCGTGCGGGTGATGGTCCCCAAGGACGAGTCCGACGCAATTCAGGTGTGGCGTGGGTCACATTTTCTCGCGTCGGCCGATCTGCTGATCGAGACCGGCTTCGTCGACGCCGATGGGGCCCAGGAAGTTGCGAGGCGCGCAGCGGCCATGCGGAAGCTGGTTGCAGAGAGCGGATCGGCACTCACAGACCCTCACCAAGCGGATCGCGATCATCATCGAACGGCCAGTAGGTCGGTCGATGGCGGAGGAACTCCTCAGCTGCGGCTGCGAACTGCGGAAACAGGTTCTGTGGCGGTACGTCGCACGAAGGATCGGCTCCATACTGAGCGGCAAAATCCAGCCAAGCCGCTGCGCTCCGAACCCGATATGCAGCCAGTATCAAGAGGGCATGGCGCAGCTGCCGATTTGTCACGCCATCAAGAGGCAGAAGATCGCCATCCGGCGGGCCGAGGGACAATTCCCGAACTAGGACCTCGTACTTCTCTTCAAGGCGACGGAGTTCATCCAGGGATAGTGCGGAAGCACTGTCGTGAAGGGCGTCCGTGCCCTCGCGTAAGAGCAGCTCTCGCCAGCGGGACAAAAGCCCCGCTGCGTGATCATGGTGACGATCAATATTCATGGTGCATGCTCCCTGAGACGCGGTGGCGGTGGTTCATCTGCGAAGATAGCGAAGCGTGCTTCGAAGCACATCGTCTACGTGACGCGACCGTACAAACACCGAAGAAGCGCGGCATTGCGCGCCTGCTGTCGGCCCTCCGCGACCTGATCTTCGGGAGGCGTGCATGAGCGCCCCGAAGACCCGCACGCCGGTGCTCGCCAATGCGCAGCTGCTGGAGCTTGCGCCGGGCGATGTCCTGATCCCCGAGCGGATCGGTTTCCTGCACGAGGACAAGGCGGCTGCGCTGGGTCGCCTGATGGCGGTCGACGGGCAGCGCGATCCGATCAAGGTCGTTCGCAATCTGCCATCCAAGCCGATCGACCAGGTGGTCGCGGAAGGCAAAAAGCCGTGGAAGCTGGTCACCGGCATGCACCGGCTGATGGGCGCGACCTACGAAGCGATCCCGGTGTTTGCGATCGAGGTCAGCGGCAAGGCTGAGGACCTCGCCGATCTGGAAGCGAGCGAGAACCTGCATCGCAGGCCGCTGGCCCCGATCGAACGCGCGAAGTTCACCGCTGCGCTTGTCCAGGCGGCACAGGAACGCATTGCGCGCGAGCATGGCAATCTGAGCCAGCAAAGGCTTGCGATCAGGGCGCGCTGGGACCGGGTCACGGCTGCCGAAACGACCGCCGAACAGGCCCTGAAGGACGAGACCGAGGATACGTGTGCAAAGATTGCACACGTATACGGGTGGGAGGAATCGGTCGGCGAGGCGCTCGGCATGTCGCGGCGCACGATCCACAACGATCTGGCGCTCTACCGGCTGTTGATCGAACCGTTCCCCGAGCTGGCCGAGGCGCTCTCGAAGCACCCGGTGGTGGGCGAGAATGCGAGCCAGCTGAAGGCGATCGCGCAGGTCAAGGACGAAGCGCACCGTCGCACGGTAATCGTGGCGCT
The DNA here is from genome assembly GCA_964574905.1 of uncultured Citromicrobium sp. Taxonomy (GTDB): domain Bacteria; phylum Pseudomonadota; class Alphaproteobacteria; order Sphingomonadales; family Sphingomonadaceae; genus Alteriqipengyuania. The sequence continues at coordinate 87,731 of CAZNOY010000007.1, read as the reverse complement.
GCTGGACGATCCCGCGATGACTGCCGACACGGCGCGCATCCGCGCCGGGATCGACAGCCCTGCAGGCCAGAAGCCGACGCCGGAGCAAAAGGCTCTCGACGCAGTGATCGGCAATCTCGGTCGGCTCAACGCGACCCAGCAGAAGTCGAGCGTCGACAGCATCGTCGCCTCGCTGAAGACCGACGAGGTCAAGCGCCAACTGCGCGACCGGCTCAATCAGGAGCTGGGGGAATGAGCTGGCCCACTCTCATCGTCTGTAGCGCCGAAGTGCGCGAGGCACCTGAGGGGCCTGCCGTGCTGAAAGTTCGGCTGCGCTTCATCGGCTATGTCGGCTCGATTTCGGTCGGTGGGAAGGCGCTGGACTTCGCGCGGGAGCACCGCCGTGGCTAATCGCGAGATCTCCACCGGGCGCAAGCGCAACGGCCATCCGCAGGACTGGTGCGTCGATGAAAGCTGGGTCGCGTGGCTGCTGTTCAAGGCGCTCGGCGACTTTCGCCAGGAGCGCGAAGCGGGCGAAGCGATCTGGGACCCGTGCGCGGGCAGCGGACGCACGCTGAGCGCGTTCGTCGAGAACGGCTTTACGGCCTTCGCTGGCGATATCGTCGACCGGCGCGATCGCGACCAGCTCGACTGGGATGGGGTGCGCTTCCAGCTCGCCGACTTCCTCGATCTGAAGGCCGCACCCGCGCCCTGCAGCATCGTCTTCAATCCGCCCTACAGCTACATTGAAGGCATCGCCGAGGCGTTCGTACGCCACGCGCTCTCGCTCGCGACGCGGCGGGTTTGCGCAGTCATGCCGATCAAGTGGCAGGGTAGCCTCGGGCGCTATCAGCTGTTCGACCAGGACTTCCCGCCGCAGGCGATCCTCGTTTCGACCCAGCGCCCTTCGATGCCGCCCGGCGACCTGATCCCGGCGCTGGCCGCACAGGGCAAAGCCTTCAAGGGCGGAGTGGTCGACTACGCCTGGTACGTCTGGAACGTTCAGCAGCCGACCCCGCGCCATCAGACGCGCGTGATCTGGCTGCCGCGCCTCAGCCGCCCCGATCTGCTGGGCCCGATCGAGGGGCTGGCATGAACGGGCACGCCGCCAGAATCGCAAAGCAGGACGCGCGACGCGAGCAACTCGCGCGGCTGCGCTGCGCGCGCCCACTGACAGATGAGGAGCGAGCCGAGGAAGAGCGGCTCGAACGCCGCCTCGCGGCGCGGGTTTGGCTGCGCCAGCAGGTCGAGGCCGAAGCGCGCCTCGCACACAAATTGACAGGGGAGAACGCATGATGGCTCGCCCGACACCCGCCGAACACTACCGCCAGCACAATCGTGAGATGAAGCTGGCGTTGGAGAGGGGCTGCACCCCGCTGGAAGCGAAGCACGAACTGCGCCGCCGAGAGGGCCTCGGGCGGATCGCAGAGCGGCAACGCAAGCTCGATGCAATGCGCGCCGATTTCCGCCGCGAGTGCGCGCGCGATCCCCACGACCCGACCGGCAAACCCTGGATGATGCAGGACCTCGACAAGTGAGCAATCTCAAGCCCGCTCCGCTCGGCCTGACCGAGAGCGTCGTCGCCAAGATGCTCGGCGACCGCCCGCCCTTTGGCACTGGCGTGATCCACGTCCCGATCGCGCCCTTCGTCGAGTGCGACAAATGCGGCCAGCTGCGGTCGGAGCCGTGCACGTATTCGGCCTGCCCGATCGCGAAGGTGCAGTCATGAGCGCGCAAGACCTTTCGATCGCGAGGCCGCTCGACCGGGTGCTGGTCCGCTACGAGCGCGGCCTCGATATCCCGTTCCACCTGCGAAAAGCCAATATCAAGGGTGCGATCGCGCATCTGCGGCGGCGCGGCATTCTGGTCGACGTCTGCGATCGTAACGCGCTGGTGCGGCGATACCGGGTCACCGGCAAGCGCGACCCGCGCTTGGCCGAAGAGGTGATCGAGCTGGCCTGCGAAAGCGGCTTCGAGGTGATCCGGTGAAGGGCGCGGCATTCGACATGGTGCGGCGCGATCTGCGCCAGCGCGGTCTGCTGGGCAGCGACAATCGTCTGACCGAGGCGGGGCACCGGCGGGCGGTCGCGATGCTGCGCGAGCTGCGCGAAGCGGATGCGCCGAGCGAACCGCCAGCGTCTCGGGTGCGGTGGAATCACACCTTCCGGCAGCGGAGGCGCTGAGGATGGCTAAGCCGACGCTCGGATACCCCTCGATCACGGCCGCAGCATTTGCTCTGCAAGCGCAAGGCTGTGACCGCGAGAAGATCGCAGAACAGATCGGTGTAAGCCGCAGCCAAGTGGCGTCTCTGCTCGCAAATGGGCAGGGTAAGCAGCGGCTGCCATCAGCAGAATACGCTGGCTATCTCAGGGTGCCTTTCGCGGAGAGGGACGCGCTAGAACCCGCCGCTGTCGTCCGCAATATGGCGATCTCCAAGGTTGCAGGTCTCATCCTCTCGGTCGTGGTTCGCGACAACCTGATCGATGCGATCCTCGACGATGGGATCGTAACCCCTGCCCAGGACCTGGCCAATGGCTAAGGCGAAGGTCCATCCCGATCAGCTGGGCTTCGTGTTCGAAGCGCCCAAGGCTCCGGTCGGCGAGGCCGCGCTCGCGGGCTTCGAGCAGCGCGTCAATCGCATGGTCGGCTCGATGCTCAACAGCGACGAACGCGCCCGCGAAGTGATCGCGGCGGAAATGAGCGTGCTGCTGGGCGAGGAAGTCAGCCGGGCGATGCTCGATGCCTACGCCAGCCCTGCGCGTACCGAACACAAGGTGCCGTTCTCGCGACTGATCGCGCTGGTGCTGGTCACCAGGCGGCACGACCTGCTCGATGAACGGATGCGCGAAGCCGGGATGGCCGTGCTGTTCGGCGACGAGGTCAAAACCGCGCGGCTCGGCGACATCAAGCGGCGGATTGCCGCTCTCAAGGAAGAAGAACGGCAAATCGAGCGATCGTCGCCGGTAATCAGGGGGAACGGAGACTGATGGCTTCGCGCGCGACCATTGCTGCAAACGATATCGAGACCGAGGAAAAGGCGTGGTTCTCGGCTGCTGAGCTGGCCGAGCTGGGCCTGCCCGGCCTGCCGGGCGACAAGCGCTCGATCGCGCGGCGCGCGCAGGAGGATCGCTGGTCGTCGAAGACCGACGAAGATGGCGAGCTACTCATCCGCCCGCGTGCCGGGCGCGGCGGCGGCGTCGAATTTCACTACCGCCTGCTGCCGGGCAAAGCGCAGATCGAGCTGGCGCGGCGTGGCATCATCCAGACAGCCGAAACGTCGCCCGACGAACCCAAGGCAGGCGGCAGCTGGGACTGGTTTGCCAGGCAAAGCGCTGCGACCCGCGCGGAGGCAGAGCGCCGCCTTGCGATCGTCGAATCGGTGGAGCTGCTGGTCGCGGCTGGATCGACGAAATCGGCCGCGGTTGCCGAAGCCTGCGCCCGCGAGGGCGTTGGCCGATCGACCGTCTGGAACTGGCTGCGCGCGGCCGATGGCATCCCGGCATCGGAACGCCTGCCGGTTCTCGCACCGCGACGCACGGGCGGCGGCAAGTCCGCCGAGCTGGACGACGAACTTTGGACGATCTTCAAGTCCGACTACCTGCGCCCGGAAGAGCCGACCTTCACCAGCTGCTACGATCGCACCACCGCGATCGCGGCCGAAAGAGGCCTCTCGATGCCCTCTGAGAGGACGTTGAGGCGTCGTCTGGAGAGCGAGATCGATCCCGGTATCCTGATCCTCCGCCGCAAGGGCGAGGAAGCGCTGCGCCGCTCGCTCCCCGCGCAGCGTCGCTCGGTCTCCGAGTACCGCGTGATGGAGATCGTCAACGTCGACGGGCACAAGTTCGACGTGTTCGTGACCCCTCCGGGCGGCGGCAAGCCGATCCGGCCGGTAATGGTCGCCATCCAGGACGTGCGTAGCAGCAAGATCGTCGGCTGGCGCATCGGCGAGACCGAGAGCGCTGCGCTCGCCCGGCTCGCCTTCGCCGACTGTTTCCGCGTCTACGGCATCCCGCGCGAGGCACTGCTCGACAATGGTCGCGGCTTTGCGAGCAAGTGGCTGACGGGCGGCGCGAAGACCCGGTTCCGGTTCAAGATCATGCCCGAGGAACCCGATGGGCTGCTCAAGCTGCTCAATATCGGAATCCACTGGGCGAAGCCCTATCGCGGGCAGTCGAAGCCGATCGAACGCGCGTTTCGCGACATGTGCGACAGGATATCGCGCGCACCCGCCTGCGCCGGGGCCTACACGGGCAACAGCGTCGCCAACAAGCCAGCCAACTACGGCAGCCGCGCGATGGAATGGGACGCCTTCCGCGATCATGTCGCGCAGGGAATCGCCGATCATAACGCGCGCCTTGGCCGCAGGGGACGCGACTATCGCGGCCGCAGCTTCGACGAGGTTTTCGCAGAAGGCTACGCGGTTTCGCCCTGCGCACCCGCATCGGAAGCGCAGCTGCGGCTCGCGCTGCTCGCGGCGGAACGCAAGATGGTCAACCGCCAGACCGGGATCATCGAGCTGTTCGGCAACCGCTACTGGTCGATCGAGTGCGACCGCCTGAAGGGTCGCAAGCTGACCGTCCGGTTCGATCCGGACAACCTGCACTCCGAGATCCATCTCTACGACGAAGAGCACGCCTACCTCACCACCGTGCCGGTGATCGCCGATGTCGGCTTCCTCGATACCGAAGGGGCGAAGGCCGCTGCGAAGCGCGAAGCCGACGCCAAGCGACGCGTGAGAGACGGTCTGGCAGCCGAACGCCTGCTGAGTGCCGACGAACTGGCGGCGATGCAGCCGCGCGTCACCGCACCCGCGCCCCCGCCCACCAACGTGGTGCGGATGCTGCGCCGGGGCGGCGCACTGCCCGCGATCGAGGCGGACTGCGAACCGCAACGCGATGAGCGCGAAGGCGCTGAAGAGCGATTGAACCGCGCGATGCTGCGCATGGTGCGAAACAACGAGTTGGAGGACTGATCGCATGAACAACGTCAAGGACTTGCCCGTCGACGAAGAGGAAATGCGGCTTTGGGCAATCGGCTATAAGGAAATGCACGGTCTTTCGTGGCCTAAACTGGCAGCGGAGATCGGGGTAAAGTCGGGCACGCTCCAGCCCTTCTGCAAAGGGAACTATGGCGCACCGGGCGACTGGATCGCACGCGACATCTACCGGTTCATGCAGACGGTCGAAGCTCGGGAAAGCACCCAGAAGTCCATTCCCGAGGACCCCGGCTACTTCGAAACGCCGACCTCATTGCGGATCAGGTCCTCGCTGATCGTCGCCCATTCAGGTCGAATGACTCTGGTCGGCACGGGTCCGGGAACGGGCAAGGACATGACGGTCAACGACTACAAGGACCGCGCGAGCCACGTCTACTGCGCAACAATGATGGCGAGTTGCGCCCGCATCGGGTCGATGTGTCAGCAAGTACAGCAAGCCCTGAAGCTCTCGGTCAAATATGGGCACAGCGTCTCCAGCGCTTCGCGGGCGATCATCGAACATCTCCGAGATCGGCGCGCATTGCTGGTGATCAACGAGGCGCAGCATCTCGATTTGCTGTCCTTCGAGGAAATCCGCGCCTGGCACGATGAGACTGGCGTCGGCATCTGCCTGATGGGAAATGCGGAATTGCTCGCCCGTATCGAATCCGGGCGCCAATCGGACGGGTTTGCCCGCCTCAACAGCCGCCTTGCCGACAAGTTCATCAGGCCGATGCCGCTGAAGGAGGACGTGGTCGCGTTCTGCGATGCCTGGCGGATCGCCGATCCTGCGATCCGTCATTACCTGGAGCGGATCGCGCTGGAAAAGGGATCGGGCGCGCTGCGCGAGTGCCGGATGCTGATCGAGGCGGGCTCAATGATTGCCGAGAGCGACCAGCGCGGGCTGACGATTTCCGACTTGCGCGACGCACAGTCGCAGCGCGCGACCCGGTGGATCAAGGCGTGATGGGCATGCTGACCCTCTGGCGCGAGACCGCCCGCGAGTTCGATGCGGCCTTCGGGCCCGGTGCATGGCGGGACGAGCTGCTGTGCCAGCTCGGCAGCTGCGCGCTGTTCGCGATCCTTCTGTGCCTCGTTGCGGCGATCGGAGACGCGCCATGAACGCCATCGCCCCCACGCTGACCACGGCCGATCTCGACCACCACGATCCGGAAGCCGACAAGGCGCTCGCGATCGCCTTCGTCGACCTTGCGCTCGATCATGTGATGAAGGCGACCGGGCTTGGCCGCAACGAGCTGGAATCGCCCCGCCGCACCCCGAATGTGGTGGACGCTCGAGCAATGTTCGTTTGGCTGGTGAAGCACTACCGCCCCGGCATCAGCTATCGCGCGATCGGGCGCTGGCTGGGCAACCGGGACCACAAGGGCCTGATCCGCCTTCACACCCGCGCGATGCGCCTGCGCATGGACGATCCGCGCTTCCTCGAAGCCTGCGAGACTTTCGCGATGGCGCACCGGCGCAGCGGGGAGGTGCCCTATGGCTGCGACTGAGAAAGCCCGGCCCGCGACCTTCGATCGTGCGAGCCAGCATCGTCGGGCGATGATCGCCAAGGTGCAGATCGCGCGCAAGAAACTGGCGATGGACGAAGACGACTACCGCCAGATCGTGACCGACGAGAGCGGCCAGTCGAGCCTCGCCGCCTGTACCGACCGGCAGCTCGATAGCGTGCTCGATCGGATGAAGGCGCTGGGCTTCAAGCCTCTTCCCAAGAAGGGCTCGTACGCCGGTGCGCAGCACCCGATGGCGAGGAAGGCGCGCGCGCTGTGGATCTCGCTCCACCACCTGGGCGTGATCGAAAACCAGTCCGAGCAGGCGCTCGAAGCCTTCGCCAAGCGCCAGCTCGATTGCGAGCGGCTGGTATGGGCGCGGCAGGGCGACGCCTACCGCCTGATCGAGGCGCTGAAGGCGATGGCCAAGCGCAACGGGTGGTCGCAATTCTCGCCGACCACGGGCAAGCGCCTGTCCACCAGCGAGCTGCAGCATCACCTTTGCGAGGTTATCCTCGGCAAGCTGAAGGCGGGCTCCGCCGTTCCTGCCGAATGGTCGATCGACACCGCCGCGTGGCGGCTTTGCGGGATCGATACCGGCAACACTGAAGGCGGCTACTCGGCCGAGAACTACGCGAGCCTCGCCGCCGCGCTGGGGGCCAAGCTGCGCGAGGCGAAGCTCGCGAGGTGGCAGGCATGAGCCGGACGACGCCGATCGCCGACGCCCGGCGCGTGGTCGCGATCAAGGGCCTCGCCCCGCTGGCGAGGGCCGCCGCCGGCGAACCGCGCGATCCTTTCAATTTCTACGCCCCGCAATGGCGGGAGCGCCTGCGCAAGGCGGAGGCCGAGGTGATCGAGACGCTGCGGGCCGAAGGGGCGCGGATCGATCTGCTTGAGGACGGTCAGGTGCGCATCCTGTTTGCGGGCGTCTGGGCCAGTTCCCGGCAGAGCCTGCGCAAGGCGCTGCAGAACTGGAAAATCAACGCGGAGGCGAAGCGATGAGCGAAGAACTGAAGATGGCGATCGTCGCGGTGCGGCGGCACGGGCTGGAGCCCTTCGACAAGGTCGCGGCGGCGCTGCCTGCGAAGCTGGCCGGGCCCGCTTACGCGCGCTGGGTTCAACGGCAGGCGCGAGAAGTTGACCGTGTTTCGAAGCGGCTGACGAAGGCCGGAGCAGCCATCGAGCTGACCGATCGCCTCACCACGATCGACTTCGGCGGAATCGAGGCGAGTTCCATGCTCGGCCTCTACCAGGCACTGAAGAACTGGTCCGCCAAGGCGCGTTCGCGGATGCGCGCGTACAATCGGGGAGAGTTCAAATGAAGGCGGCACTGAAGGTTATCGAGCGCGATCGCGCGCCGACGCTGGCCGACCGGATGCAGCGCGGTGCACGGGGCTATGCCGCCAGCTACCTGCCGGGCGAGGTCAACCGTTGCCCTGGTTGCGGCGGGCGTCTCTGGACGGTCGGGCGCGTCACCGCCGAATGCTGGGGCTGCGGCCTGCCACTGCCGATTTCGGCGGACGGTGTCTCACACCAGCCTGCGCCGCGGCCCTCGCTCTGGGCACGGGTGCGGAACGTCTGATGGCCGGGCTGCGCGTCACCGATCATGCACTCGTCCGCTTCCTCGAAAGAGCAGGCGGGCTCGATGTCGAAGGCGTGCGCGCGCAGCTCGAAGCCGGGCTCGAGCGATCGCACGATGCTGCCCGATCGGTGAGCGAGAGCGATTACCTGATCAAGGTCGACGGGTTCGTCCTGGTCGTGCGGGGCGAGAACGTCACCACCGTTCTGGATGCGGATGAGGCACCCGGCCGCGCGCGCCAGCTGGGGCACACGAGGCCCAAGTGAGCGAGCGGCTTTCATCGGACCTTCACGATCTGCTCGGCGAGGCGGCTTTCATCGCCCTGGCCGAGCACTTCGGCGGCTTGCGGCTCTACATTCCGCAAACGATGACCGGTGACCACGATATCGCCAAGGCGATCGGGCTCGAGGAAGCACAGCGCCTGTCGAACCGCTATGAATCGGACCGGATCGCGGTTCCGCTTGCGCGCGAATTGCGAGCGCGGCATTATCGGGCGCACGGGCTTTCCAATTCCAAGATCGCCCGCAAGCTGGGCATCCGGCTGAACGCGGTCGAAAAGATGTTCGCCCGGATGGACAGCCCGCCCGAAAAGGGCAGCGCGCAACTCTCCCTCGACATCTGATCGCACCCCCTTTGGGGGGCGTGGGATCGCGCGGCCAGACACCGCAGAGCAGTCCGCATGGACCTGTCTCTGCTCTCCGAACGCACGATGCTCGAAATCGCCGAGCATGAAGGCCTGATCCTTCGCACTTACCGCGACAGCCGGGGCATCCTCACGTGGGGCTTCGGCGTTACGAACGCGAGCGGGCACCGCGTGGAGCGCTACATCGGCAAACCCTCGACGATCGTGCGCGCGATCGAGGTCTACGAGTGGCTGCTGCGGACCAAGTACCTGCCCGAGGTGCTGGCGATTTTCGCGAGCCGCAAGCTGAGTGAAGCGCAGCTAACGGCGGCGCTCTCGTTCCACTGGAACACCGGCGAGATCGAGAACGCCCACTGGGTGCGAAGCTTCCTGCGGGGGGACGAGGACGCCGCCCGGCACGAATTCATGAACTGGTCTACCCCGCGCGAGATCATCGGGCGGCGCAAGGCCGAGCGTGCCCTGTTCTTCGATGGCGTCTGGACCGGCGACGGCTTCGTGACGATCTACGATCGCGTCCATACCGGCAGCCTGATCCCGGTCTGGTCGAGTGCCCGGCAGATCGACATTCGGCCCGAAGTGCGCGCGGCGCTGGCGAAGGCGCGTGCGGCGTGAGCTGGTTAATTGGTCTTTTCAGCGGCCTCTTAGGCGTCGGTAAGTGGGCTCTCAGGGGCGTAGGCAAGTTGTTCGGCGCGCTGCTGGGCTGGCTGCTCGCCGACTTCCGCCACATGGTGATCGCGGGCCTGATCGCGCTGGTCGCCGTGTTCTGGTTCGTTACCGTCCCCGGCCTCAAATCCGACTTGGCGAACGAGACCGCGCGCGCGAACCGCGAAGCGCTGAACGCAGAAGACTGGATGGTCTCGGCTGAGGAATGGAAGCGGACGCACACCGATTTCGTCGCCGATGTCGCCGCCAAGCAGCTCGCCGCAGCCGAAGCCGATCGCGCCAATATTGCGCGGGTGAAGGCAGAGTTCGCCGCGATCAACGAAAGGACCGTCGATGATTACGAAGCCCGCCTTGCTGGCAGCGCTGCTGCTGCTGAGCGCCTGCGCGACCGCCTCGCCTCCGCCGAAGCCGAACCTGCCCCCGAGAGTGGAAGTCTCGGCAGTGCAGAGGTTCTGCCCGGCTCCTACACCGCCCGATGCCAGGCTTTTGGAGCCGCCGACTGTGACGGACTTCTACGGCAGCTTCCGTGGGTCCTCGCCGAAGCCCAGGCCAACACCGACCAGCTCGTCGGCCTCCAGCAATACCTCGCCGGATCGGCGCTGATCGACTTCGGCTCCGAAGCGCCGGAGGTCGACCGTGGACGCTGACAACCGCGCGCTGGAAAGCGCCGAACTGCTGGACGAGCAGCAGCGCGATCGCGCCGTCGCCCGCATCCGAAAGGATCTCGAATTGCAAGGCGAAGCCGAGTGTCGCGATTGCGGCGACCCGATCGATGTCGCGCGCCGAATGGCGCTGCCCTCGGCCACCCGCTGTTTCGATTGCCAAGAGGCGCATGAAAGGAGGCAGCGTGTTCGCTGATCTGTTCCACGCCGACAAGGCCCTCTCGGCGGGCGACTTCCTTTCCGGGTGGGTTCCTGCCGTGCTGGTCGCCTCGGCCGTGCCGCCCGAAGCCGAGATCGTGCGCTGGGTGGTGACGATCGAGGGGCAGGAGCTGCCCGTCATCACCGCGATCCTCGCCGCGATCGGCGTGCTTGCCGCGAGGCCCCTGGCACGCGCGCAGGAGAAGACGCTGCCGCTGTGGCAGTTCCTGCTGGTCACCGCGATCATGCTGGTCGTGGTTGAGCTGTGGGTGCTCAATTCGCAGCCCGGCTGGCTGTTCGCCTTCGTGATCGCGATCGGCCTCGGCTTCTCCGGATATTCGCTGATCGAGCTGCTCGGCGAGGAGATCAAGGGCCTCGTCAAATCCGCCTTCGAACTCGCGCAGACCCGCGTGCGCTCCCTCTTCGGCAAATCCAAGGACAACACCGATGCCTAGCTATTACGAACTGGCGATCATCGCCTTTATCCTGATCGGGGTCGGCACTGTCTGGTGGTTCGGGCGATCGAACCCGGTGAGCACCGGCAAGCTCCATCGCGATGTCAGTAAGATTCGCCAGTCGACCGACGAACACGGTCGCCAGCTCGAAGAGATCAGCAAGGCAGCCGAGGCGGAGAAGCTTCGCGTCGATACCCTCGTCGAGCGCATGACGGCGATGGAAACCGACGTGGCCGGCATCAAGCAAGTCGTCGGGGCGACTGCGGCAAATGTGCGGACGATCGACGAGCGGCAGGACGTGATGGCCCAACAGATCGCTGCGATCGATGTCCGGACGGAACACTCGGCTATGCAGGTGAACCGGCTCTACGACCATATCGTCAAGAAGGGCATGGAATCGTGAGCCTGGGCAACGATCTCTCCGGTGCGCACGACAGCCTCGCGCAGGACGCGCGCCTGTTCATCCTGAAGGAGCTGGCGGCGCAGACCGATGGGCGGCTCAACGTCATCCTGCTCCAGCGGCTGCTCGACCAGCGCTACGGCTTCAACCGCTCGCGCGAATGGGTCGAGACCCAGCTGCGCAAGCTCGCTGAGCTGGAGGCGGTGCGCCTGCACGAGATCTCGGTTCTGACGGCCGAGATCGCGCGCGCCGGCCGCGATCATCTCGCTGCGCGTTCGATCATCGTGGGCGTCACCCGGCCGCACGAGGTCGAATAATGGCGCGGCGGGCGAAGGACCGGCAGGGTCGCGGTCGGCTATCGAGCATCGACTTGCTGCCCGAGGACGCGGACGACGATGTCGCCTGGGCGCTGGAGCAACTGCGCGAGCGCAAGATGCTCCAGGTGGAAATCCTGGTCGAGTTCAACCGACGCCTCGAAGCCAAGGGGATCGATCCGATCAGCCCGAGCGCATGGGGACGCTATGCGCTCCGCAAGGCCAACCAGTTCCGCCGCCTGGACGAGGCGCAGCGGATCAGCGCCGAGCTGGTCAGCTCGCTCGATGCGAACGACCCCGATCAGCTGACGATCGCGATCGGCGAGATGGTGAAGACGGCCGCGTTCGAACTGCTCGAAGGCGATCTCGACACCAAGGGCCTGATGGAGCTGAGCCGCGCTGTGCAGGGCGTGGTCGGCGCGCAGAAGACCAGCAGCGAAAACCGCCGCCGCATGGAGCGCGAAGTCGCCGAGCGCGTCGAGGATGCGGCGGACCGGGTCGAAGAGAGCCTGCGCGAGGCAGGGCTCAGCGAAGAGCGCCTGGCCGAGATGCGCAAGCGGTTCCTGGGGGTGAAGTGATGGGCTCGCAGGTGACGACGCGCGATTTCGAGGATCGATGCTACCGGGCACAACCGGCTCTGGAGGTCCAACGTCGCGAGGTTGACGGCTGGCAGGGGCACTGGCGCGGCGACCACGGGATCGTTGCCATCGATGTGGCACGCTATCCCAACGGCCGCGCCTCTACCATGATGCGGTTTACTCGGGATGGGCACCTTCACCTTCGAATTTGGCCTCGCGACTGGTCCGAGAAGACCTGTGCACGATTGGCCGGTGAATTCGTCGCGAGCGTCCTGTCATGATCGCCCTCGGTCTCACCATCCTCGCCGCGTGGCTGCTGGCGGACCTGCTGACGGGGATCGTCCACTGGGCCGAGGATCGGCTTGCGGGCGATCGGCTGCCGTTCCTGGGCAAGCACGTCTTCGCGCCGAACCGGCTGCACCACACGCAACCGCTCGCCTTCACGCGCAGCGGGTTCTGGAGCCGTAACGCGTCCTCGATTATCGCGGCCGCGGCGCTGTTCGTGGTTTTCGCGACCGCGACCACCGCCGCGATCGGACCGGGCGTGCCGGGCCTGATCCGGGTCGCGCTGGTGACGATGGCGCTGGCGGGCGCGATGGCCAATCAGGTGCACTACTGGGCGCATCTGCCCAAGCGCGCGCCGCTGATCGTCCAGGCGGCGCAGTCGATCGGCCTGATGCAGTCGCGCATGCACCACGCGGTGCATCACGCCGAGCCGAACCGAACGCGCTATTGCGCCCTGACCGACTGGTTCAACCCGGTACTCGATCGGCACCGCGTCTGGGCAAAGCTGGAGCGGATCGTGCCGCCAAGGTGGCTGAGCGATGGCTAAAGCACACCTGCTGTCCCGCGCCGCTGGGCGCCATGTGCGCGCTAGCGCTGCTCTAATCTCGCATGCGGCAGAAGTAGCCGCGCGCATTGTGGTAGAAGCGGTTGCGGCCCCGGCAGCCCTCGGTCAGTCGGCAATGGGTCGCCTTGCCCCACAAGTCGAAGTCCGTTCCCATGGTTTCGGCGATCAGCTGAAGGTCAACCTCACGAAACGCGGCATCGCAGGTGTCGCACCAGACGCGCACCCGCACACCGTCACTGATCATCCGGCCTACGCTGGTGGTCGAGGCAGGTCGGCTGACGGAAGCGAAGGGCATGGCGAACACGTGAGAACAGGAGCGGAACGAGTCAACCGAGCGATTGAACTGACTCGCGATTTCGCCCGCACGCTCAAGCTGCAGGCGAAGTCGTGACCGAGCCTGATCTCCTCCCCACCGCCGACCAGGCACCCCCGGTCTCGCCGGTCGACCAGCTGATTCCCGGTCAGCTGCCGGCCGACGATTTCGATCCGCTGGCCGATGGCATCCTGATGGAGCATCAGAAGGCGTGGCTGGCTGATACCTCCACGCTCAAGATCGCCGAGAAGGGACGCCGGACGGGGATCACCTTTGCCGAGGCGCTCGATTCGACGCTGATCGCGGCCGCTTCGAAAAAGGCGGGTGGCGATACGACCTACTACATCGGCGACACCAAGGACAAAGGCCTCGAATTCGTCGCGGTGTGCGCAAAGTTCGCCAAGACGGTCGCGGCCGAGCTGCTGGAGATCGACGAGTTCCTGTTCGAGGACGTGCAGCCGGACGGATCGAGCAAGTTCATCAACGCCTACCGCATCCGCTTCGCCAGCGGGTTCCAGATCGTCGCGCTGTCGAGCAACCCGGCGAACATTCGCGGCCTGCAGGGGCGCGTCGTGATCGACGAAGCGGCATTCCACCGCAACGTCGCCGCCGTGATCGATGCCTGCAACGCGCTGCTGATCTGGGGCGGCACGATCCGGATCATCTCGACCCATAACGGCGTGCTCAACGCCTTCAACGAGCTGATCAAGGAAGCGCGCGAGGGCAAGAACGACTATTCGGTCCATCGCATCACCTTCGATGATGCCGTCGCCAACGGCCTCTACGAGCGCGTGTGCCTGATGAAGGGCTGGACGCCGACGCCAGAGGGCAAGGCCGAATGGTATCGCAAGGTCCGCCGATCCTACGGCACGCGGACCGAGGCGATGCGCGAGGAGCTGGACGCGATCCCGCGCGAGGGCGAAGGGCAGCTGCTCCCGCTCGCCTGGATCGAGGCGGCGGCGCGCCAAGACTACAAGGTCTGCCGGTGGGAGGCTCCGCCTTCGGTCAAGGGACAACCCGAGTTCACCTTCTGGAGCGCGGAGCGACGGCAGGCGGCAATGCTCGCCTGGCTGGTCGAGACGGTGCAGCCGATCCTCCAGCGCTACGCCGAGGATCGGCACACCTGGTTCCTGGGCGAAGACTTCGCGATGCGGCAGGACCGCACCAGCCTTGTCCTCGGCTATGTCGACAAGCTGCTGCGCCGGCACGTGCCGCTGATCGTCGAGCTGAAGCAGTGCCCCTACGATCAGCAAAAGCAGGCGCTCTACTGGATCGTCGACTTCCTGCAGGCGATCGGACGCTTTGGCGGCGGCATCCTCGATGCGAACGGCAACGGCATGGCGCTCGCGCAGGAAGCCGCGCAGCGCTACGGGCCCGACCGGATCGTCGAGCTGATGCCCAGCGCCGACTGGCGTCGCGAGACCGGCCCCATGTTCCGCGCCGCGTTCGAAGACCAGACGATCGCGATCCCGGCCGACCTCGATACGCGCGACGACCTGCGCCAGCTGCAGATGGTCGGCGGCGTCGCCACGATGCCCAGCCACGTCCGCACCGAAGGGACCGATGGCGGCAAGCGCCACGGCGACAACGCGATCGGCCTGTGGAACTTCCACGCGGCCACGCTCAACGACACCGCCCCGGCCTATGACTACCAGGCGGTCGGCGGGCGCGATCCGGGCACCTTTGGCAGCCCGCTGGAGGACGAGAGCCAGCGCGACTGGCTGCGCGGACCGGTCGGCCGCGATTTCGGCGCAGGAGGCCTCTGGTGACGATCCAGCGCCCGGTGACACCGGATTTTCGAGCGAGGGGCCTCTTAGACCCTCTTAAATCGCCCCTGAGGGGTATTTCGTCCGAAGGGTCGAGGACATCATGGCAGGACTGATCGATCACAGGGGCAACCCGCTCCGCCGCGAGCTGCTGACGCGCGAGGTCGCAGCGCCGACGCTGGTCGGGGTGCGCCAGCCCACCTCGGCCTATCCGGGAGACGGGCTGACGCCGGTTCGGCTCGCGCAGATTTTGCGCCAGGCCGATATCGGCGAGGTGCTGTCCTATTTCGAGCTGGCCGAGCAGATCGAAGAGCGCGACCTGCACTACGAAGGCGTGCTCTCCACCCGCAAGCGCGCGGTCAGCCAGGTCGACATCACGGTCGAGGCCGCTTCGGACGATGCCGAGGACGCGCGCCGGGCCGATATGGTTCGCAACTGGCTGGATCGGGATGAGCTGGCCGATGAGGAGTTCGATATCCTCGACGCGGTCGGCAAGGGCGTGTCCTTTACCGAGATCATGTGGGACACGAGCGAAGGACAGTGGCAGCCCGGTCGCCTCGAATGGCGCGACCCGCGTTTCTTCAAGCCCGATCAGAGCCAGTCCGACTGGTTGCTGCGCGGTGGGGTCGAAGGCGACGCGCAGGAAGAGCCGCTGCCGGCGTTCAAGTTCATCCGCCTGCAGATCAAGGCCAAGTCCGGCCTGCCGGTGCGCAGCGGGATCGCGCGCCTCGCCGCGTGGAACTGGATGTTCAAATCCTACACGCTGCGCGACTGGGCGGTGTTCACCCAGACCTATGGGCAGCCGATCCGGGTGGGCCGCTATCACGCCGGGGCGAGCGAGAACGACAAGAACACGCTCTATCGTGCGGTCGCCAACATCGCGGGCGATTGCGCGGCGATCATCCCGCAGGGGATGGATATCGACTTCGTCGAAGCGAAGAACGTCGGCCCCGGATCGGACCTGTACGAGAAGCGCGCCGACTGGCTCGATCGGCAGATGTCCAAGGCGGTGCTCGGCCAGACCAACACCACCGATGCGCAGGCGGGCGGGCTCGGCTCCGGCCAGGCGCAAGTGCACAACGACGTGCGCGAGGATATCGAGACCGCCGACTGCAAGGCGCTCTCGGCGGCACTAAACCGCGATCTCGTGCGACCGTGGTGCGATCTGGAGTTCGGCCCGCCGTCCGGTGGCCGCGGCTACCCGCGGATCGTCATCGCGAGGCCGAAGAAAGAAGACCTCAAGCTACTCTCCGAGGCGCTCGCCCCGATGATCGATCGCGGCCTTGAGGTCGGGCAAAGCACGATCCGCGACAAGTTCGGGATCGACGAGCCGACTGAAGGCGAAGCCGTGCTGCGGCCGCAGGGGCCGAAGGCATCTCCGATCACGGTGGGCTCCGAAACACGGGAAGCGTTACAGCAGCAGGCGCGCGCACCCGCGCGTGACCCTGCCGACCGGATTGCCGATCGGATGGCCAAGGACGCCGAACCCGCGATCGGGGAAATGATCGAGACGATCGAGGCGATGATGGCCAAGGCGAGCGACCTGTCCGAATTTCGCGCGATGCTGGGCGAAGCCTTCGGCGCGATCGATGCCCGCGCGCTCGCGGCCGCGATCGAGGGCGGACTGGTTGCGGCGCACGCGGCCGGGCGCAGCGACTTGGAGGATGAGAGCGAGTGAGCGACCACCCGAGCGCGGTCTCGGGCGCTTTCAATCGCCCCTTTCCCGAGCAGATCGCCTATTTCCGGCGCAAGCTCGGCAACCAGGTGCCGACGCAGCGGTGGGACGATCTGCTGGGCGCGGCGCACGACGACGCCTTCATGGTCGCGGGCGCGGCCAAGGCCGACCTGCTCAACGATCTGGCGACGGCGGTCGACAAGGCGATTTCCGAGGGACGCGGGCTCGAAGAGTTCCGCAAGGACTTCCGCGCGATCGTCAAGCGCAACGGGTGGACCGGCTGGACCGGCGAAGGCAGCGTCAAGGGCGAAGCCTGGCGGGTGAAGACGATCCTGCGCACCAATGCGCGGACCAGCTACGCGGCCGGGCGCTACGCCCAGCTCGTCGCGGGCAACTTCCCGTTCTGGGTCTATCGCCACGGCGACTCGCAGGAGCCGCGCCCGCAGCATATCCTCGAATGGAACGGGCTCGTGCTGCCGCCCGATCATCCGTTCTGGCAGAAGGCCTATCCGCCCAGCGACTGGGGGTGCAGCTGCTACGTCCTGGGCGCGCGCAGCGAGGCCGGTGCCAAGCGGCTGGGCGGCGACCCTAAGAAGCGTCTGAGAGGCGACTGGGCAAAGCCCGATCCGAAGACCGGCGCGCCTGCCGGCATCGGGCGCGGGTGGGATTATGCGCCGGGTGCCAGCGTCGTTGCTCTGGTGCAGGGGCTCGCCGCCAAGATCGGCAATCTCGACTACCAGATCGCAAAGGCGTTCATGGCCAGCCTGCCGCCCGCGCGCGCCGACGCGCTCGGCGACGCCTATCGCGCGCTGCCGACCACGGCCGACGACGCGCGCCGCTATGCGCAGCGGGTTTACGAGCCGAAGCCCGAACTGCCCGAGCTGCCGCCGCAGCGCACGCTCGGCCGCATCCGCGGCGGCCAGGCCGCGGCAATCGACCAGGCGATCGCGCGCGATGTCTCGGGCTACGATTTCAGCTTCGATCCGTCCGCGATCGGGCACGTTATTCGCAACCACGGCGACCCGGTGCAGCAATGGAAACAGAAACAGCGCGCGGTCAGCTCGGCGGACTTCGCGATCCTTCCCCGGATCGCCAGCCAGCCGCTGACGATGCTGGCAGAGCTGTCCGACCTGGGCGAACCGATCGCCGAACAGCAGCTGACGATCGGTAACGACATATTCGTCGCGCGCTGGGCGGTGCGCGGCAAGAAGCGCCGGACGCTGGCGCTGAAGACGATGTTTATCAGGGTGAAGGTGCGCGGCCCGCGGCCAACGTCCTAGACGGTTCCCGGTTACAGGCCGGGCGGCTCGATCCGCGCGAAGGAGCAAATAGCGATGATCGGAGTGCAATTCAACGCCGGCAAGACGCGGCAGGCGCTGCGCGAGGCGATCGACCAGCTGCAGGACATGACGCCGGTGTACGAGGATATCGGCGAATACATGATCGAGGCGACGAGGGAGCGGTTCCGCACCGGCACCGCGCCCGACGGGACGAAGTGGGCTCCGAAGAGCGAGGCGACGCTCGCACGCTACAAGCGGCTCGGATACGGCACGCTCGGCAAGCCGCTGATCGGGCCGCTGCGCGCGCTGTCGACCCAGATACTCAAATTCGTCAGCCGCGATGGCGTCGTGATCGGGTCCGCATTGATCTATTCGCGGGTGATGCAGGACGGCGCGGCGAAGGGTGCGTTCGGCAATGACGCGCGCGGCCATCCGATCCCCTGGGGGCGCATCCCGGCGCGCCAGTGGCTGGGCATTTCGGCGCAGGACGCGACCAACATCGTGGAGATCGTCGAAGAGCACCTGGGCCGCCCGCTCGGCGCGTCGTGAGGCCCGCGCGCAACCACCAACACAATTGATCGAATCTGCCGGACGTGGCAGCAAGTTCGCGCAGCCGATCGGCGCTGCCCCCCCGACCTGATCCCCTCGATCCGCCTCGCACCCCCTTTGGGGGGCGTGGGATGGCGTCGCGCGCTGCTCCATTGCGGCGGGGATGACGAAGCCCAGTTCCACCAGCCTGACCATCGCCCTGGCGTCGGCGCTCGCCTTGCCCGCCGGCGAAGGCGTGCCCGAATGGCTGCATCTGCTGCCGGCCGAAGGCGGTGTCCTGACCAATGATGGTCGCGGCCCCTACAAGGTAGGCGATCTCGAAGAGATCATGGCGGCCAGCCTGCCGGCGGGCAAAAAGCTGGTCCTCGACGAAAACCATTCGACCGATCTGGCCGCGCCCAAGGGCGGTGCCGCCCCGGCGCGCGGCTGGATCGTGGAGCTGCAACGCCGGGCGGACGGCCTGTGGGGGCGCGTCGAGTACACCCGCCAGGGCCGCCAGATGATGGAGGACCGCGAATATCGCGGCATCTCTCCGGTCATCGCGCACCGCAAGGACGGCACCATCGTGGCGATCCGCCGCGCCAGCCTCGTGAACGAACCCAACTTCGTGGAGCTGAAGGCTCTGCACGCAGCCGAGACACGGCAAGACCACCAGGAGAAGACGAGCATGAATTTCATGGAGCAGCTCGCGAAGGCCCTCGGCCTTGGCGAGGGCGCTGGCGAGGAGGAAATCCTCGCGGCGCTGAAGAAGGCGGTCGAGAAGCCGGAAGGCGACATCGACAAGGTCGAGGAAAAGGTGCGCGAGGCGACCCAGGCGAAGCTTTCGCCGATCGCGAGCGCGCTGGGCCTCGAAGACGATGCCGACGAGACCGCGATCCAGTCGGCGATCGGCACGCTGAAGGCGGGCGGCGACAAGGCGGGCGAAATTGTCACCGCGCTGCAGAGCAAGGTCACCGCCCTGGAAGACGCTCGCAAGAGCGATCTGGCCACCGCCTTCGTCGACGGTGCGATCCGCGAAGGCCGCGCCGGCCTCAAGCCGCAGCGCGACGAATACATCGCGCTGCACATGGAAAACCCGGATCGGGCCGAAAAGCTGATCGGGGCGATGCCCAAGGTCGGCGGCCCGGTGAACTTCGGTGACGTTCCGGGGACCACCGAGGACGATCCGGTCGAACTCGCCGCGCAGGCAACCGCCTATCAGAAGAAACTGGCCGACGAAGGGACCGAGATCGACTTCGGCTCCGCCGTGATGGCCGTGACGGAGGGCAAGCACAAATGAGCATCCCCACTTTCATCCGCAGCTATCGCGCTGCCGCCGCGATCGGGGCGTACCTGATCGTCGCCTTCGCCGATGCCGCCAACGACGCAACCGTGACCGTGGCGACCGATAATCTCGATCCGCTGTTGGGCACGACCGGCAAGATCGGCGTGAGCAACGCCGGCGACATGGTCGACGTGACCCGCGGCGGGCTCGGCTCGGTCACGCTCGGCGGTGCGGTCGATGCCGGCGACGCGCTGACCAGCGACGCGAACGGCAAGGCCGTTGCCACCACCACCGCGGGCGACCGGATCATCGGCTTTGCCGACGAGCCCGGCGTTGCCGACGACATCATCGACTACTTCGCCGCACCCGGCGTGATCGGGGAGACCGTATAATGGACCGTCCTTTCACCATCGTTCCGGCGCTGACCGCGATCGCCATCGGCTTTCGCAATCCGGCCAGCGCCTACATCGCCGACACGGTTATGCCCCGCGTCCCGGTCCCGTCCGAGAAATTCGGGTGGACGCATTATCCGATCGAAGAAGCGTTCAACCTCCCGGATGCCGAGGTCGGCCGCACAGGCCGCGTCCAGCGGCTCGAGTTCGGCGGCGAGCAGCGTGACAGCTCGGTCAAGGATTACGGCCTCGACAGCCCGATCCCCTATTCGGACATCGAGGCTGCCCGCGAGGCGCGCCAGCGCAAGGTGTCGAACTTCGATCCCGAAGCGCACGCGGTGATGTCGCTGACCGACACGATCCTCAACATCCGTGAGGTTCGCGTCGCCACCATGATGGGCAATGCGGCCAACTATGCTGCGGCTCGCAAGATCGCGCTCGCCGGGACCGACCGCTTCGACGACTACGACAATTCCGATCCGATCGGCGTCATTCGCGAAGGCATCTACTCGACGCTGGTCGTGCGCCCGACCGACATCAACATGGGCCGCGCCGAGTGGAAGGCGCTGTCCGGCCACCCGAAGATCGTCAAGGCGGTCAAGGGCGGCATCTCGGGCGACGGGATGGTCACCGTCGAGCAGTTCCGTGAGCTGTTCGCCGGCGACGGCATCAAGCGCGTCAATATCGGCGATGCCTTCTACAACACCGCCAAGCCCGGCCAGGCCCACAACCTGGAGCGCGCCTGGGGCGGGTTCATGTCGCTCACGCACACCAACCCGATGGCCAACCCGCAGGGTGGCGGCATCACCTTCGGCTTCACCGCGCAATACGGTTCGCGGGTCGCCGGCCGGATCGTCGACGAGGATGTCGGCCTGCAGGGCGGCGTGCGCGTCCGCAGCGGCGAGCGCGTCCGCGAACTGATCGTGGCCGAAGACGCCGGCTACCTGATCCAGACGCCGGTGACGCCGGAATGAGCGGGGCTCTGACCGACGTCCGCGGGATCGGCGCGGCGACTGCCAAGGCGCTTGCCGCCGCTGGCGTCGCCGACGCCGCTGCCCTTGCCGCGATCGATCCCGAAGCCGCCCCCGAGCTGAAGGACTTCGCGGGCACGCCTGCCTGGCGCGATTGGGTCGAGGCTGCGAAGGCCGCTGTCGAACTCGCCACGAAGGAAGGCAGCACGGCGAAGGGCGACGCGTCGCCTGCGCGCCGGCGCTTCCCGGTTCGCTGGGCCGTGCGCATCGGCGGAAAGACGTTCAAGCCGGGCGGCAAGAAGGGCCCGACGCTGACCAGCGCCGAGCACGAAGAGCTGACCCGCATCGGCGCGATCGCCACGCCCTGGAACGAGGGCGAGAGCGTCTGATCCGCCCATGACTTACGCCACGCTCGAACATCTGACCGATCGCTTCAGCGAGAAGATGCTTGTCGCGCTCACCGATAATGGCCCGGAGCCGACCGGGGCAATCGACGAGTTCGCGATCGATCGGGCGTTGGCCAATACCGATGCGACGATCGACGGCTACCTCGCGACCAAGTACCGACTGCCGCTCGCCGAGGTGCCGCCGATGGTCCGGGACCTCGCCGAGGTCATCGCGATCTACAAGCTGCACACCTACGATCCGCCGGCGAAGATCAAGGACGATCACGATGCGGCGATCCGGCAGCTGCGCGATATCGCCAACGGCACGATCCGCCTGCCGATCGAGGGCAGCGAGCCCGCCGATCGCAACGATAGCGGCGTGCGCACGAGCGACCGCGAGCGGCCCTTTTCCAACGAAAACCTGACCGGGTTCGTCTGATGGGCGCGCTGATGCTGCGGATGGACGATGCGCGCGCGCGCATCAAGGACCGCGTCCCCGAGATCACGCGGTTCGGCAACGCGGCCGACTTCGCGGCGGTGGTCGCGAGCAACCGCCTGCCGACCACCACGCCGGTCGCCTACGTCCTGTTCTCAGGCTTGCAGGGCGGCAAGCCCTCCGCCTCGGCCGGGATATTCATCCAGAACTACGACGAGGTTCTGACCGTCATCCTGGCCGATCGCATCATCGGCGACCCGACCGGCGACAAGGCGCTGAAGGACATCGCGCCGCTGGTCGCCAAGGTGGTCGAAGCGGTGTGCGGCTGGGGCCCCGACGACGCGTCGGGCGTGTTCGTCCTGCGCGGCGCGGAGCTGGTCGGGGCGAAGGACGGCCAACTCATTTTCCAGATCGAATTCGCACTCGACGACCAGCTGAGGATCACACCATGAGCAATGACAAACCGCGCGTGAACCCGCGCAAGGGCGGCAGCTTCGTGCGCGAGGGCACCGGCAAGCTCAAGCAGGTTGCCGGCACCGAGACGCCGACCCCGGCGCCAGCGCCGAAGCCCGAGACAGCCGAGCAGGAGGAAGCGCCTGCAGCGCAACCCGAGACCAGCACGCCCCCTGCCAAGGGCAGCACCGAACCCAAGGATAGCGGCAAATGATCTACTGGAAGAGCAAGACGCTCCTCGTGAAGCCCGAGGGCACTTACGGCGTCGACAGTGTGCCCACCGGGGCCGCGAACGCGATCCTCGCGCTCAACGTGCGCCTTTCGCCGATGGAAGGGCAGGATACCGAGCGCGATCTCGAAACGGCGCATTTCGGAGCCAATCCGACGATCCCGACCGGGCTCTTCCAGCGGCTGACCTTCGATGTCGAAGCGGTGCCCTCCGGCGCTGCCGGCACCGCGCCTGCATGGGGCCCGCTGCTGCGCATGTGCGCGGTGGCTGAGGTGATCGATGCGGGTGCCTCGGTCGAGTATTCGCCGATCACCGCGGAGCCGGAGAGCGGCAGCATCTACTTCGCGGTCGGGCAGACCCGGCACGTGATGCTGGGTGCGCGCGGCACCGCCACGCTGAAGCTCAACGCGCAGGGTGTTCCGGTGTTCTCGTTCACGATGACGGGGCTGTTCACGATCCCGACGAAGGTACCCGCGGTGGTGCCCGATTTCTCGGCGTTCCAGAAGCCGCAGGTGGCGAGCAAGGCGAATACGCCGACGTTCACGATCGGCGCGCTCCCCTTCGTGATGCGCAATTTCGAACTCGACCTGGGCAACGATGTCCAGACCCGGCTGCTGGTCGGCCAGGAAGCGATCCGGATCGTCGACAAGGCGGAGAAGATCACCGCGCAGGTCGAGGCGGTCGAGGTCGATGTCTACAACCCCTACACGATCGCCAACACGCAGGCCGAACAGGCGATCCAGCTGATCCACGGCACCGGCGCGGGCCGCATCATGCAGATCGACATTCCCGCGGCGCAGCAGATGCGGCCGACTGGCTACGATCCGCAGCAGAACATCGCCGAGTGGCCCCTCGGGTTCACGCCGCTGCCCCAGGACGGGGACGATCAGTGGCTTATCACGCTCACCTAAAAGGACGATCAGAGCATGTTCAAAGTGACAGAAGAGCGCACCTTCACGCGCAGCGTACCGGTGATGGTGCCGACCGATGGCGGGCACACGAAGGAAACCTTCAAGGCGACCTATCGCGTGGTCGATATCGAGGAGCTGGACGATACTCACACGCTCGAAGGGCAGCAACGCGTCCTGCGCCGGGTCGTCGTCTCGATGGACGAGCTGGTCGACGATGCGGGCGCGGAAATGCCCTATTCGGACGAGCTGCGCGACAAGCTGATCCGCGTGCCTTTCGTGCGCTCGGCGCTGTTGCAGACGTACATGCAGGCCGTGACCAGGGCACGCGCGGGAAACTGAAGGCCGCGGCTCGCTTCTGGGCGAGCGGCGGCACTGACGAAACCGGAACCGCGCTGCGCGATTGCAGCCAGGCGGCGATCGATGCCGAACTGCTGGGCCTCCCGCGCGAAGCGATCGAGGCGCTGGAGGAGCGCAACAGGATCGATGCCATGTTCGGGGTCTGGCCGGAGAACTGGCCAGCCCTGACGGCCTTCCTGTCGGTTGCCACGCAATGGAACATCATCGCCCGGCCAGAGGGCGGAGCCTACTGGCAGGGGCTCGACTACGCCGGCGTCGATATCGGCCTGCGGAACTCCGGGATCGAGGTCGATACCGCGCTGTGGAGCGATCTCCGCGTGATCGAGGCCGCAGCGCGCAACCGGCTTAACGGTGTGATGGAGAGCGACTGAGATGGCGCTGCCAGTCTCCCTGGTCCTATCGGGCGACAGCGAGGGTGCCGAGCGCGCCCTGCGCGGCGTTGAGCAGGGGCTCGGCAAGGTCGAGAAGGGTGCGGAGGCGTTCGATCGCGCGGCGAAAGCCAACGAAGCCTCGATCAAGAAACTGGCAGCCGCGCAGGCCGCCGCCCAACGCGAGACCGCGCAATCGAACGCACAGTACAAGGCGGGCGAGATCTCGCTCGAACAGTACAATCAGGAGCTACTCCAGACCAAAACCCGGCTTGGCCTGGTCGAGGCCGAGCACCGCCAGACCGCCAATGCACTGAAGCAAGCCAATGCGGTGCTGGGGCAAAGCGCCGGCCCGACCAGGCAGGCGCGCGCTGGCTACATGCAGCTCGGCGCGCAGATGCAGGACGTTGCCACGATGGCAATGATGCCCGGTACCAATATCGGGCAGATCATCGCGATGCAGGGCGGTCAGGTCGCCTCGGCCGTCCAGATGATGGGCGGGCGTCTTTCGGGTTTGGCCGGCTTCATCGCGGGCCCGTATGGTGCGGCGCTCCTCGTCGCCACGAGCCTTGGCGCAAACTTCATCCAGCGCCTGTGGGAGACGGACGACGCGGCGCAGGCTGCGGCATCGGGTGCCGAGGACTACGGTCTGAGCCTCAACATTCTGACCGACGATCTGAATACGGCAGCGGCAGCGGCGCGCCAGCTGGCCGACGACCTGCGGTCCGCGATCATCGTCCAGGGCGACTTCGTGCGTGCGCAGGCCGCGACAGCGAGCGAGCAACGTCGGGCAGCCGAAGAGCGGGTTGCCGCAAATCAGCGCTGGCTGAGCCGTTACGACAGCCAGAACTCCGGTGCAGGAGCCACGTTGCTCCCTCAGTTCTTCGGGCCGTCAACCGCGGATATGGCCGAGGCGCGGCGGAGGCGGCAGGAGAACGAGAAACTGCAGAGGGATCTGTACGATCCGGAGCGGGGTCTGGTCGTGGCCGACGTTCGAGGAAGGCGCAACGTTGCTCAGCGTAACGCGTTCGAAGCGATCGACCCGATCCTCAAACTCGAAAACGAGTACAAGGAGAAGATCGGACGACTGGAGCGGCAGGTCGACGCATCGACTCGCCGCGCCGACGATCCGCTGCTCTCTGCGACCGATCCCAACTATCTATCGATAGACGACTACGAGCGGCAAGTGCGCGAGTTGACCCGCGCCAAGAATATTGCCGTCGACGCCGAACGGGAGCGCCAGCGAAAGGAGAACGAGAAGCCCAAGCGCGAAGGGCGCGGCGAAGCCGAGCGGCAGGCGCGCGAGCTGCAGCGCCTGACCGAATGGGGCGATCGCGCGGCCGAGAGCATCGCGCGGATCTCCGAACGGTTCGGCGAGCAGCCCACGCTGGTCGTGCAGGTCAACCAGGCAACCCGCGAGCTGGATGACACGATCGCCGACCTCGAACGGCGCAAGCCGCCCGGTTTCGCCGATATGATCGCCGATGCGCAGGCGGCGAAGGATGTAGTGCGCGAAGCCCTGGTGCGGCCCTTCACCGAACTGCGCGAAGAGAGCGAGCGTCGCCAGCAGATCGACATGCTGCTGCTGGCGGGCAAGGAAGACCAGGCGGCCGTCGTCCAGGAAATCTGGCGGATGGAGGAAAAGCTCGGCCCGCTGACCCGCGAGCAGCGCGAGGAAGTGGAAGAGATCGTCCTCGCCGAACAGGAGCACCTCGAACTGCTCGAAAAGGCGCAGCAGCTCCAGAGCGCCTATCTCGACACCACGCGCGGCGTGCGATCGGAGCTGGAGGCGATGCTCGCCGGGCGCGGTGATCTGGGCAACTTCCAGCAGATGTTCCGCGACCTCAAGGCGCGGGTAATGGTCGAGCAGATTTTCGGGCCCGCCTTCCAGGAGCTGGAAGACTACGTCACCGAAAATACCGCGCTGCCCGGCGCGGTCGACGTGCTGACGACCGAAACCACGCGCGCCGGCTCCGCAGCGGGCTCGCTGGCCGACGTGCTGGTCGAGCAGGCGCGGCGCATCGCCGATCCGGCCGCGGCCGCCGCGGGCCCGTCGCCGCGTTTCCAGCAGGCGTTCGCGGGCTACGGCGAGACGCCTCCTGCCGATGCGACGGCGGGCGCGGAGATCGTCGTCACCGGCCGTCAGGCGGGGCAGATGACGCCCGAACAGTATTTCGACCGGATGGCGCGGACGATCACCGGGCCGATCCTCGAAGGGCTCGACGAGACTTTCGGGGTCGATTTCTTCAGCCAGATGCAGGGTGCGGTCGCGTCGGCCTTCTATGGCTACGCCACGGCGGGCACCACCGGGGGCGTGCTTGGCTTCGCGAGTGGGCTGGTCGAAGACTTCGGAGCCGACTTGCTGGGCGCGGATTTCGCGAAGAGCCTGTCGGGCGAGCTGGGGCAAGCGCTGACCGGCGCGCAGCGCGGGTCGCAGCTGGCAGCGATCGGCGGGATGTTCGGCCTCAACCTGTCGAGCGGCGGCTCGCAACTCGGCGGGGCGATCGGATCGTTCCTGCCGATCCCCGGTGGCGACCTGATCGGTGCGCTGGCGGGCGGCATCCTGGGTAGCCTGTTCGGCAGCAAGCCCTATGGCACCGCGACACTGACTGGGTCCGGCGATCCGAGCGTGCGCGGCAAGGGCGATGGCCGATCAGAAGGCGCTGGCGCGCTGGGCGGATCGGTGCAGTCCGGGCTCGACCGGATCGCCGACGCGCTGGGCGCTGAGCTGGGCAGCTACCTTGTCTCGATCGGCACGTACAAGGACGAGTACCGCGTCTCGACGACCGGGTTTTCCGGCAAGCTCAACTTCGCCGGCGAAAGCGCCAGGGGCCTGCACGCTTTCGACAGCGAGGCGGCGGCGATCGCCTTCGCGATCGCCGATGCGATCGGCGACGGTGCGATCACAGGCGTCAGCGCCGCGGTCCAGAAGGCGCTGCGCTCCAGCCCGGACATCGAAAAGGCGATCGACGAAGCGCTGGCGGTCAAGGACCTTGAGGAACTGATCAGCGGCGCGGCCGAAGGCTGGCGCGAAGAGCTGCGCCAGTTCGAAGAGACCGCGCGCGAGCGAGTGGACCTAGCCCGCCGCTACGGGCTCGATCTGGTCAAGCTCGAGGAGATCAACGCCGAGCAGCGCCTCAAGCTGACCGAGCAGCTGCTCGAAGAGCAAGTCGGTTCGCTGCAAAACCTGATCGAGCAGATGACCAGCGGCAACCTGTTCGAAGGCTCTGCGGTCGATCGGCGCGAAGCCTTGCTCGGCGATATCGCCCAGGCGCGCGCGGCGGCGCAGGCGGGCGAGGAAGGCGCGGCCGACCGGCTTGCCGAGCTGCTCACCCAGCTCAACCAGGTATCGAGCGATGTCTACGGTTCGACGGGCGGGTTCGCCGCCGATCGCAGCCTGATCCTCGATACCGCGCGCAACGTGATCGCCGCGGCCAACCAGCGGCTCGAGGAAGCGGCCGCGCAGTCGGACCCGGCGCTGGCCGAGACGAACGCGGCGCTCGACGAGAACAACGATCAGAACGCGCAGATCATCGATCGGCTCGAAGCCGTGCGGGCAGCGATCGACAAACTCTTCGGCAGCGTTTCCGGGCCAGCGGTCGGCACAGCTTCGCTGGCCGAGCTGGCGAGGACGAGCTGATGGCCGGGCCGCTGATCCTTATCGAAGCGCAGCCGCGCAACGTGGCGGACGGAACACCGGTGACCGTGCGCTTCGCCGGTGGTGGTGGCGCGCGCCCCTATTTTTACGCCGGCGAACACTGGCAGGCGGGCATCGTGGGTCTGCCGCCGATCGTCGCCTCGCTCGACTTCAACGAAGGCGACCTTGCCTCGGGCGGGATCGCGAGCGCGGCGGCGATCGAATGGGCACCGGGCGTCGCCGCGAAGCTGGCAACGGCGGCGGGCTATGTCTGGAGCGATGCGCCGATCACGCTGCGTATCGGGCCCGAGGACGGCAACCAGCCGCCGATCGTCCTGGACGGCAGGGTAATGCAGGCGAGCGTGCGCGGTGGGCGGTTGCAGCTCGCGCTCGCCGATCCTGCGGTCGCGCTCAAGAAGCCGTTTCCGGTCGATCGCTTCGATGGCAGCGGCGGGCTGGAAGGCCCGGTCGAGTTCGACGGCCGGATCAAGCGCCGCGTGTTCGGCCGCGTGTGGAACCTGCCCGGCCTCCCGCTCGATGCGCCGAACAACATCTATTGCTTCGCCGATCCGGCACGGCCGCTGCAGGCGTTCGCCGAGCTGCGCGACAAGGGCGCGGCGACCGCTAACCTGGACGAACTGGCCTGGCAGGGCAGCGTGGCGGCGACCTTTGCCGCCTTGCAGGCCGCCGAAGCACCGCAGGGTGGCGGGGTCGCCTGCCCTTCGATCGGGTGCGTCAAGTGGTGGACCCAGCCCAAGGGCGATCTCACGGCCGACATCGAGGGCGAAATCGGCACCGGCTACGTCGAGACCACGGCGCAGATCGTCGAGCGGATCGTCGGGGAGATCGACGGGCCCGGTTTCACCGCGGGCACGATTGCGGCCGCGACGGCGGCTCGCCCCGCTCCGATCGGGTGGGTGATCGACGACGAATCGACCACGGTCACCCGGATGCTCGACGAGCTGCTCGGCAACGTGTCGCTGCTGTGGGTGCTCTCCCCCGCGGGCGAGATCGTGGTGCGCGAATGGGCGTGGGGCGCATCGACCAGGACGGTCAAGGCGATCAACCCGATCGAGCGCAGCAAGACGCTGCGACCGGTGGCCAAGGTGGTCGTGGGCTACCGCCGCAACGAGCTGCCAATGGCGCGCAACAGCCTCGCCGCGATCGTGCTGTGGGACGATGTCGAGGACGGCGGCGACGGGACCAGGCCGGAAAACGGCGCGGACGTAACCGCCAATAATCAGCACTCGCTCGGCGATGTCACGGGTGTGGTGGTGAATGCGGACTACACCGGGACCGTCAACAGCGGCGAACTCCCCAAGGTCCGGTCTGTTCGCAGGTACGTGGGCACCACGGACGTGAGCGAAGACACCACTTACACCATCGAGGCTATTTCCGGCTGCACCGCGACGGTGAACGATACTGCTGAAAGTGAGCAGCGCGGCGATGTCAGCGTTTCGGACGTGAGCGCGGCGCAGGGGAGCATCATCGTATCCGCAGCCTATGGAGGCGTAACGCTTTACAAGGAGATTCCGACGCAACTTCTTCTCGCCCCTCCCCCCAGCGGAGGCAGTGGTGGCAGCGGTGGGGCACCGGCGAGCACGAGCAGTCTGACCAATCCTGGCACCAACACGACGCATCAGGTGATGACCAGCAATCTGGCGGTGACGGTCGGTCCCAGCGGTGAAGTCGATCTCACAGCGCCGCTAACCTACTCTGCCGATCTTGGCACCGAATTTGATGAAACGCAGCTTGCCTCGAAGTGGCAATACAGCGCCGACGGGACTTCCGGATGGTCCGATGTGTCGGCCGAAATCACCGGCAGCGGGGCCAGGCGATGGTTTCAGACCACGGTTCCCAAGGGGCAGCAGGACTTCCCCGGCAATGTCAGCGTCACGCAGACCAAGACCGGCCTGACGAATGGCGCGACCGCCTATTTCCGCCTCGTAGGCAGGATGGTCCCTGGCGGGGAGGGCATTGCGTCCGTGAGCGGCACAGCAACGGCGGCTCCGCAATGAAACACTGGATCGTCACGCACGCCAACGGCGATCAGCGCAGGTATTACACGAACGGCGACGATCCGGCGGCGGAGGGTATCGACACGGGCGTGTGGTGCGAAGAAGGCCCCGAGCCCGATCACGAATTGCAGGCTTACAGCAGACACGAGAAGCGCTGGAAGGACTGCCCGAAGAAGAAGGCCGCACACGAACATGCGCAGCGCCGCGCCTTGTCGCACGCCGAACTGGTGGAGCGCCTGCTGGCTCTGGAAGAGCGGGTGGCCAGCCTGGCGGAACAAGCACCGCGAGAACGGCGCAAGCCCATACCAACCATGAAGGAAGGATAGGCCGATGGCCTTAGCAGAGTCCGCAGAGCCGTTTACCGAAACGATCGACCCGAGCGACCTCGTGCCGTTCTTTCTCAGTCTGGCGCCGATGATCCCCGAGGGGGCGGCGATCACCGCGCTGGCCATCGCGCCAGCGCTTGAGAGCGCGGCGATCGGGCTGGAGATCGCCGAGGGGGATCGCGCCGCCTTTCAGCCTGACGGCGAAAGCCTCATCTTCTGGCCGCAGATTGATGCGGCGTACCGGACCCTCGCAGACTGGCAGGGTGCAGGCAAAATGGTGGGGGTCGAGGTGACGATCACGACCGACACAGACCCTCCCGAGCAAATCCAGCGCAGCGTCAAGATCAAGGTAGTCGAGCGATGAATGTAACGGTGAACAACCCCGCGAGAGTTACGGTCCGCGGAGCGATGGCGGCGCTTTCGATACTGGGCGAGAATGCAGCAAGGCTTGCGATCGTCGGCAGCGAGCGTCTCGAAGATGGAGAGGAGCTGGATTTCGGCGAGCATGGGGTGTGGCGGGTGGTGTCGTCGCGGGCCGATGGTCGCGGCCCTGGCCGCACTCTGACGGCGGAGTTGACCCGCGATGCCTAGTCCGACGATCCCTGAAGGCAGGCGGCTGTCCCTCAGCGCCGATCGTGCCGGCCGTGCGATGGATATAGACGGTACCCCGGTTCCGTTTCCCAACCCGCTGCCCCTGCCGCCAGCGCTCCCGTATCTGCTGAGCTATCAGGCTAGCTTGGCGGTGTGGGACGTGCGCGATGCGAGCACGATCACTCGCCCCACCGGTGGTAACCCAGCCGCGCCCACCGATACGGTCGGCACGCTCCGTAACCAGATCGACGCGGCTGCTTTCGACCTCCTCGCTCCTACCGCAGGGCAGGCCCCGCAATGGCAGAACGGTGCGATCGATTTCGGCGGCACTGACGACTATCTCTATTTCGCGACCAATCCCGCGGCCGTTGTCGACTTGATATGTGTCTATAAGGGCACCGATTCGAGCGGCTGCCTGTGGTCGACGAACGGCGCCTCGAATCGCTACGTTGGCGGGTGGGGAGACGGCAGCTCGAACGTTGTAAGCAGCGGCGCGGGTGCACCCTCATACGTTATCGACGGGACGGCGTTTGTCGGGACCTTCGATGATCTGCACTCGGCAATCGCCGATGGGCAAGCCCATGTGATCGAGATCCGCAATGTGAGCCTAAGCGTGTGGGCGGGCATCGTGCTCGGGACGCTGAAAAACCTCGGCGGCGCTTTCTATGTTCTCGGCAAGCTATTGCCGATTGCGATCCTCAATTCCGCCGCAGCCGATATCGCAGTCGCGCGCAAATGGACCAAGCGCCTTGCCGACGAAATCGTGACGGATTTGGGCCTCTGATGGCCAGCGTCGATCCTCTCTTCGCGCAGTGGCTTCAATCCGCGCAGCTCTCGGTTGTGCAGGAGGATGCCGGCGTGCGCGCGCGGTGGGGCGATACAGCCCTGACCGTCGAGCGAGCGACCACGATCGCGGACAAGGATGATGCGAATGACCAGGCGGACCGGATCGCCGCCTTTCGTGGCGAGCCGATGGTCGAAGACGTGGCCGAGCTGCCCGGCGCATTCGAAAGCTCGATCGGCGAAGTCATCACCGTCGAGCATCCCGATCTCGGCTACGAGAACGGTGTCGACGTGTTCGTGACCGGCGCGAACGACAACCGGGCCAGCGGCACCTCGCGCGTGACCTTCCTGAGGAGATTGTCGTGACCGGCCTGATTATCGTCGAACCGCTCGCTATCTCGGCGATCGCCGCCGACCGTGGGACCGGCGCGGACAACCTGCTGCTGGCCGATCCGGGCGACGCCTGGGTCGATGGCGCGGGTGCGGGCCCGGCGACGCTGGAGGTCGACCTAGGGGCCGTCAGGACGATCGACACGCTGTTTCTCGGCTATTGCCTCCCGCTACCCGCGGCGGCGACCTGGACCATTCGCGGCGGGACCGCGAGCGCGACCGAGCAGGTGCTGCAGGCGGAAAGCCAGATGCGAGTGGTCGACTCCGCAACCCGCACGCCCGATCGTTCGCATGCCCTGTGGCACGGCGCGAGCGCGGTGGTGCGCTATCTCTCGATCGAGGTCGAGCAGGCCGCAGGGTTCGACCCGCTGTCGATCGGCGCGCTGGTGGTCGGGCAGGCATTCGCGCCGACCCTCGGCCGCGAATGGGGATCGGGCCGCGGCGTGGTCGACACGGGCAGCACCACGGCGAACCGTAGCGGCGGCTTCACGATCGAGCAGGGCGTGCGCAAGGGCACCTATTCGTGGCCCTTCGGCGACCTCACGTCGGCCGAGGCGGACGCGCTCTACGAGATCCAGCTGGAGGTCGGCGACACCAACCCGATCCTTGTCGTCGAAGACCCCGATCGCACGGTCGGCCAGCTCCACCGCATCCACTACGCCCGGTTCAAGTCGCTCAAGGAGTACAAGCGCCGGAACCCGGCGCAGACCCGCTGGGAATTCGAGATCGAGCAGTGGGGAGCAAGATAGCCGCCCTCAACGAGGGGGGCCGGGACGTTGCAGCGCCCCGAACCGCGAGCAGTCACTCGCACCTTTGGCTGTCATGACAGCCTCCAGTCCCCCCGGCCGTGACGGCACGGGGGTCCATAGGTGCCAATAATGAACGAAGATTTGAGATTGGAAGTTGTACGGCCTGTGCGGCCGGTCGCCCCGTACATTGGTGGCAAGCGTGCCCTGTCGAAGAGGCTGGTCGCGATCATCGATGCCGAACCGCATTCGATCTATGTCGAACCCTTCGTGGGCATGGGAGGCGTCTTCTTTCGGCGCACGATGCGGCCGAGGAAGGAAGTGATCAACGACATCAACTGCGAGGTCGTGAATCTGTTTCGCCTGCTGCAGCGCCACTACCAGCAGCTGCTCGACGTGCTCAAATGGCAGATTTGCAGCCGAGCGGAATTCGAGCGGCTGGTTTCGGTCGATCCGACGACCCTGACCGACTTGGAACGGGCGGCGCGGTTTCTCTATCTGCAGCGTGCGTCCTTCGGCGGGAAGGTTGTCACGCGCCATTTCGGCGTCTCTCGCACCGCCGGTGCGCGCTTCGACCTTACGAAGCTAGTGCCCCTACTAGACGATGCGCACGAGCGGCTGTGCGGTGTGGACATCGAGCGCCTGCCGTACGAGCAACTGATCAAGCGCTACGACACGTCTGGCACGCTCTTCTATCTCGACCCGCCGTACTGGGGCTGCACCGATGACTACGGCGCGGGCGTCTTCTCAGAGGCCGATTTCGAGCGTCTAAGAGACCTCTTAGGGGCCATTGAGGGTCGCTTCATCATGTCGATCAACGATCGGCCGGAGGTGCGGGAAATTTTCGGAGACTTCGCGATCGAAGAGGTGCAGCTCAATTATCGGTTGAGCGGCAAGGTGACGCCAGCGCGCGAGCTAGTCATCCGGGGGGATGAATGCTAGCGAGTGCTCCAGCCTGTCTTGTCAAAGAGTCCAGAATGTCGCGCCGCGCTACAGCGACATTTTGGGACAATTCGAGACGGAGCCAACCGCCAGCTTCGTGTATTTCGTTCATACCCAACCTCAAGGAGATGAACAGATGAAACGCCTACTCCCTCTCGCCCTCGCCGCTGCCAGCATGGTCGCGATGCCTGTTGGCGTGCAGGCGAAGGATAACCGCCCGCAGACCCACACGGTTTCGAAGGCGAAGGCGACGCCCTCGAAATCCAGCCGGGCGAACCAGTACAAGCGCTTCAGCCGGGGGGACCGGTTCGAGCGTGCACGGGCGGCGAACTACCGCACGATCAACTATCGCTCGGTCCGAGGTTTGAAGGCACCCGGACGCAACGCCATCTACGTGCGTGCCGGGAACGACGTCCTGATGATCAACCTGCGCACGAACCGGGTGGTGGCAGTCTATCGCGACCGGTTCCGCTAATCGGCCTTGATATTGCGACCCCGGCACTGCTCCGCCTCCGCGCAGCAGTGCCGGGTTTGCCCACAGGATGAGGCCGTCAGGCTTCCATCTTCTCCAGAATACGTTTGAGGCTGCGCATGTTGCGTGCCGTGCCGCGCGATCCAAGGCGGCGCTCGATGTAGGGGCCAGAGAGCTTACTGCCCGCGACCCCGTCGCCAAAGTCGATGAACAGCATACGCGCACCAGGCGATAGCCTCTCCGGGCCGCGACCCGCGTGATCGGCGAACAGCCGGTCGAACTCCGCCTGCGTGGGCTGGCCTTCGAGGAAATGCGTGTGGACGAACTTGTCTTCCCCTTCCCCGTGGAAGGGATTTTCCGCGATGGACGCGGCAACCTCTTCGCGAGAGCGCACCGTTACCAGCACGTCGAGCCCGAACCGGTCGGTCAGCACCCCGGCAATGATAGCCTCGGCATCCGCCGCGCTGCGGCCCTGCGGGTCGAACAGCACGTTGCCGCTGGCGGTGACGGTTGCGACCTGCGCGAGGCCTGCCGCTTCCAGCGCGGATTTGAGATCGGCCATCTTGAGCCGGTTGCCGCCGACATTGACCGAACCGAGAAATGCCACGGAGCGCGCCATCAGACGGGCGCGTCGGGAACTGGCGTGGGGATCGCGGTGGAGGTCGCGCGCGCGAGCAGGCGGCCTTCGCTGTCGAACAGCTCGCCTTCGAGGAACGCGACCTTGCGCCCCGCCTTTACTACACGGCCCTTGGCGGTGATCCGCTCGAGCGGGACCATCCGCACGAAGGTGAGGTTCATATCGAGATTGAGCGGCAGCGCCTCGTTATCGGTGCTGGCCAGCAAGGCTGCGCCCATCACTTCGTCGAGGAAACCCGCGATCAGCCCGCCCTGCACCGCCCCTCTGGGAGAGGCGAAGCTGGGCGGCGGATCATAGGTGAAGGTGACCTCGCCCTTCTCCGCATCCCAAGACTGGAACTGCGAGCCCATCAACTGCGCCGAGGGCGAGCGCTGGGTTTTGAAGAGCTCGGTCACTTGCCTTCCCTCCCAAATCCCCTCTCGCTCGCGGGAGGGGCAGCGAGACTTGGTCGCGCAAGCGGCCTAGTCGCAGCGGGGTGGGCTCCAAGCCCGCTTCGGCCAAAGAGGCCCACCCCCAACCCCTCCCGCAAGCGGGAGGGGAGTTTACTTTACAGCGTCCGCTCACGCTCCTCGACTTCGAAGACTTCGAGCTGGTCGCCCGGCTGGATGTCGTTCGTGTCTTCCAGCACCACGCCGCATTCGAGGCCCGCGCGGACTTCGTCCACATCGTCCTTGAAGCGCCGCAGCGAGGCGATGGTGGTCGACGAGACGATGACGTCGTCGCGGGTGAGGCGAGCAAACAGACCCTTGCGGATCGTCCCTTCCTCCACCAGCAGGCCGGCCGCCTTGTCCTTCTTGCCCGACTTGAAGACTTCCTTGACCGCAGCACGACCGACAACGTGTTCGATCCGCTCGGGGCCAAGCTCGCCCGCCATCTCCTTCGCGATCTCCTCGGTCAGGTGATAGATGACGTCGTAGTACATCAGCCGCACCTTCTCGCGCTCGATCTGCTGGCGCGCCTTGGCGTTGGGGCGGACGTTGAAGCCGATGATCGGCGCGTTGCCGGCAGCCGCCAGCGTCACGTCGTTCTCGGTAATCGCGCCCACGCCCGAATGCAGGATGCGCACCTTGATGAGGTCGTTCGACAGGTTGGTGAGCGCGGTCTTGATCGCCTCGACCGAACCCTGGACGTCGGCACGCACCAGCAGCGGGAACTCGATCGCCTTGTTGGCAAGGCTGGAGAACATCGCATCGAAGTTGGTCGGGGCGAGCGCGGTGCGTTCCTCGTTCGCCTTGTCGCGCCGGTATTCGGCGACTTCGCGCGCACGCTGTTCGTTCTCGACCACGGTCAGCTGGTCGCCCGCGTTCGGCACCCCGCCGAGGCCGAGGACCTCGACCGGCATCGAAGGCCCGGCTTCCTTGATCTGCTTGCCCTGGTCGTCGATGATCGCGCGCACGCGCCCGCTCATCGTACCGGCAACCAGCGCGTCGCCCTTCTTCAGCGTACCGCGCGTGACCAGCACCGAGGCGACCGGGCCACGGCCCTTGTCGAGCTGCGCCTCGATCACGGTGGCTTCCGCCGCTCGATCGGGGTTGGCCTTCAGTTCCATGAGCTCGGCCTGCAGCGCGATCTTGTCGAGCAGTTCGTCGAGCCCGGTGCGCTTGAGCGCGGAAATCTCCACGTCCTGCACGTCGCCCGACATCGCTTCGACGATGACTTCCTGTTCCAGCAGACGCTCGCGCACCTTCTGGGGGTTGGCATCTTCCTTATCCATCTTGTTGATGGCGACGATGATCGGCGTGCCAGCGGCCTTCGCGTGGCTGATCGCTTCGATCGTCTGCGGCATGATGCCGTCGTCGGCGGCGACAACCAGCACGACGATATCGGTCACGTTGGCACCGCGCGCGCGCATTTCGGTAAAGGCGGCGTGGCCCGGCGTGTCGAGGAAGGTGATCTTGCTGCCGTCCTTCGTCTTCACCTGATAGCTGCCGATATGCTGCGTGATGCCGCCCGCTTCGCCCTTCGTGACGTTGGTGCCACGCAGAGCGTCGAGCAGGCTGGTCTTGCCGTGATCGACATGGCCCATGATGGTGACCACCGGCGGACGCGGCTTCAGCGTCTCTTCGGGATCGACATCCTCTTCGGCCTTGATGTCGACATCGGCTTCGGAAACCTTCTGGATGTTGTGGCCGAACTGTTCGACCAGCAGCTCTGCGGTATCCTGGTCGATCGTCTGGTTGACGGTGACCGCCATGCCGAGGCTGAACAGCTCCTTCACCAGATCCGCGCCCTTTTCGGCCATGCGGTTGGCAAGCTCCTGCACGGTGATCGCCTCGGGGACGATCACGTCGCGGACCTGCTTCTCGCGCGGCTTGGACGAGCCGCCGCCCTGCATCCGGCGTTCCTTCTCACGCGCACGCTTGAGCGCGGCGAGGCTGCGGGCGCGACGGCCTTCATCCTCGTTGAGCGCCTTGGTGACGGTGAGCTTGCCCGAACGGCGCTTGTCAGGACGTTCGGCACCGCGTGCGGGCTTTTCTTCCTTCTTGGCCTTCTTCTCGGGCTTCTTGGGTTCGGGACGCGCAACCGGCGTAAACTTGCGCGCAGCGGGGCGCGCAGTCGTCTTGCCGCCCTCTTCCTCGGCCGGAGCCTTGGCTTCCTCGGGCTCGGGGGCAGGCGCTTCGGCCGCGGCCTTGGCCTCTTCCTCAGCCCGCTTGGCGGCTTCTTCCTTGGCCCTGGCGTTTTCCTCGGCGCGCTTCTTCTCGTCCTCGACCGCCTGCTTGGCCTTTTCGTCGTCGCGCTTACGCGCTTCTTCGGCCATCCTCAGGCGATCTTCCTCGGCCTCGCGTTGCAGACGCGCGACGCGTTCCTGCGGGGTTTCCCCGGCAGGCGCAGGCTTCTTGGGCGCAGGCTTCTTCGCCGCCGGGGCCGGTGCCGGAGCCGGAGCGGGCGCAGGCGCGGGAGCGGGCTCGGGAGCTTTCGCTTCCTCGGCGGGTGGCGGGGTTTCGCCGGGCTTCAGGATCTTGCGACGACGCTTCACCTCGACCGCCACCTTGTTGGTGCGGCCGTGGCTGAAGGTCTGCTTGACCTCGCCCGATTCCACGCTCCGCTTGATGCCAAGCGGTTTACGGGTCCGGGTCTTGTTCTCGTCGTCGCTCATAAAACTCGTATCTTCCTTCAAGTCACTTCATCGCGAAATCGAGGGCTGCCGACTAGACGGCCCCCGTCTCGCTCACGTCCGCAGACGCATTCCGATAATGCAGCAGGCGCGCCAGGGCCTGATCGACCCGTTCGGCCGCCGCATGGTCAGCCAGCGCCAGATGGACGACGTTGTCGCGGCCCAATGCCACAGACAGCGCCGCACGGTCCAGTGGCAAGCGCGTGCCGCCCTCGCCCGTGCCTTCGCGATCCATTCCCACGCGCCATGCCTGGTCGAGCTTCGACGTGCCGCCCTCGCTCGCGTCGCTGGCATGGTAGAGCGCGGCCAGAACCCCGCCGCGCGCATGCTCGGCGATACGCTCCGACCCCAAGATAAGCTTTCCGCTGCGCATTTCGAGACCCAGCCGGTCGGTCAGCATTCGCAGCAGCCCGCTTTCGATCTGCGCGGGCAGATCATCGGGCACCTGCGGCGGCGCAGATTTGAACGCCCGGGCAAGCGCGCCCTTGAGCTTGCCGTTCGCCATCGCCGCTTCCAGCTCGGCGCGAGACACGCCCAGCCATGCACCGCGACCGGGCGCACGAGCGCGCGGATCGGGCAGCACGAGCGATCGACCATCGGGGCCGGCGGGCGATACGGCAAGCCGGATCAGCTCCGCCCGCTCGCCATGGCGGCCGGTCAGGATGCACTTTCGCTCCGGCGTCTTACCGCCGGTGCGCGTGCTCTCGATTTTCGAACTCAGGCTCTCATTGTTCGGAGTCCGCATCGGCGGCCTCCTGTTCGGTTGCCGCAGCGGCCTCGGCCGGGGCGGGCTCTTCATCCTCGAACCAGTGGGCGCGGGCAGCCATGATGATCTCGTTGCCCTGCTCTTCGCTCAATCCATATTCGCCGAGCACGCCGCCCTTGTCCTGCTCGCGCATCGGGCGGTCGCGCCGCATCGGCGGGCCGTCCGCGTTGGCATTGTTGCGGCGACGCGGTGCTTCGCGCTTCTTGGCGATCAGTTCGTCGGTGGCGAGATCGGCCAGATCGTCGAGCGTCTTGATCCCCGCCTTGCCCAGCGTGACGAGCATCGCCTCGGTCAGCACCGGCAGTTCGGCAAGAGCATCTTCCACGCCCAGTTCGCGGCGCGTTTCGCGATGCGCGGCTTCCTGCCGTTCGAGCGCTTCGGTTGCGCGGCTCTGGAGTTCCTCGGCCAGTTCCTCGTCGAAACCTTCGATCATCGCCAGCTCGTCCAGCTGGACGTAGGCGACTTCTTCCAGCTCGGCGAAGCCTTCGGCGACGAGCAGCTGCGAGAGCGTTTCGTCGACGTCGAGCTCTTCCTCGAACATCTTGGAGCGAGCGGCGAATTCCTTGCTCTGCTTTTCCGAGGCTTCTTCCTCGGTCATGATGTCGATCTGGTTGCCGGTCAGCTGGCTGGCGAGACGCACGTTCTGGCCGCGGCGACCGATCGCCAGTGACAGCTGATCGTCGGGAACGACGACTTCGATGCGGCTCTCGTCCTCATCCAGCACCACGCGGCTGACGGTGGCGGGCTGGAGCGCGTTGACGATGAAGGTCGCCTCTTCCTCGCTCCACGGAATGATGTCGATCTTCTCGCCCTGCAGTTCCTGCACGACGGCCTGCACGCGGCTGCCCTTCATGCCGACGCACGCGCCGACCGGATCGATGCTGCTGTCGTGCGAGATCACGCCGATCTTGGCGCGGCTGCCCGGATCGCGGGCGGCGGCCTTGATCTCGATGATGCCGTCGTAGATTTCGGGCACTTCCTGCGCGAACAGCTTCTTCATGAAGTCGGGATGCGCGCGGGTCAGGAAGATCTGCGGACCGCGGTTGTTGCGCTCCACCTTACTGATGAGCGCACGAATACGCTCGCCGACGCGCGCGGCTTCGCGCGGGATCTGCTGGTCGCGGCGGATCACGCCCTCGGCGCGGCCGAGGTTGACGATCACGTGGCCGAATTCGACCGACTTGATCACGCCGGTGATGATTTCGCCCGCGCGATCCTTGAACTCTTCGTACTGACGCTCACGCTCGGCATCGCGGACCTTCTGGAAGATCACCTGCTTGGCGGACTGCGCATCGATACGGCCCAGGTCGACCGGCGGCAGCGGATCAACGATGAAGTCGCCCAGCGCCGCACCCGGCTGCAACTTCTGTGCCTGCTCCAGGTCCACCTGCTTGAAGTAGTCCTCGACCTCTTCGACCACCTCGACCACGCGCCACAGGCGCAGGTCGCCCGAAACGGGATCGAGCTTGGCGCGGATATCGTTTTCCGCACCATAGCGATTGCGCGCCGATTTCTGGATCGCCTCTTCCATCGCTTCGATGACGATCGATTCCTCAATCATCTTTTCGGAAGCGACCGATTTCGCGATCGCGAGGAGCTCCGCACGGTTGGCGGAAATGGCATTGGCCATCAGTCGTCAGCCTTTTCTTGTTGGTCTTCTTGTACTTCCTCGGCACCCGTGGTGTCGAGCGGTCTGGTCGCGGCGATCAGCTCGTCGGTGAGGATAAGCTGCGCCGAATGAATCTGGTCGCGCGAGAGTTCGACGTCTCCGGCCTTGCGGTCGGCGATGGTAACGATGTCGCCCTCAATGCCTTTCAGCACCCCGCGATAATTGCGCTGGCCCTCATAGCCCTTGGCCATGGAAATCTTCGCCTCGTGCCCCGCCCAGTCGGAAAAATCCTTCGTGCGGGTCAGCGGGCGGTCGATGCCGGGCGAGCTGACTTCGAGGTGGTAGGCCCCTTCGATCAGCACATCGCCCTGCTCTTCCAGCGCGTCGATCTTCGCCGAAACGGCGCGGCTCAGCGCGGCGCATTGTTCGATCACCAGCTGCCCGGTTGCCGGCTCTTCCGCCATGATCTGCAGCGCCTGCGTGCCGTCACCGGCTTCGGACGGCATCATCTTAACGCGCACCAGATCGAAGCCGAGCGCCTTTGCCTCGGGTTCAATAATCTGGGTCAGTC
Organism: uncultured Citromicrobium sp.; assembly: GCA_964574905.1. GTDB lineage: Bacteria > Pseudomonadota > Alphaproteobacteria > Sphingomonadales > Sphingomonadaceae > Alteriqipengyuania. The sequence continues at coordinate 46,974 of CAZNOY010000007.1, read as the reverse complement.
GCGCGATATCCGCCATAAGTCTCCGTCTCATCTGTGCCGATCATCATGGCCATGCGGCTTGGTGCCGGTGCCTTTCGGCCCGGCCCAACACGGTGCCAGCAATGTCGGGATGAAGGGCAGATAGGCGCGACCCGCGAAAAATGCAACGCGCTTTGGCGCAAGTTACACGTTTTTGTTCCGCTCAGCTGCCCTTGGGCTTGAACCACGGCTCTGCACTGCGATCGACCACAAGCGTGCCCGCATAGGGAACGCAAAGCGCAAACGCCTCTTGCGGGGTTCCGCCCAGCCATTGCCCCCATGCCTCGCGCGGCAGGATCACCGGCATGCGGTTGTGTACCGGCGCGACCTGCGCGTTCGCCTCGGTCATGATCATGCTGAACGCCTCGCCCCATTCGTCGGTCTGCCGCCAGATTCCGGCGGCCGCGAGCAGCGGCGATTCGGGAGCGGAGAACCATGTGCGCGTCATCGCGCCGCGCGCCCCTTCCGCCTCGGCGAAGCTGCTGACCGGGATCAGGCAGCGGCGTTCCTCGAACGAATAGCGCCAGAAATAGCTCTTGAGCTTGTCGGTGCGTGTGTTGTTGACCGGCTTGGGCTTCAAGGGCTGGCCCTTGGCGCCGGTGCGCTGGAGCGGGAAGCCCCACACCATGGGCCGGACCTGCCTGCCCCCATCACCCTGCGCGACGACCGGTGCGGGGTAGCCAGGGTAGACCTCTTCAGCGGTATTCGACGCGAAATCCTGCGCAATCGCGTCGAAGAAATCCGCCACCTCGGTGTGCGAGCTCTTGATCTTGTAGAGGTTGCACATCGGCGGGCAGCGTTACTCCCCGGCGCCCGGATAGGTCGTCACGCTGCCGAAATAGCGTAGCAGGGCGGCATGCAGCAGCGTATCTTCTGCCGCACCCCCCAGTTCCAGTTCCGGGTTCACCTCGTCGTTCGCGTGGTGATACGGCCCCGACATGAAGCTTTCGAACGCTGCGGTATCGGCCAGCGCGCTGCTGACCAGCACGGTCGGCACGCCATCGCGCAGGAGTATCCATCCGTCCTGCCGAGGGAGAAACGCGTCCTGCATGTCCGAGGGAACGACCTTGCGCCCCTGCACGCGCGCGACCTCGGAAATGCCGTAATCGAGCTGCGTCTTGCCCGCACCCAGAACGACCACGGGCGTGCCGCGCGGGGCAATCGCCATCGTATCGAGGTTGAACGCCGCCGCGATCGTCGGCAGCGGCACCGGCGGGTCGGCCACGAAGGCCTTTGCGCCGAGCAGGCCGAACTCTTCAGAACTGGTCGCCAGAACGATGACGTCGCGGTCCAGCGGGCCATCGCGCAGCGCGATCCGTGCCGCCTCGGTCATCACAGCGATGCCGCTCGCATTATCGACCGCGCCGTTGCACAACCGGTCCGCCGCGTCGGGCGGGCCGCAGTCGTCGCCCAGATGATCCCAGTGCGCCAGCACCATCACCGCACCCGCACCCTGCACCTTGCCGGGAATGCGTCCGATGACGTTGGCGGTTTCGATCCGGTCGACCTTCTGCGCGATGGTGGCTTTCAGGATCGTGTCATAGGCGATCACGCCGAGCCCGTCGGCATGGCGAAAGGCATTCTCGCCAACCAGGTCCATCAGGCGATTGCTCTCCTGCGGGGAGAGGAGCAGGACGGCGGGACCCGACGTATCGCTTTCAAGCCGCCAGCGTCCGCGCGAAATCATGGCCGCAGCCGTTTGGTATTCCTCGTCCGCTTCGGTGGTGAGGAGGAGCACCCTGGGCGCGGCCGCATCGAGCTGCGAATACAGCTTCCTGAGATAGATGGACGGCAGCGCGAGTGCCCGGTTGACCAGCGATCGCGGCTGCAACTCCTTGAGTTCCGGATCGAGCCCCACGATCGGCACGTCGGTGAGCGTCGCCCGGTCCTCCCCCGGATGGATCGCAATCAGCCCCTGCGAAACGGAAATCGACCGCGAGCCGTGGGTAATCGTGGCGGTGCTCGCGCCAGCTTCGGCTGGCGGCTGGCGGCGGACCAGTTTGAATTCCTGCGTCCAGTCGCCCGCGCCCGCGCCGGGCTCCAGGCCGATTTGGGAGAAGCGGTCGATCAGCCAGCGCTGCGTCTTTGCCTCGCCCTGCGAGCCGGGATATCGGCCCGCGAAATCGTCGGTCGAAAGCTGGGCGATATCGTCGGCCAGCCTCGTCTCCACCTCGTCGAGCGAAGGGACGGACGGCGGAGCAGGCAGCGGCGTGGTGGCGCACCCGCTCAGCACGAAAGCCGCGCCGAAAGCCGCCAGAACCCTGTTGCCTAGAACCCTGCTACGTAGAACCCTGTTGATCGCCCCCAAGACATTTCCCTTCACGGAAGTAAGATTACTCGGCGGTCCACCCGCCATCGACGCTCCAGTTGGCGCCATTCACGTTTGCCATCGAATCGCGGCACAGGAAAACGGCCATCTCTCCGATGTCTTCTGGCTGGACGAAGCTCTTGGTCGGCTGCTTGGCGAGCAGGACCTGGTCTATCACCTCGTCGCGGCTCATGCCGCGCGCCTTCATCGTATCGGGAATCTGGTTTTCGACCAGCGGCGTCCAGACGTAACCGGGGCTGATGCAGTTGACCGTGATCCCGCTCGTCGCGACTTCCAGCGCGACCGTCTTGGTCAGGCCCGCGATCCCGTGCTTGGCTGCGACATAGGCGGACTTGTAGGGCGAGGCGACCAGCGAATGCGCGCTGGCGGTGTTGATGATCCGCCCCCAGCCCTTTTCCTTCATATGCGGCACGGCCAGCCGGATCGTGTGGAACGCCGCCGACAGGTTCAACCCAATGATCTTGTCCCACTTTTCGGGCGGAAACTCGTCGACCGGGGCAACGTGCTGCATTCCGGCATTGTTGACCAGAATGTCCACCCCGCCCGTCTCTGCCATCATCTTTTCGATCGCGGCGACATCGGTCAGGTCCGCGCCGGAGTATGCTGCGCCGCCCAGTTCGCGCTGCAATTGCGCGATCTCGTCCTCATCGCCGAAGCCATTGAGGACGATTGCCGCGCCATCCAGGTGCAACGCGCGCGCGACCGCGAGGCCGATGCCCGAGGTAGAGCCGGTAACCAGTGCCTTTTTGCCTTCGAGGAACATCGCGAGCCTTTCGAGGATTACCCACGCCGTGTGGGCCTAATTGCCATGGGGGCAGCGTGGTTCCGCGCGGCGGCGCGCATTGCAAGGTTTTTTCTGCCGGTGCACACTGCCATCGCCAAGCAGGGGGAAGACATCAATGCGGCTCAATCCATTCGATACCGACAATATCGACGTTCGTGGTGGCGGCAGCCGCTTTCCCGGTGGAGGCGCGGGCCAGCTGGGCTGCGGCACGCTGATTATCGCAGGGATCGTCTCGCTGCTGTTCGGCACCGATCTCGGCCAGACGATTGCCGTGTTCGACAGCGTCGACCAGGCGACCAATGGCGGGCAGGCGTCGACTTCCGGCGGGCAGATGAGCGAACGGGAACTGTGCACCAGCAACGCGTACGCGACCGAAGCGTGCAACGCGCTCGATTCGCTCAATGAGACATGGCAGCCCGAATTCGAGCGTGCGGGAGTGGCGTTCAAGCAACCTTTCTTGCACCTGTACAGCGGCGGCGTGACGACCGACGGCTGCGGCAGCGCGACCTCTGCGGCAGGCCCGTTCTACTGCCCGCGCGATGGCGGCATTTACATCGACACCAGCTTCTACGACCTGATGCAGCGCGAGCTGGGCGCAGGTGGGGACTTTGCCCGGCTGTATGTCGTGGCGCACGAATATGGCCATCACATCCAGAATCTGACCGGCATCGCTGGCCAGGTCGCCAGTGCGCAGCAAGAATCGCCGCGCAGCGCCAACCAGTTGCAGGTGCGCATGGAATTGCAGGCCGACTGCTACGCGGGCGTATGGGCGGGCAAGAACAAGGACCGGATCGAGCCGGGCGATTTCGAAGAAGGCATGCGCGCCGCCTCCGCGATCGGCGATGATGCCATTTCGGAACGCATGGGAGGTAGGGTCTCGCCCGAAAGCTTTACCCACGGTACCAGTCAGCAGCGCATGGAAGCGTTGCGGTTGGGCATGAACAGCGGCAACGATACCGTTTGCGATCGCTATTTCGCGCCCGACTCGTTCTAGGCGCATTCTTGCCGGGAGGGGTGGGTCAGGAACGCGATGGATTTCATCCGCAACCTTTTCACGCTGTTCCAGCGACTGCACGAGATCGTGCGCGACGGGCAGAAGCGCGGCGACATGCCGGGCATGGCGATGGCAATGGTCCGCGAAGTGCGCGGCGGCGATCGCGAGGCGGACGGCCAGGGCGAGGGCCCGGCGGTGTACCAGGGCAGGCGTGCTCACGCCGACCAGGCGACGCCCGAGGCGGCTTCGCGAGCAACCGCGCGCAACAAGGCATCGCGCAATACCGACCTGCCCGAACCTGCGGTCTATCGCAGCCCCGCAGGCGCCGACACCGCGCCGCCGTACGAACCGGCGCGTGCCCCGGCGCGTAACGCGGACGATCCCGACGACAACCTGCCCGCACCCGCCTCTGCCGCCCCGCTGCAGCGCGAGGATTACGACTACAAGGTCGCCTCGGCGGACGAAGCGCAGATTCCCGATGTGCCAGAACCCGTGCGCGCATCCGAGCCCGAACCGCACAGCGAGCCGGAGCCGGAACCCACACCCGAGCCTGAGCCCACAACCGAGCCCGAGCCCGCAGAGCAGCACGAACCCGCACCGGCACTCGCGCAAGACACTGATGTCGATCAGGAGGAGCCCGCGCCGGCTCCTGCCGAAGAGACGGTTCCGGCCACCGCCTCCGCGCAGGACGAGCCGCAGGAGGACAAGCGCGAGGAAGGCTGGTTCGACCTCGACGACTGGCAGGGCACCGCGTTGAAGGTCGCCGGGGTCGGCGCTGCCGCCGCCGCGACCGCCGCCGGGGCGATGGCGATCAAGGATCGCTTCTTCGACGATGATGATGACGATGAGCGCGAAGCGGACGAAAAGCCCGCGCTCCCGCTCGGCAAGGAAACCGAAAGCACCGCCCACGACAGCGACGACAAGTGGGTGGCGGCAGCAGCAGCGCCCGTTGCCGCCGCAGCCGTGCCGCTGATGGATGATTCCGGAGATCGGGCCGCGCCTGCCGCAGCGCAATCGCGCGCTCCGCACGAGATAGAGATCATCCCGGCGAACCCGCACAACCCGGCCGCCCAGCCCGCTTCGCAGTCGCTCGCCAATCCGGGCATCCGGCTCTACGGCACGATGGACGCCGCGATGTACGCCGAGTTTACCGAGCGTCTCTCCGAACAGGCGCCCGGCGGACCGATCGTAATTGCGCTGACCACGATGGAGGGCGATCCGGAAATCGCGCGCAGCATGGCCGACGATATCCGCCTGCTGCGCGATCGCGCGCGGCGCGAGATCATCTTCCTCGGCAAGACCGCGGTCTATGGCGCGGGCGTGCTGTTCATGGCCGCCTTCCCCGTCAGCCACCGCTACCTCACCCGCGCGACCAAGGTGCTGGTGACCGAGAACAAGCGTGCGCAGCCGATCGAGCTTGCGGGCGGATCGCTGCGCAGCGTCGCGAGCCAGCTCGAACATTTCCAGCGCGAGATCCAGCGCGAGATCGAGCAGGAGGACGAGGATTACCGCGCGATCTCCGAAGGATCGAACGTCAGCGTGCAGGAATTGCGCGAAAAAGCCCCGAACGAATGGTTCATCACCGCGAGCGAGGCCAAGGCGATGGGACTGATCGCGGAGGTCGTCTAATCCCCGGCAAAGAAAAACTGCCGCCGCACGCTGTTTCAAAAATCCGCCGCACCCCCATCTTGGGCCCATGACCAAACTCTCCCTGCTCGACCTTGCTCACGTCACCGAAGGCGGCGACGTGGCCACCTCGCTCGCGAATGCGGCTGACATTGCCCGCCATGTCGAAACGCTGGGGTTCGAGCGATACTGGTGCGCCGAGCATCACGGGATGGAAGGCATCGCCAGCGCCGCCACCAGCGTCGTGATCGGTCATGTCGCCGCCGCGACCAGCACCCTCCGCGTCGGCGCGGGCGGGATCATGCTGCCCAACCATTCGCCACTGGTGATCGCCGAGCAGTTCGGCACGCTCGACGCGCTGTTCCCCGGTCGCATCGACTTGGGGCTGGGCCGTGCGCCAGGTAGCGACCAGCGCGTCGCCGCCGCGCTTCGCCGCAACCTCGACACCAATCCCGACGCTTTTCCGCGCGACGTGGTCGAGCTGCAGAGCTACTTCGCGGGTGACGGGCGCACGGGCATCAAGGCGACGCCCGGCGCGGGCGCGAAGGTGCCGCTCTATATTCTCGGGTCGAGCCTGTTCGGCGCGCAGGTCGCCGCGCTGCTGGGCCTGCCTTACGCATTCGCAAGCCATTTCGCGCCGCAGGCTCTCGACGATGCGCTGCGCATCTATCGCGGGCGGTTCGAGCCTTCCGAGGTGCTCAGCGAGCCTTACGTGATCTGCGGCTACAACGTGTTCGCCGCCGATAGCGAGGAGGAAGCGCAACTGCTCGCGAGTTCGATGCAGCAGAGCTTCGTGCGGCTGCGCACCGGCCAGCCGGGCAGGCTGCCGCCGCCGGTGGAGGGCTATCGCGATAGCCTGCCGCCGCAGGCCGCCGCCATGCTCGACGGGGTATTGCAGGCAACCGCGGTCGGCACGCCCGAGCAGGTGCGCAATCAGATGAACGCCTTCGTCGACCGCACGAAGGCGGACGAGCTGATCCTCGCCGGGTCGATCTACGACCACGAGAAGCGCAAGCGCAGCCTGTCGCTGGCAGCCGAAGCATTCAACGCCGCACCCGCGACGGCCTGAACCCGGACACGCGGCAGGCAAGAAAAAGGGCGCCGATCCCGCTGGGATGGCGCCCTTCTCTTTTCAGGTCACGAGGCCGGTGAAACACCGGGCCGCAGGATCGGAAATCAGGACTCGCCTTCCTTCTTTTCCTTTTCCTTCTCGGCCAGCTCTTCGGAGACCTTGTTGCCGACGAAATCGTTGTAGCGAAGATCGAATTTGTTCTCTTCGATCCAGCCTTCGAGCTCGGTCGGCGACTTGCCCTCGTCGATCTGGTCGATCAGGTCGCGCATCGGATTGTCCGGATTAACATGCGGGTTGAACGCAGCCGGGGCGAGCACTTCGCGCGCCTTGGTGATGTTGTCGCTCTTGATCAGCTCCACCGCAGCTCGCGCGCGGAGCGAGAGATCCTGCGGCATCAGCTTGATCGCCCGGTACAGCCCGCCGATCGCACCCTCCGTCGCTTCGCCGTTTTCGGCGATGAAGCTGTCATAGAAAAGTACGAAGGGCAGCGGATTGTTCGGTTCGAGCTTGTTGGCCTTGAGGAACCAGCGCCGCGCTTCGTCCCAATAGCCGGTGGGCTCATCGGAAGCGAGCGCCCGCTGTGCCGCGATGCGGCCCTTGTAAGCCATCGCCATCACATTGTCGGGGTCGGCCGCAAGTGCGCGATCCGCCGCTGCGTCGGCAAGTGCGTAATCACCGCCCTCGCCCACCGAAGCCGCATCATATTCGATTTCGGCCATCGCGCGTTGCACGAAGGGATCGTTCGGATAGCGCGCACCCACGGGCCGCGCATCCGCCGCCAGCTTTGGGGCGGTTTCCTTGTTCACACCCAGCAGCGAGATCATGCGGTAATGCAGGATCGCGGCTTCGCCAGGGGTTGCCTTGCGCATGTCGACCTCGGTCGGCGCATCGAGCTGCCTCTCGCTGAACCTCGCCGAGGGGAAACCCTTCCTCCTCAGGTAAGCGTTCAGCTCGCGGTCCAGCTTGTCGAGATCGCCAAAAACTTCCTTGGCCGATTCGACAGGATCGCCAGTTTCGTTGAGGCGACCGATGAACTTGCTGTACTGGCCCGGACGTTCGCCGCTGAGCCAGAGGTAATGCGCCATCACCCAGCCACGCGAATAGAGCTCGATCCGCTCGTCGCCGGATGCCGGGTCCTTGTCGCTGCGCAGCAGTCTTTCGGCCGACCACCGTGAACCACCCAGCACAGAAATGCTGCGCGCAGGATTGGGGGCGCCGATGGTAATCCCACCATCGGAATCATACCGCGCGGTGCTGAACATTTCCGCCAGCCCTTCGGTTGCCCAGCCGGGAACGTAGACTTCGAGCCCACCGAGCAACATATGGTGCGTGTATTCGTGCAGCAGGATGCTTTCGGGGGTGAAACCCTTGACGTAGAAACTGATCTTCTGCGGCATCACCGCATAGGCCAGCTGCGCCGAGGCATTGTAGAAACCACCGACATTCGGATCGTTGGCATAATCCTGCACGTCGGACATCGACGGGAGCAGGAAGAGGTGTACCTTCACCGTGTCTTCGACGTTGAAGAGCTGGCGCATCATGGCGTCGAATTTCTCGAGCCGCTGCAGCCGGGTGCGCAGGTCGCTTTCCGACATATCGCCAAAAGCAATGAAGTGCTGTGTTTCGGCCCGCCGCCACTCGGCCTGGGCCGGCGTCGCAAGCATTCCGAACAGTGCCAGCACGCCGATCAGGGCGTTGCGAAGCATAGTCATGTGATTCTCCCGTGTGTAAGCGCGCAAGATACGGATTTTCGGGATGATTTGAACCCCTTGCTTGGGGACGACTTGACTCGCAATCCGATCAGCAGACCTCGGCGGTGTTTTCCGGGATCGGTCCCGGCGGCACGCGCGCGGGGTGGTGCCAGAAGGGGTCGGCCGCAAGGCGCGTGGTGCTGCCATAGGCCCGCGCAAGCACGGCGTAGAGCGCGGGGTCGTACGCCTTGAGATCGCTGCGGTTGAGGATGCGCGTGCCGTCGACCACGGTCAGCCGGTTCGATTCGAACCAGGTCTGCGTGCCTTCGGCCCAGTATTCCTGCACCGTGGTGGTCGCATATTCGTTGAGCCACAGATCGTTGGCGAGCGCATGGGCGTAGGCCGCCTCGACATCGGCGTAGAGATCGGGATCGACGCCCTGAATCGCGAACAGGATGTCGTGCGCGAATTCGTGGACCAGGATCGTCTCGCCGTAATAGCGGCTAGTGGGCAGGCCGAGCACGTCCTCCTCCGAACCCACGGTATACTGCCCGCCGATGCCGCGCGCGCGCGCATCCCAATACGCGCGGTCGGTCAGCCGCCCGATCCGTTCCTCGTAGTGCTTCTTCTCGCACCGGGTCAGGCGCGGATCGTCGGGTGTGGGCTTCTTCCAGTGCGCGTTCTCGGGCAGGTCGAGCAGCGCCTCGGTCTCCGCGATGATCGCGACGCGAAAGCCCTCCCGCCGCAACCAGTCCGCCAGATCGGGCCGCGCCTTCAGCATATCCTCGATCATCGCTTCGGTAGCGACCAGCGCATCCTCGGGCACCGCATCGGACGAGACCACCGGAATGCCATCGGCATCGCGGTAGCGGGTGTAGAAATCGGGAATGCCCAGTTCGGGCGGCGGCGCGGCGGCGAGCAATCCCAGGCTCGCCAGCGCAGGAAGCAGGCGTGACATCATGCGGGCGCGCTTATCCCAACAAAGGTGAACAGCGCCAGACCCGCCTAGATCAGCCGCGAGCGTTGCTCTTCGCTCAGCAGGGCGCAAGCTGGCGTCTTGCCGAACCACTTGTAGCGGTTTCGGGCGATCAGACGGTAAGCCGCATCACGCAGCGCACGGGGCACGATCTTGCCCGCGAGGCCAATCGGCCACCACCCGCCCAGCTCTTTCGCCAGCGCGAAGTAGCCATCGCTCATGATGTGGGCACGGCCATGCGCCACGAACAGATAGGTTTCGTCCATCGCCAGCCCGTAGTGCCGATAGAGCGCCGCACCCAAAGGGCCCTGCGCCGAGGTGAAGGCGATCTTGCCCCGCCGGTCGTGCCGCATCAGCCAGCCCACCCCGCCCGAACACAGCACGCAGACATTGTCGAACACGAACAGCGGGCGCGTATCGTCGAAGTCGGGCACCGCTGGATCGCCGCGGTAGGAGTACGCGCTGCCGGTCATTCGTCGATCGTCGTGATGTCGAGGTGCCTCAGTGCCGCGAGATATTCGTCGAGCGTGATGAGGTCGAGGCATGGCCGCGCACCCGGGGCGATTCCCTCGCCAGCGGCAAGTTTGCGGGCGATCAGGATCACCGGCATGCACGGAATATTCGGCCCATGCCCCTGCCGCGCGATCATCCAGTGCCGCCGCTCGACCGTATTGCCCGCGGCATCCCTGCCACGGATGAACATGTGGAAACCGCTGCGGTCACTGCCAAGCGGGTCGAACAGGAAGCTGGCGCGCAGCAGCGTGGAGGCCCAGCGGTCGAGACGGGGCAGCAGCCCCAGCCGCACGCCCCAGCTGAGCAGCCAGGTGCCCCAGTGGAGCGAGGCGATCTCATGCCCTGCGGCAAAGCGCATGGTCTTCAGATGCGGGTAGCGGGCCGGGAAAATGTCCAGATCGGGAATGTCGCAATAGCCGAACCAGCGCCTCCCGAGCTCGGGGTAGACGTGCGAATGGAGCCCCTGCCAGCCCCACACGCGCCGCATTCCCGCCCCGCGCAGCATCGTGAACGGCCTGCCGACGTAGGAGAGGATCGCGCTCGCCGTGCCGAGCCCGCGATTGGTCTGCTGCGCCGCGCTGATGCCGTAGTCGACTTCCTCGACCGTCATGACCTTGGCCGCTTCGTCGAGGTAGGCCCCGGTCAGGCACGGGACCGAGCTGGCCCCGGCGATCACGGCCACTCCAGCCGCCTTCGCCGCCGCATCGAGGCTGTCGATCCCGCACACGAAGGAACGCGCGTCGGCAAGGTCGCAATAATGCGCGCCGCAGTCGATCACGGCCTGCGCCACGCGGTAATCCTGCTGCTGGAACGGCCCGACCGTATGGATGACGAGGTCCGGCGCAATGGCCCGAAGTGAGTCTGCCGGATCGCGGATATCGACCACCGCTCCGCTCGCAGGATTGGCGGTGGACAGGCTCTCGGCGAAAGCGCGCGCCTTGGCTTCGTCGCGCCCGCAGATCACCAGCTCGATGTTCGGATCGCCCGCCAGCGCCCGCGCGACATAGCCGCCGAAATTGCCGTACCCGCCGAGGATCGCAACACGCAGGCTCATGCCGGTTTGGCCACCATCAGCCAGAACACCGCCACCAGCCCGACGAACGCGGGCCAGCCAAGCACGAACCAGATACGGATGCGCCGGGCCAGCAATCGCTCGTCGATCGCCCTGCCCTCAAGCTGCGAACGGTACATGTCCCGGATTTGCAGCTGGAGCCGCACCACCGGCAGCCAGCAGGCGAGTGCGACCAGATAGATCGCGTAGGTCGCCACCAACCACGGCGCGAAGGGATCGTACCCCGCGAGGTGGATCAGCGCGAACCCGCTGAGCGGCTGCACGATCCCCGCCGTGAGCGTGAAGATCATGTCCGCCACCGCCGTGGTCCGCGCAGCGAAGTACGCCGCTGCGGGGTCGCCGCTGCGGGTGCCCATCAGGAAGAAGAACGCGATGCCCATCCCCGTGCCGAAGAGCACGGTGGAAGAGATGATGTGGACCGTCTTGAGGAGCAGGTAGGGCTCCATCTGGCGACGGCCGCCCTCAGTAAACCCGCTTCTTCGGCTTGATGTACTCGATATCGTCGGTCAGCGTGTATTCGTGCACCGGGCGGTAATCGATCTTCATCTCGCCGCCGTTGCCGCCCCAGCCATCGAACCAGGCGACCGTGTGCTTCATCCAGTTGGCGTCGTCGCGATCGGGGAAATCCTCGTGCGCGTGCGCGCCGCGGCTTTCCTTGCGATTGTCGGCGCTCGTCATGGTGACGTTCGCCTGTGCCATCAGGTTGTCGAGCTCGAGAGTCTCGATCAGGTCGCTGTTCCAGATCAGCGAGCGGTCGGACACATGAATGTCCTGCATGCTCTTGTTGACCTCGGCCAGATGCTTCTTGCCCGCCGCGAGCGTTTCGGTGTCGCGGAACACGGCAGCATGCTTCTGCATGGTCTTCTGCATGTCCTCGCGGATGCGCGCGGTGGGCAGGCTGCCCTTGGCGTAGCGGAAGTGGTCGAGCCGGGTCAGCGCCAGTTCGGCGCTGTCTGCGGGGAGCGCCTGGTGGTTGGCGCCCGGCTTCATCGTCTCGGCCAGACGGTGGCCGATCGCGCGGCCGAACACCACGAGGTCGATCAGCGAGTTGGAGCCGAGGCGGTTCGCTCCGTGGACCGAGACGCAGCCCGCCTCGCCCGCGGCGTAGAGCCCGGGCACCACATGGTCGGGATTGCCGTCCGGCCCGATGGTCACGACTTCGCCGTGATAGTTCGTCGGGATGCCGCCCATGTTGTAGTGGACCGTCGGCGTCACCGGCAGCGGTTCGCGCGTCAGATCGACGCCCGCGAAAATCTTGCCGCTCTCGGTGATGCCCGGCAGGCGCTCTGCCAGCACCTTGGGATCGATGTGGTCGAGGTGCAGGTAGATGTGGTCCTTGTCCGCACCAACGCCGCGCCCTTCGCGCATTTCGAGCGCCATCGAGCGGGAGACGACGTCGCGGCTGGCAAGGTCCTTCGCGGAAGGCGCGTAGCGTTCCATGAAACGCTCGCCTTCGGAGTTGGTCAGGTAGCCACCCTCGCCCCGCGCGCCTTCGGTAATCAGCACGCCCGCGCCGTAGATGCCGGTCGGGTGGAACTGCACGAATTCCATGTCTTGCAGCGGCAGGCCTGCGCGCAGCACCATGCCGCCACCGTCACCGGTGCAGGTGTGTGCCGAAGTCGCGGTGTAGTAGCAGCGGCCATAGCCGCCGGTCGCCAGCACCACGGCATGCGCGCGGAAGCGGTGGATCGTGCCGTCATCCAGGCACATGGCGATCACGCCGACGCAGCGGCGGTTGGCACCCTCGCCCGTCATGATCAGGTCGATCGCGAAATATTCGATGAAGAAGTCCGCGTCGTACTTCAGGCTCTGCTGGTAGAGCGCGTGGAGCATTGCGTGCCCCGTACGGTCGGCAGCGGCGCAGGTACGCTGCACCGGCGGGCCTTCGCCCATGTTCTGCATGTGGCCGCCGAACGGGCGCTGGTAGATCGTGCCGTCGTTGTTGCGCGAAAAGGGCACGCCAGCGTGCTCCAGCTCGTACACCGCCTGCGGGGCTTCACGCGCGAGATATTCGATCGCGTCCTGGTCGCCCAGCCAGTCCGACCCCTTCACGGTGTCGTACATGTGCCAGGTCCAGTGGTCGGGCGTGTTGTTGCCCAGCGACGCGGCAATGCCGCCCTGCGCGGCAACCGTGTGGCTGCGAGTCGGGAAAACCTTGGAGATATTGGCGGTCTTGAAGCCCGCTTCTGCCGCGCCCATCGTGGCGCGCAGGCCCGAACCGCCCGCGCCGACGACCACGACGTCGAAGCTGTGGTCGATAATCGGGTACGCGTCGCCAAGCTTGCCGGGAGCGGTCCTTTCCGTTCGATCGGTGCCGGTATCGTTGGGGTTCTGGCTGGCCATCAGGCGGCTCCTGCGAATGCGATGCTGGCGATGCAGAAGATTCCGAACACGGCCCCTGCCACCGCCAGAAGATTGAGAAGGGCGATCACCGCGAAACGGCTGCCGCCTTCGTGAATATAGTCCTCGATCAGAACCTGCAGGCCGAGGCGCGCGTGCCAGAACGTGCTGATAATCAGCAGGATCAGCGCCGCCGCTGCCAGCGGCTGGGCGAGCCAGCCGGTCACCGTGCCGTAATCATACGCGGGCAGCAGCAGGAAGCTGACCAGCAGGAACAGCACCAGCACCAGATTGCCGATCGCGGTAAACCGCTGGAGCAGCCAGTGATGCGCGCCCTCGTGGGCCGAGCCGAGGCCGCGCACGCGGCCGATGGAGGTTCCGTTACCCATGGAAAAACGCCTTACTTGGTGAGGATGATCGCCCAGAAGGCGATAGTGAGGAGGATGCCCATGATCGGGCTGAGCGTCGCCCAGATCTTGTTGACGGTCAGTTCGTAGCCCGCGCCGATATCGAGCACGAAGTGGCGCAGCCCGCTCATCATGTGATTGAAGAACGCCCAGGTCAGGCCGACAAGGACGATGTACCCGACCGGGCTGGTCATCACACCAGTGAAGGTCGCGTAAGCCTCCGGCCCGCTCGCCAGCGCGCCCAGCCACCACAACAACACGCCGAGGCCGACCAACGCCATCCCGTCGCCGGTGACCCGGTGCAGGATCGAGGTCAGCATGTGCGGCCCCCACTTCCAGATCTGGAGATGGGGAGAGAGCGGCCTGTTCGACATGGTGCTGGGCGATCCGATCTGCTGATGGGGAATGCGACTTTGCGCCTCCACTTAGCGGAAGCGCGCCAAGGTTCAAGGCGGTCCGAAGTCCAGTTTGCCCTATCGCCTGTGCAGGACTTGGATGCACGCGCCATTGGGCCTAACAGGCTGGCCTCATGTCAGGCATTCTCGTTACCGGGTCCAGCCGCGGAATCGGCGCGGCCATTCGCGAAGGGCTGGAGTCGCGCTGCGTGCGCGTGTTCGGCCATTCCACGCGCGGGCTCGAGGAAGGCGAGATTGCCGCCGATTTCACCGAGCCTTCCGCCCCGTCGATGCTGTGGGAAGAGGCGCTGCGGCAGGCCGACGGCGAGATCGACGTGCTGGTGAACAATGCCGGGCTGTTCGACGGAATTCCGCTCGACACCTCGGACATCGAATGGCTCGATGCGTGGGAGGAGACGCTGCGGATCAACCTGACCGCTGCCGCGCAGCTCAGCCGGTTCGCGGTGCGTCACTGGCAGGAGCGCGGCGTGTCGGGACGCATCGTCCACGTCGCCAGCCGCGCGGGTCATCGCGGCGATTCGCCCGCGCACTGGCATTATGCCGCAGCCAAGGGCGGGATGCTCGCTCTGCACAAGACCATCGCGCGCGCCTACGCTGCCGAGGGTATCTACAGCTACGCGATCACCCCCGGCTTCACCGATACGGCGATGGCGGGCGATTACCTCGAAAGTCGCGGCGGGCCCGGGCTGCTCGCGGATATCCCGCTGGGCCGCGTTGCCGAGCCCGAGGAAATCGCGCAGATCGCCATCTGGTGCGCGCTCGAAGCGCCGCCTTCGATGACCGGCGCGACGATCGACGCCAATGGAGCAAGCTATGTCCGCTAAATTCGCCGCCCTCGCGGCAGTGGCTCTGGCGGCCGCAGGCTGCGCGCCTGCGCCCGAGGCGCAGGCCACCGCCAATGCAGAACCGACCAGCATCGTCACCTCGCCCGAGCTGGCCGCAAGCTTCCCGCAGTCGGCGTTCCTCGAAAAATGCGAGGACTGGGACGAGTGGAACAAGCCCGCCCCGCCCTTCGAACTGCTCGGTGACACATGGTATGTCGGCACCTGCGGTATCTCCGCGATTCTGGTCATCGGCGAGGATGGGCACGTTCTGATCGACAGCGGGGTGGAGGATGCCGCACCGCTGGTCCTCGATAATATCCGCGCGCTCGGCATCGACCCTCGCGATATCCGCTACCTGCTGATGAGCCACGAGCATTTCGACCATGTCGGCGCGCACGCCGCGCTGGTCGAAGCGACGGGGGCGCAAGTGATTGCCTCGCCCAAGGCGGCGCAGGTTCTGGCCAGCGGCGAGGCAAGCGCGGATGATCCGCAGGCCGACATTCACCCTGCGATGACGCCGGTGAAGGTCGACCGCGTCGTGAGCGATGGCGAGGCGCTGAAGCTGGGCGGCAAGGAATTCACTGTCCACTTCACCCCCGGCCACACGCCGGGCGCGATGAGCTGGACGTGGAATGCCTGCGCGCTCCCGTGGCAGCCGCCCGTGTGCCGCCGCGTCGCCTATGTCGACAGCCTCTCGCCCGTTTCGGCGGACGATTACCGCTTCAGCGATCATCCCGCAGTCATCGCCGATTTCCGGCGCAGCATCGCCACGGTCGCCAAACTTCCGTGCGACCTGCTCGCGACGCCGCATCCCTCGGCGAGCGGGATGCTCGACCGGATGAAGGATGGCGGATTGCTCAATGGGGCCGCTTGCGCCGATTACGCGACAGCAATCACCGAACGGCTCGACGAGCGGCTGGCGAAGGAAGGCGAGTGAGCGACGACGCGGCTCCGAGTTCCTCCCTGCTCTTCTCCTGCCGCTGCGGCACGGTGAAGGGCGTGATCGAGAAGGCGGACCCGCGCGAAGGCGATTTCGTGGTGTGCCACTGCACCGATTGCCAGGCCTTCGCTCAGCGCTTCGATGCAGCGGACCGGGTATTCGGCGATCATGCGGGCACGCTGCTCTACCAGAGCCGCTGCGCGCGGATGCGGGTGGAGAGCGGGCTTGGCGAGCTGCGGTGCCTCCACCTGACCGACAAGCCGACGCTGCGCTGGTATGCGCAATGCTGCGACACGCCGCTGTTCAACTCGTTCAAAAACGGCACCATTCCCTATGTCACGACCCTTGTGGGCAATTGCGACGCGGTTGAGCGCGGGCGGCTGCTCGGCGAGCCCATCGGGCATCTCTTTGTCGATGACGATCCGACGTGTACGGAGCCGGTTCGCCGCATGTCGATGAACGCGCTGATGCGGCGATTCTTCGTCAGGATGGTGAAGGATACCATCTCGGGCGACCGCCGCCGCAGCGCGCTGTTCGATCCCCAAACGCTGGAGCCGATCGCGGCCCCCGCTCGCCCCGCAAAGGAAAGTATCGCCCATGTCGGCTGACATTTCTGCCGAAGACGCCGGGGTCAGCTGGAAGCTCACCGCGCTGGTCGATCGCACCGCCGCCGAAGCTGCCTTGGCCGCGAGCGTCGAGGATGCGTGGGACAGCGATCTTGTCATGAGCGCGCACGAGGTCGAGGCGGATCGCTACGACCCGATGAACGCCGGGCTTTGGCGGATCGAGGCGTGGTATCCGCGCCGCCCCGACAAGGCGCTGCGGGCAACGCTCGACACGATGTTCGATGGCAACGCGCCGGATTTCACGCTCGAAAAGGTCGAGCCTGAGGACTGGGTGACGCTCAGCCAGCATGCGGTCGAACCGGTTCGGGCAGGGCCGTTCCATATTCGCACGCCAGATTTCCCCGCGGACGCCGACGCGATCGATCTGGTGATCCCCGCCAGCCGTGCGTTCGGCACCGGGCAGCACGAGACCACCGCCGGGTGCCTCACCATGCTCGGCTGGCTCAAGCAGCGCGGCATCCGCCCGCGCTGGATCGCCGATATCGGCACGGGCACAGGGCTGCTCGCCATTGGCGCACTCAAGCTGTTCCCCACCGCCAATGTCATCGCGAGCGATATCGACCCGGTGTGCGGCGAGATCGTGGAGGAGAACGCGGATGGCAACGGGGTGGCGCTCGGCCAGCGGCCCGGCGCACTGCACTACGTCACCGCGCCGGGGATGAACCACCCGGCCCTCACCGCGCGCGCGCCGTACGACCTGCTGATCGCCAACATCCTTGCCGGTCCGCTGATCGAACTCGCACCCGATTTCGCGCGCACGCTGATGCCCGGCGCGCGGGTGATCCTCGCCGGGCTGCTGTCCACGCAGGAGGCGCGGGTCACGCGTGCGTACCAGCGCGAAGGGCTGCGGCTTGAGCGCCGGCTCGTCGATGGAGACTGGTCGATCCTGTGCCTGCGCAGCGTGCGGGGATGAAAGCGATCGGCCTTTTTGCCCGCACGCTTGGCTGGTTGATCGCGCTGCTCGCGCTGATCGTCGCGGGTTACTTCCTCGCCGCATGGATCGGATCGTCGATCCCGCGCAACGCGGATTGGACCGAGGCCGAAACCGGCATCCCGATCATGATCGAGGATAACGGCTACCACACCGGGATCGTCATGCCCCTCGTCACGCCGGTGAAGGACTGGCGCACGACCTTCCCCTCGACCGCAGAGCCGATGCCCGGCGGCAGGCTGCCGACTCACATCTCGGTCGGCTGGGGTGACCGCGAGGTCTATCGCACCGTTGCGACGTGGGATGATCTGAAACCGGGCACCGTCCTCAGGATCGCCACCAGCGGCGGCCCTGCCGTGATACGTATCGCGGGCTATTATCGACCCGCCGCCGGCCCCCATCGCCGCTGGTTGATCCTGCGCGACGAGGAATACGCGCGGCTGGTCGCGCAGGTGGAGAAGGGCCTGCCGCCGGTCGCCGATCCGAACGAAAGGCACAGCTATTCCAGCTTCGATCCGCGGGCGAAGGTCTACGACGGGGCCGGGCGCTACTGGATCGGCTACACCTGCAACCAGTGGGTGAGCGACGCGCTCGCCGAAGCGGGTGTGAAGACGGGATTGTGGACTCCGCTGTCGGGCGGGGTGATGAAGTGGATCCGGCAGGAGGAAACGCGCCGCTAGGCCTCTCGCCGCTCCGCCGTCTGCGCCCTGCGTGCTTGCAGGAAACGCGCCTCCGCCGGTTCCGGGTCGAGCGCCAGCGCCGCGTCGTACTCCGCAAGAGCCCGCTCGATTTGCCCGGCACGCGCGAGCAGATTCGCGCGTGCGGCGCGGAAAGGCAGGAAATCGGCCAGCTGGCCCTCATCGAGTTCGGCCAGCGCGGCGAGCCCATCTTCGGCGGACCGCGCCCGGCTCAACGCCACCGCGCGGTTGATTGCGACCACCGGGCCGGGGCGCAATGCCATGAGGGCATCGTACAGCGTCACGATCCGGGGCCAGTCGGTACGGCCGGTCGCGCCCCGCAGCGCATGTGTCAGGTGGATCGCGGCAAGCACCTGCAACGGGCCGGGCGCGGCGAGCGCGGTCGCCCGGTCGAGCGCGGCGCACCCTGCCTCGATTCTCGCGCGGTTCCATAACCCGGCATCCTGCTGCGACAGCGGCACCATCGTGCCATCGGCGGAGATGCGTGCCCTCTCGCGCGACCGCACAAAGCAGGCGAGCGCGAGCAGCCCGTGTACCTCCGCCTCTTTCGGCATCAACTCTGCTATCAAGCCTGCCAGCCGTTCGACCTCCGGCGCGAGCCCTTCCCATTCATGATTTTCCGTCCGAACCCCTGCCGCGTCGCGATAAGCAATTCCCAGTGCGGTTTCGAGCGTCGCCAGCACCGTGTCGACGCGGTACTGCCATTCCCCGGCAGGCGGCGTTTCGAAGGGGATCTTCGCCGCCTTGATCTTGGCCTTGGCGCGCGTGATGCGCTGGTACATGGCGGGCTCCGCGATCAGGAAGGCGCGCGCGATGCGCGGCACCGGCACGCCGCAGATCACCTTCAGCGCCAGCGCGATGCGCGCTTCTTCTGCGATCGCCGGGTGGCAGCAGGTGAACAGCAGCCGCAGCCGGTCGTCGGGGATCGGGTCGGGGAAGGCAATCACGTCACCCATCGGTCCACCTCCGGACTGGGCGAGCGCGCGGGCTTCGCGCCGCGCCGACCGCAGCATATCGAGCGCGCGTCGACGCGCTGCGACATAGAGCCACGCAGCCGGATCGCGAATGGCGCGCTGCTCTTTCAGGGCCGCTTCGCAGGCTGCCGAAAATGCGTCTTCCGCAAGATCGAGATCGCGGAAGTGCGCGGCGAGGGCCGCGATGACCCTCGGCCGCGCCGCGTCCAGCTCGGCAGCCAGCCCGCCCAGTGCCTAGTCCTGCCAGATCGGGCGGATTTCGATTGCGCCCTTGCCGGGAACGGGGATCATCCGCGCCCAGCGCACCGCCTCGTCGTGGTCCGCCGCTTCGATCACGTAATAGCCGCCCAGCTCTTCATGCGTTTCGGCAAAGGGGCCGTCGTGCAGCGTGCCCTCGCCGCCGTTTTCGTAACGGATCGTGGTCGCGCTGGAGGCGTCGGCAAGGCGATTGCCGCTGAATTCGACGCCTTTGGCACTCAACTCCTCGATCAGCTTCATGTGGCCCGCCAGCGTCGCTTCGAGCAGCGCCTGACCGCCCTCGCCCCCGTAAATGCTCTCGTCCTCATGAATCAGCAGCATGTATTGCATCGCACTGTCTCCGGTTCGGCATCGTCCCTGCGACGATACTCTACACCCGAGACGCCGCCATGCTTCGCGATTCGACAGGCGCGTGAGAAATTTTCAGGCGCCGCCGCTCGCTATCGCATTGTCCCGGCTGCCCGCGCCCGTCACCATCGCGTGGTAGCCCGCCACCGCGCGCACCACGCCGTGCATCATCTCCATCCGATCGGGCACCGGCGCGTGGCTGCGACCGATCATCACCGCAACGGTATAGACGCTGCCGTCGGGCGCGGTGAGGATGGCGACGTCGTTATAGCCCGCCTGGTCCGCCGGAGCGCCCGGCGCCACGATATCGAGCACCTGCCCGGTGCCGGTCTTGTGCGCGATGCTCCACCCTTCGGGCAGCCCGCCCTTCAACCGGTTGGGGCCGCTCTTGACCTCGCCCAGCCAGCCGAGGAACCGCGCGGTGTTCTCCGGCGAGAGTAACGCGCCCTCGTGCAATTGCGCCAGCGCTGCGGCGACCGCCACGGGGCTCGCTCCGTCCACCGGATCGGCGACATAGGCATCGAACGCCGCCCGCCTAGCATCGTGCGGCACGCGCTTGCGCACTTCGAAGAAAGTCTTGCCCAGCGCGTAGGGCTGGCGCCACTCCATCCCGGCGATCTGCGCCTGCATCGGGCGCTCCCCGGGGCCGAAGCGGATATCGGCAAAGCCCTTTTTCGCCAGCACCTTGCGCACCGCATCGGGCCCGCCGACGCGGCGCAGCACGGTGTCGTTGGCGGTGTTGTCGCTCTGCGTCAGCGCGCGCGCGATGAAATCGGCGTAGGTCGTGGAAAAGCTGCCCTGCGCGACGACATCCCTGCGGATCGGGCTGTGGAACACCGCCAGATCGCCCATCCTCACCGTGCCCGTTTCGCCCAGATCGAGCTTGCCGCGATCCGCCATGTCGAGCGCGGTCAGCGCGACCCACAGCTTGCTGACGCTCTGCTGTGGATAGAGATCGGTGCCGTTGTAGTGGACCATCCGCCCGCGCGCCGGATCGTGCACCGCGATCCCGACCTTGCCCTGCATATGGCTGCCGAGCGCGAACAGTTGATCGTCGAGCCATTCCTCCTCGGAAGAACGTTTCACGGTCAGGTCTTCGGCCGCCTGCCCGACCCGCTCGCCCAGAGAGGGCGCGCTGGCCAACGCGCCCGTCTCCCCGGTCAGGTGACAGGTCGACAGGCCGGCGAGCGCAAAGGCGCACAGGGACATCGCAAGAAGGCTGCGCATCCGGGCGATATAGCTGGGCTTTCAAGAAATTGCAGCAAACCAAACCCGCTCGCCCTGAGCCTGTCGAAGGGCTGCACTTGCTTCGTGCCGAACACCGCAGAATGAGGACGATCCTTCGACAAGCTCTGGATGAGCGGTGACTTAGCTTATCCCGCCGCCGCGACGATCTGCGCCCAACCCGCCTCGTCGATCAC
This sequence comes from uncultured Citromicrobium sp., assembly GCA_964574905.1. Taxonomy (GTDB): domain Bacteria; phylum Pseudomonadota; class Alphaproteobacteria; order Sphingomonadales; family Sphingomonadaceae; genus Alteriqipengyuania. The sequence continues at coordinate 25,716 of CAZNOY010000007.1, read as the reverse complement.
CTCGATCCCCAGCTCCTCGGCCTTCTTCAGCTTGCTGCCTGCGCCCGGCCCCGCGACCAGCAGGTCGGTCTTGGCCGAAACGCTGCCCGCGGCCTTCGCGCCGAGCCGTTCGGCCTGCGCCTTGGCCTCGTCGCGGCTCATGGTTTCGAGCTTGCCGGTGAAGACCACGGTCTTGCCTGCAACGGGGCTTTCCACGGTCTCTACCTCGTACACAGGCGGATCGACCTCACCTGCGCCCGGTTCGGCCCCGATCAGTTCGCCCCACACCTGCCGGTTGTGCTCCTCGTGGAAGAAATCGGCGAGCGCGTGGCCCACTGCCGTGCCGATCCCGTCGGTGCGCACCTCGTAGATGCGCCGCACCGCGTCGAGCATGCGCGCGTTGAACGGGCTGACCTTCTCGTCGTCGCCTTGCGGGTTGTCGGTGCGATATTCGTGGAACTCCGCCGCCTTGCCCGGCAGTTTGCGGATATCGCCGAGCCCCTTCATCAGATCGCGCGCGGTCACCGCGCCGACATGCCGGATACCGAGCCCGAACAGCAGCCGCGCGGCGTCGGGGGCGCGCTTGCTTTCCACAGCCGCCAACAGGTTATCCACCGACTTGTCCTGCCACCCTTCGAGCGCGAGAATATCCTCGCGCCGCTTGCGCAGGCGGAAAATATCGACCGGGCTGGAAAGCCAGCCATGCTCGATGAATTGCGCGATGGTCTTCTCCCCCAGCCCCTCGATATCGAGCGCGCCACGGCTGACGAAGTGCTTGAGCCGTTCGAGCCGCTGCGCCGGGCAGATCAGCCCGCCGGTGCAGCGCACGTCGACCTCGCCTTCCTCTGCCACGGCTTCGCTCCCGCATTCGGGGCAGGTTTCGGGGAACTTGTAGGGTTCGCGCTCGACCTCGCGAGTCAGGTTCTCGACCACCTGCGGGATCACGTCGCCCGCACGCTGGATCACCACGCGGTCACCCGGACGCACGCCCAGCCGCGCGATCTCGTCGCGGTTGTGCAGCGTGACGTTGGTCACCGTCACCCCGCCGACCAGCACCGGCGCGAGCCGTCCGACGGGGGTCAGCTTGCCCGTGCGCCCGACCTGGATGTCGATCTCTTTCAGCGTCGTCTCGGCACGCTCTGCGGGGAACTTGTGCGCCAGCGCCCAGCGCGGCGCCTTGGCGACGAAGCCCAGCCGCTCCTGCCAGTCGAGCCGGTCGACCTTGTACACCACGCCGTCGATTTCATACGGCAGATCAGGACGTTGTGCCGCGATGCTCTCGTAGTGGCTTAACAGCGCATCGAGCCCTTCGACGCGGGTGAACAGCTTCGAGACCGGCAGGCCAAAGCTCTCGATCGCGCGGATCACCTCGCATTGCGTCTCGCCCGGAGGATCGCCGCTCACCTCGCCCCAGCCGTGCGTCCAGAAGCGCAAGGGACGTTTCGCCGTAACGCTCGCATCCTTCTGCCGCAGCGATCCTGCCGCCGCGTTGCGCGGGTTGGCGAACTGGCGGACCTTCTCCGCGTCGAACGCCTCGCCCTTCGCCTCGGCAGCCGCGCGCGCCTCTTCCATCAGCCGCGCGTTGAGATCGGCGAAGGCCCCGCGCTCCATGTAAACCTCGCCGCGCACCTCGAAGACTTCAGGCGGATCGCCCTTCAGCGTCTGCGGAATATCGGCGATATGCGCCACGTTGGGCGTCACGTCCTCGCCCACCTGCCCGTCGCCGCGCGTCGCGGCGCGGACCAGCTTGCCCTTCTCGTAGCGCAGCGAGCACGACAGCCCGTCGATCTTGTCCTCTGCGGTGAACCAGACCGGCTCGTCGCCCGGCAGATCGAGGAAGCGCCGCACGCGCGCGACCCATTCGCCGACTTCTTGCGCATCGAACGCATTGTCGAGGCTCATCATCCGCACCGCGTGCGTGACCTTGGACAGCGGCGAGGCGGCAACCTCGTGCCCGACACCCTGCGAGGGCGAATCGGCGCGGATCAGGTGCGGAAAGGCCGCCTCGAGCGCCGCGTTGCGCCGCACTAGCGCGTCATACTCCGGATCGGTGATCTCGGGCGCATCCTCGGCATGATACAGCCGGTTGTGCCGGTTGATCTCACGCGCGAGCCGCATCAGCTCGTTCGCGGCGTCGGCTTCGGGAAGGGTCTTCGAGAGGTCTTCGGGCTCGTCCATCACCCGTGTCGATAGGGCACACCTGCGAGTTTACGGAAGCCATTTTCGCGCGTTTGCAGCACGACTATTGTCGACGAGGGACAAGAGGGGGGACTTGGCATGGGGCTGGCGAGGAAGATCGGCTGCGGTTGCGGCGGATTGCTGCTGTTGCTGATCGTCGTCGGGGCGGCCATCTGGGTGTGGAAACCGTGGACGATGATCGCCCCGCTCGAGATGGTCGAGCCTGAAGCCGAGGTGGGCGAACGCGTCGATACCGGCGACGTGCTCGGCAATTTCTACCCTGCGGATCGCGCCAATGGCGGGCCCGGCGTGCTGCTGGTCGGTGGCAGCGAAGGCGGGCTCGGTAGCGACATGACCCGGCTTGCGCGCGCTCTGCAGGACGACGGCTTCTCCGTGCTCCACCTCAGCTACTGGCGCGCGCCGGGCCAGCCCGACCGGATCGAGGGCATCCGGCTGGAAGCCTTCCAGCGCGGGCTCGCGTGGCTGCGCGCGCGGCCCGAGGTCGATCCTTCGCGCACCGCGATCATGGCATGGTCGCGCGGGACCGAGGCGGCGCAGCTGCTCGCGATCCGCGACCGGTCAGTGAAGGCGCTCGTGCTCGGCATGCCGGGCAACGCGGTCGCCCCCGCGTTCGGCTGGGACGAACCGTGGGACCAATCGGGCAGCCCATGGAGCTGGCGCGGGGAGGATCTCGAAACGCTCGACCTCAGCGGCGTGCAGACCATCGGCGGCAACATGGACGAGGCCGCGCGCGAGATCATGGCACGCGAGAAGGAGCAGCCCGGCGCGGTGATCCCGATCGCCGAGGTGCGCGCGCCCGTGCTGATGATCTGCGGCGAGGCGGACAGGGTGTGGCCCTCATGCGCGATGGGCCGCGCGATCACCGATGCCGCCGCCCAAGCGGGCAAGGACGATGTGCGCCTGCTCGCCTACCCGGATGCGGGCCACTACGCCTTCGGCGCGCCCGTGGACGAGGACGATCCGGGGTTCGAGAAACTCGACCAGCTGGGCGGTTCGCCCGAAGGCACCGCCGAGGCACTGCGCGAAAGCTACCGCGAGATCGTGGCGTTTCTGCGGGATGCTGTTGGGGGTGGGGGTTGATTGGGTCGTTCCCTCTCCCCCTCCTTTTCAAAGGAGGGGGTCGGGGGGTGGTTCTTCCTGCGTCGCGGCTTCCAGTATTGCCATGACGACGCCGTCCAGATTGCGCATCACCTCCTCGTTCGTGAAGCGCAAAACCCTGATTCCATGCGCTAGCTGCAACCGTGCGTCGCGTTCGAGATCGGCTGTCCGATCATGCGTTTCTCCGTCAACCTCCACGGCCAGCTTCGCGAATGGACAATAGAAATCCAGGATTCTTCCGCTCTTCACCGCCTGCCGCCGGAACTTGAGTTGTCCGAGCTGCCTGCCTTGCAAGGCTCGCCACAATTTCTTCTCCGGCTCGGTTGGATTGTTACGCATTTCGCGAGCCCGTGCTCGCAGCCAGTGCTGTTCGTGCCCACCACCCCCAACCCCCTCCTCCGGGGAGGAGGGGGCTTTCGCAGGCATCACACCCCCTCCAACAACCGATCCGCCTGCGCCCTCGCCTCGGGCGTCACTTCCGCGCCCGAGAGCATCCGCGCGATCTCTTCCTGCCGACCTTCTGCGTCGAGCAGTTCGACCGACGTCTTGGTGACCGTACCGCTGCTCGCCTTGGCGATGCGGTAGTGGACGCGGCCGCGTGCGGCGACCTGAGGGGAGTGCGTCACCACCAGCACCTGCCCGTCGCTCGCGAGGCGCGCGAGGCGTTCGCCGATGGCGGAGGCGACTGCCCCGCCCACGCCGCGGTCGATCTCGTCGAAGATCATGCTCGCCGCGCCGCCCTGCTCCGCCAGCGCGACTTTCAGCGCGAGGATGAAGCGCGAGAGTTCGCCGCCGCTGGCGATCTTGTTGAGCGGCGCGAAATCGGCGCCGGGGTTGGTCGCGATCAGGAATTCGACCGCATCCATCCCGCCCGCGCCCCACTTGTCCTGCGGCAGCGGCTGGACATCGGTGCGGAAGCGCGCGGCATCGAGCTTGAGCGGGCCGAGCTCGGCCTTGACCGCTTCGTCGAGCTTCTTCGCCGCCGCCTTGCGCGCCTTGCGCAGCCGCGTCGCCGCGCCCTCGTAGGCGTCGAAAGCCTCGCGCTCGGCCAGCCGCAACGCATCGAGCTGCGCCTCGCCACCCTCGATCGCGTCGAGCTTGGCGCGCAGTTCGCGCATCTTGGCGGGCAGTTCATCGACCTCGCAGCGGTGCTTGCGGGCGAGCGCGCGCAGGTCGAACAGGCGCGTTTCTGCGGCGTCGAGCGCGGCGGGATCGTGAACCAGCGCCTCGGCAGCCTGTTCCAGCTTCTCCTCCGCCTCGGTCGCCTCCAGGATCGCGCGGTCGAGCGCGCCGAGCGCCTCGGCCAGCAACTTGTGCTCGCCCGCGATCCGGTCGAGCCGCCGCGCGGCGGTGCGCAGCTCGCTCAGCGGCGAGTCAGAACCGTCCCAGAAATGGCGCAGTTCCTCCAGATCGCCCGACAGCCGCTCCCCCTTCTGCATCGAGGCGCGCGCTTCGGCGAGGCGCGCTTCTTCTCCCGCCTGCGGTTCGATATCGGTCAGTTCGGCAAGATGTGCGAGCAGCAGGTCCTGCTCCGCGCTGGCGGCGTCGATCGCCTCGCGCGCTTCCTCCAGCGCCTCGGCAGCGCGCCGCCAGTCGCGCCAGTTGCGCGCGACCTTGGCGGTGTCGGCATCAGCAAAGCGGTCGAGCAATTGCCGGTGCCCGCGCGGATTGACGAGACCGCGATCGTCGTGCTGGCCGTGCAGTTCGACAAGGATCGGCGCGAGGCTGCGCAGCAAGCCGACGCTGGCCGACTGGTCGTTGATGAACGCCTTCGATCCCCCATCCGCCTTCACCAGCCGCCGGATGATCAGCGGCTCGCCCGGCTCGATCTCGATTCCGGTATCCTCCAGCGCCGCGCTGAGCGCGGGCGGGAAGGTGGAAAATTCGAAACTGGCGGAAACGCTCGCCTGATCGGCCCCGCTGCGGACCAGGCCGCTGTCGGCACGGTCGCCCAGCACCAGCCCCAGTGCATCGAGCAGGATCGACTTGCCCGCCCCGGTCTCCCCGGTGAGCACACCCAGCCCGCGCCCGAAATCGAGATCGAGCGCCTCGATCAGCACGACATTGCGGACGGCGAGTTGGGTCAGCATCGTAGCGGCAACCTAGCGTGCGCGCGCGCCCGCGTCACCGCTGCACGCGCGCCGACCGAAGGATGATGTGCATAAACGCCGCGAAACGACCGGCGATTGCGGTTTGGTGCCCGTCGGGGCGCCGCGCGATCAGTTGCTGAGCGCGACCTGCGTATCGGGCGCGTATTTCTCGACCAGCTTGTAGGCCTTTTCGTACCACTCGCTGCCCGGGTAGTTCGCGCCGAGCACCGCTGCGTACTTCGTGGCTTCCTGCGGAATGCCCAGCGCAAGGCTGGTTTCGGTGAGCCGGAACAGTGCCTCGGGCGTGTGGCTGGTGGTCTGGTAGGTGTCGATCACGTTCTGGAAACGGATCTGCGCGGCAGTCCACCTGCCCGACCGTTCGTAGAAGCGGCCGATTTCCATTTCCTTGCCCGCGAGGTGATCGTTCACAAGGTCGATCTTGAGCCGCGCATCGGATGCGTATTCGCTCTGCGGGAAGCGGCGTTCGACCTCGCGCAGCGCGGTCAGCGCCTGCTCGGTGGTCTTCTGGTCGCGCGTCACGTCGCTGATCTGCTCGTAATAGCTGAGCGCGATCAGGTAGTAGGCGTAAGGCGCATCCTTGTTGCCCGGATGGATCGACAGGAAGCGCTGCGCGCTCTGGATCGACTTGGTGTAATCGCGCGCGACGTAATAGCTGAACGCGCTCATCAACTGCGCGCGGCGGGCCCAGGGCGAATAAGGGTGCTGGCGCTCGACCTCGTCGAACAGCGCAGCGGCAATCTTGGCATTGCCGTGATCGAGCCGGTCTTTCGCGCTCGCATACAGCGTTTCCACATCGCGCGCGACGTAGGCGGTGTCACGGGGGCCCCCACCCGCACCGGCGCAGCCCGTGGTCAACGTGGCGAGGGTGCCGAGGGCGGCTGCGGCGATATAGGTCTTGCGAAAGATGCTCATGGGCGGGCGGTATAACGCCGGGTGCCATGAACGCCAAGTGAAACGGGCGCGGTTTCGGGGAGTGTCGATCCGCGCGCCAGATCAGGCGCTCGGACGCTCCCCATGACCCGCCATCTCGCTGCCTTCGGGCGCGTCCCACAACAGGTGGCGACCTTCCAGGCTGACGAGGTTCTTCGCCCGGATAACCTCGCCCTTGGTGGTGTATCCAAGCAGCTGTTCGGCATCGAGATGCGGATTGACCGCGAGCACGCGCAGTTCTTCCGAAGTGAAGTCGGACAGGCCGCGCGCCCGCTCCTGCCCCTGCCGGTCGTAGATATGGAGCACGTCGCCGCGCGAGAAATCGCCGTCGATAGAAAGGATGTCTTCGCGCCGGATCGAGCGTTCGCCGCTGGCGATCTCGTCCGCGAGTTCGTCCGATACGCCAAGGCTGCCCGCCATCTGCAGCCGGTTGGCAATCCAGCTCTTCCAGCCCGACACCGCCGATTCGTGCGCCGGGAAGCGCGTACAGCGCCGCTCGCGATCGATCACGGAGCTGAGCGGATTGTCGACTTCGCCGTGCGCGATATAGGTGGTGACGCCCGCTTCCTGCGCGATGTTGGCCGCCATCAGCTTGGTCGTCATCCCGCCGGTGCCCAGCGTGCTCTTGCCCTTGGTCGCCTCCATATAGGGCGCGACGTCGGTCACCTCGTCGATGAACTCCGCGCCTTCCTCGTCCGGGTGGCGGTCGTACAGGCCGTCGACCTCGGTCAGGATGATGAAGTCCTGCGCCTCGACCATCTGCGCGACCTTTGCCGCCAGCCGATCGTTGTCGCCCACGCGGATTTCCTCGGTCGTGATCGAATCGTTCTCGTTTATGATCGGCATCACGCCCGCTTCCAGCAGACGGTGCACCGTGTTGCGCGTGTTGAGGAAGCGGCGGTGATCTTCGAAATCGCCGAGCGTCAGAAGAACTTGTGCAATCTCGAAATCGAATTCGTGGCCGATCTGCTTGTAGGCGTTGGTGAGCAGCGGCATGCCGCAGGCGGCGGCAGCCTGCTTGTCGCTGACACCCGCGGTCTCGGGGCGCTCGCCGACGATCTTGAGGCCGAGCGCGACCGCGCCCGAGCTGCACAGGATGACGTTGATTCCGCGCTCGCGCAGCAGCGCGACATCTTCCAGCAAACGCTGGATGAACCCGAAACGCGGGGTCAGGCGTTCGCTGTTCGCAACCAAAGTGGAGCCAATTTTGACGACAACTGTATGCGATTGCGACATTTTCTATCCATCAGGTCTACCAAAAGAGTGGCCGCGACATAGTAGCAGGTGCTGCACCGCACAACCCACTGGAAAAAATTGCACGGGTGTGTTATAAAAGAATAAACATATTCCGGCGGCTCGCATGGACCCTGAATGCGTCCCGACCGCTTCACCAAATAGAAAAAGAGGGAGATATTTTATTTTTCAGAATGTACTTCTCATAGGCTGTGGAAAGATGGGCGGAGCGCTGCTCGAATACTGGAAGCGCGGAGACGAGAGCTACACTATCGTCGACCCCTTTCTCGAAAAAGCGCCCGAAGGTGTTCGCCTGGTCAAGGAACAGTCCGATCTGGGCGACGAGCGTTTCGACGTCATCATCGTCGCGATCAAGCCGCAGATGATCGACGACATCCTGCCCGCCTACGCGCCCGTGCTGGCCGATGGCGGCTATGTCGTCTCGATGGCGGCGGGTGCCTCTATCGCGCGCATCTCCAAGGTCATGGGCGATGCACCGGTCATCCGCATCATGCCCAACCTGCCCGCCTTCGTCGGCAAGGCGACCAACGGCCTGGTCGCAGGGCCGGGCGTCACCGACGAGCAGCGCAAGCACGCGACCGCGATGATGGAACGCACCGGCACCGTGGTCGAGGTCGACGACGAAGACCAGCTCGACCGCGTCACCGCCGTTGCAGGTTCCGGCCCCGGCTACGTCTTCGAGCTCGCGCGCGCCTATGTCGCCGCTGCCGAAGGCATCGGCTTTTCGCACGAACAGGCCCGCGCGCTGGTGCTCGGCACGCTCGAGGGTACGATCGCGATGGCGATTGCCGAGGATGGCCAGACGCTGGAGGACCTGCGCAATTCGGTCACCAGCAAGGGCGGCACCACTGCTGCCGGGCTCGACGCGCTGAACGGCGACGGTGCCGTCTCGCGCAAGTTCGAAGCGACGCTGGAAGCGGCCTACAAGCGCGCGGTGGAATTGCGTTAGCATCCGCTCGGAACCCGGGCCGCGCCTTGCCCGTCTATAGAATGAACGCCATTTGATAAGAACGATCCGAAGAGGACCACCATGAACGACCAGACACTCGATCCCGCGATCCATATTCACGAGCTTGGCAGCAAGGCGCGCGCCGCCGCGAAGCGCCTGCTGACCGCGAGCACCGAGGCGAAGAACGCCGCCCTCACCGCCGCCGCCAAGGCGCTGCGCGACAATCAGGACGAGCTGCTCGAAGCCAACGCCAAGGATGTCGAAAGCGTGGCGGACAAGAAGCCCGACAGCTTCATCGACCGCCTCAAGCTCACCCCCGACCGCATCGAAGGCATGGCTAGCGCGCTCGAACAGATTGCCGAGCTGCCCGACCCCGTCGGTCGCCAGCTCGCGGAATTCGACCGGCCCAACGGGCTTAAAATCGAGCGTGTCGCGGTGCCCATCGGCGTGATCGGCATGATCTACGAATCGCGCCCCAATGTCGGCGCGGATGCATCGGCGCTCTGCCTCAAGAGCGGCAACGCGGTGATCTTGCGTGGCGGCAGCGAAAGCCGCAACTCGACCCGCGTGATCGTGCGCTGCATGCAGGAAGGCCTGAAGGCCGCCGGCCTGCCCGAAGACGCAGTGCAGACCGTCGGCACGACCGACCGCGCCGCCGTGGCGGAGCTGCTCAAGGCGGACGAGTTCGTCGACCTCGTGATTCCGCGCGGCGGGCGTGGACTCGTCGAGCTGGTGCGCGACCAGGCGAGCGTGCCCACGCTCCTCCACCTCGATGGCAACTGCCACACCTATGTCCATGAAAAGGCTGACCTCGACAAGGCAGCCGAAGTCATCCGCAACGCCAAGCTGCGCCGCACCGGCGTATGCGGGGCGACCGAGAGCATCGTGGTCGACAGGGCTGTGGCCGAGCAGGCGATCCCGAAGATCGCGGCGATCTTCGGCGACGACTGCGAGCTGCGCGGCGACGAGACCGCCATCGCCATCGCACCGAGCATCAAGCCCGCCACCGACGAAGACTGGGGCACCGAATATCTCGACCCCATCGCGAGCGTGAAGGTGGTCGAGGGTCTCGATCAGGCAATCGACTGGGTGGACACCTATTCGAGCCACCACACCGACGCGATCATCACCGAGGATGACGATGCGGCGCGCAAGTTCATGACCAGCATCGACAGCGCGATCCTGATGCACAACGCCTCCACGCAGTTCGCCGATGGCGGCGAGTTCGGGATGGGTGCGGAAATCGGCATCGCGACCGGCAAGATGCATGCGCGCGGGCCGGTCGGCCTCGAACAGCTGACCAGCTTCAAGTACCTCGTCCACGGTCAGGGCCAGACGCGCCCGTAACGCTAACGCCCGCGCTGCCTACATTGCCGCGCGGGCAAATTGGGCATTGCCCACCCCGCCCCTTCTTGCAAAAACTCACGTTGGGCGCTGTTCGCGCCCGATGTGAGTGATTGCGACAGGGGGTTCACCGGGGTCTGATGTCGACAAATGGATTTGTGAAAACGACGCTGCGGTGCGGCCTTGGTGCCGTCATCGCGCTGGCAGCCATGTGGGCCCCGCCCGCCGCTGCACGATTCCACCAGTGCAAGGCGGCCTATATGCTGGGCACGACGCGCTACGAATATAACGGCTCGTTCAGCAGCCCGATCTTCAACATGGTGAACACCGATTCCGACATCTGGCAGGGCCGCCCGCCGATCGGGGTCGAGTGGGACAAGCAGGTGGTCGCGTCCGCCGATCAGTCCCCCTATGCCAGCGTGCACTACTGGGCGAACGGCATTACCTCGTCGGTGCGGATCGAAGGAGGCCAGGTCACCTTTGCGCAGCCGGTCGATTCGCCGCGAGTCTTCCTCGAAGCGGGCAACGTGCTCGACCTTGGCTTGCGCCAGGGTGGCTGGCCCGCGGGCCCGCAAACGCAGGTCAGTCTCTACGCGAGCTTCAATGCCAAACTCCTTGAAAACATACGCAAACCCTTCGCCATCGTGGTGAAGGACAGCGCCAACCGCGTGCTCTACCGCGCGCGCTACGCAGGGATTTCGAAAAAGATGGAGGCGGAGGCAAAGGCCACCCGGCAGCAGATCACCCGCACGTTCCAGCTCAAGCCTGCATCGGGCTCGGGCCATCCGCGAGAATGTTCGTGACAGCCCGCCGCCGGACCGCCGCCACCCTCGCCGCCACGCTGACCCTCGCGGCTGGCCTGTGCGGGGTCGCCACGAGCAGCGCCGAGGCTTTCCAGTTACGCCAGGTAGAGATGCTGCGCGGGACCAACGCCGTATGCACGCTCGACATGCCCGATGGCGCATATCACTACATCTACCAGGGCCGGTTCGACCGATCGGAAGGCACGCTGCGAAAGATGTCGAGTACCGTCACGCTGCGTCACACTGCCGCCGAATGGGGCGAGATGAAGAGCCACGTCCCCGTTTCCTCGAACGGGTATATGGAGCGGATCTACAGCGCCACGGGATCCTCCTACAGCACCACCATTCGCATCGATGACATCAAGATGGATGGACGGGCTCTCAATAGCCGTATGGTTCTGTCTGCCGGTGGACGGGAGGTGTCCCAAAACGTCATGCGCCCCTTCTCTCTGTCGCGGGCGGAAACGGCCTCCTTCGAATTCGGCCCGGAAACGCGCGCGATGTTCAACGTGCCCTTCACGCTCAGCTTCTACGATTCGCGAGGCACGCGGTACTATTACCTGTCGTTCAAACCCGATCCGCAGTTCGAGGCGGAGCGGGGGCAGGCGCTGGTAGTGCGGGCGGACGCTGAGTTCGAAGGCAAGCCCGCGGCGAGCGGGCAGCTTCCGAAAAGCTGCCATATCGAACGCAGCTGACCCCGCCCGGACGCCCGCGATCAGATATTCGTGCTGCTCGGGATCAGGCTCGGCAGCAGGAAGGTGTAGGGCCGCATCCGCTCGGCATTGCGCGCGACGATCTGCTTTTCAACATCGTCGAGCGCAGCTTGGAAGCGTGACAGGGGGCCGCCCTTGCCCACGATCTGCGGGTCCTGAAACCACTGCGGATAGGGGAATTCGGGCGAGCGATAGGTGCCGAGCGGGCGGTAATAGAGCGAGCCGAGCAGGAAGAGCACCTTCAGCTGTTGCAGCGCCAACACCTCGGGCGGCATCATCGCCAGCCAGCCCGTCTTGGTCCCGCCCTTCTGCGTATCGGGGGCCGGTTGCCAGAACGCGCCCGTCACCGCGGGCGCATATTCCATGATCGCCTTTTGCGGGAAGTTGACCGAGGCATGCTGCGCGCTGGCGGTGAAGATCGTCATCGTGCAGATATCGACCAGTTGCTGGATCGTCGTCGGCGCAGCAAAGCCTTTGAGCTTGCCGCTGTCGGCGATGGCAGCCGCCCATGCCTGCAATTCGGTATCGCCGGTCACGTCCTTGTCCGACGAATAGTAGGTGCGAACGTAGGCCTTCGCCCAGCTCTCGATCGCATTCCACACCAGCAGCCCGTCGTCGCGGTAGGGATAGTCGCCCAGCGCGGAATCCGCGCCGACGCCGCGCGCGACGATATCCTGCGGCAGCATTCCCTTGGCGAAATCGAAGCTCAGCCGCGCCTCAACGGCGGCTTGCTGGCTGCTCTTGATCGTGCCTGCAAAGATGTGATCGATCGGGCCGCCCGCGACGATCAGGCTGGTGGCAGCGGCTTCGTTGATGAACAGCGTGCCTTCGAAATGGGGCACCAGCAGCGCGTTGATCGGGTGGGCATCGGGCAGCTGGCGATGGGTTGCGATGGCGATCGCCTCGATCACAAGATGCGTGCGCGCGAGATGGGCGAACAGCTCGTGATAATTGCCATCGGCCACCTGCACGACCAGCTTGGCCATTTCCCAGCCCCACTGCTTTTCCGCGCTCATGCTCGGTGTCATCACCGGGCTGGCCGCGTTCGACGGATCGCAATTGATCGCGACCGGCACCAGGCTCTGCGCACCGGGTGGCACCGCGAACAGGGCGACGGGGCAGGTCAGGTATTTGGCCGATCCGTCCCACTCGCCCGGCTCGATGATCGAGAGCGGCGAATAGTCGCATTTGAAGAGGCGCCCCTCTTCCAGCGCCACGTCGAGCGTATCGCCCGGTACGACCGCCGCATATTGCTTGGCCGTCACCGCGCATTTCTTGGGGATCTTGGTGACCGCCTCGATCAGCATGCAGTTGGGGCCAGCGACGCGCAAGTTGGCGAATTCGAGATCGTCCTGAAACGTGTAGGCAATCGGCGGGACGGCGATCGTCTTGAAATTGTCGAGATAGGTCTGGAGCGTACGCGGGTTTTGCTTGCCCAGCGCCGCCTTGGTCGCACCGCGCAGTTCGATCACGCCTTTGAGCTTGGTGGCGTGGTTCTTGAGGTCGGCGATGGCGAGTTTGGCGTCGAACAGATGGGCACAGTCGGTCACCAGCGCGGCGATCCCCTTCCCGCCCGTCAGGTCGCCCGCGATCTTTTTCTCCAGTGCGGCAACGTCCTTCTCGATCGCGGCGACCACGACCCGGTCGGCGGCGACCAACGCGGGATCGAGCGTGGAGAGCCCCTGTTCGATCAACGATGCCTCGACCTCGATCTGGTTCACCGCCACCTCGATCAGGATCTTCACCAGCTTCAGCCACCATTCCAGCGTCGGCATCTCCGCCGTCGGCAGCGTCTTGACCACCGGCACGCCTTCGAGCGAGGGCACATTGTCGGTCCATTCGTACACGAGCTGACTCGCTGCCAGCTGCGCCTCGCGCGCCTTGCGCTGCGCCGGCGTATCGTTCTGCGGGAGGCTGGGATCAGCCGGTGCCTGTTGAGCCATTGTGTTTCCGTCCCTTGCGTTCGTCGTGGTTGAGACCCGCAGAAAGCGTACGTCACAATGGTTAATACCGGACTTATGACGGTGCTCCCCCACCCCTCGCTTAAGACTTGTTTAGACGTTTGCGGGTTATCTGGCGGCCATGGGACGGGTCACCGATTTTCTGAGAAGCGCCGCAATTCCGGACCTGCCGCAGGAGGTCCGGACCGATTTCGTCGTGGCGAGCGCGACCACCGTGCAGAAGCAGGGGCGCTGGCTGTTCGTCGGCCTGCTGCTGACCTGCCCCTTCGCCGCGCTTGCCACGCCCGAGGCTGCGGGCTGGTTCGTGCGCTGGGGCCTGCCGACGCTGATGGCGCTGTATTGCGCGATGGGCCTGAGGGATCTCTTCAAGGAAAACCACTTCGCGCAGAAGCCGTGGCGGGCCGAGCGGTTCATGGTCCAGAGCTGGACCTCGTCGCTGATCGGCGCGCTGATCTCCACCGGCTGGGCGGTTGCCTGCTGGTCGGCAGCGGACCCCGGCGACAGGCTGCACTTTCCGGTCATTCTCGTCATGGGCGCGCTCGCCACGGCATACTGCATGGCGAGCATTCGCGCGGCGGCAGCGACGCATCTGGTGATCGACATCGGGGCGATCACGGTGCTGATGCTGCTCACCGGATCGACCCTCGACATGGCGACCGCGGTCAGCCTGTGCGTCGCCGGGGTGTTCCAGTGGCGCATGATCGTCGCGCATCACAACCAGATCGTGCAGCTCCTGCTGCTCAAGCGGAAGAGCCAGGCGCTTGCCCAGACCGACCCGCTCACCGGCCTCCTCAACCGCCGCGCCCTGCTCGACTTTGCCGACACGCTGGGCGCGCATAGCGGCCAATCGCGGTTGCTCATCATCGATATCGACTGCTTCAAGGTCATCAACGACACGCACGGCCACGACATCGGCGACACCGTGCTGCAGGAAGTGGCCCGCCTGATCGACGCGCACGCGGGCGAGCATGTCAGGTCCGCCCGGCTCGGGGGCGAGGAGTTCGCCCTGCTCGGCACGACCGAAGCGCTGCCGCCGGGCATGGCCATCCAGCTGCTGAGCGAAATCCGCGAGGCGGCAATGCCGCACGGCGGGCGCTGCACGGTCAGCATCGGCGTGGCCGAGGGCACGCTGGAGGACGAATCCGCCTGGCGCGACCTGTACCAGCGCGCCGACGACGCGCTTTATGCCGCCAAGAACGAGGGGCGCGACCGGGTCGTCCACGCGCGCGATCTGGAGGCGTCGGACGCAGGCAGGGTCGAATGCGTGATCCCGCAACGCAGCGCCCCGCAGCGCAAGGTCGCCTAGCGAATTCCTCTATCGGGCCCGTCACGCAACGCAGGCCGGGCCGACGCAAAAACGCTGTCCTACAGCACGCGGGCGGGGACATATGCCCAAAGGGAACGAGCCACCCCTTTTTGCATCGGATACCCCCCATGACCCGCAAAGCCGACAACCGCGAGGAGCGCCTGCCCGTCCCTGCTGGCGAGCTGCCCGACTTCGTCCCCGTCCCCCGCCAGTGCGAGCGCCACGATGGCTGGACCGAGGATCGCCAGCGCCGCTTCATCGCCGCGCTCGCCGATACGGGCAGCGTCGCGGCGGCGTGCAAGGCGGTCAACATGAGCACGGTCGGCGCCTACTACCTGCGCCGCCAGCGCGGTGCGGAGAGCTTTCGCAAGGCCTGGGCCGCGGCGATCGACCTCGGCGTGCAGCGGATCGAGGATGTTGCGATGGACCGCGCGCTCAACGGCGTCGCCGTGCCCGTGTACTCCTACGGCAAGCTGGTCGGATCGCGGACCACCTATAACGACCGCCTGCTGATGTTCATGCTCCGCAACCGCGCGCCCGAGCGGTTCTCGGAGGGCCGTCCGAAAGGCCTCAACGCGGTCGGCCACATGGAGCTGAAGCGGCTCAAGAAGCAATGGCGCGAGGAGTACGAGCGCGAGCAGGCGCAGGGCGGCGAGGCCCGCGTGTTCGAAGCGCTCGACGCCAAGCTGCAAGCGCTCCACCAGCGCCACCTCGACTCCATGAGCCCCCGCGCCCGCGCCGCGTGGGACGCGTACCAGGCGATCCAGGCGGAGGACGCCGCCGCAGGCTACCGCTGGTGGGACGACCCCGAGCACCCGCTGTATGACGAGGGAGCGGATGAGGACGAGGCCGACGACTGGGAAGAGCGGGCGCTGCCTGCGCCGGGGTGGGAGCGCCGTGCGCGCGAGGAGGAGGAGCCGGAGGAGAACCCTAAGTGGCGTGGGTTGAAGGATGAGGGGTGGAAGTGACCTACTGCTAACCCAAAGAATATTCTGTCCAAAACTTCGGGCAGTTGCTTTCCAAAGCAAAACCAACCACTAACATCACCCACATGGGGGAAACGTTATTCGATCGGTTACACAAAGTCACACCACGCGAACAAGCGGGGGCGAAAACTGGTGCAAGATATCGGTTCCAAACAAACTTAGCAATCGTTGAGCTTTGTGAACTCCTCGAAAGCCACGACAATGAATTTGCCCTCCTCATTGAGCATCTTGACGACATTACGATAGTTGAATTCGAACCTGACCCACGATTCACTTTCCTCCAAGCGAAAGCCAAATCCAGCGGTTCTTGGACGGTTCACAATCTGACTAAATCGGAAAAAGGCGGCACACCGCCAACATCGGTCATAGGGAAGCTATATAGCTCTGCCAAAGTGACAGGCAAAGAAACTAAAGCCTTGGTTTTTATGTCTAACGCCCCTTATTCTATCAAGCTTGCCAGCGGCAAAAAATGCTCGTCTGATGTCACTGAAGTTGTCGCAACTTCGCTGCACGCTGATGAGCGCGTAAAGATAGAAGACTGCTTGGCCCCCGATTTTCCGGCACCTCGTTCGCCGGACTGCATCGAGTTGCTCAAGTTTAGAAAGACCGACCTCTCCCATACCGACCCCGACGCATACGTTATCGGCAGAATTGCGAAAATCCTCGAAGCAAGTGGCTCCCACGACGGAGCGGTCACCGCGATTTATAAGACGCTGTATCATGAGCTATCGGAAAAGGCTTCGAACACCAACGAGCATGAGAGCACCGATGCACTTATCAATGCCAAAGGCGTCCGACGTTCAGAATTTTTAAGTCTTCTAGAAAGATCAAGATCAAAGCAACGATTTTCGCATTCGAGACCTCTGATTGATACAGACTTAAAGGATGCAGGCTATAATTCGATACAGCGGGCACGCATATTTTCATCGTGAAATAGCTTCATAGCCAATCGCGCACGTGGGGAGTTTGGCGAATGCCACATCAGCGAAAAGATCTCAGAATTTCTCGAAGAAAATCCAACGCTCGGAGAAACATGCAGCTCAATACTAGAAATGGCTGAGTTGACAAAAATTAGCGTTCAAAGCGATGTAGATTTCGAAGATGAAATAATATTCTCAGCTGCGTTAGTAGTGATTTCAGAGCAGCTCAATGTCTAGAGGCACTCGAAATACCATGGGACTTCGAATGCTCCTAAAGAAAATGGGAGGTAAATCTCGTGCCCACGATGCGGTTCTCACGTCTCTGCCTTTTATCGACGAGAGAAGGCAGCGCATACGAGATAAACTTCAAGAAGGAAGTAACGATCCTGACCGGACCAAACGGAACCGGTAAGTCCGCAGTTCTCAAAAGCATCTATCAAACCTTGGGGGCACAACCGCACAAGGTCGATCAGTCTTGGAAGCGGGCAGCAGTCTCAAGCTTGCTAGATTTTGAAATCGACGACCACAAATATACTGCAATCAAATCTCGCGATCGATACGCAATTATCGATCGACTAACTAATACTTTAATTATCGAAACAGCGTCCGTGAGTCGCGGCCTAGCACCAGTCATTGCTGATTTGCTAGACTTTGGATTAATCATGCCAGATCGCGATGAAACTCTGATTACTCCACCTCCCGCTTACGCATTTGCCCCGTTTTACGTCGATCAAGATTTCGGATGGGCCAGTCCTTGGAAATCTTTCGACAAAATGTATCTGCCGAAGTCTCGCGCGACCCTGGCAAATTACCACGCGGGATTGCGAACTAACGCTTATTACGAAGCGGTCGCGCGCCGCGATTCACTTCTACGGAAGATACGTGAACTAGAAAGAGAGCGAGAGCCTCTTGCCAGAGCAATTGACGAAATATCCAAAATAACCAGCGGTCTTGCAATTGACCTCAGTATGAACTCCTTTGAAAGTGAGTCGCAAGAGTTGGCTAAGAGAAGCTCGGGATTGAATCAAAGACAGTCCGAGTACCGACGAAAGTTGACACGGATCAATAGTGAAAAAGCCGTGTGGCAGGAGCAACGCGCAATATTGCATTCGGCTTTGAGAGATATGGAGAAGACAGTCACCCTCGCTGCGCAACATCCCGACGAAGTGGACTGCCCCACTTGCGGGCAGTCCTACGATAACTCAATCGCCGATAGGTTTGGACTAATAGCTGACTACGACGATATATTCGATGCAATTCAGGACGGCGAAGCTCAAGTCCGACGTTTGGAAAAAGAGATTGATCAGTTGAGCGGCCTTCTCGCTGAGATAGACGTCCAAATTTGGCAGATCGACGAACTGTTATCTGTCAAAACAGATGAAGTAAGCCTCGGTGATATAATTTCTGCTCAAGGAAGAAATGAAACCACCGGCTTGCTAAGGCAGAAAATAGAAGAACTCGACACTCTAATTGGCGATGCGCAGGCTAGCCTGAAGATGGCTGAAGCCGCTCGAAGACGTGAGGCAAATCCGGATCGAGCTCGAGGCATACGAGACCAGTTCGATCGTTTTCGTGACCTGTTCAGCACAGAACTAGACGCACCTGTTCAAGCCTCGAGAGATGCCATTACCTCGCCGAAGCTTGCGAGAGGGAGTGCGGGTTCGAGAGAGTTGCTCGCCTACTATCTCGCCGTGCTATTTTCTGCGCGCGAGCACTCAAGTTCGGTTTTCTGCCCAATTGTGATCGACGCACCCAATCAGCAAGGACAGGACAGCCATCATCTTGGCTTGATCTATCATTTCCTAGCCAACACTCGGCCAAAAGATGCGCAGATGATCTTTTCTGCCGAAGAACCGGACATAGAACCATCGGACGATATCGACGTAATTTGGGTTGGAGAAGAAAAAAATAAGTTACTTCGTGAGGACGCTTATGAAGGGGTCTTCTCCGAAATGAGGCCTTATCTCGACGTCTTCCTTTAATTGCCTTGAGAGGTCACCCCTCCCCATCCTGTGTGTAGCTATAAACGATTCCTGTAGCATGCGAATATTCCTCCCCGCCTACGCGGGGACGGGCCGCCCTGCGGGCGCTCCCGCGTCCTCAGAATGAGAGCTACTCTTCCCCCATACGGAGCGCTGCGATGAAGGCTTCCTGAGGGATCGAGACGTTGCCGTACTCTCTCATTCTGGCCTTCCCCTTCTTCTGCTTCTCCAGCAGCTTCTTCTTGCGGCTGATGTCGCCGCCGTAGCACTTGGCGGTCACGTCCTTGCGCAGGGCGGCGATGGTTTCGCGGGCGATGACCTTGCCGCCGATCGCGGCCTGGATCGGGATCTTGAACAGGTGGCGCGGGATCAGGTCTTTCAGGCGCTCGCACATGCCGCGGCCGCGTTCCTCCGCAACGCCGCGGTGGACGATCAGCGATAGCGCGTCGACCGGCTCGTTGTTGACGAGGATGTTCATCTTCACGAGGTCGCCTTCGCGCAGGCCGATCTGCTCGTAATCGAAGCTGGCATAGCCGCGGCTGATGCTCTTCAGCCGATCATAGAAGTCGAACACCACTTCGTTCAGCGGCAGCTCGTAGGTCACCTGCGCGCGGCCGCCCACGTACGTGAGGTCGGTCTGGATGCCGCGCCGGTCCTGACACAGCTTGAGGATGCTGCCCAGATATTCGTCGGGGGTGTAGATCACCGCCTTGATCCACGGCTCCTCGATCACCTCGATCCGGTTGGGGTCGGGGTAGTCGGCGGGATTGTGCAGCTCGATCACCTTGGCATCCTCGGTCTTCGATTTGCCGAGGTGGATGCGGTAGACGACCGATGGCGCGGTGGTGATCAGGTCGAGGTCGTATTCGCGGCTGAGGCGCTCCTGGATGATCTCGAGGTGCAGCAGGCCCAGGAAGCCGCAGCGGAAGCCGAAGCCCAGCGCGGCGGAGCTTTCAGTCTCGAAGGTGAAGCTCGCATCGTTGAGGCGCAGGCGCGCGATGCTCTCGCGCAGCTTGTCGAAATCGGCGGCGTCGACCGGGAACAGCCCGCAGAACACCACCGGCTGCGGCTCGCGATAGCCGGGCAGCGCCTTGGTGGCGCCGTTCTTGACCGTGGTGATGGTGTCGCCGACGCGGGCCTGCTCCACCTCCTTGATCTGCGCGGTGATGAAGCCGATCTCGCCCGGGCCGATCTCGCTCAGGTCGACGCGCTTGGGGGTGAAGGCGCCCACCCGGTCGATCAGGTGCTGCGTGCCGCCCTGCATGAACTTGACGTTGAGGCCCTTCTTGAGGACGCCGTCGATCACGCGGACGAGGATGACGACGCCGAGGTAGGGGTCGTACCAGGAATCGACCAGGCTGGCCTTGAGCGGCGCGTCGTGGTCGCCCGTGGGCGGCGGAATGCGCGCGACGATCGCTTCGAGCACGTCCTCGACGCCGATGCCGGATTTCGCGCTGGTGAGGACCGCGCCGCCGTTCTGCCAGGTGCCGGTGGCCTGGATGCCGACGATCTCCTCGATCTCCTCGGCGACGCGTTCTGGCTCGGCGGCGGGCAGGTCTATCTTGTTGATAACGGGCAGGATTTCGTGATCGTGCTCGATCGACTGGTAGACGTTGGCGAGCGTCTGCGCCTCGACCCCCTGCGCCGCGTCGACCACCAGCAGCGCGCCCTCGCACGCGGCGAGGCTGCGGCTGACCTCGTAAGCGAAGTCGACGTGGCCGGGGGTGTCCATCAGGTTGAGCTGGTAGGTCTCGCCATCGGACGCGGTGTAGCTGAGGCGCACGGTCTGCGCCTTGATGGTGATGCCCCGCTCACGCTCGATATCCATGTTGTCGAGCAGCTGTTCGGTCATCTCGCGCTCGGT
Organism: uncultured Citromicrobium sp.; assembly: GCA_964574905.1. Taxonomy (GTDB): domain Bacteria; phylum Pseudomonadota; class Alphaproteobacteria; order Sphingomonadales; family Sphingomonadaceae; genus Alteriqipengyuania. Next base: position 5,317 of record CAZNOY010000007.1, on the reverse strand, counting down.
CAGCCCGCCGGTGAGCTGGATCAGCCGGTCGGCGAGCGTGCTCTTCCCGTGGTCGATGTGGGCGATTATGGAAAAATTGCGGATCTTTGAAAGGTCAGTCATTACCGCGCCGCATTAGCCACGGGCGGCAGCGCTGTCAGCATGTTTGACGGCGTGTACGAATTGTCGGGTGTAGGACAGCGGCAATTGTGCCCGTACTCAGGCCGAGCGGCGCACCTGCGTGTCCGACTTCTGCCGATCAGGCTCGGTCGCGGGAACGAGCAGGTCGAACTGCCCCCTCTGGTCGCGCCGCAGCGTCTCGTCGAAGCGGACGCCGATGCGATTCTCGTCGCACCAGCGCACCTCGCCATTGACCGCCAGTTGCTCGGTCAGCGCGATGCGGAAGCGCGTGCCCTCGGGCACGTTCCACAGCCCCTCGATCAGCGCGCCCTGCGAAGACATGTTGCGCACGGTGCCGTTGTAGAAGTCCTCTTCGTGCTGCAGCACCACGCGCCGCAGCATCGCCTGGCGGTGCTCGCGCGAATTGCGCGGACCGGTCGGCTCGATCGCAAGGCCCTGCGCCAGCCGCTCCGTTGCCTCGGAAGAGGTCAGCGGCTTGGAGTAGATATAGCCCTGAATATGGCTGCACCCATGGCGACGGACCAGATCCAGCTCGTCGAGGTTCTCAACCCCTTCGGCGGTAGTATCCATCCCCAGCGCATGCGCCAGACTGCTGATCGCGGCGATGATCGCGCCGTTGCGGCTGCCCGGCAGGGTGGCCCCGCGCACGAAGCCCTGGTCGATCTTGATCTTGTCGAACGGCGCGTTCTTCAGATAGCCGAGCGAGGAATAGCCGGTCCCGAAATCGTCGAGTGCCAGCCGCACGCCGACCTTTTTGAGCGCGGCGAAGGTCGCGTCCGTGCCCTCGTCATTGTCGAGGAACACGCTTTCGGTGATTTCCAGTTCGAGGCGCGAGGGCTTGATCCCGGCGCTGGCGACGGTGCGCGCGATCGTGTCTGGCAGGCCCGGATCGGAGAATTGAAGCGGCGAGACGTTGACCGCGCAACGCACCTCTTCGGGCCACCGTGCCAAGTCCTTGCACGCCTGACGGATCGCCCATTCGCCGATCGCGACGATCAGGCCCGCATCTTCGGCCACGGGTACGAACTTTTCCGGGCTGATCCACCCTTGCGTCGGGTGGTTCCAGCGCAGCAGCGCCTCGAACCCGCTGATCTGTTCGCTGATCGTGTCGACGACCGGCTGGTAATGCAGTTGCAGCATGCCGCTGTCGACCGCCTGGCGCAGCTCTTCTTCGAGCTGGTTGCGCTCCTGCGCGGCAGCGTGGAGATCGTAGCTGAACAGGCGATAGCGACCGCGTCCTGCGTCTTTCGCGGCGTAGAGCGCCAGATCGGCGCTGCGGATCACGCGTTCAGAACAGGTGCCATGCTCGGGTGCGATGGCAATGCCGACCGACACGCCGATCACGATCCGCTTGCCTTCGACCGAATAGGGCTGCGACACCGCGTGGATGATCTCGCCCGCCAGGTGCTCCAGCTGCTCCTTAGGAATTTCCCGCGCGATGATGACCTTGAACTCGTCGCCGCCCAGGCGCCCAACTACGCCGAGCGCGCCGACGACCTTTTCCAGCCGCCGCGCCACCTGCACCAGCAGCGCATCGCCGGTCGGATGACCGAAAGTGTCGTTGACGTGCTTGAACCGGTCGAGATCGAGCATCAGGATCGCACAGGCGCGCTGCCTCGGGTCGGCAGCCTTGAGCCGTTTCGACAGCATTTGCGACAGCGAGTGCCGGTTGGCGAGGCCGGTGAGCGAATCGAAGAGCGCAAGGCGCGACGCGCGCTCTGCACTGCGCCGCCGCTCGGTCAGATCGGTGCCCGACCCGCGAAAGCCGCAGAAATTGTCGAACCCGTCGAAGATCGGGCGACCGTTGATCGACCACCACACCGAACCCTCGCCGTCACGATCGGCGCCGCGCACAGGCATGTCGTGGAAGGCGGACTGGGCGGTGAAGTGGAACTTGATCGTGCGCTCTGCATCGCGTTCGTCCGGGTCCACCTCGAACACCTTGGTGAACACCTCGCCGCACAGATCGTCGTGCTCCAGCCCGTAACGATCGGCGAATTCCTGCGAGATATAGACAATCCGACCCTCACGGTCGGTCTCCCAGAACCAGCCCTGCCCGGTCGCCTCGTAATCGCGCATGATGTCGATGGATCGGTTTCGCAGCCGCTCCTCGGCCTGCGATTCTTCCTTGCTGCGCCGCTCGAACCGTTCCTGGTACAGCGCGATCGCGATCCCTGCGGCGACCGCGATGAAGAAGCCGAACAGGACGGTCCAGTCTCCGTAACCCACCGCGAACGCCGCCATCGGTGCCCACAGGCCGATCTTCGCGAACAGCATCGAGAATGGCCGCCCGGCAAGGAGGACAGCCGACATGCTGCCAAGGACGATGATAGACGCCAAGTCCAGCCCGATGGGCAGCGCACCGTAGGCCATCCAGTAGGCCAAACCGAATCCGACGAGCGTTTGTGGTAAGATACCGAACGCCGCAACCTCGGCCATCTGGCGGCGCGAACCGCCGCCTTGTGCCAAGCGCGAACCTGCAAAAAACAGGGTCGCAAGTACCAGAGCGGCGACTGTAGGCCATGCTGGCAGCGTCTGCCCGACCGTCCCGCAAATAGCTGCGGCGAGGAAGACAACGGGCGCGTTTACCGCCCATTGCGACGGCAAAATCCTGCGTTGCGGAGCGTCGTCGGCTTGGTCCGAGGTCGCTTGCCACTTGCCACTTTCCTGCTGGGAGGGTTGCGCGATTCGACGCCGTTCGGCCCTGCCCTGAGATGCAGCCCGCCTCGTTTTGTCCCGTAATTCCGTATCAGTCGCCTGCGCGCTCACGTCCATGGCCGCAGTTATGGGTGCAAGAGGGTGGAATTTGATGAAGCGGCATGGTTAGCGCGACGTTACCCAACGGGCAGAGCGCGGCCTACCCAGTTGGGAAGCCGGGCACGAATGGCTTGTGCACACACCCGGCAACCGGCATCAGGCCGGCATGAATCGACAACACGGCAGGGGCACACGCGCACCGCGCGGCGCGGCATATCCGCCCGAACAGGCCGTAACCGCGCATGACGGCGGGATCGCGCGATGATCCGGTTCGGCAATTTCGATCTGGGACTGCCCGGCTGGGGCATGTTCGGCGACGCGGGGCCGGAACGCCTGCGCCACAGCGTGCCGCGAGGCAAGCCGGGCGGCCCATTGAACGCGGAGATATCCTTCGAGCGGATCGACGGGATGGAACTGCGGGTCGCGCGCTGGCGGCTCGACAGCAAGAGCAAGCATCCGCCGCTGCTCTTCTTCAACGGGATCGGCGCCAATATCGAAGCGGTCGCACCGCTCGCCGAAGCGCTGACCGAGCGCGGCTTCATCATGTTCGACATGCCCGGCACCGGCGAGTCGCCCGATCCGGTGCTGCCCTACAATCCCTTCACGATGAGCTGGACCGCGTACACCCTGCTCGAACGCTTCGGGCTGGAGCAGGTCGACGTGATGGGGATGAGCTGGGGCGGCACGATGGCACAGCACTTCGCCCTGCAACATGCCGATAGCGTGCGGCGGGTGGTGCTCGCTGCGACATCGCCCGGCATGCTGATGATCCCCGGCGACCCAAGCATGCTCGCCCAGATGGCCGATCCCTATTCGGCGATGAACGAGATGCTGATGCGCGAATACCTGACCGCGCTGGAGAATGCCGATGAAAGCAAGCGTGCGCGCAATTCGATCGGCAACATCACCCCGCCCAGCAGCACCGGCTATTTCTATCAGCTGATGGCGCTAGCGGGATGGACATCGCTGCCCGCGCTGCCGTTTCTCGACAAGCCGGTGCTGGTGATGATGGGGGAGAACGATCCCATCGTGCCGCTTTCCAACGGCAGGCTACTCGCCAGCATGATTCCCGATGCGCGGCTGGAAGTGTTCGAGGGCGCGGGTCACCTGTTCCTGATGACGCACCCGGAACGGGCAGTCGCGCTGCTGCGGAAATTCCTGGGCTAACCCGGTCCGTTCTTACCCGGTCGCGCCGTCCAGCCGCTCGCCCACTTCGGTCATAAAATTCATCGAATCTTCGATCAAAGCGTCGCACTCAGGTTCCGCATCGGCGACTTGCTGGTCGGTCTGGAGACGCTCCCCTTCCGAAACGATGAGATTCGAGATCATGGGGCGCTCCATCGACGCCTCGAGCCTGCCGAAGAAGTAGGTGATGTTGGCCACAAGACCCGCAATGATATCCTGGTCGGGTTCGGCGTCATCAAGGTAACTGCTGAGCAGGTTGGACTTGACGAAAAAGCAGCGCGCATGGCGCACCTGATCCGCCGTCTGCGCGAGCGCGGGTGTCGCCAGCATCGAGAGCGCGGCACCTGCCGCCAGCAGCTTGTTCATATTCCCCCCTGCGAAAAGTGCTTTCGGACTTCACCGAACCTGTCAGTAGCCCTTCGCCTCCAATTGCGAACCCAATGTGACCAGACGCTGACCGAAAGCCTTCATTCGCGCGCGACAAACCGGATCCTTGGCTACCAAATCCGCATCGCTGATCGTGGCAGCGCGGGCCGACATCGCATCGTCGATCTGCGTCCCGGTCTGACCTTCGTACAGACCGACAAACCACGTCAGCGCGAAGCCGTAGGCCTGCTGTTCGCTGGGATCTTCCGATTCACCAAAGGCGAGCGCCGCCCAGATGGCGCAATCGAGGTCTTGGGCTGGCGTGGCGGCATTCGCAGTGGTCGGCACCGCAAGCGCGAGCGCTGCGGCGGCAATCGGCAGCGCGCGCAAGGTCACACACGCATAGGCATGAGGACGTACAGCGCGGGGCTGTTCTCGTCGCGGCGAATCAGCGTCGGCGCACCCGCATCGGCGAGGTGCAGTTCGACGATATCCGAATCGATCTGGCTGAGAATGTCCTTCAGGTAATTGGCGTTGAAGCCGATCTCGAACCCGTCGGACTTGTATTCCGCCGCGATCTCTTCCGCCGCGGTGCCATTATCGGGGCTGGTGACCGACAGCGTAACCTTGTCCGTATCGAGCCCCATCTTGACCGCGCGGGTCTTTTCCGTGGCGATCGTCGCGACGCGATCGACGCCTTCGTAGAAGCTCTTGGGATCGAGTTTCAGCAGCTTGTCGTTCCCGGTCGGGATCACGCGGCTGTAATCGGGGAAGGTCCCGTCGATCAGCTTGCTGGTCAGCACCACACCCCCTTCTCCGCCAAGCGCGAAGCGAATCTTGCTCGCAGAGAGGTCGATCTGCACGTTCGAATCGAGCGCTTCCTCCAGCA
>CAZNOY010000006.1:0-236317 GCA_964574905.1 uncultured Citromicrobium sp. | reverse complement strand
GGCTCATCCGCGGGCGCTCGATGAAGTCGTCGGGCAGGATCTCGTTCCACAGGTCCACGACCTGCTGGCTCTTCGAGAAGAAGCGGTGCCCGCCGATATCGAAGCGATAGCCTTCGTGTTCCACCGTGCGGCTGATGCCGCCCACGTAAGTCTCGTCCTTCTCGATGATCGCGACGGTCTTGCCCGCCTTGGTCAGAAGGTAGCCTGCGGTGAGGCCAGCCGGCCCCGCGCCGATGATCGCCACGTCGACATTGAGTACACTGGCTTTGGCTTCGCAATTGGCTTCGGTCATCAGACCCCCCGGTTGCTGGTCGTTTGACCGGGGAGTGAAGGAAAATGGTTAGGGAGCCGTAAACACACGCGCCGAACCGGCGCCAAACCGGCGAATATGCGCTGGTGCGGGTGGTGGGACTCGAACCCACACGATCAAGGATCAGGGGATTTTAAGTCCCCGGCGTCTACCATTCCGCCACACCCGCACGAATGGCGGCAGATAGCGACCACTTATGGATTTGGCGAGGTCGCGCAGACCCGACGCGCAATCACTCCTCGTTGAGAGCATTGCGCATTTCCTTGCCGGGCTTGAAATAGGGCACGCGCTTGGCGGGCACGTCCACCGGTTCGCCGGTGCGCGGGTTGCGGCCGGTGCGCGCATCGCGCTCGCGGGTCGAAAAAGCGCCGAAACCGCGCAGTTCCACGCGTCCGCCTTCTGCAAGACGGCGGGCGATTTCTTCGAAGAAGATATCGACAACCTGCTCGATTTCCTGCGCCCGCAGGTCCGGGTTGTCCTGCGACAACTTCTGCAGCAGTTCGGATCTGATCATTTCATGCGCCTCCCGCTAAAGCGCGCTCGACCGGTTTCCCCACGAACGGAGCCCGGCATTGTTATATTCGCAAACCGATCTGCTGTCTGCGTGCCAGAAACCACCTATTTGCGCAATCCACCGATACGACAAATGTTAGTCTGCGGGCTCGTTAGCGGCGCTCTCGCGTGTCATCAAGTCGTCGACCGACAAATTCAGCCGGTCGAGCCGCGCGCGGATTTCCGGCCATTCGTGGCGCAGGAAACTCGCCCGCTCCGCCGCGCGCAGTTTCTGCGCGGCGCCGCTGGTCACGAACATGCCGACCCCGCGGCGCACCGCGATCAGCCCGTCGTCCTGAAATTGCTGGAACGCCTTGGCCACGGTCAGCGGGTTGGCCCCCTGCTCCGCCGCGAAGGTGCGCACCGACGGCAGCATCTCCCCCTCGGCAAACTTCCCGTCGAGGATCGCGGCGGCGATCAGGTCGCGCAGGCGCAGGTAGACGGGACGCGCAGAGGTGGGATTGCTCTTCGACATGGTGCTTCAGTGACATAATACAGCGCGGCAGGTCAAGGTTCCGCCAGCGTCCCGAGTGACTTGCCTGTTCATGGGAGAAACAGGTGCGGAGGTGTCACATGGGCTTCACACGGCGTTTTTGCACGCTAGGGTGCGCGCCATAATGGGCCGGGAAGAGGCGGTCCGACAAGCATTTCGGGGAAGCAACATCATGAAAGAATTGGCATTGTGGAATGAGGGGGATTGGTTTGCCGCCAGTGCCTCCGTCATCCTGGCACTGTTTCTTATCGCCGGCCTGTGGGCAATCACGCGCCCCCGGCCAGAAGTCGCAGGCCATCCCAAGGGCCTCTACATCCTGTTTTTCGCCGAAATGTGGGAGCGTTTTTCCTATTACGGGATGCGCGGCCTGCTCATCTTCTACCTGACCCAGCACTGGCTGTTCAACGACAGCACCTCGAACCTGATCTACGGTGCCTACGTCAGCCTGGTTTACATTACCCCGGTGCTGGGCGGCTGGCTGGCCGACCGCTACCTGGGGCAGCGTAAGGCGGTGCAGTTCGGCGCAATCCTGCTGGTAATCGGCCACGCGCTGATGACGGTCGAGGGTACCGGCGGGCAAGATGATGCGACGATCAACATCTTCTGGCTCGCGCTTGCCTTCATCATCGTCGGCACCGGCTTCCTGAAGGCCAATATCTCGGTGATCGTCGGCCAGCTCTATCCGCTCAAGGATCCGCGCCGCGACGGTGCCTACACGATCTTCTACATCGGGATTAACCTTGGTGCCGCTGCGGCGGCACTGATTGCGGGTTACCTCGGGATCGTGGTCGGCTGGCAGTACGGTTTCGGTGCCGCCGGTATCGGCATGCTGCTGGGCCTGATCGTGTTCGTCCTCGGACGACCGATGCTGCTGGGGCAGGGCGAACCGCCCCGGGCGCTCGCCAAGGGCAAGGAAATCGGCCTCTACGCCGCCAGCCTTGCGGCCGTCGCCGTGATGTGGCTGACGATCCAGTACCACGCGGTCGTGGGCTGGCTGATGCTGGGCTCCAGCCTCATCCTGCTGGGCTACGTCATCTTCGAAGCGATGAAGCTGGAAAAGCACCCGCGCGAACGGATCTTCGCCGCGCTGTTCCTGATCGCGCTGCAGCCGCTGTTCTGGGGTCTGTTCGAACAGGCGGGCGGCAGCCTCAACCTGTTCACCGATCGTTTCGTCGATCGCGGCAACGTGCCGGCGACGCTGTTCCAGTCGATCAACGCGATCTTCATCATGCTGATGGGCCCGGTCTTCGCCGCGCTGTGGGTGTTCCTGAACAAGCGCGGGATCGAGCCTTCGACCCCGTTCAAGTTCGGGCTCGGCATCATGCAGGTGGGCCTCGGCTTCCTCGTCTTCGTGTGGGGTGCCAATGCGTTCGGCCCGGCTGTGCTGGTGCCGGTGTTCCTGGTCTTTGCGATCTACTTCCTCCACACGACCGGCGAGCTGTGCCTGTCGCCGGTGGGGCTCTCGGCGATGAATCGCCTGTCGCCCGCCGGGCTTGCCAGCCTGATGATGGGCGCATGGTTCTTCGCCACCGCGGGCGGTAACTACGTGGCCGGGATGATCGGCGCTGCGACCGGTGGCGAGGAAGGCACCATGACGCGCGAGGCAACGCTGGGCATCTACAATTCGATCGGCTGGGTCGCGCTGATCGTCGGCGTCGGCGTGCTCGCGATCAGCCCGCTGATCACCAAGCTGATGCACCTCGACACGCTCGGCGACGACGATGTCGGCGACGATCTGGAAGGCCAGGCGGAAGGACCGGGCGAACCGGCGGGTGCCGGCGTGCATCCGACCACGCGCCCGACCCACTAAGTCGACTTCACGGGGGGAAGGACAATGACGGTACGGACGGCGATGGCGCTCGCCTGCGCAGGCTTGCTCGCCGCATGTGCAACCACGGGTGGAGGCGATGCTTCGGGCAGCGCCTCCACCGCGACCCCGGCGGCAGCGCCGGAGGCTCCCTTCCCCTCGACCTACCAGCGCTATCCCGGCCGCCCGACCGCGCTGGTCGGCGCGACCGTGTACGACGGGCGCGGGGGCCGGATCGACAACGGCACCGTGCTGTTTCGCGATGGCGAAGTGGTGCAAGTCGGCAGCGACCTTCCCACCGATGGCTACGATGTGATCGACGGGGCGGGCAAATTCGTCACCCCCGGCGTGATCGACATCCACTCGCACCTCGGCGACTACCCCAGCCCGGCGGTCGATGCGCATTCGGACGGCAACGAAGCCACCAGCCCGACCACGCCCGACGTGTGGGTCGAGCATTCGGTGTGGCCGCAAGACCCCGGCTTCAGCCGCGCGCTCGCCAATGGCGGGGTTACCTCGCTGCAGATCCTGCCCGGTTCGGCCAACCTGATGGGCGGCCGCTCGGTCACGCTCAAGAACGTGCCCAGCCGCACGGTTCAGGGGATGAAGTTCCCCGGTGCGCCCTATGGCTTCAAGATGGCGTGCGGCGAGAATCCCAAGCGCGTCTACGGCAATCGCGGGCGCATGCCCTCCACCCGGATGGGCAACTTCGCGGTCAACCGGCAGACCTGGCTCGATGCGAAGGCCTATGCAGAGGGTAATCGCAAGCGGCGCGACCTGGGCATGGAAACGCTCGCAGGTGTGCTCGACGGCGAAATCCTCGTCCACAACCACTGCTACCGCGCCGACGAGATGGCGCTGGTGATGGATATGGCCAAGGAGATGGGCTACAAGGTCGCGGCCTTCCATCACGCGGTCGAAGCCTACAAGATCGGCGACCTGCTGCGCGAAAACGACGTATGCAGCGCGATCTGGGCCGACTGGTACGGCTTCAAGATGGAAAGCTACGACGGCATTCCCGAAAACGCCGCGCTGCTGTGGAAATCGGGCGCGTGCATCATCATCCATTCGGACGACGCCAACGGTATCCAGCGCCTGAATCAGGAGGCCGCCAAGGCGCAGGCCGCCGGGCAGCGCATGGGGCTCGACATTCCCGACGCCGACGTGGTCGGCTGGTTCACCTACAACGCGGCCAAGGCGATGGGCATCGAGACGATGACCGGCAGCCTCGAGGCGGGCAAGATGGCCGATGTGGTGCTGTGGAACGGCGACCCCCTGAGCGTCTATTCGCGCCCCGAGAAGGTCTGGGTCGACGGCGCGCTGCTGTACGACGCGATGGATCGCAAGCGCCGCCCGGTGAGCGATTTCGAGCTTGGCCAGCCCGGCGAGGGAGACGTCAAATGATCCGCCCAAGCCTCATCAAGGGGTGCCTCTTCGCCGCGACCGCCGCGCTCGCGCTGGTCGCCCCTGCCGCCGCGCAGGACTTCGCGATTACCAACGCCACGGTCGCCACCGGCGACGGGTCCGATCCGGTCGAGAATGCCACCGTCGTGGTGCGCGGCGGGAGGATCGTCGCGACCGGGACCGACGTGACGCCGCCGACCGGGGTCGAGGTGATCGACGGGACGGGCAAATGGGTCACGCCGGGCATTTTCTCGGCGGTGACTACTCTGGGCCTCGCCGATGTCGACGCGGTGAGCGACAGCAACGATATCAGCGCGCGCAATTCACCGTTCAGCGCCGCGCTCGACGTCGCGCCCGCGGTCAATCCCGCCTCGCAGCAATTGCTGGTCGCGCGCGCCGACGGGATCACGCGCGCCAGCGTCGCGCCGCAACCCTCGTCGGGCATTTTTGGCGGCCAGGGCGCGGTGATCGATCTGGGCGCCGATGCCGAACCGATTACCCGCGCGCACGCCTTCCAGGTGGTCGCGCTGGGCGAAACGGGCGCGCGGCTCGCCGGTGGCGGACGCACAGCCACCTATGCCTGGCTCGAGAACGCGCTGCGCGAGGCGAGTGCCTTCGCCGCGGGACGGTGGAACGGCGATGACGCCGAGCTGACCCGCGCCGATGCGGCAGCGCTTGGCCCGGTGGTTTCCGGCCAACAGCCGCTCTACGTGCATGTCGAGCGCGCTTCCGACATCCGCGAGGTGCTGCAGCTCCAGCGCGATTTCCCCAGGCTCGATCTCGTGCTGCTCGGCGTCAGCGAAGGCTGGCTGGTCGCGCGCGAGATTGCCGCTGCCGGGGTGCCAGTGATCGCCGACCCGCTCGACGATCTGCCCAGCGGGTTCGATCAGATCGCCGCGACGCAGAGCAATATCGGGCGGATGCAGGCGGCGGGCGTGACGGTCGCGATCGGGCGGATGGAAGGCGGCACCGCCGAACAGCCGCGCAACGCGCGCCAATATGCGGGCAACCTCGTCGCGCTCACGCGCATTCCGGGAGCAAGCGGGCTAAGCTGGGGCCAGGCGCTCGCCACGATCACCTCGATCCCGGCGAAGATCGCGGGCTTCGATGGCCAGCTCGGCACGCTCGCAAGCGGGGCGATTGCCGACGTCGTGATGTGGGATGGCGACCCGCTCGAAGTGGGGAGCGTGCCCGTGGCGGTGTTCATCGACGGGGTCCGCCAGCCGGTCGACAACCACCAGACCCGCCTGCGCGAACGCTATCGCGACCTCGACGAGAGCGATCTGCCCAAAGCCTACGACTGGTAGAGTGGCACGCGGCGATTGCGCGCGCTTCGAATCTGGATAGACTTGCGGCCTGCCTGAGGGGGAGGGAACGTCCGATGGACCTGCCGGTTTCGCTAGTCGCCGCGAGCGTCGCCTTCGTCGGCACGCATTTCGCCATGTCGCATCCGCTGCGCGCGCCGATGGTTCGGGTGCTGAGCGCGGGCGGGTTCATGCTCGTCTACTCGCTGGTGAGCGCGGCCTGCATGGCGTGGATGTATTTCGCCTTCGTCGCCACGCCTGCGGGCGCGCCGCTCTGGGGCGATTACGGCGATGCGGTTTGGATCATTGCAAGCATCATCACGCTGCTCGCCATGGTGCTCTTTGCCGGAGCGCTGATCGGCAACCCCGCACTGCCCGCGCCCGGCGCGGCGCAGGCGGCGCGCAAGCCCGCGCACGGCGTGTTCAAGGTCACCCGCCATCCGATGATGTGGGGCTTCGCGCTATGGGCGCTCGCGCACCTGATCGCGGCACCGACCGCGCGCACCGTGGTTGTCGCGCTTGCCATCGGCGTGCTCGCGCTCGTCGGTGCGCATTTGCAGGACCGCAAGAAAGAGGCGCTGATGGGCGAGGCGTGGGCGCGCTGGGAGAGCAGCACGAGCTACTGGCCGCGGTGGACGCGCATTTTCTCGGTCGGCATCGTCCCATGGATCGGCGGGATCGCGATCTGGCTCGGCGCGACCTGGCTGCACACGATGGATGCAGGCGTGTGGCGCTGGTTCTGACCGCGCCCGGCGGCGGGGTGGAGAAACCGCTCTAGCCGCCGGTAAAGCGGGGCGTGCGCTTTTCGATCAGCGCGGCGACGCCCTCGGCATGGTCGGCGGTGTGGTGCATCAGCCCTTGCGTGTTCGCCGCCAGTTCGAGCGCGCCATCATAGGATAGCTCGCGCCCCTGACGCAGCATCATCTTGGTCTGGCGCAGCGCGGCGGGCGGCAGGGCGACGACCTTGTCCGCCAGCGCCTGTGCCTCGCCCAGCAGAGCGTCGGGTTCGACCACGCGGCTGACGAGGCCCCACTCCATTGCGGTGGCAGCGTCGATCACATCGCCGGTGAAGAACAGCTCCGCCGCACGCGCATCGCCGATCACGCGCGGCAGCAGCCACGTACCCCCGTCACCGGGCACGAGGCCGAGCTTGAGGAAGGTGACCCCGAACTTCGCGTTGCGCGACGCAATGCGCATGTCGGCAAGACAGGCGAGATCGCAGCCGAGGCCGATCGCAGGCCCGTTGATCGCCGCGATCAAGGGCACCCGCAGGTTGTAGAGCGCACGCAGCATGCGGTGGATATTGTCGCGGTATCCGTCCGAGATGTCGGAGGGCGATCCGGCGAAATTGCCCGTCCGGTTCTGCATCGCCTTGATGTCGCCACCCGCAGAGAACGCCCGCCCCGCCCCGGTCAGGATCGCGCAGCGGATATTGGTGTCGGCATTGATCGCATCGCACGCCTCGACAAACGCGTCTCCGTCACCCGCCTGGCCGAGAGCGTTCATGCTCTCCGGCCGGTTGAGGGTTAGCGTGGCGATGTGGTTGGTGGTGGAGCGGTTGAGCAGGGACATAAGCGAGTTCCTTTCGCTGCCCTCCTAGTCACCTGCCCCACACTTCGTCACCCCCGCGCAGGCGGGGGGGGGCGCTGCGATCCAGAGGCGCGCCTGAAGCAGCCCGACCGAGGCAATGCGCGCCATTCCCACAGCTACTCGTCGGCCTGCCAACTCGACGTTGTGACATCCCGGAATGTGTATTTTCCGCCCGAGCACATGATCACGGGCCCGGTCGGCTTGGCCGGGAATTCGCGAATTTTGAACGCGTTGCCGTCCACCGTGATTTCCAGAACACCCGATTGATCGAGTTGCATCGCAAAGTCGAGCGGCTTGTCCGTATCGAGGGCAGCCAGATAGTAGACCTTGGCCGATCCCTCCTCCACAGTTCGCACGGCTATCGCCGGGTCCTCATCGGGCGACGTCATGAGCATCAGGCCCACCGACTTTTTGTGATCCTCCATCCAGAACATGACACCGCCAAACGGCATCCACTCGGTTTCGACATCATCCGTGTTGTCGATGGTGACCTTCCCCGCGATGCGGAAGCCGCCCTCGGAGCCGAGCATGTCGAACGTTTCGAAGTACCCGTTCTCCGCTTCGCACACATAATCGGGCATCGGGATCGCCGTTCCCCAGCCTGAAAGGGCAAGAATTGCGGCAGAGAGTGGAAATGAGAACACTGGTATCGGCCCCCCTTAGGCTCTCGCCTCCTCGACCCCCGCCGAATTATGCCGCAGCGCGGCCAGCACCGTATCCACGATATCGGGGGCGTTGAGCCCCGCCTCGTCGTACTGCTTCTTCGGATCGTCCTGGTCCTGGAAGATGTCGGGCAGGCGCATCGTGCGCACCTTGAGCCCCTCATCGAGCAAACCGGAATCGCTCGCAAAAGTCAGCACATGCGCGCCGAGGCCGCCGATGGCGGCTTCCTCGATCGTCAGCACAACCTCGTGCTCGCGCATCGCCTTTTCGATCAGCGCGGTGTCGAGCGGCTTGGCGAAGCGCATGTCAGCGACCGTGGTCGACAGGCCGCGCGCTTCCAATTGCTCGGCGGCGTCGAGCGCCTCGCCGAGCCGCGTTCCGAGCGAGAGGATCGCGACCTTGCTGCCTTCCTTGACGATGCGGCCCTTGCCGATTTCGAGCTTTTCCAGCTTCTCAGGGATTTCGACCCCCGTCCCCGCGCCACGCGGGTAGCGGAAAGCGATGGGCCCGTCGTCGTATTCGGCGGCGGTGTAGGTCATGTGCGCCAGCTCCGCCTCGTCGGCGGCGGCCATCACCACCATGTTGGGCAGCGTGGCAAGATAGGTCACGTCGAACGATCCGGCGTGCGTGCAGCCATCCGCGCCGACCAGCCCCGCGCGGTCGATCGCGAAGCGCACCGGCAGGTTCTGGATCGCGACGTCGTGGACCACCTGGTCGTAGGCGCGCTGGAGGAAGGTGGAGTAGATCGCGGCGAAGGGCCGCATGCCCTGCGCGGCGAGGCCCGCCGCAAAGGTCACCCCGTGCTGTTCGGCAATGCCGACATCGAAGGTGCGCTCCGGGTGCGCCTTGGCGAATTTGTCGACGCCCGTGCCGCTCGGCATGGCGGCGGTTATCGCGACGATCCGCTTGTCGGTCTCGGCCAGCTTGGCGAGCGTTTCGCCGAACACGTTCTGGTAATTGGGCGGCCCGCCCTTGGACTTCTTCTGCTCGCCGGTGATGACGTCGAACTTGGAGACGCCGTGGTACTTGTCGGACGCTTGTTCGGCGAACTTGTAGCCCTTGCCCTTCTCGGTCACGACGTGGATCAGCACCGGGCCCTGATCGGAATCGCGCACGTTCTCGAGCACCGGGATCAGATGGTCGAGATTGTGCCCGTCGATGGGCCCGACGTAGTAGAAACCCAGTTCTTCGAACAAGGTCCCGCCGGTCACCATGCCGCGGGTGAATTCTTCCGCCTTGCCGAGCGAGGAGTGCACGCGGCGGCTCATCTTCTTGGCGACCTTGGAGGCGAGGCTGCGCAGGCCGAGATATTCGCCGCTGGAAACCACGCGCGCCAGATAGGCCGAGAGGCCACCCACCGGTGGGGCGATCGACATGTCGTTGTCGTTGAGGATTACCACGAGGCGATTGCCCGCCTGTTCGGCATTGTTCATCGCCTCGTAGGCCATCCCGGCGCTCATCGCGCCGTCGCCGATCACCGCGATCGCGCGGCCTGGCTTGTCCTGCAGCAGGTTGGCCATGGCAAAGCCGATCCCTGCGCTGATCGAGGTGGAGCTGTGCGCCGCGCCGAAGGGGTCGTATTCGCTCTCGCTGCGCTTGGTGAAGCCCGAGAGGCCGCCGCCCTGGCGCAGCGTGCGGATGCGGTCGCGCCGCCCGGTCAGGATCTTGTGCGGGTAGCACTGGTGCCCGACGTCCCAGATCAGCCGGTCCTCGGGCGTGTTGAAGATGTAGTGGATCGCCACGGTCAGCTCGACCACGCCGAGCCCCGATCCCAGGTGGCCGCCGGTGGTACCGACCGCGTCGATCATCTCGGCGCGCAATTCGTCGGCCAGCTGGCGCAATTTCTCGCGCTCGAGCTTCCGAAGGTCGGACGGCAGGTTGACCGTATCAAGCAACGGTGTCTCAGGGCGTTCAGTCATTGGCTCATCCTACCGCCAGCCCCGGTTTCTGTCGAACCCAAATAGGGGTGGCGAAATCCGCACGAATTCACAGCCGGTTAACGCCCATCGCGCGAACCTGACTACGGGTCGTGGCAAAGGGGGTTTTGATATGGCTCGATGGCATCCGATATTCCTGCTCGGCGCGCTGGTTACAGTGCCGCTCCACGCCCAGAATTCCCCGGAAACAGGCTATGATCCGCTGATGGACGCACGCTCCATGGTGGACGCACACGTGGTATCGGACAGGACCGGCTGTTCGGTGCCTGTCCCTGCCACATGGAACGCGCCCTCGTGGGAGCAGGACGCCGCCGCACGCCGCCGCGTGGCTTTCGAACAATGCCTCGAACGCGCCTATGACCGGGAATACAACCGGCTCGAACGGCTGAGCTATCGGGTGGACGATATTCGCAGCGAATATCCCGATCTCGACTGGAGCGGGGTGGACTACGCGCTCGACATGAAATGGGCCGATCTCGAGCAGGTCGAATCGAAGATTGCGATCCAGATGCAGTGGGCCGACACCGCGGTGTCAATTCTCGATACGTTTACCGGCCCGGGCGCGCCGCTCGACAGCAGCCCGCTCAATCCCGCGCGAAATCCGTATGGCTATCCGGCGTCGGGCGGTTACCGGCCCAACAGCTCGACCTCTGCTCCCGGCATTCCCTAGCGGTCAGGCCCTAACTCTCAGGCCCTAACTCTCAGGCGGCGCAGCGCGCGCACAAACCGCGCAGTTCGACCACCGGGCGCACGTCGCGATAGCCTGCATTCTGCCCTGCCGCGCGCAGCGCGCCGGTCAGCGTGTCGTCATCGACATGCTCGGCCGCGCCGCAATCGTCGCAGATCAGGAAGATACAATCGTGCCGGCAGCCCGGGTGCGAATTGACGAGGAAGGCGTTGGCGCTCTCGATCCGGTTGGCGAGGTTCCCGCGCACGAAGATGTCGAGGATGCGGTACACGCTGTTGGGCGCAACCCTGCTGCCGCGCTGGCGGCTGAGATTTTCGGCGATGTCGTATGCGGAAACGGGGCGGTCGTGCCGCGCCAGTTCCTCGAACACTTCGGCGCGCATGCCGGTCCAGCGTTCGCCCTGATCCTCGAGCGATCGTTTCGCGGCGGCGACGAGCGCCTCGCCCTCGTGTTCCGTGTGCGAATGCTTGTGTGCGGTAGCCATGGCTGGAAGATAGCGTGCAGCGCGCGCGGTTTCCAGATCGCGTGTCCGGCTTTGTTCTCCAGACCGCCCGCCCCGCCTCCCCGCCCGGCCACCAAGGGTACACCCCAGGATATGGTGGTCGGGCGGGGAGGCGGGGTGGGCGGTCAGCGCCGGGAGCGCCGGGAGCGCCTCAGTCCTTCAGGAAGCTGGCGCGATAGACGCCGGGGTAGAATTGCTTGAGCGCGGCGACCTTGGGCGCGTCCCACCGCACGATATAGCCGCTGCGCGGGTTCTTCAGCGCGTAGTTCTGGTGATAGGTTTCCGCCGGGTAGAAGGTCTTGGCCGGAGCGATCGCGGTCACGATCGGCCTGTCCCACACGCCCGACCGCTTCATCTGCGCAAGATAGGCCTGCGCCACGCGCCTCTGCTCGGCCGAGGTCGGGACCAGTTCGGCATTATATTGCGATCCGCTGTCTGGCCCCTGCCGATTGCGCAGGGTCGGGTCGGCAACCACCGAGAAGAAGATGCGCAGCAGCTGGTCGTAACGGATCTGCGCAGGATCATAGGTGATCTTCACCGCCTCGACATGGTCGGTCACACCGCTGGAGACGATGTTGTAGCTCGCCTGACGCTTGGTGCCGCCGTGGTAGCCGGTAACCGCGCTCTTCACGCCCTTCACATGACTGAACACCGCCTCGACGCCCCAGAAGCAGCCGCCTGCGAAGATCGCGGTCTTGAGCCCGCTTTCCTTCGCCTTGGTCGCAGCGACGGGCGCGCGAACGTAGTTTTCCGCGGCGAGCGCCTGCCCGCACCCGGCGAGCGCGAGCGACGCGGCAGCGACCAGGCTGAGAAATGCGGGGGCGTGCGGTCGCATCAGGAAATGATGGCGAGGAGACCCTCTGCGCCCTCGAACCGCGTCATGGCCATCGTGATGGCGACGATACCGAAGCCGATGGCGAAGCTGCGAAAGAGGTCTGACTGGAGCATTTTCATGGGGGATTTTCCGGGGGGTGAGTCTGGTGGTCGCCCCGATATGGGGGCCACACGCTTTCGGATCAGTGAATTGGGTCAGCATGCACGGTCATCCGTGCATTGGCTGCGATCGGTTACAGCTCGGCCAGATCAGTGCCTGAAATGGCGCATCCCGGTGAAGACCATCGCCAGCCCCGCCTCGTCGGCGGCGGCGATCACCTCGTCGTCGCGGATCGATCCGCCCGGCGGGATCACGGCGGTCGCGCCCGCCTCGGCGGCGGCCAGCAGGCCGTCGGCGAAGGGGAAGAACGCGTCGGAGGCGACCGCGCTACCCACGGTGCGCGGCTTCGCCCAGCCGTATTTCTCGGCGGCTTCGGCAGCCTTCGCGGCGGCGATGCGCGAGGAATCGCGGCGGTTCATCTGGCCCGCACCGATCCCGGCGGTCGCGCCATCCTTCGCGTAGACGATCGCGTTCGACTTGACGTGACGCGCCACGGTCCACGCAAACAGGCAATCGCGCAGTTCCTGCTCGGTCGGTTCGCGCTTGGTGACCACTTTCAGGTCTTCATCGGAAACCGTCGCGCTGTCGCGGCTCTGCACCAACAGCCCGCCGGTAATCGGCTTGACCGTCAGGCCGCCGCGGCGCGGGTTGGGCAGCTCGCCCACGGTCAACAGGCGCAGGTTCTTCTTGCTGGCGAAGGCCTCGCGCGCCTCGTCGGTCACGCTCGGCGCGATCACCACTTCGGTGAAAATCTCGCAGATCGCGCGCGCCGTCTCGCCGTCGAGCTCGCGATTGACCGCCACGATCCCGCCGAATGCGGAGACCGAATCGCACGCCAGCGCCTCGTTCCAGGCATCGATCAGCGAGCCCCGCTGCGCTACGCCGCACGGGTTGGCGTGCTTGACGATCACCACTGAGGGGTCCTGCCCGGCAAACTCGGCGCACAGTTCCAGCGCCGCATCCGCGTCGTTGTAATTGTTGTAGCTCAGCTCCTTGCCCTGCAGCTGCTCGGCCTGCGCGATGCCCCGCGCGTGCGGGCCCACCGGAGTATAGAGCGCCGCCTGCTGATGCGGGTTCTCGCCATAGCGCAGCACCGCGGGTGCCTTGCCGCCAACCGAGAGATATTCGGGAAACTGTTGCTGCTGGTCGGCAAAGGCGAACCACTGGCTGATCATCGCGTCGTAGGCGGCGGTCGCGGCGAAGGCCTTGGCCGCCATCTTGCGCCGGAAGTCGATCGTGGTCGCACCGTCGCCCTGCGCGAGTTCCTCGGTCAGCGCGGGATAGTCCGCCGGATCGGTCACGATGGTGACGAAGGCGTGGTTCTTCGCGGCAGAGCGCACCATGCTCGGCCCGCCGATATCGATATTCTCGATGATTTCGGGCCGCTCGGCCCCCTTCGCCACGGTCGCTTCGAACGGGTAGAGATTGACCACCACCAGATCGATCGCCCCGATTTCGTGCTCGTCCATCGACGCCACGTGATCGTCGTTGTCGCGCAGCGCGAGCAGGCCGCCGTGGACCTTGGGGTGCAGCGTCTTGACCCGCCCGTCCATCATCTCGGGGAAACCGGTCAGGTCGGAAACGTCGCGCACGTCGAGCCCCGCCTCGCGCAGCGCCTTCGCGGTGCCGCCGGTCGAAACCAGCTCGACACCGCGACTCGCAAGCGCCTGGCCAAGCTCTGCCAACCCCGCCTTGTCCGATACGGAAAGGAGGGCCCTGCGGATCGGCATGTCGGTCAAAATTCTATCCCATCTTCTTGAAGAGCCAGGCAAAACTGCCGCCGGAACGCGGAGTCATGCCCTGCAACACGAGCTGCTGGACCGGCTGCGGCCGACCCTGCGCATCGACGAACAAGCTGTCCTCGATCGACAGCGTGCCCGTATATTCACCGGCGACGCGGAATTGCCAGTGCGAACCGTCGAGCAGCGCGAGCCCTGCACCCTTGCGGTCTTCAGAGAGGCGCGCGACCACGCCCTGGCCGAGGTGGAAACGGATCGCGTAGCCCACCTTGCCGCGCTTGCCGCGCTTGCTCGCGGGCAGCAGGGTATCCTCGCCCGCCAGCTCGCTGCCATCCTCGCGCAGCACCAGCACCCGGCGATGGACGAGGCCGAAACGGCTGGCATAGCCATCGTGCGAAGCCTCGATCCGCGTCGCGCCCGAGCGTGCCCCGCCGATCGTGCGCCGGTCGACTTCGACCACGCCCACGCCTGCGCCCAGATTGCCCTTGATCAGGATCGCGGTCGAATTGACGTCTTCGAGCACCAGCGTCGAATGCGCGGCCGTCGCGCGC
Organism: uncultured Citromicrobium sp.; assembly: GCA_964574905.1. GTDB lineage: Bacteria > Pseudomonadota > Alphaproteobacteria > Sphingomonadales > Sphingomonadaceae > Alteriqipengyuania. Next base: position 221,843 of record CAZNOY010000006.1, on the reverse strand, counting down.
AGGCCCTGTTCGATCCGGGCGGGAACCTGCCCGCCAGCCCACGCTGCACCGCCGCAGTTGACGATGATCCGCTGGCCCTGCGCCGACAGTTCGAACGCCAGCGTCGAGGCGCAGCCCGAGCGCGCATAGCGCGCCAGCGGCGGAGGCGCGGCGTCGAATTGCAGGATCGTCTTGCCCGCGCTTGCCCGGTGATAGCCCCAGCCGCGCGGTTCCTTGAGCGGGCGGGTGCGCACGCCGCTCGCGCGGACCAGCTCGTTCACCCGTTCCGATGCGACCGCGCCCGCGCCCTGCCAGTTGCCGAGCCCACCCTCGCCATGCACCACCGCGAGCAGCGGCGGCACGATCAGTTCGGACATCGCGGTGAGGAATTGCGGCGGGTCCTTCTTCATCGCGCGGTAGCAGGCGGTCAGCTCGGTCAGCAGTTCGAGCAGTTCCATCTGCCCCAGCGGGCTGCGCGACTGCACCCCGCCGTCCTCGCCCACGAATTCGCCCAGCGCGCGCGCCATCCCGGCTTCGGCGAACAGGCGGCGCGGCTTGCCTTCGGGCAGCAGCAGCCCGGCGGCGACCAGCGCGCCCCAGCCGAACACCTCGGCCTGCTTGTCGGGTGCCTTGGCAACCGCCGCGTCGAGCCAGCGCGCGGTCTTGTCGAGCGTCAGCAGCGTGCGCCCGCGCACCGCCTTGTTCGACAGGATCAGCGGCGCGTGGACCAGCCAGGCGAGCAGCCGCTTCGCGCTCATCTCCACTTCCCACGCAGGCCCCTTGCCCGGCAGCGGGTGGGCATCGAGCCACATGCGATGGATCCGCAGCGCGGTCGCTTCCACCTGCGGGCGCGCGCCCGACCCGGCCAGATCGCGCAACCAAGCATAAGAATGGACGTAGCGCTCGACCAGCGGGGTCGGCTGCCGCGTACCGGGGCCAAATTCGAGCTGTGCGATCGGCAGCTTGACGCCGAGCACGCAGAAATGGCCCGCGCGCAGCGCCATGCCCGCCGCACGGTCGCCGGCGAGCGGCGGCACGACCGTGGCGAGCACGCGGCGCTTGGCCGGCTTGGACAGCGGCGAGGTGATCAGCCGCCCGCGAATCCCGGCGGCGTATGCGATCCGCACCAGCCGCTCGCCCGCGCCGACGCGCGGCGCGCCGATCTCTTGCGGCACCAGCGCGCGCGCAGGCGCGACCACCTCGACCTCGCCCGCCGTATCTTTCGGCTGCGGCAGGGGCACGGGGCGTTCTTCGTCGGGGTCGGTCAACGCGGTCGGCTCGGGCTTGTTGCCCAGCGCCATGATCAGCTGGCGCGCGGCACGTTCCTCCCGATCGCTCACAGCGCCTTCCAGCGCCTCGCCCGCATCGTCGCGCACGGCATTATCGCGCACCGGATCGTGACCTATCGAATCGACCATCAGTCTGACTTCCCCTTGAGATCCGCCCCTTTGAGACCGGCGATATTCGCGGCGTAGCGATCCGGCCCGCCCCGGAACGTGGCCGAGCCCGCCACCAGCACATCCGCCCCGGCTGCCACGCAGCGCGGCGCGGTGTTCGCATCGACCCCTCCGTCGACTTCCAGCCAGATGTCGCGCCCGGTCGCGTCGATCATCTTCCGGATCGCCTCGATCTTGCGCAGCTGGCTATCGATGAAGCTCTGCCCGCCGAAGCCGGGATTGACGCTCATCACCAGCACCAGGTCGACCATGTCGATGAGGTATTCGAGCACGCTTTCGGGCGTGCCCGGATTGATCACCACGCCCGCCTTCTTGCCCAGCGCGCGGATCGTCTGCAGCGTGCGGTGCGTGTGCGGCCCGGCCTCGGGGTGGATCGTGATATGGTCCGCCCCGGCCTTCGTGAAAGCCTCCAGCCACAGGTCGACCGGGCTGACCATCAGGTGCACGTCGAACGGCTTGTCGCTATGCGGGCGCAGCGCCTCGACCACCGCCGGGCCGATCGTGAGGTTGGGCACGAAATGCCCGTCCATCACGTCGACATGGATCCAGTCCGCGCCCGCCGCATCGATAGCGCGCACTTCCGCCCCCAGTTGAGCGAAGTCGGCCGACAGGATCGACGGGGCAATGAGCGGCGTGGTCATGCGCAGGATGCACTTTGGTTTGAAGCCGGAACCGATGGATCGTCACCCTTAGCCGCTTGCGAATCGGAATGAGACACGCGACGGCGTGTTTTCCCCCGTGAGTCATCGTCTCGTCGCATACGCGGGGCAGTTCATGGCCAATTCAGAGCATCGCCCCCATATTGCCAGCCAACCTGGGGGCGAACAGGCGCGCCGTGACCACGATGTGACCGCGCGCGTGCGCCCCTCTCCCTGAAGAACACTGGAACCGAAGACCTTCTGGATATGAGCATGATTTCGAACTTCGTCTCGCTGGGCGCGCGTGCCGCCCTCGTCGCCGCGGCGGGCAGCCTTGCCCTCGCGCCGGTCGCTGCGCAGGCGCAACGCTACGCGCAGGTAATCGGCAACGACATGAGCGCCTGCAATGGCGCGGGCCCTGCCGTGCGCGTGACCATCACCGGCCTGCGTTCGAGTGCGGGCAACCTGTTCGTGCGCACCTACCGCGCGCAGCGCTCCGACTGGCTCAAGTCCAAGCGCTATCTCTCGCGCCTCGACACCAGCCCGCGCGCGGGCACGATGACCGTGTGCATCCCCCTGCAGTCCGCCGGAACCTACGCGATTGCGGTGCAGCACGACATCAACGGCAACCGCGAAACCGATTTCTCGACCGACGGCGCAGGCATGTCGAACAACCCGCATATCGGGTCCTTCCTCGGCCTGCCGCGCCCGCCTGCGGTCGAAAAGGCAAGCTTCCGCGTCGGCTCGGGCGTCACCGACCTGAGCATCGCGATGCGCTACCGCGACTGACCGCGGGCGACGCACGCGAGGCGGTTGGCCGGGCGATGCGAGGGATGGTGGGGGTGATGCATTGGCGCACCCGACAGGATTCGAACCTGTGGCCTCTGCCTTCGGAGGGCAGCGCTCTATCCAGCTGAGCTACGGGTGCATCGCGCAATGCGGATCGGGCGCTTAGCAAAGCGATCGGGCGGGCGCCACGGGAAAAAACCTCTCGCGGTCGCGAGGTCGCTTGAATTCGGCCGAATCCGCTGCCGCCGCGCCGATCGCGCGGCGGGCGTTAGCGGATTGGCAAGATTCTCCCGGCTAGCCTCTCGCTCATGAGCGAGCTTGCCCTCAGCCACGATACTGCGCGCGATACGCCGCTTTCGAACGAGGCGACGCTGATCGAGCAGTGGGCCGCGGTGGAGGACGCAGCGCGGGTAATCGCGATGCTTGCCGGACGCCCGGTGCCGCCGCACGATCTGATTGGCCAGACGCGAATCGGCATGCTCGCGCGCACGCAGACGCCGCGCTGCCAGTCTGCCGCCTTCGCACTGCACGAACTGGTTGCGACGATGCGCGCCGGGCTCGACGCGCTGCTCGCCGCGCATGGCACCTCGGGCAATGCGCAGGTCGCCGCGCAGCGGCTGTGGAGCGAATACGAGCGCGGGCGCGAAAAGGTGCTGGCCGAAGCGGCCGCCGCTCTCGGGCCCTAGCCAGCCCCCGCCCATGCGCTGCGAAACGCTGCGCGCTTGACAGAATGTTGCCACTCTGTTCCAAAACCGGCCATGGCCGAAACCTCCTTCCTGCTCGATCGCTCCGCCCCCGCTCCCGACCAACTGTGCGACGCCAGCCAGGCGGCGCGCGGGATCATGCGGCTGTTCGCGCGCAACGATATCTGGTGCTGCACCGAAATGCCGCTGCGCGGCGGGCGGCGAGCCGACCTGATGGGGGTCGACGCCAAGGGCCATGTAATCATCGTCGAGATCAAGGTCGCGCGCGCCGACCTGACGGGCGATGCCAAGTGGACCGATTACCTCGACCATTGCGACAAGTTCTATTGGGGGATCGCCTCGCATCTCGACACGGCGATCCTCGATGCGGAGGGTTTCCTGCCCGATCGCTGCGGCGTGATCGTTGCCGATGGCTACGATGCCGAGGTGCTGCGCCCCGCCGCGCGCCACCCGCTCGCGCCCGCACGGCGCAAGGTCGAGGTGGAGCGGCTCGCGCGCACCGCAATGCGCCGCGCGACGGTCGCCAGCGATCCCGACTGCGCGCCCTGGGGCGGCGAGCGCTAGCGAGACGCCCGGAGAGGGACTTGCGGCGAGCGATAGCGCGGCGACCTGCGCTACATCCGATACTTGGCGTAAGGCCTCGCGCTCGCTTCGCGCTTGCGGCATAGAGGCGCTCACCCATGCTGCTGGCCCTGATCCTCTCGACCCTGGCGATGACGCTGATCGTCGCGCTGCGCTACCTCGCGGTGAGCGGCGCGTTTGCCGCGCTGACCAGCCGCGTGCGGCCCGGCTATCACGCAAAGCTGGGCGCGCAGATCCGGCGCGAGATCGGCTGGTCGCTCGCCTCGGCGGCGATCTACGGCATTCCCGCAGGCGTGGTCGCCTTCGGGTGGGACCGGCTGGGCTGGACGCTGATCTACCGCGACTGGAACGCCTACCCGCTCTGGTACCTGCCGCTCTCGGTGCTGATCTACCTGTTCGCGCACGACACCTGGTTCTACTGGACCCACCGCTGGATGCACCGCCCGCGCGTGTTCAAGCTTGCGCACGCGGTCCATCACGCCAGCCGCCCGCCCACCGCGTGGGCCGCGATGAGCTTCCATCCGATAGAAGCACTCACAGGTGCGGTGGTTGTGCCGCTTCTGGTCTTCCTCGTCCCGATCCACATTGCTATGCTCGGCGTGGTTCTGACGGTGATGACGGTTATGGGCGTCACGAACCACATGGGGTGGGAGATGTTTCCGCGCTGGTTGCTGCGCTCGCCGCTGGGCGGGTGGATCATCACCGCGAGCCATCACCAGCTCCACCACGAACGCTATTCGTGCAATTACGGCCTCTATTTCAGGTTCTGGGATCGACTATGCAAAACCGACCGCGGCTTGTCCGAAAGCTTCGCGCGCTAGCGATCGCGGCGCTCGCGCTGCCGATGCTCGGCAATAGTGTCGAGGCGCATCAGGATGTGGTGGTGACCGTGGTCGACCTGCGCTCTGCCAAGGGCACGGTGCTGGCTTGCCTGACGCCGAGCGATGGCAGCTTCCCCGATTGTGGGAAGGACACCCGGTCGCAAAAGCAGATCGTGCGCGCCAACACGCGCGTCACCATCGTGTTCAACGATGTGACGCCGGGCGAATATGCGATTTCGCTGCTCCACGACGAAAACGGCAATGGCAAGGTCGACAAGGCGCTGTTTGTGCCGACCGAAGGCTTCGGCTTTTCGCGCGATGCCAAGCTGCGGCTCGGCCCGCCGCGCTTTTCCGCCGCCGCCTTCCGCGTGAGCAGCGATGCGCCCGTCTACCAGACGATCCGCATGCGGTATCTCTCGCGCTGATCGATTTGCGTAAGGCGAGCACCGACCCGGCCCGCCGCTACGCGTTCGCCGGACCCGGTGGACTAACCCAATATTTACCATGGCGCGTCACAACAGCCCCCGAATACTAAAGGGTCTGGTGACACGATGGATAGTTTGCGGGGCAAATTCGGCATGGCCGACGGCGCGGATGACGGCGCCGATTGGGATACCGATGATGAATACGAGCAGACGATAGACGCTGCGCCGCCCACTCCGGTGGGGCAGGACGAGCGGCGCATGCAGGTGCGCGCCTATAATTACTGGGCCAGCCTGCTGGGCGAACGGAGCTACCCCTCGGTCGAGGATATCGAGCCCGACAACCTGCCCGATTTCGCCGAAAACAGCGTGTTGCTCGACTTTACGAGCGGGGTGGAAAACCCGGCGATCACGTTCCTGGGCGACCGGCTGAAGGGCGAATGCGGCAATGACGGCGAGATCGAGACGCTGGCCGACGTGCCCGCACGATCGCTGCTCAGCCGGATCACCGACCATTACATGCAGATCCTCGCCAACGAGGCGCCGGTCGGGTTCGAGGCCGAGTTCATCAACCAGCACGGGCTGACGATTCTCTATCGCGGTATCCTGCTGCCCTTCTCCACCGACGACGAGACGATCGACTTCATTTACGGCGTCATCAACTGGAAGGAAGTGGCCGACCAGCTGACCACCGACGAGCTGCTGCTCGAAATCGACCACGCGCTCGATGCCCCGATGGACGAGGACGACGATGATACGCTGCCGGTCGCGCGCATGCGCGCCGTCGTGTCGCCTTCGATCACGCGCTGGGCCGATGGGCCGGGCAATCCCGAGCTGGGTGTGGATGAAGATGGCGGCGATATTGCCGACGATGCGGCGGGCACGCTTCCCAGCCCGACCTTCGCCCGGCTCGATGCGCATCTGGGCATGTCCGGCCACACCGCCCAGTTTGGTCAGGTCGACGAAGACGAGGGCGAAGACGAAGACAGCGCCTTCGATCCGCTCGCGGCGCTGCGTGCGCCCGCGGGATACACCGGCGGCCTGCACCAGTGCCTCGCCGATGCGCGCGCGCTGGCGCAGCAGGCGCACTCGTGCGAGATGCGCAGCCGTGCCGCGCTCTACCAGGCGATCGGCCGCGCCTATGATGTCTCCATCGCCGCTGCCGAAGAGCCCGAGGCGTTCGAGGAATTGCTCGCCGAACAGGATATTGCCGCCACGCCGCGCGCGCCGATGACGCCGGTGGTCAAGCTCGTGTTCGGGGCCGATTACGACAAGTCGCGCCTTGCCGAATATGCCGCCGTGCTCGCCTGCGCGACGCGCGAGGGCGTGCCGCAGGGCGGGCTTGCCGACGTTCTCGAAAGCACCACGGGCGGGATCAAGGCGCTGATCGCGCGCGAACGCGCCTTGCGCCGCCCGAACGGCGCCGGCGCACGCCAGACGGGCCTTGCGAAGGTTCATCGCCAGCTCGACCTGCTCGATCCCCGCCCGCTCGCCGCGATTCCCGCCGAGGGTGCACGCTATGCGCTGTGCATGATCCGGCGCGGCGAAAGCGGCGAGATCGACTATCTCGGCGAGGTGGCCGACGACCAGCGGATGCTGGCGCGCGCGGCGAAACAGCTGGTCGGCTGATCTTCACCCCCGGTTTCCCGCCCCCTCGGGGGTTCACCTGAGCGCCCGGGCACGCTAGCTGCGGCCCCCATGGGGATTTTCAGGCGCAACCCGGTCCGCGTACAGCCATTCTTTGGATATCGCAGTCGCCAGCGGTTGATGCTGACCGGGCGCACCCTGCGCTCGCGCCCGCCGGAATTCGATACCGTCGGCCGCTGGCGCTCGATCCGGGTGATGATGTCGCAGTTCTTCGCCAGCCCGCTGCCCGATGTGCCGGTGACGCTGTGCCTGACGCGCGATGACGGCATAGATTTCAGCTATTCGGCGACGTCGGACGAAAACGGCTATTTCCGGTTCGAGATAGAACTGGAAGGCGACTGGCCTTACCCCGGCAAGACCGCGTGGGAGGTCGTGCGGCTGGGGTGGGACAACCGCGAGGGCCGCCAGTCGGTGACCGGGCACGTGCTGGTGCCGGGTGCCGACGCGCAGATCGGCGTCATCTCCGATATCGACGACACGATCATGGAAACCGGCATTACCGGCGGCTGGCACAACGTCGTGCGCAACTGGAAGCGGATTTTCGCGCAGATGCCGCACGAGCGCATTCTGGTGGAGGGCGCGGACGTGTTCTACGGCGCGATCGGCGGGGGCCTCTCAGTGCCCAGCGCGGCGCAGCCGACCGGCAGCTATATCCCCGCGACGCAGCGGCCGTTCTTCTATATCTCGTCGAGCCCGTGGAACCTGTTTTCCTACCTCGTCGCGTTCAAGCGCTCGCGCGAGATGCCGCTGGGCGCGCTGTTCCTGCGCGCCTGGGGGCTCAACCGCGCGACGATCGGCAAGCGCAGCCACGGCGCGCACAAGCAGCAGGCGATCTCGCAGATCCTCGACCACTTCACCGATCTGCGCTTCGCCTTCATCGGCGACGACACGCAGGGCGACCTGCCCGCCTTCGCCGAAGCGGTCGCGCGCGAGCCCGAACGGATCGCGGCTGTGTTCATCCGCACCACCGAAAAGGCGCTGTCGGATGTCGAACTTGACGCGAAACGGGTCATAGAGAGCTTTGGGGTGCCCCTGTGGTTGGGAAACAGCTATGCGGTCGGCCGGGATTTCCTGAAAGCCGCAGGGGTTGCACCGCATGGGGAAACATCGCGCATCGTGGAAACGGTGGGTCCGGGATCTGGAGAAGAAGCCTAAGGAACCGGGCGGCTGCTGCCTGTTCCAGATGATCTTCGTCCTGGCGCTGACGATCCTCGCCTACAACCTGTACCACTGGATCTGGCCCGACCTGCGCCACCATTTGCTCGACAAGGCCGATCTCGCCTTCACCTTCTACAAGCCGGTGGAGGAGCGCGGGCCGCTCTCCTACGGCAAGGACGAGGCGCAAAAGCTCTATATCTACCGCAGCGAAGACGCGCCCGAAGACAGCAGGCTGCCGGTGCTGCTGTTCATCCACGGCGGCGGCTGGCACGATGGCGATCCGTCGGCCTACGGCTTCATCGGACGCAATTTCGCGCCCAAGGGCTTCGTGGTGGTCGATATCGGCTATCGCCTGCTGCCCGAGGGCAAGTATCCTGCGATGCTGGCGGACAGCGCCGCCGCGCTCAAATGGACGCACGACAACATCGCCAAATACGGCGGCGACCCCGACCAGATCTATCTGATGGGGCATTCGGCGGGCGCGTATAATGCGGTGATGCTGGGGCTCGACAAGCGCTGGACCCGCCGCCTCAAGCTGCCCGACGACACGATCGACGGGATCATCGGGCTGGCCGGGCCCTACGACTTCCTGCCGCTCGACACCGACAACGCCAAGGAAGCCTTCGGCAAGGTGCGCCCGCTCGCGGCGACGCAGCCGGTCCGCTTTGCGCGCAAGGATGCGCCGCCAATGCTGCTCGCCACCGGGTTCGATGACGAGACGGTCGAGCGCGACAACGCGCAGGCACTGTTCGACGCGCTCGACGCCAAGGGCGCGGTCGCGCGCCACGCGGTGTTCGGCGGGATGGACCATAACGGCATCCTGATGTCGCTCGCCCGCCCGTTCGACTACGACGACAGGGTCAAGTCCGAGGTGCTCGGCTTCCTGCGCAAGCAGGTGCAGCAGGCGGCGCTCGAACGCACGCGTGCCGCACGCGAGGCGCGCGAGCGCAAGGCGACGGGTGAGGAACCCGGGGAGCCGGGCGCGCAAGCTTCAGGAGACATTCAGCCCGCGTCCCGCTAGCGTAGCGGCACAATGGCCCTGCTGCACAAATCCCTGCTCCGTCTCGTCGCGATCGTGCTCGCGGCAACGCTGGCAGCCCAACCGGCCATGGCGCAGAGCATCCTGCGCGACGCGGAAACAGAGGCATTGCTGCGCGACATGGCCAATCCGCTGGTCGAAGCGGCAGGCCTGCGGCCGGGCAATGTCGATATCGTGCTGGTCAACGACCCGTCGATCAACGCCTTCGTCGCGGGCGGACAGGTGGTCTATATCCATTCGGGCCTGCTCAACGCAGCCGACACCGCCAACGAAGTGCAGGGCGTGATCGCGCACGAGCTGGGCCACATCACCGGCGGCCACGTGATTTCGAGCGAAGACGGCATGCGCGGGGCGCGCAATATCTCGATCCTCTCGCTGCTCGTCGGGCTCGCGGCGGCGGTCGCCGGGTCGGGTGATGCGGCGATGGCGGCGGTAATGGCGGGGCAACGCGCCGCGCTGGGCAAGTATCTCGCCTTCAGCCGGGTGCAGGAATCCTCGGCCGACGCGGCGGGCGCGCAGTACCTTTCCGACGCGGGGATCACCGGCAAGGGTTCGCTCGCCTTCTTCGGCAAGCTGCTCAACCAGGAATACCGCTATGGCCGCAGCCAGAGCGACGAGGCCGGCTTCAACCGGACGCACCCGCTTTCGGGCGACCGCATCGCGCGGCTGCGCGAAGTCTACGAGATCGATCCGGCGTGGGATGCCCCGCCCGATCCCGAGCTGCAGGCACGCTTCGAACGGGTGCGGGCCAAGCTGTTCGGCTATCTTTCCGAACCGAACCGGACGCTCAAGACCTACCCGGTCACCGATACCAGCGTCCCGGCGCGCTACGCCCGCGCCTATGCCTATCACAAGGATGCCCGGGTCGATGCCGCGCTTGCCGAAGCCGATGCGCTGATCGCGCTCGACGGCAGCAACCCCTATTTCCTCGAACTGCGTGGGCAGGTGCTCCTCGAATCGGGTCGCCCGGGCGAGGCGCTGCCCGATCTGCGCCGCGCGACCGAGCTGACCAACAGCGAACCGCTGATCGCCTCGCTGTTCGGCCATGCGCTGATCGCAACCGAGGACTCCTCGCATTACGAGGAAGCGGAAAACGTGCTGCGCGCGGCGGTCGCGAAGGACCGGCTCAACCCCTTTGCCTGGTACCAGCTGGGCGTGGTCTATGCCGCGCGCGGCGACATGCCCCGCGCGCACCTCGCCAGCGCGGAACAGCAGGTGATGAACGGGAATTACATCGAGGCGCTGCGCAGTGCGCAGCTCGCCGAATCGGAGCTGCCCAAGGGCTCGACCGACTGGCTGCGCGCGCAGGACGTGCGGATGCAGGCACAGGCAGAGCTGGAACGCGAGCGCGACGACAGCTAGGGGCCCTGACCGATGAAGGAAACGATCTTGCGCTTTGCGGGCGTGTTCGCCCTCGCCGTGCTGGGCGGCATGCTCGGCGCGTGGCTGTTCTCGCTCACCGGGATGGCCGACCGCCGGACCGAGGCCTACCTGCTCGACAATCCCGAATTGCTCCAGCACATGGCCGACGCGTTGCAGCAGCGCGAAGCCGAACGGCGGCTGGAGGCGGCGGGCGACGAATGGCGCGAAGCCTTCCCCGGTGCGGTGCTGGGCAATCCCAAGGGCAGCCGCACGCTGTACGAATTCTCCGACTATAATTGCGGCTATTGCCGGATGAGCGCGGACCATGTCGACCAGCTGGTCGCCAAGGACCCCGATCTGCGCGTGGTGATCAAGGAATGGCCGATCTTCGAAGGCAGCGAGGTCGCGGCGCGGATCGCGCTGGCCGCCGCCAAGCAGGGCAAGTTCGCCGCGTTCCACCGCGCAATGTTCGCGCAGGACTCCGCCGATGAGGCCGCGATCGAACGCGCCGCGAAGACCGCCGGGCTCGACCTGGAGCGTGCGCGCAAGGATGCGCAGGGCCAGGATGTGACGATGGAACTGATGCGCACCGGCATGCTCGCGCAGGAGCTGGGCTTTACCGGCACCCCGGCGTGGATCACCGGCAACCGCATTTTGCAGGGCGCGCAGGGCGTCGACGCGCTGGAGGATGCGATCGGGCAATCGGCCGACGCCAAGTGAGGCGCGAGGCCACCATTCGCATCGCGCTGGCGCTGGCTCTGGCGCTCGCCACTGCTCCGGCACTCGCCCGGCAATCTACCGACACTGCCATAACGCCCGCAACGCGCGCGCCGCTGCCGGCGAATGTCGTGGAACTGCGCGATATGGATACGCGCGTGCTCGTGCTCGGATACAAGCTCGCGACGGGCAACGTGCGCTATTGCGCCGACCCGACCCACACCGTCGGGCTGCTGTTGCACGATGTCTCCGCCTATGCGGATAGCAAGGCGCTGCGCGCGATCCTCGGCCTGAGTTCCGATATCGGCGTGCAGGCGCTGGTGCCGGGCGGCCCCGCCGATCGTGCCGGGTTGCGGCTGGACGATACGGTGATCGCGATCGGCGATCTGCGGGTCGATGGCCCTCCCGCGCCGAAGACCAAGCCGTGGGAGCGGATCGAGGCGATCCGGGCCGAGAGCGAGCGGCTGCTCGACGAAACGGGCAACCTGCCGCTGACGGTGCTGCGCGATGGCCAGCCGGTTACGCTCGACATCGCAGGCGTGCCCGCGTGTCGCAGCCGGTTCGAGGTCGCCGATGGCAGCGACGCGCTTGCCGACGGTCACCGCGTGCTGATCGGGCCCGAATTCGTGACCGACGAGTATCCCGATCCGCTGCTCGCAGGGCTGGTCGCGCATGAGTTCGCGCACAACGTGCTTCGCCACCGCGCGTGGTTCGATGCCAATGGTGGACGCAAGCAGAAGTCCGTCCGGCTTACCGAGCGCGAGGCGGACCGGCTGAGCCCGTGGCTGCTCGCCAATGCCGGGTTCGATCCGCGCGGTGCCGCGCAATTCTGGGAATACTGGGGCCCGCGCCACGGCGGCTGGATCTTCCGCGACCGCCAGCACGACGGGTGGGACGAGCGGGCGGAGAACATCGCCGCCGAAATCCCGCTGATCGAAAAGGCCGTCGCTGCCGAGGGCGGCGCCGACTGGTCACGCCATTTCCGCCGCGAGAAACTGCCCCGCCAGCAAAAGCCCGCGCGCTAGGCCGCAACCTCTTCGTCGAGCGCCTGCGCGTAAGGCGAATCGAGCGGCTTGGCCATCACGCGGCGCACCATCGGTTCGAAGAACGAAAGCGGCTCGCTCTCGTAATCGGGATCGAACGCCGCCTGGTCGTATTTCTCGCAGAACTCGCGGCACGCCTCGAAATGCGGGTGGTCGCGGAACTTCTCGCGGGCGTTCTGGTCCATGCCGAGGAAGTGGAAATAGTAATAGCCCTGGAAGGCGCCGTGGTTCTGGCAGATCCAGTGCAGCTCTTCGGATACGAAGGGCTTGATGATCGAGGCGGCAACCTCAGGGTGGTTGTAGCTGCCCAGCGTGTCGCCGATATCGTGCAGCAGCGCCATCACGACATAGCTCTCGTCGCGCCCGTCGCGGTGCGCGCGCGTCGCGGTTTGCAGCGAATGTTCCAGCCGGCAGATCGGGAAGCCGCCGAAATCGCCTTCGAGCAGCCTGAGATGGTCGAGCACGCGGTCGGCCAGCCCCTTGGCGAAGGCGCGATACTCGCTGCCGATGATCGCCCAGTCTTCTGCCGTTCCTTCTTTCATCTCGCGAAACGCGGCGCGCTTGCGCTCATGCTCGGCGGCGGAATGCAGCATGTCGGTGGTGCCCATCGGCGCTCTCCTCTTGCCCTCGGCATATCCCATCGCGCGGTGGCACGCAAAAGTTTGGGCCGCAGCGCAGGTTTGCGCTAGAGCAGGCGGACCATGCCCGTGCTGCCGTCCCGCCCTGCACCGTTCTTTGCGAACAAGAACCATGCCTTCTGGAACCTGCAATTCGCGGGTTGGGGCGGCGCGATGATGCTGCGCAGCGTGCAGGGCCTCGCCAACGGGCAGGGCCTGGGCCTGCTGATGATCGTGTTCATCGCCACGGTGACGGCCTTTTCGCTCAGCCTGCTGCTGTCGGTGATCTATCGCCACCTGATCGGGCGCCCGCCGCTGGTCACCTGGGGCTTCACCACGCTCGCGCTGGCGGCGGCGGTGTGCATCGAGGTGCTGATAGAGGCGTGGGTCGCCGGGCTCTATTACAGCGACCGCGAGACCACGCTGGCGCAGCTGTTCTTCCTCTACCTGTCGGTCGAGCTGCCGCTGCTCGGCGCGTGGACCGGGCTCTATTACGCGATCAACTATTTCCTCCAGCTGGAAGCGCAGGCCGACCGGCTGGAGCGGCTGGAAGCGCAGGCGACCAGCGCGCAGCTGGCCATGCTGCGCTACCAGCTCAACCCGCATTTCCTGTTCAACACGCTCAACTCGATCAGTACGCTGGTGCTGCTCAAGCAGACCGAGCCCGCCAACGCCATGCTGACGCGGCTGTCGCGCTTCCTGCGCCACACGCTGATCTCGCAGCCCGGCGGCATGGCGACCGTCGAACAGGAGGTGGAAACGCTCAAACTCTACCTCGATATCGAGCGGATGCGGTTCGAGGAGCGGTTGCAGACCGAATTCGACATTGCCGAGGAAGCGGCCGAGGCATGCCTGCCCTCGCTGCTGCTCCAGCCGCTGGTGGAAAACGCGATCAAATACGCGGTCTCCCCGCTCGAGGAGGGCGCGCGCATTTCGCTCTCGGCGCAGGTTTCAGGCTCGCGGCTGCGGCTGGTCGTGTCCGACACCGGACCCGGGCTCAAGGTGCCGATGGAATCGACGCGCGATTCGATACCCCCCAGCTCCAGCCCCGATTCGACCGGTGTAGGCCTTGCCAATATCCGCGACCGTCTTGTGCAGGCCTACGGTACCGACCACCTGTTCGAAATCCGCTCCCCGGTTCAGGGCGGCTTCACTGTGATTATCGAGATACCCTTCGAAACCGAGGGCGAGGAAGAAGCCGTGATCCTCCCGCCGCCGGCGGCATTGACCACCCACCCCTCTCTGCGCGAGGACGGGGGCGATACCGATCGGCGAGCCGGGAAACAGGACGCAAGCCCGCCCGTTGATGCTTCGGCGTACCCCCGCGCCATGGGATAGTGACATTATGACGATCAAGACGATTATCGTGGACGACGAGAAGCTCGCGATTCAGGGGCTGCAATTGCGGCTCGACCCGTTCGAGGATGTGGAGGTGATCGACACCTGTTCGAACGGGCGCGAAGCCATCCGCAAGATCAAGACCCTGCGCCCCGATCTCGTGTTTCTCGACATTCAGATGCCCGGCTTCGACGGCTTCGGCGTGGTCCAGGGCGTGATGGACATCGACCCGCCGCTGTTCGTGTTCGTCACCGCGTATCAGGAGCACGCGATCCGCGCCTTCCAGGCGAACGCGCTGCATTACCTGATGAAACCGGTCGACGAGGACAAGCTGGCCGACGTGATCGAGCGCGTCCGCCAACGCATGAATGAGAAGCGAGGCGCGGACGAGGCGGAAAAGCTGATGAACGTGCTCGCCGAGGTCGCCCCCGAGACGGCCGAGGAACTGCAGGAAGGTTCGACCGAAAGCGGCGAGCGGTTCGAAAAGCTGCTCAACGTGAAGGACCGGGGCAAGATCTTCCGCGTCGAGGTCGATTCGATCGAGCATATCGAGGCCGCAGGCGATTACATGTGCATCTATACCGGCGACAATTCGCTGATCCTGCGCGAGACGATGAAGGATCTCGAGCGGCGGCTCGACCCGCGCAAGTTCCAGCGCGTGCACCGCTCGACCATTGTCAATCTCGACCAGGTGCGGCAGGTGAAGCCGCACACCAATGGCGAGTGCTTCCTGGTGCTGGGCAGCGGTGCCGAGGTGAAGGTGTCGCGCAGCTACCGCGACGTGGTCGCGCGGTTCGTGCATTGACCCTCTAGCCCGTCATTGCGAGGAGCGGAGCGACGAAGCAATCCATGGCGCCATGGATTGCCGCGCGACCTGCGGTCGCTCGCAATGACGAAGATTGGCCGATGAGCACCAGCCCCACACCTGACTTCGCCCTCTCCGGCTTCGATCTCGACGCATTCGTGCGCGGCACATTGGCCGAAGACCTCGGCAATGGCCTGGCCGGCGGCGGTCACGACGTCACCTCCGAAGCGGTGATCCCCGCCGACGCGCGCTTTACCGGCGTTATGGACAGCCGCGATCCGATCACCGTTGCAGGCCTGCCGATCGCCGCCGCGTTCTTCCGCGCGCTCGATCCCTACTGCGCAATCGAACTGCTGGTCGACGATGGCGCGCAGGTCGCGCCGGGCACCGATCTGATGCGGATCGAGGGCAAGGGCCGCGCGATGCTGACCGCAGAGCGCAGCGCGCTCAACACCGTGCAGCATCTCTCTGGCATCGCCACGCTGGTGCGCACCTATGTCGATGCGATGGACAATCCCGCCTGCACGCTGCTCGACACGCGCAAGACGCTGCCGGGCCTGCGCCACCTCGAAAAATACGCGGTGCGCATGGGCGGCGGCGCGAACCACCGCATGGGCCTGTGGGACGCGGCGATGATCAAGGACAACCACGTCGCGGTCGCCGGATCGGTCGGCGAGGCGGTGCGCCGCGCGCGCGAGGCAGGCGTTGGCGAAATCATCTGCGAGGTCGACCGGCTCGACCAGATCGAGCCTGCGCTTGCCGCGGGGGCGACCCGGCTGCTGCTCGACAATATGGAGCCCGCAATGCTGCGCGAGGCGGTGGGAATGGTGCGCGGGCGCGTTCCGACCGAGGCGAGCGGGGGCATCAACCTCGATACGATCAAGGCCAAGGCCGCCACCGGGGTCGACTATGTTTCGGTCGGCAGGCTGACCCAGAGCGCCCCGGCAGCGGATATCGGGCTCGATTTCACCACCTTGCCATAGGCTGCGGCTTGCAGCCCTGCCCCGCTTGCGGCAGTTTCGCCCGACAGGGGCAATGGGGACCACGCGATGAAACCATCGTCGATCAAGCTGTTCGACTATTGCTATCTCGGCTCGATAGCGCTCGGCTTCTTCGGGTTCGTCTCGGGCTACCGCAGTTTCAAGGCCGCCTTTGTGGAGGTCGGCGCGGAAAGCGGGGTGGCGTTGCCGCCGATCCTGCTTATCGGCTTCTACGTGCTTGGCGCGGCGATCGGGCTGCTGCTGTGGTACCTGGTTTCGGTCCAGCGGCTGCAGATCGCCAAGTGGATCATCGTGCTGCTGTTCCTGATCTCGCTGATCGGTGTCGGCGACTACTTCGCCGGGCAGATGCCGCTGCACGAGATTTACGGCCTGCTGGCGCTGATTGCCGAGGCGGTCGCGGTGTCGATGCTGTTTCGCAGCGACGCGATCCGCTGGCTGGAAGGCGATTCGGGCGGCGATGCGCCCAGCAACAAGGCCTAGCAAGCTGCGCCGCCCAGGCCTCGCCCTCGCGGGTCTGATGCTGGCGCTGGTGCCCACCGCGGCGTCGGCGCAAAGCTACCAGTGCAAGCTGCCGCGCAGCGTCTCCGTCCCCAACATCACCCGCGACGGGCCGACGCGCAAGATGCCCGCGACAGGTTACGTCCTGTCGCTCAGCTGGAGCCCCGAGTTCTGCCGCACGCGCAAGGATGCGCTGCGTCATGCGCGGCAATGTTCCGGGCGCGTCGGCAGCTTCGGGCTGATCGTGCACGGGCTCTGGCCCCAGGGCACACGTAGCTCGCCGCAATGGTGCGCAGGCCGACCGGCCCGCCCCACCGGTGCGCAGCTCGCCCGCCAGATGTGCGCCCAACCCTCGGAAGGCCTCGCGGTGCGGCAATGGGCCAAGCACGGCAGCTGCATGGCCGACACGCCCGACCGCTATTTCCGCATCATCCGCATCCTGCACGGATCGCTGCGCTGGCCCGATCTCGACCGGCTTTCGCGGCAAAAGGGGCTGACCGCGGGCGATATCCGCACGGCATGGATGCAGGCCAACCCTTACTGGCGGCGCGAAATGATCGGCGTCGTGCTCAATGAGCGCGGCTGGCTGGAAGAACTGCGGCTTTGCTACGGGCGCGACTGGATGCCTGCGGCGTGCAAGCGCTCGGCGCGTGGGGCGGCGGAGGATGCTTCGGCGAAGATCTGGCGCGGCCTCTAGCGCCGCTGCGCGAAGAAGGACTTGAGCAGCCCTGCCGCTTCCTCTTCCCCCATCCCCGAATAGACCTCTGGACGATGGTGGCACTGCGGATGATCGAACACGCGCGCGCCGTGCGCCACCGCGCCGCCCTTGGGGTCGGGCGCGGCGTAATAGAGCCTCCCGATTCGCGCGTGGGCGATGGCACCGGCGCACATCGCGCAGGGCTCCAGCGTCACCCACAGGTCGCAGCCTTCGAGTCGCTCCTGCCCCAGTGCTTCCGCCGCAGCACGCAGCGCGAGCACTTCTGCATGCGCGGTCGGGTCCGCCAGCGTGCGCGGGGCGTTGTGCGCGCGCGCGATCACCTTGCCATCGCGCACAACCGCCGCGCCCACGGGCACTTCGCCCGCCTCGGCGGCCAGCTGCGCCTGCTCCAGCGCGGCTTGCATCGGATCGGGCAAAGGCCATCGCGTCATCGTGAAATCTGCGCTATAAGCGCCGGGTCGGCTCGGCAAGGACCACGATCGGTTGTTGACGATTCGCATATGGGCCGCTAAGCGCGGCGACTTTCCGGCACAGACCGATCACCTTTTTAAGAAGAGATAAGCCATGTCGCGCATCTGCGAACTGACCGGCAAGGGCCGCCAGGTCGGCCACAATGTCAGCCACGCGAACAACAAGACCAAGCGTGTGTTCCTGCCCAACCTGCAGAACGTCACTCTGATGAGCGAGAAGCTGGACCGCAGCTTCAAGTTCCGTGTGTCCACGCACGGGCTGCGTTCGGTCGAGCACAATGGCGGGCTCGACAACTGGCTGCTGAAGACCAAGGACGAAAAGCTCTCTGCGCGCGCCCTCAAGGTGAAGCGCGAGCTGAAGAAGGCGGCCGCCGCTCCGGCAGCCTGAGCCTTCGGGCTCTCTCATCCGGAATGAACCGAGGCGGGGCGCGCATTGCGTGGCCCCGCTTTTGGTGTGTTTTTCGTGACGGCAGCCAGCCACCGGCAGCCCGCGACAGATCCCCTAATCCATCGGCCCCACGAACAGCAGCGGGTCGAGCCGCGAATCGCGCCACTTGAGGCTCCAGTGCAGATGCGGCCCGGTCGCGCGGCCGGTCGCCCCGATCGTGCCGAGAAGCTGGCCCTGGTGCACTTTCTGCCCCTCGTGCACGGCGATGCTGGCCGAATGCAGGAACGCGCTGTTGAGGCCCATGCCGTGGTCGATCATCAGCAGGTTGCCTTCAAGCGTGAAGGGGCTTTGCGCGACCAGCGTCACCACGCCATCGGCAGGAGCGACATAGGGCACGCCCGCACCCGGCGCGATGTCGAGCCCCGAGTGGTAGGGGCCGGGCTTGCCCTGATAGATCCGCTGCGATCCGAAACGGCCCGAGATGCGGCCCGTGACCGGCCAGATGAAATCCTGCCGCCAGCCTTGCGCGCCGGTCTCCGTGGCGCGCGCCGCCGCGATCTGCTCCAGCTCGCCGCCGCGCAGGCGTTCGAATTCGGCGCTGCTGCGGCCCGCGCGATAAGGCGCGTTGATATATTCGAGCTTCCACTCGCGTGGGCGAATCGTCAGCGGGCTGGCAATCGTGCGCCCGTCTTCCAGCGTGGCGACCAGCTCTGTCTGCGGCCCCTGATCGCGGTCGAACGCGGCGAAGAAGCTGCCATCCTCGGCAAAGTCGATCTGCTGCTCACCCAGCCGCGCGCTGCGCGTGTTGCTCGGCACGACGCCTCTGATCCAGCCGCCCTGCTCCAGCTCGCCATGAAAGGTGAAGGTGGTGCGGGCAGGCGTCGTCGGTTTTGGTGTGGGTGTCGGTGTCGGTGTCGGCGCGGGAACGGGCGCGGGGCGATCGACGATCGGCTGGACCACTTCGCGCGGGCCATCCGCCTCGGCGCTGCCCGTCGAGCAGCTACCGCAGGTGGCCAGGATCGCGAGCGACGCTGCGCCGGTGGCGAAGAGCCGCAAGCTCACGCCTTTTCGGTCAGGCGGCGCGTCGCGATCTCGCAGCTGGCATAGGCTTCCTGATGCTCGACGCTCCAGTAGCGCAGATCTTCCAGCGCGATCGGCTCGCCGCTCACCGCGCAGGTCACGAAGCGACCGCTGCGCAGCACGCGGAAGGAATTGGGGCCATAGTGAAGCCGCGCGGGCTGTTCGGAAGAGGTGGTCAACATTGCCCCGATATAGCAAGCCTGCGGGCGCGGACCACCCTCAGCCGAACAGATCGTCCTGTTTCGGGCTCGGCGGAGGGGGCGATCTGCGCGCCGGGCGCGGTGCCGGGGGCGATGGAGGTGCGGGCGGCGGCGTATCGCCGGTATGCGCCGCGACGCGCCCGTCGGCGAACTTGAGGCTCAGCGCCCCCGCCGCGCGTGCCTGATCCGCACTGCGCACCAGCACATCGTCCGCGCCGAACACCATCGCGTAACCGCGCTTGAGCGGCGCATCGGGATCGAGCGAGCGGAGCATGGCGACACCCGCGCCCAGCCGCTCGCCCGCGCGCTCCAGCCGCGACGTGAGGGTCGCGGGCACCAGCCGCACATGCGCCAGCCGCTCGCGCGCCTGATCCAGCCGCCAGCGCAGCGTCGCGGGCGCGAGCCGCGCCGCCGCCTGATCCAGAGCCGCGCGGCCTATCCCGACCCGGTCGACCAGCGCACGCCGGTGCCGCTCGGTCGCATCGTCGAGCGCCTGCGCCGGCGCTTGCAACAGCGCCTCGGGCCGCGGCAGACGTTGCGCAGATGCGTCGAGCCGCTCGCGCCCCAGCGATACGGGGCGCGAGGCGCAGCGCATCTGCCGCGCGCCAAGGTCTGCCAGAGCAGCGGCCAGCTCGGCGCGCACCGGCACTGCGCGTTCTGCGGCGGCGGTAGGGGTGGGCGCGCGGTAATCGGCGGCGAAATCGGCGAGCGTGGTGTCGGTCTCGTGCCCGACCGCAGAGATGACCGGGATGTCCGAATCGGCGATCGCGCGGACCACTTCTTCCTCGTTGAAGGTCCACAGATCCTCGATCGAGCCGCCGCCGCGCGCGACGATCAGCAGGTCGGGCCGGGGCACGCTGCCACCCTCGGCCAGCGCGTTGAACCCGCGCACCGCGTCGGCCACCTGTCGCTTCGCGCCCTCGCCCTGCACCAGCACCGGCCACACGACGACGTGGCTGGGGAAGCGGTCGGACAGGCGGTGCAGGATGTCGCGAATCACCGCGCCAGTGGGCGAAGTGACGACGCCGATCGTCTTCGGCAAGAACGGCAGCGGCTTCTTGCGCTCGGGCGCGAACAGCCCCTCCGCCTCCAGCCGCGCCTTGGTCTTTTCGAGCAGCGCGAGCAGTGCGCCCTCGCCCGCCAGCTCCATCCGCTCGATCACGATCTGGTATTTGCTGCGCCCGGCATAGGTGGTCACCTTGCCGGTCGCGATCACGTCGAGGCCATCCTCGGGCAGGAAGGCGAGGCGCGGGGTGGCGGACTTCCACATCACCCCGTCGATGACCGATTTTTCGTCCTTCAGGCTGCAATAGAGGTGGCCCGAGGCGGCGCGCTTTACGCCCGACAGCTCGCCGCGGATGCGCACGAAGCCGAAGCTGTCCTCCACCACGCGCTTCAGGCTGCGCGAAAGATCGCTCACGCTGAGCGGCTCGGAATTGTCGCCCGGCCTGCTGTTCGCTAGCAGCGAAGGATCAGTATCGTCTGGATTGGACACGCGAATGAATATCCTTCTGCTCGGGTCGGGCGGCCGCGAACATGCGCTGGCGTGGAAACTCGCCGCTTCCCCTTCGTGCTCGCGGCTTTTCGCAGCACCGGGCAACCCGGGCATCGCCGAATGTGCCGACATTGTCGCGCTCGATCCGTCCGACCACAAGGCCGTGATCGCGTTTTGCCACGAGAACGCTGTCGAGCTGGTCGTGGTCGGCCCCGAAGCGCCGCTGGTGGCCGGGCTGGCGGACGATCTGCGTGCCGAAGGATTTGCGGTGTTCGGCCCGGGCAAGGGTGCCGCACAGCTCGAAGGCAGCAAGGGTTTTACCAAGGACCTGTGCAAGCGCGCGGGCATCCCCACCGCGCGCTACGAGCGGGTCACCTCGCTCGAAGCGGCGTGGGGTGCGCTCAAGCATTTCAACGCGCCCTTCGTGCTCAAGGCCGATGGACTTGCGGCGGGCAAGGGCGTGGTGATCGCCGAAACGCGCGAGGAGGCGCAGGAGGCGCTGTCCGAAATGTTCGACGGCAAGTTCGGCTCGGCAGGCTCCGAAGTCGTGATCGAGGAGTTCATGCGCGGCGAGGAGGCGAGCTTCTTCGCGCTGACCGATGGCGAGATCATCCTCCCCTTCGGCACCGCGCAGGATCACAAGCGCGTGGGCGAAGGCGATACCGGCCCCAATACCGGCGGAATGGGCGCCTACAGCCCCGCCCCGGTGCTGACCGACGAGGCTGTAGACCGCGCCATGCGCGAGATCGTGGTGCCCACGGTGCGCACGCTGAGCGAGGACAAGATGCCCTATCGCGGCGTGCTCTACGCCGGGCTGATGCTGACCGACGAGGGGCCCAAGCTGGTCGAGTACAATATCCGCTTCGGCGATCCCGAATGCCAGGTGCTGATGATGCGCTTCGAAGGCGATCTGCCTGCGCTGCTGCACGCTTGCGCGACCGGCGACCTGTCGAAGGCCGATCCCGTGCGCTTCTCGGACGACACCGCACTGACCGTGGTGATGGCGGCAGAGGGCTATCCCGATACGCCCAAGAAGGGCGGCGTTATCGAGCTGGGCAGCGCGGAGGAAGGCGGCGCAAAGGTCTTCCACGCGGGAACTGCGCGGGGCGATAACGGCGCGCTGATCGCGAGCGGCGGCCGGGTGCTCAACGTGACCGCACGGGGCAGCAACGCGACTGAGGCGCAGGCGGCAGCTTACAAGGCGGTCGACGCGATCACCTTCGCGCAAGGCTTCTGCCGCCGCGATATCGGCTGGCGCGAAGTGGAGCGGGAGGTGAACGTTTGATCCTAAGGGTTGATGGGTTCTTCAGATCGTCACTAGAAGGAAAATCCATGCGCTTTTCAGCATTACTGATCGCCGCTTTGTTGATCTCATGTTCGGATGGCGAAAAAACCTACGGCGAATACGAAGCCGGTGTGAGAGACGCATATGGTCAGGTCCCGCCTGGTATCGATCCTGCCGTCGCCATCGTAAAACGGTCTGGAGGTATCGAAAGCTGGCTCGCAACGGTTCACGGATACCCCAATAATCGCGAGGTTTGTGAGCAGCTTATCGAGCCCTACAACTCCAATCCGGAAATGTCGGCCGTTGGTGGCAGCTACTCCTGCGAAGCCGTGGCCGAGGGTAGCGCAAACTAACCCAACCGCGCCTTCACCAGCGCCTGCAGATCCGCCTCGGGCCGCGCGCCCCAGTGCGAGATGACTTCGCCTGCTGCCACCGCGCCGCGGATCAGGCTCTCTTCGAGCGAAGCGTCGCGGCAATAGCCCGAGAGGAAGCCGGCGGCGAAGAGGTCGCCTGCTCCGGTCAGGTCCTGCACCTTTTCAACCGGCTCGGGGTTCACGCGCGCTCGCTCGACGCCCCTTGCGGCAATCGCGCCATCGCTGCCGCGCGTCATCACCACCACCGGCACGTCGTTGGCAAGGCTTTCGAACGCGGTGTCGGGGTCGGAGCCTTCGAGGATGCCTGCCTCTTCCTCGTTCACGAACAGGATGTCGATCAGCCCGTCGTTGATCAGCGCGCGGAAATCGCCACCGTGCATGTGGACGCAGAAATCGGCGCAAGTGGCGAAGGCGACCTTCACGCCCGCCTCGCGCGCAACCGTGATCGCGCGCTTCATCGCCTCGCGCGGCTCCTGCGGGTCCCACAGGTAGCCTTCGAGGAACAGCACCCTGGTGCTGCGGATCAGATCGTCGTCGATCGCGGCGGCGGGCAGGAACTGCGATGCGCCGAGCGAGGTGTTCATCGTGCGCTCGCCATCGGGGTCGACCAGCACGAGGCAGCGGCCGGTCGGCGGTTCGGATTCCTTGTCGCCAAAGGGCCGCGCGGGCGTATCGAAGCTGACGCCGACGCTGGTCAGATCGTGGCGGTAGATTTCGCCCAGCTGGTCGTCCGCGACCTGCCCGATGAAGGCGGTCTTCAGCCCCAGCATGGTCGCGCCCGCCAGAGTATTCGCCGCTGCGCCGCCGGAGATTTCCTTGGTCGAGCCCATCTTGGCGTAGAGATCGACCGAACGCTCCGCATCGATCAGCCGCATCGAACCTGCGGGCAGATCCTCGGCCTTGAGAAATTCGTGCGTCACCGGGGCGATGACGTCGACGATGGCGTTGCCGATCGCGATCACGTCGAATTTGGGGTCGGCCATGTGGGCTCACTATCCTTTGCTGGGAAATCTCGATTGATGCGCGGCCTAGCGACGAACCGAGCCGCGGCCAAGGCCGGTTATGGTTTGCAGGCAATTGACTTGGGGGCCGGGCCAACGGAAAAGCTGTGCCTCCATGCTTTCGCTGCCCGCCTCTCTTGCCCGCGCTTTCGCACAACTGGCGGACCCGCGCATCCTGTGGCTGCTGATCAAGTCGCTGCTGGTTACGTTGCTGCTGTTCGTGCTGCTGGGCGCTGGGCTTTATTTCGGGCTGATGTGGCTGGTCGACCGGGGGCTCGGTTCGGTGCTCGACGGACTGCCGCCCCAAACTGCGGAGCTGGTCGCGACCATCGGCACGCTACTCGGCATCGTGCTGGGCGGGTGGCTGCTGTTCCGCGTCACCGCGCTCGCCGCGATCCAGTTCTTCGCCGATGACGTGGTCGAGGTGGTCGAGGCGAAGTATTATCCGCAAGCGCTCGAAGGCGCGCGGCGGATCGGCTTTGGCGAGAGCATGTGGCTGAGCTTCAAGGGCGCGGTGCGCGTCGTCTTCGTCAATATCCTGATCCTGCCGCTCGCGCTGATCCTGCTGGTCACCGGCTTTGGTACGGTGATCCTGTTCGCGCTGGTCAACGCCTGGCTGCTGGGGCGCGAGCTGCGCGACATGGCGTGGCTGCGCCACCGGCACGATCGTTCCGAAGAGCCGCCGATCGGGCGCGGCACGCGCTTTGCCCTGGGAATAGTGATCGCCGGCATGCTGACCGTGCCCGGCCTCAATTTCATCGCCCCGATCATCGGCGCGGCGGCGGCAACCCATCTCGTCCAGGGGAGACTGCGCGATGCGTAATTCGCGGCGGACATTGATTGCGCTGGGCTTTCCCGCGCTGCTCGCCGCGTGCGCGACGCCCGGCCCATCGACGGTGCCGCAGCAGCGGCCCGTCGGAGGGCGTCCGCAGCCCCAGCCGCAGAGGCCGGTCAAGGTGGTCCCGCCGACCGACCCGCGCCCCAGCGTGCCGGGCGATTTCCTGCCACCCAAGGTGATGAACGACAGCGGGCTGGAATATGTGATCGGCGCGCGCGCCAGCCAGCTGGAACAGGTGTTCGGCCCGGCGCGGCTCGATGTGCTGGAAGGCGATGCGCGCAAGATGCAGTTCGTGGGCGAAGCCTGCGTGCTCGACGTCTATCTCTATCCGCTGCGCCCGGGCGCGGAGCCGACCGCGACCTATGTCGATGCCCGCCGCGCGAGCGATGCGCTGGATGTGGACCGGGCTGCGTGTGCGGCTGCGCTAAGGCGCTAGGTTTCAGTCTTCGCGAAAGTCGAGCGGCGCTTCGGCCCCGCCCTGCTTGGGCCGAGGGCCCTTGGGGGGAACTGCCGGAACCGCGATGCCTGCCTCGGGCGGCTTGCGCTTGCGATTGGGCTTTTTTGGCGCAATCCCCGCCTCGCGAAGCTGATCGTGCAGCGCGGCGCATTCTTTCGCCAGCGCCTGCATCATCCGCTCTGCCTGGCGCAGCTGGCCGCGCAGCAGGCGGATCGTTTCGGCGTCGCTGTCGAGCGCGTCGTACGACTTCGATGGGCGGCGCGAGTTGAAGCGCGGGAGAGGATCGGGCCGGGGCATGATTGCCTTTATACCATGAAGCTTTCGCCGCAGCCGCAGGCGCCCTTGGCATTGGGGTTTTCGAACACGAACCCGGCGGAAAAATCGTCTTCCACCCAGTCCATCACGCTGCCCACAAGGTAGAGCACGCTCGCGCCGTCGATATAGAACACGCCGCCGGGGGTCTCGATCTTCTCGTCGAAGGCCTGCTCGTCCGAAACATAGTCGACCGAATAGGCGAGGCCCGAGCAGCCGCGCCGCGGGGTCGAGAGCTTCACGCCGATCGCATCGTCGGGCGCTTTGGCCATCAGGTCTGCCACGCGCTGTTCGGCAGCGGGCGTCAGCGTGACAGCGGCGGGGCGTTCGCGAGTTTTGATGTCGGTCATAATTTCTCCTTCGCCCCTCGTTTTCAAAGGAGGGGCAGCGAGACTTGGCAGCTTGCTGCCTAGTCGCAGCGGGGTGGTTCCTTGTGCCGCCCCACCCCCCAACCCCCTCCCCTGAAGAGGAGGGGGAGATTATCACAGCATTCCCAGTTCCAGCCTGGCTTCATCGGTCATCTTGTCCGGGCCCCACGGCGGGTCCCACACCAGATTGACCTCGGCATCGCGCACGCCGGGCACCGATCCCGCGCGGATTTCGACCTCGGCGGGCATCGATTCGGCAACCGGGCAATGCGGCGTGGTCAGCGTCATGGTGATCGAGACGTCCTTGTCCTCGGTCACCTCGACCCCGTAGATCAGGCCCAGGTCGTAGATATTGACCGGGATTTCGGGGTCGTAGATTTCCTTGAGCGCGGCGATCACCGCCTCCTGCAGCGCACCGCCCGCACCGGCTTCGCCCACGCCCTCGGGCTTCTTCTTGAGGAACCCGTCGAGATAGTCGCGCTTGCGCGCCAGCTTCTCGCCCGCGCTCTCCTCATCCGGGTCGATCGCGTCTTCCACCCGCGCACGCGGGGGTTTCTGCGCGACCATCTGTTCGGTCGGGGAAGGGGCCGCGATGTAATCGCGCTCTTTGGCGTTTTCGTTCTCGTCGCTCATCGTCATATCTCTTGGGCCAAATCTCTAGGCGAAAATCTTCAGCGTGCGGTCGATCCCGCGCATCAGCGCGGCAATGTCGGTCTCGTCCGAATAGACGCCGAAGCTGGCGCGCGCGGTGCCCGGCACGCCCAAGTGCTCCATCAGCGGCTGGCAGCAATGATGCCCGGCGCGGATCGCCACGTTCTCTTCATCCAATATGGTGCCCAGATCGTGCGGGTGAACCCCCGGAAGCTCGAACGAGACGATGCCGAGCGCATCTTCCGGCCCGAACACACGCACGCCCTCGATGCGGGCGAGTTCCTCGCGCAGCTGGCGAACCAGCGCGCGTTCGTGCGCTTCGATCTTTTCGCGGCCGATCCGGTCGATGAAGTCGCAGGCAGTGGCAAAGGTCAGCGCCTCGGCAATCGCGGGCGTGCCCGCCTCGAAGCGCTGCGGCGGCGGGGCGTAGGTGGTGCCTTCGAAGGTCACCTTGTCGATCATCGACCCGCCGCCCTGCCACGGGGGCATCGCGTCGAGCAGCTCCTTGCGGCTCCACAGCGCGCCGATGCCGGTCGGCCCGTACATCTTGTGCGCGCTCATCGCGTAGAAATCGCAGTCGATCTCGTTGACGTCCACGGCCAGCCGCGGTGCGGCCTGGCACCCGTCGAGCAGCAGCTTCGCGCCCACCGCATGCGCCAGCTCCGCCGCGCGCTTCGCATCGAGCACCGAGCCGAGCACGTTGGAGACATGGGCGAAGGCGACCATCTCGTGCTCGGGCGTCAGCATCGCCTCCGCCGCATCGAGATCGATCTTGCCGTCCTCGGTCAGCGAGCAGACGTCGACCTGCCAGCCCGCAAGCTGCCACGGCACGATGTTGGAATGGTGCTCCAGCTGGCTGAGCAGCACGCGGCCCTTTTTCGGGTAGGAGTAGGCGACCAGATTGATCGCCTCGGTCGCGCCGCGCGTGAAGACGAGCTCGTCCTCACCGCCGCCGATGAAGGCCGCAACCCGGCGGCGCGCAGCCTCGTAGCCCAGCGTCATCTTGGCCGAGCGCGTGTAGATGCCGCGATGGACCGTGGCATAGTCTTCGCCCAGCGCGCGGCCCATCGCGTCGATCACGACCTGCGGCTTCTGCGCGGTCGCGCCGCTGTCGAGGTAATGCCAGCGCGCGCCATCCTCGGTGAACATGCCGGGGAATTGGCCCGCTATTCCCCCTTCGCCTTCAGGCGAGGGCTTGTGTTTGGCAACCGCGCTCACGCGCGCTCTTCCAGCTTGTCGAGCGCCTTTTCGAGCAGCGTCTCGCGCGTGGCTTCGTCGGCCAGTTCGCGCGTCGCATCGCCGATAAACGCCTGCACCAGCAGGCGGCGGATCGTTTCGGGCGGCAGGCCGCGTGCGGCCATGTAGAACCGCGCGGCTTCGTCCAGCTGGCCCACGCTCGCGCCGTGCGCACACTGCACATCGTCGGCGAAAATCTCGAGCTGCGGCACGCTGTTCACGCTCGCGCCGCGTTCCAGCAGCAGCCCCTTGAAGCTCTGCGCCGCGTCGGTCTTCTGCGCATCGCGCGCAACGTCGATCCGGCCGAGGAAATTGCCCGTGCCTTTGCCCCAGTGGACGCTGCGCACGGTCTGGTTGCTGGTCGCGCCGGGGTGATCGTGCGCCAGCCGGGTAACGATCTCGCGCGTGGTCTCGCCCCCGCCCAGCGTGATCCCGCCCAGTTCGAAATGCGCGCCTTCGGCCAGCGTCACCACGACTTCCAGCCGCCCGAGCTGGCCGCCCGCCACCAGCGCGGCGAGTTCGGCGCGCGCGCCCTTTTCGAGCGCGATCCGCAGGCGGCGCATGGTCAGGCGATCATCGCCGTCGAGCACGATCAGGTCGGACCAGCTCTCGCCCTCGGCTACGCGGATATCTTCCCACGCCTCGAACGTGTCGGGCGCGCAATCCTGCAGCGCGTCGATATCCGAATAGCGCCAGTCTTCGTGGCGATTTGTCGGGAGAAGCGCAGCCTCAGGCATCGGCCATCACCGCGTCGTAGCCTTCGCGTTCCAGATCGGTCGCAAGCTCGGGCCCGCCGGTCTTCACGATGCGGCCCTTGGAGAGAATCGAGACATGCGTGGGTTCGACCACGTCGAGCAGCCGCTGGTAGTGCGTGATCAGCAAGACGCCCTTGTCGGCGCTGCGCATGATCGCGTTGATCCCGTCGCCCACGACCCGTAGCGCATCGATATCGAGCCCGCTGTCGGTTTCGTCGAGCACCGCAAAGCTGGGGTCGAGAATGCCCATCTGGACCATTTCGGCGCGCTTCTTCTCGCCGCCCGAAAAGCCGACATTCACCTGCCGCTTGAGCATCTCCATATCGAGCTTGAGCAGTCCCGCCTTTTCCTTGGCGAGCTTGAGGAACTCGCCCCCGCTCATCGCCTCTTCGCCGCGCGCGCGTCGCTGGGCGTTGAGAGCCTCGCGCAGGAACTGGATGTTGGAGACGCCGGGGATTTCGACCGGGTACTGGAAGCCGAGGAACAGGCCTGCCGCCGCCCGCTCGTGCGGGTCCATCGCGAGCAGGTCTTCACCGCGGAAGAACACCGAACCCTTGGTCACTTCGTATCCGGGCCGTCCGCCGAGCACGTAGGCAAGCGTCGACTTGCCCGCGCCGTTGGGGCCCATGATGGCGTGCACTTCGCCAGCGTTCACCGAAAGCGTGAGGCCGTTGAGGATCTTGGTGCCGTCGATTTCGGCGTGGAGGTTGTCGATCTGGAGCATGTCTAAAGCGTTCTCAATCCAGTGAAATTTGCAATTGCGAGAGCGATCTCGTCGTTGAGTTCGAGCACGGCCTGTTTCTCGGCGCGGCTGGCTTCCTCGCCGGTCAGGCCTTGTGTGGCGGCGGCGACGCGGTCGGCCTCGACCCGCTTGATCTGCGGCGCGCACAGCGCCCGCGTGGCGACCACCGCCGCACGCAGCCCGTTACGCGGAGCACCTGCCGCGCCCGCCTGAAGACACCCCCGCAGACGGGTTTCGGCCTGGGCGGGCGACAGGGCTTCCTGCGCCGAGGCAGGCATCACGAACGCCAGCGCCAGAAGTACCGTGAGACTACCGGTTCGGAGCATTCTTGACCCTCACGATAGTGTGGTCGCGACCTTCGGCCTTGGCGCGGCGAATCTGGAGGAAGCGGCGAATGGCGAGCGCGAGCGAAAGCACGCCGCACATCGAGGCGATTATGGGTCTCCACCCGCTACCTTCCCCGACCGACTGGACGGCGAGCGCGAACGAACCTGCGCTGAGGATGAGCCACGCCCAGGGCAGAACGCCATGGTTGTCGGTGTAGATCGTCTTCACTGCCGCGCGCCCTCGTGCGGAGGATTGATCGCGATCAGCGTGGCGAGCAGCGCCAGTACCATGGGGGCGTAAAGCGCAAAGAGGTTCTGCGTTTGCGCTGGGCCGGTGCCACCGTCCCACGCGACGCTGGCCTGCCCGCTCAGATGGAGGCTCCACCCCGCCCACAGCGCGAGCGCGACGACGCCGGCGACAAGGCGCGGCAGCAGCGTGCTGCGCGCCGATGCGCTGTCTGTTTCGGTCTCGCTCGCGTCGATATTGTCGGCGGCAGCACCCTCGGCAGGCGCGGGAGACGCCAGCCGCTCCAGCTTGCGCGCCTCGAACCGGGTGCGCGCCTCGCTCCACGGCAGCGCCTTGCCCGCCAGCGCGGCGTCGAGGTCGCGCGCGAGGTTGCGCCTCAGCGGGCGCAGGCGCTGCGCGTCGGTGCGCAGGAGCTCACGCGCGAGCTCCTGCATCGCGGCGAGATCGCGGCTCGCGCCCGGCAGCGGCGCATGGGCAAGGGTTTCGAGATTACGCATCGCGTCGGTCTCCCCTGGGCCTGGATTCGCGTGGCGTGGAATTGCGCTGATGCTCGCGCCGCGCCTGTTGCCGCGCGGCGATGGCGGCGCGCATTTCCACCGTCAGCCTGGCGAGCACCGCGTCGATGTCGTTCAGGATATCGGCGGCGGGCACGTGGACCACGCGGATGCCGACCGCTTGCAGGCTCTTGTCGCGCCGGTTGGCGAGCGCCGGGTCCACGCCCTCCTCATCGATCAGGATGGCGAGGCCCATATTGTGCGAATTGAAATCGACGATCGCGCTGCCGACGACCGCGAACCGGGTGAAATTGTAACGCCCGAAATCGGCCTTGGAGAACTTCGCGGCCAGCGCCTTGTGCGCTTCGCTCGCATGCCGACGCATCTCGCGCGCACGATCGTGCAGCGCGTCGAGGCGCTTCTCCGAAATTTCCCACCCGCGGCCCTTGCGCTTGACGGCGGGCGCGGCGGACTCATCGGATGCGGGCCGGAGGTTGAGGGTTTTGCGGTCAGTCATGCTGGCTGCCTTGTATTGGCTGGTAGGGACGATCTGGAGTTTCTCGATAGAGGTTTCTTGCTCGAACGGTGGCTTCCGCCACGTCGTACGGCTTATTTACCTCGCCTACCCAATCGTCACCTTCGCCCTCCGAAGTCATCCTTTCTCTCAATGCAATCGCCAGATCATCACACTCCTTTACCTCGGTTGCCGCGGAGTAAAGCCAGCGTACGGCCATCCAATAGGGCCAAGATTTCAGGAACTTCTGGTATTCCGCGTCGCTCGCAAGCTTCTCGATCGCTTCTGCATAGCAGATTTGAACTTCCTGTTTCTCATCGGCGAGCGACGAGGGCGCTGCCCCGCATGCCAGCAAAAAAATTATCGAGAC
Source organism: uncultured Citromicrobium sp. (assembly GCA_964574905.1). GTDB lineage: Bacteria > Pseudomonadota > Alphaproteobacteria > Sphingomonadales > Sphingomonadaceae > Alteriqipengyuania. The sequence goes on along the minus strand of CAZNOY010000006.1, from coordinate 190,905 downwards.
AAAGAGTGAGCGAACAATCACCCCACGCTCCCTTCCAGCGAGATCGCCAGCAGCTTCTGCGCCTCGACCCCGAATCCGCTCTCGTCACCCTGAACTTGTTTCAGGGTCCATCCCTCCGCCCGCGCTGGGGGGACGGGTTGAAGAGTGGATGCTGAAACAAGTTCAGCATGACGGCTGAAAGTGAAACTGCGCTCGATCATCCAACCGAACCTTCAAGGCTAATGGCGAGCAGCTTCTGCGCCTCGACCGCGAATTCCATCGGCAGCTCTTTCAGCACTTCCTTGGCGAAGCCGTTGACGATCAGCGCGATCGCCGCTTCCTCGTCCAGCCCGCGCTGCTGCGCGTAGAACAGCTGGTCGTCGGAAATCTTGGAGGTGGTCGCCTCGTGCTCGATCTGCGCGGTGGGATTCTTCACCTCGATATAGGGCACCGTGTGCGCGCCGCACTTGTCGCCGAGCAGGAGCGAATCACATTCCGTCCGGTTGCGGACATTTTCGGCATTCGCCGCGACACGAACCAACCCGCGATAGGTGTTGTTCGATTTCCCGGCGCTGATGCCCTTCGAAATGATCGTTGAGCGCGTGTTGCTGCCGTTGTGCACCATCTTGGTGCCGGTGTCAGCCTGCTGGTGGTTGTTGGTCACCGCGACCGAGTAGAACTCGCCCACGCTGCTATCGCCGTTGAGCACGCAGCTGGGATATTTCCACGTCACCGCGCTGCCGGTTTCGACCTGCGTCCAGCTGATCTTGGACCGCGCGCCCTGGCACAGCCCGCGCTTGGTCACGAAATTGTAGATCCCGCCCACGCCATCGGCATTGCCGGGGTACCAGTTCTGCACGGTCGAATACTTGATCTCGGCATCGTCCATCGCGACCAGCTCGACCACGGCGGCGTGGAGCTGGTTCTCGTCGCGCATCGGTGCGGTGCAGCCTTCGAGATAGCTGACATAGCTACCTTTTTCGGCGACGATCAGCGTGCGTTCGAACTGGCCCGTGTTCTCCGCATTGATGCGGAAATAGGTCGAAAGCTCCATCGGGCAGCGCACGCCTTCGGGGATGTAGACGAAGGTGCCGTCGGAAAAGACCGCCGAGTTGAGGCAGGCGAAGTAGTTGTCGTGCTGCGGCACCACCTTGCCGAGCCACTTCTTCACCAGATCGGGATATTCGCGGATCGCTTCGGAGATCGAGCGGAAGATGACGCCCGCGCGCTCGAGCTCTTCGCGAAAGGTGGTGGCGACAGAAACACTGTCGAACACCGCGTCCACCGCGACCTTGCGCGCGCCCTTCACCCCGGCGAGCACTTCCTGCTCCGCCAGCGGAATGCCGAGCTTGTCGTAGACCGACTTGATGTCGGGATCGAGCTCGTCGAGCGACTCCAGCTCTTCCTTCTTCTTCGGCGCGGCGTAGTAATACGCGTCCTGATAATCGATCTCGGGATAGCCGAGCTTCGCCCAGTCAGGCTCGGTCATCGTCAGCCACTTGCGGTACGCCTTGAGCCGCCATTCGAGCATCCACTCGGGCTCTTTCTTCTTGGCCGAGATGAACTTGACCGTATCCTCGGAGAGGCCCTTGGGCGCATATTCGGTGTCGATTTCCGAATGCCAGCCGAACTCGTAGTCGGCGGCCCTGGCGGCGGCTTCCTTGGCTTCCCGGTCTTTGACTTCGATGACTTCGTTCATGCCAATTCTTTCTGCGTAACTGCTGCGCCCGCGATTTTCGCCAGCGACACCTCGGCCAGCGCGCCGCGCACGGCGGCGTTGACCACCGGCCAGTGCGATTTGACCGTGCATTCGTGATCGACCGCGCAATCGCCGGTATCGATGCAGGTGACGAGCGCGATGGGCCCTTCGATCGCCTCGACGATATCGGCCATGCTGATCGCGGCGGCGGGACGCGCGAGCTGCAAACCGCCGCCTGCACCGCGCGTGGAGCGCAGCAGGCCCGCCGCGCTGAGCTTGCTGACGATCTTCTGCGCGGTCGGCACGGGGATGCCGGTTTCCTGCGCCAGATCGGCCGACGACACGCGCCCGCTGCCGCACTTGCGTGCGGTCGCGGCCATGATGACGATGGCATAATCGGCAAGGTTGCTGAGGCGCATGGCTTCCAATTCGGACCATATCGGTCTGATTTCAACCAAAACCCGACTTTTGCGAGTCGTTCGCGTTTGTAGGTTTCCTCACCGCGCTCACTCAGGCGCTGGCGATTGAGGCCCTATTGCACGCTCGACAGTGCAGCGAGCGCGCAATAGGGCATCGGCCATGCTGTTTCCGCTCGCAAAGCCGCTGCTGTTCAGGCTCGATCCCGAACGCGCGCATCGCCTGTCTCTGGCAGGGCTCAAACGAATGCCTTTGGGCAAGCCTGCTCGCCACGACCCCTCGCTGGCCGTTACGCTCGGCGGGCTGACCCTCCCCTCTCCCGTTGGCGTGGCCCCCGGATACGACAAGGATGCAGAGGTGCCCGACGCGCTGCTCGGGCTCGGGTTCGGTTTCGTCGAGGTCGGCACGATCACCCCGCTGCCGCAGGCGGGCAACCCGAAGCCGCGCCTGTTCCGGCTGGTGCAAGACCGGGCGGTGATCAACCGCATGGGGTTCAACAATGGCGGCGCGCGCGCGGCGATGCACCGGCTGCAATCGCGCGCCGGGCGCCCCGGCATCGTCGGGGTCAATATCGGCGCGAACAAGAACAGCGCCGATCGCATCGCCGATTACGTGCAGATGACCGAGTTGATGACGCCGCTCGCCAGCTATCTGACGGTCAACATCTCCAGCCCCAACACACCCGGCCTGCGCAACCTGCAGGCGGGTGACGCGCTGACCGATCTGCTCGCAGGCGTGTTCGAGGCGCGGGGCACGAAGGGTCCGCCGGTGTTCCTCAAGCTCGCGCCCGATCTCGAACCCAGGGAGATCGACGCCATCGCGAAGGTCGCGGTGGGCAGCGGACTGGCAGCGCTGATCATTTCCAACACCACGCTCGCGCGGCCGCCGCTGAAGTCCAGACACGCGGACGAGACGGGCGGGCTTTCGGGTGCGCCCCTCGCCCCCATTGCCCTGCAAAGGCTCAGGGATTTCCGCAAGGCGACCGGCGGTGAGATGCCGCTAATCGCTGCGGGCGGGATCGACAGCGCGGATGCCGCGTGGGAACGGATCGTGGCCGGGGCCAGCCTGGTGCAGCTCTATTCGGCGATGGTCTACCACGGGCCGATGCTAGGCAAGCGGATCGCGCGCGGCCTCAGGCAAAGGTTGCAGCGCGAGGGCTTTGCCACGATGGAAGAGGCAATCGGATCGCAAGCTTGAGGATCGCCATGCTCGCCAGAACCTTCGCCGGCCCCGTGGCCGGTTTTGTCGCCGCACTCTCGCTCGCCGGCTGCGCGACCGCGCCCGCTGCGCCGGTCGAAAGCGTCGCCGCCCCGCAAGCGGTGCTCGGTGCGGTGAGCGCCGCCGATCCTCGCGCCCAGGAAGCCGGCTACGAAATGCTGCGCAAGGGCGGCAACGCCACCGACGCGGCGATCGCGGTCATGCTGGCGCTGACCGTGGTGGAACCGCAAAGCTCGGGCATCGGCGGCGGCGGCTTCATGGTGCGCGGCGCGGCCGACGGATCGGTTACCTCTTATGACGGGCGCGAAACCGCCCCGGCAGGCGCCACGCCCGAATGGTTCCTCGACGCAGCGGGCAAGGTCCCGTCGTTCGATGAATCGGTGCAGAGCGGACTCAGCGTCGGCGTTCCCGGCAACCTCGCACTCGCCGCGAAAGCACATGCGGAGCACGGCACGCTCGCCTGGGCCGACCTGTTCGCACCCGCGATCGCGCTGGCGCGCGACGGTTTCCGGATCAATCCACGCCTCAACAGCTCGCTGGCCGAAAAGAGCGCAACCGGCGCACGCAGCGCGGAGGCAAGGGCGCTGTTCTACGACGCGTCGGGCAAACCGCTGCCGGTCGGGACGAGGGTGACCAATCCGGCGCTGGCCCGCACGCTCGAAAAGATCGCACAGGCCGGGCCCGAGGCGTTTTATCATGGCGAAATCGCAGGCGAAATCGCACGCACGGTTGCCGAGGATACGCCGCGCCCCGACCCGATGAATGTCCGCGATATCGAAGGCTACGTCGCCAAGGAACGCGCACCGCTGTGCGGCGAATACCGCACCTATCGCATCTGCGCGATGGGCCCGCCGACCTCGGGCGGTATCGCGATCCTGCAAATGCTCGGCCAGCTCGAACGGTTCGACCTCGCCGCGTTCGGCCCGCGCAATCCGGAAACCTGGCACCTGTTCCTCGAATCGCAGCGGCTCGCCTATGCCGACCGCGAGCTTTACGTGGCCGACAGCGATTTCGTGCAGGTCCCGGTGCAGGGCTTGATCGCACCGGATTATCTCGCGCAGCGCAGCGCGCTGATCCAGCCCGGAAGCACTCTTGCCGAGGCGAAGCCCGGATCGCCCGCAGGTGCCCGGCAGGCGTTGGCCGACGGCGACGAGCCCGAAGAGCACGGCACATCGCATATCGCGGTCGTCGACGGTTCGGGCACGATGATCAGCTACACCTCGACCATCGAAAGCGCCTTTGGTTCGGGGCTGATGACAGGCGGGTTCTATCTCAACAACGAACTGACCGATTTCAGCCGCTCCCCCACGGTCGATGGCAAGCCGGTCGTAAACCGGGTGGAAGGTGGCAAGCGCCCGCGCAGCTCGATGTCGCCGGTGGTGGTGTACGACCCGCAGGGCAAGCCGTTCATGGCGGTGGGCGCGGCGGGCGGCAGCACGATCCCCGTGCAGACCGCGCGCAGCATTATCGGCGTGATCGATTTCGGTCTGGCCCCGGAAGACGCGCTGGGCCTGCCATTCCTGATGGCATTCGGCGACAGTGTGATGCTGGAAGAGGGCACCTGGCTGGCGGACAGCCAGGACGCGTTCCGCGCGCTCGGCCATGATGCGCTGATCGTCCGCCCGGCCCCGGTAAAGGCGGGGATCGTACTGCGGCGCGACGGGCGCTGGGTCTCTGCCCGCGATCCGCGAATCGAGGCCCAGCTCGAGCTGCCCTGAGGCGCTTCGCGGTGGCGGACGCTTGCCGTAGCGTCGCCGGGAGCCTAGATCGCCCCGCACCGTTACAAAGATTACGGATATAGGGGAGCTGGTGCGGACTTGACGCAGCTTGAAGAGATCGAACGCGCGGACAACCTCGTCTCGCTGTTCCTGAAACGCGCCGACGAGGGCGGCGATTCGCCATTCCTGGGCCGCAAGGTCAACGGCGAATGGCAGACCATCAGCTGGCGCGAAGTGGCCGATCAGGTCTGCATCTTCGCCGAGAACCTGCGCGGTCTCGGCCTCAAGGATGGCGACCGGGTCATGCTCGTCTCCGAGAACCGGCCCGAGTGGTGCATCGCAGACCTCGCGATCATGGCGGCCGGGTGCATCACCGTGCCCGCCTACGTGACCAATACCGAGCGCGACCACATCCACATCCTCGACAATTCGGGCGCCAAGGCGGTCATCGTTTCGAACGAGAAGCTTTCTGGCCCCCTGATTCCGGCGATTTTCCACACGGGCATCGCGGAACACATCATCCCGATCGAGAGCGTGCGCAGCTACCAGGGCGGCAACCTCGCCTGCCATGGCTGGGCGAGCATGATCGAAGGCGACGCGCGGGCCGCGCGCGCTGCGGTCGATGCGCGGATTGCCAATATCAAGCGCAAGGACACCGCCTGCATCATCTACACCAGCGGCACCGGCGGCGCACCGCGCGGGGTGCTGCAGCACCACGGCGCGATCCTGTGCAACGTCGCGGGCGCCGGGGAAATCCTGATCAGCGATTTCAAGCTGTCGGACGAAGAACGCTTTCTCTCGTTCCTCCCGCTCAGCCACGCCTACGAGCATACCGGCGGGCAATTCCTGCCGATCGCTGTCGGCGCGCAGATCTATTATGCGGAAGGGCTGGAAAAGCTCGCCAGCAATATCGAGGAAACGCGCCCGACGATCATGGTGGTCGTCCCGCGCCTGTTCGAAGTGCTGCGCACACGGATCATGAAGCAGGTCGCCAAACAGGGCGGCGCTGCGAGCTACCTGATGGATCGTGCGCTGCTGATTGAGGAGCGCGCGAGCAAGAAGGGCCGCAAACGCCTGCGCGACAAGCCGATGGATCTTCTGGTCGACCGCCTGCTGCGGCCCAAGATCCGCCAGAAATTCGGCGGTCGGATGAAGGCGATGGTTTCGGGCGGCGCGCCGCTCAACCCCGAAGTCGGCACGTTTTTCCAGGCGCTGGGCCTGACGATGCTGCAAGGCTACGGCCAGACCGAGGCGGGCCCAGTGATCAGCTGCAACCGCCCGAGCGCGGGGATCGCAATGGACACGGTCGGCCCCCCGATGAAGGGGGTCGAGATCAGGATCGCCGACGATGGCGAGATCCTGTGCCGCGGCGAGTTGGTGATGCACGGCTACTGGCAGAACCAGGGCGAGACCGACCGCGCGCTGCAGGATGGTTGGCTGCACACCGGCGATATCGGCCACATCGACGACAAGGGCCGGATCGTCATCACCGACCGCAAGAAGGACATGATCGTCAACGACAAGGGCGACAATGTCGCGCCGCAGAAGGTCGAGGGGATGCTCACGCTGCAACCCGAGATCGGACAGGCGATGGTGGTCGGCGACCGGCGGCCTTACGTGGTCGGGCTGATCGTGCCCGATGCCGAATGGGCGCTCGACTGGTGCAGGGCGCAGGGCAAGGCGCTCGATTGCACCAAGGCTCAGGAACTGCCCGAGTTTCGCGCCGCGATCCGCAAGGCGATCGACCGGGTCAATGCAGAGCTATCGGTGATTGAGAAGGTGCGCGGCTTTACCTTCGCCGACGAACCCTTCGGGATCGAGAACGAGGAGATGACGCCGAGCATGAAAATCCGGCGTCACAAGATCAAGGAACGCTACGGCGAACGGCTCGATGCGCTGTACCGCCACAGCTAGAGTGGCGTTTTAGCAACAGTTTGAGAAGTCCTTTTGAAATCCGTCTTGGCACGTGCCGAGACGCGCGATAACGCGCGCAAACCGCCGGAAAAGCTGGATTGTGAAGACAGTGGGGTCAATATTCACGATCGGAATAGGCACGGCCGTTTGGACAAAAGGATTCGTGATAATGGACAACTGTGGCTCATTTGCCATGCCTCGCCCCTTGCGCAGGAGCGCCCTGCTGTTGGGTGGTATCTCGCTCTTCTCGCTTGCAACGCCCGCGCTGGCACAAGACGCCGCCGTTCTCGAGCGGCTGGAAGCGATGGAAGATCGCCTCGATGCCCTGCAGGACGAAAACGCCGCGCTGCGTGCACAGATCGAAGCGATGCGAGCCGAAAATTCGACACGGGCGCCGGCAGCGATTGCAATAGCAGCAGATGACGAGCCCGCTGCAACCACGCAGGACCGAATTCCGGGTTCGGTCCAGGTTGCATCGGCGCAGACTGCTTCGGTCGGCCCAGTCGATGTCGTGACCGAGACCGATGATCCGCGCGAATTGCAGGTGCAGGGCTCTGAGAATTTCGTCGGCACCAACGGCGCCTATGCCTATCGCATGCTCGACCATGCCGAAAACGTGAATACCAAGCCGTTGGTGCAGCTGGCCGCGCTGCAGGCGGGGGAGCTCGAGGACCGGGTCACGCTGTCGGGTGGCATCACGGCCATCGCGAACTATCAGTGGGCTTCGGTTGACGACAAGTTCGGCTACCTGATGCGCCATCCGACCAGCGCGAACCAGCTGGGCGACAACGTCTCCGAAGTCGTGCTGCACTCGGCCAATCTCGCACTGACCGCGCGGCTTACCCCCAATCTCACCGGCTATGCCGAATTCCTCTACGATCCCGAACAGAGCTTCGGCCAGGGGACCATCACCGCGCTCGCCCGCAACCAGGTGCAGCTGCGGCGCGGCTGGGTGATGTTCGGCAATCTCGACCAGACGCCGGTCTATGCCCTGGTCGGCAAGATGGATACGCCCTTCGGGCTCAACGACACGGTCAGCCCGTTCACCAATTCGACCAACTGGCACGCCTTCGCGGGGTTGGCTTTCGGCGGGCAGATCGGGGTGGTCACGGGCGGTCTGCATCTGCGGGCCATGATCATTCAGGGCGGCTCCCAGTTCCGTTCGGCTAACGTGCCGGTGCTCGGATCGAGCGTCCCCTCGCGCGCCAATAATTTCGCGGTCGACGCGCGCTACACCATCGATCTTGGCGGCGAAGGCAATGCGCTGATGGCGGGTGCCAGCTACCAGCGCGGTACGGCCTATTGTCAGGCCTATCCGGTGACGCACTTCAATCCTTGTGCGGACAATAACCCGGGCATCGCGGCCTATGGCAAGCTGACCTACGGCCCGGTCACGCTGCTCGGCGAGTACGCGCGGACGACGAAGGTGTGGGAGGGGACGGCAGTCCCGATCCCGACGAACCCGCTGAGCCAGTTCGAAGCGGTAAAGCCCGAGGCCTTCACCTTCGGCGGACGGTTCGGCTTCGGCGCGGAGAATCTGTCCGTCCAGCGGCGCGAATTCGCGCTTTCGGCGGAGTTTTCCAAATTCATCTCTGGCGAGGAGGGCTCTCCCTGGAGGCGGCAGAACCAGTCGGTGCTGGGCTTGTCATGGTTCCCCGTTCCCAACGTGAACCTGTTCGGCGAGTTCATCCACGTCGACGGCTATGTGCCGCTCAATTTCCTGTCGGGAGGCAACTTCCCCGATGGCAGCACCTGGTCGCGGCAGGACTCCGATACCAACGTCGTCCTGGCGGGCGCGCAGGTTTCTTTCTGAGCGGATTCGCCAGACGGACGACAAAGACCCGGACCGCCCGTTAACTGGGCAGTCCGGGCCCTCGGTCCGGTTCAGCGCGCCCGATTCAGGCCGCCTCGTCTTCCAGATCGACATATTCGGGGAAGAAGGTCGGCGCACGGGTCGACCATGCGGGCGCGGTCGCGGCGGCTTCGCTGAGGCTTTGGAGCAGCAGCTTGCGGCGTGCCGGGCGCAGGTGCGGCATCGCGGCACCGGCGCAGAACGCGCTCGGCAGCCACGGGCGCACATCGGCCCCCAGCAGGCGTTCGTAGAGGAAGCGGAAGGGCGAGAACCCGTCGAGTCGTTCCTGCGCCAGATCGAACGCGGCGAGGCGCGAAAGCTGGCCGATGAAGGGCGAGATCGTCTCGCCATCGTCGGTCCCGGGAATTTTGTGCCGCAGCGCCTTCAAGTCCTGATAGGCGACGTACTGGCGACGGATGTCGACATTCTCGCTCGCGTTGCGCGCCCACAACTTGAAGGCATCTGCGCGGCCGAGCCCGATATCGAGATTGCGGCGAATGAACCGCTGCTCGCAGGGCGAGAAGTTCGCAAATTCGCGCATCTCCGCGATGCTCAGGCTGGTCGTATTCGTTGTCGCCATCGTGCCCCTCCATCGGGCGCTTCTTCCGATGGCAGGCATGTTTCGCCCAGCTTGGTTAACATCCCGTAAGCCTTAAACGGGCGGCGAGCCGCTTTTCGTCAGATGAGACCCGCCAGCGGACTGGAAGGATCGGCATATTTGCGCGTCCCCATGCGTCCGGAAAGGTACGCATCGCGCCCGGCCTGCACCGCCAGCTTCATCGCGCGCGCCATGCGAATCGGGTCTTTCGCCTCGGCGATGGCGGTGTTCATCAGGATCCCGTCACAGCCCAGCTCCATGCCGACCGCGGCGTCGGACGCGGTACCCACCCCGGCATCGACCAGCACGGGCACGCTCGCCCCTTCGACGATCAGGCGGATGGTGACGCGGTTCTGGATGCCCAGCCCGCTGCCGATCGGCGCGCCCAGCGGCATGATCGCGACCGCGCCGGCCTCTTCCAGCTGCTTCGCGGCGATCGGATCGTCCGCGCAATAGACCATCGGGTGGAAGCCTTCGTTGGCGAGCGTCTCGGTCGCGCGCAGCGTCTCGCGCATATCGGGGTAGAGCGTCTTCGCTTCGCCCAGCACTTCGAGCTTCACGAGGTCCCAGCCGCCGGCCTCGCGCGCCAGCCGCAATGTGCGCACCGCCTCGTCGGCGGTGAAGCACCCGGCGGTGTTGGGCAGGTAGGTGACTTTCCTGGGGTCGATGAAGTCGGTCAGCATCGGCTGATCCGGGTTCGATACATTCACCCGCCGCACCGCGACGGTGACGATTTCCGCCCCGCTCGCTTCGAGAGCGGCGGCGTTCTGTTCGAAATCCTTGTACTTGCCGGTGCCGACGATGAGCCGCGACCGGAAGGTGCGCCCGGCAACGCTCCACGTATCGTCCGCGTCAGGCGCATGGTCGCCGCCACCGACGAAATGCACGATTTCCAGCGTGTCGCCGTCGGCAAGCGCGATCGCGTCGAGCTGCGAACGGGGCGCGATCTCGCCATTGCGCTCGACCGCGACCTTTTCGGGCGCGAGCCCCAGGTCGCGCACAAGCGCGGCGATATCGGCGGCGGTGGTGGTGCGGCTCTCGCCGTTCAGCGTGATCGTCTTGGGGGCGCTCATCAGACGAGCGACATAGGCCTCAGTGCGCGTGACGCAAGTTCAGGATATGGCCAAGCGAGACGAGACCGACCCCGATGATCGTCAGCACGGCTTCCTCGATCCCATGCGGAGCGGCGAGCGCACCGCCCATGAAGGTCAGCCCGGTCATCGCCACCACGAAGGGCATGCGGCGACGGTGGCGAATCGCTCCGATGCCGATCGCGACCCCGGCGATCAGCGTCGCGGCGACCAAGCCCCACCGGTGCAGTTCGGGCGACAGCAGCCAGCTACCGGCGAAACCGATCGAGGAGATCAGCACGATCGTCAGCACGCAATGCACGGCGCACAGCCCGGACAGGGCTATGCCAACCGCATCCAGCCTGATGCGATTCGAGAGGCTGCGAAAATCCATTGCCAGCCACGTATGTTATGTTGTTTCATTTTGCAAGGGACGACGAACCGTCCCCGAATGCGAGGCGCGCTGCATGGGCGCTTGCAAGTGTCTGCACGAGTACGCATTCATACCGGATGGCCAGCATACTTTCGCGCCCTGAGGGCGATGTTCGATCCGATACCTCACGCCCCGGCTGGCTCGCCTGGTGGCTGATCGTGGTCGCCGTGCTGGTGGTGATGATCGTCGCGGTCGGCGGGATCACCCGGCTGACCGAATCGGGCCTCTCGATCACGCAGTGGAATCCGGTGACCGGCGTGCTCCCCCCGCTGACCGACCAGGCATGGCAGCACGAATTCGAGTTGTACCGGGCAACTCCCGAATACCGCCTCGAAGCAGGCCCGGCGGGCATGACGCTGAGCGATTTCAAGTCGATCTTCTTCTGGGAATGGTTCCATCGCCTGCTCGGCAGGCTGATCGGGCTGGTCTTCGCGCTGCCGCTGGCGTTCGCGTGGCTGCGCGGCTGGATCCCCAGGGGCTATCATCTGCGCCTCGTCGCGCTGCTCGCGCTGGGCGGGCTGCAGGGCGTGTTCGGCTGGCTGATGGTCAGTTCGGGCCTGACCGGTTCCATGACCGACGTCAGCCATTTCTGGCTCTCGATCCACCTGTGCACCGCGCTGTTCACGCTCGCGGGCCTCGTCTGGACCGCGCTCGACCTGCACGCGCTCGATTACGACCGGGACGCCGTGCCTGCGCGGCTGCGCCCGCTGGGTGCGCTCGCAGGAGTCGTGCTGTTGGTGCAGATTGTACTAGGCGCGTGGGTCGCGGGCCTGAATGCGGGCCATGCTTCGGACACCTGGCCACTGATGCAGGACCGGTTCGTGCCCGAAGCGAACTGGTCGCATGGGTTTTTCTGGGCCGCGACGCACGACCCCTTCCTGCTCCACTTCATCCACCGCTGGTTTGCCTGGGTCGCCTTCGTCGTTCTCGTGTGGCTCGGATCGCGCGCGCTTGTGCGCGAGAGCAATGCGGGCAAGGCGCTGATCGGCTTCGCGATCGCGCAGGTGCTGCTCGGCATCGTCACGGTCGTGACCGGGGTATCGATCTGGATCGCGGTTGCGCATCAGGTCACGGGCGCGCTGCTCGTCGCCTCCACCGCCGCCAGCGCGCACGCGCTCGGTCGGCGGGGATGAGAGCGGTGGCATGAGCGCGCTGATCTACACGGTCTTTGCCGAGAGGGACGATGCCCGCGCCGTCGCCGCGCGCCTGCTCGATGAACGAATGATCGCCTGCGCCAACGTGATCGGACGCATCGAGTCGCTGTTCGAATGGGATAGCGAACGCGGCGAGGGTGAAGAAATCGCGGTGCTGTTCAAGACGCATGCCGACCGGCTCGATGCCGCGGTCGCGCGCCTCGAACAGCTACACCCCTACGATACGCCCGCCATCCTCGGCTGGCGGGCCGACGCAAGCGGCGCGGCGACCGGCGCCTGGCTCGCCGGCCTGCTCGGGTGAGCGCAGGCCTCCCACGGCGGAGCGTCGTCGCCGGGCTCGGCGCGCTGGCCATCCTGCCGTTCTCCCCGCTCTGGGGACGCAGGCCGATCGGCGCGCAATGCGTGCTTGACCGGGTTCTGGTGCGCAGCCTGCCCGGCAACGCGCGAATCACCGTGACGCGCAGCTGGCTTATCATCTTCGAGGATGCTGGCGAGGGTCGCATGCGGGTGACCGGCTGCCAGTCCGATGCAAAAGTCGATGCGCCTGCCCCCTTGCAGGCGATCGCCAAGATGGAGGCGGCGCGCGACGAGAGCGACCTGTTCCCGCTCGATCTCGATTCGGCGGGGCGTATCGTCACCGGCGCGCGCGAAGCGACGCCCCCGCCGCTGCCCGACGAGGCTGTCGCAGCCGCGCTCGCCTTCGCGCGGGCCCACGGCACCGCCGATGACGCAGCCGACGCATCGCGCCGCTTCCTCGCCGACCTGTCGCAGCACGCCGAGCAATGGATCAGCGGGCTCCCTGCGGACCTGTTCTTCCCCACGCCGCGCGAACGCGAGGCGACGCGCGAGATCGCCCTGCCCGACGGCAGCAGCGGCACGATCGCGATGCGCGAGATCGTGACGGCGTTTCGCAAGACAGGCATCCTGCAAAGTTATCGCCGCGAGGCGACCACGACCTCTGGCGACACCGCCAAGACGGGCAGCGAAACCTGGATGCTCATGCCTACGGTATCATGATACCTCTTGCCTATCCCGCATGAATGCTTGACTTGAGGCGGGTCCCGAAGCATTAGCGCGCTCCACGCCCGGCCCGGCGATTTCGTTCGCATGCGGAAAGCCGACCCGGCGAGACCCCGAATTCCAAGGGAAATATAGCCATGAAGGCGCTCAGCAAGATGACCCGGTCGATCAAGCCGGCCGAGGTCGAAAAGAACTGGTATATTATCGACGCGGAAGGGTTGGTCGTTGGCCGCCTCGCCTCGATCGTCGCGAACATCCTGCGCGGCAAGCACAAGCCCAGCTACACCCCGCACGTCGATTGCGGCGACCATGTCGTCATCATCAACGCGGGCAAGGTGAAGTTCACCGGTCGCAAGATGGGCGACAAGAAGTACTACAAGCACACCGGCTATGCCGGCGGCATCAAGGAAACCACCCCGGCCAAGATCCTCGAGGGCAAGTTCCCCGAGCGCGTGCTGGAAAAGGCGGTCGAACGGATGGTCCCGCGCGGTCCGCTGGGTCGCCAGCAGATGAAGGCGCTGCACCTCTATGCCGGCACCGAGCATCCGCATGACGGGCAGAAGCCCGAGGTGCTCGACATCGCTTCCCGGAACCGCAAGAACAAGGCTCTCAGCTAATGGCCGACGACAAGAACCAGAACGAGCCGCAGGGCGAAAGCGGCTCCGAACCGAAGACCGCGAGCATCCGTGATCTCGCCGACCTGGGCGATATCGCGGGCGATGCGCCCGAAGCGGACGCCGCCGTGGTTGCCCAGAGCACCGCGCCGCTGCGCGAGCAGGAGCTGGACCAGCATGGCCGCGCCTACGCCACCGGTCGCCGCAAGGATGCGGTCGCCCGCGTGTGGGTGAAGCCGGGCAAGGGCACGATCACGATCAACGGCAAGGAGCAGGAAGTCTACTTCGCTCGCCCCACGCTGCGTCTCGTCATCAACCAGCCCTTCGCCATCACCGATCGCGAAGGTCAGTACGATGTGATCGCCACCGTTCGCGGCGGCGGCCTGTCGGGCCAGGCCGGTGCGGTCAAGCACGGCATCGCGCAGGCGCTCTCCAAGTACGAGCCCTCGCTGCGCAGCACGGTCAAGGCCGCCGGGTTCCTGACCCGCGACAGCCGCGTGGTCGAGCGTAAGAAGTACGGCCGGGCCAAGGCTCGCCGCAGCTTCCAGTTCTCGAAGCGCTAAAGCTTTCCGATCTTCGGATCACCAGGAGGGGCGGTGCCGCAAGGCGCCGCCCTTTTTTTATTTCGGAACCTGCACCTTGCGGGATCGCGAACGCATCGTTCACGCGATTTCGATTTCCCGGACAACAGGTTGGATATATCGGTGATACCCTTACCGGACGGAACATGTCGTTGAACCCGAGAAGAGAGATGTATGCCGCTCGCAATGCAGGGCGCATCGCGTGGGCCGTGTTCGCTCTTGCCTCGACTTCGGCCAGCGCTGCGCCCGAACCGGCTGAGGAACGCGCGACCGGTCCGAGCTTCGAAAGCGTTCTCGGCGTGGCACGGCTCGATGCTGACTGCTACGGTCGGGCGCCATGCGCGGTGCCCACGGGCCCGTCGAAGCGCCTGACGGACGATCTGGGGCGTGCGCGTTGGCACATAGTCGATGGCCCTGCTTTCGTGATCGGATATCGCGAAGCGCTTACCCGCTACCTGATCGAGCAGAAAGTTCGGCCCTCGATCGACACAGGATTCTCAACGGCAGACTTGGCCAAAGCCGAGATCGCGCTCAATATTCTCGGCGGATATTGGGGCTGCCTCGAACGCGAGATCCGAACGGCAGACGAAGCTGTCCTGGCGGATGCCCAAAAGGCCCGGCAGCTATCGGCGTCGGCCACGCAAGCCTGTGCCGGATATCGCGCTCGGGCGATGGACAGGGTTGGGTATGAAGGGCCGGATTTCGGTGACTTCGATCCGGTGCGCGACGGAGGCACAGCGGGCGCAGGGACGGCGGAGGTCCTGCACAATTTTCAGGAATTCGCGATCGCCTACAATATCGGCCTGCGCGGCTACATGCACCGCCGCGCCGTCGATTGGGTGACGCTGCCCGTTCCGGAACGCAAATAGCCGCGACACATTCACGAACAGCGTGAGGTCCCCCACGAAGACCCGCCCATCGCTCGATCTTCGCCTAACTCACCGGCGGATCGGTCCGCGGAACCGCGCCGACGGGCGCGACCGGCTCGCCCTCCTTGCGCGGTGGATGGGCGTCTTCGGGCACGTCGTCGATCTTCATCGCCTCGTCCTCGATATTCTCGAGATTGCGGATATCTACGCGCAGCGCCTCGCCATCCCAGTGCAGCTCGTTGAAGCTGGGCGGGGTCGAGCGCAGCCGCTGCGACAGCGTGCCCGCGCCGATCATCCGCACAGGCCCACGGGGCGTATCTTCCATGATGTCGAAGGCATCGTGCACGTGGCCCGACAACACGCCGAGCACATTGCGCTTGGCCAGCTCCGCCAGTGCTTTCGAGCCACCGCGCGTCATCGCGGTGCCCGCCGTACCGACCTCGCGCAGCGGGTGGTGCACGGTGACCAGCACGCGCGTCCCCGCAGGCAGCGCGTCGATTTGCGCAAGGCACTTGTCCAGCGCGCGGTCGGTCACCCAGCCCTTCGACCAGTTGAAGCGCGGCTGCGCGCGGACTGCCGTCTTGAGCGGAACCAGCGCGAGGCCGGGCAGGTCGATCTCGCGTTCGACCACTTCGCGCAGCCTCCCGAACCGTTTGTACGGATCGAAGAACCGCTCGATCAGATTGAAGTAGGGCATGTCGTGATTGCCCACGTCGAGCGTGACCGGAGCATCGAGCGCACCGACCCATTCCTTCGCGGCAGCAAATTCACGGGCCCGCGCGCGCATCGTCAGATCGCCGGTGATCGAAATCGCGGCGGGCCGTAGCCGGTCCACCTCGGATGCGAACCAGTCGAGCGCCTCGTTGTTCTCGAGCCCGAAATGAATGTCGCTGACATGGAAAAGCAGCGTCTGCGTCATCGTCTCACAGATCCTGTTCCAGCGTCGAGATCACGTCGACCGGACAATCTTCCAGCGTGAATGCCTCGCGCGACGTGCCATCGGCGGGCTCGCCATCGAGCAGCAGGTCGAGCGGATCGTCACCGGTGCTCGCGAGCACGATCGTGTCGAACGGGCCGAAAGTCTCGTGCGGGCCTTCGCGAAATTCCTGCCGCAGAAGCGCCCAGGTCTGGCCGACGAAATCGGCACCGGTGCGCGCGTGGTAGGCGGCAATGTCGATTCCCCCTGCATGCGGCATCAGTTCGAGTATCGGATAGCCCTCCACATCGCCCACCTCGGGCTGCACGATGCGGACAGGCGGCCTGCCCGTCGTCCCCTCGATCGCGGCACCGGTGGCGGCCAGCATCTGCGCCGCGTCGCCTGCGCGCAGCGCCTCGCGCACCGCGTTCCAGCTGGTGCCCGGGCCGACCAGCAAGCCAGCCAGTGCAATACCGCCGGCGGAACGGACGATCTTGGGTCGGGCACGGCGGGCATGCCCCTTGGCAAAGGCATCGACCACTTCGCCCACCTCGGCATCGCCATGCAGCCGCTTGGGCATCAGGTTCTGGGTGCCGCCGGGCAGCGGCAGGACCGCGCCCTTCCAGCCCGCCAGCGACGCGACCACGGCATTGATCGTGCCATCGCCGCCCAGCGCCACAACGGTATCGATGCCCTGCTCGTCGAGCTGCTCCGCAGTAGGAATATCCTCGCGCGGAAAGGTGGTGCGACCGGCGATGCACAGATCGGAGTTTTCGCAGGCCTCGTGCAGGTCGGCGAGAACCTCTTCGCGCACGGACCCGCTGCTCTCGTTGGTAATCAGCCAGATATCGCGCGATGTTTGCCCCATGGTGATCGAAAGCTCCGGGCGCGCCTGCGGTTCCGTCAAGCCTCGCGGTCGGACGCGCGATCGGGGCGATCTTCCGGCGATACGGCTTCCTGCACCAGCAGCTTGTCGATCTTGCGCCCGTCCATATCTACGATCTCGAACTGCCAGCCCTGATGGGTGAATATCTCGCCTTCTTCTGGCAGGTGCTTGAGCACCGACAGCGCGAAGCCCGCCGCAGTCGCGAATTCGCGGTCCTCGCCGTAGTCGAGATTCAGCCGGTCACCCAGCGATTCGGCATCGAGGCTGCCCGAGACCAGCAGCGAGCCATCGGCACGCTCGATCACCTCGGGGATGTGGCCCTGATCCTTGTCGCTTTCGAACTGGCCGACGATCGCGGTCAGCAGGTCGATCGGGGTCACGATCCCGTCGAGGTGCCCGTATTCGTCGTGCACCATGGCCATCGCGACGTCGGCCTGTTGCAGCACGCGCAGCGCATCCATCGCGTCGAGCTGATCGGGTACGACCTCAGCCCGCTTGACCAGATCGGAAAGCATGAACGGCGCGCCGGAGACCATCGCAGCCAGCACTTCGCGGACCTTGACCACGCCGACGATCCGGTCGGGCGATCCTTCCGCTACTGGCAGCAGCGAATGCGGGCTGTCGGCGATCGTCTGCTCGATCTGGGCGCGGTCGGCGGCGGCGTCGATCCAGTCGAGTTCGGTTCGCGGCGTCATCAATTCGCGCACCGGGCGGTCGGCAAGGCGGACGACACCCTTCAGGATCGCGCTCTGATCTGCTTCCAGCACGCCGCTGCGGGTCGCCTCGGCGAACAGCATCTGCAGTTCTTCGGCCGTGACGCTGTTCTGCCCGCCGGGGCGCACGCCGAACAGGCGGACGATCGTGGCGGATGAGAAATCGAGCACCCACACGACCGGCGCGGCGATCATCGCGAGCCATTTCATCGGCCGCGCCATCACCATCGCGACCTGGTCCGCCGCGCGCAGGGCGAGCTGCTTGGGTACAAGTTCGCCGATCACGAGGCTGAAATAGGTGGTCAGCACGATCACCACGAAGAACCCGGCCTGCGCCGCGGTGGCGGGGGAGATATCGAACAGCACTTCCAGCCGCTCGCCCACCGGCCCGCCAAGGCTCGCACCCGAATAGGCGCCGGCGATGATGCCGACCAGCGTGATCCCGATCTGCACGGTGGAGAGGAACTTGCCCGGGTCGCCCGCCAGCTCGAGCGCGGTTTGCGCAGCCAGGCTGCCCGCCTCCGCCTTGCTCTGAAGGCGGGAGGTCCGCGCCGATACGATCGCCAGCTCCGACATCGCGAAGACGCCATTGAGGACGATCAGCCCGGCGATGATGATCAGGTCTGTCCAGGGGAAAGGTGTCACGACAATCGCCGCGCTAGCACAAAAGCGCGGCCGCGCCAGCCGTGATACTGCGCGCCCGCCAACCGCGCCTTTCGGGAACCTCGCTGCAAGGGGGCCGTTACGGGGGCGGCGAGCGTAGGTGGAACGCGAGCCCCGGAACGTGCGCGATCACTATCGCGCATCGAAACAAAAAGAGGGACTGCCTAACATGAAAACCCCCCGTATTATCCTCTCCTCGGTCGCCGTTTTGGCCCTGGTGAGCACCTCCGCTTGCGTTACCGATCCGAACACCGGCGAAAAGACCTTCTCGCGCACCGCCGCAGGCGCTGCCATCGGCGGGACGCTCGGCTACCTGCTGGGTGGTGTGATCGGCGGCGATGCTGCCCGCATCATCGGCGCAGGCATCGGCGGTACCGCTGGCGCGGTGATCGGCGACAAGTTCGACGACCAGATTCGTGAACTCGACGAACAGACCGCCGGTAGCGGCGTCGACGTCGAGGAAATCGGCGATCAGGACGCGATCCTGGTCCGCCTGCCCGATGGCGTGACCTTCGCGACCGGCTCGGCCAGCATCAACGCCAATTTCCGCGCCACCCTGAAGACCGTGGCGGACAGCCTGATCCGCTATCCGGACAGCCTGATCGACGTGTACGGCTTCACGGACACGACCGGCAGCCCGGGCCTCAATCAGGACCTGTCGGAAAAGCGTGCGCAGGCAGTGGCCGACTATCTCGTCTCGCAGGGCGTTTCGCGCGCCCGTATCGCGACCCGCGGCTACGGCGAAGACCCGCAGTATCTCCGCGTGCGCACCGGCGACAACGTGTCCGAACCGCTGAACCGCCGTGTGGAAATCAAGATCGTTCCGATCAGCCAGGAACAGGTCCAGGCCGCACGCCGCTAATCGCGGGCGAACGGACAACAATCGGGGCTCGGTGCCATGTGCACCGGGCCCTTTTTCTATGCCCGTGGCCGTGATGCCAGTTGTCTAACGCGGGCCCGACGCGGTGCCCAGCCGTTCGCGCGCGCGCTCTGCGAAATGGGCGATCGCCGCTTCGTGGATCTTCGGCGCGCACACCAGCAGGCCGAAACTGCGCGGATCGCGCTTGTTGTAGCCGAGCGGCTGTCCGAAGATATCGCTGACCGCGGCGCCCGCCTCGCGCGCGATCAGCGTCGCGGCCGCAATGTCCCACTCGTAGCCCCAGCGCATCGTCGCGAGCAGATCGGCACGGTTGGCCGCGACCATCGCGGCGCGCAACGCGATGCCGTTGGGCTGTTCGACCGCGACCAGCGCCTTGTCGGCTGCCCCGATATCCGCCGCCGGCACCCGCGCACCGTCGAACTGCGTCCGGTCGGATGCGACCAGCCGCTTCCCGTTGAGCGTTGCGCCCTGCCCCGCGGTCGCCTGCCAGCTTTCCTTGCGCGCGGGCGACTCGAGGCAGGCGATCAGCGACCGGCCCGATGAAACGAGCGCGACCGAAACGGCCCAGCCGGTGCGTCCGCGCAGGAAATCGCGCGTGCCGTCGATCGGGTCGACCACCCACACCAGCCGATCCTCGAGTCGTTCGCCCCGGTCGGCGCTTTCTTCGGACAGCCAGCCCGCGCTCGGCAGCAGCGCGCTCAGCTCGCGGCGCAGAAATGCGTCGACCTCGAGGTCCGCCTCGCACACCGGATCGTTCTCGCCCTTGTCCCAGCTTTCCACGCTGTGGCCCGCACCCGGCCAGCGAGTCATCGCGATCTGCCCGGCCTGGCGGACAATCATCTCAAGGCGTGTAAAGTCGATCATGGCAAGTTTAGGCGATGTGCGCCGGAGTCGCGCCCTTTTCAAGCGCGCGCATCCATGCTTATGCGCACCTGCACAAGACATCCCCCGCACTTGCTCAGTGCTCGAAAAGGACCAGACGCGCCCATGAATATCCATGAATACCAGGCCAAGGAACTGCTCGCCGAACATGGAATCGCCATCCCCAAGGGCATTCCTGCGATGACCGTGGAAGAAGCCATCGCGGGCGCGAAGCAGCTGCCCGGGCCGCTCTATGTGGTGAAGGCGCAGATCCACGCGGGCGGTCGCGGCAAGGGCAAGTTCAAGGAACTGGGCCCCGATGCAAAGGGCGGCGTGCGGCTTGCGAAATCGATCGATGATGTCGAACGCGACGCCAAGGAAATGCTCGGCAACACGCTCGTCACCGTGCAGACGGGCGACGCGGGCAAGGAAGTGAACCGCCTCTACGTCACCGACGGGGTGGATATCGCCAAGGAATACTACCTCGCGCTGCTCGTCGACCGCGCCAGCGGCGAAGTCGCCATGGTCGCCTCGACCGAGGGCGGGATGGACATCGAAACCGTCGCGCACGAAACGCCCGAGCGTATCACCACGATCACCATCGACCCGGCGCAGGGCTTCATGCCGCATCACGGCCGCGCGGTGGCCTTCGCGCTGAAGCTGGAAGGCGATCTCAACAAGCAGGCGCAGAAGCTGGCCAAGCAGCTGTACGAAGCCTTCCTGGCCTATGATTGCGCGATGCTCGAGATCAATCCGCTGGTCGAAACCGAGGACGGCAACCTGCTGGTGCTCGACACCAAGATGAGCTTCGATTCGAACGCGATGTATCGCCAGAAGGAAGTCGAGAAGCTGCGCGATGTCACCGAGGAAGACGAAGCCGAAGTCGAAGCGAGCGAATACGACCTCGCCTACATCAAGCTCGACGGGAACATCGGCTGCATGGTCAATGGCGCGGGCCTGGCCATGGCGACGATGGACATCATCAAGCTCAACGGCGCGTTCCCGGCCAACTTCCTCGACGTCGGCGGCGGCGCCAACAAGGAGAAGGTGACCGCGGCGTTCAAGCTGATCCTGAAAGACCCGGCGGTCGAAGGCATTCTCGTCAACATCTTCGGCGGGATCATGAAGTGCGACGTGATCGCCGAAGGCATCGTCGCGGCGGCCAAGGAAGTGAACATCCAGGTTCCGCTGGTGGTCCGTCTGGAAGGCACCAATGTCGAAAAGGGCAAGGAAATCCTCGCCAACTCGGGCCTCGCGATCGTCCCGGCGGACGATCTGGGCGATGCCGCACGCAAGATCGTGGCGGAAGTTAAGAAGGGCTGATCATGCGCAAGATACTGCTCGGGATCGCAAGTGTCGCAACCATGGTGGGCGGTGCCGCTTCGGCGCAGTCACCCTGGCCGACCATTTCCGACCGCTCGGTCCTGAGCAGTTTCAAGCTGGGCCCCGACTACGACACCTGCAGCGCCGAGCTGATGGGCGGGACCGAGCTCGCGCTGACCGATCATTTCACGAATGGTCCGGTCGGTGACGGCGCGT
This sequence comes from uncultured Citromicrobium sp., assembly GCA_964574905.1. GTDB lineage: Bacteria > Pseudomonadota > Alphaproteobacteria > Sphingomonadales > Sphingomonadaceae > Alteriqipengyuania. Next base: position 169,311 of record CAZNOY010000006.1, on the reverse strand, counting down.
ACCGCATCCTCGTGATCGAGCAGGATACCTACAACCGCTACAAAGCCGGCAGCTGGGTCAAGATGAAGTTCGGCGACGATCTCGTCTGGGGCAAGGTCGTCGCCGCGCGTGGCAACCGCACGACCTTTGCCTTCGGCGCCGGAGTGCTGCGCGAATTGTGGTACGAAGGCAGCCTGCCCTTCGTCGAGTTCGAGGCGACGAAAGACCTGTTCGACCAGGATCGCTACGACCATATCTCGCTGTCAGACCCCGAAGGCATGCAGGATACGCTGATGCCCAACCGGCAGCTCGTCTCGGGACTTCTGACCTGTTACGAAGGCCTCTCGATGGGTGCCTGACGCGGCTCAGCGTTGCGGCGGTAGCTAGAACATGCCGCCGCTGCCGCCCGATCCTCCGCCGATCAGCATGCCGAACACGACCTTCGTGATCAGGACGTAGAACGCCGCTGCGCTGCCCATAAAGCCGATCAGCATCAGCAGCCCGTCGCGCACGGTCAGCGCAATGCCGAACGCCGCGATCACCGCCATGGGCAGGGCCACCGCGAAGGGCAGCAATTCGAGCGGCGGCACCGCAAGGCAGAGCAGCGCGACGACGATTGCCGCGATCCGACCCGCCAGCTCTCCGGCGAAGATTTCCAGACGGCCGTGGAAGATCTTGTCGAGAAACTTCCCCGCCCCCTCCATATCCTCGGCCGCGTTGGCCAGCTTCTCGCCCTCTACCGAACGGTTCTTGAGCACGCCGGGAAGCCAGAGGTGATCCCTGCCGAACGCGATCTGCACGGCGAACAGCAGGATGGTGATCGCGAGGAAGGTGGGCACGCCCGGAATGCCGCCGACCGGCGAAATGCCGATCAGCGCGGGCACCAGCATGACGGGACCATAGGAACGGCTGCCGAATGCCCCGACGATATCGCCGATCGAGACGCGATCCTGCTTGTCTCCGATCTCGGTCAGACGTTCGAGAATGTCGCGGACGTTTTTCGGTGAGCTGGCCATTACGTCGCAAACCCCCCGTCCGAACATGGTTCCGACTTTGCCTTTAGCATGATTCGCAACGGCTTGCGCAGGCCCGCCGAAACAATCGGGAGGGCTACCTTACGCTACGCTTTCTTATGCGAGCTTCAGCGCTCTTGACGGCACTGGTTACGGAACGCAACACCGCCCCCGGCCATTGAAACAGCAATAGGTTTGCGCCCGGCGAGGGAGATGCCGGGCTTCCCACGCGAAAGGACTACCGATGAAGATACTCGTGCCCGTCAAGCGGGTGATCGACTACAACGTGAAGCCCCGCGTCAAGGCGGACGGCTCCGGCGTCGACCTTGCCAACGTCAAGATGAGCATGAACCCGTTCGATGAGATCGCGGTGGAAGAGGCGATCCGCATCAAGGAAGCGGGCAACGCCGAAGAGATCGTCGCGGTCTCGGTCGGCCCGGCAAAAGCACAGGAAACGCTGCGCACCGCGCTCGCCATGGGTGCAGATCGCGCGATCCTGGTCGAAAGCGAAGAGGATCTCGAGCCGCTGGCGGTTGCCAAGATCCTCAAGGCGATCGTCGACGAGGAACAGCCCGGCCTCGTGCTGCTGGGCAAGCAGTCGATTTCGGACGACAGCAACCAGACGGGCCAGATGCTCGCCGCGCTGCTCGACCGTCCGCAGGGTACCTTCGCCAACACGATCACGCTCGAAGGCGATTCGATCACCGTGAAGCGCGAAGTCGACGGCGGTCTGGAAACGGTCAAGCTGACGCTTCCGGCAATCGTCACCACCGACCTGCGCCTCAACGAACCGCGCTATGCGTCGCTGCCCAACATCATGAAGGCGAAGAAGAAGCCGCTCGACACCAAGAGCCCGGCCGATTTTGGCGTCGACACCGCGCCGCGTCTCAAGACGCTCAAGGTTGCCGAGCCGCCGGTGCGCCAGGCGGGCGAGAAGGTCGAGGATGTCGACGCGCTGGTCGCCAAGATCAAGGCGCTCGGAATCGCCTGATTGGGGCCCGGTCAAGGGCTGCGCCCGGTTATAGATATTGAGGTAAGAACATGAAAACTCTGGTTCTGGTCGAACACGACAACGAAGAAGTGAAGGACGCGACGCTCGCCGCAGTGACCGCCGCGTCCAAGCTCGGCGAAGTGCACCTGCTGGTCGCGGGTGCGGGCTGCGCGGGCGTGGCCGATGCCGCCGCGAAGATCGCGGGCGTGGGCAAGGTCCACCTGGCAGACGATGCCGCCTACAAGGACATGCTGGCGGAAAACATCGCCCCGCTCGCCGCGAAGCTGATGGCCGATCACGACGCCTTCGTCGCGCCCGCCACCACCACCGGCAAGAACATCGCGCCGCGCGTCGCCGCGCTGCTCGACGTGATGCAGATCTCCGAAGTGATGAGCGTCGAAGGCGACAAGACCTTCACCCGTCCGATCTACGCGGGCAACGCGATTGCCACGGTCGAAAGCACCGAAGACAAGCTGGTGCTGACCGTGCGCGGCACCGCGTTCGACAAGGCCGAGGCCGAGGGCGGCAGCGGGACTGTCGAAAGCGTCGAGACCACCGGCAATGCGGGCACGTCCGAATTCGTCAGCCGCGAACTCGCCAAGAGCGAGCGCCCCGAACTGACCAGCGCAAGCGTCGTCGTCTCCGGCGGCCGTGCGCTGAAGGACGCCGAAACGTTCGAGGAATACATCACGCCGCTGGCCGACAAGCTGGGTGCCGCGATCGGCGCGAGCCGTGCGGCGGTCGATGCGGGCTACGTCCCCAACGACTACCAGGTCGGTCAGACGGGCAAGATCGTCGCGCCGGAAGCCTATTTTGCCATCGGCATCTCGGGCGCGATCCAGCACCTTGCCGGGATGAAGGATTCCAAGGTCATCATCGCGATCAACAAGGACGAAGACGCCCCGATCTTTCAGGTCGCGGACATCGGCCTCGTCGCCGATCTGTTCAAGGCGGTGCCCGAGCTGACCGAGAAGCTCTGACCTTCGCTGTCTTTACGAGGATAAGGGCCGGGCGTTCACGCGAACGTCCGGCCTTTTTCGTTGGGTCGGCCATATCGATCACCACGGATCGTGAGGCCAAAACAATTGCCTCGCGACCCGTGGCGACTACTATTCGCGGTTCGGCAATGGCTACTGGGGTGAGTGCGATATGCGGCGGCTGGCAGTTCTTGTGGGGGCGCTGTCGCTGACGGTACCCGCAATCGTGCACGCTCGCGAGCCACTGGTGCTCGAACCGAGCAGCTCGTGGAACATCGATTACTCGCCGGAAACCTGCAAGCTCGGGCGAAAGTTCGGCGAGGGTGAAGAGAGTATTACTGCGATCTTCACGAAGAATGCGCCTGGCACTCAGATGCAGGGGTTGCTGGTTGGCGAGGGGTTACGGATCAAGTCGCGCAGTGATTTCGACGTATCCTGGTGGCCGCAGCTCACGGACAAATCCATTTCCAGGGTTCTGTTCGGGCGCACCGGAAAATCATGGTCGACGCTGTTCGATTTCGGCTTCGTGGATGTGAAGCCTGACGAAGACGGTCCCTTTCAGGTCGATCGCGCCGCCTTGCGCCGTGAAGAACTGGCCGCCATCGCGAAGGTGCGCGAGTTGCATATCACCGATGGGGTGCCCCAACCGATATTCTTGCGTACCGGCAATATGGAAGCGCCGATGAAGGCGATGGAGACGTGCCTCGATGCGCTCGTCGAGAGCTGGGGGCTCGACCCGGAAGTCCAACGTTCGCTTTCGCGCATGCCAACGGCCCGGAACAATCCGGGAAGCTGGATTACTTACAGAGATTACCCCTCGGATGCTCTGGAGCGGGGAAGCGAAGCTTTGATAAGCTTTCGCCTGATCCTCGACGAAAAGGGTGAGATCACGCGCTGCGAACCACTCGGCGAATTCGTCGAGAAGGATTTCAAATCCAACCTCTGCAATCTTGTCAAAGCCAGGGCGAAGATGACCCCTGCCCTCGGCCCGGATGGTTCGCCGGTGGCGTCCTTTTACGTCGGTCGGGTGATTTTCACGATCGGCTAGTCAGAAGACCTGCGTGAGCGCATGCAGCGCAAGGCCGACGAGCCCGCCCACCAGCGTGCCGTTGATGCGGATGAACTGGAGGTCGCGGCCCACGGCGCTCTCGATCCGGTCGGTCACCGTCACTGCATCCCAGCGCTTCACCGTCTCGGACACCAGCGCGACGATCTGCGCGCCGTAGCGCGATGTCATGCCCACCGCAGTGCGGCGCGCGAAGCGGTTGATCTGCAGCTGCAGACGCGGGTCGTCCTGCAAGGCGCGGCCGACCTCGCGCAGGGCTTCGCGCAATTCGTTGCCCAGCGCGCCTTCGGGGTCGCGCGCGCGGGCGATCAGCGAGCGGCGAATGCGCTCCCACACGCCCATCCACCAGTCGGCCAGCGCCGGGTTTTCGAGCAGGTCCATCTTCACCGCCTCGACCTTGGCCTGCACCGCGGGATCGGTCTTCAGCTGGGTCGCCAGCTTGACCAGCGCGACGTCGATCTTCCCGCGCATCGGGTGCTCGGGATCGACCAGCACCTCGGCGAGCAGGCGGTATATCCCGTCGAGCACAGAGCTGGAAATGCGGCTGTCGAGCCCGGTCCAGCGGAGCACCGAATTGGCGCGGCTGCGGATGATCTCGCGCACCGCATCCTCGTTATCCTCAAGCGTCAGCCCGGCCCAGCGGATGAGCCCGTCGAGCAGCGGGCGATGGCGACCGTCGGCGATCAGGTTTTCCAGCATCCCGCCGAGCAGCGGCGCCAGCTCGACCTTGGCCAATTGTCCGGCAAGCCCCGCGCGCACGCGCAGGCCGAGGCGTTCGGGATCGAGCGATTCGAGCACCTGCGCTGCCAGCTCCGCCCCGCCGCCCATGAACCGCGAGCGTTCGCCGCCCTCGCGATGGATCAGGAATTCGCCCGCCGAAGCGGCGATATTGACCCTGCGCATGCGCCGCGCGACCACCGATGGGGTGAGGAAATTCTCGCGCAGGAAGCGCGCCATGGTGTCCGCGATCCGGTCCTTCTTGCGCGGGATGATCGCGGTATGCGGGATCGGCAGGCCGAGCGGGTGGCGGAACAGCGCGGTGACCGCGAACCAGTCCGCCAGCCCGCCGACCATCGCAGCCTCGGCGAAGGCGTTGATATAGCCAAGCGCGGGGGCCCATTGCGGAAAGGCATCGCGCAGTGCGTGGCTGGCGACGAACACGCCCGCCATCAGCACCAGCATCAGCGTGGCGGCACGGCGCATCGCGGTCGCGCGTTCGGAAGAGGCGCGACCGGCCAGTGCGATCGCCGTGTGGGAGGTGCTGTCGGGCGTCTGCGTCACTCGGCGGGCGTGGGTTCGGCGTCAGCGCTGCCCGCGGGGCCACGATGCCGCTCGTCCGTCGCGTCGCCGGGGCGATAGCTCAGCAACCTGGTGCGCAGCCACGGGCCCACGCGCTTCTCGAACCCGTCGGCCAGGCTGAAGCCCGCCGGTACGATCAGCAGCGTCAGCAGGGTGGAGACCACCAGGCCGCCGATCACCATCGTACCCATCGGCGCGCGCCAGGCACCATCGCCCGATCCCAGCACGCCCGAAAGTGCGGTCGGAATCATCCCGGCAGTCATCGCGAAGGTGGTCATCACGATCGGCTGCGCACGCTTGTGCCCGGCATCGAGAATCGCTTCCATTTTCGACTGTCCGTGCGCCATCGCCTCGATCGCGAAGTCGATCAGCAGGATCGAGTTCTTGGAGACGATCCCCAGCAGCAGCAGCACGCCGATATAGACCGGCATCGACTGCGGCTGGCCGACCAGCCAGACGAGGAAGATCCCGCCGAGAGGCGCGAGTGCGAGCGAGGTCATGTTGACCAGCGGGCTCATCAGGCGCTTGTACAGCAGCACCAGCACCGCGAACACCAGCAGCACACCGGCGATCACCGCGTTGATCAGGCTCGCGATCAGCTCCTGCTGCCACTGCTCGTCACCCACGGCATCGCGCGTGACGCCCTGCGGCAGGTCCTGCAGCGCGGGCAGCTTGTCGATCTGCTCGCGTGCCGTGCCACTGACAACGCCCTCGGCCAGATCGGCACCCACGAGGATGCGCCGGCTCTGGTTGTAGCGCTGGATCGCGGTCGGGCCCGACCCGAAGCGGATGTCGGCGACCCGGCTCAGCGGCACCGTGCCGCCACGCAGCGTGGGCACCGGCAGGTTTTCGATCGTGGTCAGGCTCTCGCGCGAGGATTCGGGCAGCTTGACGCGGATCGGGATCTGGCGGTCGGACAGCGAGAACTTCGCCGCGCTCTGATCGATCTCGCCGAGCGTCGCGATCCGGATCGTCTGGCTGAGCGCTGCGGTCGATACGCCAAGGTCGGCGGCCAGATCGGGGTGCGGTTCGATGATAAGCTCGGGCCGGTTGAGGTCGGCTTCGATGCGCGGTGCAACCAGAGTATCGAGACCCTTCATCTGGTCGACGAGATCAGACGCGGTCTTCTGCAGCACATCCGGGTTGGATCCGGCGAGCATCACCGTGATGTCGCGCCCGCTGCCGCCACCGCCGCCTTGCTGCGACTGGAAGCGCACCCGCGCGTCGGGAATCTTGGCAAGGACCGGCGCAAGCTGACGCTCGAACTGGATCGAGGTGCGCTCGCGATCGGGCTTGAGCGTGATGTAGAGCGTCGCCTCGCCCATCCGCACACGTTCGAGCGCGCGTTCGACCTCGGACTGCTGGTAAAGCAGCGCCGCGACGCGGTCTGCCACCCGCTCGGTGTCCTCCAGCGTGGTTCCCGGCACCATCTCGATCTGGACCTGGCTGTTGTCGCTGTCCGTCAGCGGCTGGAACTGCGCGGGCACCAGCATGAACAGCTGCACCGTCAGCAACAGGGCGAAATAGCCGCTCATCAGCATCCACACACGATGGTCGTAGAAGCGCGCCTCGAGGTAGCGCCAGACTTCGCGCATGCGGTGACCGAATATCGCCATCACAAAGCCGAGCAGCTTGAGGAGGATCCAGCCGGCCGCGAAAGAAGCGAATGCGGCGACGACGAGCTGCAAGACTCCGACAAGACGGCTGTAGAACGTTCCGGCAACCGATTCGGGCGAGGATGCGACCGCGTTGCCTGCCATGTCGGCCAGGCCCAACGGAGCGATCACGTAATTGTTCAGGAAGAAGAACACCCCGCCGGTTATCGCAATCAGCAGCAGGATCGTCCCGAGCAGCATGGGCAGATAGACAAACCGCTTCTTCGGCGGCTCGATCCCCTCGCGGCGGCGCAGCATCTTGCCGCGTTCGAGCGTCCAGTGGAGGATCTTCATGTAGCGATCCATCGCCGGGCCCTCGCCGTGGCTGGCATGGCCCTTCGACTGGAGGAAATAGGCCGCCAGCATCGGCGTGATCATCCGCGCGACCGCGAGCGACATCAGCACCGCAATCACCACCGTGATGCCGAAGTTCTTGAAGAACTGGCCCGAAATGCCGGGCATCAGGCCCACGGGCAGGAACACCGCGACGATGCAGAAGCTGGTCGCGACCACCGGCAGGCCGATCTCGTCCGCCGCGTCGATCGACGCCTGGTAGGCGTTCTTGCCCATTCGCATGTGTCTGACGATGTTCTCGATCTCCACGATCGCATCGTCGACCAGCACGCCCGCCACCAGCGCAAGCGCCAGCAGCGATAGCGAGTTCAGGTTGAACCCGAGCAGGTCCATGAACCAGAAGGTCGGGATCGCCGAGAGCGGGATCGCGACTGCGGAAATGAAGGTCGCGCGCCAGTCGCGCAGGAAGAAGAACACCACCACGACCGCGAGCAGCGCGCCCTCGATCATCATCGCCATCGAGCTTTCGTACTGTTCCTCGGTATATTTCACCGTGTTGAACAGCGGGATGAAGCGCACGCCGGGGTTTTCCGCCTCGATCTTCTCGATCTCTTCAAGCGCCGAGTGGAAGGTCGACACGTCGGATGCGCCCTTGGCGCGCGACATGGCGAAGTTGACGACTTCCTTGTCGCGCACCTTGCTGATCGAGGTCTGCTCGGAAAAGCCGTCGCGCACGGTTGCGACATCGCCCAGCTTGATCGTGCGACCGTCGCCCAGCTGGATCTGCAGCTGCGACAGCGCGTAGGCATCCTGGCTGTTGCCGAGCACGCGAACCGACTGGCGCGTGCCGCCGACCTCGGCTGCGCCACCTGCGGCGTTGAGGTTGTTCGCGCGCAGCACCTGGTTGAGCTGGCTGGCGGTGACGCCGTAGGCCTGGATCTTCTGCAGATCGAGGATCACCTCGATTTCACGATCGACCCCGGCGAAGCGGTTGACCTCGGCCATCCCCTCGACCCCGAGCAGCCGCTTGGCGACGACGTCGTCGATGAACCAGCTCAGCTGTTCGAGCGTCATGTCATCGGCTTCGACCGCGTAAATGCCCAGGAAGCCGCCCGAAATCTCCTGCTTCGACACGCGCGGCTCGAGAATGCCGTCGGGCAGCGAACCGCGGATCGTGTCGATCGCGTTGGTCACTTCGGCGACGGCATCGTCCGGGTCGGTGCCGATCTCGAATTCGATGAAGGTATTGGAATTGCCTTCCGAGGCGGTCGAGTTGAGCGTCTTCACCCCGTTGATCGACCGCACTGCGGATTCGACCAGCTGGGTGATCTGGTTCTCGATCTCGGTCGGAGCGGCACCGGGCTGCGAGATGCTGACGTTAACCGCGGGGAATTCGATCTCCGGGTTGTTGACCACATCCATCCGCGAAAAGCTGAGCAGCCCGGCGAACAGGATCGCGGTGAAAAACACCAGCGGTATCACCGGGTTGCGGATCGACCATGCGGAGATGTTGCGGAAATTCATGATCGCTTACTTCTTGCGCACCACGGGGTTCACCCGCTCGCCTGGGTTGAGGAAGCCGCCCGCACTCACCACGATCCGCTCGTCGCCGGTCAGGCCCTTGGTGATCGCGATGCCGTTGGCGGTGACCATGCCTGCCTCGACCGGGCGACGCTGCACGGTGTTGGCCTTGTCGACGATGTACACGTAGCTGCCGTTATTGTCGGCCATCACCGCGCTTTCCGGCAGCAGCGGGGCCACGGTGGTGCCGCTGCGGATGGTCGCGGTCGCAAACCCGCCGGGCCGCAGGCCGGGCGCGTAGGAAAGCGCAATCCGCGCGGTGCCCTGGCGGCTCTGCGCGTCGACGGTCGGTTCGATCTGCCAGATCTGGCCGGTGTAGGTCTGCGTCGACCCGACCGGAGAGATTTCCGCCTGCACCCCGACGGAAAGCTTCTGGAGTTCGGTTTCGCCCACATTGGCGCGCAGTTCCATCTGGCCACCCTGCGCGATCGTGAAGACCGCAGGATTGCCGGCGCTGACCGTCTGGCCGGGTTCGATATTGCGTTCGAGCACCAGCCCTGCCGCGGGCGAGACGATGTTGAGCCGCGCGGTGCGTTCGCGCAGCTCGCCCAGCTGGGCCTGCGCCACGGCAACGCGCGCGCGCGCCGCGTCGCGGGTCGCGGTCAGGCGATCGACATCGGCGGTGGAAACGAAGCCCCGCTCGACCAGCTGCAATGCACGGTCGAGGTTGTTCTGTGCCAGTTCCGCATCGGCGCGGGCGACCTGCACCTGCGCCGCCTGCGCGCGCGCCTGCTGGTTCTGCACCGAGCGGTCGATCGTTGCGAGCACCTGCCCCGCGCGGACCCATTGGCCCTGTTCGACATTGACCGAAACCACGCGGCCACCTTCACCGACCACGCCCACCGGCAGCGACCGGCGTGCCGCGATCGTACCGGTGGCAGTGATCGTCCCTTCGATCGTTCCGCTACCCGGCTGGATCACGGTGATTTCCGGCGCCTGGTTGTCCGGGCCGGTCTGCGCCGGGGCGTCGTTGCCTGCTCTCAGCGCGAACCAGCCGCCCACCAGCGCGAGGGCAAGCACGGCGATCACGCCAAGAATGATGAGGCGCCGCCGATTGCCGGTTTCCGGCTCGATCGTGTTGGCGGAGTATCCTTGGGTCATGGGGCGTTTCTCGTCCTCGTGGCCGACCGGGGGTTGGTAGTTCATCAGTGCGGTTCCGTTCGCAACAGTATGGGCAACGCCTCGTCTGCTCGGGGCGGTCCGTCGATCCGGGCCCGCTTTAGGCTGCGCAGGTCGCGCAGGCAATCGGGTGCTCTACCAACCGCAAAGCGCACCGGACGAAGGCACAGTGGCCGTCGCCGCGCCGCGAGGGCGGTGCGCCCATGCAAAAGGGGCGGCCCGGCTTGCCGCCGAACCGCCCCTTTGGTGTGTTTTTACTGACTTTGGTTAGCGGACACGGCCCCGCTGAACCAGATTGGCGATCGCGAGCAGGATCACTGCACCCAGGATCGCGATGAGGAAGCCGGTCAGGCTAAATTCGCTGATCGGGCCGCCCACGCCGAGGAAGGTATTGCCGACCCAGTTGCCGATAAGCGAACCGATCAGGCCGACGATGATGTTCCAGAAAATGCCCATCGAGGCATCGCGGCCCATGATCATGCTGGCAATCCAGCCTGCCACGCCACCAACGATAATTGCGATAATCCAACCCAGCATGTCCCAACTCCTGTTTTTATTGCACCCGTTCGAGTTACGGGTCTGCAACGGAGCCGGGGGACAGCTAGTTCCCGATCAGCGACGAATTGCGAACGCGGCGATCGCCGGCGTAGCGCGATCAGTACTTCAGCTGGCGTTCGTAGAGATCGCGGTAATGCTGGATCCGCGTGACGCGCAAACCCTGCATGCCCGAACGATCAACCGCACGCTGCCACGAGGCAAATTCCTCCAGCGTCAGGCTGTAACGTTCGAGGACTTCTTCGATCGACAGCAGGCCGCCATTGACCGCGGCGACCACTTCGGCCTTGCGGCGGATGACCCATCGCTTGGTCTTGGGGCTCGGCAAATCGGCCAGCGTCAGCGGTTCGCCGAGCGGGCCAATCACCTGGTGGGGCTTGATTTTCTGGTTCTCGATCATGTGTTCTCTCGGTGGCGCCGGGGGGGAAGGTTTGCGCTCGACCAATGCCTATCCCCACGCGCTTTGCGGCTCGCTAAAGAGCTAAGGTTAATGCCGCGTTCGTCATTTGCTTCGGTATTGTCGAAGGATGGCCCCGCCTTCGTCAGCAGGCGCTGGTCGTCCCGACGCAGCGTGCGCGACAGGCTGATCGCGGCGGCCAGTTCCGCCCAGCCGACCCGCCGTAGCCCGTCTCTGCCTCTCGCATCGTCATGCGCGGCAATCTGTTCCGCTCCTTCGAACATGCGCCATTCATTAGCCGAATGATGGTCAACAAGCGGTAAAGACGCGATATTTCGCGCTCTGCCGGCGCTGCCGCGTTCGCTTGTCTCACACGCACATCGGCCTATATGCGGGAGCCCGAGCATTTATGGCCGATTCCACCACCCTCCCGACCGCAGACGAGGCCGCAAGGCTGTTCGATCTGCCGCGCGATGCCGCCGATTGCCGCATCGTCGTCGCCATGTCCGGCGGCGTCGACAGCTCGGTGGTGGCCGCGCTTGCCGCTGCGAGCGGAGCCGATGTGGTAGGCATAACGCTGCAATTGTACGATTACGGCGCGGCGACCGGACGCAAGGGTGCGTGCTGCGCGGGCGACGACATCGCCGATGCGCGCGCGGTCGCCGACCGGCTCGGCATCGCGCATTACGTGTTCGACCATGAGAGCGCGTTTCGCGAATCGGTGGTCGAACAGTTCGCCGACGATTACCTCGCGGGCCGCACCCCGGTGCCGTGCATCCGCTGCAACATGGGGCCCAAGTTCACCGACTTGCTGGCGATGGCGCGCGAGCTGGATGCGGACTGCCTTGCCACCGGGCACTACGTGCGCCGTGCAATGGGCCCCGGGGGGCCCGAACTGCACCGCGCGCAGGATGCAACGCGCGACCAGTCCTACTTCCTGTTCGCGACCACGCAGGAGCAGCTCGATTTCCTGCGCTTCCCGCTGGGCGCCATGCCCAAGACGCAGGTGCGCGAACTGGCCGAGGCGGCATCGCTGCGCAACGCGGCCAAGCCCGACAGCCAGGACATCTGCTTCGTGCCCGACGGCAATTACGCCAAGATCGTCGAAAAACTGCGGCCCGAGGGCGGCACGCCGGGCCCGATCGTCCACGCGCAGACCGGCGAGACGCTGGGCGAACACGCGGGCGTCATCCACTTCACGGTGGGCCAGCGGCGCGGGCTGGAGATCGGTGGGCAGCCCGAACCGCTCTATGTCGTCGGTCTCGATGCCGCGAATGCGCAGGTGCGCGTTGGCCCCAAGGCGATGCTCGCCACCGCGAGCGCGCGGCTGGTCGATACCAACCGCATCGGCCCGCTGCCCGACGTGCCGCTGACCGCCAAGGTCCGCTCGCTCGCCAAGCCGATTCCGGTCATTCTCGAAGGCGCGCTGGGTGAGGGTGCGAGCGTCACCTTGCGCTTCACCACGCCTGAATTCGGCGTCGCGCCGGGGCAGGCGGCGGTGATCTATGCTGGCGAGCGCGTGGTAGGCGGGGGCTGGATCGACGAGACGACGGCCGCCGCGCAATAGTGGCGGTCAAGAAGCGGCAGGCTAGTCCTCCCACTTCTCCAGCACGCAGCCATAGCCCTTGCGGAAAGTCGCGGTCTGGCTGGTCACCAGCGGGAAGGTGGCGGTCACGCTCTTCGCCTTCGCATCTTCGGACAGGCTCACCAGTTCCATCCCGGCGACCTTGTCCTTCGCACAATCATCGAGGCTGCGCCCGCCGATATAACGGCACGAGCACGCGACCCGCGCAGCGTAGGAGGTACCGGTCAACGCGTAGCCGTTGATCGTGTCGCGATTCGCGAACCAGCCGATCGCCGCCACGCTTGCCAGCACCAGCACCACGACCAGTACGATGCGGGGCCACAGGCGGCGGGAGTGGGAATCGCGGTGAAATGTTTCGGTCGTTGCCAAGCGGGCTTCTCTCGTGCGAATTGCTGCGTCCTATGTTCTCGCTCCGCCATCTCGCGCTTGCAAGCCCTGTCTGCCTCGCCCTCACCCTGGCCGCTTGCGGCGGGGGAGCCGACCCCGATCCCGGCCCGACCGAGGCCGAGCTGGCCGCGATCGGCGAGAATCCGGGCGTCGGGCGCGAACGGCTGGCGATGGAATTCGGCGACCTGTTCGAAGCCGATCAGGGCCTTGGCGAAACGCGCGCCGCGCTGATCATGCGCGGCGGCGATATCATCGCCGAACATTATGCCGACGGCTACGACGCGGACACCCGCTTCATCAGCTGGTCGATGGCCAAGACGGTGACGGCGGTGATGATCGGCATGCTGGTTGCCGACGGTGCGCTGGAGCTCGATGCGCCCGCGCCCGTGCCGATGTGGCAGCGGCCCGGCGATGCGCGTTCGGAGATCACGCTGCGCTATCTGCTCCAGATGCGCTCCGGCCTCGATCACACCGAGGGCGGCGATCCGCCCTACGAGTCGAGCGAGGTGCGGATGCTGTTCCTCGACCAGCGCGACAACATGGCGAAGTATGCCGAAGAGCAGCCGCTGGAAGCCGAGCCGGGCGAGAAATTCGAATATTCGAGCAACACCACGGTGATCCTCGCCGATATCGCCGCCAACGTGCTGACCGGTGGCAGCAAAGACCCCGAGGTGCGGCGCAAGGCGGTCGATACCTATCTCAAGACGCGCCTGTTCGACCCGCTGGGGATGAAATCGATGGTGCCCGAATATGATGCGTCGGGCACGCTGATCGGCGGCAGCACGATCCACGGGACGCTCCGCGACTGGGGCCGGTTCGGCGAATTCCTGCGCAATCACGGGAGCTTTCGCGGCACCCAGCTGGTCCCGCGCCAGTGGATCGACTTCATGCTCGAACCGAGCCCGCCCGCGCCGTTCTATGGCGGGCAGATCTGGCTCAACACGCAGGCCGGCGACCCGACGGATTCGCTCTACCCGATCGACAAGCCGAGCGGGATTTTCTCGCTGATCGGCCACATGGGCCAATATGTGCTGGTCTCGCCCCAGCAACGACTGACGATCGTGCGGTTGGGCCATTCCGACGCCGAGCAGCGGCGCGCGCTGTTGCGCCAGATGAACGACCTGATCGAGCTTTACCCCGCGCAGTAGCCGCCGCCCGCACAGCCGATCTAGCCGGGCAGGTGGAACGTGCCTTCCACCACGGTCACGCACGGCCCGCCGAGCCACACCCGCTCGCCGTCCATCCGGCACTGAAGCGACCCGCCGCGGGTCGATGCCTGATACGCGCTCATCGTATTGCGACCCAGCCGTTCGGCCCAGAACGGCGCCAGCGCGGCGTGCGCGGAGCCGGTCACGCTATCCTCGGGCACGCCCCAGGCGGGCACGAACACCCGGCTGACGAAATCGCATTCATTGCCCGGCGCGGTGCAGATCACCATCCGGTCAATCTTGGCGAGCGCCATCATGTCCGGCTGAAGCGCGCGTACCGCCGCTTCGCTCTCCAGCAGCACGATCGTGGTCTGCTCCGCCCCGCTGACCGATTCGAACAGCGGCGCGGTGGCGTGCAATGCGGCAAGGAGCGCGGGAAATTCAGCCTGCGCCACCGTGGTGATGGGAAGCGCCAGCTCGTAACCGTGTTCGACCCGCCGCACTTCGAGCACGCCCGCCTTGCGGGTGCGGAAGCTGACCGCATCGCCGCCATCGCGCCCGAGCAGCACATGGCCCGTCGCCAGCGTCGCGTGCCCGCACAGCGCAACCTCGCTCGTCGGGGTGAACCAGCGCAGTTCCCAATCGGCCTCGCCGGTTTCGTCGCGCACGACGAAGGCGGTTTCGGCGAAGCTGTTTTCCTCCCCGATCGCCTGCAAGGTGGCGTCGGGCAGCCACGCGTCGAGCGGCATGATCGCCGCCTGATTGCCGGCAAAGGGCCGGTCGGCGAAGGCATCGACATGCCAGTAGGGAAGCGCGGTCATGGTTTGCTCTCCAGTTTGGCGAACTCGTCCTGCTCGACCAGGGTGTTGCCCGGTTCGTCGACGTGGCCCGCCGGATCTATGTGAATGAGTAGCTCGACCCCCGGAAACGCGCGACAAAGCTCTGCTTCCACGCGGTCAACTATGCCGTGCGCCTCGGCAACGGTCATGTCCGGATCGAGATCGACGTGAAACTGCACGAAATCGACCCCGCCGCTGGTGCGCGTACGCAGATCGTGCAGGCGTGACAGTTCGGGATGGCGCGCGGCGACTTCGACGAACTGCTGGCGTTTTTCCTCGGGCCACTCGCGATCCATCAGGTGATCGATCGCGTTCCCCCCTGAACGCCAGGCGCCCCACAGGAGCCAGGCGGCAATGCCGAGGCCGAACAGCGGGTCTGCGCCCGACAGACCGGCATACCGGTCGAGCACCAGCGCGACGATCACCGCCAGGTTCAAAAGCAGGTCGGACTGGTAGTGCACATGGTCCGCGTGGATCGCGAGCGAGCGGGTGCGGGCGATCACGAAGCGCTGGTAGGCCAGCAGCGCCAGCGTCGCGACGATGGCAATCACGCTGACCAGGATACCCTCCTGCGCCCCGGCCACGCGCTGCCCCGCGACCAGCGCCTCGCCCGACCGGATGGCGATCCCCGCCGCCGAAAGCGCGATCAGCATGACCTGGAAAATCGCCGCGAGCGCCTCTGCCTTGCCGTGGCCGAACCGGTGTGTGCGGTCGGCGGGCCTTGTGGCGATGATGACGCCGAGCAGCGTGACGAGGCTGGCCACCAGATCGAGCGCGCTGTCCGCCAGCGAGCCGAGCAAGGCCATCGAGTTGTGCTGCCCCAACGCCCACAGCTTGAGGGTCACCAGCAGGACGGCGGTCGCGATCGAGGCGATGGCTGCGCTGCGGCCGAGGCTCGCCCGCTCGCTGGCCGAGCCGCTCCTCATGGATAGAGCAAAGTGCTGGTCCAGCCGCCGCCATCGCGCGTGAACACACGGCGATCGTGCAGGCGGTTGTCGCGGTTGAGCCAGAACTCGATCCGTTCGGGTGCAAGCGTGAAGCCGGTCCAGTGCGGCGGACGATCGACCTCCTGCCCCTCGAACCGCTCCTGCGCAGCGCGATAGCGTTCGACGAAGACCGCGCGATCTTCGAGCGGGCGCGACTGGTCGGAAGCGACGGCACCCAGCTGCGATTCGCGGGCACGCGAGTGGAAATACTCGTCGGCCGTCTGGTCGGCGACCTGCGATAATGGCCCCTCGATGCGGATCTGGCGGCGCAGGCTCTTCCAGTGGAACAGCAGCGCGGCGTGCATGTTGGCGCGGATTTCCTCGCCCTTGCGGCTCTGTGCATTGGTATAGAAGGTGAACCCTTCTGGCCCGTGGCCCTTGAGCAGCACCATCCGCACCGAAGGGCGCCCGTCGGGCGTGGCGGTGGCCAGCGCCATCGCGTTCGAATCATTGGGTTCGGCCTCGCGCGCCTCGGCCATCCACGCCGTGAACAGCGCCAGTGGATCGCTGTCGGGCAGCGCGCTCTGCTTGGGGGTGGGGTCGTCTGTGCTCATCGCGCAGGCTCTAGCCGCCGTGCCGCGCGTGGGCAATTAGGGCATTCTATTTGGCGGAACCGCTCGCTAGAACGGGCAAGAATGACGGCGATCATACAGCCTGTAATCCTGTGCGGCGGCGGCGGCACGCGGCTGTGGCCGCGCAGTCGCCCGTCGAAGCCCAAACCCTTCCTGCCATTGCTGGGCGAGCGGACGCTGTTCCAGCAGGCGCTCGACCGGGTGGCCGACCGCACGCAGTTCGCCCCGCCGATCGTGGTCGCGGGCGAAGAGCATGTGCCGCTGGTCCGCGCGCAGGGTGGCGAGGGGCTGGCCATCATCGCCGAACCGGTCGGGCGAAACACCGCCCCCGCCATCGCTCTGGCCGCGCATCGCGCGCCTCCGGGCAGCGTGCTGCTGGTTTCGCCCAGCGATCACCATGTCGAAGACGCCGAGGCATTCCGCGATGCCGCGCAGGCCGCGGCGCAGCTGGCGCGCGACGGCTATCTCGTCGCCTTCGGGATCGAGGCGGTCAGCCCGCACACCGGATATGGCTATCTCAAGCGCGGTGAGCCTGTGCCCGGCGGCTACGCGCTCGACGCATTCGTCGAGAAGCCCGATGCCGCGACCGCCGCGCAATTCCTCGCCGATGGGCGCTATTCCTGGAACGGCGGGATCTTCGCCTTCGGACGCGAGCGCCTGCTCGAAGAGCTCGCCACGCACCGGCCCGAGATGGCACGCCTGTGCGCCGAGGCGAGTGCGCAGGGCACCGAGGAAGAAGGCGTGTTCCGTCCGGCGCAGGATCGCTTCGCCGCGATCGCAGCCGAATCGATCGACTATGCGGTGATGGAGAACGCCACCCGCGCAGCGATGGTGCCCGTTTCTATGGGCTGGTCCGATATCGGCGACTGGAACGCCATGCGAACCGCCCGCGGCGGTGCCTCGCGCGGCCCCCACGAATTGCGCGACTGCACCAATGTCATGGTCGACAGCGACGGACCGCGCGTGTCCGTGGTCGGCATGGAAAATGTGATCGTGGTGGTCGATGGCGACGAAATCCTCGTCACCAGTGCGAAGGGCGCGCAGGGCGTGGGCAAGCTTTCCGGGCCGAACGGCGGATGAGGCAACTGCCCACCCATCTGGTGCCCAAGATATGGGGCCGGCAGGTGCTGCCCCCACCCTTCACCAACCCCGGCGACGAGCCGCTCGGCGAAATATGGTTCGATCCTCCGCCCGAGCTGGCGAACCTGCTGGTCAAATTCATCTTCACCGATGCCGCGCTGAGCGTGCAGGTGCACCCCGACGACGCGCGAGCCCCGGCGGGCACGCGCGGCAAGAACGAGTGCTGGTACATCCTCGATGCCGAGCCGGGCGCGCAGCTGGCGATCGGGCTGCAACGCGAGCTGAGTGTGGAAGAACTGCGCGCCGCCGCGCTCGACGGCTCGATAGAGCGAGAACTGGGCAGCATCGAAGTTTCGGCGGGCGATTTCTTTTCGATCCCCGCAGGCACGATCCACTCGATCGGTGCGGGGATCAGCTTGCTTGAAGTGCAGCAGAACAGCGACACCACTTTTCGCCTGTACGATTACGGCCGCCCGCGCGAACTGCATCTGGACGACGCGCTGCGGGTGGCGACACGCGCTCCATACGCCGCCGCACTCCAGGCGCACGCTCCGGATGAAGGCTATGCCGAACTGATCGACGGGCCGTTCTTCCGCCTCGCGAAGCTTGCGAGGGATGGTGCGGTGCCAGAGGGGCGTTTTGTGGATCGCGCGCTGCTCTTGCCGCTGACTGAGGGTGCCTCGCTTGGCGGGACCCCGCTTGAGGTGGGGACTTGCTCGCTGACCCAAGGCATTGATGGGCTGAAGCTTTCCGCGGGAGCCAGCCTGATCCTCGTCGAAGATACCTCTGCGGCCTAGCCGCGCGCAGCCTTGCGGATCGCGTCGGTGACGAATTCGGTGAGCCTGCCGACCTTCGCCAGATAGGCATCGCGCAGTCGCAAATGCTCCGCCGGGTCGATCGCCAGCATCCGCGCAACGGCGTCCAGCAGAGCCTTTTCCCCGCCACCGCGCAGCCCGATCACGAGACCTTCCTCCTCCAGCTCGCGCGAAATTCCGTTGATATCTGCACATTGCGTCACCGCAGGCACGCCGAGCACCGCACATTCGCGCGCGATGGTCAGCGATTCGCCGACATAGCCGCGGCACAGCGCCATCAGGTGGTGGAGGTCCGCAGGGCGTCCGGCATAGGCATGCGGTGCAAGATCCTCCGGCAGACCGCCCTCCGCACTGATATGGACCTTCCCATGGCTCGAAAGCATAGCGACCAGTTGCCGCAGCGTTTCGACGTCCCACCCGGCCTTGCCGAGATCGTGGTTCGCGTTCCAGCTGACCGTGCGCACGAGGAAGTTGTCGCGCGTCTCGTCGTAGCCGCACCGCTTCGCGATCGCGCGGTCGGGGACGAAATCTTCGAGAAACGCCCGCTCCTTGGGGCCCTGGAAATGCGAATGCCGCCCGGCGGGCAGCGGCCCGGCGTAGCTTTCGGGCGTGTAGACATGGGTGATGAAGGGCCAGGTCAGCGCGGTCTGCAGCGCCGCATTGTCCGAATCGTAGAACGAGATCGCCGGAATGCCGAGCAGCTTGCCGACGTGCGAAATCGCCACTCCGCCGAAGCCCGCCATCACATCGGGGCGGAAGCGCCGCGCCATCTGCCACACCGCGACATCGCGCCGCACCAGTTCGAGCGCCAGTTGCGGCGCGCCCACACCCGCGCGGGTGACCGGGTGGTGATCGAAACCCCAACTGTCGAGCAGGTCAACCGTCACATCCTTGTGGCGCGACGCGATGGCGATCTCGGCCCCTTCGCTGCGCAATTGCTCGATGGCGTTCTTGAAGAACAGCGCATGCGCCGGGTGCACGATATCGAACAGGGCGCGCATGATCAGGCAGTGGCTCCCTTGCGCCAAATCGCGCGCGCCTCGAACAGCGCCACGGTTACGAAGGCGCACAGGTAGCCTCCCAGCCGGTTGCACGCGAGCGCGGCGAAAGCCATCGCCGGAGACTGCGCGACCGCCATCGCCAGCCCCGCTCCGATCGCTTCGGAAACGCCGATTCCGCCGGGCACCAGCCCGACAGCCGAGCCGACAACGGGGGCAATGGCATGCAGCGCCGCATCGTAAAGATTGGCAGCCGCACCGAGGGCCCAGAAACACAGCAGCAGCCGCAGGGTCACGACGCCCAGCATTGCAATCCGCAGGGCCAGCAGCCCCATCGCGCTCGCCGTCCCGCCCGAGCGTGCGGTCAGCGCGAACAGCACAGCGCTTGCCAGCAGGCTCCCGCCGACGAGCGGCAGCGAAGCCAGCGCCACCCCGGTAATCGCCCCCGCGACCGCCAGCCGCAGCAGGCCGACCAGCAACAGGATACGTCCGCTCGCGGCGAGCGAAGCGCCCTTGGCGATCAGCCCGCCGCCACGCACCAGCGCGCTCGCCGGGATCGGCAGCAGGTTGGAGAGGATACCGACGCTCGAAAGGCGCGTCGCCTCGACTACCGGGAAACGCTTGCCCACTGCCGATGCGCACAGGCTCAGTTCGAGCCCATTGAGCACAATCCCTGCGAAGCCGAGCGCGACCGAGGCGAGCAGCCAGTGCCAAGCAATTGCGCCAAGGCCGATCTGCGCCGCGTCGAGCGACCATGCGAAGCCGCCGACGAACAGGATCGTCGCCAGCGCCAGCATCAATCGCCTCCGCCGGGCGAAGAAGTCCTTTGCCAGCAGAAGCGTGGGATGCAGCCGCGCGACCAGCGCGGCGCGCGTGGCCTTCGTCTGCATGAGATCGGATGGGGCGACAGGCTTCATTGTGTGCAGCCTACCAGGCCATGAAGTACGGCTTGGCGGGCGGCGGCCCGGCAGGGCGACGCAGGTGGTCCCCCCAGGTAATCCGCGCCGACCTGGTGCGCGCATTGGTAACCGCATGCGTCCCGCGATCGAGCGTCACGATATCGCCCGGCTGGTAGGTCTTGCCACCAATGGCAATCGGACCGCCTTCTAGCGTGTAGGGCCCTGGCACGCGGATGGTGAAGCTGTAGGGTTCTTCGCCTGCCGGAATCTCCTCGCCCGCGAGGTAGAACGGGCCCCACCACGGCAGGTAGGTGTCGCGCAGCGCGGCAGCATCCTCGGGGCTGAAGTGCGGAATGCCCCCTTCGGTCAGCGTCGGCACATACGGCTGCGCAAACAGCTGCTGGAACTGGAAATCATCGTCGATCAGCAAGGGCACCGGGCGCTTTTCCATCGCCGCGCGGTACATCGACCGGCCCGCGAGATGGTATTCGCGGATCTTTGCCGGAGTGGCGAAGGGATTGGCCTTGGGCCGATCGGCGAGCATGCCCATGAAATCGAAATAGGCGGTGTCCCTGGGGAATGTCGCGTAGGCGGTATCGATCAGCTCGCGCTGCTTGTCGATCGGGCTTTCCTCTTCGAACACATAGCCGATCAGGCCGAACACGAGGAACAGCGCTGCGGCGCCCACCGCCGTCACCCGCGCGGTGAGGTACGGCATCGCGACAGAACACGCGATCAGCACCCAGGGCAGCATGAACACGTAATAATAGGGCGCGGTGTTGTGATAGAAGACGAGCGTCGTCAGCGGCAGGTAGAGCCCGATCAGCGCGATCTTCTCGTGACGGCTGGCAGGCGACTTCCACAGCGCGAACGGAAACAGCGCAAGCAGCAGCGTGACCAGCGGGGCCATCTGCGCCGCCGCCAGCGCGATCGGCCAGTAGGGCTTGGCCTCGAGCGCGAACATCGCCGCGCCCGATCCGCCCACGATATCCGCCGCTTCGTTTGAAGCGACACCGCTAATCCCGCGCGAATGGAGCGCGAAAATCGCCCCGAAAGTCGCCAGCGCGACAATGCCCGTCGCAGCGACGCGCAAGGCATAGGACAACGCGAAACGCTGCTCGCTCCAGCGCAGCCACAGGATCCCGGCAAAGGCGGGCAGCAGCAGGACGATCTTGATCGTGACCATCATCGCGGTGCCGATCAGCACCCCCGCGCCCAGAATGCTGCGCATATCGAGCGGGCGGACCGCCAGCACCCACAGCGCGCCCATCATCAGCGCGGTCGAGGGCGGATCGAAGCGGAAGGCGTAGCCGTGCTGGAACACGAACGGGAAGGCGACGTAGGCGAGCGCGCAGAGCAGCCCGGTCACGCGATTGGTAAAGCGGGTGGCGAGCGCGACGATCCCGGCGACGATCAACAGCTCGCTGGCATACATGAACAGGCGGATCACGACGATGTGGTCGACCGCGTTGCCCGGCAGGTCGGTCACCCACGAAAACGCGCGGACGTGCAGCGTGTTGAGCGGGCGCGCCAGTTCGCCGTTCTGGAACTGGAACAGGTGATTGTAATGCCAGAACTCGTCCCAGTTGATCGCGCGGCGAAAAACCTGCGTGAACTGGATGATCAGCAGCAGCGCGAGCGCGCCAGCGGCGACCACACTGGCGGACAGCCGTTCGGCGATCCTGGAAGCGAGCCCGGCGCGCGCCGGAGCCGCCCCTGCAAGGGTTTCCGCCATGTCCGCTAGCCTTTCGCGCGCATTGCAGCGCGGCTGGCTTCGTCCTCGTCGGGTCGGTCCGCGGCAGCGCCCGTCTCGCCACTCGCCAGCTCGATCCGGCGGATTTTCTCGAGCGTGATTTCAAGCAGCTGGCGGTTGCGCGAAACCACGTCGGCCAGCAGCCCGGCGGTAAAGGCGATGAAGCTCATCACGCACAGCACCCCGCCCAGTACCAGCGATTGCAGGTGTCCCGCACCGTCGCCCTGCGCGTAGAGCCACACGAAGCGCGCGATCGGCAGCAGGCCGATCAGGCCGAGCGTCAGCCCGATCGCGCTGAACGCGCGCAGCGGCGAGTACATCACGTAGATCAGGATCAGCGTCTTGAGCTGCTTGGCGATGAAGCTCGGGATATTGGTGAACAGGCGGCTCTCACGCGTTGCGGCGTTAGTCGCCACCGGCACCGAAGCGATCTTCAATTTCTTGCGCCCGGCCTGCAGCACGGTTTCGATCGTGTAGCTGAAGGGCGAGACGATGTTGGATTTGAGCGCCGCCTCGCGGCTGATGGCGCGAAAGCCAGAGACCGCATCGGGAATCCGCGCGCCCGAAAGCGTCGAGACGGCAAAGCTGCCGAGCCGCTGGAGCACGCGCTTCAGCGGGGAGAAATGCGCGATCTTGGCGGTCTGCCGGTCGCCGATGACGATATCGGCCTGTCCCGCGACCACCGGGGCGACGAGCTTCGCGATATCCGCGCCGCAATACTGGTTGTCGCCATCGGTGTTGACGATGATGTCCGCCCCCAGCCGCAAGCATTCCTCGATCCCGCGCGCGTAGGAAGTGGCGAGCCCGCGATTGGTGGCGTTGCGGATGACATGGTGCGCGCCGTACCGGCGGGCGACTTCGCTCGTCCGGTCGGACGATCCATCGTCGATCACCAGAATTTCTACGCGGTCGATACCGGGGATTGCGCGCGGCAGATCGATCAGCGTCTGCGGCAGCGTCTGCTCCTCGTTGAAGCACGGTATCTGGATCAGCAGCAACATTGGCGGTTCCGGGCCCTTCCCTTGCGCCCTCTTCACCCGATTATGGTTGAGAATTCCTAAACGCGGCGCGGGCGGACGCCGCTCGACATGAGGAAAATCCAATGATGTCCGTCGTCTCGCAATGGTCTCGCGTCGCCAAGCGCCTTGCGCACGGGCCCCGGCAAATCTAGCTAGCGGGGATGGCGGACCCTTATGACATTCTCGGCGTCGGGCGCGACGCGTCCGAGCAGGAAATCAAGAGCGCCTATCGCAAGCTCGCCAAGCAGCTGCATCCGGACCGGAACAAGGACAATCCGAACGCGGCGGAGAAGTTCTCCGACATCACCAAGGCGTACGACATGCTGTCCGACAAGACGCAGCGTGCGCGGTACGACCGGGGCGAGATCGATCTGGAAGGCAATCCGACCAATCCGTTCGGCGGAATGGGCGGCGGCGGCGGGTTCGGCGGCGCACGCGGCGGCTCTGGTGCGGGCTATTCAAGCCAGGATTTCCGGGGCTTTGGTGGCGGCGGCGAGGAAGTCGACCTGGGCGACCTGTTCGAAGGACTGTTCGGCGGCGGGCGCGCAGGGCCCACTGGCGGGGGCTCTCGCGGCGGCATGGGCGGGTTCGGCGGGCGTTCGGCGCCCCCGCCGCGCAAGGGCGCCGACATGGCCTATCGCCTGCGCGTACCCTTCGTCGATGCCGCGAGGCTGACCGAGCAGCGGATCACCCTGCAGGACGGCAAGACGATCGACCTCAAACTGCCCGCCGGGGTCGAAAGCGGCACGCAGATGCGCCTGCGCGGCAAGGGCGAGCAGGGCCCGGGTGGCGCGGGCGACGCACTGGTGACGGTGGAAATCGAACAGCACCCGCATTTCGAGCGCGATGGCGACCGGGTGCGCCTCGACCTGCCGATCACCCTGAGCGAGGCGGTGCGCGGCGGCAAGGTGCGCGTGCCCACGGTCGACGGGCCGGTGATGCTGACGATCAAGCCGGGCACCAGCGGCGGCACGACCATGCGCCTTGCGGGCAAGGGTTTCTCGCGCAAGGGCGGCGGACGGGGCGACCAGCTGGTGACGATCCAGATCGTGCTGCCCGAGGATCTCGGCCCGCTGAAAAAGGCGCTCGAGGGCTGGACCGACGAGACCGATCCGCGCGCTGGCCTGGGCGCCTGATTTGCCCTTCAGCCGCCTCATTCCACGCTTGCGGCAAGCGCTGCCCGATCCCGAAGCGCGACAAATCCATTCGCTGACCCCCGAAGACCGGCGGCGCGAGGCACTGGCGGTCGAAAGGGCGCATGTCGGCCCGCTCCAGAGGCATGCGCGATCCTACGAAGTGGTACGCCGCGTGGTGGCTGGCACGTTCCACGACGGGTTCCTCTACGCGGGCAACCTTGCCTACATGTCGCTGCTGGCGATCTTCCCGTTCTTCATCACCGGCGCGGCGATCTTCGCTGCGCTGGGCGAGGGGAACGAGCGCGCGGCGAGCATCAATGCGATCCTGCTGGCGCTGCCGCCGGTGGTCGCCGAAGTGATCGAGCCGGTTGCACGCAATGTCATCGAATCGCGGCAGGGCTGGCTGCTATGGGTGGGCGGCGCGGTTGGCCTGTGGACCGTCGGCAGCCTGATCGAAACGATCCGCGACCTGTTGCGCCGCGCCTACGGCACCGAGCCGACGCAGGGCTTCTGGCTCTATCGCCTCGCCTCGACCGCGATGATCATCGGCGCCGTCGTGCTGCTGATGCTCTCGCTGATCGCGCAGGTCGCCATCGGCGCCGCGCAGCAGGTGATCGACGCCTATTTCCCGCCGCTGAGCGACGTGCTCGACCAGCTGTCGCTGGCCCGTTTCGTGCCCGGCTTCGGGCTGTTCGGGTCGATCTACGCGCTGTTCTACATCCTCACGCCGAGCCCCTATCGCAAGAAACGCTACCCCAAATGGCCGGGCGCGGTCGCCACCACCTTGTGGTGGGTGGGGGTAACCGTGGCGCTGCCGCAGGTGCTGCGCAGCTTCTTCGCGTATAATCTCACTTACGGATCGCTCGCAGGGATCATCATCACGCTGCTGTTTTTCTGGCTGGTCGGGCTCGGTCTCGTTATCGGGGCGCAGCTCAACGCCGCGCTTGCCGAAACGCCCGAGGAGGAACGGCTCGCGCAGCGTGACAACGGTATGGAGCCGCGCATCGCTCCCGAAGCGCTGGCAATGGAAAGGAAAAAGCCATGACCCGTTTGATGGAAGGCAAGCGCGGGCTCATCATGGGGCTCGCCAATGACAAGTCGCTCGCGTGGGGTATCGCGCAAAAGCTCGCGGAACACGGCGCAGAGCTGGCGTTCACCTTTCAGGGCGAGGCGCTGGAAAAGCGCGTGCGCCCGCTCGCCAGCCAGCTGGGCTCCGATATCCTCATCCCGTGCGATGTCAGCGACATGGCCAATCTCGACGCCGCGTTCGACACGCTGAAAGGGCACTGGGACCAGCTCGACTTCGTGGTCCACGCGATCGGCTTTTCGGACAAGAGCGAGCTGCGCGGGAAATATGTCGACACCAGCCTCGACAACTTCCTGATGACGATGAACATCTCGGCCTATTCGCTGGTCGCCGTGGCCAAGCGCGCGGCGGCGATGATGAGCGATGGCGGATCGATCCTGACGCTGACCTATTACGGCGCCGAGAAGGTCATCCCGCATTACAACGTGATGGGTGTCGCCAAGGCCGCGCTGGAAACGAGCGTGCAGTACCTCGCCAACGACCTCGGCCCGGACAATATTCGCGTCAACGCGATCAGCGCGGGGCCGATCAAGACGCTCGCCGCGAGCGGGATCGGCGATTTCCGCTACATCCTCAAATGGAACGAGCTGAATTCACCGCTACGCCGCAACGTCACGATCGAGGATGTCGGCGGATCGGGGCTCTATTTCCTGTCCGACCTGTCGGCAGGCGTGACGGGCGAGGTGCACCATGTCGACGCGGGCTATCACGTGGTCGGCATGAAGCAGGAAGACGCGCCCGACATCGCGCTGGGCTGAGCGATTGCGCTGGGGCTAGCTGGCGAGGCGCAGGGCGGCCCGGCCGCTCTCGCGCTGCTGGTTGCCCCAGATTCCGCGCGTGTCGTAAACGATCGCATCGGCGCGCTCTTCCTCGGGGATAGAGCGGAACAGGTCGTGGTCGACCAGCACGATCAGGATGCCGCAGGTCTCCAGCGCGGTGTCGATATCGACCAGCTGCGCGCCGGTTTCGCCGAATTCGACGGGCAGTTCCCTGGCATAGGGCTCGACGATGCGAATCCGCTCGCCGAACTGGCGCGCCAGCCGGGCGGCGACGAAGCGCGCCGGGCTTTCGCGGAAATCGTCGATATTGGCCTTGAAGGCGAGGCCCATGCAGGCAACCGGCACGCCCGGATTTGCGGCGATCAGCTCGCTTGCCTGCGCCAGCACATGATGCATCTTCGCATCATTGGTGTCGCGCGCCTGGCGGATGATCTTCGCTTCCTCGGGCGCGCCGTGGACGATGAACCACGGATCGACCGCGATGCAGTGCCCACCCACGCCGGGGCCGGGCTGGAGGATGTTGACCCGCGGGTGCCGGTTGGCGAGTCGGATCACTTCCCACACATCGAGCCCCTGCTTGTCGGCGATCATCGACAGTTCGTTGGCGAAGGCGATGTTGACGTCGCGGAAGGCGTTTTCGACCAGCTTGGTCATTTCCGCACTGCGCGCATCGGTTGTCACGCATTCACCGCGCACGAACCGCTTGTAGAAGGCCAGCGCCTTGCGCGCACAGCGCGGCGTGATCCCGCCGACCGAACGGTCGTTGTGCACCAGTTCTTCGAGTATCCGGCCGGGCAAAACGCGTTCGGGGCAATAGGCGACCGCGATGTCGGGCGTACCCTTGGCGAGGCCGGGCATGGCAAGGTCGGGGCGCAGCAGGGCCAGACGGTCGCGAATGGCGTTGGTCGTCCCCACCGGGCAGGTCGATTCGCAGATCACCAGAGTGCCGGGGCGTACCACCGGGGCAATCGCGTCGACCGCAGTCATGACATAGCCGGTATCGGGTTCGTGGTCGCTGTCCTTGGCGAAGGGCGTTGGCACCGCGATCACGTAGACATCGGCCACCGGCATTTCGGTCGACGCACGCAGCGTTCCGCGTGCGACGACGGCCTGCACCAGCCCGTCGAGATCGACTTCCTCGATATGGATATCGCCGCGATTGATGGTTTCGACGACGTCTGCGGATACATCGACGCCGATGACCTCGCAGCCGCTCCGTGCGATAATGGCCGCGGTCGGCAGGCCGATATAGCCGAGCCCAACCACCGCAACGGTGAGCTTGTCGTTCGTCATATGCGCGTTCTCGTAAATGCAGGATGCCTCGTCACACCGGCGTTCTGCACGAATGCGGTAAAATTAATGGTAACGGAGGTAGGGACCGACCATGCGATGCAGATCGATCGATTTGTCGGTTGATAGCTTGCCAGAACCCACTCGAACGCGCGATGGGGCACCGCGCGGCATTCAAACGGACGCTGAGGGAAATCGATGAACCAAGCAGATCGGACACCGGTCCTCGTCACTGGCGGCGCGGGCTATATCGGCAGTCACGCGGTGCATGCCCTGCGCGACGCAGGCCGGCCTGTCGCAGTGATCGACAACCTTTCGACCGGATTTCGCTTCGCGGTGCCCGACGACGTGCCCTTCTACGAAGGCGATATCGCGGATATCGACTTGCTGCAGCGGATTTTCTCGGAACAGGGGCTCGGCAGCGGGGCGGGCGCGATCATGCATTTCGCCGGTTCGATCATCGTGCCCGAATCGGTCGCCAAACCGCTCTGGTATTACGAGAACAACACCGCCAAGGCGCGCGGTCTGATCGAAGCTGCGGTGAACGCGGGCGTGCCGCACTTCCTGTTCAGCTCGACCGCAGCGACCTACGGCATACCCTCCAGCAAGACGGTGACCGAGAGTTCACCGACCCAGCCGATCAATCCCTATGGCTGGTCGAAGCTGATGACCGAGCAGATGCTGGCAGACGCCGCAACGGCGCACCCGATCAACTATTGCGCGCTTCGCTATTTCAATGTCGCAGGGGCGGACCCGCAGCTGCGAACCGGGCAATCGACCGCAGGCGCCACGCACCTGATCAAGGTTGCGGTCGAGGCCGCGCTGGGCAAACGCACGCATGTCAGCGTGTTCGGGACCGATTACGATACTCCCGACGGCACCGGGGTACGCGACTATATTCACGTCAGCGACCTGGCGACCGCGCACGTGCTCGCCCTCGACGCGCTGATGGCCGATCCGGGCCAATCCATGACCATGAACTGCGGGTATGGCCGCGGATTTTCCGTGCTCGAAGTGCTCGACACGGTCGACAAGGTGAGCGGGCGCAAGATTGAGCGGATCCTCGAAGATCGACGCGCAGGCGATCCGGCCATGCTGATAGCCGATTCTTCCCTGCTACGCGCCACCGTGCCGTGGACCCCGAAATTCGATCGGCTGGAAACGATCATCGAGCATGCGCTGGCGTGGGAAGAAGCCCTGCAGACAAAGCGCCCGGATCCCGCAGCAGCGGACTGACAGGCCGAATCGGCATGCCTCTGACAGGATATGTCACTTGACTGGCGGCGGGGTTTTTTGATTTTAGTTTTCCGCTGCATGGGTGGATCTGCCCCAGCCTGCAGATAGGTGGGCGATAGCGCCAACGCGCCCATCGGGGTTTCGCGCGGTGCCAATCGTTCATTTCGAACCCGACCGGCTTGCCCGTCGCTGGTCGGGCGGCAGCCGGACAAGCTCTTATCATCCACGAAGGACGCCTTCGACCTGACTTATTCCCGGAACGCAATCATCGCGAGGTCTGAATGCCTCGTCACCACAGTCGCTTAAGCCGGCAACATTTTGACATGCAATTTTCGCACACACTCGGTACGGCGCGCGAGGGCACGATCAGCAGCGCACATCTCTCAAGGGCAATGACGACAATATGACGGTGAAACCTGAAATGCAGGATGTCCAGATTTGCGTCGTGGGCCTCGGTTACGTGGGCTTGCCGCTTGCCCATGCGTTCGCACGCAAGTTCGCAGGCGTGACAGGTTTCGATATCTCGCAAGCGCGGGTCGACGAACTTGCTGCGGGTCGCGATTCGACCGGCGAGCTGACTTCCGAGCAGCTGAGCGAAGTCGAAATCGAGTTCACCACCGACGCGTCGCGCATCGCGGATAGCAATTTCGTGGTCGTCGCCGTTCCCACACCGATCAATGCAGACCGCAACCCGGACTTCACCATCCTGCGGGCCGCCTGCAAGACCGTCGGGCAAAATCTGGCCAGGGGCGCGATCGTGGTTTTCGAATCGACCGTCCACCCCGGCGCGACCGAAGAAATCTGCGGGCCCGCACTGGAAGCCGCATCGGGCCTGACTGCAGGTGTCGATTTCAAGCTCGCCTACAGCCCCGAACGGATCAATCCCGGCGACAAGGTCCATACGATCGAGAAGATCACCAAGGTCGTGGCCGGGCAGGATGCAGACACCCTCGAAAGGGCGGCACAGACCTACGAGGCGATCATCGATGCCGGCGTGCACCGCGCATCTTCCATCAAGGTGGCGGAGGCCGCCAAGGTGCTGGAGAACACCCAGCGCGACATCAACATTGCCCTGATGAACGAGATGTCGAAGATCTGCCATCTTTCGGGCATCCGCACCGCCGACGTGCTGGCGGCTGCGGGGACCAAGTGGAATTTCCTGCGCTTCACCCCCGGCCTGGTCGGTGGGCACTGCATCGGCGTCGACCCCTATTACCTGACCGCGCGGGCCGAGCGGCTCGGCTATCATCCCGAGGTCATCCTTGCCGGTCGGCGGATCAACGACGGGATGCCGCGCTACATCGCGACCGAGCTGTTGCAGCTGATGGCGACGGCGGGCGTCGCGATCCATGGTGCGCGCGTCGGCGTGCTGGGCGCCACCTTCAAGGAAAACGTGCCCGACGTGCGCAACAGCAAGTCGGCCGAACTGATCGAGCAATTGCGCGCCTTCGGCATGGACGTGGTGTGCCACGATCCGCTCGCCTCGAGCGTGGAATTCGAGAGCGATTACGGCCTGAGCCTGTCTGGACTGGAGGCATTCACCGATCTCGACGCGCTGGTCTATGCCGTACCTCACGACAGCTATGTCGAAGAGATCGAACAATTAATCGCGACAAGTCTACGCGATGGTGGCATCATCGCCGATATTAAATCCGCACTTGATCCTGCGACCGTTCCAGAGGGTCGTTGCTACTGGTCGCTTTGATTTGGCGGAACAGGTTTGTGGTGATTGCCGTTTGCCCGGCGATCCGACTTGAACAGGATATCTTAAACCCGACGGGAGCCGTGACCTTGTGCCGAGAATGCAAGCGCAGCGAAGGGCACGGACATTGACAATGGCGAAGCCCCATACATCCAAAAGGTCGCAATCGACCTCTGCAAACGTCTCATCAGACGCATACGGGTCGCATCGCGAACTCAACCTTCCCGGTCTCGGGCCGACGGCGGACGAAAGCGCGGCTGCCGGGTTGAATGTCGACTATCAGGCGCAGCTGGGCCTCCAGTCGCAGGTCTATCTCGACAAATTCCGGGTGCAGATGCCCCTGATCCTGGGCGCCGTCGCCCTGCTCCAATTCCTCGTGGCGCTGGTTCTAAACCTGGGGACGGACAGTGACTGGACGACCAATTCGATCCTGTTCACGTTCTGCGCGAGCACGCTGAGCCTGCTCAATTACCGCAACCTGCGGCTGTTCCCCGGCGCCCGGCGCTATTCGTTCATTCTGCAGGCCTACCTGCTGCCGCATCTCTGCATGCTCGGCCTGCTCCTGTGGTTTCGGCCGACCTACAGCGTCCTTCTTCTCAGCATCGGATTTGCGGCCTCGCTCACCCTGACCTGGGTGTTCAACGTCATTTTCCGCCACCCCAATACGCAGCCGATGATGATCGTGCCCACCGCTCGCACCGAACAGCTGCTCGCGGAAATGCCGCAGCTCAACTACCGGCTTTGCGAGAGTCCGGGCCTTGCGGAAGATGCCAATAATCTGGTCGTCGATCTGCATGCGGACCTGTCGCCCGAGTGGGAACGCGCGATCGCCCGCGCAGCGCTGCGCGGCGCGTCGGTCTATCATGTGAAGCAGGTCTCCGAATCGCTCACCGGCAGGGTGCGGATCGACCATCTGAGCGAAAACAGCTTCGGCATGCTGCGCCCCAACGGGGTCTATTTCGGGCTCAAGGACATTTCCGACAAGATCATCGCAGCCGTCCTGCTGGTGCTTTTCCTTCCGGTGCTGGCAATCGCCGCTGCCGCAATTCGGTTCGACAGCCCGGGGCCGGCGATCTTCCGGCAGGAACGGGTCGGCTTCCGCGGCGAGGTGTTCACGATCCTCAAGCTGCGAACGATGTATGTTCGCGAGGTCAGCAAGGATGATCGCGAAGACGCCATCACGCGCGATCAGGACCCGCGCATCACGCGCGTGGGGCGCTTCATGCGCAAGACGCGGCTCGATGAATTGCCGCAGCTCGTCAACGTGTTGCGGGGCGAGTTGAGCCTGATCGGCCCACGGCCCGAAGTCGTGTCGCTGTCGCAGTGGTACGAACAGGAGCTCGATTTCTATCCCTATCGGCACATCGTCAAACCGGGGATCACCGGCTGGGCACAGGTCAACCAGGGCCACGTCGCCTCGACCGAAGACGTATATCGCAAGCTGCAATACGATTTTTATTACGTGAAGAATTTCTCGCTCTGGCTGGACCTGCTGATCGCGCTGAATACGATCCAGGTGGTGTTCACCGGCAAGGGATCGCGCTAGGCGCAGCGGGCAGCGGTTCGCTGCCTGCCCTATTCCAACAGCCACCGACAGCGGAGCGTCATGCGAAAAGTTCTAGTTACCGGAAGCGCAGGCTTCATCGGATTCCACCTCGCGCGTGAGCTGATGTCCGAAGGGTTCCGCGTGCACGGCTATGACGGGATGACGGATTATTACGACGTCCGCATCAAGCAGCGGCGTCATGCAATGCTGGCCGAGCACAATGCCTTTTCGGCGACCGAGGCCATGCTGGAAGATGCCGACCAGCTGAAGGCAGCGTGCGACGAGTTCCAGCCGGACGTCATCGTCCACCTCGCGGCGCAGGCGGGGGTGCGTTACAGCCTGGAAAATCCGCGCGCTTACCTCGATGCCAATGTCGTGGGCACGTTCAATGTGATGGAATGCGCGCGCGAGCTGGGGGTCGAGCATCTGCTGATGGCATCGACCAGCTCGGTTTACGGTGCCAACGAAGAGATGCCTTTCCGCGAGACCGAGAAGGCGGATACCCCGCTGACCTTCTACGCCGCCACCAAGAAGGCGACCGAGGCGATGGGCCATTCCTACGCCCATTTGTGGAACCTGCCGGTCACCATGTTCCGCTTCTTCACCGTCTACGGGCCGTGGGGGCGCCCCGACATGGCGCTGTTCAAATTCACCCGCGGCATTCTGAACGGCGAACCGATCGACATCTACAATCACGGTCAGATGTATCGCGATTTCACCTATGTGACCGATCTGGTGCGCGGCATCCGCCTGCTGGTCGACGCGGTGCCGCAGTGGCCCGAGAGCGCGGACGATATTCCCGAATGGGACAGCCTGAGCCCCGCCGCCCCCTTCCGCGTGGTCAATATCGGCAACAGCGACAAGGTGCGGCTCGAAGACTTCGTCGATGCGATCGAGGCCGAATGCGGCAAGCCCGCGATCCGCAATTACATGGACATGCAGAAGGGCGATGTGCCTGCAACCTGGGCCGATGCCAGCCTGCTCAAGAACCTGACGGGCTTCACCCCGCAGACCGACGTGCGCGAAGGCATCCGCCAGTTCGTCGCGTGGTATCGCGAATATTATTCGGTCTGATCGGCACCCTGCGCGGCGCTAGACCGCGTGTCGGCTTGCCACGATCTGTGCGATCCGCTCCGCCGCGTGCCCGTCTCCATAGGGGTTCTGCACCTGCGCCATGGCGGCATAGGCGCCCGGATCGTCGAGCAGTTTCGTCGCTTCCGCTACGATCCGCGCACTGTCTGTCGCCACGAGCTTCGCCGTGCCTGCCGCGATGCCTTCTGGCCTTTCGGTCGTGTCGCGCATCACCAGCACCGGTTTGCCCAGGCTCGGCGCTTCTTCCTGCACCCCGCCGCTGTCGGTCAGGATGATGTCGCTCATCTCCTGCAGCCGCACGAAATGCGGGTAGTCGAGCGGATCGATCAGCGCGACGTTCTCCCGATCGCCTAGCGCCGCTCCCATCACCGGACGCACGTGGGGGTTGGGATGCACCGGGAACACGATCGCGACGTCGTTCCTCTCCGCCAGCTCGGCCAGGGCGCTCGCGATATTCTCCATCCCCACGCCGAAGTTCTCGCGCCGGTGCGCGGTCACGGCGATTATCCGCTTCCCTTTGAAACGCTCCGCCAGCGGATCGAGGCCGCTCGCCAGTTCGGGCCGCTCCTGCAGGATCGCGCGCGTTGCCAGCAGCGCGTCGATCACGGTGTTGCCGGTGACGTGGATACCCGCCCGGTCGACATTCTCCGCGTGCAGCGCATCGGCCGCGCCCTGCGTCGGGGCAAAGTGCAGATCGGCCACCGCGCCCGCCACCTTGCGGTTCACCTCCTCCGGCCAGGGCGAGTAGATATCGCCACTGCGCAGGCCAGCCTCGACATGGGCAACGGGTATCTTGCGGAAATACGCGCTCAGCGTGACCACCATCGTGGTCAGCGTATCGCCATGAACCAGCACCCGGTCGGGCTGCATTTCATCCAGCACGCCCCCGAACGAAAGCAGGATGCGCGCGGCAAGCTCGTCCAGCGTCTGTCCGGGGCGCATCAGATCGAGATCGGCGTCGGGCACGATCCGCGCTATGTCGAGCACCTGATCGAGCATTTCGCGATGCTGCGCGGTGACCGCCACCCGCACGTCCAGTCCGGCCTGCTGGTGCAGGGCATGCACGACGGGAAACATCTTGATAGCTTCGGGTCGCGTTCCAAACACCACCAGAATCCGTGCCACATTACCCTCCCAACGCATCGCCAGTCGTCCGACCGGGTTTTGTGGCATTCCTGCCCGCCTTCTCTCTTACCACCGGTTGCTCGATCCGCTACCGCGCCTGCCGGCGACGCCTCGCCGCCAAACACCCAGCGTCGCGACCCGGGGGTCTGCTTGCATATAGTACTGACAGTCAACAAGGCGTGGAACATCCTGAATTTCCGGCGCCCGCTCGTCGAAGCGCTGGTTGCCGACGGGCACCGCGTGACGATTCTGGCCCCCTACGACGAAACCGTACCCGACCTGATCGGCCTGGGTGCGCAGTTCGAGAATCTGCCGATGGATTCCAAGTCGCTGGCGCTGGCCGGCAATCTGGCGCTGGCAGCACGTTTCCACACCGCCTTTCGCAAGCTGGCGCCCGACATCGTGCTGAGCTTCACAATCAAGAACAACCTGTTCGGCGCGGTCGCGGCGCGTATGCTGCGGATACCTTTTCTGCCCAATATCACCGGTCTGGGCACGATCTTCCTCGGTTCGCGCGCGCTCTTCCTGACCGGTCGACAACTCTATCGCTGGGCGCTTGGATCGAGCGCGATTGTGTTCGTGCAAAACGAAGATGACCGCGATTTCCTCGTATCAAACCGGATCCTGGATGCGGGGCAATTGCAGCTTCTGCCCGGATCGGGGATAGATACGGAGCGGTTCGACCGGAAGCCACTGCCTGACGCCGCCGGGGGGTTCATATTCCTCATGGTGTCACGCCTGTTGCGCGACAAAGGTATCGTCGAATTTCTCGATGCTGCGAGGCAGGTGCGCAAGACCCGTCCGGATGCGCGCTTCAGGATCCTCGGCCCGCTGGTATCGCCCAACCGATCGGCGCTCCCGCAAGCCGAACTGCGCCCTTTCCTCGACGATGGAACGGTCGAACATCTGGGCGAGACAAGCGATGTCCGCCCCTTCATCGAGGCTGCGCACTGCGTGGTCCTGCCGTCCTATCGCGAAGGTGCCCCGCGATCGCTGATCGAAGCGGCAAGCATGGGCCGCCCGGTGATTGCCACCGATGTGCCCGGATGCCGTGCGGTCGTCGATCATGAACGTACCGGGCTGCTGTGCGCCGCGCGCGACGCCGGGGCGCTGGCTGGTGCGATGGAGCAGCTGCTGGACCTCCCGGAAAGCGCGCGAGAGGCAATGGCTGCGGCAGGGCGACGCAAGATGGAAACCGAATTCTCGGTCGACAAGGTCATCGCCGCCTATCGGGCGGCAATCGCACAGTTGACGACCGGCACCCGAAACGATCATACGTAGCGCAACAGGGACATTCCGGACCATCGGTGGATATCCCTGACTTCTCCTCAGGGCCTTCACGGACATGAAATTTCCAAGTGCCAGAGGTGACGTGGCGATAGATTCCAGACATGCGCAGGCGGCCCCGCGGCGAAGTTCCGGAGGGGCGTTTTCGGGCGATCGTATCGAAGGGGTGCTGCTCGTCAGCGCCATCTTCGCGTTTCTGCTCGCCATCCTGGGGGGCAGTTCTCGCTATGACATGATCCAGCTGCCGATCCTGCTGCCAATCTCATGCCTCGCGGCGGCCTATGGCCTTTTCCGCAGCTGGGAGGCGGACTGGTCGGGCCTGAAGACTCCGCTCGTCATCCTGATGCTGTGGACCGGCTGGATTCTGCTGCAGCTCGTGCCCCTGCCGCCCGATCTGTGGCACGCGCTTCCGGGTCGCGAACCGCTGGCGAAACTGGCGGAGGCGCTCGGCGAAAACAGGTGGCGGCCGCTTTCGATGGTGCCCTGGCGCACGCAATACGCGCTATGGGCGATGGCCTACCCGCTTGCGGCACTGTTCCTGTTCGTCGCGCTGCGCGACAAAGCTGTCCGCGCCACGCTCTGGGCGGTGATCGCTATTGCACTGGCCAGCGCATTTATGGGCATCCTGCAGCTGACGTCGGGTGTCGATTCACCGTTCTACACCTACGCACTGACGATCAGGACCGCACCGGTGGGGCTGTTCGCGAACCCCAACCATACGGCGATCATGAACGCGACGGTCATGGTCGTGATCGCGGCGACAGCAAAGCTCTCGCCGCGCCCGGTGCCCGCGTGGCGCATGCCCGTGCTGGGCTCCATCTTCTTCGTTCTTGTGATCATGCAGCTCGTCAACGGATCGCGCGCCGGGCTGATCGCGACCTTGATCGCGCTGGCGACGAGTGCGCTCGTGCTGCTGCTGGGAAACGCCGCGCCTGCGACCTCGAAGCGCAACCCGAAGCGCAAGGGCCCCCTGCCCGCCGCAATGACCTCCCCCGGGGGGCTGGCGATGATCGTGGTGGCCGTGGCCGTGCTCGGCGTGCTGGCGCTGTTCTATCTTCAGGATCGCTCGCCGGGTTTCAACGAACTGATTGCCAGCAGCCCGATGGAGGATCTGCGCTTCCAGCTCTTTCCCGTGCTGACCGAAATGGCGAGAACCTATTTCCCCTGGGGAATTGGCTTCGGCGCGTTCGAAAACGTGTTCTACATGCACGAGCCGACCGAAATGTTGCAGCCCAGCTATGTCAATCAGGCGCATGACGACCTGCTGCAAATCGTGATCGAAGGGGGCCTGATCGCGCTGGGTCTCGTGCTGGCAGCGCTGCGCTGGCTGGCGAATATCGTGTTTCGCCTGCTGCGGGGCGATCACCGCCAACGGACTCTGGGTATCGCGGCATCGGGCGCACTGGCCATCGTACTGATCGGCAGCGCGTTCGATTATCCGCTGCGTGCCCCGCTTTTTCAGGGTATCGCGGTCTGTCTGGTTTGCGTGCTCGCCCGCCTCGACACCGTGTATCGGGCCAGCGCCGGGGACCGGCCAGATGAAGGGACGCAATTTCCTTTTCTCAATCGCCTCCGCCAGTTAAGGGGCAGTCCGGAGGGTAGAAAGCCATGATCTTCAACTTGCGGCAAATCGCCTTTGTTCTCCTGGCGCCGATCGCGCTTGCGGGCTGCGCAACCGACCGGTCGGTGGGTCTGGCACCGAACATCGAGGTCACCGATCTTACCGAGCTGCCGGTGCCGCAGACCACGGCCTATTACGGCCTTCGTCCGCTCGAGACTCTCGAGATCGCCGTCCGCCAGGACGAGACGCTCAACGGCTCCTACATCATCGATACGACTGGCAACATCGAGTTTCCCTACCTCGGCTCCATCCCCGCGGCGGGCCTTCTGCCGAGCCAGCTGGCATCGAAGATCGAACGCGCGCTCGACGGGCGTTACGTGATCAATCCCGATGTGACCGTTCGTGCCTCAGCCGAGCGGGTGCCCTCGATCTCCATCGGGGGTCAGGTCGAGAAGAGCGGCAATCTGGCGGTCATCTCCGCGCCGACCCTGATGCGCGCCATCAATGCGGCCGGGGGGACGACCGAATATGCCAAGCTCGACGATGTGCTGATCTTCCGCGAGGTCGGCGGACAGCGCTATATCGGCGTTTACAACATTGGTGCCATCCAGCGGGGAAACTACGAAGATCCTGCGCTCTATCCCGACGACATAATCATGGTCGGCGATTCCCCTGCCCGGCGACGTCTCGACACAATCCTGCAGATCGTTCCGCTGGCCCTCAGCGCATCGATCCTGCTCGACAGGGTCGCAAACTGAGAATTATTTAATGATCGAATCGAGAGCCTCCTCCGGCGCGGAAGATCCGCGTTTTATCGACGGCGAAGCCGCGGTAGACGACCAGTCCGATTCAGGCAGCATGCTCGACCTGATCGACATGCAGCGCCTGTGGCAGCGCGCGATCGAGCTGCGCTACTGGCTGATCGGGATCGTCGCGGTCGCCGTATCGCTCGCGCTCCTTCTGACCCTCCTTCAGACGCCGCAATATCGCTCGACCGCGCAGATCGAGATCAGCCGCGTCGATTCGGGCGCTGTCGAAATCGACGAGACGAGGGCCGGCTCGGAAAACCGGGATCGTCAGTACTACGAAACGCAGTATGTGCTTCTGGAATCCAGGTTCGTGGCCGAACGGGTCGTCGAGGCGGAAAATCTGCTGCAGGATCCTGCCGCGCTCGAAGCGCTCGGCTTTCCCCCTGAGGCGAAACCCAACATGCGCGCGGTGGCGGGGTCTCTCCTGGGCCACATGACCATCACCCCCCTCGTCGGGTCCGATCTGGTCGACATTTCCGCCCAGAGCAGTTCCGCGGCGGTTTCCGCGCAGCTCGCGAATGCCTGGGCGAAACAGTTTCTCGCCGCCAATTACGACAAGCGTTTTGGCGATACGGTCGACGCGCGCAGGCAGCTCGAAAACCAGCTGGCGGAACTGCGCAAGAAGCTCGAGGAGTCCGAGGCGGAGCTGATCACTTTTGCCAATGCCAACGAAATCGTCGTGCTTGAAAAGGGCGCGAGCGGCGAAGGCGACGGCAGCGGCGCGGGCTCCGAACAGACGCTGGTCGAAAGCCAGCTCGCAAACCTCAACCAGGCTCTGAACGACGCAACCGCGCGTCGCATCGCAGCCGAAAGCGCGGCCCGCGCTCTCAGCGGTTCGAGCGAGGGCGAATCCAGCATTCGTTCGAGCATTGCTCAGGTGGAGGCGAGCCTGGCACGCCTGCGGACGACCTTGGGGCCGGAGAATACGCAGGTACGCGCGGCGGAGGCGGAGTTGCGTTCGCTGCGTTCGGCGCTCTCGCAGCAGACCGGCCTGACCGGGTCGAGGCTTCAGGCGCAACTGCGTGCCGCCCAGCGCGAGGAAGCCGAACTCCAAAAGCGCTTCGATGACGCCCGCAACCGCTATCTCGCGCAGCAGGATCAGGGGGTGCAGTACAGCATTCTGCAACGCGAGGTTTCGACCAACCGCGAATTGTACAATGCGCTTCTCCAGCGGTACAAGGAGCTGGGCGTTACTGCGGCCGGGCGCAACAATATGGCGCTCATCCAGGAGGCCGAGGTTCCCGGAGGACCTTACAGCCCGTCGCTGATCAAGAATATCGTGATCGCCCTTTTCGCAGCGAGCTTGCTGTGCGGAATCCTCGTCTTCCTGCGCGACATTCTCGACAACACCGTGCGCGATCCCTCGGAACTTCGCCGACGTCTGGGTCTGCCCCTCATCGGCCTGATTCCGAAGGTCGACCCCGAAACGGTGAACGATGGCTTGCGCAATGCACACTCCGAGCTGTCGGAGGCCTATGCGTCGGCGCGCGTTGCGATCGACTTTGCCACTCGCGCCGATGAAAAGGTGCTGATGATCACCAGCACCCGGCCCGACGAAGGAAAGTCTCTCAGTTCGCTGGCCATTGCATTCAACTTCGCCCGTCAGGGCAAGAAGGTGCTGCTGATCGACATGGATCTTCGTCGCCACGGCCTGTCGATCCGGCTGAACGAATCCAAGCAGGAAACCGGCATGGCCACCTATCTTGCGGGCCAGACCGAAAATCTGCCGATCTTCCGCCAGAAGGAATTCGGGCTCGACTTCATCAGGAGCGGCAAGTCCACGATGAGCCCGGCGGACATCCTCGCCACCTCGCGGACCGAGATGGCGCTTGAGCAACTCAAGGGCATGTACGATCTCGTGGTTATCGATGCCCCGCCGATCCTCGGCCTTGCGGACACCCCGCAGCTGGCCAATTCGGTCGATGCGATCGTCTATGTCGTGCAGGCCAATTCCAGCACGTTCAGGTCGATCAAGCAGGCCCTCACGCGCCTGCGCATGTCGCGCAACAAGATCGTCGGTGTGCTCGTCACAAAGCTCGATCGCCGGAACGAGAGCTATAGCTACGGCTATGGCTATGGTTACGGCTATTCCTACGGCTCTTCGGCTGAACAAACGACGTCGGCATGACGGTTGCGAAGCGCCGCTTGCTGGCATTGGTCATCGCAGTGGCGGGCGTGCTGGCGGCGGTCGCCGGGGGCATGCACGTAACCGCGATGTCCATCGGCGGCCGTGCACCGCAGCTTGGAACCAGCCTCTCGTCCTCGGCCCCGCAGCCGTATGAAACGCTCATGCGCTACGCCCTCGGTGAGGCACGAGATGCCAGCGGCTCCGGCTCTGCGGCAGAGGTCGATTTCTCGGCCGCCAAAGCTCCGGCCGAGCAGGTGGTCGAGCGATCGCTCTTGTCACCCGGAGCCGTCGCGGTCCTCGCATGGAACACGCCGCCCGCTCGCAGATCGCAGCTGACCGAAGCCGCCGCCGCATTGGGCAAGCGCGAGCCTCTTCTGCAGGCGCTGCTGATCGACGAATTCCAGCGGACGAACCAGTACGACCGGATGCTGCAGACCATCGACAGCATGGTCCGCGTCAGCCCGTCAATGGCCCACCCGCTCGCCGTCTCGCTGGTGCCGCTGCTCCAGGATGACGCCATGATTCCGGACATCGCCCGGCTCATGCAGTCGTCGCCTGACTGGAGTGAACCGCTGCTGATAGAGGCTTCGAAGAACCCTCGGCTCGCCGCCAATCTGACGAAGCTGCGCCTGTCGCTGCCCGAATCGGCCGAGATTGCCGACACGACTGACCAGACGGTTCTCGCCAATCTGGTCCGGGCGGGCAACACGTCGGCGGCTGCCCGTCTCTACAGCGAGCTGAACATGGCGTCGGGCGACGGACGCCTTGCGGTCGGCAAGTCGATCGGCTGGGGGGCGGACTTACCGCCCTACGACTGGGAATTGACCGACAGCTATGATGCCTATGTGCGGACGCGGCCCGGTGGTGGCTTCGATGTGCGGATACGGCCAGGCAATGGGGGCGAGCTTGCCAAGCGTCTGCTGGCGCTTCCTGCGGGCGCACGCGCTATCCAGGTCAGGCACACGATGGGCCCGGCCTCGCAGCTGGACGATCTCCGGATTGCGGTGGTCTGCGCGCAGACCGGCGCAGAGATCAGCAGCCGGGCGTTCGGCGCATCGCCCTTCGCCGTCGATCTTCCGTCTGCCGGGCAGAAATGTGATACGATCTGGCTGAACATTGAAGGCAGCGCCAAAGCCACGGGTGACGTGATACAAGGCACTATCACCGGGCTCGATCTCAAGTAGGTCGGTGGCCGCTCTGCGTTAGCCCCGCCAGCCGTGCCGGGGGCTAGAACAGCTCGATATCCGCGAGGGTCAGATCCCAGTTCGCCCTGGCTGCAAATGCCTGCGGTCGCTCGAGCTCGACCGGCCGCTGCGCCAGCTTCACCTTGCGCACGGGCAAGAAGAATGCCCGCGCCAGCTCGGCATTCTCGCGGCTTCCGTCACTCGCGCAGGCGACGAAGAAGCCCGCCTCGATCGAGCGGCAACAGGCCTTGAGCAATTCCCTGAAAGAGACCTCTCGCCCGCAGAAGAAGTCGGTAAGCAACACGCCGCGCACACCCTTGCGCGACTCGTACCGGAAGAACGCAGCCGCCACAGGCAGGTCGCTATCGCCGCGCCGTATCTGCAGCACGCGATAGTCGGCTGTCGGATGCGCATAGCGCCAGGCAAGCGTCTCGGCGTTTCGCCTTGTCCGCAGGCCTTTGCTGGCACGCTGGCTCTCGTAAGTCTCGCACGCGCGCAGCATCTGCTCGCGATCGCTTTCCGCAAGGTCCGCAAACCGGCCGATCGAGATGCGCAAGCCATTGCGCATATGCCTCGTTTGGGCAGCGCTGTCCGCCGAAGGCTTGAAGTTGCGCCACACCTTGAAGGGGTTCATCGCGGGGCGGACACGAATGGAATCGACCTGCGCCACCTGCCAGCCGAGCTTCAGATAGGCCGGAAGGCTGTTCTCGTTGGGCGTATTGAACAGCATCGCGATCGGACCGTCGCGCAGCCCGTCGATCAGGCTCAGCGTCAGCTTGCTGAAGATGCCCCGGCGTTGCCAGCCCGAATGGGTGACGGTGTCCACCGGACGCACGGCGCGCACCAGCTCGCCATCCGGCGCGCTCAGGGCGACGCGCATCACGGCCCGCAGGCCCACGATCCCACCTGTCTCCTCGGCAGTCGCGACATAGACTATCGAAGGGCCCGCTGGCGGCTCGACGTGCTTCCACGACCAGAACGCCTCGGTCTTCGCGGTTACCCCGGTATCGCTGAGATTGCTGCCCAGAAGGGCAAGGATTTCCGGCAGATCGTCGGCGCGGGCCTCGCGCATCGCATAGGCGGCAGGTGCGCCAGCCGCCGGTGGCGCGGACGACGGCCCGGCTGTCATCGACGAACTCCGCCCGCGCTTGGCGGCGCCCGCCGCTCATGCAGCGGCGGCAGGGCCCCGGCCCTCCGCTCGCGCCGTGCGAGCAGTGCTGGTCCGGCAATGACGAACAGCACCGGCACGAACTTGGCACGGTGTCGCATTGCGGTGCCGAAATTCGAGGTCCCAAAGGAGAAGGCGACGGTCAGCGTCGCAAAGACCATGAGAAGCGTCAAAGCCCGCTTGTTCGCGAGAATCATTTTCCGATTGCGGACGATAATGAACGCCAAATAGATCCAGAAAACCACATCGACCAAGCCGAAAAGGTGCGAGAGCGACCTGATATCCCACGGCATCGGCGAAAAGATGAAATAGAACATCCTGATCGGCATCTGCCAGACGATATCGACCGGCGAGCTGATGGTCAGGTTTGTGAGATACGCCGCCCCGCCCTGGGCACGGCTTGCGACGATCGAGGCGACCGCTTCGGTATCGATATTGCCGAGTTCACCGAACTTGTTGAGTTCGATCGAACCGGCGTAGACGTACAGGCCCGCAAGGACGAGCAGCGAGATGCTGGCCCGGGTCAACAGGTCGATGAATTTCCCGCGTCCCTTCGCACGGGAGCTGAACACGAACGCAGCTACCAGGCCGACGATCGCAAACAGCATGCCGCTGTGGAGCGCACCCGCGGCGACAAGCAACAGAATTGCGCCGACGAACCGGACGGTCGAGCGTGTTTGGGTCGCAAGGAAATAATTGAGCAACCCGACCGAGAAGAACATGAAAATGAGGCTCTCGCGCAGGGTCACCGCCGAATACAAAATCAGCGTCGGAAACAGCAGAAGGAACAGGATGACCTTGTCCGCGACCTTCTGATTCCAGATGAGAGCCGACAGGCGCGCGAGCGAGATTGCCCCGATGAGACCCGCAAAGCAGTTTATCAGCTGGATGCCAATCTGGCTGGTGCCGACACACGCGAAGACCTGCCCCACGAGCGCGCTGTAAACGTAGGACGCGGACACATCGAAGTTCACGAAGTTCCCACACCCGGCGCGGGAGTAGGTGATCGCCATCTGGTAGAACACCTCGGCATCGGATGAGCTTTGCGGAAGATCGATGAAGAACCGGTCGGCCACGGCCAGCAAGACCCGCAATATGAAGCCGATCAGCACGATCCCGTACCATCGCGAATAGGCGCGCCCAAGCACGGCGAAGGTGGCGAACGCACCAACCACCATAACAATCAGGGCGACGAGAAATTCGGTCATCGTCTCTTTCGCTCCGCGTCGACCCGCGCGTAGATCGGTGCCAGCCGATCGAACATCGCGTTCGCATTGTAATTTGCGGAGACATGGCGGCGTGCCTGTTCACCAAATCGCGCGCGAAGCTGTTCATCGCCCGCCAGTTCGGCGAGCGCGCGCGCGAGGCCCTGCTGATCGCCGCGCGACACGACGCGACCATGAACTCCGTCCTCGACCACGTCGGGCATCCCGCCTGCATCGGTCACCACTGCGGGAAGACCGACCGACATCGCTTCGAGCAGGGAAAGCGGGAGTCCTTCGAAATTCGAGGGCAGGCAGAAGATGTCGGCATCGCTCGCCAAAAGAGACGCATCCGGATCGGCGCCCCAGAAATGGATGCGGTCGGCGCAGCCCAATTCGTCGACGAGGCGCTCCAGCTTTTCGCGTTCGGTACCATCCTGGCCGATCAGCACGCAGTGGCAATCCAGATCGGTTTGCGCGCGCATCTCGGCGAAGGCGCGGCACAACAGCGCGTGATTCTTCTTCGCGACCAGATTTGCGATGCACAGCACGATGACCGCCCGATCGTTGAGCCCCAGCCTGCCACGCAGCCCGCCCGCGGGCGGGTCCACAGGGTCCACGATGCGAATGCCGTTGTCGATCGCCTCGGTCTGCCACGGCAGCGAGGACGCGACTTCGGCGGAGCAGGAGATCCCTGCATCGTCGAGACGATGCGTCAGCCTCTCGCCAAGCCGCACGGATGCCTTCTGCCGATGAAACATGTTGTGGTGGGTTACCACCAGGCCGTACTTCAGGATCGGTTTGAAGAGTCGACTGTAGATCGACGGGACGGGCAGGTGCGCGTGGACCACGTCGGGGCGGACCTTCCGCAGGTAGCGAAAGACCGCGAGCGGATTATTCCCGACCTGCTCGACCGG
The DNA here is from genome assembly GCA_964574905.1 of uncultured Citromicrobium sp. Classification (GTDB taxonomy): domain Bacteria; phylum Pseudomonadota; class Alphaproteobacteria; order Sphingomonadales; family Sphingomonadaceae; genus Alteriqipengyuania. The sequence continues at coordinate 125,055 of CAZNOY010000006.1, read as the reverse complement.
CACGCCAGCCGAAACCAGTTCCGGCACGAAGTGATCCTTGTGCGGCAGCAGATAGGCGACATGGACCTCATGGCCGGCATCCCGCGATGCGACCGCGCAGTCGATCAGATGGCGCTCGGCCCCGCCCAGCCCCAGCCCCTTGATGAAATAGAGAATTCTCACTGCCGCCCCGAAATCATCGCGCCCGCCCAAGCCCGCTGAGGATCACCAGAAAATCTTCCGCTACCTTACGCAAATCGAAGGACTTTCCCGTCTCGACTGCCGCGTAGCCCATCCTGCGCCGCAACTCCACATCGCACAGGAGCGATTCTGCCGCCGCGATCAACGCATCCTCGTCTTCGAAGGGCACGATTACACCGGTCACCCCGTTTTCCACGACCGACGCGACATCGCCCACCTCCCAGCAGACCACGGGCAGTCCGGCGATCGCCGCCTCGATCGCGACACCCGGCGTGCCCTCGGTATAGCTGCAGATGATCAGCATGGTGGCTTCGCGCAGATGCGGCCACACATCGTCGACCCTTCCGGTGAAGGTCACATACTCGGCCAGACCCAGCCGCTTCGCCTGTGTTTCCAGATTCTGTCGCAACGGCCCATCACCCACGAACCGCAGCCGAGGCGCCAATCCCCTGGCATGAAGTGCCGCCAGCGCATCGATCGCTATCGACGGCCGCTTTTCCTCGCTGAGCGAACCGACCATCAGCAGCAGGTCGTCGCACCGCTCCACCTCGTCGGCGAAAGTCGGGATTCTGCGTCCGTTCGGGAGGTTATGCACGCGCGCAGGATCGGCCCGCAGCAGCCCCACCAGTTCGTCTGCCTGCCCTTTGCCGATGGCGATCGAAGCGTCGACCCGCGCGACCACCATGCGCGCAAGCGCCACTCTCGCCCACGCGCCCCGGCGCAACCAGGGGCTCGTGAAGCCGATCTTCTGGTGAATGAGCCTGGGCGGATTGCGCAAGCCAAACGCCGCGAGCACGGCGGCGCGGGTCGCAACGAAGCCGTGGCCCACCACGATCACGCGCTTGCCAGCCGACCGGATAAGCGAACGCAGTTCGCGCACTCCTGCCAATGCGCCCGGACCACCCGGGCGCGCGAAGACAGCTTCGCACCCATCCGGAAACACTATTTCCGCCCCATCGGCGCGCAGCACGAAAAAGCTCTGTTCGCCCACATTGTCGGCCAGCTCGCGTGCCAGTTCGACCGCATACACCTCGGCGCCGCGGCGACGGCCCGAACTGAGCACATGGATGATCGAGGTATCTTTCATATTCTCGCCGGAATTTCCTCAAGACGCTGAGAACACGTATCAAATCTTATCGGTCACACCATGGGCCGGCGAGAGTTCAAGTGTCGTTTGAGCGTTGGCGGGATGCCAAGCGCTTCACAGACTGCGCGCCTTGGAGGCCACGCTCCTATAAAGCGCCTCGTGCTGCGAGACGACCGTTTGCAGATCGAATGTCGTCCTCGCCCAGTCCCGCCGCGCTTGCGCCACGTCCACTTGCGAAGCGTATCGCCCAAGTATTTCAAGAATGCGATCTGCAATGCTATCGGGCCGGTGTAGCGCGAAGTAGGGGATCGGCGCGGCCTGCGTGTCCATCTCGCGATGAACGTCCATGTCCGACAAGGTCATGGGCACCCCGGCCAGCATCGCCTCGATGACCGAACCGGGCAGGCCTTCGTATTGCGAGGCGGAAACGAATACGTGTGCGTCCTTCAGCTGGTCCGGGATGTCATCGCGCGAGCCGAGCAGCTGCACCGCGTCCCCCAGCCCCAATTGCGCAACCCGCCGTTCCAGCTCACCGCGATAGGACCCTTCCCCGGCGATCCGCAGGACCGCATGCGGATAGTGCTCAAGCACGCGCGGCATCGCTTCGATGATGTCGATCTGCCGCTTGCGATCCTGCAGACGCGCCACATTGAGAATGACCACGCGCCCATCGGAGGGAAGCTCGCGAACCCGTTGTCCGGCAAAGCGGGTCGCATCGCGGGCCCGGTAGATCACCGTGATGTCGTCGGTGGAAATCCCCAATGCGCGCGCATTGCTGCGCGCGATGGCATGCGAGTTCGATACGAAGTGGGCCGCGAACCGGGCGGTCGCCGCGTCGAGCATGCGCAGCGCGGTATGCTTGGCCCGTGCCTGCAGCGACATCTCGCCCATGCGAATCGCGCTATAGGTGTCGTTCACGAAGCTGCTGACGACGGGGGTGCCGGCAAGCCGGGCGGCCACGCGGGCGACGATGTCCGCGCGAAACAGGGTGCTCACCACCAGCGCGGGCTTTTCCGTGTCGATCACCTTGCGCAGCGCGCCGATTGCCCTGCGGAAATTGTACTTGCCCGGCAGCTCCAGCGCGATCCTGCGCACCCCGGCTTCGCGATAGACTTCGGCCAGGGCATCACCCGGATAGAGCTGGCAGATTATCGGCTCGAATTCGCGCATCGCACCGAGAATTTCGGAAAGGCTGCGTTCGGCCCCCCCGATCTCCAGCGTGTCGATGACGAAAAGTACCTTGGGTTTCACCCTACAGCCGACGCATGCACAACAGGATCATGTGGGCCGTCACCGGTCGCACGGCCTTGTCGAGCAGCGAGCGCATCCTGCGCCAGTTGCGGCTCTTTTCCGCCTTGCGCGACAGGCTGGCCACCGCCCCGTCGAGAATGCCCTCGAAACCTGACAGGCCCATCAATCGCTCTTCGGAAAGAACTTCGTAATCGGCAGCCATTTCGGCGACGACTTCCCGGTGGCGCAGGGCGAACTGGTGAAATTCCTCGCGATGCTCGTCTTCGCGCCACTGGGGGAAATACCCCAGCTCGCCTGCCGCCGTGCGCAGCGGCGACATGTAGGGGAACACCAGGAACAGCATTCCGCCCGGGCGGATCACGCGGCGCATCTCGTCCGCCAGCGGCTGGTACCCGTCGTAGAAATGCTCGATCACGCCGAGCGACCAGAACCCGTCGAAAGAGGCGTCGGCGAACGGGAGCGCACGCAGGTCCGCCTCGATCGGATTGATCTGCGGCACGTTCTTCTTGAGCCACTCGATCGTGGTCGGCGCCCAGTCGACCGAGGTCATGTCGTAGCCCGCTTCATGCAGGTGCCGGCTGTGCATGCCGTTGCCGCAGCCACCTTCGAGCACCTTGCTGCCCTTGGGCAGGTAGCGTTTCGTCGCGTTGGTAATGAACGAACCGCCGGGAGGGACCGGACTGTTCAACCCCCGCTCGAGCGAGGATTGCCAGCGATCATCCCAATAGTTCGCGTCGGGGGCGTGATCGGTGAAGACCAGCCGCTTTGTCGGCCGGTCGTAGTAGATTGTCCGTTCTGGCATGCCGATGAAGTCCGATCTATCTCGTAGGGGTTGCCACACGACGACGAGAGACAGCGGGCGCGCGCTCGCAATGGCTGCATCGCGCTGTCGACCCACCGACCAACGCTCCTGCAAGAAAGCATCGCACGAGCAAGATCAAGACCTATCCTTCCATTCGTGCGAGCGTGAGGCAAAGGCGCGCGTGCCTCACTCCCCGGGATCGGCCCGACCGCGAAGCCGCCTGAAGCTGCTGCCGATCGGTATCTCGCGGCTCGACAGTTTGAGCATCGGTCGCTCGAAGAGCAGATAATAGGCGATTCCCGCGAGCGTGCCGATCACCGCGAGCAAGAAGAGCTCGTTCGTCGCGCGGACGGCGAATTTGATGATCGGGTTGTGAACCAGATAGATCGCGTAGGAAGCCGCCCCGAAGAACAGCACGACGCGGGGCACGCGCAGCCCCTTGGCTTCGAATGCGACCACAGGAGGGATCGCGAGCGCAATGCCGAGGCCCAGTATCGGCGACAGATCGCGCACTGCACCCAGTGCGATCCACAGGCCTATGAAGCCGACAGACCCCGCCAGCATCCACGGTGACGTCCATCCCCTGCGCACCGCGATGCACGCCAGCATTCCGAAAAGGAACTCGAGGTTGATCGGATCGATCGCCTTTCCGTAAATGTCGAAATAGTAGTTGAGCAGGCAGACAGCCCCCCACGCCCATACGATCCATCGCTGGCCGGAAAACCACGCTATCCCGAAAATCAGGTAGAACAGGATTTCGTGCTGCAACGTCCACGCCACGCTCAGTGCCGTGTGGCCGAATGGTACGAGCGTGATCGAGGCATACCAGTCCCAGCCTCGATCGGATGCGGAGAAATCGGGCATCAGCGTATAGGCCAGCGCAATGCCGATACCGATCGGCAGATAGGGGAGGTACACGCGGCGGAAGCGATGCCAGACATATTGCCCCGGCCGCTTTCCGGGTATCGAATAGAGGATGATGAAGCCCGAGAGGACGAAGAAGAAATCGACGCCGAGATAAAAGTGGTGCAGCAGAGGAATCTCTGCCCCACCAAAGGTGTGCGAACTGTTCTCTGCGTGGTGGAAAACCACCATCAGCGCGGCGATCGCGCGCCCCACCTGCAACGTGTCGATCCTTTGTCGAGGGGTCTCGATCACTTATTCCTTTCGGGATGCCCGATTTCGTCCGGAGAGTTACGTCGGTCGCGCCGCATCTGCAAAAAGCAGCGCGCTGCTATCCCCGATCTTATTGATTTTCGGTGCGTTTTCCCAGATCGGGCCTTTTGGGGAAGTGTCGCGCGGGCGAGCCGACCGCTACGCTGTTGGGCGGAACATCCGACAGCACGACGGCATTCGCTCCGATCACGCAATTATCGCCGATCGTCACCGGTCCGATGATCGCGGCCCCGGAGTAGATGATCGTATTTTCTCCGACCCTCGGATAACTGCCGTCTGGCCCGATATCTTCCGCACCCAGCGTCACATTCTGATAGATGAGAACGCCCCGTCCGATCTCGACGCCGCTACCGATGACCACGCCGACGGGATGCGCAAGAACCAGATCGTCTTCGTAGCGCGCTCCGGACGAAATATGCACGCCATACTGGCGCTGAAGCCGCCAGAGAATTCGCGTGGCCGCAGAATTTCGCCCGCGCCTGCGCAAGGCCGCTGCGCGCTGCATTGATGCCTGTACGACCATGCTCCCAGGGCCGAACCGCTCAAGATAATAGCGGCGGATATGGCCGAAAACACTCATCCCCTTCCCCGTTCGATGGTTCTCATTGTCGATAGTTCGATAAGCAGAAAGATGATTGCGCCCACATAGAACGCCAGCAGGGCGAGAGAAAGAATGAGGACCCCCTGATCGGCAGAGAATTGCATCCGGCTCAATAGAAGCCAGACGCCGAGCACGATCCCTAGGCGTGCCAAGCCTAGCAGGGCAAACAGCCAGTGCCGCTCTTGCAGCAGGAAGAGGTTCATCAGGGGGGCGCTGGCGATCTGCGCTCCGGCATACATCGCCATGTATGACATGTAGACGCCCGCAACGCGCCATTCTTCCCCGAGCACGAAGGCTGCCACCGGGGCGATCAGGAAATGCGCGGCGATCGCAAAGACGAGCCCGATCGAGCAAATGACGATAATCAGCTTGAGCGTCAGCGCGATGATGGACCCGTCGCCGCTGCGCTTGATCCGCGAAATCTCGCCGTAATAGGCATTGCCCAGAGTCTGGTTGAGAACGTTGATCGGCAACGCCATCACGGTCGTCGCGAAGGCAAACAGCCCTACGGTATGCGCGTCGTACAGAGCCGTGATCATGAAGATTGGCATCTGCATCCCAAGCGCCAAGGTCAGCGACGAGGGCATAATAATCGTCGGATAGGCGCGGTAACGGCGTGCGGTGGCGCGCAGCGCGCGCCAGCTGAGCTTTTCGAACCGACGCCTCAAACGGCCGCGCAGCTTGCGAAGGATGAACGTGCCGCCTCCCGACAGCTGCACGATCTGCCCCGTCACGAGGCCCACCGGCCCCATCCCGATTAGCCCCGCACCGATCTTCACCAGCGTGCCGAGTACGGATCGAGCCAGGTAGGCTTGGGAAATTTCGCTATTCAGTTGGCGGCGGATGCCCGCAAAATAGACGATGTCGAAAATGACCGCCGCGTAGAGCCCGATCAGGACCAGCGGCCAGTATGGCAGCACCGGCTCGACCATGGAGGCCATCGCTGGCCAATGCGCTGCTATCAGGCCCACCGGGATCAGCAGCACGACCATCACGGTCGTTCCGAGCATCGACAGGGCAGCGAGGCATGCTGCCGATTGACCCGACAAGGCCAGCGGAATTGCCTGGTTGAATCGGAACGTCGCCATCGGCGCGACGATCGCGACGATGCTCGTGAACAGGGCCAGCACGCCGAAGTCTTGCGGCTGATACAGCCGGGTGAGGATCGGCAGCGCCAACAGCGTGACGATCCTCGCCGAGGTCGATCCCGCAGCCAGAATCAGAAGGCTGCTGAGAAACGGCGGTAGAGTCAGCCGACCACGCCCAAGGGCGAGCGTCTTCGGAATTTTGCTTGGAGGCACGTGGCGGTGACCACTCTATCGCTGGATGAAGCGCCCCCTTAGTCCGCATTCGCGGAATTGGCTACAGCAAGGAGGCGTGTCAGAGGCCCAGTCTGCTTACGAGATCAGCAGCATAGACGCGCGCATTTTCACGCGTCGTGGCAAGGTCGGGGCCGTTGGGGGCGATCCATGCCACGGGGAATGCCACCCCTTTGACAAAGTAGGCCCCGCCCAGATTCCTGAGCGTGCCGAAGGCCATTCCGCTCCAGGTCGTCATGGTAATGCCGCGCAACTCGACGATGTGCGGCACGCCGTCGGCAAGCGCGGTGCACAGATCGCTACGCGTGCCGGCGAAGGCTTCGCCATCGATGCGGTAGCTTGGCGCTCCCGCGCCCGAGTGCGTCGCTTCGGAGAGCCCATCCTGCCACAATCCGGCGAAACGGTTGGAAGCGGCCGTGTTCGACAGGAGGCAGCCGACAGGATCGGTGCCCTTGTAGACACACACGAAGTCCAGGGCCGCCGGTCCGGTTCCACCTGCGAAGGGGCATTCGAGGTAGTCGTCATTCCCATCGAACCAGAGGCCGAGACTGGCCAGCGGACGCAGCGCCGCGGTGCCTTGCACGAAGTGCCTGTTCGACTTGAGGTCGAGCAGACGCGCAACCGGCATGGCGGTGCCGCCCACCGGCTCGTCTGCCGCGCCGAGCACGGCCGCAGCGTCCGACGGATCGTACAGCGCGACGATCCACGGATCCTCGAGCAAGACGTCGCGCAAGTCGCCAGCGTCCGCACCTCTCGCACGGGCGAGCCTGCGCGCGGCCTGGCGGGTGCCGAATCCGAGCGCACCCATGTCAGACCAACGCCACGAGATCGGCGGCGGTGGTGCCCGTCGCCATGACCGCTTTCGCACGAACGTCGAGCAGGCCGCCCGCCGGGACATTGCGAAAGGTCACCACCTGCGAACCGCGCAGGGGCACGATCGCGAGGTCGCCTGCGGTGCCGACGTAGATCGCCTTGGTCGCGTGAGTGAGGCCGTCTTCGTCGTCGGGAATGATGGAAAAGCACTGCGCCGCAGGCGCCGAGGGATTGTCGGAATAACGTTCGAATGCGTCGATCATCGGGTGTTCCCTTCGTTTGGGGGCGAGAAGAGAACAAGGCATCTAACCAGCGATTGCCGAGTAGGAAAATGGTTATTTTCGCGCAGCCTTCCAGGCTGCGAAACCGCGGCTCAGCCGATCCGCCCGGCGATCCGGCGCGCCCACGCCAGCGGCGCGAACCTTTCCTCGTACCAGTCGAACACCATGCGTGAGTCCCTGAAATCGAGCGTGTGCGGGCCCTTGACGTGCGCCAGTGCGATCGTGTCGATCAGCGTTTCGCGAAAGGCTTGAGGGTCGAGAGCGTCCACGCGGAAACACAGCAGGGCGTCGCCGTACGAACGGCGAAAATCCTGCCCGAGACGGTAGAGCGTGTCGCCGTCGCTGACGAAGCCGCCGCCCATGCGGCTGCCACGCGCATCCACCCGCACCGGACTTGCGCGATGTTCGGTAAAATGCCCGAAAAGCCCCTCCGCGACCCACAGGCGCAGCACGTTCGCCCCTTCTTCCGCGCGGTTCGCAAACAGGTACAGATGCTCGCCATGGCGGACGAATGTCGGGTCGAGCAGGGGGCCGCTGTCGATCGAAAGCGGGCGTTCGGGGACGAGGGCATCGTTGTCGAACGCGAAAATCTGCGGATCTCCGCCGCGCGCCATTTCGGGGACGACGAACCGGCGCCCGCCTTCCTCTACACTATGCGGATAGGACAGGTGCGATTCGAGCGGCGCGGCGATCGGCCTCACTTGCCCGTTCTCGAGCGCGACGATCTTGCCCTTCCCGGATCTGCTGTCGAGAGCCTCAGCCAGGATCAGGTCGCGTTCGAAGAAGAAGGGATCGGCCAGAAAGACATAGCCATCGGGCACCGGAACGGGGGGAAGGCTGCGCGCTTCGCGAGCCGGGCGAAAGCGCTGCGCCGGCGATCCCCCGCGCGGCGCATCGACGACGGAAACCTGCCATTTCTTTTCGATGAAAGCCCCATAGGCCAGGTGCGACAGCAGTGCGCTCAGGCGCGACTTGCGCCCGCCGGGCGGCGTGCCGTGGGCATTTCCCTCCGAAGTGCAGGCCTCCTCGTCGACCCAGGGCTCGCCCGAGCTCACATCGGCAATCGCCTTTTCGAGAAGGAAGGGTGCGATCCTGACGGCTTCCTTGCGGGTCAGCGCACTCGACCGTCGATGGACCCGCGTCCGCGCCCGGCACACAACGCGCCCCTCGCGCAAATCATTACGATAGAGCCTGATCGTTTGCGTCTGGAATTGTTGGTCCAGTGCATCGGCGGGCGGCCCGACCAGATCTTGAGGCTCCGTATCCCACGCAAGGAGATCGGGCAGTCGCTCGAGGTTCGAGGGGAGCGTGTTCACCGGAAGGCAGACAAGCTCGATCCCCAGTTCCTGCAGACGGCCGACGACGCTCTCGTCGACCCAGCCTCCATCACCGTGATCGGCGCAGGGCACGATGCGATCGGGGGGAACGTCAGAGCCCGGATGCGCGTCCGCTGGCAGGAGGTACCAGACTTCGTGCTGGCGCTCGCGCAGCCATTGCGCCCGGTCGAGCCAGAATTTGGCGGACGCACCACCGATGACGACCGCAATCCGCATCAAAGGCCCCTCTCTCGCCTGCCGCCCTCCATTCGGCAGCGAGGCCGAAAGGCAGGCCGTGGGTGTGCCTACTCGTCGTCCGACTTCGGCTGGGGCAGCGATTCGGCGGAAACCTCGGCAGCGCGTTCCTTCTCCAGCCGTTCCATATATTCGCGTTCGATCATCTCGACCCGCTCCTGCTCGGCGGCGGCGTCTTCGTCGATCGTCGAGAGGCGTTCGGCCCGCGCCTCGGCAATCAGCTGGCCGAAGCGTGCGGCGGAGCCGCCCTTGCGCGCCTCGTAGGCGGCATCGATCATCTTCTGCGTGCAGCCGGTGAAGCCGGTGGCCCCCGTGGGCGAGCAGCTCATCGCGCCGAAATCGCCGACGAATTCAAGGCTTTCCACCCGTCGCGCCCAGGCGGTGTTTTCCGGATCGTCGCTGTAACGCAGCGTTTCCGGGATGCGATAGCGATCTTCCTCGGGCATCCGCGCGACGACGCAGATCGTGTCTTCCGGGCAGGGGTCCACTTCGTCGTCGCCATAGGCGATCACCATGTTGACCTGATCGCCACCCTGATCCTGCGCGGCGGCGGGTGCGGAGACGCCGATCGCAAGGATCGCGGCGGTAGCGGCGGTGACGAGTGTTTTCATTGTGGGCCTCTGCGGCTGAAGAAGGGGGTTATCGGGCAGTGATAGCATAAAGGCTGCGAATGGCTGAACCATGACTGAAACTTTCGACGCCGTGGCCCGGCTGCACCCGCGCTAGATGCGCTCGCTCAGGCGGATCGCGGTACGGCAACCGAGCCGGATCGCGGCGGACAGCAGCGGGTAGGCGGGCGCCTCCTCCGCCCCGGCGGCGATCGCGGCATCGTGATGCTCGCGCTCTTCCTCGCGAAACCGCTCGATCATGCCTTCGAGTTCGGGTTCGTCGTGGGTTTCGGCGAGCCGGTCGAGCTGGCGCGAATAGTGCAGGTCGATCTCGGTCTCGACCGCGGCGGTGCACGCCATCGCCGCCTTGGGGCCGATCAGCGCGGTCGCCGCGCCGAGCGCGTAGCCCGCCACCGACCACACAGGATGTAGCGCGGTGGGGCGCACGCCCCGTTCGGCGATCAGCGCGTTGAAAGCATCGTGGTGAACGTCTTCCTGCCGCGCCATCGCTGCGATCTCGCCCGAATGCGGCGCGCGGTCGCCCATCACCGCCAGCTGCCCGGCGTAGATGCGCGTGGCGCCGAATTCGCCCGCCTGGTCGACGCGGATCATCCGTTCGATCTCGTCTTTCATGGCGTCGTCCGTTTCCTTGCCAGCAAGCCGAGCGCGGCGATGCCCGCCACGCACGAGATGATGAAGTTGTATCCTGCCAGCGAAACGCCCAGCAGCTCCCATTGTGCCGTGTCGCAGCGGATCAGCGGGGTCGCGAGGATCGAATCCATCGCATTGCCGCCAGCGATGCCGGGCATGGTGGAACACTTGGTCACGCCTTCCCACCAGCCATATTCGACGCCTGCGTGGAAGCCCCCGATCAGCCCCGACGTAATGATCGCGAGCGCGCCCAGCGCCACCCACAGCCGCTGCGGCGGGGCGATGAAGGCGAGCAGGCCCAGCGCCAGCGCGATGAAGTGGGGGTAGCGTTGCCACCAGCACATCTCGCACGGGTACAGCCCGAAGGCATATTCGCCCAGATAGGCCCCACCCAGCAGGAACGCGGGCGTTATCAGCACGATCCAGCGCGCGGTGCGCGCGTGCGGCGTATCGATCATCTCTTATCCGCTCCGCTTATTTGAGCAGCGCGACCGAGCTCGCGGTGGTCCGGCGCAGCGTCTTGATCGCGTAGTCGAGCTGGAAATCCTCGATTCCCTGGTCCTTGAGCTGTTCCGAGGTGAGCGAGAAGCGCGGATCGGCCTTCATGTCGCGTTCCAGATCGTCGTCCTTCAACCCGGCCTCGTTGATCAGGTGGCCGCGCAGGTCGCTTTCGCGCAGCTGGTATTTCAGTCGCCGCTCGCGATCGGGGTCCGAAATCTGCGGCACGCGGATGTCGGGCTTGATCCCGCCTTCCTGCACCGAGTGGCCCGAGGGGGTGTAGTAGCGCGCGGTTGTCAGCTTGAGCGCGGCGTCGTCGCCCAGCGGGACGAGCGACTGAACGCTGCCCTTGCCGAAGCTGCGTTCGCCCATGATCAGCGCGCGGCGGTGATCCTGCAACGCGCCCGCGACGATTTCGCTCGCCGAGGCAGAGCCCGCGTCGATCAGCACGATCAGCGGCACGTTCGCCGCGATCTGGCCGCGATACATGGTTTCCGCATTATAGGTCATCGATTCGCCGCGCGCGCGGCCGCGTTGCGAGACGATCCGGCCGGTGTCGAGGAACAGGTCGGACAGCGCCACCGCTTCGTCGAGCGAACCGCCCGGGTTGGAGCGCAGATCGAGCACCAGCCCGTTGACCCTCCCGCCAGCCTCCTTCTGAATCTCGCCCCACGCGGCGTACACATCGGCCCCGACATCGCGCGAGAATTCGTTGACCGTGATGATCCCGATCCCGCCATCGGCGACCGAGTGCGTCACCGGCTCCAGCTCGATCACGCCGCGCGTCACGGTGGTTTCGATCGGCTCTTCGCTGCCGGGGCGGAAGATCGTCAGCGCGATCGAGGTGCCTGCGGGCCCGCGCATCTGCGCGACCGCATCGTCCAGATCGCCGCCGTAGATCAGCTTGCCATCGAGATGGGTGATGTAGTCGCCCGCCTTGATCCCCGCCTTTTCTGCAGGGCTTCCGCGGAACGGGCTGACCACCTTGACCGCACCCTCGTCGAGCACGACCGACAGGCCGAGCCCCGAATAATTGCCGTCGATCAGCGTTTCGAGCCGCTGCAGATCGGCCCCGTCGAGATAGGCGGAATGCGGATCGAGGCTGGCGAGCATGCCGTCGATCGCCCCGCGGATGAGCTTCTCGTCGTCGACCGGGTCGACATAGCTTGCCTTGATCCGCTGGTAGGTCGCGAAGAGCTTCGCGAACTCGGGTGCCACGCGGCTGTCCACCTGGGCCATGCCTGCGGTGGCGATGGGCACCATGGCCACCGCGGATACCAGCGCGAGCGAACGGGCGACGACGGACAGTTTCATAGTACTTAGCCTTCCGGACATTCGACTCCGTCTATCGCGCACGAACGGTTAACGCCAGATGGCAGCGTTTCGTGGCGCGAGACGTTTCAGCGCGGGACTTCGGGGTTTTCATCGGGCGAGATGGTCGAGCGGGTTGGCCGGGCGCCCGCCCAGCCGCAGTTCGAACCCGATCGCCCCGCCATCGGGCGGCGCCACGCCGAGCGGCGCGCCGTCGGTCAGTTGATCGCCCACGCGCACGTCGGTCCGCGCGAGGCCGGTGACGAGGCTGGTCCAGCCATCGGGATGCTCAATGATGACGATCCGCCCGAAGCCGCGGAACGGACCCGCGAAGGCAACCCGCCCGGGTGCGGGCGCAACCACCTGCGCGCCGCCGCTGGCGCGGATCAGCAGGCCTTCGGAACGGGTGCCGCTGGCATCGACCGATCCGAACCCGCGCAGCGTCCGCCCGTCGACCGGCAGACGCAGGTTTGCGGGCGAGCGCGCCGGGCGCTTGGTCGCCGCGGGAATGCGCTGCGCATTGCCGGGCGCGCGCGCCTGCGCGGGGCTCGCGGGGCGCAGCACCGGGCCGGGCAGGTCGGCCAGCTCTTCGCGCAGCGATCCGGCGGCGTCGATGCGTTCGACCAGCCCGTCGAGGTCGCGCGCCTGCTCGGCCAGCGCGAGCGCGCGTTCCTCCTGCCGGTCGGCCTCGCCCCCGCGTCGCCGTGCGGCGAGCCGCTTGCGCGTTTCGATCGTCGCGAGCTGGCTGCGGCGCAGCGCCAGCCGGTCTTCTTCTTCGGCCAACCCGGCGAGCACGCCCTCCGCCTTCTGCCGCAGGCTGCGGCTGCGGTCGATTTCCGCGCGCAGCGCCACGGTACGGCCGCGCACTTCGGGAATCGTCGTTTCAAGCATGGCCCGCAGGTACATGCTCTCGCGGATCGAGCCGGGACGGAATACCGAGAGCACCAGCGGGCGGCGGGAGAAATTCTGCAGCGCGCCGGTCAGCCGGATCAGCGGTTCGCGCCGCTCGCCCAGCCGCGCGTCGAGCGCGCGCTGCTGGCGGCGAATGAGGGTCAGTTGTCCCTTGGCGACCGCGATATCGGCCTCGGTCTGCTGGATTCGCGCCGCCAGCGCGGCGGAGCGGCTGGCGATCTTGTCCGCTTCCAGCTCGGCCTCGGCAGCGGCACGTTCGAGCGACTGGCCCCGCTGCGCCGCGCGTTCGGAGGCCTTTTGCGCCCGCTCGATCGCCGCGCGGACCTCGTCTGCATTGTCGAATTCGCTCGCCGCCTGTCCATATACCTGCGGTGCCAGCGCCAGCGCGGCAAGCAGCGCGAACGGAACGGCAACAAGGGCGAGGCGTCTGGCCATGCGCCTATCCTGCCCGATGATAGGGATGGCCTGCAAGAATGCTCGTCGCGCGGTAGAGCTGTTCGGCGAGCATGGCGCGCGCCAGCAGGTGCGGCCAGGTCGCGCTGCCGAAGGCCAGCAGCAGGTCGGCGTCGGCGCGCTGTTCCTCCGAATGCCCGTCCGCCGCGCCGATCAGGAAGCGCGCTTCGCGAATGCCGCCATCGCGCCACTCGCCGAGGATCTTCGCCAGCTTTTCGGAGGAGAGGTCCCGACCCTTTTCATCGAGCGCGACGGTGCGAACCGGCTCTTTGGGAGGAGGAATGCGTCCCCCGGTCTCGGGCAGTTCGGTCAGCTTGGTGTCCCACGCAATGCGCGTCAGGTAACGGTCGACCAGCTCGGCCTCGGGCGAGCGCCCGATCTTGCCGCGCGCAACGATGTGGAGTTGCATTGCAGTCTAGCAGTGGCGCTCAGGCGTTTCCGCCGGCGGCCAGCTTTCCATCGTCGCCGAACGACCACATCCGCTCGATATTGTAGAAGCTGCGCACTTCGGGGCGGAACAGGTGGACGACCACGTCGCCCGCATCGATCACCACCCAGTCGGCCGCGGGCAGACCTTCGAGCCGGATCGGGCCGTACCCGTCCTGCTTCATCTTCTCGGCCAGCTTCTGCGCGATCGAGGCGACCTGGCGGGTCGACCGGCCCGAGGCGACCACCATGTGATCGGCGATGCTCGATTTGCCTTCGAGGTCGATCGTGACGATGTCCTGCGCCTGGTCGTCGTCGAGCTGCTGCATCACAAGCGCGTGCAGCGCGTTGGAGCGATCACCGGTCATTGCGGGAGCTTTCCTGGCGGCCTTTGCAGGCACCGTGTCGGTGTGCGCGTGTGTCATGGGCTGGGTCGATACTCCTGTCATTCCAAGGATATGGGAATGGCCGGGAGCAGATGCGAGTCATGCGCTGCCCGGCTCGGGTCCGGCGCCGCTGCTGGGGATGCGCCGGTGGGTAATCTGGTCGCGGATGGGAACGTCACCATAGCGCGATGCCCAGTCGGGATCGCCAGCGCGGATCGCGGTGGCGGACCTTTCGTCGGGATCAAATCGCAGGGTCACCAGAACAGGTGCGCTCCATGTGCCCCGTTTCCTGAACCGCGCCGGTTCCATCGTGAAGCGCCGCAGCATGGCCGCCGCGGGGCTTGCGACGGTTGCCATCTCATACCCCGGTCGGGCGATCACCGCAATCGGCACGCTCCACGCGATTCGCCGCCACGCCTTCCACTTGTCGAACGTGGCTAGATTGTCGGACCCCATCACCCACACGAATTCGTGGGTCGCAAAGCGGTGTTGCAAGCCTGCAATAGTATCGACGGTAAAGCGCGTGCCCAGCTCACGCTCGATCGCGGTGACCCGAATCGGCGCAAGGCGCGCCTGTTCGACGGCAGAACGATAGCGCGCGGCCAGCGGCGCCATGCCCTTCGCCGGCTTAAGCGGATTGCCTGGCGACACCAGCCACCACACTTCGTCGAGCCCGAGCGCACGCAGCGCGAACAGCGAAATCCGCCGATGGGCGCCATGCGCGGGGTTGAAACTGCCGCCGAGCAGACCGATCCGGCGATGGCCCGGTCGCCGTCCGGTCGCGTCGCCACCGACGGGTGCGAATCGCGGTGGCGCGAAGGGAGGAGGGGGCGAATCGGTCAAGCGAGCCGAAACACCCGGAAGTTCAACCGGTTCCCAAAAATTAAGGTTAATGACAGGATTTTTCACAACTCATCGTAGCCACATTTCGATTCACCTTGTCGGCCTGCCCCTCGATTCGACCACTCGAGGCCTGCTTGCTAGCCTCCAATCGGGACCGGACAAACGGTTAGGGGTTGCATTGGTACATCAGACGGATCGTCGCGCGACGTGGTCGCAGCGTATGGAACTATGGTTTCCGGAGCGTGAGTTTTTCATGCGCTCGCACGGGCAGGTGCGGTTCATCAAGATCAGTTCCCGATTGCAGAAGACGGTTGTCGCGCTGGCGCTGGTCGTCGTGCTGGTGCTGCTCAGCGGCATGGCTGTGATGAGCTTCCTGCAATGGCGATCGAGCATGGAGCGCGTCTCGCTGCTCGAACGCGAAGCCACCGTCGAAAGTTCGGAAGAGCGGCTGCAGGCCTATCGCGACAATATGGGCGCGGTGACGCAGGATCTCGAGAAGCGGCAGGAATTTCTCGAAGAGATGGTCAAGGTCGTTCCGCCCGACTCGATCCAGGAAAGCACCGTGACCGACAGTTCGGACGAAACCGCCGAGATGGTGGAGAAGGTTTCCATGGCGGTGCCCGAAGCGGCAGCGCTCGCGCGGATCGAAGCGCGCCAGCTCGCTTTCGTCGAAGGCCTGACCCGTTTTGCCGATACCCGCTCGCAGCGCGCGATGTGGGCGCTCCGCAAGCTCGGCCTCAACCCGACCGAGATTCTCGCCAATTCGGAAAAGGGCGCGCGCGGTGGTCCGCTCGAAACGCTGTTCGGTAAGGATGATCCGATCGATCCGCGCTTCGAACGACTCGGCCTCAGCCTCGAACGGATGGCGACGCTCGAAGCAACTCTCGAAGGTGTGCCGCAGACCAGCCCGACCGACGCGGCAGCCGTGAACAGCTCTTACGGCTATCGCCGCGATCCCTTCACCGGGCGCGCGGCAATGCACAAAGGGCTCGATTTCCCGGCCGCGATGGGTTCGCCCATCTACGCCACCGCGCGCGGCAAGGTGACCTTCGTTGGCCTCAAGGGCGGATATGGTAACGTGGTTGAAATCAGCCACGGCCAAGGGTTGTTAACCCGCTACGCGCACATGTCGCGTTTTGAGGCGAAGGTCGGCGACCGGGTTGAAGCAGGCACGGTAATCGGCGCTATTGGCAGCACGGGTCGATCGACCGGCCCGCACCTGCATTTCGAGGTTCGAGTGAACGGCACAGCAGTCAATCCGCGCACATTCTTGGAGTTAGCCCCTGATGTTCTCAAAAAAGCCCGCCGCACCCCCGCCCCCGCCCAGCGCGCCGGCACGGCCCGCAGCACCAAAGGCGGCACCGGTGTCTAAGGGCGGCTCTTCCTCGGGCAGCTTCTCGGTTCTGGGTGCGGACGTCACCATTACCGGCAACATCAGCGCCAGCACCGAACTGCACATCGACGGCACGGTCGAAGGCGACATCGATTGCGCCTCCCTGGTGCAGGGCGACGGCAGCCAGATCACCGGCGAAGTGACCGCCGAAACCGCCCGCCTCGCCGGGCGCGTCGACGGATCGATCCATGCCCGCGAGCTGGTGATCCTGCGCAGCGCAACGATCAACGGCGATGTCCATTACGAAGCGCTGACCGTCGAACAGGGTGCCGCAGTGCAGGGCCGCTTCGCGCCGCGCGATGCCGCCCCGGCCAAGCCCGCCGCGTCGAGCAGCACGTCGTCCTCGGCAAGCGACAACGCGCCTTCGTCGTCGTCGACTACCGCGGACCTCGGCATCTCGCCGTTCTCCTCGGATAACGAAAGCAGCAACGCCGGCACCACCGTCAGCGCCAGCTCGGGCTCGAACTACTACTGATTATCCCGCTGGACGGGGATGGGCGGGAGCGCGCACGGTTTTAAGACCGCGCCGCTCCCGTTTTTCGTTTGAGGCCGGCTGGCTAGCGCTGCCCGCTAGCCCAGCACTTCGGCGCGCAGCGCCTTGCGATCGAGCTTGCCGACCATCGTCACCGGCAGATCCTTGCGGATCACCACCTGGTCGACCCGCTCGTGCTTGCCGACGCGCGCGTTGAGCCAGTCGCGCAGCGCCTCCGCGCTCGGTGCGCGAACATCGGGCTGCAGGGTGGCGTAGGCGCGCGGCATCTCGCCGTGATATTCGTCGGGCACGCCAATCACGAGCACGTCGCGCACCGCCGGGTTCTCGCGCAGCACATCTTCGACCTGGCTGGGGAAGACCTTGAACCCGCCGACCGCGATCATGTCCTTGATCCGGTCGACGATCTCCACGAAGCCGTCCGCCCCGATCTTCGCGACGTCACCGGTGCGCAGCCACTTGCGCCCCTGGTGCTCGACGAAAACTTCCGCGTCGGCCTCGGGCAGGTTCCAGTAGCCCTGCATGATCTGCGGTCCGTGGATCGCCAGCTCGCCCGGCTCATCCGCAGGGGCGATCTTGCTCGCGTCTTCCTTGTCGAGCAGCAGCAGCCGGGTCTGCGGCAGCACCTGCCCGATCGTACCCGACTTGCGCTGGGCCACGTAGGGATTGGCGGAGACCACGCCCGAACTCTCGGTCAGGCCATAGCCTTCGACCAGCCGGACGCCGGACACGCTCTCCCACTTCTCGCGCAGCGGGTCGGACAGCGGCGCACCGCCCGAAATGCACACCTTGAGATGCGAATAGTCGGCCTTCGCCGCCTTGGGATGGTCGAGCAACGCCTGAAACATCGTCGGTACGCCCGGAAAACCGGTCACCCGCGCGCGCTTGAACGTCGCCAGCACGTCGCCCGCATCGAAGCGCGGCACCATTGCAATGGTCGCACCGCGCACGATGCTGCGGTTGAGCACGCAGGTATTGGCGAAGACGTGGAACAGCGGCAGCGCGCCCATGATCACGTCTGGCTGGTTGCGGTCGAACGGGTCGATCGCATCGACCTGCTGCGCGTTGGCGGCGAGGTTGGCGTGGCTGAGCATCGCGCCCTTGGGCCGCCCGGTGGTGCCGCCGGTATATTGCAGCAGCGCGACCCCCGCCGGGTCGATCTCCACCACGCGCGGTTCGGCGCGGGGCAGCATGTCGTCCCAGCCGACCATCGCCCCCCTGTCGCGCTGGCCATAATCGGGGCGCGCAACCGAATCGCGCCGGAAGAGCTTGAGCCCGAGGCCCTTGAGCGGCAGGAGCATGGAGGCGAGTTCGCCCACCACCAGCGTTTCGAGCGAGGATTTTTCGAGCACCTGCGCGGCGGTATCGAACAGCTGCTTCGCATCGACCGTCACCAGCAGGCGGGTGCCCGAATCCTCGACCTGATGGGCCAGTTCCTCGACCGAATAGAGCGGCGAGAAATTGACCACGGTCGCGCCCGCCATCATCGCGCCGTAGTAGGCCGAAAGGTAGATCGGCACGTTGGGCAGGAACAGCCCGACCCGATCGCCGGCGCCGATCCCGGCCTGCTGCAGCCCGGCGGCAAACCGCCGCGCCTCTGCGTGCAGCGCCTGATAGCTGAGCTTGCGGCCGAGGAAATCGACCAGCGTGCGGTTGGGGTGCGCATCGACCGCCCGCCCGAACAGGGCGGGCATCGTGGTGGTCTCGATCGCGCTGTCCCACGGGCGGGGGTGGTGATAGGGGAGCTTGCTTACATCCATGTAAGCGTGATGCAGGGGCGGGGCCTTGCCCGCAAGCCCCTGCTGCGCGCACGGCGCAAGATTATCACGCCTCGTCGGTTGTTTCGTCGCTGGTCGGCTCGGCTTCCGCCGCGCCGCTGTCCACCGGGCCGGTATCGACCGGCGCACCGTTCAGCTGCTCTTCCTCGCTCGCGCGCTTGGCTTCGAGCCATGCGGCGGCTTCGGCTTCCTGCGCGGCTTCGGCGGCAGCCTTCTCGTTCGCGTCGCGCTCGCGCCGCAGTTCCTCGATCAGCTTGGCCTTGTCGCTCGCCTCGACCGCCGGATCGGCGGCCGCGCTTTCGAGCCCGGCCTTCTTCGCCGCAGCCTTGACCACCGCGTCTAGCTCGCGCTGCGAACACAGGCCAAGGGTCACCGGGTCCTTGGGCTGGATGTTCTGGATGTTCCAGTGGCTGCGCTCGCGCACCGCGCCGATGGTATTGCGGGTGGTCCCGATCAGCTTGGAAATCTGCGCGTCGGAAACTTCCGGGTGGTTGCGCAGGATCCACGCGATCCCGTCGGGCTTGTCCTGCCGCTTGGACACCGGCGTGTAGCGCGGCCCCTTGGTGCGGGTGACCTCGGCGGGGGCCTTCTGCATGACGAGGCTGTAGGTGCTGTCCGCCTGCCCGCGCTCGATCTCTTCCTGCGTCAGCTCACCGGCATAGACCGGATCGCGCCCGGTATATTTGCTGCCCGCCAGATCGTCCGCCATGGCCTGCACTTCGAGGATGTGCAGCCCGCAGAATTCGGCGATCTGCTCGAAGCTCAGGCCGGTATTATCGACCAGCCAGGTGGCGGTCGCGTGCGGCATCAGCGGAGTGGGTTGGTCGGCCATGATGGTCATCCTGAAAGCTCGCCTCCCGATAGATTCGCGGGGGCCTGAAAATGAAAGGGCCGCCCCGTGCAGGAGCGGCCTAGTACGGGCCATTGTAGGCGTCGTGGTGCAGTTGGGCAAGCGCGCAGGTGCGCCAGCGAACCTAACCGACTTCCTTCAGGCAGTCGGAGAGGCGCGAGAAACCGGCAGTATTCTCTTCGATCCCGAGATTGGCGATCGATTGACCGCCCGCGAACAGTTCGATCGCCTCGGCGCCCGATAGCTGGGACAGGATCGATTCGGTCGCTTCCTGATCGAAATTTATCAGCACGACGCGACCGCCATCTGAGTCGTCCACAACCGTGCCGAGCAGGTCGTCCCACGCCGCGTCATCGTCGAGCCGGTCGATTTCGAGGCTGAGATCGCTTCTGTCCCCGGTGTCGAAAGTCCAGGTGCTGTCGTAGATCATCACGGAACCCTGGCCGATCGTGTCGAGGAACACGGCGAAGTCCTGGTGCTGGTCGCCGCCCGGATCGTACCCGGCGCTTATGAAGCAGCCATCGGTCCGCTTCTGGATGCTCCAGCCGTCGACGAAATCGAAATCGGTCGAAGCCTGCATGGCAGTGGCATTGATTGCGGCAACCAGCGCAAACGTCAGTGCAAGAGTCATTCGGAAATCCCCCTCCCGTCAGCACAGCGATGTGAACCGGGGCGGGATTGCTGACAAGATGGCTTTTCAGGGGGTCAGCGTCTCGCCGTCGAATTCCTCGAGCCCGGCGAGGAACTGCGCGGTCGCGGCTTCCCAGCTGAAATCCTTGCCGAACTCGACGCAGGCTTGGCGGTCGCGCGTCAGCGCGGTGGCGATCGCCTCGTTCAGGTTCTCGCTCATCGCGCCCACCTCATCGGTCAGGATATCGCGCGGGCCGGGCACGGGATAGGCCGCCACCGGGGTGCCGCAGGCGAGCGCCTCGATCATCACCAGCCCGAAAGTGTCGGTCTTGCTGGGGAAGACGAACACGTCGGCATCGGCGTAGCAGCGCGCCAGATCCTCACCGCCGCGCTTGCCGAGGAAGACCGCCTCGGGATAGCGCGCCTGCAGATCGGCAAGGGCGGGCCCGTCGCCGACGATGACCTTGGTGCCCGGCTGGCCAGTCTTGAGAAACGCCTCGAGGTTCTTCTCCACCGCGACGCGCCCGACATAGAGCTGGATCGGTCGCGCAAGGCCTTCGTAGTCCGGGCAAGACCCGGCGTCGGCATGGAAGAGAGCGAGATCGACCCCGCGGCCCCAGTGGTGCAGCCGGGTCAGGCCCTGTTCGCGCAATTCCTCGCGAATGCTCTCGGTCGCCACCATCACCCGCTGCGCGGGCCGGTGGAACCAGCGGATATAGGGCCAGAAGGCATCGGGCGGCAGCGCGGTGCGGCGCGAGACGTAATCGGGAAACTGCGTGTGGTAGGCGGTGGTAAAAGGCACCGCCTTGCTGATGCAATAGCGCCGCGCGGACAGCCCCAGCGGGCCTTCGGTCGCGATGTGCACCGCGTCGGGCTGCAACTTCGACAGCCGCCGCCCGACGGTGCCCGGCATGGTCAGCGCGAGGCGGATTTCCGGGTAGGT
This sequence comes from uncultured Citromicrobium sp., assembly GCA_964574905.1. Classification (GTDB taxonomy): domain Bacteria; phylum Pseudomonadota; class Alphaproteobacteria; order Sphingomonadales; family Sphingomonadaceae; genus Alteriqipengyuania. Next base: position 103,802 of record CAZNOY010000006.1, on the reverse strand, counting down.
CGGGCAGGGAACGGAAGGGTACTGATCGGGCGTGATCACGTCGACGCGGTGGCCGCTTTCGCGAAGAATATCGCAGGTGGTGGTCAGCGTGCGGACCACCCCGTTCATCTGCGGGTGCCAGGCATCGCTGACGATCGCGATCGATTTGGGCGGCACGCCGGTCAAGTCAGCCACCCCGCCCGGTTCGAGCAGCAGCATCAGGCGACCGCGCGCGTGTCCCCTTCGCAGGACACCTCTGGCTCATCGGCTGCCTGGCGGCGCGCGATCTCGTCGGGCCAGTGGAGAATTTCCATCCGCCCGTCGAAATGTTCGACCAGCGCGTTGCATCCTTCGACCCAGTCGCCATCGTTCCAGTATTCGATATCGCGCCCGTGGTGCTGGAACATGCGGTGCTCAGCGGTGTGGATATGCCCGCACACGACCCCGTCGACCCCGCGCTCGCCAGCGGCGCGGGCCACGATTTCCTCGTATTTCGAGATGAACTCGACCGCATTCTTCACCTTGTTCTTGGCCGCCTTCGACAGCGACCAATAGGGCATCCCGAAAGCCTTTCGAGCGGAATTGACCCACCCGTTCAAGGCCATCGTCAGGTGATAGGCGGTGTCGCCGACGAAGGCGAGCCACCTGTGGGTAAGCATGACGGTATCGAATTCGTCGCCGTGCAGCACCATCAGCCGGCGCCCGTCGGCGGTATCGTGGAACGCCGCGCGGCGGATTTCGACATCGCCGAAATTCATGCCGCAGAACGGGCGCACGACCTCGTCGTGGTTGCCGGGGATGTAGACGATCCGCGTGCCGCGCTTGGCCCGCTTGAGGATGCGCCAGACGATGTCGTTGTGCGCGGCGGGCCAGTAGAACTTCTTCTTCAGCCGCCATCCGTCGATGATGTCGCCGACCAGGTACATCGTCTCGCTGTCGGTGCTGTCGAGGAAGTCGATCAGCATCTGCGCATTGCAGCCCTTGGTGCCCAGATGCACGTCGCTGATCCAGATCGTGCGATAGCGGCGGCGCTGGCCGTCCTCGCGCTCGGGCACGGAAGGTTCGACCGGGGGAAAAGCCGCGACATTGCCGAAATGGCCTGTGAGGTCGGACAGGTCTGATGGAAGACCCGGCGGCGAAGCTTGGTCGAGCATGAATGGCGCTCCCTTTCTTCGTCGAAATCACGTCCGGCGAAGATGCGCCTTCACCGGGATATGCTCGCCCGGCCTTAGCCCTTCATTGTTACAGGAAGCCCACAGGACCGTGACATTTCGGCGACTATCCACAGTCGGCCAGCGCAAGCTACAGCATGAAAGCGACGCCCCCTGCCCTCATGACGTCAAGGCGTGACGTCAGAGCGTCTCGTCGACCGCCAGCACGATTTTGCCGATGTGGTCGCCGCCTTCCATCCGCGCATGCGCGGCGGCGGCATCGCCGAGCGCGAAGATCTCGTCCATCACCGGGCGGATCGCGCCTTCCTCGATCAGCGGCCATGCCTCTCGGGCGATCTCGTCGCGCAGCGCCTCCTTGAAGGCATCGGAGCGCGGACGCAGCGTCGATCCGGTCAGCACCAGCCGCTTCGACATGACCAGCGCCATGTTGATTTCCGCCTTCATCCCGCCGAGCACAGCGATCGTCACATGCCGCCCGTCGGGCCTGAGGCACTTGAGATTGCGCGCGACGTAATCGCCCGAAACCATGTCGAGCACCAGGTCGACGCCGTTGCCGCCGGTAATCAGCCCGACCGCCTCGACGAAATCGGTGGTCTTGTAATCGATCGCATGGTCCGCGCCCACGCGGCGCGCGGCATCGCATTTCTCTTCGCTGCCCGCGGTCACGATGGTGGTGATGTCGAACGCCTTGGCGAGCATGATCGCCATCGTCCCGATCCCGCTGGTGCCGCCGTGGATCAGCAGCGTCTCGCCATCGCGCGCCATACCGCGCTGGAAGACGTTGTGCCACACGGTGAACAGCGTTTCGGGCACTGCCGCAGCCTCGGCCATGGTCAGTGCATCGGGCACGGGCAGCACGTGGCCTTCGCGCACGGTGCAGTATTCGGCATAGGCCCCGCCCGGCGTCAGCGCGCATACATGCTCGCCCAGCCGCGCCGCATCGACGCCCTCGCCCACCGCGACGATTTCGCCAGAAGCTTCCAGCCCCAAAATCGGCGAGGCGCCCGGCGGCGGCGGGTAGAGCCCGGCGCGCTGGATACAGTCGGGCCGGTTGACCCCGGCATAGGCAATCTTGAGCAGAACCTCGCCCGGCCCCGGCTGCGGCACCGCGACCTCTTCGTCGAGCGCGAGCACATCGGGCCCGCCGGGTTCGGCGAAGCCGATTGCACGCATCGTCTCGGGCACCGTTGGCATCGGCTATCCCCCCCATCGCATCCAGTGCACCGCCACCTAGCTTCGCGGCGGATTGACAGCAAGCGGGAGTGGGCAGAGAGTATTCCCCGCAATGGAAGAACGCGCCTGATGGAAGAGCCGGAGGGCCCCCGCCCGACCAGCGACGCGGCGAGCCAGCTGGCTGCCGAGGATCTTGCACGCCTGTCACAATTCGAACTCGATGAGCGGATCAGGCTGCTGCAGGTCGAAATCGCACGGGTCGAGCAGCACAGGTCGCGCTATTCGGCGCAACGCAGCGCCGCCGAGGCGCTGTTTGCCAAGAAAAACGAGGATTGAACGGTGCCACGCCCTTCACATGAAGCGGGCGGCATCCAATATTCTTCGCAAGACCTCTGCCGACACGTTCACCGCGCGCTAACCCTTTTGCGCAATGTTTCGGTGACATCCCGCAGCGCGAGTCCCCGCTGCCAATCCGACCGGGAAACCTATGCCTAGCTTCGCCCAGAACCTCGAAAAGACCCTCCACGCCGCGCTCGACGGAGCGCGCGAACGGCGTCACGAATACGCGACGCTCGAGCACCTGCTGCTCGCGCTGATCGCGGACGAGGACGCGGCCGAAGTGATGGGCGCCTGCGGGGTCGACCTGACCGAGCTGGCCGACGTGGTGCGCACCTATCTCGATCAGGAATACCAGTCGCTCAAGGCAGACGAGGCGGGCGAACCGCAGCCGACCGCAGGGTTCCAGCGCGTGGTCCAGCGCGCGATCCTTCATGTCCAGTCGAGCGGCAAGGATACCGTGACCGGTGCCAACGTGCTCGTCGCGCTGTTTTCCGAACGCGATTCCTACGCGGTCTATTTCCTCCAGCAGCAGGATATGAGCCGGCTGGATGCGGTGAGCTTCATCAGCCACGGTATCGGCAAGGGCGGGCAGGCGCTCGAACCGCGCAGCCCGCGCGGCGCGGACGACGACGCGGCAGAGGAAAAGGAAGAGGCCAAGGGCAACAAGAAGGAGACCGCGCTCGACCAGTTCACGGTCAACCTCAACGCCAAGGCCGACAGCGGCAAGATCGATCCGCTGATCGGGCGCGGGCCCGAAGTCGACCGCACGATCCAGATTCTGTGCCGCCGGAGCAAGAACAACCCGCTCTACGTCGGCGACCCCGGCGTCGGGAAGACCGCGATTGCCGAAGGCCTCGCGCGCAAGATCATCGAAGGCGACGTGCCCGAAGTGCTGAACGATGCGGTGATCTATTCGCTCGACATGGGCGCGTTGCTCGCGGGCACGCGCTATCGCGGCGATTTCGAGGAGCGGCTCAAGCAGGTCGTCTCCGAGCTCGAAAAGATGCCGCACGCGATTTTGTTCATCGACGAGATCCACACGGTGATCGGCGCTGGCGCGACCAGCGGCGGGGCGATGGATGCCTCCAACCTGCTCAAGCCCGCATTGTCGAGCGGTGCGATCCGCTGCATCGGGTCGACCACCTACAAGGAATTCCGCAACCACTTCGAAAAGGACCGCGCGCTGCTGCGCCGGTTCCAGAAGATCGACGTCAACGAGCCGACGATCGAGGATACGGTCAAGATCCTCAAGGGCCTCAAATCCGCGTTCGAGCAGCATCACAAGGTGACCTACACCGCCGATGCGCTGAAAACCGCGGTCGAGCTGAGCGCGCGCTACATCAACGACCGCAAGCTGCCCGACAAGGCGATCGACGTGGTCGACGAGGTCGGCGCGATGCAGATGCTGGTGCCGCCCAGCCGCCGCAAGAAGAAGATCACCGCGCGCGAGATCGAGCAGGTCATCGCGACGATGGCGCGCATCCCGCCGAAATCGGTGAGCAAGGACGACAAGGCCGCGCTCGAAAACCTCGAACGCGATCTGAAGCAGGTGGTGTTCGGGCAGGACCCGGCGGTACACAAGCTCGCCACCGCGATGAAGCTGAGCCGCGCAGGGCTGCGCGATCCGGACAAGCCGATCGGCTCGTTCCTGTTCAGCGGCCCGACCGGCGTCGGCAAGACCGAGGTCGCGCGCCAGCTCGCCAGCATCATGGGCATCGAGCTCAAGCGCTTCGACATGTCCGAATATATGGAACGCCACAGCGTTTCGCGGCTGATCGGCGCGCCTCCGGGCTATGTCGGTTACGACCAGGGCGGGCTGCTGACCGACGCGGTCGACCAGAATCCGCACTGCGTCCTGCTGCTCGACGAAATCGAGAAGGCGCACCCCGACCTGTTCAACATCCTGCTGCAGGTGATGGATAATGGCCGCCTGACCGACCACCACGGCAAGACGGTCGATTTCCGCAACGTGGTGCTGATCATGACGACCAATGCGGGCGCGGCGGACATGGCGCGCGCCGGGATCGGCTTCGGCGACGTGTCGAGGGAAGACGCGAGCGAGGAGGCGGTGAAGCAGATGTTCACCCCCGAATTCCGCAACCGCCTCGATGCGATCGTGCCGTTCGGCTACCTCGGCAAGGACACCATCGCGCGCGTGGTCGACAAGTTCATCATCCAGCTCGAGCTTCAGCTGGCCGAACAGAATGTCGATATCCAGTTCGACGACGACGCCAAGAAGTGGCTCGGCGACAAGGGCTACGACCGCCTCTACGGCGCGCGCCCGATGGGCCGCCTGATCCAGGAAAAGATCAAGCAGCCGCTGGCCGAGGAACTGCTGTTCGGCAAGCTCGCCGATGGCGGCGAGGTCAACGTGTCGCTGAAGGACGGCAAGCCGCACTTCGAACTGACCCCCGCCCCGCCCAAGGCTTCGAAGCGGAAAAAGGCTGCTCCGAAGAAGAAGGCTGCTTCGGATGAAACCGATGGCGGTAAAGCGGGCGGCGCTTCGGAAAGCTGATCGATTCAGCTTTTCCCCACAGTATCTGAATTGGCTTCATTGACTCTGGCGACCACCTGAGTCTCTCTATTGGTGGCTGCGTGGCCACTTTGTTCAAACCCCGTTCCTTGGCCTCTTTTGAGCGCGAGGGGCGAAGGTCCTTCGGGGCGCTGGGTCTCTAACCCGGCGATTTGGACAACGGAGGCGCAAATGCGACGGGTACATGTCCGTTCGTATGAGCGCTGGCGGTTCGGCCAGTGGGAACGTGTGGTAGCTCACACGCGCCGCTGGCCTCGCCAGTACTCATTTAACTTCTAAGCAACGTTAACTTGGTCACGCAGTCACCGTGTTGGCGATCTGGCAACAAGGTGTTGGCACAGCGCGACTCGCGAATCAATATAACCCAAAGTTATTTTTCCGGGAGTCAAGGAGCGAGCGAACAGGAACTCCACAGGTTTATTCCGGTTGAAATTGGGATGCCCGCCGCCCCCTTCTCCTGGATACAGCCCCACCCGCACGGCATCTACGTCGCGCCCGCAGATGCGTGGATCGATCCGTCGCGGCCGGTCGACAATGCGCTCGTCACACATGGACACGCGGACCACGCGCGCGGCGGGCATGGAACCACCTACGCGACGCCCGAGACGCTCGCGATCATGGAGCTGCGCTATCGCACGGGGGCCGAGGATGACGCCGGCGAAATCCCGCACAGGGCGGAGCCGGTCCAGTATGGCGAGACGATCCGCCTGACCGGCGGGGTCGATGCCACTTACATCCCCGCGGGCCACGTGCTCGGCAGCGCGCAGATTCTGCTTGAGCATGCGGGTGAGCGGATCGTCGTAACCGGCGATTACAAGCGCCGCGCGGACCCGACCTGCCCGCCGTTCGAGGTGGTGCCGTGCGATATCTTCATCACCGAGGCGACCTTTGGCCTGCCCGTGTTCAGCCACCCGCCGATCGCGGGTGAGATCGCCAAGCTGACCGACCGGCTGGCAGCGCATCCCGATGCCTGCGTGGCCGTGGGCGCCTACGCGCTGGGCAAGGCGCAGCGGGTGATCGCCGAGCTGCGCGCGGTCGGGCATTCCGACCCGATCTATCTCCACGGCGCGATGGAGAAGATGTGCCGCCTGTACGAAGAGCACGGCGTCGATCTGGGCGAGCTGCGGCTGGTGGCGGACCATTCGAAAGACGAGCTGCGCGGCCACATCGTGGTGTGCCCGCCGTCGGCGCTCAACGACCGCTGGAGCCGTCGCCTGCCCGATCCGATCACCGCCATGGCGTCAGGCTGGATGCGCGTGCGCCAGCGTGCGCGACAGCGCAATGTCGAGCTGCCGCTGGTCATCTCCGACCATGCCGACTGGGGCGAGCTGACCGACACGATTCGCGAGGTGAACCCGCAGGAAACCTGGATCACCCACGGGCGCGAAGAGGCGCTGCTGCGCTGGTGCCAGCTGCACCAGCGGCCCGCGCGCGCGCTCGCCATGATCGGCTACGAGGATGAAGACGACTGACGCGGATGGCCGAGGGTCGCAGCCAATGCTGCGGCCCCAAAGCCTCGCCTGCTACCCCACCGCGACGCCGAAAAGCTTGCCCACCCCGGCAGTGACCGCCATCGCGAGCGCTCCCCAGAAGACCACCCGCACCACCGACGGCAGGATCGGAGCGGCGCCTGCCCGCGCACCCAGCGCGCCGAGCACGGCGAGGCAGACGAGCGAAATGACACCAACGACGGGCACCAGCATCTGCGGCGCGGCGAAGGGTACCACCACCAGCGGCGCCGCTGCGCCCGCGGTAAAGGTCAGCGCAGAGGTGATTGCGGCCTGCAGCGGGCGCGCCTTCGTCGCATGCGAAATGCCCAGTTCGTCGCGGCTATGCGCGCCTAAAGCGTCGAACGCCGTCATCTGCTGCGCGACGGCGAGCGCGGTTTCGGGCTGCACCCCGCGCTCCTCGTACAACCGTGTCAATTCGGCGAGTTCCTGATCGGGTTGATCGGCCAGCTCGGCGGCTTCGCGCGCGAGATCGGCCTTTTCGGTGTCGGCTTGCGAACTGACCGAGACATATTCGCCAGCGGCCATCGACATGGCACCGGCGAAGAGCGCGGAAATGCCCGCCACCAGCACGGCATTCGTGCTGGCACTGGCAGATGCGACACCGATGATCAGGCTGGCGGTCGAAACGATGCCGTCGTTGGCCCCCATGACTGCGGCGCGGAGCCATCCGATCCGCGACGTGGCGTGCGCTTCGGTGTGTGAACCAAGTCGACTCATGCCGTGCCCCCTGTGCCGACAGGATGTGCCACTGCCCTGTGCACCGTGCAACTGCGCCCTTCGATACGCTGCTCCCTCTTTCGGGAGCTATCCGGCTGATTTCTGGTTATCGATGCATGCGAAGCTTCGCCGCCCCAATCGATGCGCCAGCAACCACCCGCAGCCGCAAGGAAGGGCTGCGGGTGGTTGGCGTGCTTTTGACGGCAGAGCCCCGGCGCGCGCAATCGTGCGGCATCCGGGGCTCGCAACGCGGCCCGGCTGGGGCCGCAAGGCAGGCGCGCCTATTTGATTTCGGCAAGCCCGGCCGCGATGTTCGCCAGCATCTCGTCGGTCAGCATCCCCTGCGAATAGGGTTGCACCATCTTGAAGCTCATCGCCTTGATCTGCGGGTAGTAGGGGTTCGCCTCGAGGTCGGGGATCTCGGCGAGGACGACTTCGCGCGCCTCGGGATCGGCCATCAGCGTTTCGATCGGCGTGTCGATGGTGAACTTGGCGGCAGGCGCTTCGGTCGCGGTGTCGTCCATCGCGATCGCAGGGGCGGCCGCAGCGAACAGCAGCGGCAGGGCAAGCAAGGCGGTTTTCATGTAAATTTCTCCCGTCGGGTGGCGCACAAACGGGTGCGACCCGCACCGATCATTGCACGCCTTGCGCGCGAAGCAAGCGGCGATTGAAGCATGGAGCAATTCGCCGCCCTGATCGACGCGCTGGTCTATACCCGCAGCCGTAACGAGAAGCTGCGGCTGATCGGCGAATATCTGCGCGCGACGCCCGATCCCGATCGCGGCTGGGCGCTCGCCGCGCTGTCCGACGGACTCGACTTCCCGGCGGTCAAATCCTCCACCATCCGCACCATTCTGAAAGATCGCGTCGACCCGGTGCTGTGGACGCTGAGCCGCGATTTCGTTGGCGACACGGCGGAGACCGCGAGCCTGCTGTGGCCGCAGCCAGACGATCCGCCCTCGCCGCCGAGCGTCAGCGAAACGGTCGCGCTGTTGCGGGCGATGACGCGCGCATCGGCGTTGACCGAACTGCCCGCGCTGCTCGACCGGCTCGACGTTTCGGGCCGCTACGCGCTGTTGAAACTGGCTACGGGGGCGATGCGCATCGGCGTCTCGGCGCGGCTCGCCAAGGTCGCGTTCGCGGACGCGTTCGAGATGCCGGTGGAGGACGTAGAGGAATATTGGCACGGCCTCGCCCCGCCCTACCCCGAGCTGTTCGCCTGGGCCGCCGAGGGAGCGGCCCCGCCCGACATCTCGGATATCCCGCTGTTCAAGCCCTTCATGCTCGCGCACCCGCTCGAGGACACCATCGTCAGCCTCGACGACTATGTCGCCGAGTGGAAGTGGGACGGGATTCGCGTGCAGCTGGTCCATGCCGGAAACGAAACCCGCCTCTATTCGCGCGGCGGCGACGATATCTCGCATACCTTCCCCGAGATGCTGCCCGCGCTCGACTTCCCCGCGATCCTCGATGGCGAGCTGCTGGTGCAGGGGAGCACGCAGGGCGGCGAAGCAGGCGGGGCTGCCAGTTTCAATGCGCTGCAACAGCGATTGGGGCGCAAGACGGTGAGCAAGAAGATGCTCAGCGAGAGCCCCGCCTTCGTGCGCGTCTACGATGTGCTCTCGCTCGAGGGCGAGAACCTGCGCGATCAGCCGTGGCACCGGCGGCGCGCCGTGCTCGAAGACCTGATGGCGCGGCTGCCGTCCGAACGCTTCGACCTCAGCGCCATCGTCGAGGCGCGCGATTTCGAGCATCTCGCGCAAATCCGCGAGGGCGCGCGCGACGATGCGATTGAGGGGCTGATGCTCAAGCGGCGCGATTCGCCTTATGTGCCCGGCCGCCGCACGGGCCTTTGGTACAAGTGGAAGCGCGATCCGCTGCTGATCGACTGCGTGCTGATGTATGCGCAGCGCGGCAGTGGCAAACGCTCCAGCTTTTACTCCGACTACACCTTCGGCTGCTGGGATGGCGACCCCGACGCGGGCGCGGACCTGCTGCCGGTGGGCAAGGCCTATTCGGGCTTCACCGATGCCGAATTGAAAAGAATCGACCGCCATGTGCGGCAGAACACGATCAACCGCTTCGGCCCGGTGCGCGAGACCGACAAGAGCCTGGTGTTCGAGGTCGCATTCGACTCGGTCCATGCGAGCAAGCGCCACAAGAGCGGCCTCGCCATGCGCTTCCCGCGCATCCACCGCATACGCTGGGACAAGCCGCCGCACGAGGCCGACCGGATCGAGGCGCTGAGGGCATTGGTGCGCGACTGACGGCACGGCACAGCGCCGCCGATCGATGATTGACCCCCGCCACGCGGCAGCTATCGGTTACAAATAGTAACCACGTCGGGATGCGCCATGTCTTACGCCAGCTTTGCCAAGACGACCTTTGCCAACATGCTCGCCACGCTCGACGGTCTCCTCGCCAAGGCGCAGGAAGCCGGGATGGGCGACGATATTCTCGAGGCGAAGCTCGCCGAAGATATGTTCGCGCTCGAATTGCAGTTTCGCGTCGCGCTCAACCAGGTGTTGCTGGGGCTGCAGCAGGTCGGCGGGGATACCGGGTCGCTGGAGACCGAAACCTACCGCTCGCTGGCGGAGATACGCGAGCGGATCGCAGCCGTGCGTTCGCGGGTCGATGCCAGCAAGCTGGGTGAGTGGAAGTCGCCCGAGGGCGAGGTCGACCTGACGCTGCCCAATGGGGTACGCTTCGTCATGAGCGCTCAGGACGATATCCGCGACTGGATCATGCCCAATTTCTATTTTCACGTGACGATGGCCTATGCGCTGCTGCGCAAGGCGGGGCTGCAGATCGGCAAGATGGACTTCCTGCCGCACATGGCGCGCCATCTCCGCCAGCCGGAAAGCTAACCCTTTGCCATGAAACGTTTTTCCGCCAGCCAGCGACGCTTCGCCTATGCCGTGGCGGCGCTGGCGGGGTTTGTCGACGTTACCGGCTACCTTCAGCTCGACGGCTATTTCGTCTCTTTCATGACGGGCAACACCACGTTGCTCGGGCGCGATCTGGCGGGCGGAATGCACCGCGTGGCGGTGCCCGCGCTGCTGATCGCGGGCTTCGTGATCGGGGTGACCATCGGCACGCTCGTCGGCGATCGCTGGGCCGCGCGACGCAAGCCGGTGGTGAGCGGGCTGATCGCGGCGGGCCTCGTGTGCGCAGCGCTGGCACGGAGCATTGCGATGCCCGAGGTCTCGCTCGGCCTCCTGGTGTTGGCGATGGGCGCGCTCAATACGGTGATGAGCGGCAATCGCGCCAATCCGGTGGGGCTGACCTACATGACCGGCGCGCTGGTGCGCACGGGGCAATTGCTGGCCGAACGGATCGCGGGTGAGCGCGCGGCGAACCCACTGCCTTTCGCGATGCTGTGGGCCAGCCTGCTGGTCGGGGCGCTGTGCGGCGCGCTGGTGGGCCTCAACTGGGGCGCGGCATCGCTGTGGGCCGCATCCGCAATTGCGCTGGCGCTGTGCCTGGCAGCGGCGCTTATCGCCAGGCGGGGCACCTAAAGCGTCACTGCAAGCACGGTCTCGCGCCAAGTTGCGCCGCGCAACTTGCGTCAACGCGACACCGGAACGCCAGGCACCTTTGCCGTCATGGCTTCGGCATTCGCGATACGGCTGCGTATCGAAAAGATCGGCGTCCTTCGGGAAATCGAGCGCGGCATCGCGGCGAAGGCTTCTTACGGATCGCCACCGTATCGTAAATCTCCGGACCGATACGCTGCCGGTGCGGACATTTGCCTTCGGGGCCTTGCCTCTGACCGCTATGCGCCCCCTGCCATTGGGCCACCGGCTCGTCGGTATCCCGGCACTTACAGCGTTACCGCCAGCACCTTCTCGCGCGAAGTTGCGCCGCGCAACAAGCGGCAGCGCGATTTCGGAATGCCCAGCGCGTCGGCGACCAGCTCCTCGACCGCCGCATTTGCCGCGCCATCCTGCGGTTTTGCGCGCACTTTGACCTGAACGGCGCCGTCCACGATGGCGATAGATTCGGTGCGCGCGCCCGGCGTAACGCGCACGCACAGCTCGCCCCCGCTGGCCAGCGCGCGCAGCGCCGCAGCCTCGGGCAGGTCGGCCTTAGGCCTTGCCACGGCTGCGTATCGAAATGCGCGCTGTCCTACAGAAGAGCGAGTGTGGCATCACCGGAAGGGCTCTTTCGCATCGTCGTCGTTTCGTAATTCGCTGAAAAAATCCGCGCGTGCATTGGGCGGCTCTTTTCGGCTTCTGGACAGTGTGTCAGGTGTGTCAGAAACCCTACTTCGCCTCGCGCAGCGCCGCTGCATGGTGCTTCGCGTTTTCGGCATAATGCGCGACGCCCAGCCGCATCCCGGCAATCGCCGCATCGTCGAGATCGCGCATCTTGCGCGCAGGGCGTCCACCCCACAGCTCGCGCGCGCCCATCACCTTGGTCTCGGTCAGCATCGCACCTGCCGCCAGCATCGCGTCGCTGCCGATCACCGCCTTGTTCATGGCAATCGCGCCCAGCCCCACAAAGCCACGATCCTCGATAATGCAGCCGTGGACCATCGCCATGTGGCCGATCAGCACGTCGTCGCCGATCAGCAGCGGGCAGCCATCGGGATATTGCGGTGATGGGCCGTCGCAATGGAGCACGCTGCCATCCTGCACATTGGTCCGTTCGCCGATAACGATCCGGCTGACATCGGCGCGAAGCACGCAATTGTACCAGATCGAGCTGCCCGCCCCGATCGTGACGTCGCCCACGATCACGCAGCCAGGCGCTATGAAGGCGCTCTCGTGAATCTGCGGGGCCTTGCCGTGAATCGGGATCAGTCGCACCCCGGGCCTGTGCTGCGTTGTGCCTTGCGTGTCGCTCATCGTCTGTCTCCCGGTAATGTGTCTCAGGCGAGGCTGGGCGGGATCATGGCAGCCCCGCTCAGCGAGACGCGGCCCACGCCTCGCGGTCGATCGAATAGAGAATCGTCGGATTGTCCTCCGGCGGGAAGCGCGGATCGTCAAAATCGAGATCCACGCGCCGCCGCATCCCGATCCGCTCCATCAACCGCCAGCTCGGCTCGTTCCGCTGGCTGGTCAGCGCCACCACATGCGGGGCACCGTGCGTTTCGAATGCCCATTCGAGCACCGCGCCCACCGCCTCTCGCGCATAGCCGCGCCGCCAGCGATCGTCGCGGATGACCCAGCCGACCTCCAGATCGCCCGGGTTCTTCGCACCTTCACTGTCGACCAGCTTCAACCCGCAATGGCCGACCAGTTCGCCGGTCGCGCGCTCGATCAGGAACAGGAAGCAGAACCCCTCCCGGGCGAACAGATCGCGCGACTTCGCGTGCTTCTCGGCGATGGCGTCGAGCGTCAGCGGGCCGCCGAGGTGGTCCATGATCGTCGGCGTGTTGAGCGTGCGGAACTGCAGCTCGGCGTCGTCCGGCCCGATCGTGCGCAGCAGCAGGCGCTCGGTCTCGAGGATCGTGTCAGGCATCGGTGCGCGCCCACTGTTCGGGCGAGATCGAATAGACGATGATGGTGGGGTCGACCGGATCGAAATCGGCATTGGCAAAGTCGAGATCGGCCCTGCGCTCCATCCCGAGTCGCTCCATCAGGCCCCAGCTCGCCGTGTTGCCGCGCACGGTCAGCGCGACCACCTCGTCCGCCCCGAAACGCCCGAATGCGAGGTCGAGCGAGGCTGAAGCCGCTTCCTTCGCGTAGCCTTGCCCCCACGCGTCCTCGCGCAAGCGCCAGCCCACTTCCATCGTGCCAATCGGCCCACCCTGCTGGTTGCACCGCTTGAGCCCGCAAAAGCCCAGCAACGCGCCGTCATCCTTGCGTTCGACCGCCCAGAAGGTGTGGCCATGCTCGCGCTCGTAGGAACGCAGGCGTTCCTGTGCGGCGAGGCGTTTCTCGGCATCGCACACGCCGCCCAGCCAGCGCATCACCGCAGGCGTGTTGGTGGCTTGCCAGAAGCGCTCCCAGTCATCCTCGCGCCAGTCGCGCAGGATAAGCCGGTCGGTCTCGTATCGAAATTCAGCCATTCAGGATGCGGGCGGCAAAAGGCGCGTAATAGGTGAGGATTCCGGCGCATCCGGCGCGCTTGAAGGCCATCAGCTTTTCCATGACCAGCGGCTCGCGCTCGCCCACGCCCGCCGCCACGCCGGCCTCGACCAGCGCGTATTCGCCGCTGACCTGGTAGGCGAACACGGGCACATCGAAGCGGTCGCGCGCCATGCGGATGATGTCGAGATAGGCGAGGCCGGGTTTGACCATCACGGTGTCGGCACCCTCCGCGATATCGAGCGCGATTTCGCGCATCGCTTCGTCGCTGTTGCCCGGATCGAGCTGGTAGGTCCGCTTGTCGCCCTTCAGTCGGTCGCCCGATCCCACCGCATCACGGAACGGAGCGTAGAAGGCGGACGCGTACTTCGCAGCGTAGCTCATGATCTGGACATTGACGCGCCCCTCGCTCTCCAGCGCGTCGCGGATCGCCGCCACGCGGCCGTCCATCATGTCCGACGGGGCGATGATATCCGCACCCGCCGCCGCCTGGTTGAGCGACTGCCTGACCAGCGCATCGAGCGTCGCGTCGTTGGTGACGTAGCCCGCTTCGTCGAGCAGGCCGTCGTGCCCGTGGCTGGTATAGGGATCGAGCGCGACGTCGCACATCACGCCGATCGAATCGCCGTAACGCTCGCGAATCGCGCGCACCGCACGGCAGATGAGGTTGTCGGGGTTCCACGCCTCTTCGGCGGCGTCGCTGCGCGCGTGCGCAGGCGTGTTCGGGAACAGCGAAACGCACGCAATGCCCAGATCGATCGCCTCGCCCACACGGTCGAGCAGCAGGTCGATCGACCAGCGACTGACGCCGGGCATGCTCGCGACCGGTTGTTCGGCCCCTTCGCCCTCGACGATGAACAGCGGCCAGATCAGATCGCTGGGCGAAAGCGTGGTCTCGCGATGGAGACGGCGGCTCCAGTCGTGGGTGCGTGTGCGGCGCAGCCGCGTGGTGGGGAAACGTGCGGTCATGGCGGCGAGGTGTGGCGCAAGCATGCCCGCCCCGCAAGAGCTTGGACAAGACCCGGGGAAAGGCCCTGGAAGAGTGCTAGCCGCCGCGCTCGTGCTGCGCGACCATCGCAATCCGGTCGATCTCGCGCACGGGCTTTTCGGCAACCGCCCGCTCGGGGTGCATGTCTTCCAGCGCGGCGCCCGCTTCGACCGTCTTGAGCGCGGACAGCGCAGAGCGGAACTTCTGCAATTCCGCCCCGCTCAGGCTGGCGCGCGTCACATAACGGACCGAGAGCGGATCGATATGTCGGCCACCGCGATACATCTCGTAATGCAGGTGCGGGCCGGTCGAAAGGCCGGTCGAACCGACATAGCCGATCACCTGCCCCCGCTTGACGAATTGGCCGGAGGAGACCGCGATCCGGCTCATGTGGCAGAACTTGGTCATGATGCCGCCGCTGTGCGACAGCTTCACCGCATTGCCGCAGCCGCCGAGGCGGCCCGCCGTGGAGACGCGGCCGTCGGTCGGTGCGACGATCGGGGTGCCATAGCGCGCGCGGTAATCGACGCCCGCGTGCATCCGCTTGTAGCGCAGGATCGGGTGACGGCGCATGCCGTAGCGCGAAAGGACCGTGCCGGGCACGGGGGCGAGCAGGCCGTTGCGCTGCTCGCCGACGCCCGAGGCTTCGTAGAACTGGTCGTCGCTGCCCCAGCGCATCAGCTGGATCGGCTTGCCACCCTCACGCTCGACGCCAGCATAAAGCAGCCGCCCCGCCTGACGCTCTCCGGTGGCGGCGCGGCGGTAGGAGATGATCATGTCGAAGGTGTCGTCGGGCTCCAGCGCACGGTCGAGATCCTCGTAATCGCCCAAGGCCTTGAGATAGGCCTGGATCGCGCTCGCGGGTGCGCCAGCGGCGCGTGCCGAACGGTAAAGGCTGCCGCCGACCGTGCCGCGAATGCGCAGCGGAGTTTCGTCGACCTCGATCGGTTCGCGGATCAGCGCAAGATTGCCATCGTCGCCGCGCGCGACCGCCAGAGACAGGTCGAAGCGGGCGCGGAAGCGCATTTCGTCGAGCGGGCGCGGCGCGCCGGGATCGGTCCGTCGGCCGAGCGTCACATCGATCTGCGTGCCCGGCTCGATCTCCGCGACTGGGATCGCTTGCGCGACCAGTTCCGTCGCGCGGCTGGCATCGGCCTGGCCGACGCCCTGGCGCGAGAGAATGCGCGCCAGGCTGTCGCCTCGCCCGAAGGTTGCGGTGCCTTCGATCTGCGGGCGCTCGGGCGCATCGGTGAGCGGACGGACCAGCGCGCCGGGCGCCATGTGGCTGCCGGTATCGCCGCCCAGCGCGAGGGGCTGGATCGTCTGGCTGCGGAATTCGTCGCGCGCCTGATCGTCGAGCCGCAGCGCTGGCGCAGCTTCGAGCGGCGAGAAACTGGGCCAGAAGGCGAGCGCGACGGCGGTCAGCGAAAGAAAGGTCGCCGCGCCGCGAAACCAGCGCACGCTGCCGATATCCTGCGCAAGGTCATGCGCGAGGTCGATCTGTTCGAGCCGCGCGACACCGGCGCGCAGCAGCGCGCGCGTGGAGCGGCCGGCACGTTCCAGCCGTGCCCGCGCACCCGTGGCGGACTGCCCTACCGGCGCGCGGAAGGCGGCCGGTGCATCGTCGTGATTGTTTTCGATCGGCGTCTCGCCGCCCTCTTCTTCGGGCGCGCGTGAAGCCGTCTGCTCGGCGTAAGTCAGATCCCGTCTCCGATAGCGTACTCGTGCCGCTCGTGATCCCGGTCTTTTGCGAAGGGCGGCCAATATCGGGTGAGGAATTCGTTTGCCACTTCATTCTTAATCGCCGTTTAATTTTCGGGACGAACCGGGCGGAGGATCGACCATCCGAGCCCTGGGCGCGGCGAATCGGGTACGTGGCCGGGATCGGGCGCGCGCTTGCGGCGCGCGTGCAGGCTTGCCACATGGGATTCGCGATGCACCCTTCCGCAATCAAGGCCGTCCTCGGCCCGACCAATACGGGCAAGACCCATCTCGCGATCGAGCGGATGTGCGCGCATTCGTCGGGCGCAATCGGCTTCCCGCTGCGCCTGCTGGCGCGCGAGGTGTACGACCGGGTGGTCGCGATCAAGGGCGAGAAGGCGGTCGCGCTGATCACCGGCGAGGAACGGATCGAGCCGCCGGACGCGCGCTATTTCCTGTGCACTGCCGAGGCGATGCCGCACGATGGTGGCGGGCATGCCTTCGTCGCGGTGGACGAGGTGCAGCTCGCCGCCGATCGCGAGCGGGGGCACATTTTCACCGACCGGTTGCTGAATGCACGGGGCCGCGAGGAGACCATGCTGCTCGGCTCGGCAACCGCCGCGCAGGTCATCAAGTCGTTGATCCCGCATGCGGAAATGATCGAGCGCCCGCGCTTTTCCACGCTCACCCATGCCGGTGCGAAGAAGCTCTCGCGCCTGCCCAAGCGCAGCGCGGTGGTCGCCTTCTCGTCCGAGCAAGTCTATGCCATTGCGGAAATGCTGCGGCGGCATCGTGGCGGTGCGGCGGTGGTGATGGGCGCGCTCAGCCCGGAGACGCGCAACAAGCAAGTCGCATTGTTTCAGAATGGCGAGGTCGACTACATCGTCGCGACCGACGCGATCGGCATGGGCCTCAATCTCGACGTCACCCACGTCGCCTTCGCCAGCCTCGCCAAATATGACGGTATCAAGCAGCGGCGGCTCACGCCTGCCGAGATGGCGCAGATCGCGGGGCGCGCGGGCAGGCACCACCGGGACGGCAGCTTCGGTACCTTGATGGGTACGGGCGGGCACGATGCCGAGTTCACCGAGGAAGAGATCTACGCGATCGAAGAGCATCGCTTCCAGCCGCTGACGCGGCTGTTCTGGCGCGAGCCGGAGCCGCGCTTCGATTCGATCTCGACGCTGCTCGCCGACCTGTCGGCCCCGCCGGGCGAGCGCGAGCTGGCCGCTGCGCCCGAGGCGATCGACCTCGCGGTGCTGCGCAAGCTGGCCGAACAGCCCTTCGCCCGCGCGATTCGCGGGCCCGCCAATGTCCGGCGGTTCTGGGAAGTCTGCTCGCTGCCCGATTTCCGCACCTCGGGCGTCGATACGCATGCGCGCTTCGTCAGCAGGCTGTGGCAGGACTTGCGCGAAGGCTATATCGGGGCGGATTACGTCGCCGCGCGGATCGCCGAACTCGATCATATGCGCGGCGACATTGCCGTGCTGCAGGGGCGGATAGCCGCAATCCGATCCTGGGCCTATATCTGTCAGCGGCCCGACTGGGTGCTCGCGCGCGATGAGATGGCGGCGCGTGCCCGCGCGGTCGAAGCCCGCCTGTCCGACGCGCTGCACGCGCGCCTGACGGAGCGGTTCGTGAATCGAAGGACCTCCGTGTTGATGAAGCATCTTGGCAACGACCCCGCGCTGCTCCCGATCTCTCTGGAGGACGACGGCACGCTGCTGGTCGAAGACCAGCCGATCGGCAAGCTAGAGGGTTTCCGCTTTTCGATCGATCCGCAGGCCGCCGTGGGCGACCGGAAGATGCTGCTGTCGGCGGGCGAAAAAGCCCTGCCGCGCATCCTTGCCCAACAAGCGGAAAAGCTGCGCGAGAACGGGCTCGAGGGCATTACGCTGTCCAATGGCCGCGTGATGTGGGGCGCGCAGGAACTCGCCCGGCTCGAGCATCCGGTCGACCCTGCCGAGCCGCGCCTCAAGCCTGCGCGCGAACTCGACCGCCTGCCCGATGGCCCGCGCGAGGCATTTCTCGCCGCGATCGAGGCCAAGGTGAAGGAGTGGCTCGCGCCGCTCGAACCGCTGCGCAAGCTGCAGCTCGCTTCGAAGAGCGAGGATGCGACCTCGTGGGCGCGCGCGCTGCTGCTCAACCTGCTCGACGGGCATGGCATCGTGACGCGCGAACGCGCTGGGATCGAGAACCTGCCCAAGGAGGCGCGCCCCTTCCTGCGCAAGGTCGGCGTGGTGTTCGGCGCGCTCGACATTTTCGCGCCCGCGCTGCTCAAGCCCGCGCCGCGCCTCGCGATGCAACAGGCGGGGATCGATTCGCGCCCGATCGATGACGCCATGCGGTCGGTCATCCCTGCAACCAAGCCGCTCCCCGCCGGGTACCGCCCGGCAGGCGAGCAGCTGGTGCGGGTCGACATTGCGGAAAAGCTGTTCCGGCAGGCACACGAGGCCAGAGCGAAAGGGGCTTCGGGCAAGAAGGGGCGGGGCGCGCATTTCGTGCTCGACCCGGCGCTGGCGGTCTCCACCGGGCTGACACCCGAGAGCATCAAGCGGCTGCTGGGCGCAGCAGGGTTCCGCATGGTCGAGGGCAGGCCCTTGCCCGAAGGTGCCTTCGGCCCCGCGCTGCCCGATCGCTGGCGCTGGCTCCCCTCGCGCAAAGGCGAAGGGGGCGAGCGCCGCCACGGCCCGAGGCACGGCGGCAAGCCCGCGCATGCCAAGGGGTCCGGCAAGGGAAATCCGCGCGGCAAGGGTCGCGGCAAGCCTCCGGGCACAGGGCGTGGCGATCAGCGCAAGCCGGGCAAACCCGCCGAGCCCGCGCCCGAAAACGCCTTCGCAGCCTTGAAAGACATGCTGCGCTGATGGGCCCGCGCTGACGATGGCGCACGCCTGATGCGGCTCGACCTCGCGCTGTGCCGGCTGCGCTTCGTGCGCACGCGCAGCGTGGCGCGCAGTCTGATCGAGGCGGGCCATCTTCGGGTAAACGGCACGCGCGTGGAACGGGTTTCGCGCGAAATCGCGGTCGGCGACGTGCTCACCATTCCGCGCACTTCGGGCGTGCTGGTCATCCGGATCGAGGCGTTGCCCGAGCGACGCGGACCACCGGTAGAAGCGCGTGAATGTTACAGTCTGCTTGACCGCGCGGGCACGGACCCACTAGCAGCACCGCGAGATACCAACGGCGCGCAAGGATAACGCTCCATGACTTACGTCGTCACCGACGCCTGCATCAAATGCAAATACACCGACTGCGTCGAGGTTTGCCCGGTCGACTGCTTCTACGAGGGCGAGAACATGCTGGTGATCAACCCCAGCGAATGCATTGACTGCGGCGTTTGCGAGCCCGAGTGCCCGGCGGAAGCGATTCTGCCCGATACCGAGAACGGGCTGGAAAAGTGGCTTGAGCTGAACACCAAGTTCTCCAACGAGTGGCCCAACATCACGCAAAAGAAGGACCCGCCCGAAGACGCCGACGAGCACAAGGGCGAAGACGGCAAGTTCGAGAAGTTCTTCACTCCGGAACCAGGCGAAGGCGACTGAGTCGATTCCCCTGAACAGGGGGTAGAATGCTTAGAACGCTGAAACGGACGTGGCGCGGCGCGGGTGAGGATTATGCCGGCCTCGTCGCGGCGGGCATTTCCTACTACGCCTTCCTCGCGATGGTGCCGATGCTGGCGGTGATCGCCCTGCTCTACGGGCTGGTCGCCAGCCCCGAGACGGTCGCACGCGATATCGACATGGTAGGGCGCGCCCTTCCCCCAGCCGCCGCTTCGCTGGTCGGCGATCAGCTGCGCTCCGTCAGCCAAGCAAACGACCAGGCCAAAGGCCTGGGCCTGCTGTTTGCCTTTGCCCTTTCGCTGTTCGGCGCGCGCAATGCTGCGGGGGCGATGATTGCCGGGCTCAACGTCATCTTCAACGTCGAGGAGACGCGCGGCTTTCTGAAGAGCAACGCGATGGCAATCGCAGTCACGCTGTGCGCAGTCGTGGGGCTGGCGCTGGCCGGCGGAGCGATCGGCCTCGCCACCGCGCTGCCGGGCGAATACACGCCCTATGCAAGCTATGGGCTGATGTTTCTGTTCGCGATGATCGGCGCGGGCTCGCTTTACCGGCTCGCCCCGAACCACGTCGCCCCTGCCTGGGGCGCGGTGTTGCCCGGTGCCATGCTGTTTGCTCTCATCTGGGTTGGTGCGACTGCGCTTTTCGGGATCTACGTGTCGCGTTTCGATTCCTACAACGCGACCTACGGATCGCTCGCGGCGGTCGTGATCCTGCTGACCTGGTTCTATCTGAGCGCCTATGTCCTGTTGCTCGGCGGCGAATTCGTGCAGGCGCGCAACGAGAACGGCTGACGCTGCCACATTTGTTTCATTGACTCGCAATATTCGCCGAAAGCTGCTATATAAGCGCACCCGCCACGGCACTCGCCCGGCGGGACGTGGAAGTTGAAAGGCAGGTTCCCCCCAGCATCACGACGGCACTGGACCATCGCCCCTGTGGGGGCGGCCGGTTTGCTGTTGCGTCCGATGCACACCCTGCCTTTGGATGAAAGGAAATTTCATGGCAGCCAAGGCACTAGCCTTCGATGTCGGCGATTACGTCGTGTACCCCAAGCACGGCGTCGGCCGCGTGGTCGAACTGCAGAGCGAAGAGATCGCGGGTATGCAGCTCGAACTCTATGTCCTGCGCTTCGAGAAGGAGCGGATGACGCTCCGCGTTCCGGTCAACAAGGTCGAATCGATCGGCATGCGCAAGCTTTCGAGCGACAAGACGCTCAAGGAAGCGATGGAAACGCTCAAGGGGAAGCCCAAGGTCAAGCGCACGATGTGGAGCCGGCGCGCGCAGGAATACGAAGCCAAGATCAACTCGGGCGACCTCGTGTCGATCGCCGAAGTGACCCGCGACCTGTTCCGCCCCGACGACCAGCCCGAACAGAGCTATTCCGAAAGGCAGATCTTCGAAGCCGCTTCCAGCCGCCTTGCGCGCGAACTGGCCGCGATGGAGAAGACCGACGAGCCGGCCGCGCTCGAAAAGATTCTCTCGGTCCTGCGCGAACATGCACCGCAATATTACGAGAGCACCGAAGAGGCCTGATCGACCGGCACCTTACCGGTTTCGACCAAGGTTACACGAGGGCCGTCCCGGCAAGGGGCGGCCCTCTTGCTTTGTGCACCCGACCTCCTGTATTAATTCGCTAACACAGCTACCAAGCGGGAGATTGCCATGAAATTTCTGACAGGGCTCGCGATGGCCGCAGCAGCAACGCTGCTCAGTGCCTGCAACACCGACATGAACATCACCTCCAGCTCCAGTGGCGTTCCGCTGGCCGAGTTGGATTACGCAGGCGCCAAGCCGACCGGTATCACACTCGCCGGGCCCGACCGCCTGATCGTCACGTCGGGCGATACGCTTACCATCGATGTCGAAGGCGACCCCGAGGTGACCAAGGGCCTGCGCTTCGAACTCGACGACGACGATCTCGAGATCGGTCGCGAAGGCAATTGGCGTAATAGCGGCGTGGCGACCATCCGCGTCACCATGCCGACGCCTGACGAAGTGACGCTTGCCGGGTCGGGCACGATCAAGCTCGATCGGGTCGGCACGGGCGGCGATGCGAAGGTGACGATCGCCGGTTCGGGCGAATCGCAGATCGACAAGATCGACGCCGACGAACTGGAAGTGAGCATGGCAGGATCGGGCTCGCTCAAGGGCGCGGGCCAGGCCAAGTCGCTCGAACTTTCGATCGCAGGTTCGGGCGATCTCGACCTGCGAAAGGTCACGGTTGGCGATGCGGACATCTCGATTGCCGGCACCGGCGATGCGGTGTTTGCCTCCGACGGCAAGGTCGAAGCGAGCATCATGGGATCGGGCACGGTCGAGGTGATCGGGAGCGCCAAGTGCAAGGTCAGCGCGATGGGATCGGGCGAACTGCGGTGCCACGCGCGCGCTGCCGCCGATGCCGACAAGCCTGCCGCCAGCAAGGCCGCCTCTGCGGAAGCCGGTGGAAAGGCTGAAGCGAGCGCCACCGAATAGGGTTTCGCGACGCGGCGAGGCGGGGCATAGTCGGTCGGTGATGAAGCCGATCGTTCCCTTCGCCCTCCTCGCTGCGCTGGCGCTGCAAGGCTGCCTCGCCAAGACCGCGTTCGACGTCGTCACCGCACCGGTCAAGGTGGCGGGCAAGGCGGTCGACATGGCCACCACCAGCCAGAGCGAGGCCGACGAGAAGCGCGGGCGAGAGATGCGGCGGCGCGATGAGGAACTGGCCAAGCTCGAACGGCGCTATCGCGAACAGCGCGAAGACTGCGACAAGGGCAGCGAAAAGGCCTGCCGCAAGGCGCGCGAGACCTCCGAAGAAATCGAGAGTCTGCTGGCGAGCATGTCCTACCAGCCCAAGCGCTAGGCTATCCGGTCAATCCGTCGGCGCGGCGGCCCGACGCAACCGGTCGTTGATCGCGCGCCCCACACCCTCGTTTGGCACCGGCGCGACCGCAATGCGCGGCTTTTGCGATTCAGCAGCCAGGTGAAGGCAAGCGTAAAGCCGCGCCGCAGCTTCGTTGACGTCACCGCTTCCCGACAGCGTGACGTCACCCGCGATCCTGCCGAAGCCGATCAGGAACTCGTCCGCTTTTGCACCAGCCGCTTCAAGCCGCACCGGCTTTCCGGGCGCATAATGGCTGGCAAGCTGGCCGGGCGCCTCGACTGCCTCCCCTTGTGCAAGGTTCACGGCTAGCGGGGCGTCAGTACGCGACAATGGTGAGAGCGGGCCGGGGCGCAACTCCTCGACGCTGCCATCCTCACGAAGCGCGAGGATCGTCGATTCGACACCCGCTTCGGTCGGTCCGGCATCGAGCACCAGATCGATCCGCCCGTCGAGCGAGGCGAGCACGTGCTCTGCTGTGGTAGGGCTGATAAACCCGCTGCGGTTTGCAGAAGGAGCGGCGAGCGGAAAGTCGACCCGCTCCAGCAAAGCCTGCATCACCGGGTGCGCGGGCACGCGCAGAGCGACCGTCGGGAGCCCGGCGCTAACCGCGGGCGCCAGCCCGGCATCGCTGCGCCGTGGCACGACCAGCGTCAGTGGTCCGGGCCAGTATTCCCGCGTGTAAATGGCTGCGCCTTCGGGGAAGCTTGCGAAGCGCTCCGCCTGTGCCCTGTCACGCACGTGCACGATCAGCGGGTTGAAACCCGGCCTGCCCTTCGCTTCGTAGATACGCGCGACCGCCTCTTCGCTGTCGGCGCGCGCCGCGAGCCCGTAAACGGTCTCGGTCGGGACGGCGACCAACCCGCCGCGCGCAAGGATTTCCGCCGCCCTGGCGATTCCCTCCGCATCGGCGGCTACCGTTTCCGTAAGGTATTTGCGGTCCATCCCCGGGCGCTATATCCGGGGCGCGAGAAAACCAAGAGGACATGCCCACAGTGAGTACCTACCAGCCCGCCACGCAAGACCAGCTGCTCGCGATCCGTGCCAATGCCGGCATTGCCGAACTGGCGCAGAGCGAACACTTCGCCGCCGCCGAGCCCGACCTGGTCGAAGCGATCGTCGAGGGCGTCGGTCAGTTCGCGGCGGGCGAATGGGCACCGCTGAATCGTGTGGGCGACATCGAAGGTGCGAAGCTGGAGAACGGCGTCGTGCGGCTGCCCGACGGCTTTGCCGAGGCTTACGAAGCCTATGTCGAGCAGGGTTGGAACGCGATTTCGGGCAGCGACGAATATGGCGGGCAGGGCCTGCCCTTCACGCTCGCCTGCAACGTGCTGGAGAACCTTGGCACTGCCAATTTCGCGTTCAACCTGCTGCCGATGCTGTCGGTCGGGGCGATCGAGGCGCTGACCGCGCATGGCTCGAAGGATCAGCAGGATCGTTACCTCCCCGATCTCGTCAGCGGGAAATGGTCGGGCACGATGAACCTGACCGAGCCGCAGGCAGGCAGCGATGTCGGCGCGCTGCGCACCACCGCGCAGCTGATCGAAGAAGGCGAGCACGCGGGCAAGTACCGGATCAAGGGCCAGAAGATCTACATCACCTGGGGCGAGCACGAGCTGGCCGAGAACATCATCCATCTGGTGCTGGCGCGCCTGCCCGGTGCGCCCGAGGGCAGCCGGGGCATCTCGCTGTTCGTGGTGCCCAAGTACCACCTGAAGGATGACGGCACGCCGGGCGCGCGCAACGACCTGCGCTGCGTCAGCATCGAGCACAAGCTGGGCATCAACGCCTCGCCCACCTGCGTCATGTCCTACGGCGACAACGACGAATGCATCGGCGAGCTGGTCGGTGCGGAGAATCGCGGGCTCGCGGCGATGTTCACGATGATGAACAACGCGCGGATCAATGTGGGATCGCAAGGGGTGCAGGCCGCCGAGCGCGCGACCCAGCAGGCCGTGGCTTACGCGATGGAACGTGTCCAGTCCGCCCGCGCCGGGGGTGAGAGCCGCAAACCGGTGGCGATTATCGAGCATCCCGATGTGCGCCGCATGCTGCTGAGGATGCAGTCGCTGACCGAGGCGATGCGCGGGTTGCTCTATTACACCGCGGGGCAGGTCGACCGGGGCGACATCGGCGATGCGGCGGCACGCGAGCGGGCCGAAGTGCTAGTGCCGATGCTCAAGGCGTGGGCGACCGATACGGGGATCGAGGTCGCCTCGCTCGGTGTGCAGGTCCATGGCGGAATGGGCTTCATCGAGGAAACCGGCGCTGCGCAGCACTTCCGCGATGCGCGGATCGCGCCGATCTACGAAGGCACCAACGGTATCCAGGCGGCCGATCTGGTCACCCGCAAGCTGGGGCTGGAGGATGGCGAGGCGTTTCAGGCGCTGTTCGCCGATATTGCCCGCGATTGTGGCGAGGAGCCGCATCTGATGGCGCTGGCGGGCGAATGCGCCGCGATCGGCAAGTGGATGCGCGAGGATGCCTCGCTCGACGACAAGCTGGCCGGCAGCGTGCCCTTTACCACGATGTGCGCAGTGGCGGTTGCCGGATGGTGCCAGCTGCAACAGCGGCGCGCGCTTGCCGATAGCGATGATCGCGCGCGTAGCGAGCGCAAGCGGATCACCACGCGCTTCTTCATCGACCACATCGTCCCCGAAGCGGTCGGATTGAAAGCGTCGGCCACCGCAGGCGCAGGGCTGCTTTACGAGCTGGATGCCGCCGCGCTGGCGGGGTGACCCCCCGCCCTAGTTGCCCATCGGATTGAATTTCTTTGCGAATTCGTCCGTGAAGGCGTCGCGCGGATCGCCCTTGAGTTCGGTTTGGGGCTTGAGCGATCCGCGCTCTTCGCGCTTTTCCGCCGCCGCAGGTTTCGCCTTGGGCGCAATGACGTGCCAGATGATGCCGGCGGTATCGTCGCTCACCAGCAGGCCGCCATCGTCGGTCCATTCGACCCATGTCGGGCGACCGCGCGTCTCGCCATCACCGTTCAGGAAGCCGGTCAGCACCGGCTCGGGCTTGCCGACGGGATTGCCGCGATCGTCGAAGCGCACGAACACCACGTCGTACCCGGAGGCGGGTTTGCGGTTCCACGAGCCGTGCTCGGCGATAAAGGCCCCACGCGCGAACTGGTCACCCATGCGGTGCCCCTCGTCGGTGAATGCAAGGCCGAGCGCCGCAACGTGCGGGCCCAGCGCGAACTCGGGATAGCGCGCATATTCGGTGAGGTAATTGGGCATAGGCGCCTTCACGCGGCGGTCGATCGTGTTCTTGTAATAGACCCACGGCCAGCCGTAATTCGCCCCAATCGGCACATTGGTGAGATAATCGGGCACCAGGTCTCCGCCGAGCATGTCGCGTTCGTTGACCGTGGTCCACAGCTCGCCGGAAAGCGGGTTCCACGCGAGCCCGTTGGGGTTGCGCAGGCCGGTCGCGTAAGGGCGGGCGTCGCCATCCTCCAGATCGTATTCCCAGATTGTCGCGCGGCCTTCCTCGGCCTCCATCCCGTTTTCGCCGATATTGCTCGACGAGCCTACCGCAACGTAGAGCAGCTTGCCGTCGGGCGAGATAACGATGTTACGCATCCAGTGATTGCCGCCGCCGGGCAGGTCCATCAACTTGCGCGGCTTGCCCGTAAGCGTTGGTGAACCCAGCTCGTAGTCGAAGGCGAGCAGCGCGTTGTGGTTGGCGATGTAGAGTTTCCCGTCGCGGTAAGCGATGCCCGAGGGGGAATCGAGCCCGTCTTCACGCAGCACTTTCTCGATGTCGGCGCGGCCATCGCCGTTGGAATCGCGCAACAACACCAGTTTGTTGGGCGAAGGCACGCCCGCGCCCGCCTTGTCCATCAGCCACTTGCTGATCATGCCTTCAATTCCGCTCGACTCGCGCGGGGGGCTGTTGGTCAGCGTCACCAGGATGTCGCCATTGGGCAGGCGATACATGATCCGCGGGTGGTCGAGCCCCTCGGCAAAGCGCGTGACCTTGAGGCCTTTGGCGGCCTCGGGAGCCTCCCCCTTCGCCCAGCCGATGGGCTTTGCGACATTCATGGTCGGGAACCACTCGCTGTCGGGTTCGGCCAGCGTCGGATCGGTACCCGTGACCTCTTCCACGCTGAGTTCGGCCGTCGAACCCCGCAGCAGCAGCGCGATACCGATGGCCGCGAGGATTATGATGACGAGGACGGCGATGCCGATATTGCGAAGCTTGGTCATAGCACCGAAATAGGGCGCGCGGGCGTGCGCGGCAATCGCGAATGCCCCGGCGCATTGTTTGAGGAGTTCCGATGTTCGATTTCGTCCTTCCCGATGGCACCACCGACGAAGAGCGATATCGTGAGCTCATCAGTGCCGCCGACGCCCTTACCGATGGGGAGCGGGACGGGGTTGCCAACATGGCGAACCTCGCTGCGCTGATCTGGAGCTTCGTGCCCGATCTCAACTGGGCCGGTTTCTATCGCGTGACCGATGGCGAGCTCGTGCTCGGCCCGTTTGTCGGCCGCCCGGCCTGTATCCGCATTCCGCTGGGCCAGGGTGTGTGCGGCACTGCGGCCGCGTCTGGTGAGACGCAGCTGGTGGAGGACGTGCATGCCTTCCCCGGGCACATTGCGTGCGACGCAGTCACCGAATCGGAGCTTGTCGTACCGGTGGTCCGCGATGGCGCGGTGGTTGCCGTAATCGATCTCGACAGCCCCAAAAAGGCGCGCTTCTCGCATGCCGATGCGCGCGGAATCGAAGCCCTCGCCACGCGGATTGCCGCGCGTATCTAGCGCGTCTTCGCTGCCCCAGCGCGGGACACCGCCCGTCTGCCCGCATCGCGTCCGGGATCCTTGGTGGTAACCCTTTCTTAACCAATTGCGCGGGCAATCCTGTCCAGTCCCGCGCTGGAAAGGGTTCGCCTCTCATGCGCACGACCATCATCATCGGAATCGCCGCGCTTGGATGCGCGACGTCGCCGGCTGCGGCGCAATATTATTCCGCTCCCGCGTACACTTACACGGCGCCACAGCCCTATGTGTACACCACCGCGCCTCCGCCGCAGGATTATGACCAGGGAGACTGGATTCGTGATTGCCGCGAAGACATGCGCGATCGCCGTCGCGACGATGACTGGCGCGACTGCGAGGAATGGCAGGACCGCTATCAGGATGCACGTTCTGGCGGCTACGGCTATCAGACCGGCGGTGCCTACGACGGCTACGGCAGTTACGGAGACTACCGCGATCATGGGGGCTATTCCTATGGTTACCCCGCGGGTGGCAGCTACCGCTACGGCGCTGGCGGAGGCTACTACGGCGGCGGCTATTCTGGAGGGTATTCCGGCGGCAGCTATGCCGCAGCGTCGGGTGGCGGAACCGTCACCACCCAGTCGGGTGGCGTGCTCGTGATCGTCGAACAGGAGCACGCAACGCGCTATGTCCCTGTAATACGAGAAGAAATCATCGAAGAGACCTACGAGGTCGAGGAAACCGAAATCGTCCGCGAACGCGTGGTGAGGCAGGTTCCAGTCAAAACCCGGCGGCAACTGCGGCGCGAGAAATACATCAAGTATACCAAGGGCGACTAATCGCGCGACGCGACCAGGCCGGGTTCTGGCGCTGCGTCGCGGACCGGGTAGCTACCCGGTCAGATCTCACCGCCGGTCAAGCGCTGACATAGCAGATCGAGCTGATCGAGCGTCTTGTAGCGAATCGTGATCGCACCCGAGCGCGGATCGGCATCGGGCTTGATCTTGAGCGACATGCCCAGAAATTCCTCGAGGTGCCGCTCGACCGCCTCGATATCGGCATTGCTCCGCGTCCCATCTGTCTTGCCAGCTTGCTGTCGTGCAGTGTCACGCGGTTGCGCCTTGCTGCGGACGCGCTTCTCGACATCGCGAACCGAGAGATTCTTCGCCACCGCCTCTTCGGCGATGGCCTCGGCCCGCTCGTGCCCGATCAGCGCGCGGGCATGGCCCATCCCCAGCTTGCCCAGTTCGACCATCTGGATGACCGGTTCGGGCAGCGCCAGAAGCCGCTGGAGATTGGCAACGTGACTGCGCGACTTGTCGACCAAGGCAGCGATTTCCGCCTGGCTCATCTCTTCCTCGTCGGCGAGGTGCTGGTACGCGCGCGCCTCTTCGATCGGGTTGAGATCTTCGCGCTGGATATTCTCGATCAGCGCGATCGCCATGACCTCGCGGCTGTCGAGATCGCGGATGATCGCGGGAATTTCGTGCAAGCGCGCGCGCTGGGCCGCACGCCAGCGCCTTTCGCCCGCAACCAGCTGGTAGCGACCCTTGCGTTCGAGCGGGCGGACGATGATCGGCTGGATCACCCCGCGCTGTGCGATCGACTGCGCCAATTCGGAAAGCGCATCCTCATCGAATATCCTGCGCGGCTGCCCCGGCAACGGTTCGATCCGCGCAACGGGGATCAGCGCAAGCCCGCTACGAGGCGTTGCCCCCGCCTCGCCCGAATTGACGGCAGAAGAAGCAGTCGCCCCTCCCTCGGGCGGTGCAACGATGCTTTCCTCGCGCTGGACCTCGCCCAGAAGGGCACCAAGACCGCGGCCGAGCTTGCGCTTGCTGCGATCGGGCGTAGCCTCCGCCTGCGTCACTGGTTGGGCCTTCGCGTTCATGCAGCTTTCCTTTCCGAGGGCAGTCGGCCGAGCAATTCACGCGCCAGCGACATGTACGCGCGGCTGCCCGCGCAAGAATGGTCGTAGATCAGCGCCGGCAACCCGTGGCTCGGCGCTTCGGAAAGCCGGACATTTCGCGGTATCACCGTCTCGAAAACCAGATTGCCCAGGCACTCGCGCACATCCTCCGCCACCTGGTCGGTCAGGCGGTTGCGCCGGTCGAACATCGTCAACGTGACGCCGATGATCTTGAGCGATGGGTTGATGCCTTGCTGCACCCGCTCGATGGTCTGCAGTAGCTGGCTAAGCCCTTCGAGGGCGAAGAACTCGCATTGCAGCGGCACAAGCAGCGAATCGGCGGCGCTCAGTGCGTTGAGTGTCAGCAGGCCGAGCGACGGCGGACAGTCCATGAAACACACGTCATAGGCCCCGTCGATCTCGTTAAGCGCGTTCTTCAGGCGGTCGACACGATCAGGTTCGCTCACGAGTTCGATTTCGGCCCCGCTCAGATCCTGGGTCGCGGGGATGCAGTCGAGCTTGGGGATGCGTGTGGGCTGCACGCATTGCGCCGCATTGGCCTCGCCGAGCAGCAATTCATAGCTCGAACAGTCGCGGTCTCGCGAGGAAATTCCCAGGCCGGTGGAGGCATTACCCTGCGGATCCATATCGACCAGCAGCGTGCGCCACCCGGTTGCCGCAATCGCAGTCGCGACGTTGATGGCCGTTGTGGTCTTGCCCACTCCGCCCTTCTGATTGGCAATCGCAATGCGGATCATGCGCGGCTCCCGGTTTTGGGTCGTCCCGTTCCGACCAGAATAGCAGCGTCGGGGCTGGTGACCGATTGTTTCACGTGAAACATGCCACGCTGCGAAGATTCGAGCTCATCCCTCTCTTGCTTTGCCGAGCGACCCTTCGGCAAGAGCCAAGTGGTCCGCGCAGTGGAAAAGCGTGCGGACAACCGGAGGAGTTCATCGAGCGGAGCGAATGCGCGAGCGCTGATAATATCCGCGTTGAAACTCTCGACCAGTTCGAGTCGCGAGCCGTAAACCCGGCACATCGGAAGCCCTGCATCGGCAATTGCGCGTTCGAGCCACTCGACACGCCGCTTTCGCGACTCGACGAGAATGTGCGGAATATCCGGTCTCATGATTGCGGTGACTATACCCGGAAATCCGGCCCCCGATCCCAAATCGAGCCAGGTCCCACGGGTTTCACGTGGAACATGATCGAGCAATTGTGCGCTATCGGCAAAGTGACGCTGCCACAGTGTCTCGGTCGTCGAGCGCGCGATCAGGTTTTGCACTTGCGCCTCTGCCAATAGGGCATCGGCAAAGCGCTCGAGCGCGGCGAACGAATCGGGCGAGCAACGATCCGCGACAAATTGCCTCGCCTGCTCCTCGCTCTCGATCATCGCTTCGCTCATGCTGCCGCTTCGTATTTGCGCGCATAGACGAGCAGTGCGGCGATCGCCGCCGGTGTTATGCCAGGGACACGCGCGGCCTGGGCAAGGCTGTCTGGTCTGGCGGCGGTCAGCCGCTCGATCATCTCGTTGGACAACCCCGGTACATCCGCAAAGGGGAAAGCTGGCGCCAGCGCAATCTGCTCGTTCGCACGCAGATCGCGCAGCTCGGCATCCTGGCGCGCAACATAGGGCGCGTAATGCAAATCCTCGGTGATTTCCTCGAGCAGCCCTTCATCGGTTTCACGTGGAACGAACCCCGCATCGATAAGCGAGGCCAGATCGATACCCGGATAGCGCACCCAATCGCGCAGCGGTTGGCGACCCGCATCGTCGGTGGCCGAAAAGCCCAGCGCACGCATCTCGCCGGGTGTTCGTAGCTCGCTCAATGCCTTCTCAACCTGCCCACGAGTTTCAGCACGCGCCTCGAACCATCCGCGGCGTTCGTCGGAGACGCAGCCCGCCTCGATCGCGAGCGGCGTCAGCCGTGTCGTCGCATTGTTCGCGCGCAGCCTCAGCCGATACTCTGCGCGGGCGGTCAACATGCGGTATGGCTCGCTAACTCCATGAAGCGTCAAATCGTCGACCATCACCGCCATATAGCTGTTCGCGCGGTCCAGAGCGGGTGGATCGCGGTCGCTCAAGGTGCTGGCAGCATGCAGCCCTGCGACCAAACCCTGAGCGGCCGCTTCCTCGTACCCGGTGGTTCCGTTGATCTGTCCCGCGCAGTACAGGCCCTGCACGCTGCGCATCTGCAGCCATCGACCGAGCGAGCGCGGATCAATATGGTCGTACTCGACCGCGTAGCCAGGTTCGACAATGCGAACCTCTTCGAGACCCTCGATGGCGCGCAGGAAGTCCTGCTGAACATCGACCGGCAGAGAAGTGCTGACACCGTTGGGATAGACCAGAGACGTATCCAGCCCTTCGGGTTCGAGGAATATCTGGTGGCCATCTCGGTCGCCGAAACGGTCGATCTTATCCTCGATCGAGGGGCAGTAGCGGGGGCCGCGTGCGTCGATCGCGCCCGAATAGAGTGGCGATCGCGACAGATTTGCGCGGATGATGTCGTGGCAGCGTGCATTGGTGCGTGCGATGGAACAGAACACCTGCACATTGGCGCGCTGCCGGGTCAGCGGTGACATTGTCCAATCTTCGACATCGGACGGCTGCTCGACCAGTCGCGCCCAGTCAATCGTCCGACCATCAAGGCGTGGTGGCGTACCGGTCTTGAGGCGCGCCATCGGAAGCGCCGCCTCGCGCAGCTGAGCGGCAAGCACAGCCGCTGCGCCCTCCCCGATCCTGCCGCCCTCGAACCGCGCTTCCCCGCGAAAGAGCACGCCGCCAAGAAAGGTGCCGGTGCAAAGAACCGCTGCCTCGCATTCAAGATGCGTACCGTCCGCCAGGTCGACCCCGCGCACGCTTCCGCCCTCGATCCGCAGGCCCGCGACTTCGCCCTCAACGACATCGAGCAACTCTTCCGCTGCGACATGCGCGCGCACGGCCGCGCCGAACAGCTTGCGGTCGGCCTGCACGCGCGGACCCCATACGGCGCTCCCCTTCGACCGGTTGAGCATACGGTAGTGGATCGCACCCGCATCCGCTGCCCTCCCCAGCACACCGTCGAACGCGTCGACCTCGCGCACCAGATGCCCCTTGCCCAGCCCACCAATGGCCGGATTGCAACTCATCGCGCCGATCTTGTTCGCATCCAGCGTGACGAGCGCGACGCGCACGCCCATCCGCGCGGCAACGCAGGCTGCCTCCACGCCGGCGTGCCCGCCGCCGATGATGATGATCGGATAATGCCGCATGAATCCCCTATAGGGTGTCGCAGCGCGTCTCGCCAGCCTGCCGATGTTTCACGTGGAACATCACTTGCCGATGCAGAAGCGTCCGAACAGCGTGTCGAGCATGTCCTCAGTCGCCACATTACCCAGCATCGCGTCCATCGCATGGCGCGCCTGCCGCAGCGCCTCTCCTGCTATCAGCAGATCATCCACCACGCCCGCAGACCGCAGCGCCGTATGCGCCGCATCCAGAAGCCCCCGCTGTCTCTGCGATATCGCAACCTGTCCTGGCCGGGGCAGACGATCGCGCCCCAACTCCGCCAAGGCAGAGAGGAGGTGCGGCACACCCTCGCGCGTAGCGGCGGACACACGCAGCGCACTAGCTCGCTTCTTCACTGCCCCGCCAAGATCGCACATGCTCGAAACCTCTACAGCACCATCGGGCCCCTCGCCCTCGGGCCCCAACCAAAGGATCAGGTCCGCGCGCATCAGTTCGGCTTCCGCCCGCGCAATGCCGATAGCCTCGATCTCTTCCGCGCCTTCACTCCGCAGCCCCGCGGTATCGACCAACACGAAAGGCACCCCATCGACCGCAATAGGTCGTTCGATCGCATCGCGCGTTGTGCCGGCGATCGGCGACACGATCGCCGCCGCCTCATCCAGAATGGCGTTGAACAGGCTCGACTTGCCGGAATTGGGCGGGCCAGCGAGCACGACCCGCAGTCCATCGCGAAGGCGATCGGCGGAAGGGACCGCAAGCCAAGTCGCCATCTCATCCGCCACGCGCTGCGCCGTCACCCGCCACTCCGACGGTGGCGGAGCGCCCTCCTCATCATCGTCGGAGAAATCGAGCTCCTGCTCGACAGCCGCGGATGCCGACAGGACAGCGTCGCGCCAGCCCGCGATCTGCGCCGACGCCCCTCCTCCGACCGCACTGGCGAGCACCGCCCGCTGCAACTCGGTCTCCGCCGACAGCAGATCGCCGAGCGCCTCAGCCGCCAGCAGGTCGATCCGCCCGTTCTGGAACGAACGCCGGGTGAACTCGCCGGGCTGCGCCCGCCGTAATCCTTCACATGAAACCAGCGCACGCTCGATGGCCCGGATCACCGCGCGGCCCCCGTGGCAGTGGATCTCGGCGCAATCTTCGCCAGTGGCGCTGCGCGGAGCGGGAAACCACAACACCAGCGCCTCATCGAGCCAGCCTGCTTCAGGATCGCTGATCTGCCGCAAGCTCGCCCGGCGCGGCTCCGGCAAGGGGCCACTCAACCGCTCGAGCGCTTCGCCCGCGCGCGGACCGGACACGCGGATAACCGCCACGCCGCAAGGCGGCGCGCCGGAGGACAGCGCGAAGATCGTATCGCGCGTATCAGTCGTCAGTTTTCGTCTCGCCGCCCGACTTGGCACGCGCCATATTGCCCGCGCTCGTTTCCATGAACGTCTGGAACATCTTCAGCCCCATCTGACCCATCGGCGCCATGGTCTTGGCAAGCTCCTGCAGCTGGTCGGGGTTTGAGACCCCGCGCATCGCCTTCTCCATTCCTTCGGAATAGGCGGCCTGCGCCCGCGACAGATCGGGCAGCCCCATGAAAGCGCGCGCCTCTTCCGGCGTACAATCGATTTCGACGTGGACCTTCATGGTGGTTTCTCCGTTACCTCTCGTGCAAGACTATTTGGGCCGCAGCGACGCCGCGCGCAAGCGGACCGATCGACCAAGGATGGGAGCTTAACGATGAGCGAGACGACACGGATCACCACGCTGGATGGCAACAAGGACTTCATGGCCTATGTCGCACGGCCCGAGGGCACGCCACGCGCTGCCATCGTCGTGATTCAGGAGATCTTCGGGGTAAACGCTGGCATTCGCCGCAAGTGCGATCTGCTCGCAGAGGAAGGCTATCTCGCAGTCGCGCCCGACCTGTTCTGGCAACTTGGCGAAGGGATCGAGCTTGATCCCGATATCGAACCCGAATTCCAGAAGGCGCTCGACCTGATGGGCAAGTTCAATCAGGACGCGGGCGTCCGCGATATCGAAGCGACCATCAAATGGGCTCGCAACGAAACCGGCAAGAAGGTCGGTGCAGTTGGTTACTGCCTCGGCGGACGTCTCGCCTACATGACCGCAGCACGCACCGATTCAGACGCAAGCGTCGGTTACTACGCGGTTGGCGTCGATGGATTGCTGCGTGAGAAGCACGCAATCTCGAACCCACTGATGCTGCACATCCCGACCGAGGACGGCTTCGTCGACAAGGAAACACAAAAGGCAATGCACGAGGGGCTCGACGATCACCCCAAGGTGACGCTGCACGATTATGAAGGCATGGACCACGGCTTCGCCACCCAGTTCGGCAAGCGACGTAACGAGGAAAACGCACAGCTGGCCGACAAGCGCACGATGGCCTTCTTCGCCGAGCATCTCGGGTGACAACTTCGACGCAGCAAGGCCTCACCGAATGGCACGCCCTCGCCACCGGGCCCGACCCTGAACGTCTGGCGCGGCTCGTTGCCGAGGACGCGGTATTCCATTCGCCGGTGGTCCACACCCCGCAGGAAGGACGTGCGCTGGTTGTCGCCTATCTCAGCGCCGCAGCCGCGACGCTCGGCCAAGGGCAATTCCGCTATGTCCGCGAGATCGTCGATGGCGAGAACGCGATGCTCGAATTCACCTGCGTGCTCGATGATATCCAGGTCAACGGGGTCGATATCATTCGCTTCGATCGGAGTGGAAAGATCAGCGATTTCAAGGTGATGATCCGACCAATCAAGGCCGTGAACAAGGTTTGGGAGATGATGGCGGCGCAATTGGCAAAGGCGACAGCATCATAGTCTCCCGACCACGAACTGCGCCCGCGCCGGCGGATCGCTGAAGGGTGGCGTGATCGCATCGTAACCGTAATCGCGCCAGGCCCGCACGACAGCCGCATCGCCCGCCGCCGGCTCCTCCCAGCTCTGGATACGCTCGGCATCCTGACGGTGGATCTCCCGCAATGGCGCGCCGTCAAAGACCGGGCGCTTCGATCACCGCCGCGGGGCGCACTAGCGGGCCAATGGTGACAAGAAATAGTCGGGCCTGCCCTTCGGGTCGACGGGCACCGTGTAGACAGCCAGCGGTACGTAGAGAAACGCAGGGAACGACGCCTCGCCCTCGGCAACGCTCAACCCCGCCATCAAACTCCAGAAACCGACAAGCCCTGCCCACAGCCAGATCAGCGCAGGCGTCGGACCGCTATAGCCATGTTCCTGCTGCTCCACGCCGCATTCGCGCAGGATCTCAGACGCAGGTTCATAGTCCTGCGACGCAACGCGCAGTCGATGACCACCCAGCGCCAGGGAATTATACGCGACCGAGGCATGTGCCTCGCCGTCGAGACTGACGATGAGGCCGTAGCCGCGCAGCATTTCTGCAATCGTGCTCGCCTCGAACCGGGAGACGAAGATAGCGAGCAGGACCATCGAACCTTCCGTGCGTTCCATGGCCCTGCCCCCTCGTTACTGATTCATCGTGTCGAAGAAGTCTTCGTTCGTCTTCGAATCCTTCATCTTGTCGAGCAGGAATTCCATCGAATCGATGGTGCCCATCTGCATGAGGATGCGGCGCAGTACCCACATCTTGGAGAGCTTGTCCTTCTCGACCAGCAGCTCTTCCTTGCGCGTGCCGGACTTGCCGACGTCGAGCGCGGGGAAGATGCGCTTGTCCGCAACCTTGCGGTCGAGAACGATTTCCGAGTTGCCGGTGCCCTTGAACTCTTCGAAGATGACTTCGTCCATGCGGCTGCCGGTGTCGATCAGCGCGGTGGCGATGATCGAGAGCGAGCCGCCCTCCTCGATATTACGCGCCGCGCCGAAGAAGCGCTTGGGCCGCTGCAGCGCATTCGCGTCGACACCGCCCGTCAGCACCTTACCCGAGCTCGGCACAACGGTGTTGTAGGCACGGCCGAGACGCGTAATCGAATCCAGCAAAATCACCACGTCGCGCTTGTGTTCGACCAGACGCTTGGCCTTTTCGATAACCATTTCAGCCACTTGTACGTGGCGCTGCGCGGGTTCGTCGAAGGTGGAGGAAATCACCTCGCCCTTCACGCTGCGCTGCATGTCGGTCACTTCCTCAGGCCGTTCGTCGACCAGCAGCACCAGCAGGAACACCTCGGGGTGGTTGTCGGTGATCGCCTTGGCGATGTTCT
Source organism: uncultured Citromicrobium sp. (assembly GCA_964574905.1). Taxonomy (GTDB): domain Bacteria; phylum Pseudomonadota; class Alphaproteobacteria; order Sphingomonadales; family Sphingomonadaceae; genus Alteriqipengyuania. The sequence continues at coordinate 67,193 of CAZNOY010000006.1, read as the reverse complement.
GCAGCAGCACGGTCTTACCCGTGCGCGGCGGCGCGACAATCAGCGCGCGCTGACCCTTGCCCTGCGGCGAGATGATGTCGATCACCCGCGCGCTCTTGTCCTTCACCGTCGGATCGAGCGTGTCGAGCGACAGCTTCTGGTCGGGATAAAGCGGCGTCAGGTTGTCGAAATTGGTGCGCATACGCACCGCTTCGGGATCGTCGAAATTGACCGAGCTGAGCTTGGTCAGCGCGAAATAACGTTCGCCCTCGCGCGGTGCGCGGATTTCGCCTTCCACGGTATCGCCGGTGCGCAGACCCCATTTGCGGATCTGGTTGGGCGACACGTAGATATCGTCGGGCCCGGCGAGATAGTTCGCTTCGGGCGAACGCAGGAAGCCGAAACCGTCCTGGAGAACCTCGATCGTGCCGATCCCCATAATCTGCTCGTCGTATTCCTCATCCTCGGCGAGTTCGCGCAGGATGCAGAACATCAGGTCCTGGCGGCGCATGGTGCCCGCCGCTTCGACCCCGAGCTCTTCCGCCATGGAAACGAGTTCAGCCGGAGCCTTCTTCTTTAAATCTTTGAGATGCATATGTTTCTTTGTCCGAAAAATGCCGCGCCGGGATCTTCGTAGGGCTTGGAGAAAGCAAAAGAGATATGTCGGCAGAACGCCGACAGGGCCCGGCTGGGTCGGGCACCGAAATAGGTCGATCGGCGGCTCAGGTCAATCAAACTTGGCCGAGAAAAACGCGATCAGAAGGGTTTTACGATCACCAGCACGACGATCAGGGCCAGCAGAATTGCGGGCGCTTCGCCCACCAGCCGCAGGCGCTTTTCCTCCATCGGACGCTCGCCGCGCGCCATCTTCTTCGACAGCGCGACCATGTAGCCGTGATAACCGCTCAGGATCAGCACCAGCAGCAACTTCGCGTGGAACCAGCCCTGGTCCCACGCGCCGATGGTGAACGACAGAGCGAGGCCAAGCACCCACACCAGGATAATGCTCGGCAGCAGGATGATCTTGGACAATTGCCTGACCCGCTCGGCCCACAGAGCCTCTTCCGCGGAGCCCGGGGCGGTCGCGTACATGTAGACCAGTTGGCGCGGGAGCATGAACAGCCCCGCCAGCCAGAAGACCATGAAGATGATGTGCCCGGCCTTGAGCCAGAAATAGAGCATTCCGAGCGTTTCCTGCATAGTCGGCGCCTTTAGCGCCTATGTCCGCCGCTGCCAATCGCGCAAGGTGGCCAGCGCCTGCTCGACATGGGGAATCGGCGTGTGCCGATCAATCCCGTGGCCGAGATTGAAGATATGCGGACGAGAACGGAAACTGTCGAGGATATGCCAGATCGCCTGGTCCAGCCGCTCGCCGCCCGCCAGCAGCAGCATCGGATCGAGATTTCCCTGAACCGGCAGGTCCGCGGGCAGCACCTCGTTGGCCCATTCGGGGTCAAGCGTCTCGTCGAGCCCGACTGCGTCCACCCTCGTGCGCTCGACATAGCGCGGCAGCTTCGCCCCAGCGCCCTTCGGGAAGCCGATCACCGGCACATCCGGATGCGATTCCTTGAGCGCGGCCACGATCGCCGCGTTCGGCTCAATCACCCAGGTATCGAATTCGTCAGGAGCGAGGCTGCCCGCCCAGCTGTCGAACAGCTGAACCGCCTCTGCACCCGCATCGATCTGACCACGCAGATAGCCGATCGTCTGATCGGTAATGGCACCAATGATCTCGCGCATCCGCGCCGGATCGCGATAGGCCATCGCACGCGCTTCGTGCTGGTCGCGGCTGCCCTCGCCCGCCACCATGTATGTCGCGACCGTCCACGGGCTCCCCGCAAAGCCCAGCATGGTCATCTCTGGCCCCAGCCGTTCGCGGCACAGGCGCACGGTCTGATAGACCGGATCGTAGCGCGAAAGGTCCGGTTCCAGATCGGCGAGCCCGGCTTCCACCAGAGGCGGCGAGAGCTTCGGTCCCTCGCCGGCAAGGAATTCGAGCTTCTGGCCCATCGCGTGGGGAACGATCAGGATATCGGAAAACAGGATCGCCCCGTCGAAACCGAAACGCTCGATCGGCTGCAAGGTGATCTCGCAAGCCGCCTCGCTATCGTAAACCAGATCGAGGAAACCGCCCTTGTCTGCACGCAAGGCGCGATATTCGGGCAGGTATCGCCCTGCCTGGCGCATGAACCAGACGGGCGGAGAAGCGGGCAGTTCGCCACGCAGGCAATCGAGAATCGGACCGGGCATGGCTCTCTCTAATCCAATAAATAATGATTATAATAGGTGATGGTAAGAAGTTGGCCCTGTGGACAGGGCGCACAACTCGGCCATTCACAGGGCAAGCGGGAAGAATGCCCCGGTGCGCTGACCCGTCGAATCGTTGGGGACCTTGAGTCAAACACAAGTTATCCCGGTTATCCGACAGGTGTCGATAAGCGCGCTACCTGTGGGCAGATACCCCGGGTGAATCCGGTGCGTGCCGGGCACGAATTCCCTGCCGGACTTGTCCTCGTGCCAGTGAGATGGTTTATCCCGAGATCTCTCCACAGCCCGGACAGTCGTCTTGTCGCGCACCCATCTCCACCTGTTTTCCGATTCGACCGGCGAGACTCTGCAGATGGTCGCCAATGCCGCGCTTGCCCAGTTCGAAGGTGTCGATGTGGTGCGGCATTTCTGGCCGATGGTCCGCTCGCGCCAGCATCTCGAACGGATCGTGCCCGAGCTCGAAAAGTCCCCCGGGCTGATCCTGTACACGCTGGTCAACGAAGAGACGCGCAAGGCGCTCGAGGAAAAGTGCCGCCAGCTCTCGCTGCCCGCCGTCGATGCGCTGGGCGAGGTCACCGCGGTGCTGGAAAGTTGTTTCGGTCAGGAGGCCCACGGCCGCCCTGGACGCCAGCACCGGATGGACGACGCCTATTTCCGGCGGGTCGATGCGATCCACTATACGATCGCGCATGACGACGGGGTCGGCAGCGAGGATTGGCACAAGGCCGATATCCTCCTCTCCGGCGTGTCGCGCACATCGAAGACGCCGACGTCGATCTACCTCGCCAATCGCGGCTACAAGGTCGCCAACATCCCGCTGGTGATCGAAAGCCCGCCGCCGCCCGTGCTGTTCGAACTCACCGGGCCGCTGGTGGTCGGACTTACGACTGCGCCCGAGCGGCTGGTGCAGATCCGCCGCAATCGCTTGCTGCAACTCAACGAGGGAGCCGGCACGGCCTATGCCGAGCACGAGCGGGTCGAGGAAGAGATCCGTTTTGCCCGGCGGATGTTCGCCGACAACAACTGGCCGGTGATCGACGTCACCCGACGCTCGATCGAGGAAACCGCAGCTGCGATCATCAAGCTGATGGACGATCACAAGGCCCGCACGAAACCGCACGAGAAGCCGATCTGATGCTGATTCTCGCGTCCAACAGTGCCTCGCGCAGGACGATGCTCGCCGATGCCGGGGTGTCGGTCACGTGCGTCGGTGCCGAAGTCGACGAGCGCGCGCTCGAAGCCGAGATGGTCAACGCGCCGCCCGGCGAGATTGCGCAGGCGCTCGCGGCAGCGAAAGCGGGCGCGGTTTCGGCCGCGCATCCCGGAAAGCTGGTGCTTGGCGGAGACAGTCTCGTCGTCGTCGAAGGGCAGCGCTTCGACAAGCCGGGCAGCCGAGATGAGGCAGCCGAGCACCTGCGCTTCTTCTCGGGCAAGGTGATGCATCTCCACAGCGCTGCCGCTCTCGCACGCGATGGCCGGATCGTCTGGATCGGGACCGATGCCGCTGCGCTGCACGTGCGCGACCTGAGCGACAGCTTTATAAACAGCTACCTTGCGGCCGAATGGCCCGCGGTTGGCCAGACGGTCGGTGTGTTCCGGATAGAGGCGCTGGGCGTGCAACTGTTCGAGCGAATCTACGGCGACCATTTCACCATCCTCGGCATGCCGTTGCTGCAGGTGCTCGAAGCGCTGCGCGAAGAAGGTGCGCTGCCATCGTGAGCCCCCTTCCCTACGCCGAAGTGATCGGTGACCCGATCAAGCAGTCAAAATCTCCCGCGATCCACACCTTCTGGCTCAAGCACTTGGGGATCGAGGCGGATTATCGCGCGACGCGTGTGACAAGTACCGGGCTGGCCGACTATCTGGCGGAGCGCCGCGGCGATCCCGATTGGCGCGGCTGTAACGTCACCATGCCGCACAAGCAGGCTGTACTCCCGTTGCTCGATCGGATCGACCCAACCGCGCACCGTATCGGCGCGGTCAACACCATTGTGCGCGAGGGCGACGCGCTTGTGGGTTACAACACCGATGCGGACGGCTTTCTCGAGCCGCTTTTGCCCATGCTGAAAGATCGCCACCTGTTTCGCATGGCGCGCGTGCTCGGCACTGGGGGCGCGGCGAGAGCGGTCATCACGGCGCTGGCAGGCCATGGCTTCACGCTCGTACTCGCAGGTCGCGATCCCGCGAAGGCCCGCGCCCTGCTCGACGAACTGGACCCCGATGGCGAACATCACGCGATCGCGCTCGACCATTTCACCGACGCGACCGATTTTGCCTTCGATGACCGAGAAGGCTGCTGCGATCTGATCGTCAACGCGACCCCGCTCGGGATGCGGGGGCAATTGCCGTTGCCGTTCGACTTCAGCCACGCCCCGCCGGGCAGCGTGGCCTACGACATCGTCACCGATCCGGTGTGGACCGATTTTCTAGAGCGTGCCGACGCAGCGGGATTCCAAACCGTCGACGGATTGTCGATGTTGATCGGCCAGGCCGCCGTTGCCTTCCACCATTTCTTCGGTGCCGACGCGCCACGCGAGCACGATGCCGAGCTGCGCGCGATGCTGACCGCATGAGCCGCCCGGTGATTCTCGGGCTCACCGGTTCGATCGGGATGGGCAAGTCGACCGTCGCCGAGATGTTCGAGGCTCTGGGCGTGCCGGTGTTCGACGCCGATGCCGAGGTTCGCGCGATGCAGGGGCCCGATGGTGAAATGCTGTCCGCGATCGAGGCAGCCTTTCCCGGCACCACCGGGCCCGACGGCGTGGACCGGGCCGAACTGGGGCGGAGGGTCTTCGGCAATCACGAGGAACTCGCCCGGCTCGAAGCGATCATGCACCCGGCGGTGGCGGCAAAACGGCAGGCCTTCTTTGTCGCGCATGCCACGGCGCCGCTGGTGGTGTTCGACATTCCGCTCTTGTTCGAAAAGGGCGGCGCCTCGCAGGTCGACCGGATCGTGGTGGTCTCCGCCCCGGCAGACGTCCAGCGCGACCGCGTGCTTGCCCGCCCCGGCATGAGCGAAGAGAAATTCTCCCAGATCCTCGCGTTACAGACGCCCGACGCGGAAAAGCGCGCGCGGGCGGACCACGTGATCGATACCGGAGTGCCGCACGCCGAGACGCAGGCTCAGGTCGTCGCGCTGGTCGATTCGTTGACGGAAGAGAATCAGGCTGGCGGCTGACCTTGCCAGCGGCGTTGATGAAGCCGATAGTTGATTCATGCGCGAAATCGTTTTCGATACCGAAACCACCGGGATCGATCCCAAGCAGGGCCATCGGATGGTCGAGATCGGCTGTGTCGAACTGGTCGATCGCATGCCGACGGGTGCAACCTACCACGCCTATTTCAACCCAGAGCGCGACATGCCCGCGGAGGCCGAGGCCATCCACGGGCTGAGCGCGCAGTTCCTGGCCGACAAGCCCCGCTTTGCCGAGGTGGTCGAGGATTTTCTGGAGTTCATCGGGGAAGATAACCTCGTCGCCCACAACGCTGGGTTCGACTTTGCCTTCCTCAACGCAGAGCTCGAACTGTGCACGCGCGAAGCGATCTGCCTGACGCGCAAGGTCGATACGCTCGAAATGGCGCGGCGCAAGAACCCCGGCGGCAAGCATTCGCTCGACGCATTGTGCACCCGTTACGGCGTGGATCGCAGCCACCGCGTGTTCCACGGCGCGCTGCTCGACGCCGAGTTGCTGGCGCAGGTCTATATCGAACTCACCGGCGGGCGGCAGATTGCCATGGGCCTGGTGGCCGATACAGGCTCCGAGGAGACACCGCAATTCCCCGCGCAGGTCGCCCAGATCCTTCCCTCGGGCGACCGCCCGGTCCGCCCGCCCCGGCCGCATTCGGCGAGCGAGCAGGAACTCACGCGCCACGCAGCCTTTCTTGAACGTATCGCAAGACCTATCTGGAATAGGTAGGTCATCCCCGCCCCCCGCGGGTTTGAGAACATAAGGAGAATTTGCGAGCATGGACGTTCGAGTTTCCGGCCATCAGATCGATACAGGCACCTCGCTGCAGGACAACGCGACCGACCGACTGGCCGCCATCGTCGAAAAGTACTTCAACCGCGCGATTTCCGCGCAGGTGACTTTCGGCAAGGCCCCTGCCGGCGCCTTTTCCTGCGATATCGTCGCGCACATCATGCAGGGCCTGATCCTGAAGGCACGCGGTGAGGCGCACGACATCCATCAGGCGCTCGACGCTGCGGCTAACAAGCTCGAAAAACAGCTGCGCCGGTACAAGCGGCGGCTGAAAGACCGGCACGAGGCGCACAACCATTCCGCGGCGACCGAAGAAGCAGCCTACCGCGTCTTCGCGGCAGAATCGGACGATGACGAGGAAGAAGCAGCCGATTCGCCTGCGGTGGTTGCGGAAACCAAGACCGATATTCCCGACGTCTCGGTCGCGGATGCGGTGATGATGCTCGACCTGCGCGATACCAATGCGCTGTTCTTCAAAAATGCTGGCAGCGGCCGCCATAATATGGTGTACCGCCGCCACGACGGCACGATCGGTTGGGTCGAGCCGCATTGACGAGCGACGGGCCGACCTCCCACGGGTGGCGCGCGCCGTCTCCGGCGCACACCCGTGCGGCCCACAGCACTAATCATCCGCAGTGGTCCGTTCACCCCGCGAGGTTCTGAACGGATCGCGGTCACCAAGGCAGACAGAATTCCCGTGTCGACACCTTTCCGATTGATTCCCCAGGCCGTGCGCTGCGCCGCCTGCACCGGCAAGCAAGCTATTCTCGCCGAATTGGCGCGCGGTTTCGCAGACGCCTATTCGCTCGATCCCGATGCCGTGCTCGACGCGCTCAAGGAGCGCGAGACGCTGGGCAGCACCGGCTTCGGTCGGGCGGTAGCGATGCCGCATGCGCGCCTCGACACTGTAGAGGAACCGCTTGCGGTGCTGATCCACCTCGATCGCGAGGTCGATTTCGATGCGGCGGACGGAATTCCCGTGCGGCTGGTGATGGGTCTGATTTCGCCCACCGATGCCGGTGCCCAGCACCTGCATGCGCTCGCCGCCATGTCGCGCCTCACCCGCAATGACCGGGTGATGCACCAATTGTTCGAAGCGCAAAGCGAGGAAGAGCTGTTCGCGATCCTTGCCAATTCGGATCTGCGTGACGCTGCCTGACGCCAGTCCCGGGCCGACCGCCCATTATCGCGCGCTCGAGCGATTATATCGCTCGGCCCCGATCAACGATACCTTTGCCTCCGAGCTCTCGATCGAGAGCGAGGGGCGCGCGCAAATCACCTTCGACGTCACCGAAAACGTCTTCCATGCCGCCGGCGCTGCGCATGGGACGATCTATTTCAAGATGCTCGACGATGCGGCCTTCTACGCGGCGAATAGCCTCGTCACCGACCGTTTCCTGCTGACCACCGCGTTCAACGCCCACTTCACCAAGCCTGTGCGCGGTGGGCGGGTAACCGCTTCCGGCGTGTGGATCAGCGGGCGACGGCGCGTACTGGTCGCCGAATCGCGGCTGGTGGACGAGGAAGGCGACGAGATCGGGCGCGGCACGGGCACTTTCATGCGCTCGCGAATCGCCCTGTCGGGCCTGGCCGGATACGCGAGCGACGACACGTGACCGGTTCGCGTTTGCCGACTCACCTGCTGGTGAGCGGTCTTTTGCGACGAATTACGGCCGAAGGCGGTATGGGAACCGTTCTTGCCAAAGGTGACCGTGACAGCGGTACCTATGTATTATTGGTGCGCGATCGCACCGGGAACCTGAAACTAGTCGAAAGACGCCCCTCGGCGGACTTCGCCTTCGAATGGCAGGTGACTCAAGAGGAACCTTCTGAAAACGAAGGGAAAATCTACGAATATTGCGAACGTAGAAGCGCGCAGGATGACGATTTGTGGGTCGTCGAGGCGCAGATCGACAATGCGGAACGGTTCATCGCAGAATTGCGGCGATAACTTGACCTGAGCGTCAAGAGACGCAAATGGCGCCCGACTTCGATCTTGCGCAGGCGGTCGGGGCGGCAATGAGGCCGCGCTGATAAGCACGCAGTCGGGGGACGGCCGGCAGGCCTTTTTACGAACCCTCACATTTGCACATTTTATAAAAGCGCTTTTGCGCGTGATGGTTCCAGCCTGCGTCCGCGTTCGTTCACCGCCCCTTTGAACGGGATCAATGGGTACCAAGACTAAATTCGGCTTTGTGGCATGTGCCGCAGCCGGACTGATCGCTTCCGCCGGTTTTGCCTATGCGGACGCGCAAGCCCAACAGGGCGACACCGAAATTCTCACCGCGCCGGAGCCCGAGGCTTCGACGCAGCCGGTCTTCTTTTCCGATGAAGTCGTGCAGCCGCTGCCCGACCAGGATGAGACCGTAGCGGATGTGGAGAGCGCCGAGACGGCAGCTCCCAAAGCAGCATCGCTCAACGAATTGATGGCCGAGGTCGATGCGCCCGACACGATGTCGCGCGAGCTCGAATGCCTTGCCGGTGCGATCTATTTCGAATCGCGCGGCGAGCCGATCGAAGGCCAGCTCGCGGTGGCGCAGGTCATCATCAACCGTGCCGAATCCTCGGCCTTCCCGTCGGACTATTGCGGCGTTGTGACCCAGCGTGCGCAGTTCTCCTTCGTGCGCAATGGCCGCATCCCTTCGCGGCGCAGCAATGGCGCTGCGTGGGAACGGGCGCGCAAGATTGCGCGCATCGCACATGAAGGCCTTTGGCAGAGCGAGGCACGCGATTCGCTCTATTTCCACGCGACCTACGTGCGGCCCAGCTGGGCACGCCACAAGCAGGCGCGCGCCACGATCAAGACCCACATTTTCTATCGCTAAGCGCCCCGCTGGGGCCCGGGAACGCGATCAGGCGGCGACCTGCACCCAGACGGGGGCGTGGTCGCTCGCCTTTTCGCGGCCGCGTGCGTCCTTGTCGACGCCAGCGGCCTGCAGCCGGTCGGCGAGTTCGGGCGATAGCAGGCAGTGGTCGATCCGGAAGCCGTGGTCGCGCTGCCACGCGCCGCGCTGGTAATCCCAGAAGGTCCACACCCCGCCGCGCGGGTTGAGCGTATTGAGCGCATCGGTCCAACCGTCGCCGAGCAGGCGGGCGTATGCGTCGCGCGATTCGGGCTGCATCAGTGCGTCGTCCTGCATTGCCGACGGTGACCACACGTCCTTGTCTTCGGGAATGACGTTGTAATCGCCTAGCACGATCACGGGCTTCTCCTCAGCCCAAAGCGCGTCCATGCGCGCGCGCAGCCGCTCCATCCAGCCGAGCTTGTAGTCGAACTTGGGCCCGGGATGCGGGTTGCCGTTGGGAAGGTAGAGATTGGCGACGATCACGCCATCGATCTCGGCTTCGAGATAGCGCGCCTGTTCGTCCGCCTCGTCGCCCGGCAGGCCGCGCCGGCGTTCTTCCATTGTGCAGCCTTGCTTGGCCAGGATCGCGACGCCGTTGAAGCTCTTCTGGCCGTGCCACAGGGCCTGGTAGCCCGCCTTTTCGAACTCCTCGGCGGGAAAGCCCTCGTCCTGCGATTTGATTTCCTGCAGGCACGCGACGTCGGGCTGCGTCTCCTCGAGCCATTCGAGCAGACGCGGCAGGCGTGCCTTGATGCCGTTGATGTTGAAAGTGGCGATGCGCATCCCGGCTTCCTGCCCGATGCGATGCGCCTAGTCTAACCTAAATCCCGAAGCTGGACCCGCAGCCACAGCCCGCGGCGGCCTGCGGATTCTCCACCCGGAAAGCCGCTCCGCCAAGCGATTCGACGTAATCGACCGTGCTTCCGGCCACCAGATCGAGGCTGACGGGATCGATAACCAGCTGCACGCCTGCGGTCTCGCTGGCGAGATCATCCGCCTCTGCCGCGTCGGCCAGTTCGAAGCGATACTGGAAGCCCGAGCAACCGCCGCCATCGACTGCAAGCCGCAGAATCGCCGGCTTGCCCTGCTTGCTCGCAATCGCGGAAACGCGTGCAGCGGCGGCATCGGTCAGGGTCGGGGCAGTGCTCATATGCCCGATATGGGCGCGAACGGCGCCCATCTCAAGCCACCCGCCTCAAGCCAACTGTTTCAGGCCGTCTGGATGTAACTGCGCATCTCCTGCGCTTCCTGCTGGACCTTCTCGTAACGCAGCTTCACCAGGTCGCCGATCGACACGAAGCCGAGCAGCGCGCCGTCTTCGACCACCGGCAGGTGGCGGATACGGCGGCGAGTCATCAGCGAAAGCGCATCGTCGACCTTCTCGCTGCGCGTCACGGTGATCGGCGGAGAGGTCATCACTTCGCCCACGGGCCGGTCGAGGCACGAATGCCCCTGTGCCGAAAGGCAGTAGATAACGTCGCGTTCGGAAAAAATCCCCGAGACCGTGCCGCCATCCATCACCGGAAGCGCGCCGATGCGCTTTTCGGCCAGAATGGTGATGGCATCGCGCATCGGCGTGCCAGCCTCGCAAGAAAAAATCGCATTCGCATCGCGGTCAGCGATCAATTGCCCGATATCCATCGGTCAGCCTCCTTTCCCCTGGGCAGGGATAATGGCACGAAGGCAACGCTTTGGCGAATCTGCATGACATTTCAGCACAGGAGGGCCGCTTGGCGCCCAAATCCCCGCTCGACGATCCGGAAAAGGCCGCCTTCGCATGGGCACGCTACAAGCGGCTGATGCGCGCAATGCTCGCGCTGACGATCGGCGTGGTGGGAATCGCCTGGGCGGCCATCTTCTGGAGCGATCTGGACGTGTCGCCGCACGTCTTCATCGCGGTGGCGCTGGGCATCGGATTCTCGATGATCCTGACCAGCGCGCTGATGGGGCTGGTGTTCCTTTCCAACGGCACCGGCCACGACGAATCGATTCACAATCCGCTCGCCGATGGGGACGAACGTCGCGAGGGCGAGGATTGAGCCGCTAGTCGGCCGGGTACAGGCGGTACTGCTCGACCGGTTCACCGCCGATCAGGTGCTGCTGGATGATGTCCTCGAGCACTTCGGGCGTACACGAGTGATACCAGACCCCATCGGGCTGCACGAGCGCGATGGGCCCGGCATGGCAGATCTGCAGGCAATCGGCCTTGGTTCGGCGGATCACCAGATCCTGCCCGTGCTTGCTCGAAGGGCCGATCCCAAGCTCTTTCACGCGTTTCTTGAGGTAATTCCACGATTCCTCGCCCTGCGCGGGATGGCAGCATTTCGCCTTGCGCGGCAGCGCGCACAGGAAGATGTGCCGCGCGGCGCGTTCACCGCCGGTCGAGGCCAGCGCCTCGCTTGCCTTGCGCAGCGACCGCGCGTGGCTCATTCGCCCTCGCCGCCCAGCCAGCGATCGAGCCATGCGAACACGGTTTCATGCCATTGCAGCGAGTTCTTGGGCTTCAGGACCCAGTGGTTCTCGTCCGGGAAGACCAGCAGCTGCGAAGGAATGCCCTGTTCCTGCAAGACGCTGAAGGCGCCGAACGCCTGCGTGGAGGGGACGCGGTAGTCCTTCTCGCCGGTCACCACCAGCATCGGCGTCTGCCAGTACTGGACGAAGTTGACCGGGTTCCAGCGTTCGTAAAGCTCGCCCTGCTGGGCATAGGAACCCCCGAAATCCCAGCGCGGAAACCACGTTTCCTCGGTCGCGTAATAGAAGCTGCGCATGTCGAACAGGCCGTCGTGCTGGACGAGGCACTTGAACCGGTCGGGCCAGTTCCCCTCGATCCAGTTCATCATGTAGCCGCCATAGGACGCGCCCATCGCGCAGGCATTGTCACCGTCGATCTGCTTGTCGAGCGCAATGGCCGCAGCCAGACCCTTCTGCAGGTCTTCCAGCGGCTTGCTGCCCCAGTCGCGGTTGATCGCGTCGGTGAAGTCCTGCCCGTATCCGGTGCTGCCGTGGAAATCGACCGAGATGACCGCATAGCCCTGGCTCGCGAGCACGCGCGGGTTCCAACGGCTCGACCAGCCATCGTTGAACGAACCTTGCGGCCCCCCGTGGACATAAAGGATCGCCGGAAGTGCGCGACTGAGGCCCGCCGGCTTGGTGATCTGGCCCCAGACCTTGTCACCGGCGGCCCCTTCGAAGCTGAACCGGCGGGTCTCGACCGGCGCAAGCTCAGCCATCCGGGTGGCGGCGATATCGGTCAGGCGAGTCGCTTCCTTCCAGTTATCGGACACATAGATTTCAGCAGGCGCCGCAATCGAATCGCGGGTGAAGATCAGCCGCTTCGCGCCGGCCGGGGTGACATTGCCGATATGCGCTTCGTTGCCCGGTACGAGATCGAGTTCGTGCACCTTGCCCGTGCGCGGATCGATTCGAAATGCTGGCGTATCGAGGACGCTCTGCGCGGTGGCGATGATCCAGCGCGAATCGGGCGTCCAAGCGAGCGAGGCGAAGCTGCGGTCGAAATCGGCGGTCAGCGCCCGCGTTTCGCCGGACGCCAAATCGCGCAGCATGATGACCTGTCGGTCCGACTCGTAGGCGGGGCGTGCCATGGCGAGATAAGCGAGGCTCTTGCCATCGGGCGAAGGCGCGGGTGACCCGTCGCTTGCCTCGTTGGCAACGGTCAGATTGGTCGGTGCGGTGTCGTTCAGCGCGAAGCGATAAATGTCGGTATTGGTCGACGTTGGCTCGTCGATACCGGCCTGGCGGGCAACGAAATAGAGCGCCTTCCCGTCGGGGCTCCAGGCGATGTCTTCCAGACCGCCGAAGGGCCGCAGCGGGGTGTGGCCGACCAGCGCGCCTTCGCCATCGGGCCCATCGGCTGCTGTGCCAGAGCCTACCGCGATGCCATCTTCCACCGGCAGCACGAACACGCGGCTGAAGGTGCCGGGCGTCTCGTAGCTATCCCAGTGGCGGATGAACCCATCCTCGCCATCGTACAGCCGGCCCGAACCCGGCCCGTCTTCCTTGCTCGGGCAATCGAACTTGGCACATTCGCGCGGCACATCGCCGAAAATGGCGAGACTCTTGCCATCGGGCGAGACCTCGAACCCGCTAACCTCGCGGTTGAGGCGGGTGACCTGATGTTCCTGCGCGAGCGTGCCGTCTTCCAGCAGGACGCCGGTGAAAACCTGCATTCCCTTCGAATTGCGTCCACCCGGAGCGAGGAAATAGATCCGCTCGTCCCCCACGAAGACCGGCGAGTTCGCATCCTCGGGCAGGGTCACGTCGACCTCTTCGCCCGTGGCGACCGTTTTGAGCCGGTAAGCGGTGCTGCGCGCCAGCGTGTCGGTATCGGTGGTGGTGACCGAATAGAGCACCCGTGCGCCATCCGCGCTCACGATGGGGCCGCCGAGGCGTGGCATGGTGACCAGATCGCGCGCCGTCATGGCTGGCGAGGCGCCCAGGTTCGAGGGCGCCTGTGCGATGGCGGTGGTGGGGAGAAACGCGGCGGAAGCGGCGAGAAGGGCGAGCGGTTTGAAGGCTTTGCGCATGGGCGCGGAAACTAGGCTCTCCGCGTGAGCCCGCAAGAAAAATCTCGGACCGGGGCTCAGCCCTGCCGCTTGACGATCCGCGCGATTTCCTGCCGCACAAGATCTTCCACCATCGGCGGGAGATTCTTGTCGAGCCATTCGGCGAGCATCGGGCGCAGCAATTCGCGCGTCAGCCCTTCGAGCGAGGTTTCGCCCGAGCGGACGATCTGCGGCGGAGTGCCGGGTTCGGCCAGCAGCGCGAGGGTGGCGAGATTGTCACGCATCGAATCGCGCGCGCTCACGCTGAGCAGCGATTCGGCGTCGGTTTCGCCATCGCTCTTGTCGCTTTCATCACCGACCAGATCGGCATCCGAAAGGTCGAACACGCCATCCGTCTCTTCGTTACGAGCAGAGCCATGCGCAGCGGAGCGGGTCTCATCGCGCTCGGACCGGTCGCGGCGCCTGCGCGCATCCATCGCACCGGCGCGGTTATCACGCGCGATCACCTTCTTGATGGAATCGAGGATTTCCTCGACCGATGCTTCCCCATCCCGCACGTGACCTGCCCCCTCAGTCGGCGTCCGGATCGTCGACCGGACCGTACACGTCGCGGATTTCCGCGTTGGCGGGGGGAATGTCAATGGTCTGCGTGCCGTGCGCCTGCGGGTCGGGATCGCTATCCCAGTCGTTCCACTTGTCCGACACGCGATCGTAATTGGCCAGCGGATCGTACAGCACACCGCCCTCGATCCCCAGGTCGCGCGCTTCGGCACGGCCCATTGCCGCGAGCAGGCTGAAGCCCGCGACATAGGCATTGCGGCGCGCGGTCACGAGATCGACGCGCGCGAACAGCAATTCCTGTTCGGCGTTGAGCACGTCGAGCACGGTCCGGTTGCCGATCGAGTTTTCCGCCCGCACGCCTTCGAGGCTGAGTTCTGCCGCGGCGACGGCTTCGCGCGAACTGTCGATGATCGCCAGCGCCGCCGAATAGCTCGCATAGGCACCGCGCACCTGCGCGATGACGTCACGCTCGGTCGCGATCACCTGGTCCAGCGCAGCGGAGGCGCGGGCTTGCGCCTGCCTTTGCAGCGCCGCGGGGCGACCGCCCTGGAACAGCGGGATCGACAGCGTGATACCGGCGGAAGAGGCGGTGCCCGTCTGCGGGTTGCCCACGATCGGGCTGTTGGGATCGGTCGGATCGAGCGGCGAACCGGGCAATGAACCGAGGTAGTTCTGATAATCATAGCCCGCAAAGGCGGAAATCCGCGGCAGACGCGATGCACCCACGACATCGATATCGTACCCTGCCGCCTTCGCACGTTCGCGCGCACCGATCAGATCGGGGTTGTTCTCCAGCGCGATATCGACGGCAGAACGCGGATCGCTGGGCAGGTTGGGCAGCGGCGGGGGCGGTTCGAGCTGGCCCGGCGGTGAGCCGACCAGCTGGATATAGTTCTCGCGCGCCTGGATCAGCCCGGCCTGTGCCGAACGCAGATCGCCACGCGCCAGCGCCAGCCGCGACTGCGACTGGGCGACGTCGGTGCGGGTAAGGTCGCCGATTTCGAAGCGGTCGCTGGTGGCCTGAAGATTGACCTCGAGCACGTCGACCTGGTTCGCGCTCAGGCCGACCAGCGCCTCGCTGCGCAGCACGTCCATGTAAGCGGCGACGACCTGGCTGAAAATCGCGCTCTCCGTGCCGCGCAGGTCCGCGCGTCCCGCCTGAACGCGCACTTCGGCGGCCCTGATCGAGTTCTTTACCGAGCCGCCGGAATAGAGCGGCACGCCCAGATCGACGCCTGCGGTCAGCGCACGATCGGGCGTGAAGACGCTGGTCGAGCTTTGCTTCACATATTCGGTCAAGGCTGCCTGACCGGTGACGCTCGGCCGCCCGTCGGCCTTCTCGATCGGCACGTTCTCGTCTGTTGCGCGCAATTGGGAGCGCGCCGCCTGCAGCGTGGGATTGGTGCGGTAGGCTTCGGCCAGCGCCTCGCGCAAAGTGTCGGCCTGCGCCGGTGCCGCGAGGGCGAACGCGCAGGATGCCATGAGAGCAAGGCGAATGGGTCGGGTCATGTCAGAAGGTCCAGCTTTGCGGCTTGTCGAACGCGGGGAGGCGCGGCAGCTGCGTTTCGCCGATCGCGATCAGCGAGACGTCCTCGCCGCTCCTGCGACCGATTTCGAGCCGGGTCACGCCGCGCCGGATGACTCCGGTCACAAGGCGCCCCGAAGGCGCGAGGGTAGCCGCCAGCTGCGCGGGTACATGCTCTACCGCACCATCGACGATCACCAGATCGAACGTGCCGTCGACCTCGTTGGCGAGAACCTCTTCCGGTGTCGCGGACCGCAGTTCGCCCACCAGTGGTTCGATCAGCGCGGCGAGATAGGCGGTAGCGGGGCCGACCAGCAGCGCGCGCTCGTTCTTCTCCGGGCGTGCGTGGGTCAAAATCTGGCCCTGCGCCAGCGGCGGCGCGAGAGACGCACCTTCGCCCAGGGCAATGGTCCGGTCGACATAAGCAGATGCGCGCGCTGCCTCGGGCACGAAATCCTCGCGCGGTACGGCGGCCATGCGATCGAGCACGCGCGCCCCGTTGATTCCGCTCGTCCGCAGCTGGCTTTCGATCATGTGGCGGCGCGCGGCCGCGAAATCAGGCGCTTTTTGCGCAGTTGCCATCATCAGTCTCGTCTCGTTCTTGTTCCGCCTGGCGGGGGCGGTGGATGCGGGCCCCGGCGAACGCCTTAGAGGGGGCAGGAAGGCTCGCCAAGACCCGCATCACTTGTCGCATAGGCATTGGCTGCTCTATCGGCGCTTCGGTTTCGATCAGCAGGAGGTGACCGTCGATGAGCGACATGACGATAATCAGCGAAGACGATCTGGTTGAAAGCGTCGCCGACGCGCTCCAGTTCATCTCCTACTACCACCCGATGGACTATATCCGCGCGCTGGGCGTCGCCTACGAGGCCGAACAGGGCCCAGCGGCGAAAGACGCGATCGCGCAGATCCTCACCAACAGCCGGATGTGCGCCGAAGGGCACCGACCGATCTGCCAGGATACGGGCATCGTCAACGTGTTCGTCAAATGGGGGCAGGATTGCCGGCTGGAGAGCAAGCGATCCTTGCAGGAAGTCGTCGATGAAGGGGTACGGCGCGCCTACACCCATCCCGACAACACGCTGCGCGCCTCGATCCTCGCCGATCCGGCGTTCACCCGTCGCAACACGCGCGACAATACGCCGTGCGTCCTGTCGGTCGAGATGGTGCCGGGCAACACGGTCAGCATCGACGTTGCGGCCAAGGGCGGCGGCAGCGAGAACAAGAGCAAATTCAAGATGATGAACCCGAGCGACAATATCGTCGACTGGGTGGTCGAACAGGTGCCCAGCATGGGTGCGGGGTGGTGCCCGCCGGGCATGCTCGGCATCGGGATCGGCGGCACTGCCGAACATTGCGTGCGGCTCGCCAAGCAAAGCCTGATGGAGCCGATCGACATGGCCCAGCTGAAGGAGCGCGGGCCGCAGAACGATATCGAACAGCTGCGGATCGACATCTTCGACGCGGTCAACGCGCAGGGAATCGGCGCGCAGGGGCTGGGCGGGCTGTCGACCGTGCTCGATGTGAAAATCCTCGACTGGCCGTGCCACGCGGCGGGCAAGCCCGTGGCGATGATCCCCAATTGCGCAGCGACTCGCCACGCGCACTTTACGCTCGACGGGTCGGGCCCGGCTTATCTGGAAAAGCCCGATCTCGACCAGTGGCCCAAGGTCAACTGGCAGCCGGATAGCGCGGCGAAGCGCGTGAACCTCGATTCGCTGACCAAGGAGGAAGTCGAAAGTTGGCAACACGGCGACCGCCTGCTGCTCTCGGGCAAGATGCTGACCGGCCGCGACGCTGCGCACAAACGCATCAACGACATGCTCGAGGCGGGCGAGGAGCTGCCGGTGAGCTTCGAGGGGCGGGCGATCTACTATGTCGGCCCGGTCGACCCGGTGATGGGCGAAGTCGTCGGCCCGGCAGGCCCGACCACCGCCACGCGGATGGACAAGTTTACCGAGATGATGCTCGACCTCGGCCTGCTGGCAATGATCGGCAAGGCGGAGCGCGGCGCCGACGCGGTCGAGGTGATCAGCCGCTTCAAGACCGCCTATCTGATGGCGACCGGCGGCGCGGCCTATCTCGTCGCGCGGGCGATCAAGGAGGCGAAGGTCGTCGCTTTCGAGGAGCTGGGCATGGAAGCGATCTACGAGTTCACGGTCGAGAACATGCCGGTGACCGTCGCGGTCGATGCGGCGGGCAATAATGTCCACACGCTCGCGCCCGCCCAGTGGAAGAAGCGGATCGCGGAAGAAGGGCTGCTCGACGCATGATCGCCTTCCTGCGCAGCGCGAGGGGGCGCTGGGCGGTTCGCCTGCTGGCGCTGGGCGCAAGCTGGCTGATCGCGACGCGGGCGATGGGCATTGCCTGGGATGGGAGAGGGCATGCCTTTCTCGTGGTCATGTTCCTCGTCGTACTGCTCGGGATTGCCTACGCGATCGACATTTTCGTGGGGGTCGCCCTGACTTTCGCTCCGGCCCCACCCCCTGCTGCCAGGCCGCTGCATTTCGCGGGCAGCCTTCCGCCCTTGTCGCAGGCGAAGCAGGCCAAGGTCCGCAAGCTTGTCAAGGCGATGGCCGAGGCAGGCGTGTTCGCCCCCGAAGTGCCCGACGCCGAACTCGCCTTCGCGGCGTTCGCAGTCGACAAGCAGCCGGTCGATTGGGTCGGCGTCCTGCAATCGCTCGCGGAAGCGAATTACTATCACCCCGAGTGCGATCCCGAGAGCTGGAGCGCCAACCTGTCGTGGGATGAATTGCCTTCGGGTTGGCAAGAACCCACCGACGGCCGCGTGCTCGTCGCGCTGTGCGAGGATGAGAAGGCGATCTTCTCGCGGGTGACCGCCAGTTCGCTAAAGACGCTGACGGCGCCGATGGCGAACGCAGAGTCGTGGATGCCAGTCGATGCGGCAATGTTGCAGACTTTGCGCGACGCAGGCGTTCGCACCGGCTAGCGCGCGCCATGACAGGGCTTCGACCGGCGCATTTCCGCAATCGACCGGCGTCATGGCCATCGCGCGCGCAGGGGCGCATTCAGGGGCGATCGTGACAGAAGATTTTTCAGATCAGCAGGATACCCGCGTTTCGAGCAGCCTGCCGCTGAGGCTGGTGCTGATTTCGATCGCCGGCCTGTGGGCCACCTATTACGTGCTCGTCACGCTGCGCGGTCTGGTTATCGGGCTGGAAATGCACGCGGCGCTGCTGTGGCCGCGGCTGATCGTGTGCCTTGCGGGCGCGGCGATCACCTTCGGCATGTGGCTGTTGCTGCGGCTGGTCGACCGGCAATCGCTGGCGATCAAGACCGCCACCGCGCTGGTCGTGGCGCTGCCCGCCTCGCTGATGATCGCGCAGATCAACCAGATGGTGTTCGCCGATCTCGAAGAGCAAATGTACAAGGAATACTACCAGAAATACGCCGAGGAGCAGGGCGTGGTGATCCGCCGCGACGATGCCGGCAACATGCTGCTGGAATTCCCGCCATTGCCCCGGCGCCACCCGAGCGGGACCGAATCGAGCGATTCGCTCGAGATAGAAGATGTGCGCACCTTCGTGCTCGCGCCTGCGCCCACCGGGGCCGAACGCTGGCGCCAGATTTCGGACATTGCGCTGGGCCGATATTTCCTGCTGCTGGCGTGGGCAGCGCTCTATCTCGCGATGCTGGCAGGCGCGCAGGCCCGCGCATCGCAGGCGCGTGAGGAGCGTTTCCGCTCCGCCGCGAAGGCCGCCGAGCTGCGATCGCTGCGCTACCAGATCAACCCGCATTTCCTGTTCAACACGCTCAATTCGCTGTCGTCGCTGGTGATTACCGGGAAGGACAACCGCGCCGAGGCGATGATTCAGGCAGTGTCGAACTTCTACCGCCACAGCCTGGCCGAAGAACCGACCGAGGATGTCGCGCTGGAAGACGAGATCGCCTTGCAGCGCGATTATCTGGCAATCGAGGAAGTGCGCTTCCCCGAAAGGCTGGTGGTCACGATCACGCTGCCCGATTCGCTCGAACGCGCACGCGTGCCGGGGATGATCCTGCAACCGCTGGTCGAAAACTCGGTCCGTTACGCGGTCGCCCGCTCGACCACGCCGGTGCATGTCACGATCGAGGCGCTGGCCAGGGATGATCGCCTGCATTTGATCGTCGCCGATGACGGCCCGGGACTGGGCGATAGCGGCGGTGGCGGGTTCGGCATCGGATTGTCGAACGTGCGCGACCGGTTGCGCGCCCGCTTCGGCGATCGTGCCCAGGTCATCTCGGGGCAGGTCGAACAGGGAGGCTATCGAACGGAACTCATCATGCCGCTGGATATCAAGAATGGACGATAACTCACCGCTGCGCGTCGTATTGGTCGACGACGAACCGCTCGCTATCGAGCGGCTGGAAACCCTGTGTGGCCGGATCGACCGGGTCGAGGTGGTCGGCACTGCCGATCATGGGGAGAAGGCGCTCGAGGTGATCGCCGAGCAGTCTCCCGACCTCGTGCTGCTCGATCTCACCATGCCCGGGCTCGACGGGATCGAAGTGGCCCGCAGGCTCGCCAAGGCACCCGAGCCGCCGGCAATCATCTTCGTTACCGCGCACGAGAGCTTTGCGGTCGAGGCGTTCGATCTCGACGCGGTCGATTACGTGCTGAAGCCGGTCGCTGCCGAACGGCTCGAACGGGCGATCGCGCGCGCGCTGGCCAAGCGTGGCGAAACCTCTGATGGGGGCGATACCAACTGGCTCCAGGAATTGTGGGTGCCGCACCGGTCCGAACTGGTCCGCGTCTCGGTCTCCGATGTCCGCCGGATCGATGCCGAGCGCGACTATGTGCGGCTCTACGTGGGCGACAAGACCTACCTGTTGCTGCAGACCATCGCCGGGCTGGAACAGAAGCTGGACCCGGACGCCTTCATCCGCATCCATCGCAGCACGATCCTGCGCAAGGATTTCATCACCGGGCTCCGCCACGATGGGCTGGGCGTATGGTCGGTCGAGCTGGAAGACGGCGAACCGCTGCGCATCGGCCGCACCTATCTGCCCAAGGTCAAGGCGATGGCGGGGCGCTAGGCCCGCCAGCGCAGCCCGGACGGGGCGGCTCGCGCCGCGTCGTCGATCGCCACATCTCCCACGAATACGAAAAAGCCCCCGCCGAAGCATATTCGGCGAGGGCCAGGATCGTCGTGTCGACGGATCAGCCTTTTCAGGACTGCTGCTCCACGACCGCCGAGACCTTCGTGCGGATCTCGCGCTTGATGCTGGTGATGCAACTGCGGGTCTTGCCGCCGCGCAGCATGGTGCCGGTCTTGGGCTGGTCGGCGCCGCAGAAAGCGCGCGCGGCCTTGTCGATCCGCCGTTCGAGCTGTTCCTGACCCTTCTCGGTCGAGAGATCGAGGTCCGAATAGTCGACGCTGACCGCGCCGGACTTGGCCACGGCGGGGACCGTGGGAAGGGCGAGGCCGAGGGCTGCGATGAGGGCGAGTGACGTCTTCATGATCTTTTCCTCCTGGTCTGCGGCGCACCTTATTGGGGGGTACTCCGTGCGCCGTTGACCAAGGGGTGCGCGATTCGCCGGCGGCGTGCATCTCGCTTTCGACAGGCGTCGTCACCAACAGACGGACGCTACGGAATGGCCGACTAACGCCATTTTCCGCTCTGCGAACGACAGGTGCGGGTTCGCGGCGATCCGCACGCAAAGAACCCCGCCCGGCGAATCGAATCGCCGTGCAGGGTCGAGATGGGGCGCAGACTTGTCTGCGCCCGCGTGCGAATAAAGTCAGAAGTGGGGCTTAGCCCGGGATGACGGCCTGCGCCGAACCGCCATCGCCCTCGGGTGCGGCGATGATGTCGCGCGTTACGCGGCCCTTGGCGACGGTCGAGGTCTGCGGGTCGCCAACCGACGAGCGGATGCCCGGCTCTGCTTCGCCCGCGCGATCGATCGCGGCGGATTCGACTTCGCTGCGTGCCGCCGGGCCGCCGAAGAGCGCCTCGAGCGCCTGCTCGGCCGCGGTACCCTCGGTCGGGCGTGCGGCACCGGGCTGGGGCGGGGCGAGGCTGAAATCGGGCGGCACAACCAGCGGTGCCTGCCGCTGCACGGCGAACTCGTCGGGACGTTCACGCCCGAGAATGCCGCCGCCGCTGCCGCAGGCGGAAAGGCCCATCGCGAAGGTGGCGAGGATCATGAGGCTCTTGGTGCGCATATTCAGCTCTCTTTCGCAGCTAACTGCATGTCTTTGTCCGCGCCCTTGTCGCGCAGGAAGAAGGAACGGGCAAGGATGATCAGCACGCCGATGGTGATCGCGGCGTCGGCGAAGTTGAAAATCAGGAACGGGCGGAACTCGCCGAAGTGCAGATCGGCATAGTCGACCACGTAGCCCAGCAACACCCGATCGAGGATATTGCCGAGCGCACCGCCCAGGATCAGGCCGAGCCCGAGGCGATCGCCGCCCGACCGGTCGCGCAGCATCCAGAAAAGCACGATCAGCGCGATGGCGCTGGTCGCGAACACGAGCAGCCAGCGCTGCTCGTCGCTCTGCGCCTGGAACAGCCCGAGCGAGGTGCCCAGATTGGTTGTGAAACGCAGGTCGAAGAAGGGCAGCAGCTCCTTCACCTCGCCCACGGTGTCGATCCCCAGCGGCCCGGTGACGAGCCACTTGATCAGCTGGTCGAGCCCGAAGACGAGCGCGGCCAGCAGCAGCCCGGTGGAAAGGCGGTTCGACGCCATGGTCATCAGTTCACCACCTCCTCGCAGCGATCGCACAGGCCGCCATCCTCCGAAACACTCGGCAGGAGGCGCCAGCAGCGGCCACACTTGTTATCGGAAGAGCGCGATACGGTCACCCCTTCCCCATCGTGGGCGGAGACTGACGCGGCGATGAACAGTTCGGCAAGATCGTCCATCCCGAAACCTTCGGGGATGGCCTTTTTCGGGACGGATACCGCCGCCTCGTTGCTCGAACGGATGGTCTTCTCGCGCCGCAGCGGCTCGATCGCCTCGGTCACATCCTCGCGCAGGTCGCGCAGCGCGGCAAACCGCTCTGCCAGCGCCGCGTCGGTCCATTCCTCGGGCAGCGGGTGGATTTGCTGGAGGTGGATGCTCCCACGGTCGGGGAAGCGCGTGGTCCACACCTCCTCCGCAGTGAACACCAGCACCGGCGCGGCATAGCGGACCAGTGCCTGGAACAGCGTGTCGAGCACCGTGCGGTACGCGCGCCGTTCGACCGATTGCGGATCGTCGCAATAGAGCCGGTCCTTGCGGATATCGAACAGGAAGGCCGACAGGTCCTCGTTCGCGAACTCGGTCAGCAGGCGGGTATATTCGTTGAAGTCGTAATCCGCGATCGCCTGCCGCAGCTTGCCGTCGAGTTCGGCCAGCTTGTGCAGCGTGTAGCGCTCCAGCTCGGGCATGTCGGCGTAGGCCACGCCCTCGGCCTCGTAGTCGAAGCCTTCGAGCGCGCCGAGCAGGTAGCGGAAGGTGTTGCGCAGCTTGCGGTACTGGTCGGCAACGCCCTTCAGGATCTCGTCGCCGATGCGATGGTCCATCGTCGAATCGACGCTCAGCGCCCACAGCCGCAGGATATCGGCACCGTACTGGTCGACGATCTTCAATGGATCGACCGTGTTGCCGAGGCTCTTCGACATCTTGCGCCCGTTCTGGTCCATGGTGAAGCCATGGGTCAGCACCTGGTCGTAGGGCGCACGGCCGCGCGTCGCGCAGCTTTCGAGCAGCGAGGACTGGAACCAGCCGCGATGCTGGTCACTGCCTTCAAGGTAGAGATCGGCGGGCCAGCTCAGCGCGGGCCAGCGGTCGCTCTCGAGCACGAAGACATGCGTGCAGCCCGAATCGAACCACACATCGAGGATGTCGTGCACCATCTCGAAATCGTCGGGGTCGTGCTCGCTCCCGAGGAATTCGGCCTTGCGCGCCTCGTCCCATGCATCGACGCCGCCTTCGCGGATGGCATCGACCACGCGTCTGTTGACCGCGGGGTCCTGCAGGTAGGTGCCGTCCTTGCGGACGAACAGCGTGATCGGCACGCCCCACGCGCGCTGGCGCGAAAGCACCCAGTCGGGCCGCCCCTCGACCATCGCGCGGATGCGGTTGCGCCCCCGCTCGGGCACGAAGCGCACACGCTCGATCTCGCCCATCGCGCGGCTGCGCAGCGTGCCGCCGTCGGACAGGTCCCTGTCCATCGGCACGAACCACTGCGGCGTGCAACGGTAGATGATCTTCGCCTTCGAACGCCACGAGTGCGGGTAGGAATGCTTGTAATCGGCGCTCGCGCTCAGCAGGCTGCCCGCTTCGCGCAGGTCCGAGCAGATCGGCCCGTCGGGCGCGTTGAAATTGGGGTTGATGACCGAACGGCGGCGCTCGTCATTCCCGCCCAGCCACGGCCAGTCGTCGCGGTACACGCCGCCATCATCGACCGCGAAGACCGGGTCGATGCCGTTCTCGCGGCACAGGGTGAAATCGTCCTCGCCATGGTCGGGCGACATGTGGACGAGGCCGGTACCGCTGTCGGTGGTGACGAAGTCCCCCGGCAGCATGGGGCGGAGTGTTTCGTAAAACCCGCCGAGACTGTGCATCGGGTGGCGGACCTTGGTGCCCGCAAGGTCGGAGCCTTTGAAGCGAATTTTGGGCTTGTCGAAAATTTCTACCCCGAGGTCGGTGCCAGATTTGGCCAATCGATTTTCGACATCTGCGACGAGGTCACAGGCAACGACCAGAAAGTCTGGCTCACCCACATTCGGATTGTCGGAATAGTAGACCTGAAAAAGACCGTACTCGATATCAGGACCATAGGCCAAAGCCTGGTTCACCGGGATCGTCCACGGCGTGGTCGTCCAGATCACCGCATGCGCGCCGACCAGTTCCGGGATCGGCGATTCGACAATCTCGAACGCTACGTCGATCTGCGTGCTCGTGATGTCCTCGTATTCGACCTCGGCTTCGGCGAGCGCGGTCTTTTCGACCGGGCTCCACATCACCGGCTTGGAGCCGCGATAGAGGTTGCCCGCTTCTGCGAACTTCATCAGCTCGGCGACGATCGTCGCTTCGCTGTCGAAATCCATGGTGAGGTAGGGATTGTCCCAGTCGCCCAGGATGCCGAGGCGTTTGAGCTGTTCGCGCTGGGTATCGACCCATTTCTGGGCGTAGGCGCGGCATTCGGCGCGGAATTCGGCGCGCGGAACCTCGTCCTTGTTGCGCTTCTTCTTGCGGTACTGTTCCTCGACCTTCCACTCGATCGGCAGGCCGTGGCAGTCCCACCCGGGCACGTAGGGCGCATCCTTGCCGAGCAGTGTCTGTGTGCGGCAGACCATGTCTTTCAGGATATGGTTGAGCGAGTGGCCGACGTGGATATCGCCGTTCGCATAGGGCGGACCATCGTGGAGGATGAACTTTTCCGCCCCCGCACGCTCGGCGCGCAGCTTTCCGTGCAGGTCGTCCTGCTGCCAGCCAGCCAGAATGCCCGGCTCCTTCTGCGGGAGCCCGGCCTTCATGGGGAAATCGGTTTTCGGCAGGAAGACGGTGTCCCGCCAGTCCTTCTGGGTATCGTCGCTCATCAGGCGCGAGGCCTTAGCGGGGCCTTGTGCATCGCGCAATTTTTCGATTGCCATGCCCATCGGATCGCGGAGGACACGCGGAGGATCGGGGCACCCGGAGATATCGTGCACGCGGCGAGCCGCCGCGCTGTCCTACACCCCGCCGACACGCTAACCTCGCTGCCGCTCTTTCATATTGTCGATCCCGCCGCCCCGCGCAGACCAGCCGCGCGAGTGGGGCCGCTTTTTTTGGCCTTAGGACCCTGTGTCAGGTGTGTCAGGAGCCGCTCCGCGCCCTCTTCGCGAAACCCTATCCTGCCAGCAGCCGCCGCGCTTCCGCACAATCCCGGTCCATCTGCGCCACCAGCGCATCAAGCCCGTCGAACTTCGCTTCGGGGCGCAGGAAGTGGTGCAGCGCGACCTCGATCTCCTGCCCGTAGAGATCGCCCGAGAAATCGAAGAAGTACGGCTCAAGCAGCTCCTTGGGCGGTTCGAACTGCGGGCGGATGCCGATATTGGCCGCGCCCCGCAGCTCCTCTCCGGTGGAGAGAATCCGCCCGGTGACGGCGTAGATGCCGTATTTGGGGCGCAGGTAATCCTCCAGCGCGAGGTTGGCGGTGGGATAGCCGATTTCGCGCCCGCGCTTGTCGCCATGCTCCACGATCCCGCGAATCGCGAAGGGGCGCGTGAGCAGATCGGCGGCGGCCTGCGGCTCGCCCTGCTTCAGCAAATCGCGAATGCGGCTGGACGAGATGACCTCGCCGCTATCGGCCACGGCGGAAACCGTGCGCGATTCGAGCCCCAGCCTGCCGCCAAGCTCCTTGAGCAGCGAGACATCGCCTTTCGCGCCCTTGCCGAAGGTGAAATCCTCGCCCGTCAGCACGCCATGCGCGCCAAACCGGTCAATCAGGATCCGCTCGATGAAATCCTCGGCGCTGGTGCCCGCCAGCTCGGCGTCGAAGTGGAACACCAGCATCGCCGTTGCACCGAAGGCGAGATACAGCTCGTGCCGCTGTTCGAGGCTGGTCAGGCGGAAGGGCGGCGTGTCGGGGCGGAAGAACTGCACCGGGTGCGGATCGAAGGTGGCGACGATCACGGGGCGCTCTTCCTCGCGCGCCCAGCGGATCGCTTCCGTAGCGACCGCCTGATGGCCCTTGTGGAAGCCATCGAAATTGCCGAGCGCGATGATCGCCCCGCGCAAGGGCGCGGGCACGGGCTCGCGGTGGTCGAGCCACCTCATTGCGGAACGATACCTGCCCGCAGCACGCGCAGTGCGTTGCCGCCCATCACGGCGCGAATCTCGTCTTCGGTGAAGCCTTCGTCCATCAGCGCCTGAGTCACCTGCACAAGTTGCGAGGTGTCGAAGCGGACGGTGGTCGCGCCGTCGTAATCGCTGCCGAGCGCGACGTAATCGATCCCGACCAGATCGCGCACGTGCTTCATCGCCTTGGCCGCATCGCGGGGGGACGTGCCGCATACCGCCGCGTCCCAGTATCCGATACCGACCACGCCGCCGGTCTTGGCGACCCCGCGAATCTCCTCGTCGGTCAGGTTGCGGTTGACCTTGCAGGTCGCCTGCACTCCGCCGTGGCTGGAGATCACCGGGCGCTTCGCCATCGCAAGGATGTCCGCCACGCACTTGTGGCTGCAATGCGCGATGTCGACCACCATGCCGAGTTCTTCCATCCGCCGCACGGCCTTGCGGCCCTTTTCGGTCAAGCCGCCCTTCTCCATCCCATGCATCGATCCGGCGAGGTCGGTGTCGAAGAAATGGGTCAGGCTGGCCATGCGGAAGCCAGCATCGCGCAGCGTGTCGAGATTGGCGAGATCGCCTTCGAGGTCGTGCAGCCCTTCGATGCTGAGCAGCGCGCCGACGGGTGGCTTCCCCCGCAAGGGACTCGCATACTTTGGCTTGAGCACTGGCCAGCGGCTTTTGTCGGCGCGTACCGCAAGGAGTTGGTCGATCTCTTTCGCGCTTTTCACTTCGACCAATTCGCCATCAGAATCGGCTGCCGCCCGATCGAGCTTTTCGGCGTGCCACAGCGAGCGTTGGAGCAGGCTGTTCCATGTCCGCGAAGGCTGCAACTGCGCGACCGTCAGCAGCGTGATGTTGTCGCTGTCGTCGCTGTTGGCGTCGTAGTTCTGGCCCTTGGGAGTCTTGGTGACGCTGGAGAACACCTGCAGCGTAACGTTGCCCTTCTCCAGCCGGGGTAGGTCCATATGCCCGCGATCTGCGTGGGTCAGCAGGTTGCGGCTCCACAGCAGCGTGTCCGAATGCAGGTCGACGATGGTCAGCGTCTTGTGCAGCGCCTTCGCCTCGTCCGAAACGGCGATCAGCGGTTCGCCATCGACCTTGTTCATGCTCCGCTCGACCATGCCGGGGCCGAACTGGAAGAAGCCCGCGATGCCGATCAGCAGCACCGCTCCGACGATGATCAGGATGATTCGTTTCACGTGCGCCGCTCGTAGGTGATGAAGGAAAAGGCGGGTGTGTCGCCGCTTGCCTCGTGGTCCTCACGTGCGACCTCGGCCCAGCGTTCTGAGTCGGGCGCATCCATGAAGGTGTCGCCGTCGTAATCGACGTGGATCTGCGTCAGCTCGATCCGCTCCGCCTGCGGCTCGAACAGTACGAACACGTCAGCCCCACCGATAATTGCGGTCTCCTCGCCCCCGGCGGCGGCGAGCGCTTCGGGCACCGACATGACGTGCTCCGCGCCATCGGCCTGCCAGTCCGAATCGCGGCTGAGCACGATATGTCGCCGACCGGGGAGGGGGGCCGGGAAACTCTCGAAGGTCTTGCGGCCCATGATCATCGGCTTGCCCATGGTCAGCGCCTTGAAGTGCTTCAGGTCCGCCGGAATGTGCCATGGCAATCCGCCATCCTTGCCGATCGTGCCGTTCGCGGCGCGCGCGTAGACGAGGAACAGCCGCTCCTGGATCATGCGTTTGCCTCGTCATCGGGCCACTCGAGCCGCGTGATGTGGCCCATCTTGCGGCCCTCGGGCGCATCGGTCTTGCCATAGAGATGCAGGTGCGCGCCCGGATCGCGCAGCGCCTCGTGCGCGGTCGCGGCGGCGGGGCCGATGACGTTTTCCATCACCACGCGCGGTGCGACGCGGCGCGTGTCGCCCAGCGGCAGGCCGCAGATCGCGCGGACCTGGTTCTCGAACTGGCTGGTGGCGGCACCTTCGATGGTCCAGTGGCCCGAATTGTGCGTCCGCGGGGCCATCTCGTTGAAGATCGGGGCGTCCCTGCTGGCGAAGAATTCGAGCGTCAGGACGCCGACATAGTCGAGCTTGTCCGCCACCGCCCGGGCGAGCTTGCGCGCCTCGGCCACCTGCTCGCCGATAATCGCGCTGCCCGGCAGGGTGGAGCGGGCGAGAATCCCATCCTCGTGGCCGTTCTCCGAACTTTCCCAGAAGGCGACCACACCGTCCGCGCGCCGGGCGAGGATGACCGAGAACTCGCATTCGAAGTCGACGAAGCCTTCGAGGATGCAAGGGACGTCGGGCAGGTCGAGCGCTTCGGCATCTTCGCGCGAACCGATGCGCCATTGCCCTTTGCCGTCGTAACCGTCGCGCCGTGTCTTGAGGATTGCGGGGGTGCCGAGCGCGTCGATCCCGGCGAGCAGGTCCTCGCGCGAATCGACCGCGTGGAAGGGTGCGGGGCGACCGCCGAGATCGGCGACGAAGCGCTTTTCGGCCAGCCGGTCCTGCGCGATGGCGAGCGCGCGGGGATGCGGGGCGAGCTTGTCGGCGATGGCGTCGAGCGGCGCGGCCGGCACGTTCTCGAATTCGAGCGTGACGACATCGCAGCGGTCGGCAAAAGCCTCGAGAGCGGCGGAATCGTGCCAGTCCGCGCTGACATATTCGTCGCACACCTGCGCGATCACCGCGTCCTCTTCGGGCGCATAGGCGATCACGTGGTAGCCCATCTGCGCGGCGGATATCGCCAGCATGCGGCCAAGCTGCCCGCCGCCGAGGATGCCTATCGTGCCGCCGGGCTGAATCATGCGTGCTCGATCATTCTGCGCTGGGCTTTTCCGTCACCGCGTCGGTGCGTGCGGCACGCCAGGCAACCAGCCGCTCCATCACTGCAGCATCGTGCGTACCGAGGATCGAGGCTGCCAGCAGCGCCGCATTGGTCGCGCCCGCTTCACCGATGGCGAGCGTGCCCACCGGCACGCCTGCAGGCATCTGCGCGATCGACAACAGGCTATCCATCCCGCTTAGCGCTTTCGACTGCACCGGCACGCCGAGCACGGGCAGCGGCGTCATCGAAGCGATCATGCCGGGCAGGTGCGCCGCGCCGCCCGCGCCCGCGATCACGACCTTGAAACCTTCCTGCGCCGCGCCCTTGGCGAAATCATACATGCGATCGGGCGTGCGGTGGGCGGAGACGATGCGCGCCTCGTGCGCAATGCCCAGCTCGGCCAAGATATCGGCGGCGCATTTCATCGTCGGCCAGTCCGACTGGCTGCCCATGACGATCGCGACGAGGGGCGTCTCTGCCATCAGGTTTCGTCCAGGTAGCGGCGCTCGCCCGCGACCGCGCCGTCTTCGAAGCGGTAGATGATCGGGCGGCCGGTGGGAATTTCGAGGCCGGTGATCTCGTCATCCGAAATGTTCGACAGATGCTTCACCAGCGCGCGCAGCGAATTGCCGTGTGCGGAGACGATCACCGTCTTCTCGCCGGTCAACTCGGGCAGGATATGCTCTTCCCAATAGGGCAGCACACGCTCGATCGTCAGCTTGAGGCTCTCGGTATAAGGGACGTCGATCCCCTCGTAGCGCGGGTCCGCACCCGGATCGTACTCGCTGCCCGGCTCCATCGGCGGGGGCGGGGTATCGAAGCTGCGACGCCAGATATGCACCTGCTCGTCGCCGTGCCGCTCGCGCGTCTGCTGCTTGTCGAGCCCGGTCAGCCCGCCATAGTGCCGCTCGTTCAGGTGCCAGTCCTTGGTGACCGGAATCCACACCCGCCCGCATTCCTCGAGCGCGAGGTTGAGCGTGCGGATCGCGCGAGTCTGGAGCGAGGTGAAGCCGAGATCGGGCAGCACGCCCTTTTCCTTCAGCAGGCGGCCAGCCGCGCGCGCTTCTTCCACGCCCTTCTCGGTCAGATCGACATCCCACCACCCGGTAAAACGGTTGGCGAGATTCCATTCCGATTGTCCGTGGCGGACAAGGATCAGCGTCGACACGTCAATTGCTCCTATGCGAACAGGCTGCGAGCCGTTAGCCGCCCTCGCCATCTTTGGGAAGGTCGCGTTCCTGCCCATTCGCCGCGACACGGGGGCCAGCGTGCGCCTTTCGCCGCCGCAGATTGGCGCGCAACTGCGCGGCAAGGCGCTCTTCCCTCGATTGTTGGTGGTCGCTCATCGTTAACTCGAATGCTATCTGCGCGCGCTAGACGCAAGCTTTGCTTGACTTGGCAGCCACGCCCGACAATAGGGCCCGCTCGCCCGACAGGCCGAATGCTGCTGTAGCTCAGTGGTAGAGCGCACCCTTGGTAAGGGTGAGGCCGGGAGTTCAATCCTCCCCAGCAGCACCACACTCTTTTCCCACGACGATTTGCCCCGGGGCAGACCCAAAAGGTCTTGCCGCCCGGCGGGCGCTTGGCCATTCATGGGCTATGGACGAGGATGGGGAACAGCCGGACATGGGCACGGGGCTCAGCCCGCGGTTGGATGCTGCGGGCGATGCCGACGGCCAGCCGCTCAGCCAGTGCCATCCCAACTACCCCAAGGCGATGCGGGTCAAGGCGCTGATCGCGGCGCTGCCGCCGCTGATCGGGGCGATCATTGCCGAATACGCGACGCCTTTGATGCCTTTCGTGATTGTCGGGCCGGTGGCGCTGATCCTCGCCTGGCTGGTCGTGTTCCTGCCGCACCGCCGCTACGCCGCGCGCGGATATGCGATGAGCGATGACCGGCTGCGCGTGGTGCGCGGCGTCCTGTTCCACTCGGATACCGTCGTCCCCTTCGGCCGGGTCCAGCATATCGACGTCGATCGCGGGCCGATCGAACGCTATTACGGGCTCGCGACATTGCAGCTCTACACTGCCGGATCGCACGGCGACGTGGTCGCGCTGCCCGGCCTGGGTCATGAGGATGC
Organism: uncultured Citromicrobium sp.; assembly: GCA_964574905.1. Taxonomy (GTDB): domain Bacteria; phylum Pseudomonadota; class Alphaproteobacteria; order Sphingomonadales; family Sphingomonadaceae; genus Alteriqipengyuania. The sequence goes on along the minus strand of CAZNOY010000006.1, from coordinate 35,888 downwards.
GCTCGATATGCGCGAGGCGATCCGCGCGCATATCAAGCGCGAATCGCAATGACCGAGAATCCCGGCAACGCCCCGCTGCGCCAGCCCGAACCGGAGCTGACGGCGGAGGCGGGCGACGGAGTGCCCAAGCGGACCGATCCGCGCACCTTCGTGGTTCAGGCACTGCAAGTGCTTCCGCGCACCGTCCTGCCGCTCATCGCGGTGCTCTACGGATTGCGCGGCAATTCGCAGCTTGGGCTCGTGACGATCGCCGGGCTGGTTGCGGTGTTCCTCGGCGTCAGCACCTTCCTCACCTTCCTGCGCTGGTGGCGGCAGACCTACGTCGTGGGCGAAAGCGACATCCGGCTCGAAACGGGTCTCTTGTCGCGCGCGGCGCGATCGGTGCCCTACGACCGGATTCAGGACGTCAGCCTCGAACAGGGTTTCATCCCGCGCCTGTTCGGGGTCACGCAGGTGAAGTTCGAGACGGGGGCTGGCGGATCGGAGGAGATCAAGCTCGCCTATCTGACCAACGCCGAAGGCGCGCGCCTGCGCGAACTGGTCCGCGAGCTGCGCGACGAGGCGGACGGAGTGGCGCGCCCGGCTGCCACCGCCGAATCGGATGGCGATATTGCCGCGCAAGAGCCCGAAGCACCCGTGCTGTTCGCGATGGGCCCGCGGCGCCTGTTCGTGTTCGGCCTGTTCGAATTCTCTTTCGCGCTGGTCGCCTTCCTCGGCGCGGCGGCGCAGCAGTTCGATTTCCTCCTCGACTTCGACCTATGGGATATCGATTTCTGGCAGAAGCTGCTTGTCGGTCCGGGAGAGCGGATTGCCCATCTTGGCCTCGCCGCGCAGGCGCTCGGCGTGGCGGCGGCGGTCCTCTCGCTGCTGGTGATCGGGTTTGCCACCGGCATCCTGCGGACCTTCGCGCGCGACTGGGATTTCAGGCTGGAGCGCACGCCCCAGGGATTTCGGCGGCGGCGCGGGCTGTTCACGCGGACCGATGTGGTGATGCCGGTCCACCGGGTTCAGGCGGTGGAGATCGGCACCGGCGCAATCCGCCACCGGTTCGGCTGGAAAAGCCTCAAGCTGGTTAGCCTCGCGCAGGATTCGGGCAATTCGAGCCATGTCGTCGCCCCCTTCGCCAAGGCGGACGAGCTGACCCCGATCCTCAAGGTCGCAGGCTTCCCGCTGCCGCCCCGCGGGCTCACGTGGTATCGCACCACCGTGGGCTATCGCGTCGTTTCGGCGCTGGCCGGAGCGGCGGGGTTGGTAATACTCGCGGCGATCGTGGCCGAGGTTGCCGTTGAGCTGTCAGGCAGCCGCTACGAATGGGTCGGGCTGGCCGCGCTCCCCTTGTGCGGGCTCGCCATCTTTGCCGCGCTGCGCCAGCTGTTCCTGTGGCGGGTGGAGCGTCATGCGCTGTCGCCGCGCCACCTGTACAAGCGCAGCGGCTGGCTCGCGCCCGGCTACAAGATCGGCGACCGGGTGAAGCTGCAATCGGTGACCATTTCTCGCGGTCCGCTGGGCAGACTGTTCGGCTACGTCACGCTGCACCTGGGGCTTGCCGGCGGGCATTTCGCCCTGCCGGGTATCCCGCGTTCGGAGGCCGAGGAGCTGCGTAGCGCGCTGCTCGCCAGCATGGTCGAAACCGATTTCTCCCGCCTGGTGAAGTAGCCCTGCGCGTCAGGCGCGCAGGTCGCTCCACTCGGGGTGCCGATCGAACTGCGCCGCGACGTAGGAGCAGTCGGGCCGAATCAGGAAATCGTGCTCGCGCGCTTCGGCGATAAGATGCTTGACCAGCGCGCCCGCCACGCCGCGCCCACCGATCTCGCGCGGGACGATCGTGTGCGTGGCCACGCGCACTTCCTTGTCGTCCTTCTCGCCCGCGGGCTGCCATTCGAGCGTGCCCTGCGCGGTCTCGCCTTCGAGATGGGCGATGTACTTGCCGCCCTGCCCCGTCACGTGGTGGGTGATGGAAGAAATGCCCATGATGATGCTCCTGCTGCTGATGACCAGACGATAGTGGCCCTTCGATCCGCTTGCATCGAACGCTGGCGTGCTTAGGGCCGTTCCAATGCGCTTCCTGTCCGACAATGCCGCCACCGTACACCCCAAGGTTTGGGAGGCGCTGCGCGCCGCCGATACGACCGACGCGCCATACGACAACGATACGCTCTCGCGGCAGCTCGACGAAGCCTTTTCGGCGCTGTTCGGGCGCGAGGTCGCGGTGCTGTGGGTCGCGACCGGCACGGCCGCCAACTGCCTCGCGCTGAGTGCGATGGCGCCCCCGCATGGCGGGGTGGTGTGCCACCGCGAGGCGCATATCGAGATGGACGAGGCGGGCGCCCCGGGCTTCTTCACGCACGGCGCCAAGCTGATGCTGGCAGAGGGCGAGGGCGCGAAGCTGACCCCCGACGCGATCCGCGCGGTGATCGATCCGATCCGCGACGACGTGCATCAGGTGCAGCCCCACGCGATTTCCATCACGCAGGCGAGCGAATATGGCCGCGTCTATCGTGGAGAGGAGGTCGCCGCGATTTCCCGGCTGGCGCGCGAACGGGGCCTTGCGCTGCATATGGACGGCGCGCGCTTTGCCAATGCCGCCGCTTTTCTGGGCGCGTCGCCTGCCGAAGTTGCGGGCGATGTCGATGCGCTCAGCTTCGGATGCGTCAAGAATGGCGGGATGAGCGCCGAGTCGATCGTGTTCTTCGATACCGCGCTTGCCGACACGGTCCGCTATCGCCGCAAGCGCGCGGGCCACCTGCAGAGCAAGGGCCGCTTCCTTGCCGCGCAGCTGCTCGCGATGATCGAAGGCGACCTGTGGCTGGAGAACGCGCGCGCCGCCAATGCCGCCGCGCAGGCGATTGCGCAGGGCGGTGGGGAGCGGTTGCTGCACCCGGTCGAAGCCAACGAGGTCTTCATCAGGCTCACCCCCGCCGAGCGCGATGGGCTGCGCACGCACGGCTTTGAATTCTACGACTGGGGCGCGGACGCCGCGCGTTTCGTCGCCGCCTGGGACAGCGACCTTGCCGATGCGCGCGCGCTCGGCGAACGAATCGCCGAGCTATGAGCGCGCCCGACAGCGGGATGCTGCGCGCCCGCGTGATCGTGCCGTTCGTCATCACCGGTACGATCTGGGGTTCGACGTGGCTGGTCATCACCGGCCAGATCAGCGGTGTCCCCGCGGCATGGTCGGTCTTCTACAGATTCCTGCTGGCGACCCCGGCGCTGTTCCTGGTCGCCGCGCTGATGAAGCGGCGGCTGGCGCTGACCCGGCCCGAGCACCTTCTGGCGATGGTGGTCGGCGTCTTCCAGTTCAGCGGCAACTTCCTGTTCGTCTATCATGCCGAACTCTACGTGACCTCGGGCATCGTCGCGATGATGTTCGGCCTGCTGATGGTGCCCAACGCCCTGTTCGCACGCGCCTTTCTGGGCGAGAAGGTGAAGGGCGGCTTCATCCTCGGCAGTGCAATCGCGATTATCGGCGTCTCCTTCCTGCTGGTGCACGAATGGCGCGCCAATCCCGATGCTGGGGTGATCGGCGGCAATGTGGTGCTGGGGATCGGGCTGGCGATGGCGGGCATCCTCGCCGCCTCGCTCGCCAATGTGGTGCAGGCCAACCCGACGGGGCGCGCGGTGCCGATGGTCAGCCTGCTCGCCTGGGCGATGCTCTACGGCACGCTGGCTGACGGGGTGTTCGCATTGCTCACCTCTGGGCTGCCGCCGGTGCCCGCCGATCCCGGCTACTGGGCGGGGATCGTCTACCTCGCGCTGATCGGATCGGTGGTCACCTTCCCGCTGCACTACAATCTGGTGCGAGAGATCGGTGCCGGGCGCACCGCGTATAATTCGATCCTGACGATCTCGGTGGCGATGCTGCTGTCGACGCTGTTCGAGGACTATCGCTGGACCTGGCTCACTGCGAGCGGGATGGTGCTGGCGGTGATCGGCATGGTGCTGGCGCTCAAGGCGCGGCGGCAGAAGGCGGTGCAGGTGCAGCAGTCGGGATCGCTGCGGCATTAGAGGAGGGATCGCAGCCCTTCGCGATAGGTCGGATATTTCGGGCTCCAGCCAAGCACACGCTTTGCCTTGCCATTCGCGACCCGGCGGTTCTCGGCATAGAAGCCGCGCGCCATCGGGCTGAGGTTCGCCTCTTCGAGCGAGACCAGCGGCGGCGGGTCGACGCCGAGCAGCGCGCATGCTTCTTCGACCACTGCGTTCTGGCTCGCAGGCAGATCGTCTCCAAGGTTATACGCGCCCGGTGGAGCGCTGCCGGTGAGCGCGGCGACCACGCCGCCAACGATATCGTCGACATGCACCCGGCTGAAAACCTGATCGGGCAGGTCGATCCGTTTGGCCTTACCCTCTGCAATCCGCTCGAAAATGCTGCGCCCCGGCCCGTAGATGCCGGGCAGGCGGAATACCCGTGCGCCGAGTTCCAGCCACAAAGCATCGGCATCGCTGCGCGCGCTGCGGCGGCCGGTGCCGGTGGGCGAGCTTTCGTCGACCCACGCACCAGCAGCATCGCCGTAAACCCCGGTCGAGGAGAGATAGCCGTACCACGCACGCCCGAAATCGCGCCCATAGGTGTTGAGCACCGGGTCGAGCCCGCTCTCGCGGTCCGGCGGAACTGAGGAGAGGACGTGGCTTGCGTGAGCCAGCTCGGCCATCACGGCATCGCGGTCGTCGAACGCGAGGTTGCCCTTGCTGCCGGACGCCACCACTTCCCAGCCCAGCGATTGCACCTCGCGCGCGATCCGCTCGGCCGTATAGCCGAGCCCGAAGATGAAAAGCCTTGGCATCGCCTCGCGTAGTGCCACAACAGCGACCAGGAAACGAGGACACATGGACCAGCCGAGCGACCCACCCACAGCCGCCGATTCTGCTGCAGGGGCGCCGACGCTGCCCGACGCCGCGCCCGAACCGCACGCCCCGGCGGTGATCCGGCGCGCGGATTATCGGCCCTTCGCCTGGCGCGTGCCCGAAATCCGGCTCGAATTCGATCTCGGGCTGGAAACCACGCGGGTGATGGCGACGCTGAAAGTCGAGCCCAACCCCGATGCCGATGCAGCCGAAGAAATCCGCCTTGATGGCGAGGCGCTGGTGCTCGAAAGCGTGGCGGTCGACGGCGAGCCGCGCGAGGATTGGCGGCGCGAGGGCGAATCGCTGATCGTCCCGCTGACGGCAGGCGCGCACACGCTGACCATCGCGACGCGCATTGCGCCTTCGCAGAACACGCAGCTGATGGGGCTCTATGCCAGCAATGGCATGCTGTGCACGCAGTGCGAGGCCGAAGGCTTCCGGCGCATCACGTTCTTCCCCGACCGACCCGATGTCCTCTCTGTCTACACCGTGCGGATGGTGGCGGATCGCGCGGCCTTTCCGGTGCTGCTTTCGAACGGCAACCCGGTGGAGGAAGGGACGCTGGAGGATGGCCGCCATTTCGTCGAATGGCACGATCCCTGGCCCAAGCCGAGCTACCTCTTCGCGCTGGTCGCGGGCGATCTGGTGTCGCGCACCGACAGCTTCACCACTTGTGGCGGCCGCAAGGTCGAGCTGGGCGTGTGGGTTCGCGCCGAAGATCTGCCGCGCACCGAGCACGCGATGGAATCGCTCAAGCGATCGATGAAATGGGACGAGGAGACCTTCGGGCGCGAATACGACCTCGACCGGTTCAACATCGTCGCGGTGGGCGATTTCAACATGGGGGCGATGGAGAACAAGGGCCTCAACATCTTCAACACCAAATACGTGCTGGCGGACGAGGAAACCGCCACCGACGGCGATTTCGACGCCATCGAAGGTGTGATCGGGCACGAATATTTCCACAACTGGTCGGGCAACCGCGTGACCTGTCGCGACTGGTTCCAGCTGAGCCTGAAGGAAGGCTTCACCGTGCTGCGCGACCAGCTGTTCAGCCAGGATATGCACGGCGCTGCGATCAAGCGGATCGGCGATGTGCGGGTGCTGCGCGCGATCCAGTTCCCCGAGGACAGCGGCCCCTTCGCGCATCCGATCCGGCCCGATAGCTACAAGGAAATCAGCAACTTCTACACCGCCACCGTGTACAATAAGGGGGCGGAGGTGATCCGCATGATGCGTTCCATGGCGGGCCCGGAAGCCTTCAGGAAGGGCAGCGACCTCTATTTCGAGCGGCACGATGGCGAAGCCGCAACGTGCGAGGATTTCGTCTCTGCGATGGAGGATGGCGCGGGGCTCGACCTCAAGCAGTTCCGCCGCTGGTACGAACAGGCTGGTACGCCGAAGGTCACCGTCGACCAGAGGCACGACGGCGACACTGTGACGCTCACGATGCGCCAGCAGGTGCCCGCCACGCCGGGCCAGCCCGACAAGGCACCGGTGCCGATCCCGCTGCGGATCGCGCTGTTCGATCGCGCCACCGGCACGCACACGGGCGATCAGCTGATCGTGCTGACGGAGGCGGAGCAGGAGTTCGCCTTTGCAGGCCACGCCACCGCGCCGATCCTGTCGCTCAACCGCGGCTTCACCGCGCCGGTCGCGATCGAGCGCGAGGTTTCGCGCGATGAACTGGTGTTCCTCGCCGCGAAGGACGACGATGCCTTTGCGCGGCACGAGGCGATGCAAGAGCTGCTGCTCGGCTACCTGCTGGGGCAGGGCGAAGACCATTCGCGCGAGGCCATCGGCACCGCTGCCGGTGCGATTCTTGCGGACGACACGCTCGACCACGAGATGCGCGGCGAGCTGTTGAGCCTGCCGCCCTTCGCCTACCTCGCCGAACGCTCGGAAATCTACGATCCGGGCGCGATGGTCGCGCGGCGCGAGGCTCTGAAGCACTGGCTTGGCGAACGTTTCGCGAAGGAATTCGCGGACCTGCACGACCGGCTGGAGGATCCCGCGCGCAAATCCGATGTGTCGGGCAAGCAGGCGCGGCGGATGCGTTCGCTCGCGCTCGCCTACATCGCCGCCGCCGATCCCGACGAAGGTGCCCGGCGCGCTCTCGCGCAGTATCGCGGTGCGAATGGCATGACCGAACGACAGGGCGCGCTCGGCGTGCTGGTCGAGCTGCCGGGTGAGGCGCGCGAAGAGGCGTTGGCGGACTTCTATTCGCGCTTTGCCGACAATGCACTGGTGGTGGACAAGTGGTTCTCGCTGCAGGCGATGGCCCTGCAGCCCGGCGTGCTGGGCGAGATCGAGAAGCTGGCGAGCCACCCGGCATTCACCATGTCCAATCCCAACCGGGTTCGCGCGCTCTATGGCGCAATGGCGGGCAATCCGCTGGCGTTCCACGACGCGGGCGGGACGGGTTACCGGATGATCGCCGACCTGATTCTGGAACTGAACCTCAAGAATCCGCAGCTCGCGGCGCGTTTCGTTCCCTCGCTGGGCCGCTGGCGGCGGGTCGAGCCGGGTCGTTCGGCGCTGATGCGCGCCGAGCTGGAGCGGATCGCGGAAGCAGGCCAGCTGTCGCGCGATGTTGCCGAACAGGTCGAGGCGAGCCTTGCCGACTAGCCCGCAAGATTCGCGGCCTGTGCCGATCCGTGCGCGCGTGCTCGACGCTGTGGCACACGGGTTTTTCGGGCGCGAGGCGGGCGTGTCGACCGGCGAGGTTGCCGGGTTGCAGCTTGGGCTGGGCGCGGGCGACGATCCGGCGGCAGTGGCTGAGAATCGCGCGCGCGCCATCGCGGTGGTGCTGCCCGGAGCGGCGCTGGCCATGCCCTACCAGATCCATTCGCCCGACGTGGCCATCGTAAACGGGCCGATCGAGGGGGAGGATCGCCCGCGTGTCGATGCTCTCGTCACGGCAACGCGCGGCCTGCTGGTCGGCGTGGTGACGGCGGATTGCGCGCCCGTGCTGCTGGCGGACAGCGAAGCGGGCGTGGTCGCCGCCGCGCATGCGGGCTGGCGCGGCGCGAAAGAGGGTGTGCTGGGCAATACGGTCGCGGCGATGGTCTCGCTCGGCGCGGAGCCAGCGCGGATCGCGGCGGCCATCGGCCCGACCATCGGCCAAGCCAGCTACGAAGTCGACGCGGCGTTTCGCGAGGCCTTTCTGGCCGACGATCCGGCGTGCGCGCGGTTCTTTTCCACTGGCAAGCCGGGCCATTACCAGTTCGATCTGCCCGCTTTCGTGGCTGGGAGATTGCGCGAGGCGGGCCTCTCCACGATCGAGGATACCGCGCTCGATACCTATGCCGATTCCGCGCGTTTCTATTCGTTTCGCCGCGCCACGCACCGGGGCGAGGCGACCTATGGCAGGCAGGGATCTTTCATCGGTTTGCGCTAGCCGCTTGGGCCAAAGCAGGTATCGTCTTGCACGCCCGGCCAAACTTGTTGCGCAAAAGGCCATTGGCAGCATGGGGCTTACACGCTAACAGCCCCCGCACATGGGAAGGGGGCCGCTCCTGACAAGGTGCCCAACGCTCCCGGGGCAGAGCGGATCTCCCCAGTTCCCAGACCAGAAGCAACACGGGCAGCGCGGGCATTTTTCCGCGTTGTGCGCGACAAGGCAGGTAAGATGGCAGACGCAACCGGTGCCGCAGCCGCGGAACCCAACCAGATCGGCGAAACCGGCGAAACGGCCGAGGGCGGTGTCCGCCGCCGCGATTTCATCAACATCGCGGCGCTGAGCGCGGCGGGTGTTGGCGGGGCCGCGGTGATCTATCCGCTGGTCAGCCAGATGGCCCCTTCGGCAGACGTGCTGGCCGAAAGCACGACCGAGATCGACGTGTCGTCGATCGAGCCGGGGCAGGCGATCAAGGCGGTCTTCCGCAAGCAGCCGCTGTTCGTGCGCCGCCTGACGCCCAAGGAAATTGCCGAGGCCGATGCGGTTCCGCTTTCCGCGCTGCGCGATCCGCAGACGCTCGAAGAGCGGACCAAGGAAGGCCACACGGACATGCTGGTGACCATGGGCGTTTGTACGCACCTTGGTTGCGTGCCGCTGGGCGCCGCCGAGGGCGAGAACAAGGGCGAATTCGGGGGCTATTTCTGCCCCTGCCACGGTTCGAGCTACGACACCGCAGCGCGTATCCGGAAGGGCCCCGCGCCCAAGAACCTCGAGGTTCCGGAGTACACGTTCACCTCCGACACCACGATCAGCGTCGGCTAAGGTAGAGAAAGACGAGAGCGATGAGTTTTCCCTGGGCCAAGGAATATACCCCGGCAAGCGGGTTCACCAAGTGGGTAGACGAGAAGCTGCCGCTGCCGCGCTTGGTCTACAATGCGGTGGGCGCCGGCTATCCGGTGCCGCGCAACCTCAATTACATGTGGAATTTCGGCGTTCTGGCCGGCTTCTGCCTGATGCTGCAGATCGTCACCGGCGTGGTGCTGGCGATGCATTATGCCGCCAACGCGCAGGTTGCCTTCGGCACGGTCGAGCACATCATGCGCGACGTGAACTGGGGCTGGATGCTGCGCTACATGCACGCCAACGGGGCGAGCTTCTTCTTCCTCGTGCTCTACCTGCACATCTTCCGCGGCTTCTTCTATTCCTCGTACAAGGCGCCGCGCGAGATGATCTGGCTGCTCGGCGTGGTCATCTTCCTGCTGTGCATGGCGACCGCGTTCATGGGCTACGTGCTGCCGTGGGGGCAGATGAGCTTCTGGGGCGCCAAGGTGATTACCGGGCTGTTCTCCGCCATTCCGCTGGTCGGCGAGCCGATCCAGGTCTGGCTGCTGGGCGGGTTTGCACCCGATAATTCCGCGCTCAACCGGTTCTTCTCGCTGCACTTCCTGCTGCCCTTCGTGATCGCGGGCGTCGTGATCCTGCACATCTGGGCGCTGCACATTCCCGGTTCGTCGAACCCGACCGGGGTCGAGGTGAAGAGCGAAAGCGACACCGTGCCGTTCCACCCATACTACACGGCGAAGGATGGCTTCGGGCTCGGCGTGTTCCTGATCCTCTATTGCCTGGTCGTGTTCTTCCTGCCGAACATGCTCGGCCACCCGGACAACTATATCGAGGCGAACTCGCTCTCGACCCCGGCGCACATCGTGCCCGAATGGTATTTCTGGCCGTTCTACGCGATCCTGCGTGCCTTCACCGCGGACTTCATTCTCGAAGCGAAGCTGTGGGGCGTGCTCGCGATGTTCAGCTCGATCCTGATCTGGTTCCTGCTGCCCTGGCTCGACCGTTCGCCGGTTCGCAGCGGCCACTACCGCCCGATCTTCCGCGCGTTCTTCTGGTTCGGGCTGATCCCCGCCATGCTCGTGCTGTTCTATTGCGGCGGCGCTCCGGCAGAAGAGCCCTACGTGATGCTCAGCCAGATCGCGACTGCGTACTACTTCCTGCACTTCCTCGTGATCCTGCCGGTGGTCTCCTCGATCGAGAAGCCGAAGCCGCTGCCGTACTCGATCACGGAAGCCGTGCTGGGTTCCGACAAAAAAGCCGTGCTGGGCGAAAACGCGCAGCCTGCCACCTGATCGCCGAAGACGACGGACCTAAAAGTTAAGGACTACCGATGATCCGCATTATTGCCGCCCTTGCCGGAGTCGTCTTCGCAGTCGTCGCGCTGTGGGCTTTCTTCAACGGTGCCTACACCTACCTCTCCGAAGAGCCGCAGCATTCGGCCGACCATGTGTTCCATCTCGAGGCGCACGGGCCCGAAAAGGGGTTCAGCTTCGAAGGCCCCGTGGGCAAGTGGGACACCGCGCAGCTGCAGCGCGGCCTGAAGGTGTACGACGAAGTCTGCGCCGCCTGCCACAGCCTGAAGTTCGTCGCTTTCCGCGATCTCTCCGCGCTCGGCCTGAGCGAAGCGCAGATCAAGGCGTATGCCGCCAAGAAGACCGTGCCCGGCATCGATCCCAACACCGGTGAAGCGACCACGCGCCCCGGCGTGCCGACCGACTACTTCCCCTCGCCGTACCCCAACGCGGTGGCGGCGGCGGCAGCGAACAACAACGCCATCCCGCCCGATCTTTCGCTGATGACCAAGGCGCGCCACCACGGCACCGAATACGTCTATTCGCTGCTCACCGGCTACACCGATCCCGCCACGTTCGAGAAGGATGGCAAGCGGCTGATGGAGGAATTCCCGGATTTCGCCACGCCGCCCGGCCTGTACTTCAACCCCTATTTCGCCAACCTCAACCTGGCGATGCCGCCGCCGCTGGCGATCGACGGACAGGTGACCTTCGACGATGGTGCGCCGAGCGATGTGAAGAGCATGTCGGCAGACGTTGCCGCCTTCCTGACCTGGACTGCGGAGCCCAAGCTTGAACAGCGCCGGCAGACCGGCTGGGCAGTGCTCATCTTCCTGCTCTTCGCCACCGTGCTCGCCTATCTCTCCAAGCGGCAGATCTGGGCGAGCGCGAAGCCGAAGAAGGACTGATCCGATCGCCACGGACCTGGCCGTGAACGATCGCCCGCTGCTCGATAGCGAGCAGTTGCGCGCGACCATCCGCACGGTCCCGGACTTTCCCAAGCCCGGCATCCAGTTCCGCGACATCACCACGCTGCTCGCCGATCCCGCAGCGCTGCGCACCAGCGTGGCGTTGCTCGCCGAGCATGTGCGGCTGTCGGGCGCGACGCTGGTCGCAGGCATGGAAGCGCGCGGTTTCATCTTCGGCGCAGCGGTGGCAATGGAAGCGGGCGTCGGCTTCGTGCCGATCCGCAAGCCGGGCAAGCTGCCGATTGCGACCATCGGGGTCGACTACGCACTCGAATACGGCACCGACCGGCTGGAGGTCGATCCCGATGCGATCGCGCACGATTCGCGCGTTGCGCTGGTCGACGATCTCATCGCCACCGGCGGTACCGCGCTCGCTGCGGAGGAACTGGTGCGCAAGGCGGGCGGGCAAGTGGCCGCCGCGCTGTTCGTGATCGACCTTCCCGAACTTGGCGGAGCGGCCCGGCTGCGCGAAGCGGGCATTGCGGTGGAAACCCTGCTCGCCTTCGAAGGGCACTAGGTCCACGATACGACAGGGCGGACGGAACACATTTCTCGTCCGCGTCGTTGAGTACCGGTTGAAGGGGGCACGATTTCACGATGGATTCGCCTGCACTGGTAATCGCCGCGATCGGCGCGCTGGGAATCGGCGCGCAGTGGATCGCGTGGCGTACAGGCTGGCCTGCCATCGTCCTGATGCTCGCCGCCGGGTTCCTCGCCGGGCCGATCCTTGGCCTGTTCGACCCTGAGGAAACCTTCGGATCGCTGCTCGAACCGATGATCGGCATCGGCGTTGCGCTGATCCTGTTCGAAGGCGGGCTCAGCCTCGATTTCAGGGAATTGCGCCATTCGGGCAGCGCGGTGTGGCGACTGGCCACGATCGGCGTGATGATCGGCTGGGCGCTCGGTTCGCTCGCCGGTTATGGCATTGCGGGGCTGGTGTGGCCGGTCGCGATCCTGTTCGGCGGCATCCTGGTCGTTACCGGGCCGACGGTCGTCCTGCCGCTGCTGCGCCAGTCCTCGGTCCAGACGCGGCCCGCGTCGATCCTCAAGTGGGAAGCGATCGTCAACGACCCGACCGGCGCGCTGTGCGCGGTCATCGCCTACGAGTATTTCCGCAGGGTCTCCGAAACGCCCGAAGCCTCGCTGTTCGAGGTCGTCCCGCCGCTGATCTTCGCCGCCGCGATCTCCGGCATCGTCGGCTATGCCGCCGCCTGGCTCGTCGCCTATCTGTTCCCGCGCGGCGCGGTGCCCGAATATCTCAAGGTGCCGCTGCTGTTCTCGATGGTGATCGCGGTGTTCGTCGCGTGCAACATGATCGAGCACGAGGCGGGGCTGGTCGCGGTCACCGTGATGGGCGTTGCGCTGGCCAACATGGATGTCTCCTCGCTGCGAAGCATCCACCCGTTCAAGGAAAACATCGCCGTCCTGCTGGTGTCGGGCATCTTCATCCTGCTGTCCGCCTCGCTCAACTGGGAAGACCTGCAATATCTCAACTGGCGCTTCGCCGCGTTCCTCGTCGCGCTGTTGTTCATCGTGCGCCCGGTAACCGTGCTGGTCAGCCTGCTCGGCAGCCCGATCCCGTGGAACGAGCGCCTGTTCGTCGCGTGGATCGCCCCGCGCGGGATCGTGCTGGTCGCGATCTCCGGCCTGTTCGCGCTGCGCCTGAACGAGCTGGGCTATGGTGACGGTAACGTCCTGATCGGGCTCAGCTTCGCAGTCGTGGTCGCGACCATCGTCGCGCACGGCTTCACGGTCAATCTGGCCGCCCGTCTGCTCAAGGTGCGCGGTACCGCGCGGCCGGGGCTGCTGATCGCAGGCAGCACCTCGTGGACGATCGCGCTCGCCAAGCAGATGCACGCGCTCAAGACGCCGGTGATGATCGTCGATTCGAGCTGGCAACGGCTCGCCGCCGCGCGCCGCGAAGGCCTGCCGTTCTACCACGGCGAAATCCTCAACGAGGCGACCGAGCACAATCTCGATCTCAACACCTACCAGGTGCTGGTCGCCGCGACCGAGAATGAGGCTTACAACGCGCTGGTGTGCAACGAGTTCGCGCACGAGATCGGTCGCGACAGCGTGTACCAGCTGGGCGAGGCATCGGACCATGACCGGCGCGCACTGCCCGAAAGCCTGCGCGGTCGCGCGCTGTTCGCGTCGGGTTTCGGCGTCACCGAGGTCGAGCAGCGGCAGAAGGAAGGCTGGACCTTCCGGCGGACCAAGCTGACCGACGAATTCACGATCGACGATGCGCGCGAGAAGCTGGGCGACACCGCGCAGATGCTGCTGCTGCTACGCGAAAACGGCGCGATGCGTTTCTTCACCCACGCGGCCAAGCCAGAGCCGCGCGCGGGCGACATCGTCATCACCTATTCGCCGCAGCAGCTCAAACGGGCCGAGGCCGAATCGGCCAAGCGCGAGGCAGAGGCGGGGGAGGGGCGCGCGAAACCGGCATGAGGAAAGCAAGCAATGGAGGGTTGGCCATGCGTGGCCCGATGACGATAGTGCTGGCGCTCAGCGCGCTGTTGGCAGGATGCGACCGGCGCGAGCCCGATCCTGCACCCACGCCGACACCCACGGCGACCGAGACCGCCCCTGCCGAGGCGCAGGATCAGACCTCGATCATCCGCCCGGAAATGGAGGTCGAGCGGCCGCCGATCCCGCTCGAACCGCTCAGCACGACGATCCCCTTCGGCGAAGGTGGTTCGGAACTGGGCGAAGGCGCGCTGAGTGCGCTGAAGGCGATCCTCGAAACCGACCAGTGGAAGCAGGTCGACCGGGTGATCCTGCGCGGTCACAGCGATGCTGGCGGGCCCGACCGGGTCAACATGCGGATCGCGCAAGAGCGCGCGCAGGCGGTGGCCGACTGGCTTGAAAAGCACGGCCTCGACGAAGACGACGTCACCATCATCTCCTTCGGCGCGCAGAACCCGGTGCAGCCCAACCTCTTGCCCAATGGCGAGCCGAACGAGCGCGGCCGCGCGGCCAACCGCCGTGTCGAGGTAACGATCCTGGTGCCCGAAGGTGCGACGATCCCCGATCCGGGCCCGACCGCAACGCAAACTCCCGCGGGCCCTCCCGGCAAGGCGACGCCCACTGCTTCCGCGACGAAGGGAACCGATTGACGGACGCCCGCAGCCGGTGGCAAGGGGCAAGTCACGCGGGCGGGTATAGCATAGTGGTAATGCTCCAGCCTTCCAAGCTGGCTAGAGGGGTTCGATTCCCCTTACCCGCTCCAGTCACGCCCCCGCCGCACTGCCCATCAAGGTCTTTGATGAGCCTGGGCGTCTAAGAGCAACGCTACTCCCAACGATCAGGTCAGCGCGGGTGTCCTTTGGCCCTGCCCCGGATCGAGGTGCGATCGCGCGGGTTGGCCATATTCCACGTCGCCCGTTGCCACAGTGCGATTCCGGCCAGCCGTCTTCGCCGAGTAAAGGCACTTGTCTGCCCGGGCGAACAAAGTTTCCCAATCCTCCCCCGGCACGAATTCGGTGACGCCGAAACTGGCCGTAATTGCTTCGCCTTCATCGATCCCGTCGAAACGATGGCTTGCAAGCGCAACTCTGAGACCTTCAGCGCATGTTCTCGCAGCCTGCACATCGCCATCGGGGATCAGGACCAGGAACTCCTCTCCGCCGAAGCGGCCCACGATATCGCCTGCCTGGGTGTTGTCCCGTATAAGCTGGCCGAGGGTCGCCAGGACGCGATCGCCCGCGTGATGGCCATGCGCATCGTTGATCCGCTTGAAATGATCGACGTCCACGAGCACCAGCGCGGCACGCGCCCGCGCCTTGCCAAACACTGCCGCGATCGCTTCCTCGAACCCGCGCCGGTTGAGCGTTCCCGTCAGCGCATCCGTATTCCGTTCGCTCCGCATATCGTCGAGCAGGTCGGAATAGGTGGCGGAGAAGATGGCCAGGGCCAAAGCCGCTCCCAGCACGGCGAGCGAGAGCTGCAAGGTCTGCCAGAACACGGAATCGGCAAAGGCCCGCTCCCCCACCGGAGCCGAAAAACCGATGGTCAGGAGCGTTCTGGGAAAGAAATGCAGGGCGAAAACCAGCAAGGTCCAGAAAAGCACGCGATCGGCCCCCCGCTCCTGCGGAGCGGTTCGCAAGCGCAGGGCTGCGGCCAGAAGGACGAACCCGTAGCCGAAGTTCTGGATGTACACCCGGACCAGCAGATTGCGGTCAATGTAGAAGAAGTACGCCGTAAGCATCAGGAACCCGGCGAGCAGCACGGGAACCCAGACCCAAGGGAACGGGCGGCCCGAACGCAGCAGGATCGCCTGGGCGCTGAGCAGGACTGCAGAAGTGTAGAGAGCGCCGGAAAAGAGCGCGTTCAAGCCCGTCTCGCTCGGCCAATAAATGATCTGCGAACCAGCGCCGAGCGCAAAGAGACCGCACGCCAATGAAAGCAGCAGCAGATAGGGACGCCGCCGCTCGACTGCCCAGGCACTGGCGAAGGCCAGGCCGAAGACGAGTATGACCCCCGGCCCGATCAACGATAACGTCTGCCTGGCGACGAAATCGTCCACTGGCCACCAATCCTGTTGCGACTTATTCGCAACGGATATGCTCTGCGGAGCTAACTTTCCGTTAAATCATCGAGCAGTCAGTCACGGACTGCGCACCGCCATATTGTCGATCAGGCGCGTGCCCTGGATATGCGCTGCAACGAGCAGCCGGGCGGGTCTGCCACCTACCGCATCGATCCGTTCGAGTGTCTCGGCATCGGCGAGCGCGGCATAATCGATCTTGGCGAAACCGGCCTCGATCAAAGACGCTTCGAGCTGCGCGAGCGCGTCTCGCACCGGCTCTCCACTCTCGATCATGGCAATCGTCTCGCGCATTGCGGCAGGCAGTGCCGCCGCCTTCGCGCGGTGTTCGGCGTCGAGATACCGGTTGCGGCTCGACAGGGCGAGGCCGTCGTCCTCGCGCACGGTCTCGACCCCGAGGATGGCGTCCGCGTGCGGCAGAACGAGGTCGAGGTCGCGCGCCATCCGGCGAATCACCGCAAGTTGCTGCCAGTCCTTCTCCCCGAACAGCGCGACGTCTGGTTGGACCTGCTGGAACAGCTTGCACACAACCGTCGCCACCCCGGCGAAGTGGCCCGGCCTGCTCGCGCCGCAGAAATCTTCGCTGACCCCGCTGACCGAAATGCTCGTCGCGAAGCCATCGGGGTACATCTCGGGCACGTTGGGCGCCCACAGCAGGTCGACGCCTTCCTGCCGCAGCAACTGGGCATCGGCCTCCAGCGTGCGCGGATAGGCTGCCAGATCCTCGTTCGGGCCGAACTGGGTCGGGTTGACGAAGATCGACACCGCCACGCGGTCCGCCTGCGCGCGCGCGGCGCGCACCAGCGTCAGATGGCCCTCGTGCAGCGCGCCCATCGTCGGCACCAGCGCGAGGCTGTCGCCCTGCGCGCGCAGCTGGGCGATGGCCGATCTCAACTGTTCCAGCCGGTGTAGCGATTGCATGGGATTAGGCCCTCCGATAAACAAATTTGGAATTGGCCTAGCCGTGTGCAGGCCCGCCCCGCAATCAGCAAAGGATCGCGCAATCGTGTCAGGCCGCCGCACCCATCGGATCGTCTTCGCCAATGAGAAGGGCGGTACGGGCAAGTCGACCACGGCGGTGCATGTCGCGGTCGCGCTCGCCTATCAGGGCGCGAAAGTGGTGGCGATCGACCTCGATCATCGCCAGCGAACGATGGACCGCTACTTCGAAAACCGCGACGAAACCGCGCGCAGGCGCCAGATCACGCTGCCAACCGCGGCATGCAGCGTGTTTTCAGACGGCGACGAGGCCGCGCTGGAAGCGAAGGCGGCGGAACTGGCGGAGGATGCCGACTTCCTCATCTTCGACACGCCGGGCCGCGACGACCCGCTTGCGCGGCACGTTGCGCGCGAGGCAGACACGCTCGTCACCCCGCTCAACGACAGCTTCGTCGACTTCGACCTCATCGGGCAGGTCGATGCGGAAAGCTTCAAGGTCCGCCGGCTGAGCTTCTACGCGGAGCTGATCTGGGAAGCGCGGCTCGCGCGCAGCAAGACCGCGATCGAGCAGGACCGCCCGCAGATGGACTGGGTCGTGGTGCGCAACCGCACCGGCCATACCGAGGCGCGCAACATGGTGCGTATCGAACGCGCGCTGAGCGAGCTGAGCAAGCGCGTCGGCTTCCGCGTGTCATCGGGCCTGTCCGAACGCGTGATCTATCGCGAGCTGTTCCCCTCGGGCCTCACGCTGCTCGACAAGGGGTATCTCGGCGATCTGGGCACCAGCCATCTGGTCGCGCGGCAGGAGCTGCGCCAACTGGTCCACAACCTGCGCCTGCCCGTTCCCGAGGGCGCGAATCGAGCGCTCGAGGCGGCATGACTCGCCTTATCGTCCTGGCGGTGGTGCTGAGCCTGGCGTGCCGCTGGATTTTCGGACGCTGGCCGTGGGATTACCTGAGGCCGCAGCCGAGCCAGGCGCAGACCGTCTTCCGCGCCCGCAAGCTGCTGGGCGTATCCGCCGATGCCAGCCATGCGCAAATCATAGAGGCGCACAAGCGGCTGGTGCGGCAGGTGCACCCCGACATGGGCGGAACCGCCGCGCAGGTGCACGAAGCCAATGCGGCGCGCGATGCGTTGATCGAAAACCTTCCCGATTCCGAGAGAGTTTCATGAGCCACGCCTTCGACCCCACCATCCTGCGCGAATATGATATTCGCGGTATCATCGGCGAAACGCTGGAAGCGGACGATGCCCGCGCGATCGGGCGCAGCTTCGGCACGCTGCTGAGGCGCGCAGGTGGCTCGACGGTGGCGGTCGGTTACGATGGCCGGCAAAGCTCGCCCATGCTCGAACACGCGGTGGTCGAAGGGCTTACTGCGAGCGGGTGCGACGTCGTGCGGATCGGGCTCGGCGCGACTCCGATGCTCTACTACGCCGAAGCCTCAAGCGATCAGGTGGATGGCGGCATCCAGATAACCGGCAGCCATAATCCCCCCAATTACAATGGCTTCAAGATGGTCTTTCAGGGCCGCCCGTTTTTCGGCGCGGATATCCAGCAGCTGGGCGCGATCTCTGCCGCTGGCGATTGGGAGGATGGCAATGGGGCGGTCAGCGAGCGCCCGCTGATCGACGAATATGTCGATAGGCTTCTCGAAGGGATCGACGGGATCGACCCGGCCACGCTCGCGCAGCTTAAGATCGGCTGGGACGCGGGCAACGGCGCTGCGGGCCCCGCGCTCGAAAAGCTGGTCGCCCGGCTTCCCGGCGAACATCATGTGCTCTTCACGGACGTCGATGGCACCTTCCCCAATCATCACCCCGATCCGACGGTGGAAGAGAACCTTGCCGATTTGCGCGCGCTGGTCGCGGACAAGAAGCTCGACTTCGGAGTGGCTTTCGACGGCGATGGCGACCGGATCGGTGCGATCGACGGCGAAGGCCGCGTGATCTGGGGCGACCAGCTGCTGATGATCTACGCGCAGGACCTGCTGCAAAGGCGCGCAGGCGCTACGATCATCGCCGATGTGAAGGCAAGCCGCGCGCTGTTCGATCACGTCGCCAGCCATGGCGGCAAGCCGGTGATGTGGAAGACCGGCCATTCGCTGATCAAGTCCAAGATGAAGGAAACCGGCGCACCGCTGGCGGGCGAGATGAGCGGGCACGTGTTTTTCGCGGATACCTATTACGGGTTCGACGATGCGCTCTACGCCGGTGTGCGGCTGATCGCGGCGGCGGCGCGGCTGGGCCAGTCGGTCACCGAGCTTCGCGGCGCGATGCCCGCGATGGTCAATACGCCAGAAATGCGCTTTCAGGTCGACGAGACGCGCAAGTTTGCGGCGGTCGACGAGGTGCGCGATCGGCTCTCGGGCACCCCGGCGCAGGTCGACGCGACCGATGGCGTGCGCGTCACCACCGATGACGGCTGGTGGCTGCTCCGCGCCTCGAACACGCAAGACGTACTGGTTGCGCGTGCGGAGAGCGACAGCGAGGAAGGCCTTGAACGGCTAATGGCGCAGATCGACGAGCAGCTCGCGCTTTCGGGGCTCGCAAGAGGGCCGCAGGCAGGGCATTAAAGCCCGCGCTATTGGACGAAGGGGGACCGTCATGAAGAAGTTCGTGTTTTCGACCGCGCTGGGATCGCTTGTTCTGGCAAGCGCGCAACCCGTGCTCGCGCAGAACGCCGAGGGAGCGCAGAAGACCATCAGCCCGCCGTCGGAGGCTTCCGGCGAGGAATACGAGGAAACCGACGACGTCTGGTTCGAGGAGAGCGAGGGCGAGGGAGAGAGTGGAAGTCAGGACGATGCCCTGGCGATGGCCATGGCCACCATGCTCCTGACCACCATGTTCGAAGCCGAGCCGCTGACCGCCGAGGCCGAAGCCCGGCTTCCTGCGGCAACGTCTGTCGCGGCGAGCCTCGTGCCCGAAGGCGTTTACGGCGAAATGATGGGCCAGATGGTGGACTCGTTCCTCGGCCCGATCTTCGAAATGGCCGACACCAAGGGCGGAATGAGCGCAAGCGACCTTTCGAACTTTACCGGGATAACCGGCGATGCGATCGACACGCTGACCGACGAGGAGCGCGCGGAGCTGACCGGGATTTTCGATCCGGTTCACGAGACGCGCGAACAGGCGAAATTCGATGGCATCATCAGCGGGGTCAACACGCTGTTCGCGGTGCTCGAACCCGGAGTGCGCGACGGACTTGCCCGCGCCTATGCCAGCAAGTTCGAGGAGAGCGAGCTGCTTGATCTGCAGGCCTTCTTCGCAACACCGGTCGGCGCGAAGTATGCTTCGCAAAGCCTCCTCCTCAATTCCGACCCGCAAGTGATCGCAGGGGTGATGAAGACCATTCCCAGCCTGATCGAGCAGCTGCCGACCCTGAAGGAAAGTTTCGAGAGCGCCGGGGAGGGTCTGCCCGAACCGCGCCGCTACGATGACCTGACGCCATCGGAACAGCGCCGCGCGTCCGAGTTGCTCGGCGTGGATCAGGACACGCTGCGCGAGAGCATGGCGATGGCCGAAGACGGCATGGCTGAAAACATGATGTCCGAAGACTACTGGGAAACGGTCGAGGAAGAGGCCACGCTGAGCGATTCCGAGGCCGATTCTACCGCCGATGCGCTGGAGCAGGACGCGACCGCAGAGGACGAAGCCGAATAGCCGCACCGGCCCCATTGCGCCCGTCATGCGTTGAGGCGGTATGACGGGCCGCAGCATTCCGCCTGAGATTGAGCAGTGGTTTGCGGGGCGCGGCTGGCGCATCCGCAGCCACCAGCACGCGATGCTCGAAGCGAGCGACCGGGGCGACCACGCGCTGCTGGTCGCAGATACGGGCGCGGGCAAAACGCTGGCCGGGTTCCTGCCCACGCTGGCGGCTTTCACGCCATCACGACTGGACGGTGGCAAGCCACCCGAGGGGCTGCACACGATCTACGTATCGCCGCTCAAGGCGCTGGCGCAGGATGTCGCGCGCAACCTGCTCGCGCCGATTGACGAGATGGCCCTGCCGATCAGCGTCGAGACGCGCAGCGGCGATACTTCGTCGGACCGCAAGCGACGCCAGCGCGACAAGCCGCCGCACGTGCTGCTAACCACGCCCGAAAGTCTCTCGCTGCTGCTTTCCTACCCGGAGAGCTTCGCGATGTTCGCCAGCTGCAAGCGGATCGTGATCGACGAGATCCACGCCTTCGCGACGGGCAAGCGCGGCGACCTGCTCGCGCTGTGCCTCTCGTGCCTGCAGGCCATTGCACCCGACATGCAGCGCGCCGCACTCTCCGCCACGGTCGCGAACGAAGAGGGGTTCCGCGGCTGGCTGGCCCCGTGGGGAGACATCGAGCGGGTCGCGGTCGTGCAGGGCGAACCGGGTGCGCCGGCGGAGGTGGAGATCCTGCTGCCCGAGGAGAACCGCGTGCCGTGGGGCGGGCACGCCGCGACCTGGGCGATCCCGCAGCTCTACGAGGTGCTCAGGCAGAACCGCACGACGCTGATCTTCACCAACACGCGCTTCCTCGCCGAATATATCTTCCAGCACCTGTGGGACGTGAACGAGGACACGCTGCCGATCGGCATCCACCACGGATCGCTCAGCCGAGAGGCGCGCGAGAAGGTGGAGGCGGCTATGGCGGCGGGCGAGCTACGCGCGCTGGTCGCCACGGCCAGCCTCGATCTGGGGGTCGACTGGGGCGACATCGATTGCGTGGTGCAGATGGGCGCACCCAAGGGCTCCAGCCGGCTGTTGCAGCGCGTGGGGCGGGCGAACCACCGGCTCGACCAGCCGAGCCGCGCGCTGCTCGTCCCCGGCAACCGGTTCGAGTTTCTCGAAGCGCAGGCGGCGAAGGACGCGGTCGACGAAGGTCAGCGCGATGGCGAGGACTTCCGACCCGGCGGGCTCGATGTGCTCGCACAGCACGTAATGGCCTGCGCCTGTGCCGCGCCGTTCGATGAGGCGGAGTTGCTCGCGCAGGTGCGTGGCTGCCTGCCCTATGCCTGGGTCGACGAGGAGATCTTCGCGCGGGTGCTTAATTTCGTCGCCACCGGTGGATACGCGCTCAAGGCCTACGACCGGTTCCAGCGGATCGTGCGCGATCGAAGCGGCGAGTGGCGGCTCACGCATCCACAGCACGCTGCGCGGCACCGGATGAATGCGGGTATCATTGTCGATTCGGAGATGCTGGAGGTGCGCTTCCGCAACGGGCGCTCGCTCGGCCGGGTGGAAGAGCGTTTTGCGGCACAGCTATCGCCCGGCGATACCGTCGCCTTCGCGGGGACTTCGCTCGAGGTCGAGCAGCTGCGCGACATGGAGGTGATCGTGCGCGCATCGACCAAGGCGGCGATGATCCCGAGCTATGGCGGTGCGCGCATGCCGCTGACCACGCACCTGGCGGACCGCGTGCGCGCAATGCTCGTCGATCGCGCGGGTTGGGGTCGCTTCCCCGAGGATGTGCGCGAATGGCTGGAGATGCAGGACTGGCGCAGCGCGATGCCGGGGCCCGACAATCTGCTGGTCGAGAGCTTTCCGCATGGAGGGCGCGAATACACCGTCTACTACACCTTCATCGGGTGGAACGCGAACCAGTCGCTCGGCATGCTCATCACCAAGCGGATGGAGGAGCGCGGGCTGATGCCCGGCGGCTTCGTCGCCAACGACTATTCGCTCGCGGTGTGGGGGCTCAAGCCGGTCACCGATCCTGCGCCGCTGCTGTCGCCCGATATCCTCGCGCACGAATTCGTCGACTGGGTGCAGGATTCGCATCTGTTGCGGCGATCTTTCCGGGAGGTCGCGGTGATTGGCGGGCTGGTCGAGCGGCAGCATCCGGGCAAGCGTAAGAGCGGCAAGCAGGTGACCTTCTCGACCGACCTCATCTACGATGTGCTGCGCCGTTACGAGCCTGACCATGTGCTGTTGGAGGCCGCCTGGGCCGATGCGCGCACGCGGCTGACCGATGTCGGCCGGCTGGGCGACCTGCTCGACCAGGCGCAGGAAACACTGGTGCATGTCGAGCTTGACCGGGTCAGCCCGCTGGCGGTGCCGGTAATGGTGATGATCGGGCGCGAGAGCCTGCCGCAGGGTTCGGTCGATGACGAATTGCTGCTGGAGGCGGAAAGCCTGGCCGGCGCGGCGATGCGCGGCGATTGATCCGAGCGCGGGCCTCCAGTGGGCCTATTCGCTTTCGAACTGGCGGTACTTCTCGTTCCCGACGAAGCCGAACTTGGTCACCGGCGAAGCCTTGATCGTGCGCAGTGTGCGCGCAGCGACCGCGTAGCTCGCGTTTGCATCGGGTTCGAATTGCAGCTCGGGCTCGGGTGCCATGGCGCTGGTGAGCGCAAGGTTCCGGACCAGTTGGCCCTGGCTTACCGGTTCTCCGTTCCACAAGATCGCGCCGCCTTCGGTGACGACGACCTTGTTTATCACGGGGTCGAGCGGCGTCTTTGTCGCGTTCGAGCCGACATCGACGTCCACCGAATGGGCAGCCAGCGGGATCGTGATGATGAACATGATCAGCAGCACCAGAAGCACGTCGATCAGTGGTGTCATGTTCATTTCGCCCATCGCGGACGGATTTCGGGACATCGCAAGTGCCATCGTCACTCTCCCATTCCGGGCGCTCTGAATCATGCCCTTGATGTGAGAGTATAACATTTAGGCAGCAACGCCAGTCTGTACGAAAAAGGGGGCGGATCGCTCCGCCCCCGATCGGGTGGCAACGCCGGGGCGCCGCCTCTGATTGTGCCTTCGCGCTTACTTGCCGAAGGTGCGATACTGTTCGTTACCCACGAAGCCGAAGCGCGTGACGCCCGACGCCTTGATGATATTCAGCGTCTTGGCCGAAATATCGTAGCTCGCGAGCGGCTCGGGCTCGAACTGCAGTTCGGGCTCGGGCTCCATGTCGCGGGTCAGCTCGAGATTGCGGACCAGTTCGTTCTGGTTGATCTGGTCGCCGTTCCACAGAATGCGATCATCCTGCGTGAGCACGATCTTGTTCTTGACCGGATCGATCTGATCGGGCGGCGGATTGTTCGGGTCCGGCGACGGGAGGTCGATGTTGACCGCGTGGGTAGCCACCGGGATGGTGATGATGAACATGATGAGGAGCACGAGCAGGACGTCGATCAACGGCGTCATGTTCATTTCCATCATCGGGGCGCCATCATCCTTGCCACCTGACATAGCCATGGTTGAAGTCTCCTAAGTCTTTGTCTGGGCCGGATCAGCCGTTCGGATCGACCGGGTTCGAGATGAACCCGATGGTCGGATAGCCTGCCGCCTGCACATTGTAGATCGTACCCGCGACACAGCGCCACGGTGCATTCACGTCGCCGCGAATGTGGACCTGCGGAATGAGATCAGGATCCTTCATGATCGCATCGGGGCCACCGGCCTTCTGCACGATGCTGTCGAGCCGCTTGAAGGCCTGATCGTACAGCTCTTCGGAGCTGACCGGGGTCGTGTTGCCGATGTAGACCCGGCATTCACCATTGCGAACTGCACCGGTGAAACCCGACTTCACGGGCCCGGCCGTACGGCCTTCGGCATCCGTGGTGCTGACCGTGATCAGCAGGTTTTCGACCTTGTCCTTCGATTCGACCGATTCGAAGATCGGAATTTCGAGCTTCTCGATCGTCTGGATCGCGACCGGAACCGCGATCAGGAAGATGATGAGAAGCACCAGCATCACGTCCACCAGCGGAGTGGTGTTGATGTCTGCCATCGGCGTGTTGCCGTCGCCTCCCGTGGAAATCGCCATGGTCTCGCGTCCTATTCGTTAAGTGACCAGGAAAAGGGCCGGGGGGCCACGCATGAAAGGCGTGGCCCCGAACCGGCTTACTTCTTGGCGGTCTTGGCGGCCTGCTGGGTCGAGGCGGCGGTCATCGGGCGAACCGCGCCGTTCGAGTTGATGTAGGCCAGGAGATCGGTCGAGAAGCCGGTGAGCAGCTCGGCGATGCGCTTGTTACGGGCCATCAGCCAGTTGTAGGCGAACACCGCAGGCACAGCGACGAGCAGACCGATCGCGGTCATGATCAGCGCTTCACCAACCGGGCCAGCGACCTTGTCGATCGAGGCCGAACCAGCCAGGCCGATGTTGATCAGCGCGCGGTAGATACCGATAACCGTACCGAGCAGACCGACGAACGGCGCGGTCGCACCCACGGTTGCGAGGAACGCGAGGCCGCCGTTGAGACGCGACATGATCGCATCCTGCGAACGGGTCAGCGTGCCGTGCATCCAGTCGTGCGCTTCGAGGCTGTCGGTCATCTTGCCGTGCGACGCGCGAGCAGCAAGGCTGTCGTCGACCATCTGGCGCCATGCGCTGTTCTTGTCGAGCTTGCCGGCGCCTTCTTCCAGCGTGTTGGCGCGCCAGAACTGCGAGCGCACCTTCTTGTACTGGCCCAGCACCTTGTTCTGCTCGAGCAGCTTGGTGATGAGGATGTAGAACGAACCGACCGACATGATCACGAGGACACCCAGAATGGTCCAGGCGATCGGGCCGCCCTGCTTCATGGCTTCCATGAAACCGAATTCAGTCTGCGGACCTTCGCCAGCGGCGGCCGCCAAAAGATTGATGAACATCGCGAACTCTCCAAAAAAATCTGTCTAACCAACAAAAATCGACGCGCCCCAGACGATCCCTCCGTATGGGCCCTCGTATGGGGCGCGCCGCTCTAAATCACTCCGGAATCTGCCACCGGACCGTGCCCGGATACGAACCGCCGCGGTTGAAGCGCGCGCGACGCGTAATCAGGCTGCAGGTCGCGTCCTTGAGTGCACCCGGGGCGCTGCCGCCCGTGATGGTGCATCCGGTAACGCGGCCATTGTCGCCGATCGTCAGATTGAACGACACGGTGCCGGCATAGTCGCGGCTGATCCAGCTCGACCGATAGTCGGCATCGCTGATCCAGCCCCCCGGGTTATTCTTCGGCCTAAGCGGCTCTGCCGGAGGCGGCGGAGGTGGCGGAGGCGGCGGGGGCGGCGGAGGCGCAGGAGGCGCAACCGGTGCTGCAGGTGGAATACGCAGCGCGGGCGGAGCCGGCGGCGGAATCGTCTGCTGCGTGCGCACATCCGGCGGGTTGGTCGCAACCCGGATCGGCGGCGGCGGTGCCACCGGCGGCGGCGGTGCCGTTTCGGGCTTCGGCTCCTCGGGGGGCGGTGGCTCCTCCTCGGGCTCGGGCTCGGGTTCTTCGATATCGACGGTCGTCACTCGTTCCACGACCTTTTTCACGGCGGAATACGCCAGGCCGGTAATGAGGACGTAGCCGATCACGACATGAATGAGAGCAACGATGATGATCGCGACAATCTTGTTACCGCTCATCTGTTGGTCTGAATAAGCCATGCAGTCGCATCACTCCATCAAGCACCGGGCGCGGCCCGGCGATCATGTCCGGCGGCTGCACCGGACGGCGATTGTTCGACACCGCAAGTCAATCCGATTGCGTCTCCGGGCGAGCCGAAGCCGTAATCATCATGGCCGGTGGTGCCGCATCCGGGTAATTTCCATACCGTCCACCCGGATAGGGCGGGTCTTAGACAGGATGAATATCCTCTGCAAACCCTTTGTCGGTTCAGTCAGGATTCACCGGCAAATGTGTCCCCAAGCTGAAGAAACCATAGTAAAGGCCCACCGACTGGCCCTGAGATGTCAAACCCGGGAGAGCGCCGTGAAGTTCCTCACTTCGATCATTTGTGCCGCCACGCTGGCGACCCTTCCGCTGGGCGGCGCGCCGCTGGCAGCGCAGAATCGCGTGCAGACGAGTGCGTCGCAGCCGATCGCGAGCGATGCCGATCTGGTCGACCTGATCGACTATGCAGACCTCGTGGTGCGCGCAAAAGTGCGTAAGCAGAGCGATGTAGCGCCCGAACGCGCGCCCGGTCTCCAGCCTGGCTACGCGCGCTATTATATCGAGGCAGACACCCAGAACCTGATTGCAGGATCGAACCCACTGGGTGAGCGCGTGCGTTATCTGGTCGACCTTCCGCTCGATGCGAAGGGCCGCAAGGTGAAGCTGCGCAAGCAGGAGGTGCTGCTGTTCGCCCGGCCCGTGCAGGGCCGTCCGGGCGAGCTGCTGCTGGTCGCGCCGGATGCCCAGCTGCCGTGGAGCGAAGACCTCGAACAGCGAATCCGTCTCATTCTGAAACAGCTGGTGGCGCCCGGAGCAGCCCCGCGCATCGTGGGCGTGCGCGACGCGCTGTCGGTAGCGGGCACGCTGGCGGGCGAATCGGAAACGCAGATTTTCCTCGCCACCGCAAACGACGATCCGGCGGCGATCAGCGTGGTCCGGCGGCCGGGCATGGCTCCGGTGTGGGGCGTGTCCTTCTCCGAAATCGTCGATCAGGCGGTGCGTGTGCCCGAGCCCGGTTCGCTCGCCTTCTACCGGCTCGCCTGCGCCCTGCCGCCCTCGCTGCCGAGCGAGGCGAATCTGGCGCGCGACCCCGCCGACCGTGCGCGGGCGAGCGACGATTATCGCTTTGTCGTGTCGCAGCTGGGGCCGTGCCAGCGCATGCGCCAGCCCCCGACGGTCCGCTACTGACGACCAACCGCCGCTGACTTTCTCTAGGGAATCGGTACCGCGGGGGCTTGCCTTCGCGGCTGCAGCATCGCATCGCGTCGCGCCATGAGCGAAGCATTCAGATTGGGAATCGCCGGACTGGGGACAGTCGGCACCGGCGTGTTGCGGCTGCTGGAAGAGCATGCCGCCTTGCTTGAGGCGCGTGCCGGCCGGCCGATTGAGGTGGTGGCGGTGAGCGCGCGCGATGCGTCGCGCGACCGCGGAATCGACCTGTCGCCCTACACCTGGTGCGACGATCCCGTCGCTCTGGCGCAGGTCGATGGCCTCGACGCAGTGGTCGAGGTGATCGGCGGCACCAACGGGCCTGCGCTCGACCTCGCCAAGGCGAGCCTTGCGCGCGGGTTGCCGGTTATCACCGCGAACAAGGCGATGATCGCCGAGCACGGCTACGCGCTGGCCGAGCAGGCCGAGGCCAACGGCGCCGCGCTCGCGTTCGAGGCGGCGGTGTGCGCGGGCACTCCGATCCTGCAGACGCTGCGCGACGGGCTGGTCGGCAACCGGGTCGACCGGGTCGAGGGCATTCTCAACGGCACGAGCAACTACATCCTTTCTGCGATGGAACGGCAGGGACAGGACTTTGCGGAGGTGCTCGCCGAAGCGCAGCGGCTGGGCTACGCCGAAGCCGACCCCGCGCTCGACGTCGATGGCGGCGATGCGGCGCACAAGCTGGCGATCCTCGCCGCGCTCGCCTTCGGGGTGCGGCCGCGCTTCGATGAGGTCGAGATCGAGGGAATTCGCGACATTCGCGCCGCCGACATCGTCCAGGCGGAACGCCTCGGTTACTCGGTCCGGCTGGTCGCGATGGCCGATCTGTCGCGCAGCGATGGCGAGCCTGCCCGGCTTCTCCAGCGGGTACGCCCGTGCCTGCTGCCCGAAGGCCACCCGCTGGCCGATATCGACGGGCCGACCAATGCCGTGCTCGCGCAGGGCGACTATGCCGGGCCGATCCTGATCCAGGGCGCGGGCGCGGGCAGCGAATCGACCGCCAGCGCGATCGTGGCCGATGTGGTTGCCGTGGCGCGCGGGCAGGCACGGCCTGCCTTCGCGGTGCCTGCGACCACGCTTGCGACCACGCAATGCGCCGATTCGGGTTCCCGCGAGACACGCTATTACCTGCGTTTCGTGGTGGCCGACCGGCCCGGCGTGCTCGCCGAGGTGGCGGCGGCGATGCGCGACGCGCGGGTCAGCATCCAGAGCCTGATCCAGGAGGGTGAGAGTGCGGCCGAGAGCGCAGCAGAAGGCGGCACCGCCGGCGATGCAGGAATCATGATCGCGCTGGTCACGCATCGGGCACCCGCGCGCAACGTGCGCGACGCGCTCGCCCGGCTCAAGGGATCGGCGAGCATCGTCGAGCCGCCGCTGTCGATGCCGATCCTGATGAACTGATTCGCTAGCGCTCGGGCTCGGTGGTGTCGGGCGCAGTATCTCCGGCAGGATCGAGAGCGGTCTCGTTGCCGCTCTCCGGCGCAGGTTCCTCGCGCTCGCCCGCTTTCACCGAGCCGCCATCGTAGCGGCTGCCGCGCGGTGCCAGCCCGCGCGCGATCCGGTCCGCGTCCGATCCCGGGGGCGCTTCGGGCAGCGCCTCTATGTCGAAATAGTAGACCGGGTCCTTGGGGCATGGCGGTATGATGCACAGTCCGCCGACCGTTGCCGGGCCCTTGAAGATGCCCGGGCCCGATACGTCGGGTGCCTGCCCGGTCCATTCGAGATGGCTGTCGTCTCCTTCGTCGAGCCGCGAGGTCACGCGGTAACGATCGGGATCGCCTTCGATCGGCGCACACACGACAATCTCGTTGCCGATCGGCGTCGCGCAATCCGATGGCCGCTCCGGCTCCGGCTCGGGCACGCGATAGGCCTTCTCGGCCTCTTCGAGCACCGGCCCTATCATGTCGGTATCGTTGTTCTGGGCGCTGTCCTGCGCGTAGGCCGCCGGGGCGCACGCCACCGCAAGGGCGACAATTGGCGGCGCGAACCGAACTGTCCTTGTCGACATGGCCTCGCTCCCGCACTAGGCGCTCTTGGCAAGGACAGACATACCAGAAGGGCTGAATCACCTATGAACACCGCAGGCGCTGCCGATGAACTCGCCAACGAACTCGACCGGGTGCTGGTGCTCGAAATGGTGCGCGTGACCGAGAAGGCCGCGATCGCCGCGTCGAAACTGATCGGTCGCGGCGACGAGAAAGCCGCCGATGCCGCCGCCGTCGAAGCGATGCGGCGCGCGTTCGACAGGCTCTATATCGACGGCACCGTGGTGATCGGCGAGGGCGAGCGCGACGAAGCGCCGATGCTCTATATCGGGGAAAAGGTCGGTGGTGCGCCCGGCAAGGGCCCCAAGATCGACATCGCGCTCGACCCGCTCGAAGGGACCACGATCACCGCCAAGGCCGGGCCCAACGCGCTCGCGGTGCTGGCGGCGGCGGAAGAGGGCAACCTGCTCAACGCGCCCGACACCTATATGGACAAGATCGCGGTCGGCCCCGGCTATCCCGAAGGGGTGATCGACCTGGCCAAATCCCCCAGCGACAATGTGCGCGCGGTGGCCGAGGCGAAGGGCGTGAAGCCGGAAGACATCATCGTCTGCGTGCTCGACCGCCCGCGCCACGAATCGCTGATCGCCGAGCTGCGCGCGCTGGGCTGCGGCGTGGTGCTGATCGGCGACGGCGACGTCGCGGGCGTGATCGCAGTGACCGACGAGAACACCACGATCGACATGTACATGGGCCAGGGCGGTGCGCCCGAGGGCGTGCTTGCCGCAGCCGCGCTGCGCTGCGTCGGCGGCCAGTTCAACGGGCGTCTCGTCTTCCGCAACGACGACGAAAAGGCGCGCGCCGCCAAGTGGGGGATCGAAGACCTCGACCGCATCTACAAGCTGGAAGACCTTGCCAAAGGCGACTGCATTTTCGCTGCAACCGGCGTCACTTCGGGCTCGCTGCTCGAAGGCGTGAAGCGCAAGCGCGACGGACGCATGACCACCGAAAGCGTGGTGATGCGGTCCTCGAGCGGCACCGTGCGCTGGATCAAGAGCGAGCATCGGGCGCGGTAGGGGGGCGCAACTCGTGATCGTTCGGTGCGGCGTTCCAGACGAAGTTACCGAGCTTTCACGACGTCTCGGCGTGGCCGAACGGCAAATCGCGACGATACGTCTCCATCAGGCTGGCCACCTTCGCAACGGTAACGATTCCCGCTGGATGCGCTTCACCGCCCACCAGCGTATCGCAGCGGATCGATGTGACTTCGCGTGGCGGGCTCGGGTCGGGCCCCTCGGCCTTGTCCACGTTGAGGACGCGCTCCGTGAGGGCTCGCCAAAGGGAGGCGTCGCTATTTTCGGCCTTATCCCCATCGCACGGTCGAAACCTTCGCCACTCCTGCTCAAAGGGGAGTTGATGCGCTACCTTGCCGAGCTGCCATGGGCACCCGACGCCATCCTGGCCAACCGTGAACTGCGTTGGCAAGCGACTGGCGAAGGGCAGCTGACGGTCAGTGCTGCCATTGGGGCGGTCGAGGGAGCGGTCACTTTTCATTTGGACGAATCTGGATTGCCGTACCGGGTTGAAGGGATGCGCCCGCGTCAGGAAGGCGCGGTTTTCCGCGAGCGCGAGTGGCGCGGCGAATTCAGCGAGTTCTCGGCCATCGAAGGGCGGGTTATCCCACACGCCGCGCGCGTCTCCTGGCACGTCAAGGGCAGGCAGGTTGAGGTTTGGCGCGGGCGGATCACGCAATGGTCGGCTGGCGTCCCGATCCGCTGACACAGGAAAAGCACGGTCGACCACTCTGTTGCAATCGCGTGACCTCAGGGGTAGCCGCGCGAGCGAGGCCCGCCCCGCCGACAAAGGACCGAAGACCCATGAAGATCATGTCCGGCAACGCCAATCTGCCGCTCGCCCGCGCCATTGCTGGCTATCTCGAAATCCCGCTGACCGACGCCAGCGTGCGGCGCTTCGCCGACGAGGAAGTGTTCGTCGAAATCAACGAGAACGTGCGCGGCGAAGACGTGTTCGTGCTGCAATCGACCAGCTTCCCCGCCAACGACAACCTGATGGAACTGCTGATCTGCATCGATGCGCTCAAGCGCGCGTCGGCGCGGCGGATCACCGCGGTGGTGCCCTATTTCGGCTATGCCCGGCAGGATCGCAAACCCGGCCCGCGCACACCGATCAGTGCCAAGCTGGTCGCCAACCTGATTACCGAGGCGGGCGCCAACCGCGTGCTGTCGGTCGATCTGCACGCGGGCCAGATCCAGGGCTTCTTCGATATCCCGACCGACAACCTCTACGCCGCGCCGGTGATGGCGGCGGATATCCAGGCGCGCTACGGCGACAAGGATCTGATGGTCGTCTCCCCCGATGTCGGCGGCGTGGTGCGCGCGCGCGCGCTCGCCAAGCGGCTCGACAATGCGCCGCTGGCGATCGTCGACAAGCGCCGCGACCGGCCCGGTGAATCGGAGGTGATGAACATCATCGGCGAGGTGAAGGGCCGCCACTGCGTGCTGATCGACGATATCGTCGATTCGGGCGGGACGCTGTGCAACGCCGCCGACGCGCTGCTCGAACAGGGCGCAACCAGCGTGTGCGCCTACATCACCCACGGCGTGCTGTCGGGCGGCGCGGTGGCGCGGGTCGACGGATCGCAGCTGACCGAGCTGGTGGTCACCGACACGATTCGCCCGATGGACGCCGCCAAGGACGCCAAGCGCATCCGCTACCTCACCATCGCCCCGCTGATCGGCGAAGCGGTGCGGCGGATTGCGGACGAAAGCTCCGTCTCCAGCCTGTTCGACTAGGGGCATGAAGCTCGACGACGAACTCGCCGTTGCGCATCGCCTCGCCGATGCCGCGCGCGAGGCGATTCGCCCGCATTTCCGCGAAGTCTCGCCCGAATTCAAAGGCGATTCCTCGCCGGTGACCATCGCCGACCGCGAGGCCGAGGATGCGATGCGCCGGATCCTGATGGCGGAGTACGCGCAGGACGGCATTATCGGCGAGGAATATCCCGAGCACGAGGGCCGCTCTGGCCGCCAATGGGTGCTCGACCCGATCGACGGGACGATCAGCTTCGTCGCGGGGCGGCCAATCTTCGGCACTCTGATTGCGCTGATGCAGGATGGCTGGCCGGTGCTCGGCATTATCGACCAGCCGATCATCGGAGAGCGCTGGGTCGGACGAATCGGCATGCCCACCACGCTTAATGGCAAGGAGGTGCGCACGCGTTCGTGCAAGAGCCTCGACGCGGCGATGCTCGCGACCAGCAGCCCGCACTATTTCGACGAGGCTTCGGCGGACGGCTACATGAAGCTCGCGCACGCGGTTGGCGGCAACAAGCGGCAGGGCATGATCGTCTATGGCGGCGACTGCTATAACTATGGCCTGCTCGCCAGCGGGCACCTCGACATCGTGTGCGAATCGGGCCTCAGCCTCTACGATTACGCCGCGCTCGTCCCGGTGGTCGAAGGCGCGGGCGGCACCATGTCCGACTGGCAGGGCAACCCGCTCGACGCGCAAAGCGACGGCACGGTGATCGCGCTCGGCGATCCGGCGCGGCTGGAGGATGTGCTCGAGGCGCTCGGCGGCCACGGCCCGGGCGATCACGAACTGGGCGATCACGAGCACTAATGCGCCTGTTTGCCTACGGCGTGCTCGATCGCGAGCTGGCGAAGGGCCGCGCGGCGGAACTGATCGCCCCGCTCGACGAAGGGCGGCGCGCAAGCGTGCGCGGTACGCTCTACGCGCTGCGCGGGGGTGATGGCGGGTGGTACCCGATCCTGCTGCCCGGCGCGGATGCGGGGCAGGTGCACGGGATGCTCCACGATGCGAGCGGGGTGGACTGGCCCGCGATGGACGCCTTCGAGGATGCGCGCGGCAGGCCCGACGACGAATATGCCCGCCGCGAGCTCGCGGTGACGCTGGGCGACGGGCCTGTCACCAGTGCCTTCGCCTATTGCTACGTGCGCGAACTGCCCGCCGACGCGGAGCCCGTCCCCGGCGGCGATTTCGGTGCGTGGCTGCGCGATACGGGACGTACAGTCATCGCCGGACGCGATTAAGGCGCGGAATACACGGCACTTTTCGGTGGGCCCGTGCGTTGACGGGTCATGACGCAAAAAACCATCTTCATCACCGGTATCGGCAACGGCATCGGCCGTGCGCTCGCCATTCACTACGCCAACAGCGGCTGGCGGGTCGCCGGGCTCGACCCCGACGAAGCGGCGCTGGCCGAACTGCGCGCGGGGCTCGATGGAGATCTGCTGCTGGTCGAAGGCGATGCGGGCAAGGAAGCGCACGTGATCGACACGGCGGACCGCCTGTCCGAATGGCTCGACGGCGCGCCGCTCACCTGCCTGGTCAACAATGCCGGGATCGCGAATCCCTATGCCGGGCCGCTCGAAGACCTGTCGTTGGCCGATTTCCAGCGCTGGATCGACGCCAGCCTGACCGCCGCGTTTCTGACCAGCCGCAGCCTGCTGCCGTTCCTGCGCCGCGCCGAGGGGGCGAGCATCGTCAACATATCCTCCACCCGCGCGGTGATGAGCGAGCCCGACTGCTTCGGCTATGCGGCGGCCAAGGGCGGGCTCGACGCGCTGACGCATGCGATGGCGGTTTCGCTGGGGCCGGACATTCGCGTCAACGCGATTCGCCCCGGCTGGATCGAGACGCGCAACTGGCAGAAGGAAGCGGATCGCGAACGGGTGGAACACCGCGAACAGGACAAGGCGCAGCACCCCGCGGGCCGCGTCGGCAAGCCGGGGGATATCGCACAGACGATCGACTGGCTGATCGGCGCGGAATTCGTCACCGGGCAGGCGATCAACGTCGATGGTGGCATGAGCGTGAAGATGATCTACGAGGACTGACCATGACTACGGGGGGGCATCTCGATCTGACCGGCAAGACCGCGCTGGTGACCGGCGCGGCGCGTGGGCTGGGGCGGGCGATTGCGCTGAGACTGGCGGAGAACGGCGCGCGGGTGTTCGTCTCGGGCCGCGATGAAGCGCCGCTGCGCGCTGTCGGCAGCGGGACGCAGCCGCTCGTGTTCGACCTCGACGACGAAGCCGATTGCGCTGCTGCGCTCGATCAGATCGGCGGCGTCGATATCCTCGTCAACAATGCCGGTGCACGAGACCGCCGCGCGCTGGCCGATCTGCCGCGCGAGGCGTTCTCCGCGATGCTGGAGACCAACCTCGCCGCGCCGTTCGACCTCGCCCGCCGGGTGGCGCCGCATATGATCGCCGCTGGCTGGGGCCGGATCGTCAACGTGACCTCCATCGCCGGGCAGATTGCGCGCGGAGATGCGGCCTACACCGCGAGCAAGGGTGGGCTCGACGCGCTCACCCGTGCGCTGGCGGCGGAGCTTGGCCCGCACGGGATCACCGTAAACGCGGTCGCGCCGGGATATTTCGCGACCGAGACCAATGCGGATATGGTCGCCGACCAGACGATCGCCGAGCACCTCAAACGGCGCACTTCGCTGGGCCGCTGGGGCCAGCCGGAGGAAATCGCGGGCGCGGTCGCCTTCCTCGCTTCACCCGATGCGGGCTACATCACCGGTCAGGTGCTTGGCGTCGACGGCGGCTATCTCGCGCACTTCTGACATGCGTTAGGCCTTGCGTTCTGGCGCAAAATCGCTAGATCGCCCGCCTTCACCGACACGTGATTCACCACCGGCCTGGCCGAAAGGGCTGCCAGGGCTGGTTCGGACGTGTCTCTGCAAAGGAGATGAAAATGCCCAAGCTGAAGACCAAGAGCGGTGTGAAGAAGCGCTTCAAATTCACCGCGACCGGCAAGGTCAAGCATGGTGCCGTCGGCAAACGCCACCGCCTGATCAGCCATAATGCGAAGTATATCCGCCAGCACCGTGGCACCGACCTGCTTTCCAAATCGGATGTCGACCACGTGAAGAAGTGGGCCCCCTACGGGCTCAAGTGATCGCTTGAGGGGTCCGCCCCCTCGCGCTCCACGACTTTCAAAAGGATATAATTCATGCCTCGCATCAAACGCGGCGTCACCACGCGCCAGAAGCACAAGCGTCTCCTAGACCAGGCCAAGGGCTATCGCGGCCGCCGCAAGAACACGATTCGCGTTGCCCGTCAGGCGGTCGAAAAGGCCGGCCAGTACGCCTACCGCGACCGCAAGGTTAAGAAGCGCAACTTCCGCGCTCTGTGGATCCAGCGCATCAACGCGGCCGTCCGCGCCGAAGGCCTGACCTATTCGCAGTTCATGCACGGCACCAAGCTGGCCGGCATCGAGCTCGACCGGAAGGTGATGGCCGACCTCGCCATGAACGAGGAAGCGGCCTTCAAGGCGATCATCAAGCAGGCGAAGGACGCGCTTCCCGCCTGATTGACTGAAGCTGTTTGAAAAGAGGAAGCGCCACCCCACCGGGTAGGCGCTTTTTCTTTGTCCCCCATTCGTCTAGCGAGCGCCCCATCATGAGCACCGAACACGAAGCACAAGTTACCGAGACGCTGGAGCGGCTGCATGCCGCGG
>CAZNOY010000005.1:0-263699 GCA_964574905.1 uncultured Citromicrobium sp. | reverse complement strand
TCGAGGTGAAGGGGCGCGAGAAGCAGCCCTATTCGATCTGGCGCAAGATGGCCGAGCGCCATGTCAGCTTCGATCAGGTGACCGACATCTTCGCCTTCCGCGTGCTGTGCGAGACGACCGAGGATTGCTACCGCGCGCTCGGCACGCTGCACACGACATGGCAGTTCATTCCCGGGCGGTTCAAGGACTATATTTCCACCCCGAAGAACAACGGCTACCGCTCGCTCCACACCGCGCTGATCTACGAGGGGTCGATGCGGGTCGAGGTGCAGATCCGCACGCAGCAGATGCACCGGACCAACCATTTCGGGCTGGCCGCGCACTGGGCCTACAAGCAGGCCGACAAGGCCGACGGACAGGTCGCGTGGCTGCGCGACCTGATCGAGATCGTCGATGCCAGCCACGATCCCGAGGAACTGCTCGAGAACACGCGGCTGGCAATCTACCAGGATCGCATCTTCGCCTTCTCCCCCAAGGGGGCGCTGTTCCAGCTGCCCAAGGGCGCGACCCCGGTCGACTTCGCCTTTGCCGTCCACACCGATCTGGGCGCGCAGACCGTGGGCGCGAAGATCAACGGCCGCCACATGCCGCTGCGCACTCCGCTGGCGAACGGCGACGTGGTGGAGATCATCAAGGGGAGCGAGGCGGAACCGCAGCTGTCGTGGCTGGGCTTCGTCGTCACCGGCAAGGCGCGCGCCGCGATCCGCCGCGCGGTGCGCAACAAGGAACGCGAAGACGTCGCAGAGCTGGGTGCCAAGCTCTACGACCAGATCGCCGCGCGCACGCCCGCGAAGGTCGGCAAGAAGGCGCTGCGAGAGGCGCTCAAGCGGCTGGAGATGGAGGAAGAGGAAGACCTGATGTACGCGATCGGCGCGGCACAGATCTCCGATCACGAGGTGATGGAGGCTCTCGTCCCCGGCAGCACCGCCGATTTCGAGGATGATCCCGAATGGCGGCGCAAGAAGGCCGAGGCGATCTCGATCCGCGGACTCAAGCCGGGCAAGGCCTACACGCTCGCCACTTGCTGCCATCCGGTGCCGGGCGACCGGATCGTGGGCCTGCGCCGCAAGGGGGAGAGCGTCGAGGTGCACAACATCCAGTGCCTCAGCCTCGCCAGCGGGATCGACAACGACTGGCTCGATCTCGACTGGGGGGACCGTTCGGGGCTGGCGACCGGGCGGCTGTCTGTCACGCTGTACGACCGGCGCGGGACGATCGCCGAAATGGCCAATATCGTCGCGCGCAACCATGCCGACGTGCGCTGCCTCGACAAGGTGCGGATCGAAGACCCCTTCGCTACCTACGAGATCGACATCGAGGTGCAGGACCTTGCGCACCTCACCCGCATCCTCAGCGCGCTGCGTGCCAGCGATGCGGTGGCGCAGGCGGACCGGATTTGAGCACGCTCCTTGCCTACGATCACGTGCAGCTGGCGATCCCGCGCGGGGGCGAGGATCGCGCGCGCGCCTTCTTCGTCGGCCTGCTCGGGATGGTCGAGGTGCCCAAGCCCGATACGCTCTCGCCCGAAGGGTGCTGGTTCGCGGCGGGCGAGGTGGCGGTGCATGTCGGGGTCGATCCCGATTTCCGCCCCGCCACCAAGGCGCACCCGGCTTTCCTGACGGGCGACCTCGATGGATTGCGCGCGCGGCTGGAGGCTGCGGGCGTGGCGTGTCGTGAAGACAAGCCGGTCGAAGGCTACCAGCGGTTTTTCGCCGACGACCCGTTCGGCAACCGCCTCGAATTCATGCAGCGCGTTGGCACGAACAGCTAGAGAGGATCGATCGTCACCTCGATCAGATCACCGTCGGCCAGGTTCTCGCTCCGCATCACCTTCTTGCTGATAAGCAGCACCCACTCGCTGCGCTTCTTTTGTGGGAAGACCGACGTCTTCCACTCCGTCTCCCCTACGTGCGCCGTCACTTTGACTGAGCCGAACCCACGCCCTTTCCCAAATTCGAGCCGGTGTACGACTTCGTGCGCCTGAAGCGCCTCCGCCTCTTCGCCGGTAATCGTGACGAGGTGGTACGTTCCACGCTCACCTTGCCAGCGACGGAGCGGGGAGGTCAGGCTAATGCCCTGCCTCACTCGGCAGCCGCCGCGCGGATCGGTACCGGGATGTTGCAGATATCCGCGCCGTCTGCGGACGCGATGAAGAATGGGTCGCGGCGATTGGCACGCGCGTCCGCGTATTGCGCGAAGCTCTCGCTCTCGGTGGCGAGGTATTCGAGATGCGGGCGCTCGCCCTCGGGCAGGTTGGCGGCAAGGCGGACCGAGAGGATCGGCACGCGTCTGGCCGGGTCGGCGTAATAGCTCGCAGGCCCCTTGCCACGCGGCAGGCTGGAGAGGTGCTCGATCCCCTCGACCACGCGCCCCACGACCGCGAGGTTTCGGTCGAGATGGCGCGGCGCGTGGCCGATCACGGCATAGAGCTGCGACCCGTCGCCCGTGTCGGGCGGCGCGCCCCGGCCCACGCCGACCATGCCGTAGCAATGGATGGGCCAGAGACTAGCCACGTCCGTCGCAACAGCCCAACCCTTCAAGAAGGCGGTCAATTCGGCATAAGGATCGTCGTCGCTCGCTTCCGCCAGCCCAGCTTCTTCGCGGCATTTTGCCCATTGACGATCAACGTCAGCGATTATGGTGTCGACGGCAGATTGTCCGACATCGCCGGTCCCATCGCTTGCTGAACAAGTGACCGGCGGCAGGTGTTTGGCAGCTGGGACAACATAATCCGCCGCGTCCATCACCTTCAGCCCCGCAGGCGCCGGCTTTTCCGCAATCCCCATCCCAGGGTCGGGCTGGCCCCACTGGACGACGTAATTGTCCTGCACCCGCAGGATCGCCATCCCGTCCCAGTAATCGGCCCGGGCGAGCGTGCGGATATTGTCGACCCAGCCTTGGCTGAACGGCGCGCCGATCAGCTGGATTACCACCTTGCGGGGGTTGCCCTCGGCATCGGGGGCGAGCGTCATCACCAGAAGGTCTTGCGGCGCGATCGTCACCCAGTCCGAATCCGGCGCGGCGGCAACGATTTCGTCCGGCGACAGCACAGCGTCCTGTGCCACGCCCGGCGCGGCCAGTGCCAGCGCGGCGAGCAACAGCGCTCCCTCGCGCAGCATCATTCGCCCGCGACCTCGCGCACCGGGTAGGTCAGCGCGCAGATATCGTAGTCGCTCGGCGGCTCGCTGTAGAACGGGTTGGGCTGCACCAGCGCCGCCTCCCACTGCACGAAGGTGTCGCTGTCGGTCTTCAGATACTTGTAGTGCGGGCGCGCTTCGGGCTCGAGATCGCTCGCCATCCGTGCCCACTCGATCTTCAGCGGGTCCTGCCCCTCGGTATAGAAGCCCATCTCGCCCGCGCCCGGCGGCTGGGTGCGCAGCAGGTCGAGCCCTTCGACCACGCGGCCGACCACCGCAAGATTGCGGTCGAGCCGGCGCGGCGCGTGGCCGATGATCGTGTAGAGCGTATCGCCGCGCCCGGTTGCCGGGTCCACATCGCGCGCCACGCCGACCATGCCGGGGCAGTGCAGCGGCCAGTCTTCCTTCCCGTCGGTTGCGACCGGCCAGCCGCCCTTGAACATCGCCACCGGGGCGTAGGCATCGCAGAACGCATTATCGAGCACGCGGTCTTCGCAGGGGTTCGCGAGCGACAGCGGTGCGGGCAGTGGGTGGGTGAAGTCGACGCTGCCCACCTCCTCCAGCCCTTCCATTGGGGCGCGGTCCTCGTCCGGATCGCCCCACTGCGCGACGAAGCCGGGCGCGATGCGATAGACCCACGAATTGGTATCCCACCATCCGCCTGCGGCCAGCTTGCGCATGTTGCGAACCCACTTCTGGCTCCACGGCGCGTCGATCAGCTGGACCACGATCCGCCGCTCGCTGCCATCGGGCGCGGGGGCGAGCTGGAACACCAGCAGGTCGTCGGGCGCAATCACCTGCCACGCATCGGCAGGCGCCGCGTCGAGCACCTCCTTGGGGCTGGGCGGCGGCGGGGCATCCGCCTCCTGCGCGAAAGCTGCGGAGCCAAGTGCGAATGCGGCGAGGAGCGTGATGGCTTTTTTCATGAGGCAGGGTCTGCCACCAAATGCTGCCATCTCAAACCCCGCAAGCTCGGTACGACCCGATTCAATCCTCGTGGTCCGCAAGGTCCTCCAGCGCGTGCATGTCCTCGTCCGACAGGCCGAAATGGTGGCCGATCTCGTGGATCACGACATGCCGCACCAGATGCTCGAGCGTCTCGTCCCCGCGCTCGGCCCATTCGTCGAGTATGGGTCGGCGGAACAGGCGGATGCGGGTGGGGAGGGTGCCGCTATCCTCTATGCTGCGCTCGGTCAGCGCGTGGCCTTCGTACACTCCCGTCAGTTCGAACGGGTTTTCCATCCCGAGGTCGGCCAGCGTCTCTTCATCGGCGAAGTCCTCGACCGCGAAAACCACATCGCCCAGCATCTCGCGAAAGGCATCCGGCAGCGCGGCGATGGCCGCGCGGCCAAGCGCTTCCATTTCATCGAGCGTGATCGGAGTGCCGAAGTTTCGCATGCCTCCGCTCTAGCGGCGCATCTGCGCCTTGCGAAGCACCGGCAACACAGCTAGGTGCGCTGCCTTCCCGAACGGGCGATGCGGAGCGGTGGCCGAGTGGTCGAAGGCGCACGCCTGGAAAGTGTGTATACGGTAACCCCGTATCGAGGGTTCGAATCCCTCCCGCTCCGCCATTGGCCTTCTTATTCATTCGAATATTGGATTTGGCCTGTAGAGTTCTCTCGAGAGATCCTCGACAACCAAAGTTCTAGTCCGTCTCAACTGGCGAAGTCGATCCTGAATCGTGTGCCCACTCGGCAATTGGGATAGCATAAACAGCCCACTACGACTGGTGATGGACCGAAGGCGGTCCGTTTGAAATTGCACTTGCGGTTCGTGGTGACTGCGATTGCAGACTTGGCTGAATTCGAATTCGAACCTGTGGTGACACACGCACTCCAGAAGCCTTGAGCAAGCCCAGCAATTGGGCCACCAGAGTTGGCGATGGCCAAGCAATCGATTGCGCACCTTTTTCGGCTGGATCGGGAGTCGAACACCTCGCTCCAGGCGCAGTTGCGGGCGCGGATCGTCGAGACGATCGATTCCGGGGTGCTGCCGTCGGGGCTCAAACTGCCGTCTTCACGAAAGCTGGCAGGCCAGCTGCAGATCGCGCGCAACACAGTGTCGCTGGCGTACCAAGAGCTGATTGCGTCCGGTTACTTGAGTTCGCGGGAGCGGAGCGGCGTCTATGTCGCCGATGGCCGTCGCACGACCTCGATCCCAGCTGTCGCCGGGCCAAAGCCTCGGGGCGAGCGATCGGCAGTCATGCGCAAGGCACCGGAGTGCGTCGTACCCAGCGGGAGGATGCGCTATCCGGCGGACTGGCGGCAGTTTCCCTATCCCTTTATCGAGGGGCTGTATGATCGGACCCTGTTTCCGGTTGCCGAATGGCGCGAAGCCAGCAGGATGGGCCTGGCCGTCAATGAAGTGGAGAGCTGGTCGACCGATACCGGCGAGGCCGACGACGAATTGCTTGTCGAACAGATTCGGCAAAAAATCCTCACCCGGCGCGGCATCGCAGCCGCAGCCGACGAGATTCTGGTTACGGTCGGGGAGCAACAGGCACTCCACCTGATTTTCGAGCTGCTTTGCGGGGCGGAGAGCACGGTGGGACTGGAGGATCCCGGCGAGCCGGATATTCGCTCGCTGGCGCATAAGCGGGGTGCCGACGTCCGATACTTCCCGGTTGGCGACACGGGGGTCGAAATATCGGATGGGCTGGAAGGGATCGACGTTTTCTATGTGTCGCCAAGCCGCCAGCGGCCGACGGGCGTGACCATGCCGGATCGCCAGCGTGAGGCGCTGCTCGCGGAGGCACGCAGACACGATGTGCTGATCGTCGAAGACGATTTCGAATGCGAGCTGGGCTTCCTGGCAGACGCGCCGCCATCGCTGAAAAGCGGCGACCGCGATGGGCGTGTGGTTTATGTCGCGTCGCTTTCCAAGGTGCTGTCACCCGGATTGCGGCTCGGATTCCTCGTCGGGCCGGCAGACTTCATCCGCGCTGCGCGCCGGTTGCGCGACCTGATGACACGCAAGCCCTCGCCTATCACGCAGCGCACGGCGGGCATTTTCCTGTCGCTGGGGCACTATGATGCGATGCTGCGCAGCCATTTCGGGATCTACGAAAGGCGGCTGATCGCACTGCGCGATGCGCTCAACCATTATCGCCCCTTATCGATCGCCATTCCTCCCGTGACCGGGGGAACTTCGTACTGGGTCCGTGGGCCGGAAAATCTCGACGCGGAAAAACTGCGCATTGCGGCACAGAATTCCGGAGTTCTGATCGAACCGGCAACGCCCTATTTTGCGGATGCGAAGGGACGATCGAACATGTTCCGCCTCGGCGTCACCAGCCTTGACGAGAGGCAGATCAGGCCGGGAATCGAAGCGCTTTCGCGCGAAATGCTGCGACTCATGGAAGCGGATGAAACCCAGGAGCCAGCATCCTACTCCACGACGGACACGCCCGCCTCGCTTTCCGGATCGCAGTTGCAGCGCCTCTTCGCAGGTAGGCGTCTCAATTACCAAACGGTGTACGGCGAACCTTGCATCATCGAACTTCTGGCAGATGGCAGCATGCTGGGCCGTGCGGGCTACGCGCAAGAAGACCGCGACGAAGGCCGCTGGTGGATCGAAGGTGACCACTGGTGCCGCCAATGGAACGAATGGGCCTATGGCGAGGTTGGGCGGTTCCACGTGGCGCGGGAAGAGAACCGGATATTTTGGCTGGACGATGATGGCCGCAAGATCGACGAGGCCGCGATCGCGCCTTCCCAGACCTGACCATCTGGCCCCAAAAAACCAGCCAAACTGGCTCTAATAACTTTGCAGCAGTTGCGAGACTCTCTCTTCAGAGGGGGAATTGATGGCAAAGCTAGGTATTGCTGCGATCCAGGTCGATGCAGAAGCGACCGACAATATCGATTTGATCGAGCGTGAGACGCGTGCGGTGACGCGGCGGTTCCCATGGGTCGATCTGGTCGTGTTCGGCGAACTTGCTGCCTATGGCGCTTCGATCGAGCATGCCGAGCGTGAGGGCGGAGCGTTCGAACGGCGCATGGCCGCGCTCGCCCGCGAAACCGGCACTTTTCTGATTCCGGGGTCGTTCTACCAGGAACGCGGCGGACGCATTTTCAACGTCGCCCCGGTGTTCGATCCGCAGGGCGAGATCATTGCCCGGCACGACAAGTTCTTTCCGTTCCTCCCTTACGAGAAGGACGTTGCCTGCGGGCAGGACTACTGCGTGTTCGAGATACCCGGCATTGGCCGCGTCGGCCTGGCGATCTGTTACGACATGTGGTTCCCGGAGGCGATGCGCACGCTCGCCGCGATGGGCGCAGAGGTCATTATCCTCCCGACGATGACCAACACGGTCGACCGCGATGTGGAACTGGCGATCGCCCGTGCGAATGCCGCCACCAACCAGTGCTTCTTCATCGATGTGAATTGCGCAGGTGCGCTGGGCAATGGCCGCTCGGCCTATTTCGGGCCGGGCGGCGAGCTGATCTACGAGAGCGGCGAGGGTCGCGACGTTGCGGCTCTGCGGCTCGATCTGCAGCAGGTGCGCGATGCGCGCGAGGACGGCTGGCAGGGCTTGGGCCAGATCATGAAGAGCTTCCGCGACACGCCGCTGCGCTATCCGCTGCACGAGAATGCCGACGCACGCGCAAGAGCGATGTCGGACCTGGGGCCGCTGGTCCTTCCCCAAAGCGAAGCGGGTGCCGAGGGGGCACCAGAAACCGAAGCGACAATCTTCAAAGTCCATCAAAAATAAGAAGGGGTCACGAGAATGATTCAGAAAAAACAGACGCGCATGATGACCTTCGGCGGCCTGCTGCTCGCATCGACCGCACTGGTCGCCCCGTTGCACGCGCAGGACGCGACCGCCACCGACGATACCGCCGTCGAGGAAGATGGCGAGCGGCCCATCATCACCGTCACCGCGACCCGCCGACAGGAACGCGTGATCGACGTGCCCTACAACATCACTTCGGTTAGCGGCGACGATATCGAGGCTGCGCAGACGTTCGACAGCGCCGAATTGCTGCGTTCGATCCCAGGCGTCGCGGTGGTCGATCGGGGCTTCCGGAATGCGGGCACGGTCAACCAGATCCGCATTCGCGGCCTCAACGTCGACAGCAATGCGCTGGGCGATTACGCTACATCTTCGGTCGCGACCGTTTCCACCTACGTCAACGAAACGCCCGTTTTCGCGAACTTCATGCTGCGCGATATCGAACGGGTCGAGGTTCTGCGCGGTCCGCAGGGCACGC
This sequence comes from uncultured Citromicrobium sp., assembly GCA_964574905.1. Taxonomy (GTDB): domain Bacteria; phylum Pseudomonadota; class Alphaproteobacteria; order Sphingomonadales; family Sphingomonadaceae; genus Alteriqipengyuania. The sequence continues at coordinate 255,349 of CAZNOY010000005.1, read as the reverse complement.
TGTACGGTTCGGGTTCGCTGGGCGGCACCGTGCGGTTCATCACGCGTGATCCCGAACTCGGCGAATTCGGCGGCTATGCCAGCGGCGCATTGTCGCATGTCGATGGATCGGCCAGCCTCGGCTATTCGCTCGATGGCGTGGTCAACGTGCCGCTGGGCGATACGCTCGCGCTCAGGGTGGTCGGCTCATATGCGGACTACCCCGGGATCACCGATTACGTGAACGTCTACGAGCTGGATAGCGAAGGGCTGCCGGCGGCACCCAATGGCGTGCTCGACCCCGCAGCATCATACCGCAAGGTCAAAGACGCCGATACTGCCGAGCAGTGGATGGTCCGCGCAACCGTGCTGTTTGAGCCGAGTGCGTCGTTCGATGCCAAGCTGCTCTACGCGCACCAGGAAGACGATATTGGCGGTCGCCGCGCGCAGACCGTCGGCGTGGACGGCTACGGCAATCCCTACGGGAAGAACGAGATCGGGTCGATCCAGCTCGAACCCTCGGACCGCGAAGTCGACCTCGTCGCGCTCGAAGCCAATCTCGATCTTGGTTTCGCGACGCTGACGTCATCGACATCATACTACGACACCGAAGGTGGCAGCACGAGCGAGAACACCGGTTTCTATGCAAAGGCCGGTTTCCTCGGTTTCTACTACAACTATCCGCGTCCCGCCGCGTCGGCGGTGCGAACCTACGAAGACTCAGCCTTTGTCCAGGAAGTGCGCCTTGTTTCCAAGGGGAACGAGACGATCGACTACGTGCTCGGCGGCTTCTATCGCGACCAGAACATCGTCTCCACGCAGAGCAGCTACCTGCGCGGTTTCAAACGCTGGTGGGATGCGGCATTCCCCGCCTTCGCCTCGGCGGTCACCGGCGATCAGGATTTCGCCTACCGCCGTGACGAGGATTTCGAGGAAGTCTCGGTCTTCGGGGAAGTCACCTGGCACGCGACCGATACGTTCGACCTGACCGTGGGCGCACGCTATTTCGACAACAAGTCGAGCAACGACACCTTCATCGATCTGCCGCTTTATGCCTCGGTCGCCGAACCGACGAACGCGAATTTCGAGATCGGCGAGAACGATGTGCTGTTCAAGGGCAACCTCTCGTGGAAGTTCGCCCCCGACCAGCTGGCCTATGCGACGGTATCGGAAGGCTATCGCCGTGGCGGCTCCAACGCCGTCCCGCTGACGGGTACCTTCGCCGAAGACCCCGCATGGCAGATCTACACCGCAGACAGCGTGGTGAACTACGAAGTCGGGGTGAAGGGTCGCGCGGGCGATGTGACCTACGATGCAAGCGTGTTTTACGTCGACTGGAGCGATCCGCAGCTGAATACCGCGACCACCAACTGGGGCTTCTTCGCCGTCCGCAACGGCGACTCGGCACGCACCTACGGGCTCGAACTGGCGGTCGATGGCTATATTTCGGATAGTCTGCGCTACCAGCTTGGCTATGCCTACGTGAACGCGGAGCTGACGGGCGACGTGCTCTCACCCGCCGGCACGGTGCTGGGCCAGGATGGTGACCGCCTTCCGGGCACGCCCGAGCACATGATCAACTGGGCTTTCAGTTACGATACGCCGATCAGCGACACATGGTCGCTGTTCCTGCGCACCGACGGCAACTACCAGTCCGAAACGCGCAATGCGATCGGCGTTAGCCCGACGTTCAACGTGCCGCTTGAAGGGTTTGCGCTGTTCAATGCCACGGCGAGCGTATCCAACGGACCGTTCACCATCGCCGCGTGGATCAAGAACATCTTCAACGAAGAAGGTGTGACCGGCGTCTTTACGGAAGCTTACATGGGCACTGCACCTGCCGTCGGATACTACGGCAACGGGAACAAGGAGTTCATCTCGCTCCCCCGGACCGTCGGGCTGACCGCGACCATGTCCTACTAGCGATCGACGGCGCGCATGGAGACCTCTTTCAGGCAGGATGATCGGCTGGCCGCGGCAACGCGCCAAGCGGTGACCCTGCTTGAGAAGGGGGAACCTGTGCGCGCTTCCGCCATACTGGAAGCGGCTCTGGCAGAGGGGCAGGGCGGCACAACCCAATCGACCGTGCTGGCCCGCGCCTATCAACGGCAGAGCGATTTCGCGGCGATGGTGCGGAGCGCTGCGATGGCGCGCATGGCCTCGCCTGGGGATACGCGCGCGCAATCACTCGAACTCGAAGCGCTGGTGCTGCGGGGAGATGTCCCGACCGCACGGCAGCGGGTTGTGGAGCTGGCGGGCGATCCGGAAATCGCTGCCGAACGCCTCGACGCGCTGGCGCAGACTGCCACGCAGATCGCCGACTACCAACTCGCCGCAAACCTGCTTCGGCGTGCCTGCGAGGCAGAGCCCGCGCACCCGCGATACTGTTTCAACCTCGCTGCCGCGCAGGTGGCGCTGGGCGACTTCCGGCAGGCCGAGGACAACCTGCGGGCAACGCTGCGGGCAGAGCCGCTCGATGGTGATGCGCGCTACAACCTCTCCACCCTGCGGACACAGTCGCCCGAGCGAAACAATCTGGACGAGCTCGCGCGCATCCTGCCGCAGATGCAGGGTCGACGCGACGCGTTCGCGGTGCATTTCGCCTGCGCCAAGGAACTGGAGGACGTGGCCCGCCACCGGGAGAGCTGGCAGGCGCTGGAGCGTGGCAACGCGCTGCGCAGGCGCGGAATGCAATACCGCGTGCAGGACGACGCGGAAACGATGCGTCAGATTGCTGCGTGCTCGCCCGTGGGCGCCGAGCATGAAGTGGGCCATACTGATGCCGCGCCGATCTTCGTCGTCGGGATGCCGCGCTCTGGCACCACGCTGGTCGACCGAATATTCGCGAGCCACCCCGATGTCGCCAGCGTGGGTGAGGTCAACGACCTCGCGCTCGCGATCATGGAAGAGACCGGGCCGGTCGGGTCGAAACGCGAGCTGATCGAGAAATCGCATCGCGGACCCACGCGCGCGATCGGAGCCAATTATGCGCAGCGAATGCGTTGGCGCACGCGCGACGCCGCACGCACGGTGGACAAGACGCCGCTCAATTTCCTCTATCTCGGGCTCATCGCGCAGGCGCTGCCGGGCGCGACCATCGTCAGCGTCGAGCGTGATCCGATGGATATCGCCTTCGCCGTCTACAAGACGCTGTTCCGGATGGCCTATCCCTTCGCCTATTCGCTCGACGACATTGCCGAATACCTCATCGCGAAGCACCGCCTGATGGCGCATTGGCAGGAGGTGATTGGCGATCGCATCCACCGTGTCCGTTACGAGGATCTGGTGCGCGATCAGGAGGGTGAGAGCCGGCGGCTGCTTGACGCTGCCGGGCTTGCCTGGGACCCGAACGTGCTCGACTTCCATCGGTCCCGATCACCCTCGGCCACGGCCAGCGCGGTTCAGGTCCGCCAGCCCATTCACAACCGATCGGTCGGCGCGTGGCACCGCCATGAAGAGCATTTCAAGGGACTGTTCGACAGATTGTCGCAGGCAGGGGTGATCCAATGATGTCGAAGCTGAGGTTCATCCTTGGTTGCCTGATCCTTTCGATGCCCGGCGCTGCCTCGGCGTCGGGCGGGGATCTGCTGCCGACGTCGCATTTCGCTCCTCCCGAGACCCCGAGCGCGCCGGGTGAGGTCATCGAAGGCACTCTGGTGATCGATGGAGCCAAGGCCGATCTGTTCGACCTGCACAAAAACAGCTTCAGGATCGATCGCAAGGTGCTGCAACTCGACACGATTCCGTCGCTGCGGGTCGATCTGGTGCAGGATGGCACGCGCATTATCCCGGTGCAGCGCGGGCCGATCCGGGGGACGCATCCGCAGTGGGAATGGATCGTCCAGCCGGGCACTGCGTGGAGCGATGCCGACGGGGTGACCTGGCTTTCGCTGCCGGTGGCGCTGACCGAGCGGAACGCGAATTGCGTTCACAATGGGCTGCTCAAGATCAACCTGTCCGATCCCACCCGATCCGCCGATTTCCAGATCGCCAGCGAGACCTGTGCCTATCTCCAATTCGACATGCGCGCCGAACTTCCCGCACGTTTTGCAACGACCGAGATACCGAATGCGGCAGCCATCATTGCCGAGGACAAGCGCGAACGCGCCGCCCGTCTGCCCGAGAGGCCGGTAAGCACGCTTCCCTTTGCCGACCGCCTCGCTTCGGAAGATCAGGTCCCGGCGGAGGCGCTCACCGCCTACGGCACCGTGCTCGACGGGACGCATTACGTCTCCGACTGCCCGACCCGTGCCGGGCCCTATCCGTTCTGCGCCGAGCTGGTGTTGCCATCCTATAGCTGGGCCAAGTCGATCTTCGCGGGCATTGGCGCGATGCGGCTCGAACGCCTCTATCCCGGCTCGATGCAACGCAAGATTGCGCCCTACGTGGGGGGCTGCGATGCCGATGACTGGGGCGACGTAACGGTGTCGGACCTGCTCAACATGGCTTCGGGCCATTACAACAGCCGCGAGCATGAGGTGGACGAAGGCTCCGCCGCGATGCAGAAGTTCTTCCTTGTCGAGGATCATCCGGGCAAGATCCTGATCGCCTGCAAGGCCTTTGGCCGCCGCACCGATCCGGGCAAGCGCTTCGTCTATCGCACCGGCGACACCTACATCGCTGGCACCGCCATGACCGCCATTTTGCGGACCGAGCGGCAGGATGCGGGGGCCGATCTGCACACCGACCTGCTCGCGCCGATCTGGCAAAAGCTCGGCCTGTCGGCGCTGATGGATGCTCCGCGGCGGACCTATGACGAAAGCGCGATCCCGTTCTCCGGCTGGGGCCTCTACCTGACTCGCGCCGATCTCGCCCGCTTCGCCGCCTTCCTCCAGCGCGGCGGGACCATCGACGGCGAGGAATTTCTCGATCCCGAGATGCTGGCCGAGGCTCTGCAACAGGGCGACCCGCCCTACGGCTTGCGCGCGGCGAGCGATGACCAACGCTACCGCAACGGGTTCTGGGCATGGAACGCCGGGCCGTATCTCGGATGCAAAGCCGACCGGTGGATTCCGCTGATGTCGGGTTTCGGCGGGCTCACCGCTGCACTCCTGCCGGGGAACAACCTCTACTGGCAGGTCAGCGATGGCGGGACCTTCCGCTGGGGTGCGTCCGCCAAGGCGATTCACGAATATCATCCGATGTGTGGGGAAGCAGAATGAGCGCCGCGACACTCACCCGAATGAAGGTCGATCCGGCAGGGTTGCTTGCCGGAATCATGCTCAGCTTCCTGGCGACGGCGGGGTTATTCTACGTCAACATCATGGCGGCCATCGTCGACGGGCTGATCACCGGTCTCGGCCTGTCGGAGAGCGAGGCGGGGCTCATCGGGTCGGCCAATATCTACGGAGCATCGGTCGGCGCACTTATCTCGGTGGCGCTGATCAAGACCGTCCCGTGGCGGCCCGCTGCCTACACGCTGCTGATCCTGCTGATCGCCCTCGATTTGGTCTCCATGCCGATCCAAAGCCCCCACGTACTGCTGATTGTGCGCGCCCTGCACGGGCTCGTCGGAGGCATGCTGGTGGGGACTGCGTTCGGCGTGATCGCCCGCACCGCGCAGGCCGACCGGACCTTCGGCATCCTGCTGTTCGTCCAGTTCGGTCTTGGCGGGCTGGGTGTGATGACCTTGCCGCAGCTGGTACCGATCTATGGCACGCAGGCTTTGTTCATCGCGCTCGCGCTGTTCAGCTTTGCCAGCCTCGTGATGCTGGTCTTCCTGCCCGCTTTCCCTCCCAAGCCGACCACGACGCTCGGCACCGGCAAGGTCGAGTGGCGTCCGCTGCTGCTCACCCTGCTGGCGATCTTTCTTTTTCAGGCGGCCAATATGGGTCTGCTCGCCTACATCTTCCGGCTCGGCCTCGCCTATGGTCTCGAGAGGACTTACACCAGTTACGCGCTGGGGCTGGCCACCTGGGTCGCCCTGCTGGGCCCGCTGTGCGTGATCCTGATCGGGACCAAGTTTGGGCGCTTCGTGCCGCTCGCGCTGGTCATGCTGCTGACGCTTGGTGCCACGGCAGTCTTCCATTGGAGCGCCCATCCGGCGGCGTACCTGATCGCCAACTGCGGTACCGGGATCACCTGGGGCATGGTGATGGCGTACCTGCTGGGAATGGCCGCGCAGTTCGACGGGGCGGGAAGGACGGCAGCCGCGGCTGGCTTCGTCTCGAAGATCGGGCTCGCCTCGGGCCCCTTGGTTGCCGGGCAACTGCTCGGCGCAGGGGGCGACTATGGTCTGCTGATCAATGTCGCCATCGCGACACTCTTCCTCAGCGGCATCGTCCTGCTGGTGCCAGCCCGAGTGCTCGATCAGAAAAAGCGTATCTAACTGGCTCCAGATTTCCAGAATTTCTGGACCTATCGCACACGTTCTCCAAGTGGGATTTCGGGCCGACAGGGAGCGAAGAATGAACGACATGCCACGATTTTCCGACACTGATCAGCAGATCTGGCAGGCCATCGTCGACGGCGCGCCCTGCGACGCGACGGACGGGCGGACCTTCGCGGTGCTCAACCCTGCCAATGGCGAAGTCGTCGCGGCGGTTGCCGATTGTTCGCACGACGATGCGCTCGCCGCGATCGACGCGGCGAAGCGAGCGCTGCCGGAATGGCGCACGCGCACGGCGGCAGAGCGGGGCGCAATCCTGCGCCGCTGGTACGATCTGATGATCTCCGAGGAAGACGCGCTGGCGCGGCTGATCACGGCGGAAATGGGCAAGCCTCTGCCCGAGGCGCTCGGCGAAGTGCGCTATGGCGCCGGCTACATCAAGTGGTTCGCCGAAGAGGCGGAACGGGTCTATGGCGAGATCATTCCCGCGCCCGTCGGCGGAGCAAAGGCCTTCGTGACACGCGAGCCGGTTGGCGTGTGCGCGGCGATCACGCCATGGAACTTCCCCAATGCCATGCTGATGCGCAAGGTCGCCCCGGCGCTGGCGGCGGGATGCACGATGGTTGCAAAGCCTGCGGAAGATACGCCGCTCTCTGCCCTCGCAGCCGCTCAGCTGGCGATCGAGGCGGGCGTGCCTGCGGGCGTGTTCAACGTGGTTCCCACCAGCAACGCGGCAGACGTGGGCCGCGCGCTGACCGAGAGCGATGCGGTCCGCAAGCTCTCCTTCACCGGGTCGACCGAAGTGGGCCGCAAACTGCTGGCGCAATGCGCGGGCACTGTGAAGCGCACCTCGATGGAACTGGGCGGCAATGCGCCCTTCATCGTGTTCGCCGATGCCGATCTGGATGCGGCGGTCGACGGAGCCATGGCCTCGAAATACCGCAACGCGGGACAGACCTGTGTGTGCGCCAATCGCTTCTACGTGCAGCGCGATATCCACGATGCGTTCTGTGCGAAGCTGGTCGAGCGGGTACGCGCGCTCAAGGTCGGGGACGGGGCCCATGAAGGAACCGAGGTCGGGCCGCTGATCAACCAGGCCGCGTTGGACAAGGTGTCGCGCCTGCTCGCAGAAGCCGTAGCAGGCGGTGCGCGTATTGCGATCGGCGGGTCGAGCAAGGAAGGACTGTTCTTCGAGCCGACCGTGGTAGCTGACGTTGCCCCCGATGCCAGCATCGTGCGCGAGGAGATCTTCGGACCCGTCGCGCCGATCATTGCCTTCGATACCGAGGAAGAGGTTGTCGCGGCGGCCAATGACACGCCCTACGGCCTCGCCGCCTATTGTTACACCCGGGATCTGGGTCGCGCGTGGCGGATGAGCGACGCTCTCGAATACGGAATGGTGGGCCTCAACGAAGGCATCATTTCATCGGTCGCCGCGCCGTTCGGCGGGATCAAGCAGTCGGGCATGGGCCGCGAAGGTTCGCGCCACGGGATCGAGGATTATCTCGAAATGAAATATATCCGCATGGGAGGACTTTCGGCATGAGCGCCACGCTCGCACAGGACGCGGTTCACGAAGGTGTCGTCGGGAATGAGGCATGGCAGGAGCGCAAGGACGCGGCCATGGCGCGCGGCGAAGGCAATCTCGCGCCGATCTTCATCGACCGCGCCGAAGGCTCTCAGCTGTGGGATGTCGAGGGCAAGCGTTATCTCGATTTCGGCACCGGCATCGCAGTGGTCAACACTGGCCACCTGCATCCCAAGGTGAAGAGCGCGGTGGCGAAGCAGCTCGACCATCTCAGCCACAGCTGCATCATGATCACGCCCTATTCGAGCGCGGTCGAGCTGGCAGAGCGGATCAACGCGCTGGCCCCAGGCGATACGCCGAAGAAGACGATGTTCGTCACCACGGGTGCAGAGGCGGTCGAAAACGCGATCAAGATCGCACGCTCGCATACTGGCAGGCGCGGGATCGTGGCCTTCGATGGCGGCTATCACGGGCGCACGATGATGACGCTCGGTCTGACTGGCAAGGTTGCCCCCTACAAGACGCGCTTCGGCCCGTTCCCGGGCGAGATTTATCGCGCGCCTTATCCCATCGCGGGGCACGGCATCTCGGAAGAGGCATCGCTCAAGGCGCTCGACACGCTGTTCCGCACCGATCTCGACCCGTCCGATTGCGCGGCGATGATACTCGAGCCGGTGCAGGGGGAGGGCGGCTTCTATCCCGCGCCTACGGCATGGCTCCAGCGCCTGCGCGAACTCTGCGACGAGCAGGGCATCGTTCTGATTGCTGACGAGGTGCAGACCGGTTTCGGCCGGACCGGCAAGATGTTCGCATGCGAACATGCGGGGATCGAGCCCGACCTGATGACCATGGCCAAGGGCATGGCAGGCGGCTTCCCGATCGCAGGCGTCGTCGGCAAGGCTGAGATCATGGACGCGGTCGATCCGGGCGGCCTCGGCGGGACCTATGCGGGTTCGCCAATTGGCTGCGCAGCCGCACTCGCAGTGCTCGATGTGCTAGTCGAGGAAGGCTTGGTCGAACGAGCACTCGCGATTGGCGCACACTTCGGAGCGGCGTTGAACGATCTGCAGCGCGCGTACCCCGACCTGATCGGCGAAGTCCGTGCCGATCGCGGGGCAATGGTCGCGCTCGAACTGGTGCAGGACGGTTCGATGGCAAAGCCAAATCCCGCATTACTCAAGGCCGTTGTGGCCGAATGTCACACGCGTGGCCTGATCATCCTGGCCTGCGGAATGTACGGCAACGTGATCCGGTTCCTGCCCGCGCTGACGATCTCTGACGAAGAGATCGATGAAGGCCTGAACATTTTCGCGGAGGCATTCGCGGCGGTACAGGCTTCTAACGGTTAGTAAGCCCGTTTCCGGGAGCTCAGTTGTTCGATCAGGCTAGGCTCGGCCCAAGGGTCCGGGGTCGACCTTTCCTGCCTAGCCGATCGTTGGCTGGGGCGATGGCTCAAATTGAGTCACACCGCCTTCAAGCCCTCGTCGAGCTGGGCGATAAGATCGTCCGCGTCCTCAACACCGCACGAATAGCGCAGCAGGGTTTCCGAAATGCCCAGCGCCGCGCGTTGTTCGGCGGTACATTCCACGTGGCTGGTGACCGAAGGCGGGCCGATCAGCGTGTTGACCGAGCCGAGGCTGGCAGCGCGGTGGACGTATTTCAGCTTGCCGACGAAGCGCTTGAGTGCGTCGAAATCGCCGTCGACCGAAAAGCTGAGCATTCCGCCGAAGCCCGACATCTGGCGCTTGGCGATATCGTGTTTGTCGTGATCCTCCAGCCCCGGATAGAACACGCTCGCCACCTTGGGGTGCTGGTGCAGGAATTTGGCGACCGCCAGCCCGGTCTCGTTCTGCTTCTTCACCCGCAGGTCGAGCGTCTTCATCCCGCGCAGGAGGAGATATGCGGAAAAGGCAGACAGAACCGCACCGCAAATCTCGCGGTGTTCGTAAACGGTCCTGACCAGATCCTCGCGCCCGATCAGCACGCCGCCCATCGCATCGTCGTGACCGCCGAGATATTTCGTGGCCGAATGCAAAACGAGATCGGCGCCGAATTGCAGCGGTCGCTGGTTGATCGGGGTGGCGAAGGTGTTGTCGACCACGGTGATCGCACCCTGCGCCTTGGCAGCGCTGATCGCACGGTGGAGATCGATGATCTTGAGCGTGGGATTGGTCGGCGTCTCGAGATAGACTAGTTTGCAGCCTTTCGCGATCGCCGCGTCGATGGCATCGCCATCACCGGTTTCGACCAGATCGACCTCGATCTGCATGCGCGGCAACGTGTCCATGAACAGGCGGCTGGTGCCGCCGTAGCTGTCCTTGATCGAGACCACGCGGTCGCCAGGGGAGAGCAGGGCGAGCAGCGTGTTGGAAATCGCCGCCATCCCGCTGGCGAAGGCGATCGCCTTTTCACCGCCCTCCAGAATCCGGCACTTTTCCTCGAACACACCAACAGTCGGGTTGGTATTTCGACTGTAGATATAACCCTCGGCCTGGCCCAGCGCGACCGCAGCCCATTCGTCCATATCCTCATAGGCGAAGGGCGCGCTCTGCACGATTGGCACCTGCGCGGCTCCGAAGGCGAGCGGCTTTTCCTCTCCCCCCCACACCGCGATGGTCGAAGGCTTCTGGCTGGTGATGGACATGCGGTCCGCCGCGTTGGCGGAGGCGTGTGCGGGCGTATAGTCGGCCATTGGTCAGTCCTCGTTCGCCAGCGTTTCGTCGGCGTAGATCGCCTCTTCCGCCGGGTGATCGCTGCTGGCGGCGCCCCGGTACATTCCCTCGGTATTCATGGCGAAGGCGATGTGGCCCATCGCGTCCATCGCGATCAGCCCGCCGTCGCCGCCCAGTGCACCGATCGCGGCGATGGTGTCGTCCGCTGCCTGGGTGATGTTCTGTCCGTTCCAGGCGACCCGGTCGCATACCTGACGGCCCGCGCTTTCGCGGATGAAGTATTCGCCCGTGCCCGTGCCGGAGACCGCGCATTTGCCGTTCGCGGCGTAGGTGCCTGCGCCGATGATCGGGGAATCGCCGATCCGGCCCCAGCGCTTGCCCGTCAGGCCGCCCGTTGAGGTGGCGGCTGCAAGGTTGCCGTCCTTGTCGAGTGCGACCGCGCCCACCGTGCCGAAGCGGTGCGTGGGGTCGAGCGCGAGCGCGGAAAGATTGTCCTTGCGCCATTCCTCGATCTGCCGCCAGCGAAGGTCGGTGCGGAAGTACGACGGATCGACCTGCTCCACGCCCTGTTCGCGGGCGAACTGGTCTGCACCTTCGCCCGACAGGAGGACGTGGCGCGACTTTTCCAGCACCGCGCGCGCCAGCGTAACCGGGTGCCTGGTGGTGCTCACCGCGGCAACTGCGCCTGCGTTGAGGGTCGCGCCGTCCATGATCGCGGCATCGAGCTGGTTGCGCCCTTCGGCGTCGAACACTGCGCCGCGGCCGGCGTTGAACAGCGGATCGTCCTCGAGAATGCGCAGCGTCGCTTCGACCGCGTCGAGGCTGGTGCCGCCCTCCTCGAGTATTGCGGAGCCCGCCGCGAGCGCCGTCTGAAGGCTGGCGCGGTATGCGCGCTCGGCCTCGGGCGTCAGGTCCCCGCGCTCTATCACGCCGGAGCCACCGTGGATGGCAAGCGCCCACTCACGGCGCTGCGGGGGCTCGGGGACGTTGCGCAGGGCGCCTTCGGTAACGGTTGCCGTGCCGACGAATGCGGGATCGCTGACTGTCATGGCAGCAAGATCGACCCGGCTATGCGTGCCGATGCCGGTCAGCTTCACCTGCGGCCAGCTGAGCGTGCCACCCGATGCGAGATCGGGCATGCCTTGCGGCTGCACGAGCCATGCGTGCCCGTCGCTTGTCGAGAAAAGCCGCCCACTGCCGTCGCCTTCGATGCACAGCGCGGTATCCTCGTCGATGCCGAGCCCGATCGCCGCGTCATCGCCCTTCTCGCGTGCCTGCGCGACGAATGCGATCAACCTGCCGAGCCGGTCACGCTCGGAAAAATGCGTGTCGGTGATGACGTGGCCGAGGAACGGCATGGCGAGGAAATCGCGCACCAGCGTTACCTTCGCACCGAGCGGATCGGCCAGCGCCTCGGGCGCGTCCACCGCCTCGGGCGCCAACGCGCCATATGCGGTGCCGCCAAGGATCGCGAGGCCGGCGCTGGTCCCGCCGATAGGCCGCCCGGCGGCGACATGTGCGTTCAGCGCGGCAGCGACCGGCGTGTCCTTCCAGAAGCGGACATATTTGGACTGGTCTCCCCCGGCGATGAAGATGCCATCCGCCTTGCTCAATACCTCCGCCACGCGTGGGTCGAAGGCAGCCTCCCGGTCGGAGAAGACGAGCGTCTGGACCGAGGCGATCCCGCCGATCTTGTCGAGCAGCCATTCGCCATCGCTGCCATCCTGCGATGCGCGCAGGATGACCAGGTGACCCCCACCCGCCTTGTTGGCGAACCAGCGCCATGCCTGCGGGCTCCAGTCCGCGCCGCCGATCAGCATCATCCCGAAGGACGCCGCGTGCGGTGTGGGCGCGGATACGTCGCCGGCCTCGTAATAGGTATAGCCCGCGGCGTCCCGCGCGCTGACCGTGCCTGGCATTGCTGCCAACACAAGCGCCAGCATCGCGACAAAGAATGGCTTCAAATTCATCTGCGCCCCTCCAAACAAGGCCGGCCCGCGGCAACGACACGCTCGCCGGTGCAATCCCACCAAGTGCCGCAGGACGCGCCCCGCGACGGTGATTCGACCTTCGCCAATTTCGCAGATAGGATGAACGGGATCGGGAGCAGTTTGCCCCTAGCGCGACAAAATCTGTCGCCAAACGATGGATTGGGAGCGTAATGAGGAAATTCGATAATGCCGACAAGCGGCTGCTCGAAGCCGTGCAGGAGGATGCGCACCTGACTGCCGAGCAACTCGGTGCGGCCTGCGGGCTATCGCCGACCGCTGCGCTCAAACGGCTCAAGCGGCTGCGCGCGCAAGGGGTGATCGAGCGCGAGGCGGCGGTGATCTCGCCCCGCTCGCTCGGCTACGACATCATGGCGCAGGTGATGGTGACGCTGGACCGTGAGGATCGCGGGGTGATCGACCGCTTCAAGCAGGATATCCGCAACACGCCCCAGATCACGCAAGGCTATTACATTACCGGCGACGCCGATTTCATCCTGACCGTGGTGGCGCGCGACATGGACGAATATGACGAGTTCACGCGCGACTTCTTCTACGATCGCCATCCGATCAAGACGTTCAAGACCTGCGTGGTGATGAGCGTGGTCAAGACGGGCGGGCCCTTGCCAGTCCACGACTGAGGATAGCGCGGCGAACTTGCGGCCTATCCAATCGCGCGAAACACGAATCGTCTGCCGGAATTTGTCGATCTGATGACAATAGCGACGGAATTTGTCGTCCGCGCGGCCGTATTTTCCCAAAGGCGAGGCTCCCGGACGATATAGTTTCAGGCGATGGCGACCGGCACGGGGACCGACCGAAGATTGGCGGTCCCGCTTTCACAAGATCGGCCTGCCTCGCGGTACGGGCGGGAGGGGTCGCCACTACAGGGCGAAGCAATTGGAAGTGGGCACGAATGTGTCTGCAAGGGGAAACGACATGCGCCGATATCTAGCCGCCGCACTTGCCGGCACCAGCCTGATCGCCACCGCCGCAGCGGCACAGGATGCCACCGCCACCGAAGAGGACGAAGCGTTTGACGAGCAGGCAAACGTCCCACTCGTTGGCGGGCAGGAAATCGTGGTGATCGGTTCGCGTATCCCGCGCTCGCAGAAGGAAGGCCCGGCACCGGTTACTGTCATCAGTGCGGACGATATCCGCAAGCAAGGCTATCAGGACGTGCCCGAGCTGATGAAGTCGGTGACGCAGAACACCGGCGAGACGCAGAGCACTCAAAGCTACGGCGCCAATACCTTCACGCCGGGCGCGAAGCAGGTCGACCTGCGGGGCCTCGGGCCCAACCACACGCTGGTGCTGGTCAATGGCCGCCGCGTCGCGGACTTCCCGATGCCCTATGGCGGCAACAGCAACGTCGCCGATATCTCAAACATCCCGATCGGCCTTATCGAGCGCGTCGAGATTCTCAGCGGCGCGGCTTCGGCGATCTACGGATCGGACGCGATTTCGGGCGTGGTCAACTTCCAGCTGAAGCAGGAGCCCGACGGCACTCGCATCGACGCCCAGCTCGGCCTGACAGAAGACGGCGGGGGCGAATCGTTCCGCATCACCGGCTCGACCGGTTTCCGCTCCGGCCCTTTTCACGCGCTGATCGGCGCGCAGTACAGCGCGCAGCGCCCGCTGTGGGGTTACGAGCGGGATATCCAGGATTCGACCGCCGACAACCCGACCACCGACGATCCGCTCGCCTACCGCAATTTCCTGCGCTACGATTCGGGCGGGTACTATATCGATCCGGGTGCCTCGACCTGCGCGGACCTGGGCTTCACCAACGAAGGAACCACCTTCTACGCGCCGCGCGATGGCTACGGGTTCGACGCCAACAACGGCTATGCCGCGACCGACGGCTATTTCTGCGGCAGCAACGAGGCAATCGCCTACGGCCATATCCTGCCCGACCGCGACCAGATCAGCCTCTACACCGCCGCCGGGTATGAGCTGAACGACAGCACGGACCTGTTTCTCGATGCCCAGTTCGGCTATTCCGATCTCAAGCTGTTCAACGGCTTCAAGAGCTGGTTCTACGTCGCGCCCGACGGGAACGAGGAAGGGCTGTTCTACAACCCGCAATATCTCGACCCGATCGACACCTACTGGCTCGACCAGCTCGACGGCTGGTATCGCACCTTCACGCCCGAGGAAATCGGTGGGTTCGAGAACGGCATGATCAAGAACCGCTCGTACACCTTCAACATCACGCCCGGCATTCGCGGGCAGATGGGGCTGGCCGGGCGCGACTGGGATTACGAGGCCTATTTCAACCACGCCGAATACCGTTCGACGATGGAATGGCCCGAAATCGTGATCGACAAGGCGAACGATTTCTTCCTCGGCCAGCCGGTCGACGACCCGGCCAACACCACGGGCTACCAGCGGTTCGACGCCGATCCGGCGCGACTGTTCACCGCGCTGACTCCGGCGGAATACGCGACCATCCAGGAATATACCGTCTACAAGCCCAAATCCTGGGTGAACAATTTTCAGGCCAACATCAGCACCACCGAATTGTTCAACCTGCCGGCAGGCGGAGTCGGCTTTGCGGTCGTGGCGGAGCTGGGCAAGGCCGGGTACGAGATCAACCCCGATCCCAAGGCATTGACCCAATACTATGTCGGCATCCAGGATTCCGACGGCGAAGGCACCCGCGACCACTGGGGCGTGGGCGGCGAAGTGCGCGTGCCGGTGTTCGAATTCCTCGAGCTGTCGGGCGCAGGCCGCTACGATCACTACAACTACGCGGGCAACAATTTCGGCGAGTTCACCTACAACCTGGGTGCCGAACTGCGGCCGACCGAAACGATTTTGGTGCGCGGTGCGATCGGTACCGGCTTCCGCGCGCCCGACCTGCACTACGTCTATCGCGGACCGGGCACGGTCAACGGCAGCGGAGCGGACTACTATAACTGCCGCCTCGAACAGGCCGATCCGACCCTCGCCGATTGCGTCAACACGCGCTACGAAGGTTTCATCCAGAAGCGCAGCGGCAACCGCGACCTGCTGCCCGAAACCGCGCAGTCGGTGACCGCGGGGATCGTCTGGGCGCCGGGCAGGATCTTCGACATCTCGGTCGACTATTTCCGCATCCGGATGGAAAACCAGGTCCTCAACCTCGACACCAATTCGCTGCTGATCGACGAGGCGAATTGCCGCCTTGGCACGGATATCAACGGGAGCGCGATCGACACCAGCTCCCCCACCTGCGTCGATGCGCTGGCGCGCGTCCAGCGCTACACGAGCGGTGCCTCGGCAGGTGAGCTGCAATCTGTCAGCGTGGTGCCGATCAACGTCGCACGCGAAAAGACCGAAGGGTTCGACGTCGCGCTCAACAGTCGTTTCGGGATTGGGGATGCGGGCGATCTCGCGATCGGGGCGAGCTATACCTACGTGATCGACCACAAGATCCAGCAATATCCCGGCGATCCGACGCTGGATAAATACGTCCCGCTCAACGGGTACGAGATCCCGCGCGACAAGGGCAAGGCGTACATCACGTGGAGCCTGCCGCGCTTCTCGACCACGCTCACCGGCATTCGTATCGGCAAGATGACCAACTGGAACTGGGACGGAAAGCTCGACGAAAGCTACTGGTTCAATCTCTCGGCCCAGTACGACCTGACCGACCGCCTGCGCCTGTCGGGCACGATTAACAACCTGTTCGACCGCAATCCCGTCGAGGACCCGAGCCATGCGAGCTACCCGTACTACAACCGCTCGTGGTTCGATTCGGTCGGGCGACGCTTCTACCTGCAGCTGACCTACAAGATGGGCGGGGAACCGCTCTGAGGGCGGCGATGATTGACCCGACGCACCGCGCGTCCGAAGGTGGGGGCTCCCGTTCTTGAAGGAGCCCCCGTCCTTGCCCACCCCGCGATCTGCACTGCGAGCACTATCGTCGGCAATCGCCTGCGCCGCGCTGGTCGCGACCTCCACCGCGCAAGCGAGCTACACCTATTACGTGGGCAAGAACCTGACCGAAGACGGCAGCGTGATGGTCGGCGGCACGGGTGAGGAGGTGTCGAGCCACTGGCTCGAAATCGTTCCCGCCAGCGACCACCCTTCAGGTGCAACGATCACCGTTGGGGTTACCGGCGACGCGGTCATCCCCGGCGAGCTGATCGAGATACCGCAGGTGGCGCACACCTTCCGCTACATGCAGATGGCCTACACCGATTTCGAAGGCTTTCCTCCTCCGCTCACCAATGGCGGCGTCAACGAGTATCAGGTCGCGGTGCGCGACGTTTGGGCCCCGAGCCGGCAGGAACTGGTCGACATGACCCCGCGCCCGCAGCACGGTCTGCAATATTCCGATCTCGCCCGCCTCGTGATGGAGCGCGCCCGCACCGCGCGCGAGGGCGTGGAGATCATCGGCGACCTGATCGCCCGGTACGGCTTCGCGACATATGGCGGCAACACGCATCTCATCGCGGACCCGAACGAAGGCTGGGTCGTGTGGGAACTTGCCGGTGGACAGGGGCTGTGGGTGGCCGAGCGGCTCGGCGCGGACGATGTGCGCGTGCTCTACCCCGGCGGGATCGGCGAGATACCCTCCGACCTAGCCGACAATCCCGATTACCTCGCGTCGGACAATTTCATTTCCTTCGCGGTGGAGCAGGGCTGGTTCGATCCGGCAGCGGGCAAGCCGTTCAACGTGCAGCACGTTTATGGCGACCAGAGCATTCGCGACCATCGCGATCCCGGTATCAAGCTGATGTCGCCCGCCGCGATGGAGGCGGCGACCCGCGCGATGGTGCCCGTCAGCGAGACCGACCTTATGGAGCGCGTGCGCGACCCGCGCGTGGTCGATGACGACAGCGGCTACGGGCAGCTGGTCAGCCTGCATGCCGACCTCGCCGACCCCGACCTCATCCGCGTCTGGAACGCACCGACCGGGTCGGTCGCCGCGCCGTTCAACGTGTGGTGGCTCGGTGTCGAGGAGGTGCCGATGGAATATGCGCAGCACCGCTACCTGACCAAGGACGCAGCCTCGACCTTCCTCAATCCCGACTACCAGATGCAGGAGGCGACCCGGTTTGCCGGACGAACCTTCAAGCGGGTGCTGTATTACGCCTGTTCGGATCCCGATCGCCTGCTGCCGCCGGTGACCGACATGTTCACGGCCTTCGAGCAGGAGACGCGCGACGACCTGCCCTGGGTCGAGCGGACGGCGCGCACGATGATCGCGACGGGCGACCGCGAGGCGGCGCGCGAGCTTCTCACCCACTATGCCGGAACGCGCGCGATAGCCGCGCTCGATATGGGCGAGACGATGGCCGAGGCGCTCGACGCCTATACTCGGCTGGTGTCCGGTCGGAGGACCCCGAGGGGAACCGAGATCAATACCTTCGACCCGACGGTGAACTGCCTTGCCGATGGCGATCCCGACGTTCCGGGTTGATCAGCGTCGCCATTTGGCGACTTCCAATCTCATGAACTCGGTCGAGACGCCCCCTTCTCGTCAACTCCGCCAGCATCGAGAGAGAGCCGTGATTACGTAGCGCCTTGAGTGCGGTTGGCTGCCTCTCCGGGAAGGCATAAAACGACGGTAAATACGTTCTCGATAGCCTCCATAGCTAGGTCCCGCACCGCTAAGCCGCCACAGCAGATTAGATCTAGCGAACGGCGGGTTTCGGGCGACTCCAGCCTCTTCATGAATGGCTGGTTTTAGGGCGCAAACCAGTCATTCTTGGGTTTGCTTCAGCAATGCGGATCCGCTTTCCAAACTAGGAAGACCGGCGGCAGCGGAGCTTGTTGCGAGCCCGTGCAACCCGGCACTTCTTTGCGAGATGATGAGGTCTGCCACGCAGTGGCGGGTCAGGTCGAAAAGGTCGACCGGATCAGGTTGAGCAGCCAGCGCACGCCGGGATCGTCTTCCTTGTCGGTCGCCCAGCCGAGGAAGACCTTCGACTTGGGATATTCGAACGGAACAGGCAGAATGCGCAGTCGATAGATCGGTGCCACAAGCTCGGCATAGCGGCGCGGCACGATGGCGATGAGGTCGGTTGTGGCGACGGTCGTCGACAGGTTGGCCGCATTGGGCAGGATTGCACCGATACGCCGGTCGATCGCAGCGGCCCGCACTTGCCGCGCAGTGGGCAGGTGCAGGCGCATCTGTTTGGGCAGGACTGCGTGGCCCGTGTTCGCAAACTCTTCGCGAGACAGCTCGTGACCGATCTTTGGATGTCCCTCTCGCACCACACAAACCGCGTCCGCGTCCATCAACGGCTCCAGCGTGACGCCGGCCTGCTCCTGCAAGGAGATATCCATGATGATATCGGCGTCGCCGCGGGTCAGTGCTTCGTGCGGACGTTCCCAGTCGGGTGTGATGACCTCGACCGTGCAGGCCGATTTCGCTTCGTCGAGAGCCCTGACCAGCGGCGGCAGGACCGACGGAACGCTGAAATCGTGCAGCAACAGGCGGAAGTGCCTTTGTGCGGTCGCGACGTCGAAATCGCTGTCGTAGGCAAGCCCGCGGCGCAGAGCCCCCAAGGCATCGGTCACCGGAGGCAGCAGGCTCATCGCCTTGGGGGTGGGCTTCATGCCGCGATCCACGCGGACGAAGAGCTGATCGGAGAAGTGCGCGCGCAACCGCGAGAGCGCATTGCTGACGGTCGGCTGGCTCATCCCGAGAACACGGGCCGCCTGGCTCACGCTGCCGGCCTGATAGACCGTTTCGAAGATGATCAGCAGGTTGAGATCGAGCTTGCGCAGATCGCGGCTCTCCCGGTGGCGCTGCTCGCGCGCGATTTCGTCCATTATTTCTCCTGCGAATAAGGCGCGTTCAGGTTCCTGTGATCGGAATCGGCGATTGTCGTTCTATATCAGCCGTTTTTACTGTCAACGGCGGTTAATATTCAGCGCTGAAATATGTACTATTTGAATTTCCTCGGTTGTCCCTTTGCCAGCCAAGTGCTTGACCGCACACGCAAAATTACCTGCGCGCTGCGTGGCTCATTCCGAGTCGCGGCTGCGCAAATAACTGGGTTGCAAGGGAAAATTCGATGGGTCTCACGGTCGCGCACAGCGGTGGCAACGGCAATTCCGCAGATCGCAAGGCCCGCGCACTGCGCCGCGCCGCGCTGGTCGGGGGTGCATCGGCGCTGGCCCTGACTGTTGCCGGTCCCGCGTTCGCGCAGGATGGTGGGGGTAACGGCGGCCAGTCGCAAAAGGCCATCGCGGATGGCGTTCAGAACGGTGGTACGGGAGGGGCAAGCCCGAACGGACAGGCAGGCGAGGACGGCGGAACTTACAACGACGGCTTTAATGACTACGGCAGCGGCGGCGGCGGCGGCGGTGCCGGAACGACCGGCGGCGCGGGGGGCGATGGCGGCGCTGGCGGTGCACTGGGGGGCGCTGGCGGCACGCCTACTTCAAAGGACGGCCAGGATGGCGCTCGCCTCTTGAGCAATGGGTCACGCGGCGGGGCAGGCGGCGGCGGCGGCGGCGCGCACGGGGGGAGCTATGTAAACGTATCGGTGGCCTTTTCGGCTGGAGACGTGAGCATTGGGGGAGATGGAGGCGACGGCGGAGACCTTCTGAACTACTTCAACACCCTATACGGCGGTGCCGGTGGTGGCGGTGCAGGCGGATACGGGGTGTCGTTCACAGCGAACAACGCCTCGCTGACCAATAACGGTGCGACTTTCACCGGCGGTTACGGCGGCGAAGGGGGCGCGGGCGACAACGGTGGCAGCGGCGATGGGGGCGACGGCGGGATCGGCGCGGCCTTCTCCGGCACCGGCAACACTTTCATCAACAGTGGCACGGTGACCGGCGGGAACGGCGGTGCCGGCGGCGATACTGCTGGCACCGAGCTCGATGGAATTGCGGGCTTGGGCGGTGCGGGCGTCTTCGGTTCGGATCTCACCGTCATCAATTCAGGCTGGATTAGCGGCGGAGCATCCGGCGACGGCGCGACGCGCGCGAACGCCGTCACCTTCGGCGCGGGCGCTAATGTGTTCGAACATCGCGCGGGCGGCCGCGTTACCGGCAATGTAGTCGGCGATGGCGACGATCTGTTCCGGCTTGGCGGCGACAATGGGTTCAACACCTTCGACCTCGCTCTGATCGGATCGACCTACCAAGGCTTCGGACAGTTCGAGAAGACCGGCAATTCGACCTTCACGCTTGGCGGAACGACGACACAGGTCACCCCGTGGACGATCTCGGACGGCGAACTCGAAATTCTGAGCGCCGGGGCGCTGGGCGACGAGTCGGGCCTGCTGACTTTCAACAACCCCGACACTGCGCTGGAATTCACCGCAGTGTTGAGGAGCTACGACAACCTCAACACTTCGCGCGACATCCGTTTTCTCGGCAATGGCGCGATCGAGATGACCAGCGGGACCAGCGCGTTCCTGAGTGGTACCTTCACCGGCGGCGGGCGGTTCATCATGACCGGCGCCGGCAGGGTTGTACTCAGCGGTGACGGTAGCGGCAGGACCGGTACGACCTATCTGGATGAGGGAACGCTCGGCATCGGTCGGTCGAACGCGCTGGGCAGCGGCGATCTGATCGTCGATACCGGGACGACCCTCTCCCTGAGCAATGCGGTCAGCATAGCCAACAATGTGCTGCTTTCGAACGACCCGAGCAGCGCCAGCCCCACGGCAATATTCAACCAGACCTCCGGCACCGCTTCCATCGCGGGCGCTATCAACGGCGGGTCTGCCAACATCGCCAAGACCGGCAGCGGGAATCTCACTTTTTCCGGCGCGAACACCTATCAGGGCACCACCACGGTTGCCGAAGGCACGCTCACCCTCACCACCAACAGCGCGCTCGGCACGACCGATGGCGGCACCATCGTACAGGACGGCGCGACGCTGGCGTTCAATGCGCCGGTTCTCAATATAGCCGACGCGATCAGCATAACGGGCACCGGCGCTTCGGGGGCGGGGGCCCTCCGGCTGCAGAACGGCGATACTTCGCTCAACGGCCTCGTCACGCTGACGGGTGACAGCAGGGTCGTCGTGAACGAAGGCGGGATCAATTTCCGCGGGGGCGTGACCGGCGATTACGATCTTACGCTCAACGGCCTCAACAACCTGCAGCGTGTGGTCGCCTTCAGCAGCGATCTCGATATTGGCGACAACGACCTGATCGCCGACAATATCACCGTGGCATTCTACGCCGGCAACAGCTTCACCGGGGACGTGAGGATCAATTCCAGCACGCTGGAGCTGGCGGCTGGTGGCGCGAGCACGATCGACGACAACGCGCGTCTGACGATGACCGCTTCGGGCCGGTTCGTGCGGCTGACGCTTTACCAGGACGAGACGATCGGCTCGCTTGCTGGCGGCAGCGGCTTCATCTCCGCCGGGAATGGAGACCGTGTGCTGACGCTGGGTGGAGACAACACCAGCACCAGCTTCGGCGGCGAATTCATCACCGGGGGCGGCACCCTGTCGGTGGTCAAGACCGGTACGGGTACGATGACGCTGTCGCGTGCCTCCAACTTCCAGAACAACCCGTTCCTGGGTGGTTTCACCATTGCGGGCGGTACCCTCGCCATTTCGGCGGACCGGATCCTGGGCGCGGATTCTGCCGCGCTGACCTTCGACGGTACGGGCGCAACGCTGAGGACGCTGACCGACCTCAGCAGCGCCCGCAATATCGCGCTGACCAGCGGCGGCATTTTCGAAACCGATGCAGACACCACCGCCACCTTCTCCGGCGTCGTGTCCGGAAATGGCAGCCTCACCAAAACTGGCACCGGCACGCTCGTTCTCACCGGGGCGAACACCTATACCGGTGGAACATCGCTCGACGCGGGAACAATCCGCATCGGTAGCGATAACGCGCTGGGGACCAATGGCCTGACCGCCGCCAACGGCACAGCGCTGGACTTCGCCGATGGCATTTCGGTCCGCAATAACATTGTGCCCAATGGCAATCTCACGCTGAACCAGTCGGGTGGCAGCGCGTCCCATTCGGGCGCGATTACCGGACCCGGCGGGATTACCAAGACCGGCGATGGTGCGCTGACGCTTGCCGGCATTCAAACATATGACGGGGTCACGACGGTCTCCGCGGGGACGTTGATCGCGACCAGCGATTTCTCGCTCGGCAGCACGGTTGGCAACACCATCGTCGCCAACGGCGCCACCCTCGACCTGCAGGGCATAACCACGTCGGAAGCGATCACGATTTCCGGCACCGGTGTGAACGGCGCCGGGGCACTGCGCAATTCCAACCGGTACGCCAGGCTCAACGGACGCGTGACCCTGGCCGCCGATGCCACGATCGCATCGGGTCCATCGGCGCTGGAACTGAGAGGTGGGATCGACGGAAATCACGATCTCACCATCGACGCGGCATCGATCGTGGATATCATGTCTGACCTCGCGATCGATGGCGATCTGACCATCGACGGCACGGGCATCGTGGTGCTGCAACGCGACAACAGCTTCACCGGGAATGTCACGGTCAACGGCGGGCGTCTGGATTCGGGCGCGGACGACGGGAGCGTCTACAACACCATCGGCGATACCGCCGCGCTCACGCTTGGCACAGGTACATCCTGGCGGCTCTCGCAGAGCGGTGAGACGATCGGCTCGCTCTCAGGAAGCGGCGATGTCTACATCGACGGGTTCCTCACCGGCGGACGGATCGCGCGGCTGACTGTCGGCGGCAACAACGTCTCGACCACTTTCGGCGGGCGGTTGCGCGAACAGAACATCGGCGTCCTGTCGCTGACCAAGACCGGCACTGGCACGCTGACGCTGACGGGCGATAACACCTATAGCGGTGGCACGGTCCTCGATCGCGGCACGCTCAGCCTCGGGACGTCCACTGCGCTGGGTACGGGGACGGTCCAGGCAGCGAGCGATACGAGCCTGCTCCTCGCCGACGGTATCAACGTCGCCAATGCGATCGAGCTGACCGGCGATGCATCGGGCAATGTGGCCTTCGGCGGAGGAAGCGGCGAAGCGACGCTTTCGGGCGTCATCAGCGGCGCGGCTGCAATCGTAAAGGTCGATCCGGGCACGCTCGTGCTGACCGGCAGGAACACCTATTCGGGCGGCACGCAGATTTTCGACGGCACGCTCGCGATCAATTCCGATGACGCGCTCGGGGACGAGGGTGGAGCGATCCGCATCACCGGCCCGAACGGCACGCTGCGGACGACGGCTGATCTTACGATCTTTCACGACATCGTGCTGGACGCGGCGGGAACCATCAGCACCGATGCCAATACCAGTGCCCTTATCTACGGTTACGTATCGGGCGCCGGCGGTCTCACCAAAACGGGTGCCGGCACGCTGAACCTTCTCGAAGGCAATACCTATGGCGGCGATACATTCCTGACCGAAGGTACACTGGGGCTGCAAGGGGACGATGCCCTCAACTCCGGGCGGTTGTTCGCAAGCGACGCCACGACCATCACCTACGGCCGCAACTACAACATCGCCAATGCGGTCGAGATTTCCGGGACCGTTCGCGTCAACATGAACTTCGGCACGGCGACCCAGAGCGGTGTCGTTTCCGGTGCAGGCGGGCTGACGAAAACCGGCTTCGGCGATCTCCAGCTGTCGGGCGCCAACACCTATTCCGGCGGCACGACGCTCTCGCAGGGCGGGCTCATCCTCGGCAACAACAGCGCGCTGGGCACGGGCACGCTGACCGCTGCGGACGGCACGCTGCTTTCCTTCGGCAACAACCTGCGCATTACGAGTGCGATGACGCTCAACGGCCAGGTCTCCTTCGATCAGGAGGGAGGGACCGCCGAACTCAGGAATGCGATCTCTGGAACTGGCGGGCTGACCAAGACCGGGTCCGGCGAACTAAGCATTTCCGGCGCGAACGACTACACCGGCGAGACACTGGTCTCCGCCGGCAGCCTGAGGCTTGTCAGCGCAGGAACCCTGGGCACGACCGATGGCGGCGTGAGGGTTCTGGATGGCGCATCGCTCACTCTGGACGCGACCACCTTGACCGAAGGCGTGACGATTTCGGGCGCAGGTCTGGGCGGCACGGGCGCGCTGCGCGCAACGCGCATCAGTTCCACGATGTCGGGACCGATCGCGCTTGCCGACGCGGCGACGATCGGTTCGGAGGTATCGGGGTTCCGGATCACTGGTGGCATTTCCGGCGATCACGACCTTGCGATCGCCGGGGGTGGCAACACTATAATCGAGGGCGGACTGAACATCGGCACCGGCGTGCTGACGAAGAACAGCACCGGCAACCTCACCCTGGGTGGCGACAGCACTTTCGCAGGTGGCACGCTGCTCAATGCAGGCAGGCTCTTCGTGCTGTCCGACCGCGCGCTTGGCACCGGTTCGCTGACCGCCGCCGACGGCACCCGGCTGACCTTCAACAACCCTGCGAATCTGGCAAACGACGTGACGCTGAACGGCAATCTCGGCGTCGGAACATATTTCTCCGGCGGCACGCTGAGCGGAGTCATCTCGGGGAGCGGCTCGCTAACCAAGGAGTTGAGCGGAACACTGACCCTTTCGGGGGCGAATACCTACGAAGGCGGCACCTTCCTCACCTCGGGCGGGCTGCGCCTTGCGAACGATGGCGCGCTGGGCTCGGGATCGCTGACCGCTTCCGACAGCACGCTGATCGAATATGCGGACGGCGTGTCGATCGGCAACGCGATCGCACTGAACGGCGTCGTCGAGCTCAGTCCCACCACTGGCACTTCCGAACAGACCGGGCTGATTTCGGGCGACGGGACCCTCAACAAGGTGGGCACCGGATTGCTGCTGCTCGACGGCGCGAACACCTATACCGGCGGAACACGGATCAGCGGCGGGGCGCTTGCGATCGGATCCGACGCATCGCTGGGCGCTGCATCGAGTGCGCTTAGCTTCTCAGGCTTTAATAATGCCACTTTGCAGTTGCGCGGCGATTGGGACACCACGCGCGCGATCAACATCAACGCACCGAGCGCCAAAATCGACAATTTCGGCTTCGATGCCGATATCGCCGGCACGATCACCGGTGGCGGCGTGCTCGCCCTGTTCGGATCGGGTACCGTCACGCTGTCGGGCACCAACACCCATTCGGGTGGCACGTACCTTTACGGCGGCAAGCTCGCGGTGACGAACAGCTCGTCTGTCGGAACCGGCGACATGTTCGCCAACAACGCGACCACCATCAGCCTCGCAAACGCCGTCGGCCTCGACAACGATCTGGAATTTACGGGCAATATCGTGCTCGACCAGTCGGCGGGTGAGGCAAGTTTCGCTGGGCGGATCACCCAGTTCGATACAGGCTCTCTCACCAAGACAGGCGCGGGCAATCTGCTCCTGTCAGGTGCGAGCACCTATTATGGCAATACTGTAGTTGCCGAAGGCACTCTGACCGCAACCAGCGCATCCGCGCTAGGTAGCACGGACGGTGCCACGATCGTGCGCGACGGCGCCTCGCTTGCGCTGAATGGCACCTTCGACCTTGCCGAATCGCTCCATCTTGCCGGGGCGGGCGTGCAAGGCCTGGGCGCGCTGCAACAGCGAGGCGGGCAAGTCGGGATCGACGGTTCGATCACGCTCGACGCAGCATCCACGATCGCCTCCTACTCCGGCACGCTCACGCTTAACGGCGGTGTGTCGGGTGCCCACGACCTTGCGATCGGAGGCGATGTGAACATCGCATCCGGTGTGCAGATCGGGGCAGGCACGCTGACGATGAACGCCGGGGCTACGCTGACCCTGACCGGCACCAACACCTACACAGGCGGAACGGTGCTCAATGCCGGGACCGTCGTCATCGGGAACGATAGCGCCTTCGGCACGGGGACGGTCACGGCTCGCAACGCGACCATCGGCTTCGGCGCAACCGACATCGCGCTGTCGAACGCGATTGATCTTCAGGGTGGGCTGACACTCGATATCGGCGACACAGATGCAGAGGTGGACGGCAGCATCTCGGGCGCCGGAATGTTCCTCATCATGGGCTCCGGCACCATGCAGCTGTCCGGGGCCAATACCTATAGCGGCAATACGGGGCTGGTGGACGCCAGGCTTACGCTGGCGAACGATTCGGCGCTGGGTACCAGCACGCTGTTGGCCGGAGCAGGTTCTACCGTCGATTATGCGGACGGTGTCACGATCGGCAATCTCGTGGGTCTGACGGGCGGCGTCTTCATGAACCAGGGCCTCGGCTCTGCGACGCAAAGCGGTCTTATCGAGGGTGCCGATAGCAGTCTGACCAAGACCGGCACCGGCATTCTGACTCTCACGGGAGCGAACACCTACACCGGCGCGACCGACATTCAGGGCGGCACGCTGCTGGTGAACGGCGACCAGAGCGCCGCGATCGGTCTGACGAGCGTGTTCGGCGGCGCGACGCTTGGCGGCAAGGGCATTATCGGGGGCGATGTGACGCTGGCCGATGGGGCATCGCTCAACCCGGGCACCAGCCCGGGCACGCTGACCATCAACGGCAACCTTGCGCTGTCTGGCGGCTCGATCCTCAACGTCGAGTTCGGCGAAGCCGGGGTCGCGGGCGGTGCGCTCAACGATCTGGTCAATGTCGGCGGCGATCTGACGCTCGACGGCACGCTCAATGTGACCACCTCGGCAGGCGGCACCTTCGGCGCGGGCGTCTACCGCGTGTTCAACTATGGCGGCACGCTGACCGATAACGGCCTCGACCTGGGTACGACGCCGACCGACAGCGTGTTCGTGCAGACCTCGGTCGCGAACCAGGTCAACCTGATCAACACCGCAGGACTTACCTTCGGCTTCTGGGACGGCGCTGCCGGGTCCAACAACGACGCGATCGATGGCGGCGACGGGATCTGGCAGAGCCGTTCGGGCAACGCGAACTGGACCGGTGCGAACGGTGCCATCAACGGCGCGTACGACGATGGCACCTTCGCGATCTTCCAGGGCGCTGCCGGCAACGTCTCCATCGACACTTCGCTGGGCGATGTCACGGCATCGGGCCTGCAGTTCGTGACCAACGGCTACGTGATCGATGGCGACACACTAACGCTGACAGGCGGTGCGCAATCGACGATCCGCGTGGGCGACGGCACCGCAGGCGGCGCGGGTGTCACCGCGACCATTTCGGCGGACATCGCGGGCGCGACGCAGCTCGTGAAGACCGATCTGGGAACGCTCGTCCTCTCCGGCGACAACACCTATACCGGTGGCACCAGCCTCGCCAACGGCACCCTCGTACTGGGCAGCAGCGATGCGCTCGGTACAGGGACGCTCAGCGCTGCCGATGGAACACAGATCGAATATCGCAGCCTTACCGGCATCGTCAGCATCGCAAACGCGATCGAACTGACGGGCGCAGTCGACTTCACGGTAGATGGTTCCGACTCGTTCCAGAACGGTCGTATCTCGGGCGCAGGATCGCTTCAGAAGCTTGGCTTTGGCTACCTCAATCTGACCGGCTTCAACACCTATTCCGGTGGCACGACGATCGGCAACGGCACGCTGGCTATCGAAAGCGACGAGTCGCTGGGCGCGGCATCGGGGGCGTTGAGCTTTGCCGGCGGGCAGACCACGCTGCGACTACGCGGCGCTTGGGGCACGTCACGCACCATCGCGCTGAACGGCACCCAGGCGATCATCGACAATTTTGGCTGGAATGCCGACATCTCCGGCACGATCTCGGGCACGGGAGCTCTCAGGCTCGACGGTGCGGGGACGGTCACTCTATCGGGCAGGAACACCTACCAGGGCGGGACGACCCTGCGCGGTGGCACGCTGTCGCTGGAGAACAATGCTGCGCTCGGCACGGGCTCGCTCGCGACCGCTGGCGGCACGGCCGTTTCGCTGGCTGACGGTGTCACCGTCGCAAACGCCGTTCAACTTGGCGGCGCGACGACCGTGGACAGCGCTGGCGCATCCGCGCTTTCGGGCCAGATTTCGGGCACCGGCTCACTTCTCAAGACGGGTACGGGCACGCTGACGCTATCGGGCGCCAACAGCTATAGCGGGGGCACCGTGCTTTCGCAGGGTGCGCTGGCGTTGGACAGCGCCAATGCTCTCGGCGGCGGTGCGCTGGGTGCGGCAGGCGGCACCACGGTGGTGTATGGCGACGGCGTAACAATCGACAATGCGGTGGATCTGACCGGCGCCGTGAGCTTCGACCAGACCGGCGGCAGCGCCACCCAGCGTGGCGTGGTGACCGGCTCGGGCTCGCTCACCAAGAACGGCACCGGCACCTTCACGCTTTCCGGCAACAACACCTATGCGGGCACCACCACCGTCGCGGGTGGCACGCTGAAGGTGACGAGCAACACCGCGCTCGGCAGCACGGCAGGCGACACGATCGTACAGAACGGCGCAACGCTGGCGCTGGCCGGGTTGTTCGGCCTCAATGTGCAGGAGAACATCACGCTGGCTGGCAGCGGAGTGGGCGGCAGCGGCGCCCTGCGCGCGGATGGCGGGATCAATTCCGTCGGCGGTCGGCTCATCCTGACCGATGCGACGACCATCGCGTCCAATTCCGCGCTGTCCCTTGAGGGCGGTATCACCGGCGATTTCGACCTGACGATTGCCGGGCGAACGACCCTGATCAGATCGGATCTTGCCATCGGCACCCATTCGCTGATCGTGGATGCCGGTCTCGTCTCGCTCGAGAGCGCCAACAGCTTTACGGGCGATGTGATCGTCAAGAGCGGCACCCTGCAACTGGGAGCGGGCGACGGCGACAGCACCATCGGCGATACGGCGCGCCTGACGGTGAACGCGGGCGCAACTGTCGATTTGGCGCAGGCGGCCGAGACGATCGGCTCGCTCACGGGCAGCGGGCAGGTGACGTCCTATGGCGGAGACCGTCGCCTGACCGTCGGCGGCGATAACAGCTCCACCTTCTCCGGCACGCTGACGCAGCAGGACAATGCCAGCCTTGCGCTGACCAAGATCGGTAGCGGGACCTTCACCCTGACGGGCGAGAATAGCTACACCGGCGGCACCAGCCTGGACGCAGGCACGCTCGTCATCGGCAGCGACGATGCGCTCGGCACGGGTGCGTTGAATGCAGCGGACGGCACTGGGATCGGTTTCATCGGCGACCGCACCGTCGGCAACTCGATCGCGCTGGGCGGCGCTGTGACATTCGACACCGACGCCAACAGCATCACGCAAAGCGGCAGCATCTCCGGCGCAGGCACTCTCGCCAAGACCGGCACCGGCACACTCACTCTCACCGGTACGAACACCCATACTGGCGGCACGAACGTTCTGGCAGGCACGCTGCTGGTGAACGGCGACCAGAGCGCTGCGACCGGCCCGACGAGCGTATTCGGTGGCGCGACGCTGGGCGGCAGGGGCACGATCGGCGGGGATGTGACGCTGGCGGATGGTGCATCGCTCAACCCGGGCACCAGCCCGGGCACGCTGACCATCGACGGCAACCTGGCGCTGTCTGGCGGCTCGATCCTCAACTTCGAGTTCGGCGAAGCCGGGGTCGCGGGCGGTTCGCTCAACGATCTGGTCAATGTCGGCGGCGACCTGACGCTCGACGGGACGCTGAACGTGTCGCAGAGTGCAGGCGGCACCTTCGGCGCGGGCGTCTACCGTGTGTTCAACTACGGTGGCACGCTGACCGACAATGGCCTGGCGCTGGGTTCGACGCCCGCAGGCAACCTCTATGTCCAGACCTCGGTCGCGAACCAGATCAACCTGATCAACGCGACCGGTCTTACCTTCGGCTTCTGGGACGGCGCTGCGGGAGCCAACAACGACGCGATCGATGGCGGCAACGGGATCTGGCAGAACAGCACCGGCAACGCCAACTGGACCAGTGCAAACGGCGCCTTCAACGGCGGGTACGAGGACGGCACCTTCGCGATCTTCCAGGGCGCGGCAGGCACGGTCACCATCGACACTTCGCTGGGCGATGTCACCGCGTCGGGCATGCAGTTCGTCACCAATGGCTATGGCGTCGATGGCGACACGCTGACACTGACCGGCGGCGCTCAATCGATCATCCGCGTGGGTGACGGTACCGCGACCGGCGCGGGTGTGACCGCGACAATCGCGGCCGACATCGCGGGCGAAACGCAGCTCGTCAAAACCGATCTCGGCACGCTGGTTCTGTCGGGCGATAACAGCTTCACCGGCGGGGCGAGCGTAGCAGACGGCGTGCTGGTGCTGGGCAGCGATACTGCCTTGGGCACGGGCGCGCTGAGTGCAGCGGACGGCACGGGCATCGGCTTCATCGGCGACCGCACCATCGGCAATGCTGTCGCGCTCGACGGGACGGTCACATTCGACACCGATACGAACCGCGTGGTGCAGAACGGCGTCATCTCCGGATCGGGCACGCTGGTTAAGGTCGGCAGCGGAACGCTGAGCCTGACATCCGACAACACCTATGCAGGGACGATCGATGTGCAGGCGGGCGCGCTGGTCAACAGCGGCACCGTCGCAGCGGTGATCAACCGCGCGGCCTTCACCAACACGGGCACTGCAGGCGATGTGGCCAATGCGGGCACGCTGTCGCTTGCCGGACAGCTGAGCAGCCTGACGCAGACTGCCGGCAGCACCGGCGTCACGGGCGATGCGAGCGTTACGGGCGAAGTGGCCCTGCAGGCCGGCACGCTGACGATCGACACCGCGCGCCTCGATATCGGGGGCACGCTGGCCAATGGCGCCAGCGTATCGATTGGCACCGGCGGTATCCTCGACGCGGACACGATCATCAACGCGAACGCCGGATCGATCGTCAATGCAGGCACGATCGACGCTGCGACCGGCATCGCCAACCAGGCGGGCGCAACGCTCGATTCGACCGGTACGCTCGGCGCGCTGGTGGCCAACGAGGGGACGCTGAGCGCGCGGGGCATACTTGCCGGGCGGCTGTCGAACGCGGCCGTAGGGCAGTTCACCCTCACCGGCAATCTTGCCTCCAACGGCTCCGCGATCGACAATCTCGACGTTGCGGTGCTGGCGGTGACCGGCGGCAACCTGACCGGGGTCGGCACGCTGACCAACACGTCGCTCGGCGGTGACGGCGCGGGGGCGAACGCGGGCGTTGTCATCGCGGGCACGCGCACGCTGGAGGCAGGCATGGTCCTCAACAGCGGGGACGTGATCGTGCAGGGCACGCTCGCCGCACCCGTGCAGCAGACCGGCGGCCTTATGATCAACACCGGAACGGTGACCGGCGATGTCGCCGCCAATGGCGGCGCAATCATCGGCACGGGAAGCTTCGGCGGCGACCTGACCGCCTACACCGGCGCAACCATTGGCGCAGGCACGCTGGGCGGCGCAGGGACGCTCAACATCGACGGCACGCTCGGCGTGGCGGGCACTGTGGCCTACGACCTGGGCACGGCGGACGTCATCGGCGGGTCGACCAACGATCTGATGACGGTCGGCAGTGCGGTGATCGACGGGGCAACCTTCGATCTCAACAATGCAGCGGCTGGCACCTATCGCCTGATCAATGCGGCCGATGCGCAGGCAATCGCGCTGGGCAACGCGGCGTTGGCCAACGCCGCTGCGGGATCGCGGATCTACACCACCGGCGACGGGCAGTTCCTCAACGTACAGGTCGGCACCATCGCCACCCAGTACTGGGATGGCAGCGCCAATGCAGGCAATGGCGCGGTCGACGGCGGCTCCGGCGTGTGGTCCAACGCGCTTGGCCGGACGAACTGGACCGGTGCCACCGGCGCGCTCAACAATTCGTGGCAGGGTACCGCCAACCCGCCCGTTAACGCCGTGTTCGGCGGCACGGCAGGGACGGTCTCAGTCGATACGGGCGCAGGCTATCTCGGCTTCGGCGCGCTGCAGTTCGAGAGCGCCGGCTATGCCCTCGTCGACGCGGCGGGCGACGATGCCCCCGATCTGGGCGCAAACGGCACCACCGCCAACGCCTTCGCGGGCATCGCCAGCAGCCAAGGCGACATCGCCAGCACAATCACCGTGACCGACCCGGCCACCACCGCGCGGATCGAGGCGGGGATCGGCGGCGTCTCGGCTGCGACCGGCCTGATCCTCGACGGGGCGGGCACGCTGGAACTGGCGGGCAACAACGAAGCGCTGACCGGCACCATCGCGGTGCTGGGCGGTACGCTGCGCGTGAGCGGCGGCTCGGCCATCTCCAACGCCTCCGCGCTCGTGCTGCGCAACAGCGCGGCATTCGAACTTGCGAGCGACGAAGCGATCGGATCGCTCGACGGGAGCGTGGCGGCCACGGTCGATCTCGGCGGCAACATGCTGATCGCCGGAGGCAACGGCGACGACACCAGCTTCGCGGGCGTCATCTCGGGAACGGGCGACTTCGTGAAGATCGGCGCGGGCACGCTGACACTGATGGGCGGCAACACCTATACCGGTGCCACCGGAGTGATCGGCGGGACCTTGCGTCTGGGTGCATCGGATGTCCTGTCCGACCAGACTTTCGTGACCGTCCGGGATGCGACGCTGGATATCGGCGCTCACACCGACACTGCGGGCGTCCTCCAGATCGAGGATGGCACGCTGGCAGGGGCCGGCACGCTGACCGCAGCCGAGTACCAGCTGTCCTCCGCACAGGTGGACGCGAACCTTGGGGCGGGCACGCTCTTCCAGCTGGAAGGCACCTCGATCCTCGACGGAACGTCGGCCGCCGACATCGTTGCGATCGAAGATGGCACGCTGCGGATCGGCGCGGACGAGCGACTGGCCGACAGCGCATCCATGCAGATCGCGCAGAACGCCGCCTTCGATCTGGCGGGAGCCAGCGAGACGATCGGTGCGCTCTACGGGCTGGGTGCGGTTTCGCTGGGTGAGGGCATGCTCACGCTCGGCGGGCCCGGCGTCGATTTCGGCTTCGGCGGCGCAATCTCGGGCAGCGGCACCTTGCGCAAGACGGGTGCAGGCACCTTCACCCTGATCGGCGACCAGACGATGACCGGCCTGATGGATGTGCAGGGCGGCACGCTCGCCTATTTCGGCAACAGCGCGGGCGGCGCGCTGGTTTCGGGCGGCACCCTGGCGGGCAATGCCAGCTTCGCCCAGACGCTCAGCATGACCGGCGGGACCATCGCGCCCGGCTATGCCGACCAGCCGATCGGCATCATTGCCGCGCAGAGCATCGACCTGACGGGCGGCACCGTGCTGTTCGATTTCACCTCTTCCGCCACTGCCCTGACGACCGACCTGTTGCTGGCCAGCGGTGCGGTCACCATCTCGGGCACTCAGGTGGGGGTCGCCACTGCCGACCCTGTGGGCAGCTTCCTTGGCCCGCAGCGCGCGATCATCGTGCAGGGCGACAGCCTGACGGGTACTTTCGCCAACGGGCAGACGTTCGAGACCGTGGGCAACCGCGACGATCTGTTCTGGCGCCTGCGCTACGACCTCGCGCCCAACGCGGTCGCGCTGGAAGTGCGGCAGGTGTTCGACTTCTCGCTCGGTTTCGGTGCTCGCGGGACGCCGAACCAGCGGTCGGTCGCGACCAATCTGAGCAATGGCCAGCTGGAGATCGGCGATGCCTTCTCCGACGTGGTCCGCTCGCTCGGCCTGATGTCGACCGAGGACCGGCTGCAGGCGTTCGACAACCTGAGCGGAGAAAACCTGGCCAGCGCGACGACCGGCGGCTTTATCGAAAGCCAGCGGTTTGCCGACCTTCTGACCCAGCGCATGAACGCCAGCGCGCTGTTGAAGACCCGCACGGAGCAGCCACAAGAGGTGCGCTCTATCGTGCCGATCGATGCGAACTACTCGAACGCGCTGGACGCGCCGGACGTCGCCACGATCGGGATGTGGATGCAGGCCTTCGGCGGCGCCAGCCGGATCGACGGCGATGTGAACACCTATGAGCTGAGTGGGGACGCCAGCGGCATCGCGGGCGGGTTGGAAGCGCGTTACAGCACGTTCAAGGCCGGGGTCGCGGTCGCATGGTCGGACAGCGCCTATGATGTCCGTTCGCTCGAAGCGAGCATGCAGGGCGAAAGCCTGCATATCGGCGGCTATCTTGGCTACGAAGGCGAGGCGGCGTTTGCCGGGCTGTTCGGCAGCTATCAGGAAAGCGACCTGGACAGCCTGCGCAACATCCGCCTGACGGGCCAGCAGCCCCGCAGTGCCGCTGCCGAGATCGACATGACCGGGCGCACCTTCGGCGGTTTTGCCGGTTACCGCGCCAAACTGGGCGGCGGCCTGACGCTCACTCCGCTGATTGGCGTGACCAACATCCGTATCGAGCGCGATGCGTTCAGCGAACAGGGTGCCGGGCCGCTCAGCCTTCAGGTGGCGGCGGAAACCCGCGAGGTCACCACGGGCACCGCGCAGTTGCGGCTGAGCACCGAAGTGCCGATGGCCAGCGGCACCTTTGCGCCGTACCTCGCTGGCGGGGTCGAGCGGTATTGGGGCGATCTCAACGCCCGTACCGACATGCGCTTTGCCGGCGCGGTCGCGGGGATGGACAGCTTCACCATCATCGGCGCCCCGCTGGAAGAGACGGTCGGCGTTATCGGTGCAGGTTTCGACGTGCGGCCCAGCGATGGCTTCGAAGTCGGCGCCAGCGCAGGTGCGCGGGTCGGCGACCGGGTGAGCCAGAGCACCGTGGAGGTGCACGCACGCATCCGTTTCTGATCGAGTCCCAGAACGATCAGACGATCGCCCGCTCCGCCAATGGGCGGGCGATGCCGGGCCGCTCCGTCGTCAATGGCGGGCGGCCCGGCCACTCTTGGATGCGCCCCAATCCGGAACCCATTGTATCTTTACTCCGAAGTTCTATACCTGACGGTATGGAAAAGCTCGCAACAAGAGGTCGCCCGCGGGAGTTCGACACCGACGTCGCGCTCGCCGAAGCCCTGCGCCTGTTCTGGCAAAAGGGTTATGAGGGCACGTCGATGGCCGATCTCACCGATGCGATGGGGATCACCCGGCCGAGCCTCTATGCCGCTTACGGCAACAAGGAGGGGCTTTTTCGGCAGGCGCTCGACCTCTACGAGAAGGACAAGCTCACCTATATCGGCGAAGCGGTGGAAGCGCCTACCGCACGCGCCGTGGCCGAAACGCTCTTGCTCGGGTCGGTTGATGTCGCGACTGGCGGCGAGTGCCGCGGGTGTATGGGCGTGATCTCGATGGTCGGCTGCCAGAGTGTCGAGCCTTCGATCCGCGACGACGTGAACGCCCGTGCCGAGTCTGCAAAACAGCTGATCGTCGACCGGATGCAGCGCGCAATCGACGCGGGAGAATTCGCCGTGCCGACCAGCGCAACGGCTATCACGCGCTATCTCCTCGCGCTGATGCAGGGGATCTCGGTCCAGGCACAGTCGGGTGCCAGCCGGGCAGAGCTGCTGGAAGTGGCTGAATCTGCGCTGCTTTCCTGGCCATCCCGCTGACGTCATTTCGCAGATGCGAAAAAAATACCGAGCGGTACAGAAAATCCGCTTGACCTGAACCTCAGATTACATACTTATCGGTACAGATAGCTGCGCGGCGACCCATGCTGCGTGGTGGCCGGGGTCTCGTCTGCCTCCGGCTCATCCGAATTCTGCGCGTTTTGCTTCGAAAGCCGGTGCTTTTGGGGGCGGGCACGCTTGTCTCGATTAAGGTCAGGGGTATCCCATGTTCGACACACCGTTCGATCGCAACGCGGCTGAAGCCGCCGAAGAGCGCCGCGATCAGCTGGCTTCAGAAATTCTCAACGATAACAGCCTCGAGGAAACCCCCGGGCCAGAAAAGGGTGTCGCCGCACCGCGCGCCACGCGCCTCTGGATTGGGTTGGCAGTCCTTGTCGCGGTCCTCGGCGCGTGGTGGTTGCTGGGCAGCGAGCCCGCAGCGACCGCCGCCGCTGCACCGCCGGCTGTTACGGTAGCCGCACCGCTCCAGCAGGAAATCACCGAATGGGATGAATTCGTCGGCCGCTTTCAGGCCAGCAAGAGCGTCGAGGTTCGCCCGCAGGTTTCCGGTGCGATCACCCGCATCCACTTCACCGATGGCCAGTTCGTCCGCCAAGGCGCACCGCTCTTCACCATCGATTCGCGGACCTATCGCGCCGCGCTGGCCGAGGCGCAGGCGGAGGTGGCCCGTGCGGAGAGTGCGCTAACCCTGTCACGCGACAATCTCGCCCGCGCCCAGCGCCTCATTACCGAGGATGCGATCGCCGGGACCGAGATCGACCGTTTGCAGGCCGAAGTGCGCAACAACGCGGCAATCCTGGCTGCGGCACGGGCGCGCGTGACCGCACGCGCTCTCGAAGTGGGCTTCACCACCGTGCGCGCGCCGATATCGGGCCGGATCTCCGATCGGCGGATCGATGCGGGCAATCTCGTTTCGGGTGGCGGGGGCAGCGCGGCCACGCTGCTGACCACGATCAACGCGGTCGATCCGGTCTATTTCGAATTCACCGGCTCTGAAGCGCTGTTCCTGAAGGCGCGCCGCGAAGGGCTCGACAAGGGCACCCCGGTCGAAATCAGCCTGCAGGACGAGAGCGACTATCGCTGGCACGGCACGCTCGACTTCACCGATAACGGGCTCGACAGCCAGTCCGGCACGATCCGTGCGCGAGCCGTAGTACGCAATGGCGAAGGCTTCCTCGCGCCGGGCCTGTTCGGGCGGATGCGGCTGGCCACCGGCGGCACGCGCAAGGCGCTGCTGGTGCCCGATACCGCCGTCACCACCGATCAGACACGCAAGCTGCTGCTGGTGGTCGGCAAGGACGGTACGGTCGCCACCCGCGCGGTCGAGCTGGGCCCACTGGTCGGCAATCTTCGCGTGATCGAGAAGGGGCTCAAGCCCACCGATCGGGTGATCATCAAGGGCACCCAGATGGCGATGCCGGGGCAGAAGGTCAGCGTCCAGAAAGGCCGGATCGCGGCCTCCGCGCCGGGCGGCGACAAGACGCCCGAAGCGCCCACGTCGGCCCCCGCCGCCTCGGCCAGCCTCGCCAGCTAAGCCCCTTTCGCGCCCCATCACGCCAAAGCACCACGCCCCAGTTTACGCCCGGAGTGCGTCCATGAACATCTCGCGTTTCTTCATCGATCGTCCGATCTTCGCCGCCGTCCTCGCCGTTCTGGTGACGCTGGTCGGCGCGATCTCCTACTTCTTCCTGCCCGTCAGCCAGTATCCCGACATCGTCCCGCCAACCGTGACCGTCACCGCCGTGTATCCCGGAGCCTCCGCCGAAACGGTGGCCGATACGGTCGCCAATCCGATCGAGCAGGAGATCAACGGCGTGGATGGCATGCTCTACCAGTCGAGCGAATCCACCGGCGACGGGCGGATGACGATCACCGTGACCTTCGCGCCGGGCACCGATCTCGACGAAGCGCAGGTGCTGGTCCAGAATCGCGTCGCGATAGCGGAGGCGCGCCTGCCCGAGGAGGTCCAGCGGCTCGGCATCGTCACCCGCAAAACCACCCCCGACTTCCTGATGGTGGTCAACCTGATCTCACCCGACGGTTCGCTCGACCGCGAGTATATCTCGAATTACGCGCAGACCCGGATCAAGGACCGCATCGCCCGGCTCGAAGGGGTCGGCGACGTCCAGATGTTCGGCCAGCGCGAACTGGCGATGCGCGTGTGGATCGATCCGGGCCGCGCCGCCGCGCTGGGCCTGACGGGCAGCGATATCGTTCGCGCGTTGAGGGCGCAGAACGTGCAGGTCGCCGCCGGTACGCTCGGCCAGCAGCCGAGCCCGGACTCCGCCTTCCAGCTCAATGTCGAGACGCAGGGCCGCTTCACGAGCCCGGACCAGTTCGGCGAGGTGGTGATCCGCACCGACGATCAGGGGCGGCAGGTCCGGGTCAACGACGTCGCACGGGTAGAGATCGGCGCGGCGGACTATGCCACCTCCGCCTATCTCAACGACATGGATTCGGTGATCCTGCCGGTCTTCCAGAAGCCCGGCTCCAACGCGCTCGCCGCAGCGGAAGGCGTGAAGGCGACGATGGACGAGCTGTCGGCGGAATTCCCGCAGGGCCTCGAATACCGGATCGTCTACAACCCGACCGAATTCATCGCGGAGAGCATCGACGCCGTCCTCCATACCCTGCTCGAAGCGGTGGTGCTGGTGGTGCTGGTGATCATCGTGTTCCTGCAGAAGGCGCGCGCCTCGATCATCCCCGTGCTCGCTATCCCGATCTCGCTGGTCGGCACCTTCGCGGTGCTGGCGATGCTCGGCTATTCGCTCAACAACCTCTCTCTGTTCGGGCTGGTCCTCGCGATCGGGATCGTGGTCGACGACGCGATCGTGGTGGTCGAGAATGTCGAGCGCAATCTGGAGGCGGGCTACAGCCCGCTGGAAGCCGCGCGGCGATCGATGGACGAGGTAGGCAGCGCGCTGATCGCGATCGTGCTCGTGCTGTGCGCGGTGTTCGTGCCGACGCTGTTCATGGGCGGCCTCTCGGGCGAATTCTACAAGCAGTTCGCGGTGACGATTTCCGCTGCGACCATCATCTCGCTGTTCGTCTCGCTCACGCTGTCGCCGGCGCTTTCCGCACTGCTGCTCAGGCCGCACGAGCACCTGCCGGCAGACGCGCCGCGCTGGCGCAGGGCGGTCGAGGGTGCTGGTGAGAGGTTCAACGCCGGATTCGAGCGTTTCAGCGACTGGTATGCGCGCCTGACAAGCCGCCTGGTCGCGATGCCGCGCCGGATGATGCTTGCCTATGGCGTGCTGATCGGCCTCACCGGATTCGCGCTGGCGATGACCCCCACGGGCTTCGTCCCCCAGCAGGATCAGGGCTATTTCGTCTCGGTCATTCAGCTGCCCCCGGGGTCTGCCACCACGCGCACCGATGCGGTGATGAAGAAGGTCGCCGAACGTGTGCTGCCGATCGAAGGCATCACCGGCACGGTCATGCTGTCCGGTTTCGACGGGACCACGCAGACCCAGTCCGCCAGCTCCGCCGCCGCCTACTGGGTGCTCGACGATTTCGAGCACCGGCAGGGCAACGGCCAGTCGATCGACGAACTGATCGCCAAGGCGCAGGCCGCGACCGCCGACATCAACGAGGCGCGCCTGATGATCGTCAAGCCGCCCGTCATCCAGGGCATCGGCTCCGCCGGCGGCTTCCGCATGATGCTGAAGGACGATTCCGGGCAAGGCTACCGCCAGATGCAGGATGTAGCGA
This sequence comes from uncultured Citromicrobium sp., assembly GCA_964574905.1. Lineage (GTDB taxonomy): Bacteria > Pseudomonadota > Alphaproteobacteria > Sphingomonadales > Sphingomonadaceae > Alteriqipengyuania. Next base: position 215,854 of record CAZNOY010000005.1, on the reverse strand, counting down.
ACGCGGTGATCGCCAAGGCCAACCAGCAGGATGGGCTCGCCGGGGTCTATACCTTCTTCGACACGGGCACTCCGCGCGTGAAGACCGACATCGATCGCGACAAGGCGCAGATGCTGGGCGTCGCGCCGAGCGACATCTTCGAGACACTGTCGGTCTATCTGGGCAGTGCCTTCATCAATGACTTCAACTTGCTCGGTCGGACCTACCGCGTCACTGCGCAGGCGGATGCCAGCTATCGCGACGATGTCAGCGATATCGGCAATCTCTACACCCGGTCGGATAGCGGGGCGATGGTTCCGCTCGGCTCGCTGGCGACCGTCACCGACACCACCGGGCCCTACCGCGTCAGCCGCTACAACCTCGCGCCTGCGGTGGCGATCGATGGCGACACTGCACCGACTAGTTCGACCGGGCAGTCGCTGGTGACGATGGAGAAAGTCGCGGCGGAAACCGTGCCGCAGGGCTATTCGACCGAGTGGACCGGCATCGCCTTCCAGCAGGCCAGCACTGGCAACACCGCCGTCTATGTCTTCGGGCTCGCGGTGCTGCTCGTCTTCCTTGTGCTGGCGGCGCAATACGAGAGCCTGATCATGCCGCTGGCGATCATCCTGATCGTGCCGATGTGCCTACTGGCAGCGATGATCGGGGTGAACGTGATGGGAATGGACAACAACGTCCTCACCCAGATCGGCCTCGTCGTGCTGATCGCCCTCTCCGCGAAGAACGCGATCCTGATCGTCGAGTTCGCCCGGCAGGGTGAGGCGCTGCACGGCCGTTCGCCGGTCGACGCCGCAATCGAAGCCGCGCGCACCCGCCTGCGCCCGATCCTGATGACCAGCTTCGCCTTCATCCTCGGCTCGGTTCCGCTCGTCATCGCCACGGGCGCTGGTGCGGAGCTGCGGCAGGCGCTGGGGACGGCGGTGTGCTTCGGCATGCTCGGCGTGACCGGCTTCGGGCTCGTCTTCACCCCCACTTTCTATGTCGTTTGCCGCGCGCTGGGCGACCGGATCGCATCGCTGCGGGGCTCGCGCCGCGCCGGTGATGCGCGCCCCGCCCTGCAGCCGGCCGAATAGGAGCATCGCTCATGACCCTTCGCACTATCCTCTTCCCCGCCGTTTCCGCGCTGGTGCTTTCGGCCTGCGCGGCGGGGCCGGACCATGTCGCCTCTACCCCCATCCGCGATGTGGAATCCGGCCCCTTCCTTTCCGCCGAGGCCGGCGTCGTCAGCCCCGCGCCGCTGCCGCAGGACTGGTGGCGACTGTACGACGATCCGGTTCTCGATGGGCTCGTGGCCGATGCGCTCGCCGCCAACACCGACATCCGCCAGTCGGTCGCCCGGATCGATCGCGCCCGTGCGGCGCTGCGTGGCGCGCGATCGGATCGGCTGCCGCAGGTGGGGCTCAGTACCTCGGCCGGATACGGGCGGACCCCCGAAGCGCAGACCCTGCCCGGTCAGGATCGCGACGGCGGGCAGTTCTCCATCGGCGCGGATATCGCCTACGAGGTCGACCTGTTCGGCCGGGTGAGCAGCGGTATTGCTGCGGCCCGCGGCAATGTCGCGGCGGCCCGCGCCGACGCCGAGGCGGTCAGGGTCATGGTCGTCGCAGACACCACGCGCGCCTATGCCGACGCCGCCAGCGCCGCCGCGCGGCTGCGCGTGGCGCGATCTATCGTGGAGATCCTGCAAGACAGCCTGCGGCTGACCAAGCTCCGCCACGATGCGGGCTATACCGATGGACTGGCGGTGGCCCGGATCGAGAGCCTGCTGGAGCAGCGCGCAGCGACCATCCCCGCGATCGAGGCGCAACGCCGCGCCGCGCTGTTCGCGCTGGCCACGCTGACCGGTCGCACGCCCGCGGCCTTGCCCGCCAATATCGGCGAACGCGATGTACCGCTCGAGATCGAGGCTCCGCTGCCGGTCGGCGACGGGAGCGAGCTGTTGGCACGCCGCCCCGACGTCCGCGCCGCCGAGCAACGCGCCCTGGCCGACGGAGCGCGGATCGGGCTCGCGCGCGCAGACCTCTACCCGCGCATCACGCTGGGCGGATCGATCGGGTCGAACGCGTCGAACGTAGGCGATCTGTTCACAGGCGGCCCGTTGGGCTTCCTGCTTGGCCCGCTGATCGATTGGGCCTTCCCCAATCGCGAGCCGGTCTATGCCCGGATCGACGCGGCCGAGGCGGATGCTGCAGGATCGCTCGCTGCGTTCGACGGCACGGTTCTGGTCGCGCTTCAGGAGGCGGAGACAGCGCTGTCCAATTACGCGCGCTCAATCGAACGACGACGGATTCTGGTCGCTGCGGTCGCTTCCGCCGAGCGCGCGGCGCGGATCGTGCGTGCGCAGAACCGCGAGGGTCTGATCAATTCGCTCGACACGCTCGATGCCGAAAGGACGCTGGCGGAAGCTCGCGCGACGCTGGCCGATCAGGATGCCGATGTTTCCCGGCAGCAGATCGCGGTGTTCCGCGCGCTGGGGGGCGGCTGGTCGCTCGACACGGAGGTGGCTGATGAAGAAGGATAAACGTACATGGTGGAGCGAGCATCGGGACGCTTTCGCCTCCGGCCTGCTTGGTTTTCTCATCGTATCGACCGTCTTGGTTTGGCCTATGATGAGCAATCACTTCTGATCGATATGGAAGCTGTGACGGACGTTCGCTGTGGCGTATCATTTGGTACCCGCGCTCGCGTCGACGAACGTCGACCCGGAAATGTCGTTCAGCGCGGCCCGGGGGCGTCCGTGCATCAGTTTCGGGGAACGGAGCCTGATTTTGCCAAGCGTACCGGATGCCACCAATCCCGAGCCCAATGCGTTTCAGATTAGCGGAGAATGGTTCGCGGCAGACTGGGTCCTCCGCCACCGGCCTTTCAAGGAGCGTCTTCCTCGACATTGCCTGAAAATCAGACATTTGAAACTCACATGCGGCGCGGGGCAGTCCATCCCAGCTGAATGCAGACCCGACAATGGCGAGGTCGCTTTGTCGCTCAAAGTACTGGAGGGCCTGGCCTCAGGGCAGGAAGTCCTTCAGCGGGCGCGATGCGTCGGCCAGATCCTGTCCGCTTGCCACTACGCGCGCCTCGATGACCCGGCGACCCTGCACGAAATCCTTCGCGTTATTAACGCAGTCTATCGCGATCACGACGCCGTTTTTGAGGTACACGACCGAGAATTTCCTGTCCGACAGGCTGCCGCGAAGAACCGCCTCGTCGTGGCCGATCGACAGCCCGGCGGTTTGCAGCTTGAGGTCGTACTGGTTCGACCAGAACCACGGCAAGGCATTGTAGGGCTCCTCGACGCCGCAAATATGCCTCGCGACCGTCGCTGCCATGTCGTGCGCGTTCTGAACCGATTCCAGCCGCACTACGGCATCGTCCGCGAACGGATTGCTGTGTTCGGCGCAATCGCCGATCGCGTAGATATCGGGCAGTGAAGTCCGGCAGAACCGGTCGACCTTCACGCCGTTGCTGTGGTCTGCTCCGGCATCGACCAGAGCGCCGATTTCGGGCACGATCCCGATCCCGACGATCACCATCTCGCACGCCACTTTTTCGTCATTGGCGAGGCAGATATGGGTCACTCGGCCAGCGGCCCCTGCGAAGGAGTGGACGCCGCAATCGAGCCGCAGGTCGACTCCGTGCTCGATGTGCTCCTGCGCGTAGAATTGCGAGATCTGCTCTCCGGCGACGCGGGCGAGAACCCTCGGCAAGGCTTCCAGCAGGACGACATCGTGCCCCAGTTTGCTCAGGCTGGCCGCAGCTTCGAGGCCGATATAGCCTCCTCCGACGATGCCGACCCTTTTCGGCGCTTCACCCAGTTCCGCCTCGATAGCGTCGATGTCGGTCCTGGTCCTGATCGAGTGAATGCCTCGAAGGTCCGCGCCTTCGCACGCGAGCATGCGCGGATTGCCTCCGCAGGCCCACACCAGCTTTCCGTAGGACAACTCCCGGCCATCCGAGAGCTTGGCCGTCTTCGCCCGACGGTCGAGTGCGACGACCTCGCATCCTGTCTCGATCTCAATCTCCTTCTCCGCCCAGTATTCGGCGGGACGGATCTGCATCCGTTCGAAGCTGCGCTCTTTCGCGAGATATTCTTTCGACAGAGGTGGCCGCTCGTAGGGGAGGGCGTTCTCCCGATTCACGATGGTGATCGTACCGGCGAAGCCATTTTGCCGAAGCGAGATCGCCGCCTGCGCTCCCGCATGGCCGCCGCCGACAATCAGTATTTCGTGGGCAAGGGGCATGTCATTTCTCGTTGGATGGGGAGTTGCAGCGGCGCAAGGCAGCGCGACGGTGCGCACGCCCGGTAAGCGTCAATAGACGGCAGCGGGATTCTTGGGTCGCGGACCTCCCAGGGAACGGCGATAGCTGCGCCGCTCCACCCCGCGGTCGAGAATGCCCAGCTCGCTCGCGATCTCGGCACCGTAGTAGGTTCCGCCCGACAGCTTTTCGCGCGCTTCGGCGCGATCGATCGCATCGAAGATATGCGCGCTGAATTCGGGGTTTTCGGCGTCGTCCATCAGGCCCTTGAATGCGCCGGATTGTTCGGCAACGCGCGCCGCCCGCTCTGTCTTCTGCAATCCGAGCCACAGCGATACCGCGACCACGCCGGTCCCGCGAAGATCGTGTTCCATGTCGTGCGCGAGCTTGTCGATGCCTGCCTTCTGTGCGCCATAGGCTGGCCCGTGCATGTAGCACGAGGCACCCGGCGACGACGTGAAGCCGATCAGGCCGGACCCCTGCGGCACCATGATCCGTGCCGCATGCCAGCTGGCGACGTAGGCCGAGCGCAAGCCGACATCGATGATGTGCTGCGCGTCGAGTTCCTTCTCCCAGAAGGGCAGGCGATCGAACAGCTGCGCATGCATGTAGGCGGCGTTGTTGATCAAGATATCGAGGCGGCCTGCGTCGGAACGGATCTGGTCGAACAGCGCGGCGACCTGCTCGTCGTCCGAATGATCGCAGGCGACTGCAATCCCTTCGCCGCCCGCCTCGGTCACTGCGCCAGCGGACTCGGCCACTGTACCGGACAGCGCGGCCCCGTCGAATGCGACGCCCTTGCTGACCGTGTCGGAGCGGCCGGTGACGAAGACCTTGTAGCCCAGTTCGCCGAACCCCTTGGCGATACCGGCGCCGACGCCGCGGCTGGCGCCCGTGACGAGTGCGACGCGCTGGGTACTCACGCTTCGCGCGCCCGCACCATGTCGAGCGCGACGTCGACGATCATGTCTTCCTGCCCGCCGACCATCTTGCGGCGACCAAGCTCTACCAGGATATCGCGGGTGTCGATGTCGTAGGTCTCGCTCGCCTTTTCCGCGTGGCGAAGGAAGCTCGAATAGACGCCTGCGTAGCCGAGGCTGAGAGTTTCGCGGTCGACCCTGACGGGCCGATCCTGCAGCGGGCGGACGAGTTCTTCGGCAGCATCCATCAGCGCCATCACATCGCAGCCGTGCTGCCAGCCCTTCCGGTCGGCTGCGGCGATGAACACTTCGAGCGGCGCGTTGCCCGCACCGGCCCCCATTCCGGCGAGGCTGGCGTCGATCCGCACGGCGCCCGCCTGCGCCGCCACGATCGAATTGGCGACGCCCAGCGACAGGTTGTGATGCGCGTGGATGCCGCGCTGCGTCTCGGCCTTGAGCACCCGATCATAGGCTTCGAGGCGCTCGCGCACGCCGTCCATGTCCAGCGCGCCGCCGCTGTCGGTAACGTAGACGCAGTGCGCGCCGTAACTTTCCATCAAGGCTGCCTGCGCTGCCAGCGCCTCGGCGTCGGTCATGTGGCTCATCATCAGAAAGCCCGACACGTCCATGCCAAGGTCGCGCGCGATGCCGATGTGCTGCTTGCTCACGTCGGCTTCGGTGCAATGGGTTGCCACACGGACCGACCGGACGCCCAGATCGTAGGCGCGCCGGAGTTCGTCCGCAGTGCCCACGCCGGGCAGGATCAGCGTGGTCAGAACTGCATTGGTCAGCACCTCGGCAACCGCCTCGATCCATTCCCAGTCGGTATGCGCGCCGAAGCCGTAGTTGAAGCTCATCCCGCTCAACCCGTCGCCATGCGCGACCTCGATCGCATCGACCCCGGCCTTGTCGAGCGCGGCGGCGATGGCGCGCACGTGATCGACACCGTACATGTGCCGGATCGCGTGCATCCCATCGCGCAGCGTGACGTCCTGGATGTAGAGTTTGTCGCCTGCTGCAACGTCGAATTTCGCGGTCGCCATGCTCGCCTCCCTATGCTGCGCTTGCCGTGCGCCGTTCGGCGAGAAGTTCGCCGGTGGCTTTTGCGGCGGCGGTCATGATGTCGAGATTGCCAGCGTAATCGGGCAGGTAGTCCCCGGCGCCTTCGACCTCGAGGAAGATGCTCGTCTTGATCCCGGTCAATTCGCCGACACCGGGGATCGTGAGGCGGTTGTTGTCGCCGTAACGCTCGAACTGCACCGCCTGTTTCAGGCGATAGCCGGGCACGTATTTCTGGACTTCGGCAACCATGTCTTCGACCGATTGGCGAATGGCATCCTCGTCCGCGCCTTCGGACAGGGTGAACACGGTGTCGCGCATGATCATGGGCGGATCGGCCGGGTTGAGGATGATGATCGCCTTGCCCTTGGCAGCGCCGCCGACCGCCTCGATCGCGCTGGCGGTGGTGCGGGTGAACTCGTCGATATTGGCGCGCGTTCCGGGCCCGGCCGAACGCGACGAAACCGATGCGACGATTTCTGCATAGTGGACCGTCGCCACCCGGCTCACCGCCGCCACCATCGGGATCGTCGCCTGCCCTCCACATGTCACCATATTGACGTTGGGGGCATCGAGATTGGCGTGCAGATTGACCGGTGGCACCGTGAACGGGCCGATCGCCGCAGGCGTCAGGTCGACCACCTGGATACCATCGGCGCGCAGGGCCGCATCGTGATCGCGGTGCGCATAGGCGCTGGTCGCATCGAAGGCGATGCCCAGTTCGGAATAGCAGGGCAGGCGCTTGAGCCCCTCGATCCCCTCATGCGTGGTTGCGATGCCGTGTTCGCGCGCCATCGCCAGACCTTCCGACGCCGGATCGATCCCAACCACTGCGACTAGCTCTAGGTTCTTCGGGTACTTGATGAGTTTCATCATCAGATCGGTGCCGATATTTCCGGACCCGATAATCGCCGCTTTAAGCCGTTGCATGGGCAGGCCCCCTATTCGAACTGGATGGTGCAGGAGCCGATCGGCTCGTCTGCGGCTGTCAGGTGCATGGAAAAACGGTCGCCGGGTGCAGCCGGTTCGAGTGGGACGAGCGAGCCCGAGAGGATCACCTCGCCCGCGTCCAGCGTGACACCGTAGCGACCGAGCGTATTGGCGAGCCACGCGACCGCCATCGCGGGGTCGCCCTGAACCGCATGGCCGTATCCTTCAGACAGCGGCTCGCCGTTCTTGCTCACCGCCACGTGCAGTGCGGGCAGATCCAAGCCCGCCGGGTCGAGCCGTTCGGCACCCAGCGCAAACACCCCGCAGGAGGCATTGTCGGCCACCGTATCGACGATGCCGATCCGCCAGTCCTCTATCCGGCTGTCGACGATCTCGAAGCACGGCGCGATGGCCTCGGTCGCTGCCAGCACATCGGCAGGAGTGATGCCCGGGCCCGACAGAGTCTCGCGCAGGATAAAGGCGATCTCCGCCTCGGCGCGCGGCTGGATCAGGCCGAGCTTTTTGCAGTCGATCGCCTCGTCGACCCGCATGGCATCGGTCAGGAAACCGAAGTCCGGCTGATGCACGTCGAGCATGTCCTGGACCGCCGCGCTCGTGACGCCGATCTTCTTGCCCACCACGGCCTCGCCCTCGGCAGTCCGCCGCGCAAGGATATCGAGGCTGATCGCATAGGCGTCGTCGATGGTGAGCGTGGGATCGCTCTCGCTCAACGGCGCAATGGTCCGCCCGCTTCGCAATGCTGCGAAGAGCTTTTCTCCCCAATTTTCGGCCATTTTCAGGCTTGCGGATCGTACTTGAGGAAGGCGGTGGAAAGCCGCGACATCAGGTCGATGAACTCGTCGTCCGACTGCGCGACATGTTCGCCCATGATGTATTTGCGGATGTTGGCGAGGATGCTGATTTCCAGCGTGACCAGCGCCGTCTCCAGATCGGACACCACGATCTCGTCGCGATGCTGTTCGAGCAGCGAGAGGTTCGTCTGGTGCGTGAACTTCTCGACCGAGAGGTTCTGCGTCAGTTCGATCAGTTCCGGAGACCGCTTGGGGAGCGAATAGAACAGCTCTTTCTTCTTGCGGAAATTATGCAGCAGGTAAGTGAACGCGGCGCGGCTCGCCTCCTCCAGGGGAAGCTCCATCGATTCACGCAATACGGTGCGGATGCCGGTCGCAACCTTCGACACTTCCTGCTCGATCAGGGCGGAAATGATCGCGTCCTTGTTGGGGAAGTACTGGTAGAGCGAGCCGATGCTCACGCCTGCGCGTTCGGCGATGTAGTTGGTGGTCGCCTTCTCGTAGCCTTCGCCAACGATGATCAGCTCGGCAGCTTCTAGGATCGAATCCGACGTGACTTTCGCACGGTCCTGAATCGGTTCCTTCCGCCGCAACTTCCTCACCTCTATCTTTGACGACCGTTCGGCCTCCGCAGTTGCTGAACTGCGCGGGAATTGCAATCGCGCCTCCATGGCACCGTCCCGCTTTGACCGACTTTGTTCGACCGGCTCTTTCGCTTGCTGTTGCATCGTTGCTTTTCCCTAGGTCGCTACTTGATATTCGTGGCCCCAGTAATCGGGCACCGTGCTGACGGTCGGCTGGGTTGTCGACCAATCCACCTGCAGGCCATCGTGGCCGATCTCGAACGGCACGCCGCCGGGGCCGTTGACGTAGAACGAGAACATGTTGTCGTTGCAGTGCCGCCCGAGGCTGGCCATCAGGCTGAGGCCGTGCGCCTTGACCCGGTCGAGACAGCGCCCGACATCGTCCATCTCCGCCATCTCCAGCATCAGGTGGACGACACCTGTCGGAGTGGGGAGATTGAACAGCGCGAGGCTGTGGTGGCGCGGATTGTCGACATGCATGAAGCGCACGCGCATTTCCGGCGCGCCTTCGGCAGGTGGCGGCATCGTCAGATCGTCACTGTCGCCGAGGCCGAGGATCGACGTGTAGAACGCGTGCGCTTCGTCGAACACGCCAGCCGCCGAGACGACGATATGGCCGAGCCCCATGTCGCCGGTCACGAAGCCCGCGACCCCGATCGGCGATACGAACGGCTCGCCGCAGCCGGTGCGGCCGTGGTAGAATTCGATCGGGTTGCCTGCTGGGTCGCTGACCGAGAAGAACGCGGTCACGCAGCGCATCGCGGCCTCGTCCGGAGTGCCCTCTCGGATGGGGAGCCCCGCGGCGGCGCATCGGGCCCGCATCGCCTCCAGATCGTCGGCCGAAGCCATTTCCCAGCCCATGCCGCCGAGCCGGTCTGCCTCGCCGCTCACGATCAGGATACGGAACGGATGCTCGTCGATCTTCATGGCGACGCGGTCGTCGCTCCCGGCAGAGTTCATCGCGCCGATGGTCTGCGTGCAGAAATGGCGCCAGGCGTCAAGGTCTGGCGAGCTGAGAACGACGTATCCGAGGTTCGCAATCATGTTGCCATCTCCGCGATGGGTTCTGCGGGCGACGCATGTTCCGGGGATAATCGGACGAGAAACGCACGCAGCTGCGCGTCGAACATCTCGCGCCTTTCGACCATCACCCAGTGTCCGCAATTGGCGACGATCGTGAACGCGCAATCGTCACAGGCGTCGATGAACTTCTGGAAGCCCGAAACAGGCGTAAAGTGATCGTTCTGGCCCCAGAAGCCGAGGATCGGGCAACGGAGCTTGCCCAGTTCGGCTTCCATATTGGCGACCCGGAGCCGCGCGAGCACCTCGACCGGCTGGGTCTGCAAGATCGCGTACCGCTCTGCGACAAGCTGCTGATCGACCATCGCAGGGTCTTCGACCAGCATGGTCAGCAAGTCTCCCAGACCATCGAAATCGAGCGCGCCGCTGGTGAAAGCTGCGATCATCTTCTTGATGCCGGGCATCTCGTAATAGACCGCGTCGCTCTCGATCCCGCCCGGAGCCATCAGGACGAGGCCTTTAACCAGGTCGGGGTCGTCGAGCGCCAGACGGATGCTCACCGCACCGCCCAGCGAATTGCCGATCACCACGCATTCGTCGATATCCAGCGCGTCGAGTGCGCCCTTGATCGTCTGCGCGAACAGCTCGGTGGTGTAGTCGCGGTCGGTCGGTTTCGAGGAATAGCCGAAGCCGAGCAGGTCGAACACGATCGCGCGGTGCCCGCTGGCGACGATCGCGTCGATGTTCTGCTTGAAATTGCTGTAGCCGCTCGCGCCCGGGCCGCTCCCGTGCAGCAGGATCACCGCAGGCCCTTCGCCGCAGCTGAGGTAGTGGATGCGATGCTCGCCGACCGTGACCTCGTGGCCGCGCGGCGGCGCACCGGCATCAGATGAAGAAGTCGGCATTGTCGCCTCCAAGCATCATGTTGCCGTAGTTGCGGGCGAGCGGCACCGGGTTGTTCGCGACGTGCGCGCGGGTGATGTGAATGTCGTGCCAGACGTTCTGGAGCTCAGCGCCGTTGAACACGCTGCGCCCGCCGCCGATGTCGAACAGCAGATCGACGGCCTGCATCATCTGTACTGCGATGGAGCCGGTTTCGTAGCGGTAGCGCGCACGATCGACGAGCGGGATAGGTTCTCCCCGATCGATCAGGTCCATCATCGTGTCGAAGTTCGCCAGCATGGTCGTCTCGGCGCGGTTGATGAGGGTCTGGGCCTCGGCAATTCGCCGCAGCACATCCGCATCGCCCTGAAGCTTGGTCGGATCGGTGCTGCTGCTGTTCGCCCTCTGGGTGAACAGGTTGAGAGCGTGTCGCGCTGCGCCTATCGTCGGCACCGCGACGGTGGCCGCGAAGATCTGGGCCCAGGGCAGGGCGTAGATCGGTTCGGGCCGATCGCGCAGCGAGTTGTAGCCATCCATCTGCGAATGGATGTGATGGTCGGGAACGAAGACAGGCTCTTCGATGACGACATCCTTCGATCCGGTGCCCTGCAGGCCCATGACGTGCCACGTGTCCTCGATCACGTATTGGGAACGCGGCACCAGCATGGTCTGGAGCATCGGGCGGCCTTCGACGATCGAACCGAGCAGGGCCCATTCGCAATGATCGCAGCCGGAACTCCAACCCCACCGGCCCGACAGCATGACGCCGCCTTCGACCGGCTCGGTTTTCGCGCCGACGGGGTTGTAGGAACTGCTGACCCGCGCATCGGGGTTGCTGCCGTAGACTTCCTTCTGCGTCTGTATCGGCATCAGCGAGATCTGGAACGCATGGACCGAAATGATCCCGCCGATCCAGGCGGTGCTCATGTCGCGTTCGGCGATCTTGATCAGCGCGCGCATCCACTGCTGCGGTGTCGCGCCGATCCCGCCGAGTTCGGGAGGAACGAAGGCGCGGAACAGCCCTGCTTCGTGCATCGCCTCGACCGATTCCGTCGGCACCATCCGGTCTTCACGCCCTTTCGGTCCATTCTTCTCGAGCAGATCGAGAATATCGTCGATCTCGATGTCGCCCCTGCCCGTCGTCGGCACCCTGTTGAGGACTTCAGCTTCCATGTTCGATACTCCTCTTCCCGCTGCGCTCAGCCTTCGACCTGCTCGAGCTCGCGCGCGATGTCGTAGGGTGGCTTCTTGTGGCTGGGGACGTGCTTGCCCGTGGCGATCTTGCTGATCTTCGCCGCTTCGCTGCGGGGGTTGTAGAACTGGCGGTACCAGGCACGGCCGAGCGTGAAGTTGCGCTCGTTCGGGATGCCCATGATGTTGAAGGCGGGCCGCTTGTTCGACCAGATCTCGAAGTCCTGCGCGAACGCGTTGAGCACTTCCTGCTGCATGTGCTTGGCCGTCGCGATCTCTTCCGGCCCGGGATTGTCGGTCGCCACGCGGAACAGGTTGTTGTGCCACACCCGGGTGGTTCCGTTGTCGACCGGGGTGTGGAAGATGAATTCCACCCCGCGGATGTCGCCGATCGCCTGGCGCGACAGCAGCAGGCCGGGGCCGGTGTACCAGGTGTAGGTGCTCAGGAAGGCGTCGTATTCGCGCCGGAATCCGCCCTGCCGCTGGATATAGACGTGCCCGTCGAACTCGTTTTCGAAATACTCGGGCGGCGATCCATGGGTCGGCCCGAGGTGGTTCGAGTCCGCCATGTTATCGAGGATTTCCTGCGGGTGCACATTGAGCACCCCGAGGTGATCGTAGCTTCCGTTGACGAAGTTCGCCGCTTCCCATTCGGGGATCACCGGCGGATCGTAATGGGGTGGGGCACCTTCCGGATCATGCCACATCATCACCGCGCCCATCACCTCGCGCACGGTGTAGGTATTCAGCTTGGCTGCCTTCGGGCAGGGGCCATCGAATCCCGGAATATCGTCCACCTGCCCTTCCGGGTTGTAGCGCCAGCCGTGATAGGGGCAGCGGATCGCATCGCCATCGATCTGCTCTCCATGAGCGGCGATCGAGGCGGTGCGGCCACCGGCGAGATGCGCACCCATGTGCTTGCAATGCGCGTCCATGCAGACGATCCGTCCGCTCTCGCCCCGGTAAAGCGCGAAGTCCTTGCCGAAGAAGCGCAGGGGCAGCGGACCGTCGTCGAGTTCGCAAGCCTCGGCGATCATGAACCAGCCGCGCGGGAAGTCGAACTCGCCCAATCGATATTCGCTCGTCGTTGCCATGGTGGTTACCTCGCTGGTCGCCCTCTCAGGCGGAATTGGATTGCATCAGGCGATTGCTGCCGCGGAACGCCATGGTGAGCGCAGGGCCCAGCGTGCAGCCTGCACCTGGATACTTGTCGCCCATGATCGATGAGGTTGTGTTGCCCGCTGCGAACAGGCCCGGGATCGGCTTGCCTTCTTCGTCGAGAACTTGCCCGTCGTCGTCGATCACGAGCCCGCCCTTGGTGCCGATATCGCCCGGGTAGACCGCCGCCCCGTAGAAAGGCGCTTTCATGATCGGGCCGAGGCAGGGATTGGGCTTCACATCGGCATCGCCGTATTGCTGATCGTGCGCGTCGGAGCCCCTGCCGAAGTCTTCGTCGACGCCCGTCTTGGCGAATTGCGCCATGCGTTGCGCCGTGGCCTCCAGACCGTCCGCATCGACACCCAGTTTGGCAGCGAGGGCACGCAGCGTCTTAGCCTTGTGGAGCATGCCGTTGCGACCGAACGCGCCGCTGTTCATCCAGTCGGGCGACATGGAAGCCTGCAACAGTCCGCCGAACATGTATTTCTCGCGGTAGGTGCGGTCGAACACGATGTAGGCGGGGACGCGGTCCTTCCTGTCATAGTCTTCGCCGTAGAGGCACTTGCCGTAGCTGTTGTACGTGATTGCCTCGTTCATGAAGCGCTTGCCGGTGCGGTCGACAATCACCATGCCGGGCTTGGATTTCTCGAAAAAGAGCACGACCGGGCGTTCGCCCCACATGACCACGGGGGCCCACCAGGCCTCCTGCATCAGGCCGGTCGCCGCCCCGATTTCGCGTCCTGCGCCGATCAGGTCGCCTGTGTTGCCGGGGCTTCCGGCGGACCAGTCCGGCTTCGTCGGATTGGCGAGGCTGTCGCGGCGCAGCGTGGTGCTCTTCTCGAACCCGCCCGAGGCGACGATCACGCCCCTGCGCGCCATAAGCTTGCGCCGCCGACCACCGCCCTCGTCGACGATCACCCCGGAGACCCGGTCGCCTTCGCGCATCAGGCCAGCGACGGGCGCGCCGGTCTGGAGTGCGATGCCGCGCTCCTTCACTGCGAGCAGCAGCCTGCCGACGAGCGCTTCGCCCATGCACAGCCGCCGGTCCCGACGCCCTTGGAGCCGCCCGGCAATATCCATCGCGTAGCGGCCGAGAGCCCGACCGGCGATCTTCTGCCACCCCGGCGCGACGGCCTGCACCTTGGAGACTTCCGTGATCGAAAGATTGATGCGCCCGAACGCCTTGGAGGCGTGTGGCATCTGTCTGAGCCGCTTGAGGTCGCGGCCCAGCTTGCGCCCGTCCAGCGGATCGCAATCCATCGTGCGACCGCCCGGCTTCCATCCAGGGATCGACGGGTAATAGTCCGGGTAATGCTGCACCGGATGGTACGGCACGCCGATTTCCCGCAGGTACTCGATCATCTTGGGCGCGGTGCGAATATAGGTGCGGATCGTCGCGTCGCTGATCTGCTCGGGCGGGATCACCGTGCGCAGGTAGCTGTAGGCATCGTCCTCGTTATCGTCGATTCCGGCATCGGCGATGCGTTCGTTGTTGGGCACCCAGATGCCCCCGCCAGAGGTGGCGGAGTTGCCGCCGATCATGTCGGTCTTTTCGAGAATGCGGACCGAGGCACCCAGATCGTGCACGCGGCACGCGGCAGCCAGCGCCGCAGCGCCCGAGCCGACGACGATGACGTCGACGTCCTCCGAGGATGATTGCCCGGATGTGTGGATATTCATGGGCGCATTCATTCGATTAGCCATCGGCGTGTGCGCGGATATTGCCCGCTGGCGATAATCACGGCGTTTCTGCTCCTCGATCCCGTCGGCGCATGAGTCCCTCAGCGGGGCCCAGCCGACCATTATGTCGCCGGCTCTTTCGCCCCATCACGGTGGCAGGCCAGCTTGTTGAATTGGTCGAAAGCCTACGTCTGAGCGGAATTCACCTCAAACTCGCTTTTGGGTCGCCACCCCTTCCGGGTCGGGCGCAGGCCCCTGAAAGCGAGTTTCTGCTGAGCGGGATTGACCGATATTCGCCATGTCGACCGGCGCGGCCATGCGAGCGGGGCTTCGCGCCCGACACGCCGCTGCCAGAGACGCTAGGCGGAGAGAGGCCATCGAATTCGAAACCGTTAGCTATGCCGTGGATGACGGAATCGCGATCATCACGCTCGACCGTGCGGAGCGGCTCAACGCGGTCAACGGAGCGATGGGCGAGGAACTGCCGCAGGTGTGGGAGAAATTCCGCGACGATCCTGCTGCCCTGGTCGGGATCGTTACCGGTTCGGGATCGCGCGCGTTCTGTACCGGTGCCGACGTTGCCGACCTGCCGCAGATGATCACCGATGACGAGGGCAATGCCTTGCCCGAGTCGGTGCGGTGGACCGCGATGCAGAACGATGTGTGGAAGCCGGTGATCTGCGCAGTCAACGGCGATGTCCTCGGCGGCGGGCTGCATTTCGTTGCGGAAAGCGACGTCGTCATCGCCAGCGAGGATGCGCGGATTTCCGACCCGCATGTCAGCGTCGGCCTGACCTCCGCCATCGAAACGATTGCCCTCGCGCGCCGCATCCCGATTGGCGCGGTCCTGCGGCTCGCGTTGGGCGGGCGCAACGTCGGGATGGATGCGCAGCGCGCGTACGAGCTTGGCATGTTCGACGAGATTTGCCCCGCCGAAGAGGTGCTCGACCGGGCGCTGGCTCTTGCGCGCAAGATGTGCCGCAACTCCCCGTCGGCGATGGAGCATACCAAACGCGCGATCTGGAGCGCGAAGAACAAGCCATTGGACGAAGCTGTCGTGCACGCATGGGATGCGATCAACGCACAGGCGCGCACGCCGGATTTTCGCGAGGGTGTGACTGCATTCAACGAGAAGCGCGATCCGCGCTGGGTAGGGCGTCGATGATGAGAGAGCCGATGATGGGAGATTCGATGATGGGAGAAGAGACTCCAACACGGGCGGACGTGGCCGGACCGGAGAATCCGGGTGCGGTGGTGCGGCGATATATCGCTGCGTTCAATGCGGGCGATGCCGATGCTGTCGCGGCGCTGTTCACCGACAAGGCGAGCGTGGAGGACCCGATCGGGTCGCCCGCGCATGTCGGGCGCGAGGCGATCCGACATTTCTATGCGGCGGCAATCGCCACCGGCGCGCAACTGGAGTTGCAGGGCGCGATCCGCGTTGCGGGCAGTCATGCGGCCTTTCCCTTCGTGGCTCGGCTCACCGTCGACGGTGCGCCGATGGAGCTCGAAGTGATCGACACGATGCGGTTCGACGAGGACGGCCGCATCCAGGAAATGCGGGCCTATTTCGATACCGTCGGCGTGCCCGATTTTCTGACATGATCGAAGGGCTGCCGCTGCCAGCGGTCGACGATCCGCTCGATCAGGCTTTCTGGACTGCGGCAGCCGAGGGGAAGCTGCTCGTCCAGACCTGTTCGCATTGCGGAGAGGCGCGCTTCCCGCCCCGACCCATGTGCCCGCACTGTCATTCGGAAGACAGCCAGTGGGTAGAGGATGACGGGGCAGGCCACGTCTGGTCCTTCGCCTCACCCCAGTCGCCCCTCCTGCCCGCGTTCGAGGCCATGCTGCCCTATGTCACCGTGCTGGGCACGCTCGAGAGCAATCCGCAGATCCGCATCGCGGGAATGGCGGTTGGCGCCGACGGCGAAACGTCGACGGGCATCACACCGTCGGACATTCGCATCGGCCAACCGGCGCGACTGCGTTTCCGCCTCGCGGGAGAGAACTGTGCCCTGCCGGTCTGGCAGATCGCCTGGTGAGCGCCCCCACACACCCATCGGAGCAATGCAATTGACGACGCCCACCGAAAAGATGCGTTTCGCGCTTCCCGATTACGAGCTCGAAGATCGCTATCGCAAGAAGTCGGGCCGGGTGTACCTATCCGGGTCGCAGGCGCTTGTGCGGCTGCCGATCATGCAGCGCCAGCGCGACGAGGCCGCAGGCCTGAATACGGCGGGCTTCATCTCGGGCTACACCGGGTCTCCGCTGGGCGGCTATGACACGACACTCAAGGCGGCGCAGAGCTATCTCGATCAGAACCACATCGTCTTTCGCCCCGGCCTGAACGAGGAGATGGGCGCGACAGCGGTCTGGGGGGCGCAACAGACCGACCTGCTCGGCGAGGCTCGCTACGATGGCGTGTTCGCGCTGTGGTACGGCAAGGGGCCGGGGGTCGACCGGGCTGGCGATGCGCTGAAGCATGGCAGCTATTCGGGTTCGGCCAAGAATGGCGGGGTCATCGTGCTGGTGGGCGACGACCACGGCGCGAAATCATCGACCGTGGCGCACCAGAGCGACCATGCGCTGATCCACTTCGGCATGCCGTACTTCAACCCGGCCACCGTGCAGGATTATCTCGACTACGGGCTCTACGGCTTCGCGCTTTCGAGGTGGTCGGGGTGCTGGATCGGCATGAAATGCGTGACCGACACGATCGAGAGTTCGGCGTCTGTCGATGTCGATCCGGACAGCCTGTCCGTCACCTTCCCCCGCGAAGCGGACGATGCAGACCTCAACACGAAGTGGGGCATCCACCCGGCGATTGCCGAGCAGCGCCACTATGGGCAGCGCATTCCGCGCGTGAAGGCGTTCGTCAAAGCCAATCGGCTGAACAGGGCGGTGATCGATTCCGAAGGTCGATCGCTGGGGATCGTGACGACCGGCAAGGCGCACCTCGATGTGATGCAGGCGCTGGAAGAGCTCGGGCTCGATGTCGGTGCCTGCAAGGCGAACGGTGTGGGTGTGTTCAAGGTGGCCATGCCGTGGCCGCTGGAACCCGACCTGATCCGCGAGTTTGCCCTTGGCTACGACCGCGTGCTGGTGGTCGAGGAAAAGCGGCCTGTTATCGAGCATCAGCTGGCATCGCTTCTGGTGAACGATGCGTCGGCACCTGCCCTACTGGGCAAGAATGACGAGGAGGGATCGCCGCTGATCCCCTCCGAGGCGGAGCTGAATGCAGATCTGCTCACCTCGGTATTGGGCGGGCTGCTCGCACGGCTGGGGGTGAAGGGTTGGACCGCACCGCCAGCGCAAGCCAAGCCGAACGGGGCAGGCGGCGGCGGCCTGATGCGGATGCCCAGCTTTTGCGCCGGGTGCCCGCACAATACGTCGACCAAGCTACCCGACGGCAGCACGGCGTTCGGCGGGATCGGGTGTCACGGCATGGCGACCTTCCTGCCCGAGCGGAATACCCCGACGCTGTTCCAGATGGGGGGCGAGGGTGCGCCCTGGATCGGCATGTCGCCCTTCACCGACAAGGAACACATCTTCCAGAATCTGGGCGACGGAACCTATTACCACTCGGGCATGATGGCGATCCGCGCGGCGATCGCTGCGGACGTCAACATTACCTACAAGATCCTGGTCAACGACGCGATCGCGATGACCGGCGGACAGGCCATCGAAGGCAGCGTCAAGGTCGACGAGATGACGCGCCAGTTGCACGCCGAGGGCGTGCGCCGCATCGCGCTGGTCAGCGACAATGTCGAGAAATACGGATCGGGATACGACTTCGCCGCCGGTGTCACGGTTCATCACCGCGACGATCTGGACGCGGTTCAACGCGAACTGCGCGAGATCGAAGGCGTCACTGCCATCGTGTACGAACAATATTGTGCAACCGAACTGCGCCGTCGCCGCAAACGCGGCCTAGCCGACGATCCCGCCCGGCGCATCTTCATCAACCCGCGCGTGTGCGAGGGCTGCGGCGATTGCGGGGTGCAGTCGAACTGCATTGCGATCGAGCCGGTGGAGACCGAGTTCGGGCGCAAGCGGCGGATCAACCAGTCCGCCTGCAACAAGGATTTCTCCTGCACCAAGGGCTATTGCCCCAGCTTCGTGACAGTGCACGACGGCACGCCGCGCAAGCGCAGCACCGGCAAGGGCGCGATGCTCCCCGAAGAGGCGGAACGCCTGCTCGATGAGTTGCCCGATCCGGACGTCATGCCCGTCGAAAAACCCTTCAGCCTGCTTGTCACCGGCATCGGCGGCGGCGGCGTGGTCACGGTCGGTGCGCTTCTCGGCATGGCGGCACACCTTGAAGGGAAGGGCTGCTCGGTTCTCGACGTGGCAGGCCTTGCCCAGCGCAACGGGCCGGTCACCAGCCATGTGCGCGTCGCGGCCACACCCGACCGGCTGCACGCGACGCGGATCGTAGCGGCAGACCTCATCCTTGGCTGCGATATCGTCGTCACATCGGGCATGGAGTCGATGTCGAAAATTCGCGACGGTCGGACGCGCACGGTCGTGAACACGCGTGTCACCCCCACGTCGGCCTTCGCGAGCAACCCCGACCTCGATCTCGATGCGAAGAATATGGTCGCCTCAATCGAGCAGGCGGTTGGCGCGGAAGACAGCGCCTTCGTCAATGCCGGAACGCTGGCTACGGCTCTGCTGGGCAACGAGATCGGGGCCAATCTCTTCCTCGTCGGGTTTGCCATCCAGAAGGGCTGGATGCCTGTCGGCCTCGCGGCACTCGACCGCGCTCTGGAACTGAACGGCGTTGGCCTCGCGATGAATCGCGCAGCACTGGCGTGGGGCCGGATTGCCGCCGTGCACCCCGAATTCGTCGAGAAAGCTGCATTGGGCGACAGGACCGATCACTCTCGCGAGGAAGAGACGGTCGATGAACTTATCGCCCGGCTGGAGCGCGATCTCGTCGGCTTTCAGAATGCAGCCTATGCGCAGCGCTTCCGGGACCTGGTCGACAAGGCACAGGATGCCGATATCCGCGTCGGACGGGACGATCAGACACTGACCGCCACCGTCGCCCGCTATTTCCACAAGCTGATGGCGTACAAGGACGAATACGAGGTCGCACGGCTCTACTCAGACGGCAGCTTCAAGCGCGCGCTCGAGGCGGAATTCGAAGGCGACCTGAAGCTCGAATTCCACATGGCGCCCCCGATATTCGGTCGGCAGGACCCGCAAACGGGGCGATACCGCAAGCGGCGCTTCGGTGGCTGGATGATGAAGGGCTACGCGCTGCTCGCCCGGCTCAAGTTCCTGCGCGGGACGGCATTCGACCCGTTCGGTTACGATGCACACCGGCGGATCGAACGCGCCCTGATCGACGAATACGCTGCCCTCATGGAGCGCATCTTCGCCGATATCGACCCGGTTCGCTACGATACTGCTGTTCAGATCGCGGCATGGCCCGAGGGCATTCGGGGCTACGGGATCGTGAAAGAAGAGCATCTGGAGAAGGCGCGGGCGCACCTCGCCAGCCTGACGGAGAGCTATTTCGACCCGGAACCCGAGCCGCAGCTGCTCGAAGCGGCGGAATAGGGATCGCCATGTTCAAGGACGCAACTGCTATCGTCGGCATTGGCGAAACCGACTTTGCGCGAAACCTTCCGGAAAGCGAATTCCAGCTCGCATGCCGGGCGATCAAGGCGGCTCTGGACGATGCGGGGATCGCGCCGTCCGAAGTCGATGCCTTGTCCTGCTATACCTACGAGGAAACGCCGGAGTTCGAGATCGCACGCAGCGTGGGGATGGGCGATGTGCACTTCCTCTCGCAATCGCCGCATGGTGGCGGAGCGGGCTGCGGTGCACTCGGGCAGCTGGCACTCTCGATAGCGGCAGGTGTTGCCAATGTCGGGGTCATGTGGCGCTCGCGCAAACGGGGCGACAAGTCGAAGAGGCTGTGGGCGGGCGTCAATCCTGTCATCACCGACCACTGGAAGTGGAGCCGACCGCAAGGGATCGTGCGCCCTGTCGACGAAGTCGCAGTGCTCACGCGGCGATACATGCACGAGTATGGATTGACCCGTGAACAGCTGGCCCACGTGGCGCTCTCGATGCGTGAGTTCGCGCGTGGGAACCCGCGTGCCCTGATGCACGATCGGGAGCTGACGCTCGATCAGTATCTCGACGCGCGGATGATCTCCGATCCTCTTTGCCTGTTCGACAATTGCCTCGAAAGCGACGGTGCCATCGCACTCGTGCTGACTAGGGCAGACAGGGCCGCAGACTGCGCCCAATCGCCGGTCCTCATCCATGCCTTTTCGCAAGGGATGGCGGCGCAGCATCAGCTGATGACCGATTTCCATGGGCCAGATCCGCTGCGCAGTTCGTCCTGGCCATGCGCACGCAACCTGTGGCGCCAGTCCGACATCGGCCCCGAAGACATCGATATCGCGCAAATCTACGACGCATTCTCCCCCTTCGTGCTCTTCAGCCTCGAGGCTTACGGATTGTGCGGCAGGGGAGAAGCCGGGGCGTTCGCCGCCGATGGCAATCTGCGCGCGGGGGGCAAGCTGCCCATCAATACGTCGGGTGGCAGCCTCTCCGAAGTCTATCTCCACGGCATGAATCTGTTCACCGAAGCGGTGAAGCAACTGCGCGGCGATGCGCTGAACCAGATCGCCGATTGCCAGACCTGCCTCGTCACTTCCTGCGACGCGACGCCCAACGGCGCGCTGGTGCTCAGGCGATAGATATCGATGTGCGGACCTAAAACGAGTTCATACTGAGCCGACCTCGCCGCTAGCGTCACATCAAACGGAAGACATCCCGATCGGGCGCGAAATCTGTCGCGCTCTTCGGGGTGCGACATTCCGGACTTTGGGGGAACCGAGTGACAAACGGCAATCTACTACCGATCCAGCGCACCTTGTTCAGCGATGAGCACGAGATCTTTCGCCAGAGCGTGCGCCGCTTCATGCGCGACGAGGTTATCCCGAACCTCGATCAATGGAACCGGCAGGGGCATCCGGGGCGCGAGGTCTGGTTGGCCGCCGGGCGCCACGGCCTGCTGTGCGTCACCACACCGACCGAGTATGGCGGTGGCGGAGTGGACCGCAAGTTCAGTTCAATCCTGATCGAAGAGCAGCAGCGCGCCAATGCGGCCGGGCCGGGCTTCGTCATGCATTCGGAGATCGTGGCCGGCTACCTGACCCGCTTCGGCACCGAAGTGCAGAAGCAGAAATGGCTCCCGGCTATGGCGCGGGGCGAGGTCATCGGCTCGCTTGCCATGACCGAACCGCGCGGTGGGTCCGACCTGCGGGCCATCGCGACGCGCGCCAACCGGGTCGGCGACGAATACGTCATCAACGGCGCCAAGACCTTCATCACCAACGGCTACATCACCGACCTGATCGTGGTCGCTGCCAAGACCGACAAGAGCGACGGCTCCAGCGGCCTTTCGCTGATTCTGGTCGAGGCTGAACGCGCGGGTTTGAAGAAGAGCCAGCCGCTCGAAAAGGTCGGCCAGAAGGCGCAGGACGCCGCCGAGCTTTTCTTCGACGACGTCAAGGTGCCCAAATCCAACCTGCTGGGCGAGGAAGGCAAGGGCCTCCACTACCTGATGGCGGAGCTGGCGTGGGAGCGGCTGATGATCGCCATCCGCGCGGTGGCAGGGTGCGAGATCGCACTCGAAACCACGGTCGATTACACGAAGTCGCGCGAAGCGTTCGGCAAGCGGGTGATGGATTTCCAGAACACCAAGTTCAAGCTCGCCGAATGCAAGACCAAGACGCAGATCGCCCGGGTCTATATCGACCACTGCATTGATCTGGCGGTGCGCGGAGAATTAGACGCCGAAGCGTCCGCCATGGCCAAGTGGTGGTGCACCGAGCTGCAGAACCGGGTGCTCGACGAGTGCGTGCAGTTGCATGGGGGCTACGGCTACATGCTCGAATATCCGGTCGCCCGGGCGTGGGCCGATGCGCGTGCGCAGATGATCTACGGCGGCACCAACGAGATCATGAAAGAGATCATCTCGAGGAGCTTCTGATGGCATCCTCGATGGATTTTCCCGATCAGGATGGGTGCGCTCTGGTCATCGGCGGGAGTGGCGGCATTGGCGAGGCGATCTGCGTCGCACTGGCCGAAGCGGGCACCAATGTCGCGCTGACCTACCGGACCAATCGCGAGGCTGCGCAAAGCGTGGTGACCGCGATCGAGGAAGCCGGGCGAGAGGCCCTGGCACTGCCGGTCGATACCGGCGATCCGCAGGTGGTCGCGTCGGCCTGCGAGGATGCGATCGCGCGGTTCGGGCGGATTCATACCGTCGTCAACGCGGCGGGTTCGCATATCTCGATGAAGTTCATCGGCGAGCTTGAGATCGACGAGTTCGCCCAGGTGATGAATGCGGACGTGCAGGGCTTCTTTCACGTCGTCCATGCCGTTCTTCCGCACATGCGGGAGAGAGGCGGCAGCTTCGTCACCATCGGCACGACAGGGCTCAACCGCTGGCCCAGCCGCGACGGGCTCTCGGTGATTCCCAAAGCAGCCAATCAGGCGATCATCACGGGCATCGCACGCGAAGAGGGGCGCAATGGTATCCGGGCGAACTCGGTGCAGCTCGGGCTGATCGACGCCGGTCTGTTTCGCAAATTGCAGGGCGAGTTCTACGACCAGCGCTATATCGACGCCGCGATCAGGAACTCGGCGCTCAAGCGGCTCGGCACGGCCGAGGAAGTGGCCGAGGCGGTGGTGTTCTTCGCATCGCACCGGGCGCGGTTTGTTACCGGCCAATCGCTGACGCTCGACGGCGGTTACAGCCTCTAGACGATGGCGGAAGTCCTGCCGCTCGATCGCGTTGCCGCGCTGCTGCGGCCCGGAATGACCGTCTTCGTTCAGGGGAGCATTGGCCAGCCGACCGCGATTCTCGAAGCCTTGGGCAGGTCGGCTCAAACGCTGGAAGGGGTGCATTTCGTGTCCCCGCTGACGCCGGGGCTCAATGGCTTTCCGGTCGATCCGGGCAATGACCGTAACCGGCTGACGTCCTTCTTCGACTACCAGGGGCTGCGCGACAGCTGGAAGGGTGGCGAGATCGACTTCGTGCCCTTGCACTACAGCGAAATCCTGCCCTGGTTGCGCAGCGCGGGGCGGATCGACCTGGCGATCATTACGCTTTCCGATCCCGATGAAGACGGATGCTGCAGCCTCGGTCTGGCTGCGGATTTCGTGCCGGATATCCTGCCGCACTGCGAAGCGGTGCTGGCCCAGTGCAACCGCTCGATGCCGCGCGTCGCCCATGCACCGACCATTCGCCTGTCCGACCTCGACCATGTCGTCCATGAGGACCATCCGCTGCCGGTGATCGGCGACGTTCTGCGCGATGCCGCCAGCGCCGCCATCGCGCAGAACGTCGCGGAGCTGGTGCGCGACGGGGATACGATCCAGTACGGAGTGGGCCGCCTGCCGCACCTTGCGGCAGCCGGACTTGTCGGGAAGCGCGATCTCGGCCTGCATACCGGGCTGGTTTCCCCCGCCATGCGCCAGCTGGTCGAGAGCGGCGCGCTGACAGGGCGGCTGAAGTCGCGCGATCGCGGACGACATATCACCGGTGCGGTCAGCGGCGACCGCGAATTCTACGATTGGTGCGCGGCGTGCAGCGATATCGAATTGCGCTCCGTATCCTACACACACGATATCGAAGTTCTCGGCTCGATCGACAATCTGGTGGCGATCAACTCCGCGCTCGAAGTCGACCTGTTCGGTCAGGCCAATGCGGAGATGGCGGGCCGCAGGCAGATCAGCGCGACCGGCGGGCTGGTAGATTTCCTGCGCGGTGCCAGGCGGTCCCATGGAGGCCGGGCGATCATCTGCCTGCCATCGACACGCGCCGGGGGGGGCAAATCGAATATCGTGCCGCGCCTCGGGAGCGTCGTGACCATTGCCCGAACCGACATCGACTTCGTCGTCACCGAACACGGGATCGCGGAGTTGGCCCATCTCTCCATCGAGAAACGGGCCGAGGCACTGATCGCAATCGCGGCACCGCAATTTCGCGAGATGCTTGAGGGCGAATGGAGAGGAGCCGCGTCATCGTGAACGAGAACATGTCTTCTGGTCGGGCTAGCAACCGCGCTACCGAGGAATTCGACGTCGTCATCTGTGGCTCCGGGGCAGGAGGAATGCTGGCTGCTATCCGCCTGCACGATTGCGGGTTGCGGCCCGTGGTGATCGAGAAATCCTCGCTCTACGGCGGAACCTCGGCGACCTCGGGCGGCGGCATCTGGATCCCGAACAACGGCCTTTCGACAGAGCCCGACAGCCGCGAGCAGGCGCTCACCTACCTTATGGCGGTGAGCAAGGGCGACTTCCGGCGCGACAAGCTGGAGGCCTATGTCGACAATGGCGGGGCGATGGTCGGGTATCTGGGCTCGATCGGCGTCCCGATGATGTCCGTACCGGGCTTCCCCGACTATATTGCGCAGGCACCGGGTGCGAGCAGTGGGCGATCCCTCTTTCCGCTCGAACTCGATGGCGCCGATCTGGGTGAGGACTTCCACCGGCTGCGGGAATCGCCGCTGAGCTACAAGCTGTTCGGTCGCTACGCGCTGAACCTCGAACAGTCTTTCAGCCTCTCCGAACGGGCCAGAGGCTGGCAGTGGACCGCCGCCAAGATGTTCGCCAAATACTGGTTCGATCTGCCGTGGCGTCGCAAGACGCGGCAGGATCGCCGGTTGACTATGGGCCGGGCGCTGACCGGCGGATTGCGCCGGGCAATGTTGCAGCGGAATATCCCGCTCATCCTCGATTGCGGCATGACCGATCTGGTGGTTGAGCAGGGCAGGGTGGTCGCTGTGGAGGCCGAAACGCGCGGCGTGCGCAGGTATTTCACGGCCTCTCGCGGAGTGATCCTCGCGGCTGGCGGGCACGAGCAGAGCCAGGCGCTGCGCGACCGACTGCTTGCGGTGGAGACCGACCGCAACTGGAGCCTGACGCCTGCGAACATGAATGTGGGCGACGGATTGCTGTGCGGCCAGCGCGCCGGGGCGGCGACCGAGAGCCTCGATGCGAACTGGTGGGCGCCAAGCATGCAATTGCCCTCAGCGACCGTGCCCAACCTCGACCTGCCACAGCCGATGTATTTCGATCACCGGCACCCCTACAGCATGTGCGTCAACCGGCTTGGCAGGCGGTTCGTCAACGAAAGCTGTTCCTACGACGAATTCGGGCAGGCGATGATTGCCGATCATCAGGCGACCGGTGCCAACCTGCCCTGCTGGCTGGTGTTCGATGCGAAGTTCCGCCGTTCGTACCCCTGCGGCCCGATCCTGCCCGATTTCATCATGCCGGATCGCAAGATCCCTGCCGAGTGGTGGGACAGCTACCTGTTCAAGGCAGCGGACATTCGCACGCTGGCCGAAAAGATGCGCGTGCCGCCCGATGCGCTGGAGGCGTCGGTCGAGCGGATGAACGGCTTTGCCAAAAGCGGCAAGGACGAAGAGTTCGGTCGCGGAGACAACCGCTTCGACCAGTTCTTCGGCAAGGACCACGGCGGGCCGAACCGCTGTTTCGGGCGGATCGACGAGGGGCCGTATTACGCGGTGCAGATCGATCTGGGCGACCTGGGCACCAAGGGCGGTCTCAAGACCGACCGGCACGGACAGGTCGTGGCACAGGACGGTGAGCCGATCGACGGGCTCTACGCGGTCGGCAACTGCTCGGGATCACCTTTCGGAAATTGCTACCCCGGAGCGGGCGGCACGATCGGCCCCGCGATGACCTTCGCCTTTATTGCGGCAAACTGCATCGCGGGGGAAACTGCCTAGATGTTGTAGGTCGCTCCGCCATCGATGCGGAGCCCTTCGCCCGATACATAATTCGCGGCATCGGACGCAAGGAACACCGCGACCGGGGCGATTTCCTCCGGCTGTGCTACCCGACCTAGCGGGATCTTGCGTTCCCAGAAGCCGACATAATCGGGATCGGACATGTGCGGGGCCGACAGCGGTGTCTCGACCGCGCCGGGCTGCAGGAAATTGGCACGGATGCCGTACTGCCCCAGATCGATCGCCATCGCCTTGGTCATCCCGGCGATCGCGTGTTTCGTCGTGACGTAGGCGATAATGCCCGGACCGGCGAGTTCCGACATGATCGATCCCGTGTTGATGACGCACCCGTTGCCGCCTTCCTTGAGGTGCGGCACAGCCTCGCGAGTCAGGAGGAACGGCGCGGTGACGTTGACCGCGACCATGGCGGCCCAATCCTCGTCCGATGCATTATCCGCACCGCCAAAGCGCATCAGCCCGGCGTTGTTTACCAGAATGTCGATCCCGCCGAGCCGCTTGAGTGCTGCCGCGACGATGGCGGCGGGCGCCACGGCCCCCGTGACGTCGATGGCCAGACGCGCGACCCCGTTTTCAATGGCCTCGCTGTCGGTCCAGGAGTCAGAGGGCAGGTCCACCGAGAGGACGGTGGCGCCAGCCTCGACGAACGCCTCGACGATGGCCTTGCCGATACCGCTGGCGCCGCCCGTCACGATGGCGCGCTTGCCCGAAAGCATTGTGGCTTGCTGCATAATCACTTCTCCCTGTCGCCCTCCGTTGAACTCGGGGGCATGATTGGCGTGCCAAATCTAGCAACTCGGCGTGCATGCCGCAGTTCGCGAAGGGCTCGCTTTGAGTCGCAGAGCTCCGGCGACGGGAGACGGAGGGCGATACGAGTTTCATATGAGCATCCTGCTTCGTAGGTCCGCCTCACCCGTAGCCCGCAGGGCGAGGAAACTAACGGACGGAGAAGCAATTGCCGGAAGCGGGCATTACATCGATTGCCGGATATCTCCCGCGCACGCGCATGTCGCGCAGTGCCATCGCCGAGGCGGTGAAATGGGCGAACCCGGGGCTTGCCGCGATGGGCAAGGGGCACAGGACCACGGGCAAACCCGATGAAGACAGCATCACCATGGCGGTCGAGGCCGGGCGGTATTGCCTCGCCGGGATCGATGGTGCCGAGCCGCAGGTACTCCAGTTTGCAAGCACGACTGCGCCTTTTGCCGATCGCGGGAATGCCGTGCTCGCTGGCGAGGCGCTCGGCCTTGGGTCAACGGTCCGCAGTCACGATTTTGGCGGCTCTCTTGGCGGCGGGCTGGCGGCGCTGATCAACGCGCTGGACCATGGCGCGCCAACCCTGACTCTTGCCGCCGACCGCCGTGCTGCGAAACCGGCTTCGGCTTCCGAGATGCGCTACGGCCACGGAGCATCCGCAGTTGC
The DNA here is from genome assembly GCA_964574905.1 of uncultured Citromicrobium sp. Taxonomy (GTDB): domain Bacteria; phylum Pseudomonadota; class Alphaproteobacteria; order Sphingomonadales; family Sphingomonadaceae; genus Alteriqipengyuania. The sequence goes on along the minus strand of CAZNOY010000005.1, from coordinate 188,132 downwards.
GACCGGTACCGAAGGCATCATCGCGCGCTGCCTTGCGTCCGCGACAGTGTCCGAAGACTTCATCGATCACTATCGCTCGAACGATGCCGAGTTCGATTACCCGGCAGAGGATCGCTGGATCAGGGACGAGGGGCAGTTGCAGCTGCTTCCCGAAGCCATCGGGCAGGTGATCGCTGAAGCTGGGCGGGATGCGGCGAGCATCGACACGGTGATCCTTCCGGGCATCGCGGCCTCGGCTGGCAGGATGGTGCTGAAGAAATGCGGCATTCCCGAGGAAAAGCTGTTCGACGGGCTGGACGGTGGTTGCGGGTACACCGGCACCGCGCACCCTTTGCTGTTGCTCGCCAGCGCGCTCGAAGGAGCGAAGCCGGGCGAGGTCATCCTCGTCGCCAACTTCGCGCAGGGCGTGCAATCGCTGCTGCTCGAAACGACCGACGCAATTGCGGGGCGCAACGCCGCCTATTCCATCGCCGACCAGCTGACGAGCGGGCGCGAGGATACCAATTACATGCGGTTCCTCTCGTTCAACGATCAGGTCGATCTCGACTGGGGCATTCGTGCCGAACGCGACAACCGCACTTCGCTCTCCGCCTTCAACCGTCATCGCAAGACCGTAACGGGCTTCATCGGTGGCAAATGTACGGTCTGCGGCACGCCGCAATTTCCCAAGGGCCCGGCCTGCGTCAATCCCAACTGCCGCAGCTTCGGGACGCTGGAGGACGAGCCGTTCAAGGACAAGATCGGACACATCAGGTCGTTCACCGAAGACTGGCTCGCGATCTCGGCCAACCCGCCGCTGATGTACGGCAATGTCGGGTTCGACGACGGCGGCGTGATCATGATGGAATTCACCGATTTCGAGCCCGGAGAGCTCAAGGTCGGCATGCCGGTGCGCTTCGTTTTCCGGATCAAGGACAAGGACCCGAAGCGCTCTTTCCGGCGATATTTCTGGAAGGCTGCTCCGGCCAACACGAGCGAGGCGGACTGATGGCTCAGGGTATTCGCGACAAGGTCGTCATTCTCGGCATGGGGTGTTCGCGGTTCGGCGAACGCTGGGAAAGCAGTGCCGAGGATCTGCTGGCGGAGTCCTTTCAGGAAGCGATTGCCGATGCCGGGATCGATCGCGACCAGATCGAGGCCGCATGGTTCGGCCTTTCGATGGACGAGCAGAACCTGGGCAAATCCGGCCTGTCGGCTTCGCAGAGCCTTCGCCTTCCGAACATTCCGGTGACGCGAGTCGAGAACCTGTGCGCGACAGGGTCGGAGGCGCTGCGTGGCGCCGTCTATGCCGTGGCTTCGGGCGCGGTCGACATCGCGATGGCGATCGGCGTCGAGAAGCTGAAAGATACAGGATACGGCGGCCTGCCCGAACGCAGCAAGGGCACCTTCAACGATCTGTGGCAGCCGAGCGCCACTGCGCCGGGCTCCTTCGCGCAGTTCGCGAGCGCCTATTCCACGCGGCACGGCGTCGAGATGGATACGCTGAAAGAAGCGATGGCGCATATCTCATGGAAGAGCCACGAGAACGGCGCAAAAAATCCCAAGGCCCACCTGCGCCGCCGGATCACGAAAGACGCGGTGCTCAACGCGCCGATGGTCGCCTACCCGCTGGGCCTGTTCGATTGCTGCGGGGTCAGCGACGGTTCGGCCTGCGCCATCGTGACCACTCCGGAAATGGCTGCGAAATTGGGCAAGACGGGCGATCTCGTCAGCATCAAGGCGACCCAGGTGTCGGTCAGCAACGGCATGGAGATGTCGCACGGATCGTGGGACGGCAGCTACGCGCACACAACGCGCATCGCAGTGGACCGCGCCTATCGCGAGGCAGGGATCGAAGACCCCGTCAGCGAACTCGCGATGGTCGAGGTGCACGATTGCTTCTCCATCACCGAACTCGTGACGATGGAGGATCTCGGCCTGTCGAAGCCGGGCGAGGGCTATCGAGACGTGCTGGAGGGCAAGTTCGATGCCGACGGCGAGGTCGCCTGCAATATCGACGGCGGCCTCAAGTGCTTCGGCCACCCCATCGGGGCGTCGGGCCTGCGGATGGTCTACGAATGCTACCAGCAGCTTCGCGGCACCGCAGGGGACCGGCAGCTCGCCGCCCCCAAGAAGGCGCTGACCCATAATCTCGGCGGTTTTCCCAACTTCAACGTCTGCGCGGTGACGGTGCTCGGTCTGCTCGACACCTGACCGGCCGTCCGCGCCATTCGCCACAATCCGAAGAGAGGTTTCCCAGTGCAAAATCCCGCATCGCTCGCCGACAAGGTCATCATCGTCACCGGTGCCGCCCAGGGCATCGGCAAGGCGCTGAGCGATCATGCCATGGCAATGGGCGCGTCGATCGCGGCGGTCGATCTCAATGAAGAGGTCTTAGCGGATGCCTTCGCGTCTGCGCCCGCCGATCGTGTGCGCACATTCGCCGGCGACGTGACCGACGATGCATTCGTCGCCCATGTGGTCGAGCAGACGGCAAGCGAACTCGGCAGCGTCGATGGCCTTCTCAACAACGCGGGGATCGTGCGTGCGGCGATGATTACCGAGATGTCGCGTGAGCAGTGGCAGTCGGTGATCGACGTCAACCTGACCGGGGCGTTCAAGTGCCTGCAGGCGGTTGGCCGCCATCTGGTCCAGAAGGCGAAGGATGGCGACAGCAATCCGGGAGCGATCGTCAACGTATCATCGGACGCAGGCCGACGCGGGACATTCGGCCAGATCAACTACGGCGCAGCGAAAGCGGGTGTTCTGGGCCTGACGATGAGCGCGGCGCGCGAATGGGGCCGCTATAACATCAACGTCAACAGCGTGTGCTACGGGCTGGTCGAAACCGCGATGACCGAGACGATCCGGCAGGAGAAATTTCGCGACCGCTATCTCGACAGCATTCCGCTGCACCGCTTCTCGACCCCGGAAGATGTTGCGCCTGCGACCTGCTTCCTGCTGTCGGACGCGGCGTCCTATATCACCGGGCAACACCTCGCCATCGACGGCGGCTTTCACATTACCGCGTGACGCCGCCTAGCCCGGCTGCAACCATTTCTGCCCGGTGCGGTGCCATGGATTGTCGTCGGCATCGGCGGGCAGTGCCAGCAACACGGTGCATGCCGTAGCGACCGCATCCTCGATCCGCGCTTCGATCGCGATGGTCGCTGCCGGGCCGCATTCTTCCGTGCCGAGCGCTTCGATCCTGCCGTTGATCGCAAGGGACGCCCCCGGAAAGATCGAGTTGACCATGCGGAATTGCATGCGGGCCGTGCGGCATCGCGGACCGGCCCAGTCTTGCAGGAAGCGTTCGAACAGCGCCGCCTGGAATTGCGTATTGGCGAAGATGTCCGGCTGGTTGGCAACCTCCTGCGCGTAGGTCCGGTCGTGGTGGAGCGGGGAATAGTCCCGGCTCGCCAGCGCGCCCGCGACAATCTGCGTGGCAGAGATCGTCAGCCGCAACTCGGGCAGGGCTTCTCCCACGGTGAGATCGGTGAAGAGCACGCCCATCAGGCAGCGTCCTTGGCGAAGCCGAAGAAGACGTAGCTTTCCACGCCTGCAATGGTGCCGTGCAGGTCGAGATATTCCATCTCGACGGTCCAGAACCGGCCCGTGCCAAGACGCGTGGTCTTCACTGGACCGACCTCGCGCACGACCTGGCGCGTGCGGAACCTGTCGCCGATTTCGACCGGAGCGTAGAATGTGGTGGTGTAGGACACGGCCACCGATGCTTCGTAGCCGAGCATGTCCTTCAGATCGAAATGCGCCTGCAGCGCCTTTTCGGGAGCTGCGTCACCCGGCTCCCATGCTTCGGGTCGACCCCAGGCCGGAAGCATGGCGGGTGGGCAGTATGCCGCGCCGATCAGCCCGCGGGAAACCTCTGCGTCCCACCATGCAGGATTGGCATTCTGTGCCGCCGCGCACATGGCGCGGACATTGCCCGTATTGGCCTCGACACGCGGCGCTGCCTCGTATTGCGGTACGCCTATCAGCGCCGCAACATCTGCTGGCAGATCGCCCGCGCTCATCTCAGTCGAGGATTTCCGCAGCGATCGCTTTGTGCAGGTTCGCGGCGGTTCCGTGCATCAGCTCGTGGTGCTTTGACCGACGATAATAGAGCTGCGGCTCGCCTTCCTTGGCGTAGCCGAGGCCGCCGTGGACTTGCACCGCGACCGTCGCCAACCGGCGGAACATCGATGTCGCCGCCACCTTCGCCATCCGCGCAAGCTTGGTGCAGGCGATGCCTTCTTCCTTCGCCCACGCCGCTTGGTAGGTCAGGTAGCGGGCAGCCTCCAGCTCCGTCGCACACTCCGCAAGCGGATGTGAAATTGCCTGAAAAGAGGCGATCGGGCGGCCGAACTGCTTGCGTTCGTTGGCATAGCCGCAGGTCAGTTCGAGCAGGCTCGACGCCGCGCCGACGGCTTCGGCGGCGCTCGCGATCAGCACATCGTCGAAGGCTGCGTCGCGCGTTGGCTCGGCCGATGCCGCGATGGTTTGCCCATCGGCAATCGCGACCCGATCGAAGACGACCTGGAACAGCGGCTGAGCGGCATGGTTGCCCTGCGCTTGCAACGTGACTCCGTCCGCGTCCTTGGACACCACCGCCCAGCAGTGGCCTTCGTCAACATGCGCATGCACCAGAAAGGCGTCGGCGATTCCTGCGAACGGCACGAGCTGCTTGGTGCCCGACAGATGCCCGCTCTCGATACGCGCGGGCTCGGCGGCGCCAGCAAGGCCGAGATCGTTTTCGATCCATGCGGGGATGACTGCCGCTTCGCCGGTGGCGGTTGCCGGGAGCCATTCTTCCGCCAGCGCGCCGCCAGCCGCTGCGATTATCGCGGCGGAATGGACGCAACTTGCAAGGTAGGGCGACGAGGCGAGGGCACGCCCGAATTCCTCGAACAGAATGGCCATTTCCAGCGATCCCAGTTCGGCACCGTCGTGTGCCTCGGCGATCCGCACGCCGCACAGGCCGGCCTCGGCCAGTGCAGTCCAGAACGGGCGATTGAAGCCGTATTCCTGGCTTTCGAGTGCGCGCACCATGCTTGAATCGAACGAGGCATCGCAGATGCGCCGGGTGGTTTCGCGGAGCAGTTCCTGCTCTTCCGAGAAGTCGAGATCCATGGGTCAGGCGTCCGTCATGAGGCCGAGGCCGCGCCGGGCCACGATGTTCTTCTGCACTTCGCTCGACCCGCCGCCGATCGTGTCGACCACGGTCGCGCGGTCCGACAATTCCCACCGTCCGCCGAATGGGGCGGAGGGTGCGTTGTGGCTGAGCAGGCCCAGCGGGCCGAGGCAATCGAGGCCATAATTCGCAATGCGGCGGCCAAGCCCCGTGCTGTAGAACTTGTACATCGCCGCTTCGACGGTCGGCACTTCGTTCTTGCTGGCTTTCGCAATGACGCGCCGCTGGAGCATCGTTGCCATCTCGATCTCGATGGCGAATTGGGCGATCCGGTCGCGCACTACGGGGTCGTCAGAAAGGGGCGCGCCATCGCGTTGAACGAGCTTGGCCAGCTCGACCAGCGCCTCGAACTTCAGCAGCAGCGGGCCGACGGTGTAGAGCGAGAACCGCTCGTAATCGAGCGCTTCGCACACGTAACGCCACCCGGCATTCTCATCTCCGACGAGGAATTCCGCGGGTATCCGTACGTTGTCGAAGAAGACCTCGTTGGTCCGGTGATCGCCCATCGTCTCGATCTCGCGGATCGTCAGACCGGGGTGATCCATCGGCACCATGAAAACGCTGATGCCCTTGTGTTTGGGCACCTCGGTATCGGTCCGCGCGGCGACCCAGTACCAGTCCGCGAAGTGCGCGGAGGTGGTCCACATCTTCTGTCCGTTGAGGACCCACTCATCGCCGTCGCGCTCTGCTTTCAGGATCAGCGATGCAAGATCGGACCCTGCCGAGGGTTCCGAATAGCCGAGCGCGAACTCGATATCGGCGGCGAGGATTTGCGGGAGGAAGCGGCGTTTGAGAACATCGTTGCCGTGCGCGATGATCGTCTTGCCGATGCATCCCACGCCCTTGCCGATGATCGGTGCCCCCTCGCTGGAGAGCTCTTCGTTGAGCAGGTAGTCGTAAACCCCGGGCATCTCGCGCCCGCCGAATTCCTTGTCCCACGACATGCCGATATAGCCGGCCTCTGCCAGCCGCTTCATGAAGGCGCGCCGTTCGGGAGCATCGACCAGCCAGGAATCGGTCTCGCGCCACGGGGCGAAGACGATGTCGGCGTCCGGTCCCTGCTTTTCTTTCGCAAGAAACCGACGAAACTCTTCGAGGAATTCGTTTTCTTCGGGAGCAAATGCGAAATTCACGACGCATTGTCCTCCATCAGCTCGACCGCGTTTCCATCAGCGTCGGCGACGATGGCAACCTCGACGCCCGGGCGCAGTTCGCGGGTGGGGACGAGGACGCGGAAACCTTCCGCCTCGATCCGCCCGACCAGTCCGGCGAGGTCGGAAACCCTCATCGCGAGGTAGCGGATGCCTTCGATGCCGGTGAAGAACCCCGCATCGGGCGCCTTGGCAGGCGCGCTTTCGGGGACCATCAGCCGCAGGATGCTGGCGCCCGCAGCCAGGCGATGGATCGTGCCGACGCCCGGTATCTCCACTTCGCCCGCCGCCGGGAAGCCCAGCAGCTCCGAATAGAAGCGGAGCTGCTCGGGCAGCGCATTGGTCACAATTCCCAGGTCCAGCGCAGGGCCGACAAGGCAGGTGTGCTCACTCATTCCGCGGCCTGCGGCATCGACGCGAGGTTCTTGGCAATCGTTTCGGGGTCGAGACCGCGATGGCCCCACAGGTCGCCTTCGACGAACTGGTTGGCCGACCATGATTCATCGACCAGGCAGCCGTCGTATCCGATCTCCACCTCGAAGCCGAAGGGGCTGCGCATGTAGAACGAGAGCATGCGGTCGTTCGCATGGCGGCCCAGGGTGGAGGTGATCGTGATCCCGGCATCCTGCACGCGCTCGTGGCATTGCAGAACCATGTCGATGTCGGTCACTTCGAGCATCAGGTGATGGACGCCGATGGCCTGCCCGACCTTGAGCAGGCCGACCGAGTGGTGGCGCGGGTTGCAGCGATAGAAATTCGCCACATTGCCTCCGCCGAAGTGGATATAGTCGGTCAGCTCGAAGCCCAGCACCCGCGTGTAGAAATCTTGCGCCTCTTCCAGCTTCCCGGCGGTCAGCAGGTTCACGTGGCCTGCGCCCAGCGAACCGGCGAGGAACTTCATGCCCTTGGGCGATGCGAACTTGCGGTCGATCACCGGGCCGTAGAAAAGCTCGATGGCGTTGCCGCACGGATCGCTCGTGTAGGCGATCCCTGTGACCGAGCGTGCGGCGGCCTGTTCGGCGGTGCCCATGGTCGCTTCGTACCCGGCGGCATTCAGGCGTTCGACCTGCGCTTCGAGGTCGATCCGGTCCTGCACTTCCAGCCCCATGTACAGCAGGCCGCGATCGGTCTCGTGCGGATGCACGGCGATGCGCCACTGCCAGTCGTCCATCTTCAGGTAGATGCTGCCATCCTCGGCGATGCCGCTCCCGGCGCTCTTGGGGCCGGATTCCGGGACCATCGGAATGCCCCAGTCTTCCCCGGCGCAGGCGCGCGCGGGCATCAGGCCGAGAATTTCGGTCGCATAGTCGAGCCACACCGATGGGTCTGGCGCGGCGAAACCAAGATATCCCAAACTACGAACGGTCATGTGACTGTCTCCTTCGCTCCTGGGCGGAGCGATCATTTCACGATGGTCAGTGGGAGGTGATCGAAGCCCGACAGGAATTCCCCGTAGGCGCGCGTGCACTTGTCGAAATCGACCTGGTAATCGCCAGAGATCTTGAAGAACTCTTCGAGGATGATGGTCCCCGCCATGGTGGCGAGGTGCATGCCCAGGCACATGTGGCCGCCCACGCCGAAGGTCAGGTCGCGCTTGTAGCTGCGGTGGATATCGAACTCGCTTGCACGGTCGAACTCGGCCTCGTCGCGGTTGGCGGAGGCGTAGACCATCAGCAGGTTCTGCCCCGCCTTGATCGGGGTGCCGCGCAGGTCGAAATCGTTGATCGCACGGCGACACAGGATGTTGGTCGGCTGATCGACCCGCGCCCCTTCGAGGAAGACCTTGGGCACCAGGCTCAGGTCGGCCAGCACCTGCGCCTTCTGTTCCGGGTTTCGGGCAAGGTGGTATACGGCGGTTGCGCAGGTATTGGGCGTGGTCCCTGAGCCGACCGTAAGGAACACGATCATCAGGTTGACGAGGTCCTGATCGTCCAGCCTCTTCCCGCCGACCTCTGCCTCCATGTACTTGGCGACATGTCCGCCTGCCAGCTCGGGATTGGCCCTGACCTTCTGCACATAGGCGGTGAGCTGCTGGAACAGCTCCATGCCCGCTTTCTGATTGCGCTCCGAGGAAGTGCCGATCTGGCCCGGTTCGCGATGCATGGTCTCGTCGATCAGGCGCCGCCACTCGATCGAATCCTCGCGCGACAGGCCAAGGTTGTGGCCCGCATTGATCGCCAGAACGCGGTTTACGTATTCGCGGTAGAAATCGAACGAGCCGCGCTCTGCCAGCGGGGCGAGGATCTCGCGAACAAGCGCGGTAATCCGGTCGCGATCCTGCTCGACGGTGCTCTTCTTGTAGTCGTTATGGACGACGCGCCGCCATTTGCGGTGTTCGCTCATGTCCATGCTGACGAAGCAGTGCGGCACGGGCTCGCCCAGCAGCACGTTGGTCAGCGGCTGGCCCGCGGTGAAGGTAATGTCCTGTTCGTGCTTGGTGCTGACCTGCCAGATGTCCTCGAAATGGACGAGCGCCCAGGCGTTGTACTTCTCGATGAAAAAAGGCCCGTCGCGACCGCGCAACTCTTCGTAGATCGCGCGCGGATCGCGCATCGCTTCGTCTGAAAATGGATCGTAATCCAGCACTGGCGGACCTTCCCTTGCGCACATCCTCGGGCGATATCGCAGGTGTGCAGCACCCGTGTTCGCCGCTCATTTGATGTCGGGAACGATAAGGTCCGGCTCTTCTCACGAGATACTCGCTTTCTCCCTCGCCGTATGAAAGCGAGCCAAAACTAACGGCTGAAGCGTCCGTATCTCGCTAGCTTGCGTGGCAAGCAGACAGAGGGAGCGATGGATGGAAGGTTCGGCACAGGACTACGTGCAGATGGCGGTCGAGGGACTTTCCGTCGCGATGGAGAAAAGCGTCCTGACCATCGCGTTCGATCGCCCGCTCAAGCGCAACGCGATTACTTACGAGATGTACGACGCGATGACCCGGATGCTTGAGGCAGCAGCGGGCGATGATGCGGTCTGCGCCGTCCTGTTCACCGGGAGGGGGGAGATATTCACTGCCGGGCACGATGTCAGCGGTTTTGCGCGCGGTTTGTCTCTGCGCCCGGAGGAGAAGCCGTCTTTCGGCTTCATGCAGGTTCTGTCAAAGTTTCCCAAACCGGTCATCGCCGCGGTCAACGGCGATGCGGTGGGCATTGGTGCGACCATGCTGTTCCACTGCGATTTCGTATACGTTGCGAACCACGCGCGGCTGAAGTTCCCCTTCATGCAGATGGGGCTGATCCCCGAATTCGGGACGACGTTCCTCGGGCCAAGGCTGTTCGGTCACAAGACGGCGATGGACCTGTTCATCCTCGACGGCTGGTGCTCGGCAGAGAGGGCCGTCGAACTCGGTATCGCCAATCGCGCTGCGCCGTCGGACGAACTGATGGACCATGCTTTTTCTGCCGGACAGTCCATCGCCGGACTCTCACCCGATGCCGTGCGCGAGACCAAGAGGCTGATGAAGGAGCCGGAAGGCGAGGGCACGGCAGCTGCGACTCTGGCAGAGGCCCATGCCTTTCACGACCTGCTCAAGACCGACTTCGTGAAGGACTTCATGTCCCGCAGGAGCGGGCCGAAATAGTCACTTCGCGAGGTAATTGAGCGCCATGCGCGTCAGCTCGTCGATGAACTGCTCTTCGCTGATGTTGGTCGGGTTCTTGTCGAGATAGCATTCGATGCTGTGGATCGTCGCACGCTCGATCAGCAGCAGCGAGGTCTTGAGGTCCTTCACCTTCAGCTCGTGCTGGTGCTGTTCCAGAAACGCCAGATTGGTCGAATGGGTGTAGATCTCGATCGCGAGATTCTGCGTATATTCCTTCAACTCCGGCACCTCGTCGAGGATGCGGAACAGGATGAAGTCGTTTTCCTTATAGACCTCGATCAGCATGGTCATGATCTGACGCAGCGCCGGCTCGAGCGGCTCGTCCATCAGGTCGCGCAAGGTGCCGCGCACGCGCACGGCGGCGTTGGTGACCGTATCCTGGATCAGCGTGCGGACGATGGCCTGCTTGTTGGGAAAGTACTGGTACAGCGAGCCGACGCTGACGCCCGCGGTTTCGGCAATGCGGTTGGTCGTGGCGGCCTTGTAGCCGTCCTTCACGATGATCTGCTGGGTCGCCTGAACGATTGCATCGGCGGTTGCGAGCGCCCTCTGCTGCTTCGGGCTCTTGCGGCGCGAAACGTCGTCGACGGCCTTCGACTGGCTAGCCATGATGTGCGACCCTCTTTTTCCCGTGCTTCGCGCAATACGCCGTGAATGCGGACGTTAGGCGAGTTCTTTATGAGGCCTGCTACCAGTACGAACAGGCGCATGACAGCATATATGATCGGCACGCTTTCCGTCAAAGATTGGGATTGGTACCGCGAATACCGTGGCATCACGGAGCCGCTCATCGCGGAATACGGCGGCACCTATCTCGTGAAAGGCGGGGCCCCTGCGGCCTTGGAAGGCGACCTGCCGTGCGATGCGATCGTCGTCGTGTCCTTCCCCGATCGCGCTACGCTCGAACGGTGGTACAATGACGAACGCTATGCGCCCGCCCGTTCCCTGAGGCAGGAAAGCGGCGTCACGACCAACCTGTGGATGGTCGACGGCGAACCAGCACCGGACTGACCGCCTACGATTTGCGCAGCTTCAGCATGTTGCAGATGTTGTTCTTCTGGATCGCCGACGATCCGCCGAGGATGGGCATGACAAGAATGTCGCGGACATGCCGTTCCATGTCGAATTCCTTGATGTAGCCATAGGCGCCCAGGATCTGCTGGCACGACAGGACGATGTCCTTCGCCGTATCGCAGACGAACAGCTTGGCCATCGACGTTTCGAGCGATGCGTTGATCCCCTGGTCGAGGCGATCGGCGGCCTGGTAGGTTGCCACCCGGCAGACGTGCAGCTTGGTCTTCGCCTCGGCGAGCATGTGCCGGATCGACTGGAATGCGGAGATCGGCTGACCGAACTGCTCGCGCTCCTCGGCATAGGCCCAGGCTTCGTCGACGGCTGCCGATGCGATGCCCAGCGCCATCGCCGCGACCTCGAGCTTCTCGATATCGAGGCCGGGGCCGACCAGCATCTTCCACGCATTGTTCCAGCCAGCATCTTCGCCGACGATGTTCTCGACCGGGACTGCGACGTCCGCGAAGGTGACGTCGTAGGTGCCGGTCCCCTTCAGCCCCAGCGCGTCCTGTGCCTCGAACACGATTCCCTCGCTATCGGTCGGTACGAGGACAAGAGAGAGGTTGCGGTGCCGGTCCTCCGCAGGGCCGGTTCGCACCAGAGTGTAGATATACTCGGAGATCTTCGCGGCGGAGCAAAACCGCTTCGATCCGTTGACGATCAGCTTGTCGCCGTCGATCTTGCCGGTGGCTCTCACCGCAGAGACGTCGGCACCGACGTCGGGTTCGCTGATGCCGTAGGCGAACATCATGCCTTCGTTGACGACGCGCGGCAGCAGCTCTTCCTTCTGGCGCTCGCTTGCCACTTCGGCGAGGTTCAGGCCGGCATAACAGGCCGACTGGATATAGGGGCCGCCCACGGCCATGCTCCGCCCGCACAGCATCTCGATGGCGACCACCGTCGCGCGCACATCGCGCCCCGCGCCGCCATATTCCTCCGGCACGGTCAGCCCCATCAGGCCGAGATCGGCGAGCTTGCGGTGCACTTCGGCAGGGAAGTGGTTTTCCCGGTCCCACCGCCGCACTTCATCCAGCGGCATCTCGCGCTCGATAAAGCGAGAAAGCGTGTCGCGAATGATCTGAATCTGTTCAGGCTCTTGCAAATCGCTCACCCTCTGGCGCTCCCATGTCCGGGCGCGATCCACGTGCGCGCCTTCCTCATGCGGGCCTACCGAGAGGGCCTATTCAATTGGAACTCGCTTCCGGCGCGGATTTGCGACCGACCTGAATACGAGTTTCAGGTGAGCAGCCCTCCTGCCTAGCCTTCAGCGCAGAGGAAAGGCGGAAGCGAGTGGCCAATCTGGCGTCTGGCTTCGCAAGGCATGTGAACGTGAAGCAACCCCACCCATCAAAGTCGGAATGGATCGCATCCGAGGAAGAGCGCGCGCAGTGCGAGCTGTCGAGCACGCTTGGCGACGCCATTGCGGATGCTGCGATGCGCTGGGGCGAGCGCGAGGCGATCGTCTATCGCCATCAACCCGCTGTCGAACCTGTCTCGTGGACCTTTGCCGAGCTCGACCGCCTGTCTGGAAGGCTCGCCGCCGCCTTGCAGGCGCACGGCTATTGCGCCGGAGACCGGATCGCGGTGTGGGGCCCCAATCATCCCGAATGGGTGTTGCTGGAATACGCGATCGCCAAGGCGGGCATGGTGATCGTCGCGCTCAATCCGCTTTACCGATCGGCAGAGCTGCGTTTCGCGCTGTCGGATTCGTGCGCGAAAGGCATCTTCCATGCCGATCTCGTCGGCGATCATGCGCTGGCCGAAACCATCGCTGGGGTGCGGGGCGATCTGCCCGATCTTGCCCACGTGCACAGCTTCTCCAGCATCTGGGACGAACTTCTGGCAGGCAACGTCAGTGAGGGCGCGCGCGCGGTAGTCGACCCCGACCGGACGTTCATGATCCAGTACACCTCGGGCACCACCGGCGTGCCCAAGGCCGTGCGCCTGTCGCACAAGGCGCTGCTGACCACCGGCGGCAATTCCTACCGCCTGTGGGAACTGGGCGAGCACAGCCGCGTATGTTTCGGCTTTCCCCTGTTCCACGTCGGGGGATCGGGGCACTCGGTTCCCGGCGCGTGCCTGACCGGTGCGACCGCCTTTCCGCTCTATATCTTCAAGCCGTCGATCACGCTCGACATCCTCGAGCGGGAGCGATGCACGACCTTCATCGGCGTGCCGACCATGCTGATCGCGATGCTCGACGATCCGAGCTTCGCTGCACGGGACCTGAGCCATCTCAGCTCGATTATCGTCGGCGGCGCTCCGGTCACACTGGACCTTCTCCAGCGGTGCCGCGACGACTTCGGGGCCGAGGTCATGAACTGCTACGGCCAGACCGAGACCAGCGGCGTGACCGCCACCACGCGGCTCGACGACCCCGACCAGAAGAAGACCGGCACCAGCGGCCTGCCGCTGGTCGGCGTCAGCGTATCGGTTCGCGATGGCGAGGGTCGCGCGGTGCCGCATGGTGAACTCGGCGAACTCCACTACCGCGGCCCGGGCGGAATGATCGGCTACGGCAGCAGTGAGGATGGCCCGCAGGTCGGCGACGGCTGGATCGCGTCGGGCGACCTCGCCCGGATGGACGCCGAAGGTTTCGTCGCGATCGACGGCCGCAAGAAGGAAATGGTCATTCGCGGGGGCGAGAACCTCTCTCCGCTCGAGATCGAAACCTATATGAAAACGCACCCGGCCATCGGCGATGTCGCCGTGGTCGGTGTGCCGGACCACAAATACGGGGAAGTCGCATGCGCGGTCGTCCGACTGCGAACCGGGGCGAGCGCGCATGCACAGGACATACGCGGGTGGTGCGCGGAGCGGATCTCGCGCTGGAAAGTCCCCGAATATGTCGAATTCGTGGACGAGTTTCCGATGACGCCATCGGGCAAGATCCAGAAATTCATCCTCCAGGAAGACATGATCGAGCGGCTTCGACTGGCCGTGAACGAACCACGCGAAATCGGAGATACCGTCAAATGAACTACGACAGCTACGAGAACCTCAAGATCACGCAGGATGGCAGCATCCTGACCATCACGATCAACCGCCCCGAAACGCGCAACGCGATCAACAAGGGGCTGCACGAGGAGTTCGGCCGCATCTTCTCCGACGTGGATGCCGACGATGATGTGGACGTCGTGATCCTGTCCGGCTCGGGCGGGGCGTTCTGCGCGGGCGGCGATCTCAAGTGGCTGCTCGACATGCATGGGGATGTCGCCGCGACCGCCATCGGGATCAAACGCGACCGCAAGATCCAGAACTCGATCCTCGATCTGGAAAAGCCGATCATCGCGAAGGTCGATGGGCCTGCGGTCGGGCTGGGTTGCTCGCTCGCGCTGTATTGCGACTTCGTCTACGCGACCGAGCGGTCGATCTTTTCCGATCCGCATGTTTCCATCGGCCTTGTCGCGGGCGACGGCGGTGCGGTCATGTGGCCGCAGCTCGTCGGTTACGCCCGGGCGCGCCGCTACCTGCTGACCGGTGACGCGATCGGCGCGGTCGAAGCGGCAGAAATCGGCCTGATCACCGAGGTGGTCAGCGAGGACGAACTGGACGAGAAGGTCGCGAAGATGGCGTCGCGGATGGCCAAGGGCGCGACCCATTCGATCAAGTGGACCAAGGCTGCCATCAACGCGGGACTGAAAGTCACCGCCAACGCCGTCATCGATCAGGCCGCCGCGTTCGAGAATGTGACCCAGCTGCTCGACGACCATCGCATTGCGCTCGAGGCATTCCAGCGCAAGGAAAAGCCGAAGTTCACGGGGCGCTGAGGCACGAATGAGAGAGTTCAATCTGGCACCGATTGCGTTGCCACCGGAGAGCGAAGCCCTGCGCCGCGAGGTGCGAGGCTTCCTCGATGCGGAAATGCCCCGCTACACCCCGGCGGAACGGGCGCGGACATGGTTCGGTTTCGACCCCGCTTTCAGTCGTAAACTGGGCGAGCGGGGCTGGATCGGCATGACGCTGCCCACGCAATACGGCGGCCACGAAAGGCCCGACAGCGATCGCTACGTGGTGATCGAGGAAATGCTGGCCGCTGGCGCTCCGGTTGGGGCGCACTGGATTGCTGATCGGCAGAGCGGCCCGCTGATCCTCGCCTATGGCAGCGACGAAGCGAAACAGGCCTTTCTGCCTGGAATCGCCCGGGGCGAACTCTACTTCTGCATCGGCATGAGCGAACCCAACGCAGGCTCGGACCTCGCGGCCATCGCCACGCGCGCCGAACGCTGCGAAGGGGGGTGGGTAGTCAATGGCTCCAAGCTGTGGACCACTGGCGTGATGCACTCGCAGCAGATGATCGCGCTCGTTCGCACCGAGAGCAGGTCTGAAGCGCGCCACGCCGGGATGTCCCAGATGATTATCGACCTCGAGGCAGACGGTGTGACCCGACGTCCGATTATCGACCAGCAAGCCGAAGGCCACTTCGGAGAAGTGCATTTCGATAATGTCTTCGTCCCCGATGCGATGGTCGTCGGGGAGCCGGGCAACGGCTGGGCGCAGGTCAACGCCGAGCTCGCGCTCGAACGCAGCGGACCCGAGCGCTACCTCAGCAGCTATCGCGTGTTCGAGGAATTGGTGCAGGCCTACCGCGGAAGTGACGATGACGGGATCAAGGCCCTGATCGGCACTCTGACCGCGCGCCTGTGGACCTTGCGCCAGATGTCGCTCTCGGTCGCCGACGGGGTTGCGCGCGGGCAAAATCCGATTGCCGAAGCCGCGATCGTGAAGGATCTGGGCGCGACGCTGGAGCAGGACATGCCGATGATGGCGCAGGCGGCTGTGGGCGGCACGCCTGGCGAAACCGGCGCGTTGAGAGAGACCATCGAGTATCTTCTGCTGTTCGCGCCGATCTTTTCGCTGCGCGGCGGAACGCGGGAAATTCTTCGCGGAATTATTGCCAAGGAGATCGGCCTGCGATGAGCGAACATGCAGACATGCTTAAGCAGAGCGTAGGGCGCCTGTTCGTCGGGCTGGCCGATGTCGATCCTCGTAGCGATGAGGCATGGCAGAGCATCGAGGAGATGGGCATTCCATCGCTCTTCTTGCCCGAAGACGACGGCGGCATGGCAGGCTCTTGGAGCGATGCGGAAAGCGTGTTTCGCCTCGCGGGCTATCACGCCATCGATTTGCCGGTGGGCGAGACGATGATGGCGCGAAAGCTCTACGCCGAAGCGGGCGTCGAAATCGCCGATTGGCCTGTCTCCGAAGACTGGTGGCGCGATGACCGGATCGACGGCGAGAAGGCGTTTCAGAGCATGGCTTTCCTGCGGACCGCGCAGACCGCTGGCGCGCTTTCGGCCTGTCTCGAAATGTGCATCCGCTATGCGCAGGAACGCTCTCAGTTCGGGCGCGAGCTGCGCAAGTTTCAGGCGATCCAGCACCAGATTGCGCTGCTGGCGGAAGAGGCTGCGGCAGTGTCTGCCGCATCTTTGTCCGCCGCTGCCGCGTTTGAGCGGGGTGACGCCGAGTTCGAAGTAGCCTGTGCGAAACTGCGGGCCAACCAGGCCGCGGGTCCGGGCGCGCTCATCGCGCACCAGATACACGGCGCGATCGGCATCACCGAGGAATTCGGCCTGCACCGTTTCACCCGTCGCCTGTGGGCATGGCGGGGCGAATTCGGCAATGACCGGTACTGGTCGCAATGGCTCGGCCGACGCATGCTTCGCGGCGAACAGGAATCGCCCTGGCACATTCTCACAGGGAGCCCTTCTGCATGACCGATCTACCTGAGCTGCAAGACTGCGCGCTGTCGCTCGATGGCGGAGTTGCCCTGCTCAAATTCGACCGACACGACGTTCGAAATGAACTGACCGGCACGCGGATCGCGCAGGAAATCGTCGCTGTGTGCGAATGGGCGAACGGCAATGCGGAGGTCTGCGTGCTGGTGCTCACCGGTAACGGGACGGCGTTCTCGGCTGGCGGCAATATCCACGACATGGACCAGCGCAAGGGCATGTTCGGCGGCACGCCGGTCGAAATCCAGAATGGATATCGCCGAGGGATCCAGCGGATGGCGCTGGCGATGAATTCGCTCGAAGTGCCCGCAATTGCGGCGGTGAACGGCGCGGCGATCGGTGCGGGGTTCGACCTGTGCTGCATGTGCGACATCCGGCTTGGTTCGGTGCATGCAAAGATGGGCGAAACTTTCGTCAATCTCGGCATTATTCCCGGCGATGGCGGTGCATGGTTCCTGCCTCGGGTGGTCGGTCCGCAGCGGGCCGCCGAACTGACGTTTTCCGGTCGCATCGTGGCTGCCGATGAAGCGGAAGAGATAGGCCTCCTGCTCGAAGTCTGTTCCGCAGACGATCTTCTGCCCAAGGCCCAGCAGATTGCGGCAGGCTTCGCGGGCAAGCCGCGAGAAGCCCTGCGGACGGCGAAGCGGCTCTTGCGCTCCGGCCAGCGAATGCAGCTGCCGGATTTCCTCGACTACTGCGCCAGCTTGCAGAGTATCGCCCACACGACTTCGGAACACAAAGAGGCTGTCGGGGAGATGGCGGCCAAGGTCCGCTAGGCCGCGACCATCTTCACCGCGCCATACCTGAAATGCGAAGGCAACCTGACTCGTCTGCTTCGCAGGTGCTCGCAGAGCGGCGGAATCCACCGGTTTCTCAACGCGAGTGCATTACGAGCAGACATCTAGAAGACCGAACTTTAGAAAATTCGTCGGACTAAGATGAGGCGGAAACTCAAATCCGCCCGCTTTGACGGAGAGGGAAAAATCATGCGCTTGCGAGCAACGCTTTTCTACACGACTGCCATTCTCGGTGCCGCCACCGTCGTTACACCTGCATGGGCACAAGAGAGTGATGTGGACGCCGGTGATTCCGAGCAGGTCGATGCCGAGCGGCGCTCGGCGGCGATCCCCACAATCGTTGTGACCGCGCAAAAGCGCGAACAGTCGGTGCAGGACGTGCCGATTTCGCTGCAAGTCGTCACCGGCGATGATCTGCAGGACATGCAGATCTCGGGGGTCGAGGATCTGGCCGGGTCGCTGCCCAACGTGTTCGTCACGAAGGCTTCGGTTTCGAGCAACGTCTACATTCGCGGTGTCGGATCGGGTGCGAATGCGGGCTTCGAACAGGCGGTCGCGACCTTTGTCGACGGGGTTTATCACGGGCGCTCGCGCTACACGCAGTCGGCCTTTGTCGATGTCGAGCGCGTCGAGGTTCTGCGAGGGCCGCAGTCCATCTATTTCGGCAATAACGCCATCGGCGGGGCGTTCAGCGTCGTCACGCGTTCTCCCGACCTCCGCAACTGGGAGGGCAACGTCCAGGCCTCGTACGAAATCGTGGGCAATGAACCCGTCATCGAGGCGGCCGTGGGCGGACCCCTGATCCAGGACAAGCTCGGCGTCCGGATCGCGGGCCGCTATTCGGACCTCGGCGGCTTTATCGAAAACACCAACAGCGGTGAGGACAATCCCCAGGTCGAGGACAAGTTTGTCCGTGGGACGGTGCTCGCCCAGCTCGGCGATTTCTGGCAGGCATCGTTCAAGGCGGAATACGGAAAGCAGGATTCGATTGCGCCGTTCGCCAACCAGCTGACCAATTGCCCGCCCGCTCCGCCGTTTTCGGCAGCAACGACATTCTCGTGCAACTACGCGCTTGCTACCGGCGCAGAGACCGAGCTCGACTACCGGCGTTCTTCGACGCCTGGCGAGTTCGGCGACACCGAAGCCCAGGAATACGTCTTCAAGGTGGAGAAGGATAACGAGGTCGGGCTCGGCATCGTGTTCCAGGCGGCGCTTTCGAAATACGATTTCTTTCTGGCGGCCGATACCGACGGAACGGCGGGCAATTTCTTCAGCTTCAACACCTTCGAAGCCGTGGACCAGAAGACCCTCGAACTGCGCTTCAACTCGCCTGCGGACTCGCCGGTCGAGTATACCTTCGGCGGCTACTACCTCGAAACCGATACCCAGATCGACACGACGCTGAACTTTCCATTCGCAAACGCGCTGTTGACCGGGCCGCTCGCGGCGCTGGCGCCATATGCACCGCTTTCGGGCGACATTTCGCTGAACCAGGATGAAGAGGCGATGTCGCTGTTCGGATCGGTGACGGTGCCGCTTGCCGACACGTTGTCGGTCACCGGGGGCCTGCGTTATACCCATTCGCGCAAGGAGGGGGTCCAGTCCGCCACGAACGCAACCGCGAACGATACATTCGGCCTGTCGGTGACGCCGCTGCCCGATGCGCTGCAGCCGGTCGCTGCGTTTCTGACCGGGTTCAACAATCACACCACGCGCGGGATCGTGCAGGACGACGACTTCCTACCGTCGGTCTCGCTGCAATACGAGCCGTCTGACGATCTGACGATCTATGCGAAGTTCAGCGAAGGCTTCAAGGCGGGCGGGCTCGACGCGGTCGAGCTGACAGGCATCCCCTCGCGGCTTACGTTCGCCCCGGAAACGGTCGACAGCTACGAGATCGGCCTCAAGTCCTTCCTCTTCGATCGCAGCCTGTCGTTCAACATCGCGGCCTTCCGCAGCGATTATTCGGACCTGCAGCAAAGTGTCGCGCAGTTCACGGCGACCTCCGCCTTCATCACCATCGCCAATGTCGGCGGGCTGCGCACGCAAGGCATCGAAGCCGGGGCCGTGTGGCAGATCAACGACAATCTGCGGTTTGGTGCCGACGTGGCCTATCTCGATGCCTCCTACCAAGATTACGCGAATGCCGGTTGTACCGCGCTGCAAGCCCTGGAAGCGCAGAATGCGGGTGAGGTCGGCTGTTCGCAGGATCTGACGGGCAGGCCGCCGCCGTTCGCTCCGGATTACTCGGGCAATGTCCGCCTCGGCTACGAAACGCCGATCGGCGACTCGCTGAAGTTCACCCTCGACGGCGCCGTCAACTTCTCGGGCGGCTACCATGTGATCGCGGATCTGGATCCGAACACCCGCCAGTCGGCCTGGGAGAAGTTCGATCTGCGCGCAGGGTTCGGCGATATCGATGATCGCTGGAACATTGCTGTCGTGGGCCGCAACCTCGGCAACACCGTGACTATCGGCTCCACGAACGACGTGGTCGCCTCTGCCGGGTCCTACGTCCAGCAGGTGCAGCGTGGACGCACCGTCGCGCTTCAGGCCCGCTTCCGCTTCAACTGAGCGGTTGGGTGCGCGAATGCCGGCGGGAGTACTTCTCTCTCCTCCCGTCGGCAAATCCCTTTGCGGTGATGGGGCGATCCTTTGAAACCAGGCGATCACACATGGCACTCGCGCGTCAGGGCACCTGCACGACTGGGCGAGGATATCGACGGCGACTGGGATGACTCAGCCGACGTCGTAATCGTTGGGCTCGGCGGAGCAGGAGTGTGTGCGGCGATCGCGGCACTCGACGCCGGTGCCTCCGTCATCGCTGTCGATCGCTTTTCCGGCGGCGGCGCGACCCGCATGTCGGGCGGCGTGTTCTACGCCGGAGGGGGCACCGATCAGCAGCGCGAAGCGGAGGTCGAAGACGATCCGGAAAACATGCTCGCCTATATCCGGCAGGAGGTCGGCGATGCGGTTTCGGAAGAAACGCTGAGGCACTTTTGCGAGACCAGCCCTGAACAGGTCGAATGGTTGCAGCGCAACGGGGTGGAGTTCGCCAGCACCGTCTGCCCGATCAAGACATCCTATCCGCCCGACGGATATTATCTCTATTTTTCGGGTAACGAAGCGCAGACTTCCTACGCCCAGCACGCCACTCCGGCGCAGCGCGGCCACCGGACCTATGGGCAGGGGCTGACCGGACACCGCTTTTACGACGCGCTGCTCCAGTCCGCCTTGAAGAAAGGTCTTCGGCTGCACCGATTCAGCGACGCACAGCGGCTGGTGGTTGCGCCCGACGGGACGATCGAGGGGATCGAGACGCTGGCCGTCGATCCGGAAAGCGATGCCGCGCGCAAGCTGGACAAGCTGACGCAGAAGTTCGGCAGTTCCAGCGCGCTGCTGTTTCCCTCGGTAGCCGCCAAGCTCAAGAAGCAGGCGGATCAGGTGTGCCGAGAGAACGCGACGCCGAAGATCGTCAAAGCCAATCGCGCGGTCATCCTGTCCGCAGGCGGCTTCGTCCATAACCGAGAGATGGTGGTGCACTACGCGCCGAAATATTCAGGTGCGATCGCGCTGGGCAGCATGGGCTGCGACGGCTCCGGCATCCGGCTGGGGCAGACCGCGGGAGCCTCAGTGGACCGGCTCGACAACATTTCTGCATGGCGACAATTCCAGCCGCCCAAAGCGCTCGCCACGGGAATCGTGGTCGATGCGCAGGGCAGGCGCTTCGTGGCCGAAGATTGCTACGGCGGCACCATAGGGCACGCCATCGCGCAGGAGGCCGATGGGCGGGCCTACATCATCGTCGATCATGCCTTGTGGAAGCAGGCGTTCCGGCAGGCTCTGCCCGGCAAGGGCAAGCTCTTCCGCCTGCAGGGCGCACCTGCCCTGATGGGCATGCTGCTTAGTTCCAGGAAGGGCACCAGCCTGAAAGCACTGGCCGAAAAATGCGCAATGGACGCCGACGAGCTCACGAATTCGGTCGAGCATTACAACCGCGCTTTTCGCGGCGAAGAGGCGCCCCTTTTCCCGAAGCACCCCGATTTCACCGGGCAGATCGTGCAGGCGCCGTTCCACGCCATCGATATCTCGATTTCGAACAAGCAATACCTGTGTCCGTCGATCTCGCTCGGCGGGGTTCGGGTCGATGAAAAGACCGGGCAGGCGCTTGCCACCGATGGCTCACCGATCCCCAAGCTATTCGCCGCCGGCAAGAACGCGGTCGGCATATCGTCGCATCGCTACGTCAGCGGAATATCGCTCGCCGATTGTGTCTATTCCGGACGCATTGCCGGGCGATGCGCCGCCGCCGGTTCCGATAACTCCCGCCCAACAAAGGGGGCCACATGCCAAGCCTGAGCTACTGCAATATCTCCGTCCTCGATCTTGAGCGCGCCGTGCAATTCTATGACGAATTGCTTGGCTCGATCGGGTGGGGCACCATCATGAACTTCGGCGAGCGTGGGCGGATTTACGGAGACGGGGCGTCGATGTTCGGCGTGCTGACGCCCTATGATGGCAATGCGGCGGTGGCGGGCAATGGCTCGATGTTCGGCATCCGGTTCGAGAGCGTCGACGCGATGAATGCCTTTCACGCAAGAGCGATCGCGCTGGGTGCGACGAACGAGGGCGACCCCGGCGAGCGTATGCCGGGATCGCATCTGTCCTACTTCCGCGATCTTGAGGGCAACAAGATCTGCGCCTTCTGCCTCGGCTGATGCGGCGCACTCAGGCGCAGGTATAGGCCATCTGGTAGGTCTGGCAGATCGGGTCCATGGTCAGCATGCCGCGGCCGATGATCTGGACCCGGTTCAGCCATGCATATTTCTCATTGCCGGGATCGATTTCGATCAGACCGGCGAGGAAGATGGGTGACTCGCCGCGAACATGGCTCTCCATTTCTCCGACCGATTTGTACTCGAAGAAGAACGGGACCCCGTCCCCTGTCTTGAGTGCCATGCGCACGGTCACATGCGCCGCGTAGGGGCCCTGGAGATAGCTTCCCATCCCGACGGTCAGGCTGACGTCGCCGAGCGTGTCGTTCTTCCATGCGATCGATTCAAGCGGTGCTGCGGCGCGGGTCGCGATGGGGCCGGGATGGCTGAACGCGCCTGTCGGATAGACCCGGAATTCGCCAAACGGGCAGAGCTTCAATGGCATGGGAATCCTCTCGTTACTTCAGTCGTCGCGTTGTGACGTGGTGTTGGGACGTCGTGTTGTGGCGGGGCATTCTGGTTCAACTCGCATTCGGGCAAGGCGGATTGATCGCGCCAGCCCATCCCGATACAGAATGATCGTTCTGTTATTGGAGGCGATGTGTCGAGGCAGCCCACCTATGATCGCGATATGGTGTTGGACAAAGCGCTCCAGACGTTCTGGTCGAACGGCTATCGCGGCGTCGATGTGGAAGCGCTTACCCGGACGACCGGGCTCAATCGCCACAGCCTCTATCGCGCGTTCGGGGGAAAGAAGGGCATCTTTCATCTTGCGCTGGAGCGTTACGTGGAAACGCTTGCGGCGCAATTCATCGCCCGTCTCTCGTCCGGACATGGCCTGAGCGCGGTCGTCGACTACTTCACCAATGCGACCAGCAGTCTGGGGATGGACGAGGGCAAATCCGCCCGCAGGCAGGGCTGCTTCATCGTCAACACGATCGCCGAAATGGGTCGCATGGACGAACAGGTGAACGCAATCGTCGACCGTTTCTATTCGCGGATCGAGCAGGCCTTCGGCGATGCGGTCAGGCGCGGCCAGGGCGACGGCACGATCCGCGCCGACCTCGACCCGGGCCGGACCGCGCAATGGCTGGTCGCGACGAGCCAGGGGATGAGCGTTGGCGCCAGGTTCGGTCGTGCGGCGAACGGGATTTCGGCCGCATTGGAAGGCGCGCTGGCCGCGCCCGCAACCCAGCCACAAGATTGTCAGTGACCGAGGAGACCTCACAATGCGTATCGCAATGCCCGACGACGTAGCCGACCCGTTCGGCGATCTCGCCTCTCAATATGCCGGAGATATCGTGACCTCCGCGTCCCAGTTCTCCCGCACGGTATATGGCCGCACGAAGCTGCCGCTGCGCGTATTCGAGGGGGCACGGGCGCGCACCGCGGAGATCAATGGCTGCCTCGTCTGCCGCGCGTTCCGCGCCAAGCGTGACACGCCTGCGTCCTCTTCCAAGAGCGTGGTCGACAATGGCGATGCACCCGATGAAGAGTTCTACCAGCAGGTTTCTGCCTGGCGGACCTACGGCGGGTTCAGCCCGCGCGAGCGCATTGCCATCGAATTTGCGGAGCGATTCTGTGAAGAGCCGCAGGTGCTCTCGTCCGATGACGATTTCTGGGCCCGCGCCCGCGCCGCGTTCTCGGATGACGAACTGGTCGAACTGTCCCACGCCGTCGCATCGTTCATTGCGACCGGGCGGGTCGCGCACGTCCTCGGGCTGGATCGGGTCTGCACCATCGAAACGATTGGCGACCTGAACGATTAGGCGGGCGCCAGAGAGCCTGGCCGCGGCGAATAACAAAAGCAAAATACCGAGGGAGCCCGATGGCAGGAGATATGACTGTACAGCAATTGGTCGACGAGCGAGACATCCGCCAACGGCTCGCCCGGTTCGCCCGCCTTCTCGACAGCAAGGCCTACGACCGGATCGACGAGGTGTTCGCACAGGATCTGACGTTCAATTACGGGATTGGCGGAGAGCAAGCGGGTATCGAAACCATGCGCGGTTTGCTGAGGCAGTTTCTCGACACATGCGGGCCCACCCAGCACCTCATCGGCAGTATCGCGATCGAGGTGAACGGCGACGAGGCTCACAGCCGCACCTACGTGCAAGCGAGGCACCAGAGCCGCGACGACCTGGGTGGCGAGGTGTTCGACACGAATGGCGACTATGTCGATCGCTGGGTCCGGTGCGCGGAGGGTTGGCGCATCGCGCGGCGGGACGTCGAGTGGGCCACATTCTCGGGCGATTCCTCGGTTCTGGGCACTCTCGATCTTGCCAGTGTCATGAGCGGCTGAGCGTTTCCGGCCTGCGCGCCGTCACCCCACGCCAGGCCGTCTTGCGGCGCTGAGCCGAAACGAGCGCGTCGCGAGTCGAGTTCAAGCGATCCCCGCAATATCCTCGCAGCCAGTCGTCGCCGTTCGAGCGACACGGGCCATCGCGAGGGGGCGTTCTTGAAGCAGGTACACAACCCCGATCCCGAACTGCGCGAAGACTTCCGCAACGCCATGCGCAGACTGGCATCGGCGGTCGGCGTGCTGACCGCGAATGGACCGAACGGGCCGCTAGGCATGGCAGCATCGTCGATCACCTCGCTTACGGTCGATCCCCCGGCACTGCTGGTCTGCGTGAACCGATCCGCAGCATTTCACGCGTGTCTGGGGGAAGGGCAGAGCTTCTGCGTCAATCTCCTCTCGCGCGACCAGCGGGACATCTGCGATGCCTTCGGCAGCCCGGCACGACGGCAGGAGCGCTTCGTCGGGGATTGCTGGTCGACCGATCCATCGAACGACCTGCCCGTGCTGGAGGACGCGCAAGCCAATATCGCCTGTTTCGTGACGAGGACCATTCCTTACGGCACCCACTCGATCGTGATCGGGGAGGTTAGTGCAGTCCGGCTGAGCGGTGATGTGGCCCCGCTCATCTACCAGGACGGCGGGTATCTCTGATCCCGGCTTCGCAAGAGACACAAGCCTGCCAGAACGGCGCGCGCGCTGGTGGGCTCAGAAGGCATCCATATCGTCTGCGATAACAAACGGTCCGTCATATGCTTCGGCGATTGCGCGCAGGTATTCCATATGCGCTGGGTCAGTGGCGTCCAGGCCTGCAAAATGTGTGACCACAACCGCGCCGACCCGCGACTTTCGTGCGAGCTTGCCGACATCGGTCGGCGACAGGTGGTGATCGCTCAGGTGCTTTTGCATGGACTGCAAGATCGGCTCCGGCATGTCGGGGAACGCCGCGCGCATCCGCTGGATGGTGAGGGGAATGTCCATCATTTCCGCCACCAGCAGGTCGGCATCCATGGCCAGCGCTTCGACTGCGGCGCTCGGGCCGGTATCGCCGGTAAAGACGATCGAGCGACCGGGCAGGTCGAACCTGAAGGAGAGCGACTGGAAACGCTGCCCGAGTTCGCTATCGGGCGGGAAACTGTAGTGCGAGTTGGCGGCCACGGTCACGGTCATGCCGTCGACCGAGACACTATTGCCGTCGCGCAATTCGACCACCTTGATCCCCGCGCGGTGATCGATGGGCGGCGCACCCTCGACCCCGTAATTGGCGGTCGCTCCGGGCACCATCGAGGCGAGCAACCCATCGACCATTTCTCGGGTCCCGGAGGGGCCGTAAATGGTTAGCGGATCGCGGCTGTCGGTCTGGAACCTCAGGCCGAGGATACCAGCCAGACCGGCGGTATGGTCGAAGTGCAGGTGGGAGATGAACACGGCGTCGATCATGCTGCTCTGCACATCGGCCTTGCTCATCTGCGCTGCCGCACCATCACCCACATCGACGAGGTAATCCTTGCCGTTGAAGCGCAGCAGATTGGCAGGTTGCGAACGCTTCGGATCGGCATAGGGCCCACCCACCGTGCCCAGCGTGATCCACGTCCCGGTGGCGCCTTCTGCGCTGTCTGCCGTTCTTGCAGCGACAGGCGCCGAGAGAGCTGCACTCATGGCGACGAGTGCGAGCACAAGGGGTGTGAACTTCGCCATTAGTAATCTCCAACATAGAGTAGCATGTGATCAGAAGCTGAAGCCCGGGTCCGCCGATCATCCGGGGCGGCGCATGAGTCACTCTGGACACATCGGCTGCCCCGGTCGGATGGAGCAGAGCCATGCTCTCCCCAAATGCGCTAGGTTCGAAGTTTTTGGGCGTAAAGTCCGCGCCAGGCGTAACGAGCCGGATGTTCTCCTCCAGCGGCCTCCCGATGTGGACCGCAGCTTATCCAATCCGGTGATTTGGATGCCGCGAAAGTAACCATCGATCATCGAGGCCATCTGAGAATTCGAGGAGCTGCTGCACACTCGGAACCATGGTTTTTGACGTCGGATTGGGGGCAGTTTGTCAGGGCAATCGATCAGGCAGATCTGGCCTGGCAGGGTAATTTCCTAGATATTATAGATGCCTAAATGCACCGGGATTCTTGATCTATCGATCGTGCTGCAAAGGTCGGCATTATCGCAAACCGACTGCTCGAAACTACCGTCGAGCTTTCTCGGAGCAGTGAGGCATTAGGTTATTCTCGTGGAGAAGGTCGTCGGCTCAATCTCGCCGTCCCTGGTCGAAGAATGCCTGCAATTGCGAGCAAGATGCGAATGATTGACCCGTGCTTGAGGCCCGGACCGGCCCCCGATCGTGGCGAAGGGCGACCTGCGAGGTGGGCACGACTTTTCAAATGACAGGCGGTCAGATCGCTAGCGGTGCCGCGTGGCCGGTGCCGGCCCTATTCCGGCGGGAGGATGCCCCGAGCGGTCTGTTTGACCGGCAGGATCAGGCCGTTCTCGTCGAACCGGAGGTGCTCCACCGCTACCGCGCGCCGACCGATGGCGCCTTGCAGGTCGCCCACGGTCAGGGTGCCGACGTGGTAGAACAGGTACCACTCGCCTTTGAACTCGGCGATGCCGGGGTGGATCGTGAAGCTGTTCGCAGCGCTCCCGGTGATTTCGCCCCGCCATGTCCACGGGCCGGTGATTGCGGGGGCGGTGGCGTAGGAGATGCGCTCGTCCGGGCTGATTGCCTCGTCCATCGAGGCGTAGGCGAGATAGTATATGTCGCCGCGCCGGAAGACCCACGGCCCTTCTTCGAAATCGGGCAGGTCGATTTGGCGGATGGGCGAGGCGAGGCTGATCATATCGTCACCCAGCTGCGCGATGTAGAGGTTGGAATTGCCCCAGATCAGCCAGCTGGTGCCGTCCTCCTCGGTCCACACGGTGGGGTCGATGTCGTCCCAATGATGCGGGCCATCGGTATCCTCATTCTTGACGAGGGCGTGGCCCAGCGCGTCCTTGAAAGGGCCGAGCGGGCTGTCCGCCACCGCGACCCCGATCGCCTTGCCGTGGCTGCCTTGCGCCTCGTCATGCTCGACTGCGGTATAGAACCAGTAGCGCCCGTCCTTCTCGTGCACCTGGCTGGCCCATGCGTCGCGCGACACCCAGTCGAAGCCGGTCGGGCGCATGATCGGGCCGTGGTAGGTCCAGGTCCGCATGTCTTTGGTCGAGTAGGCGAGCCATTCGGTGATGTTGAACATCTGATCGCCGCGCGCCTCGTCGTGGCCCACGTACAGATAGAGCGTGTCGCCCACGACCAGCGGGGCGGGATCGGCGGTATGCCGATCGCGGATCAGCGGATTGCCTTGGTACGTAAAACTCGCCTCTTCCTGCGCCGGAATGGTGGCGCAAGAGGTGAGCATACCGGCGAGAGCGAGCGTGGCGAGAGCCTTCATGGTGTGACGCCCTCCGCCAGAACCTAGACCGCGTAGGTTCCGTCGACCCGGCGCAGCGTGCCCGAGGCACCTTCGCGCAGCACTTCAGGCAGCAGCGCCTCGGGCATGTCCTGATAGGACACGGGCCGCAGGAAGCGCTCGATCGCGAGCGTGCCGACCGAGGTGCTTCGTCCGTCCGAGGTCGCGGGGAAGGGTCCGCCGTGGACCATTGCGTGGGTCACGTCGACGCCGGTGGGCCAGCCATTGGCGATGATGCGCCCGGCCAGCTGTTCGAGCACGGGCATCAGCTTCGCGGCAGCTTCGTGATCGCCATCATTCATGTGCAGCGTGGTGGTCAGCTGGCCTTCCATGCCGGAGAGGACCTGCGCGACCTGATCGAGATCGGTGCAGCGCACGATCAGCGATGCAGGGCCGAAGACTTCCTCCTGGAAATCCGGATCGGAAAGGAAGGCGTCGGCGGAGACGGTGTAGACCTGCGCGCGCCCGCAGGTGCCCGGCGCGTCCTCGCCCAGGCCGACGAGCTGCGCGCCGCTGCGCTGTGACAGGCGCTTCGCCCCTTCGGCATAGGCCGAGGAGATGCCGGTGGTGAGCATGGTCTGTCCGCCCACATCGGGCAGCGCCTTGGCGGTGGCTTCGACGAACCTGTCCAGAGCCTCACCCTCGATCGCGAGCACGATGCCGGGATTGGTGCAGAACTGGCCCGCGCCCATCGAGAGCGAGCCGACGTAGGCTTTAGCCAGCTCTTCGGGCGCCTCGGCAAGGCGCGCGGGCAGTAGCGTGACCGGATTGACGCTGCTCATCTCGGCATAGACCGGGATCGGTACGGGACGAGATGCAGCGTGTTCCATCAGCGCGAGGCCGCCCTTGCGCGAACCGGTGAAGCCGACCGCGCTGATGCGCGGGTCCTTCACCAGCGCTTCGCCGAGCGCGTTTTCGGTGCCGTTCAGGAGCGAGAAGACCCCGGCGGGTAGACCTGCCTCTGCCACAGCCTCGGTGATCGCGCCCGCGACCAGCTCGCTGGTGCCGGGGTGCGCCGGGTGACCCTTCACGACGACGCAGCAGCCCGCCGCGAAGGCCGAGGCGGTGTCTCCGCCCGCGACCGAGAACGCGAGCGGGAAGTTGGATGCGCCGAACACCGCGACCGGGCCGAGCGGAATCATCCGCAACCGCAGGTCGGGCTTGGGCGGGGTGCGCGCTGGATCGGCATGGTCGATCCGCAGCGATTGCCATGCGCCGTTCTCGACCTCGTCGGCGAACAGCCGCAACTGGCCGACCGTGCGTCCGCGCTCTCCGTTGAGGCGCGCTTCGGGCAGGCCGCTTTCCTTCATTGCGCGCTGCGTCAGCGTGTCGCCGAGCGCGTCGATCTTGTCCGCCGCGAGCCGGAGGAAGGCCGCGCGCCTGGCCAGCGGGAGCGCGGCATAGGTCCGCTGTCCCTCGGCAGCCGCTTTGCAGGCGCGTGCGACATCGTCTGTCGTGGCGGCATGGAATGCTTCGCCGAATGTCTCTCCGCTCGCGGCTTCGCGCGCCTGAAAGGTCTTGCCGCTCTGCGTCCGTTCGCCTGCGATGAAGTTTTCGCCTGTAATGGTCATCCACGCTTCTCCAGTCATTTTGTTTCGGCTGGCCCAGTCAATCCAAAGCATGCAATGCACGCTTGCGCTGGCTCCGGTTTCCGTCGTAGGTAGCGCTAACATAATAAACCGGTGTTGCAACCGGAGGTAGGGGAGCGGAACTTTGGAAAACACACGTGACGGCACCAATATGGGGCTGATCTCGGCGATCGTGGCAGTCGCGACGCTCGGGGGATTTCTTTTCGGATTCGATAGCGGGGTGATCAACGGAACGGTCGATGGCTTGCGTCTCGCGTTCAATTCGAACGACATCGGGACCGGCTTCAATGTTGCTTCGATGCTGCTCGGCTGTGCGGTCGGCGCGTTCTTCGCAGGTCGTCTGGCAGACATCATCGGGCGCAAGAAGACGCTGCTGATCGCAGCGGTTTGCTTCATCGTCAGTGCCTACGGCTCAGGCATCGCCGGGTCCTCGACCGAGTTCATCATCTACCGCATCATCGGCGGCCTTGCGGTGGGCGCGGCGAGCGTGCTCGCTCCGGTCTACATCAGCGAGGTGACCCCGGCGCACATGCGTGGGCGGCTTTCAAGCATCCAGCAGGTTATGATCATCGTCGGCCTGACCGCCGCGTTCCTCTCCAACTACCTGCTGGCGGAATATGCAGGCTCTTCGATCCAGGAATTCTGGCTCGGCTTCGAGGCGTGGCGGTGGATGTTCTGGATCGAACTGCTGCCCGCCACCATCTTCCTCGTGGCGCTGCTGTTCATCCCGGAAAGCCCGCGCTACCTCGTCAGCCGCACTCGCGGCAATGATGCGCACACCGTCTTGCAGCGGCTGTTTGGCGATGCCTTTGCGCAGCGCAAGGTGAGTGAGATCGAAGCTTCGCTGGCGAGCGACCATCGCCCGCGCCTTTCGGACCTGGTCAACAAGGCCACCGGCAAGATCCGCCCGATCGTGTGGACCGGCATCGGGCTCGCGGTGTTCCAGCAGCTCGTCGGGATCAACGTGGTGTTCTACTACGGCGCGGTGCTGTGGCAGGCGGTCGGTTTCAGCGAGAGCGACGCGCTCAAGATCAATATCCTGAGCGGCGCGATTTCGATCGGTGCGGTGATCCTCGCGATCCTTCTGATCGACCGGATCGGGCGCAAGCCGCTGCTGCTGATCGGTTCGATCGGGATGGCGGTTACGCTGACCGTCATGGCGGTTTCTTTCATGAGCGGCTCACTGGTCGACGGGAAGCTGAGCCTGTCGGACGACGCGGGTCTCGCCGCGCTGGTCGCGGCCAACGCCTACGTCGCGTTCTTCAACTTCAGCTGGGGCCCGGTGATGTGGGTGATGCTGGGCGAGATGTTCCCCAACCAGATCCGTGGCTCCGGCCTCGCGGTCAGCGGGTTCGCGCAGTGGATCGCCAATTTCGGGATCACGATGACCTTCCCGATCATGCTCGCCGGGATCGGCCTGAGCGGGGCGTACGGCTTCTATGCCGCCAGTGCCGCCGTGTCGGTGGTCTTCGTCTGGCTGCTGGTGCGCGAGACGAAGGGGATCGAACTGGAGGACATGCAGGGCTGATCCATCCGGCGGGGCGGCGGACCGTGGTTCGTCGCCCGCAGGTGGGCTAAGGCAGACCGAGGATGGAACAGCGCAAACCGACCAGGGTCGTGGTGCTCGGCGGCGGAACCGCCGGATGGATGAGCGCGGCCGGGATCGCCAGGCTGCTTGGCGACCGGGTCGAGGTCCAGCTTGTCGAGAGCGAGGACATCGGCATCATCGGGGTGGGCGAGGCCACGCTGCCGCACATCCGCGGTTTCGTGGAGCGGCTGGGGATCGACGAGGCGGCTTTCATGAAGGCGACCCACGCGACCTACAAGCTGGGCATCGACTTCCGCGATTTCGGACGGATCGGCGAAAGCTACATCCACCCTTTCGGCTCCTTCGGCGAAGAGCTGGCCGGGGTGGGCTTCCACCACTACTGGCTCGAGCTGCATCGGCACGGGTTCGCCCAGCCGCTGGGTGACTATTCGCTGTGCGTCGCCGCCGCGCTCGCCAATCGGTTCGAGCCACCCGCAGCAGACATGTCGCTGCGCTCCACCTACGGCTACGCCTACCAGTTCGACGCCACGCTGTTCGGGCCCTTCATGCGCGATTTCGGCCTGTCGATCGGTGTCGTGCGACATGAAGGACTGGTCACCGGCGTCGATCGCGATGGTGAGAGCGGCGATATCGCGGCATTGCTGCTCGACGATGGGCGCCGGATCGAAGGCGACCTGTTCATCGACTGCTCGGGCTTCCGCTCGGTCCTGCTGGGGCAGGAGCTTGGCGAGAAGTGGGAAGACTGGACGCACTGGCTGCCGTGCGATCGCGCCGCTGCGATGCCGTGCACGCATGCGACCGAGGACCTGCGTCCCTACACCACCGCCACCGCGATGCCGGCCGGCTGGCGGTGGCAGATCCCGCTCCAGCACCGGATGGGCAATGGCTACGTCTTCTCCAGTGCCTTCGTCGACGAGGATGCTGCGTGCGAGGCCATCCGCAAGGCGGCGGAGGGCGATCCGCTGGCCGATCCGCGCGTGCTGCGATTCCGCCCGGGGCGGCGCAAACGCTCTTGGAGCGGCAATGTCATAGCGGTGGGGCTGGCGAGCGGATTTCTCGAGCCGCTCGAATCGACCTCGATCTATCTCGCGCAGATGGCGATCACCTATCTTATCGAGCTGTTCCCGCAGGACGGCGGAATAGCACCTGCGGACCGCGACGAATTCAACCGGCTGGTCGACATGGAATACGACCGGGTGCGCGACTTCCTGATCCTTCATTACCACGCGACCACGCGCGACGATTCCGAGTTCTGGAACCATGTTCGCACGATGACCGTGCCCGACAGCCTGGCGGCGAAGATGGAGCTGTGGCGCGAGGCGGGCCGGATCGAGCGCTATTCGGACGGGCTGTTCTACGATGCGAGCTGGATCGCGGTCTATGTCGGGCAGGGCCTGCTGCCGGATCGGCACGATCCGCGTACCGGCATGATCGATCCGCAAAAGCTGAAGGCGGCGGCGGACCGCCTGCAGCAGGAAATCCGCAACGAGGTTTCGCGCATGCCCGCGCACCGCGACTATCTGCGCGGGGAATCCGCGCGGCTCGCGGAGCCCGCATGAGCCAGCCTCGCGAAGCCTTGCGCCGCATCGTGGTCGCGGGCAGCGGCCCGGTCGGACTGCTGACGGCGATCGGCCTGCGCCGCGCGCTGCCCCAATGCGAGGTGGTCGTCGTCGCGACGATCCCCGTGCCTTCGTCTTTCGCCGATTACGCGGCGACCGCGCTGCCTTTCACCAACGAGCTGCACGACCGGCTGGGGATCGACGAGGCAGCGCTGGTTCGCTCCGCCGGGGCGAGCCATCGGCTGGTCATGCGGTATATCGGCTGGGGTCGGCAGGGCGCGCAGGGCATGATGTCCTATGGTGGCACCGGCGATCCGGCACTGCAGACCCGCTTCGCGCAGGAATGGGGCCCGGGGCCGCGCAACGCGGGCGAGGAACGCCCCGCAGGCTCGGTGGCCGAGGTGCTGGCTCAGGCGGGCCGCTTCGCCCCGCCTCCGCCCGACGAGGAGACGCCTCTCTCACAGGTCGAGTATGCGCTGCGCTGGAACCCGCATGCCTATCGCGAGATGCTGATCGGCATCGCACAGCAGATGGGGATCGGCCGCGTCCCGGGCGATATTGCAGCACTGGCGCCCGACGAAAGGGGCGGCCTCGCCGCCATCTCGATTGCGGGTCAGGGTCGGCTGGAGGCGGACCTTTTCGTCGATTGCAGCGGCGCAGGCGCGCTGCTCGCTTCGGCCCTGCCGGAATTCTCGGTCGTGGACTGGGGCGACGTGCTCCCCGTCAGGCGCTTGTTCGTAGCGCCGCGCGGGCAGGCGATGGCCGCGCTCGAAGACAGGGTTTCGCTGCTCGACCAGGGCTGGCTGTGCGAGTTGGCGGGGCGCGACGGATTGCAGACCATGCTCGCGGTCGGCGAGCGTGTGTCGGACGAAGAGGCGATTGCGGCGCTCGGCCAGAGACCGGCGGCGATCATCCCGGTCGTGCCCGCCCGCATCGCGAAGGCGTGGCAGGGCAATGTCGTCGCCATCGGCGATTCCACCGCGCAGTTCGAACCGCTCGGCTTCCTCAACCTCGATCTCGCGCATCGCCAGATCGACCTGCTGCTCGAGATGCTGCCGGGGCGCGACATCATCGCGCTCGAACGCGCCGAATTCAATCGCCGGACCGGGCTGATGCTCGACAACGTGCGCGATACGCTGGCGCTGCATTACGCGGCGCCGCGCGCACGTGAGGTCTTTGGGCAATCCACGATGCCGCACAGCGTCGAGGTCGCGCTCGACCAGTTCACCCGCCGTGGTCGCCTGCCGTTTGCAGAGGAATCCGCTTTGCTCAGACAGGAAAGTTTCGCGCTGCTCCAGGCGCTCGGCAACGAACCCGGCGTCGCACCTCAGCATGTTGCCACCGATCCGCGCCAGATCGATGCGGCAAAGACCGAGTTCGAATCTCGCGCGCGCGCCGCGCTGGAATTCGCGCCGCCCTACGCGCAGTGGATCGAATCGGTCACCCGCGCGGCTGCAACGCAGAACGGATGATCCCGCGAATCCGGTCGAACAGGCCGGGGTTCGGCGGGCCAAGCACGCCCTTCGCATGCTCCGGCAGATGCGCACCGGCAGCGCCGCTTTCGTCGAATACGTAGTAGCCGAGCAGGCCCCGCCAGACCTCGCGTTGCTCTGCCGGAAGGTGTCGATACGCCAGAATGGAATGCAGCAGCGCGTCGTAGGGGCTGCCGATCCCCTGCGGCTGGCCCTGCGTCCACCAGTAGTTGACGAGGATGCTGACCGGCGCGAGCGAGCGCACGCCGTGCCACCAGCAATAGGGGATGTAGATCGCGTCCCCGGGATCGAGCGTTGCCTGCATGGCACTGTCCATCGCTTCGGCGAAGCGGGGAAAGGCGATCAGATCGGGATTGTCGATGTCTACCATGCTGACCGGCGTGCCCGCCGGGGTCAGTTCGAAGGGGCCGGGGTAGAGGTTGGCGGTCTGTTCGGGCGGAAACAGCGTGAAACGCCGCTGTCCCGCGACGCACACGGCGACGTTTTCCTTGATATCGAAATGGGCTGCGACCTGGATGCGGTTGCCGATCCAGATGCGCGGCTCGACCGAGGGCAACAGGTCCAGCCGGTTCTTGCGCGCGAAGGCGGGCAGCAGTTCGGCCACGGGTTCGGACTGGACCGCCATGCCGGGCGGATCGGGGAGGGGGCCCGCGCGTAGCAGATCCTGCAGGAAGGTCTGCAGGTGTCCCTGGCCCTTCACGAAGTTGAGCCCGGTCAGGTCCGGCTTGTAGAAGAACCGGCCCCGTTCGGCAGGCGGGGCGGCGATCGCGACGACGGGCCGCGTCACCCCGCCTTGCAGGATATAGCGCACGATCGCCTCGTCGCCTTGCCCGGCAGCGGCCACTGCGGGCCAGTCCGTGGCGAGCCCGCGCATCACGACCGGGCGACGGGCGGCGCGGATCGCGTGCAGCGCGTCCGGCGTGATCGGGCCTTCGCGCTCCTCTATCGGGCGGGGGCTGGCACTCATGCCGTCAGGCGTTCGGTCGGTTCGATCGCGCTGCCCTGTTCGGCGAGGAAGCGGTCCTGAGTCGGCATCTGCGCCACGGTGGAGGCGATGACCTCGCGGATATGGGCGAGGCGCGTGCGCGTTTCATCGGCATCGAGCATCATGGCCACCGGGTGGAAGGCCGCAGGTTCGATCCCCTGGCCGATCATCACCGCCAGCCAGCTGGGCTCGGTGAAGAACTCGTTGTGCTCGCGAAAGACCCGGCCAGAGCTTTCGAACATCTCGAGCTTGTGCGCCAGACCGTCGGGCGGGTCGAGCTCGCGGCAGGCGCGCCACAGATCCCCGTCTCTTTCGGTCTTCATGTAATGCAGCACCAGCATGTCGCGAATATCGACCATGTCGCGCACGCTTTCGGCATTGAACCGGTCGATCTCCGCCTTGCTGAAGTCCGCGTTCGGGAACAGCGCCAACAGCCGCGCAATCGACGCCTGAATGATCTGGATAGAGGTCGATTCGAGCGGTTCGAGGAAGCCTGCCGAGAGCCCCAGCGCGACCACGTTCTTCTCCCAGGGCCGTTCGCGCAGGCCCGCCGCGAAGCGCAGCCGGTTGGGCTCTGCAAGTGGCTTCCCGTCGAGATTGGTGAGCAGCAGGTCGAGCGCGGCGTCATCGTCGATGTGCGCGGAGGAATAGACCAGGCCATTGCCGATCCGGTGTTGCAGCGGGATGCGCCACTGCCATCCGGCCTCGCGCGCCGTCGCGCGCGTCAGAGGCTGGCGATCGCCGCCCAGTTCGCACGGAATGGCAACCGCGCGGTCGCACGGAAGCCACTTGGTCCAGTCGGTAAAGGGCACGCCGAGCGTCTGCCCGAGGAGGAGCGAGCGGAAGCCCGAGCAATCGATGAACAGCTCGCCCTCGATCTCGCGCCCGTTCTCCATCCTGACGGCGGTCACGAAGCCACTGTCCGGGTCCTCCAGCACCTCCACGATCTTGCCTTCGTGCCGAACCACGCCCTGCTGCTCGGCACGCGCGCGCAGGTACCGCGCATAGCGACCTGCATCGAACTGGAATGCGTAGGCCAGCTTCGATAGCGGCGATTTGGGATTGTCGAGCTGCGGCCAGAAGAACTTGCCCGCCTTGCCCGCCATCGCCGCGATCGAAAATTCGCCGAGCGGCGTTGCGTCGCCCGTAGCGCGCGCGTGCAGCCAGAAATGGTGGAATTCGATCCCGAGCATGTCGAGCCCGTAGGCGCCGAAGGGATGGACGTAGGAATGGCCGGGGCGCAGCCAGTCGACGAATTCGATCCCCAGCTTGTAGGTGGCGCGCGTCTCGCGAACGAATTCGTTCTCGTCGATCCCGAGCATGGTGTTGAACGATCGGATTTGCGGGACGGTCGCCTCGCCCACGCCGATCGTGCCGATCGCCTCGCTTTCGACCAGCTGGATTGCCATGCCGGGAAACTGCCCGAGGACCTTGGAGATCGCCGCCGCCGTCATCCAGCCTGCGGTGCCGCCGCCGACGATAACGATCCGGGTGATTGGGGCAGGTGTCATGCCTGGGCGCCCGTCATCGCAGGCATTGCTGTCGTCTCCTCGTACCAGGCCCCCGCACGGCGCAGGAAATCCTCCTGCGTCGGCAGGCGTTCAGCGGTCGACCGATAGCTCTCTCGCAGCTGGCGCATGGCGATCCGGACTTTCTCTTCGTCGAGCGTGTCGGCAATCGCATCATAGCTGCGCGGGAGGATGTTCTGGCCGAGCATCACCGCGATCCAGCTGGGCATGGAGAACAGCTCGGCATTTTCGCGGAAGACACGGCCATGCAGCCGCCACAGCTCCATCTTGCGTTGCAGGCTTTCGGGCACCTCCATGTCGCGCACGTAGCGCCAGAACGGCGTGTCGTCGCGCTGGGTCGCCTTGTAGTGAAGGATCACGAAGTCGCGCACGTCCTCGTACAATTCCCGCATCCCGCGGTTGTATTCGTCGCGCTCCAGCGGGCTGATCGGGTTGTCCGGGAACAGCGCGAAGAGCCGCTGGATGCCGTTCTGGATCAGGTGGATGCTGGTCGATTCGAGCGGTTCGATGAAACCCGACGACAAGCCGAGCGAGATGACATTGTGGCTCCACGCCTGTTTGCGCATCCCCGTGAGGAAGCGCAGCGTGCGCGGTTCGGCGAGCGGTTCGCCTTCCAGATTGGCAAGCAGGATGCGCTGCGCCGTATCCTCCTCCATATGCCCGCTACAGAAGACGTGGCCGTTGCCGGTGCGGTGCTGCAACGGGATGCGCCATTGCCAGCCCGCCTCGCGCGCGGTCGCGCGGGTGAACGGCGCGGGCGACCCCGCATTGGCGGTGGGGACGGCGATCGCGCGGTCCATCGGCAGCCAGCGGCTCCAGTCCTCGTAACCGACCTTGAGCTCTTCCTCGATCAGCAGCCCGCGAAAGCCCGAGCAGTCGAGGAACAGGTCGCCCTCGATTCGCGAACCGTCTGCCAGTTCCACCGACTCGACATTACCGGTTTCGGCATGGCGGTGGACGCGGACGATCTTCCCCTCGCGCCGGATCGTGCCCTGCTGTTCCGCGCGCTTGCGCAGGAAGGCGGCATACAGGCTCGCGTCGAAGTGAAACGCGTAGTTGATCTCGGTCAGAGGCGCGCGCGCCTCGGCCGAGGGGCGCCCGAAACGCTGCATTGCCGCCGCGACGCAGGACATCGAGAAATCGGAAATGGCAGCCGGGTCTTCGCCGCCGCGGAAGGTTTCGCGCAGGAACAGCTGGTGGAAATCGATTCCGTGGAAGGAGTGCCCGTATTCGCCGAAAGGATGGATGTAGCGATCGCCCTTGCGCCCCCAGTCGACGAACTCGATCCCCAGCTTGAATGTCCCACGCGTGGCTTTCAGGAATTCGTTCTCGGGGATGTCGAGCATCGCGTTGAAGTTGCGGATCGGGGGAATGGTTGCCTCGCCCACACCGACAGTGCCGATTTCGCTCGATTCCACGAGCGTCACCGTCCTCTTCCCGTCATTGAAAAAGCGCGAGAGGCCGGCTGCCGCCATCCATCCTGCGGTGCCGCCGCCAACTATTACGACTTTGCCGATCCGCTGTGCGGTAACGATACCATCGGGCGTCACCATTCCTCTGCCTCCCCCTGTTTCGTCTTTGCAACACCTGCAAGGCTAATCGTAGCAAAGCGTATTGCATAGGCCGGAATGTGCCGATACACAGGCTGACCAGAAAAAGAACAAAGCGCCCCGCCGATTTGTGGTAGCGCTAACATGGGGAGAGGTGGCCGTATGGCTAACATGCTTGAGGGCAGGTCTGTCGACCGTTCGATCAATGGATTCCGGGTGTTCCTGCGTGCAGGTGCATCGTCGCTCGTTCTTGGCGGGCTTCTGACCGGTCAGGCCGCTCTGGCTCAGGATCGACCGCAGACCACCGAAACCGAACAGGCCGGCGAAGCCGAACAGGGCGCCGAGCCGACCGTGGTCGAAGAGAACGTCATTGTCGTCAGTGGCATCCGCCAGTCGCTCGCCAATTCGCAGGACATCAAGCGCGACGCCGACACGGTGGTCGATGCAATCACCGCCGAAGATATCGGCGCGCTGCCCGATCGCTCGGTCACCGAAGCGCTGCAGCGCGTTCCAGGCATCGCCATCAATCGTTTCGCAGGCTCGAACGACCCGGACCACTTCTCGGTCGAAGGGTCGGGCGTTACCGTTCGCGGCCTCAACTTCGTGCGGTCCGAATTCAACGGTCGCACGGCATTTGCCGCGGGCGTGGGTGGCCAGGCGCTGAACTTCGCCGACGTGCCGTCCGAACTGCTCGGATCGGTCATCATCAGCAAGAACGCGACCGCTGAACAGATCGAAGGCGGGCTCGCCGGTACGGTCAATCTCAACACGCGCAAGCCCTTCGACAAGAACGGCCTGCGGATCGCCTTCAGCGGCGAGGCGAACTACGGCGATTTCCGCAAGGAATGGACGCCGACCGGATCGCTGCTGATCAGCAACACCTGGGATACCGAGATCGGGCGCTTTGGCCTGCTCGCGAGCGGTTCCTACTCGCGGATCAAGAGCCGTGCGGACGGGATGCAGGTCGCCAACTACCAGACGCGCGACGGCCAGCTGGTGCGTGCGGCCAATACCGGCAACACCTATGTCTGCCGCAATCCGCTGCCGTCGCAGACCGATACGATGACTCTGCCGGGGAACAACGCGGCTTGCGGCAATTTCGGCACCCCGGGTGCAGACGGCTTCGCGGACTACGCCGACTATCGGGTGGCCCCGGTTGGCGGGCAGTTCCGCACCCAGGAATTCGATCGCAAGCGCGACGGTATTGCGGTTTCCGCGCAGTTCGAAAGCATCGACAAGCGCACTCTGATCACCGCCGAATACATCCGTTCGCACACCACCAACGACTGGGGTGAATATACCTACGAGGCGGGGCCTGACCTCACCGAATATTCGACCTATCCGCTCGGCTGCCAGCAGAACTCCAATGGCCCGAACCAGGTGGACAATGTCGGCACGATCAATCCGGACGACGAAACGCCGCCGCGCGCGCAGTGCCCGGTCGGCGGGTTCGAGGACTTCGTCTATGATGAGAACGGCTTGTTCCAGTCGGGCTACATCGTCGATGCGTCCAACGGCTGGCGCGGTGCGACCAACAATTACGACCCCACGCTGGGCACGGGCGGTTCGCCCTACGTGCCGATCGGCGGCTCGCAATATTCGCTCGCGCGGCGGCAGGTCTCCGACGAGATTACCAACGAAGACTACAGCATCAACCTGCGGTCGGATCTGACCGATCGCCTGACGCTGACCATGGATGCGCAGTACGCGAAATCCAAGAAAGAGAACCTGGACTTCAGCGTCTTCGGTTCGAACTTCGCCGATTCCGAGCTCGACATCACCGGCGATCTCCCGGTCGCGATCCCGCACAAGCCGCAGTTTCTCGGCTACACCTGGTCCGCACCGAGCCCCGAGCTGGGCGGCGCGACCGAGGCGGAGTATTTCAGCGATCCCCGCTTCCAGTTCTGGCGGGCGGCGATGGATCACGCCGAGCTGAGCACGGGCGACCAGTTCGCGCTGAAGGCCGATCTCGATTACGAATTCGACGAGGACTCGTTCATTCGCCGGGCCAAGGTCGGTGCGCGGTTCCAGGGCCGCGACCAGGAAGTGCGCTATTCCACCTATAACTGGGGCATGCTGAGCGAAGTGTGGAGCGGCAGCCGACCGATCAACTTCGCCGACACCCCGGCAGACCAGGCATCGCGCTACGAGTTTCCGAACTTCTTCCGTGGCGAAGTCCCCGGACCTCCGGGCGCGTATTACTACAATGGCGACCTGATCAACGATTACGCCGGCTCGGTCGACTTCTTCCGTTCGATCCAGGATCTGACGCGGCAGGCGGGTGGCTCGCCGACCTGGAACCCGCTTGCGGCCCGTGGCGGCGCGACGGCGGACGGCTACCTGCCGACCGAAATCCAAACCATCGATCAGGACGACTACGCGCTGTACGGCATGCTGACGTTCGGCAGCGACGATCTGTTCGGCGACGTCCGTTTCTCGGGCAATATCGGCCTGCGCTACGTCAACACGACCGTGATCTCTCGCGGTGCCCGCGGACCGGGTTCGCAGGGTGATCTCAACATCGCCGATCCGTTCTCCGTCCGTTGTGCCGAGCGTGCGCGCCCGGCCGAGCTGGGTGGAGGAACGGTGCGGCCGGGCGGCATCTGCACCATCGGTCAGGCCGCCTACGAAGAACTGCAGGCCTTCGTCGATGGCAGCTACAATCCCACCCAGGTGCGCAACGAATACGATTTCCTGTTGCCCAGCCTGAACCTGAAGTTCGGCCTTACGGACGATCTGATCCTGCGCTTCGCTGCGTCGAAGGTGATTACGCCGCCCGATAACGGCCTGATCCGCAACTACTTCACCGCATCGATCGACCCGACCGGCAATTTCACCGGTACGGCGGGCAACCCGCTGCTGGTGCCGGCATCGGCCAGGCAGTTCGATGCCAGCATCGAATGGTACTTCGCCCGGGTCGGCTCGCTCACGCTGAACGGCTTCTACAAGGAGATCGACAACTTCTTCTATCAGGAGGTTCGTCAGGACATCATCACCAATGGATCGGGCCAGACCCGTCCGGTGACCGTGCGCGGTCCGGCGAACTACGATGGAACGGGCAAGGTGAAGGGCTTCGAGCTGGCTTACCAGCAGACGTTCGATTTCCTGCCCTCTCCGCTCGACGGCTTCGGGGTGCAGGCGAACTACACCTATATCGACAGCAAGGGGCTGCCCAATTCCTTCCTGAACGCAGGGGCGGTGCCCAACGACTCCACGGTCGCGCCTTCGGGCAACCTGCCTCTGGAGCAGTTGTCCAAGCACAACTACAACATCGCCGGGTTCTACGAGAAGGGTCCGATCTCGCTACGTGCGGCGTACAACTGGCGATCGCGCTTCCTGCTGACTGCGGCGGACGTGATCTTCCCGTACTACTCGATCTTCAACGAGCCGACCGGCCAGCTCGACGCATCGGTGTTCATCAACGTGAGCGACGCGTTCGATATTCCGGGCGGTATCCGGATCGGGGTGCAGGGGGTGAACCTGCTCAACGAGGTGACCAGGACCACCCAGGCCTACGCGGGTAGCGTGGATTCCCTGGCGCCGCGGTCCTACTTCATGAACGACCGCCGGTTCTCGTTCATCATTCGCGGCAACTTCTAGCTCGCGGATTTGACCAAGAGAGGGCCGCCACGCTTCGTTGCGTGGCGGCCCTTCTCATGTCCGGCCCGGTCTCGGGCGCGCGTGGCGGAGCAGGTCGCTAAAGCCACGCGGTCTCGCAGCCATTGCGCAGAAGATGGGCAGACGCCGACAGGAAAGAGGCCCGCTCCCGGGTTCGGGGGCGGGCCTCTTTCTTATGGCGATCTACCGGGTCGAGATCCCTCTCGTCCCGGACATTTGCCGGGTCAGGCGTTGCTGAGCGCGTCCGCGATCGCGAAGCGCAGGGGCTTGGGCCGATATTCCGAATCGTAGGGCGTGCCCCGCACCTCGAGCCCGTCGGCGCGTTCGGCAGGCTCGAAATATTGCAGCCAGTTGAACCTGTCGACCATGCCCCAGGCGAGGATATCGTCGAGGTGCTCGTCGTAATCGAGCATCAGTTCGAAATAGCGGCGGGCATAGTCGGCGACCTTGGCATCGCGCGTCGCGATGTCGCCCGGCAGCGCCTTGTCCTTCACGTCGAACTCGGTGATCAGCAGGCGGTAGCCCATGCCGACCACCTCATCGAGGAACGCGCGCCATTCGCGCTCGGCATAGGGGCCCACACCGGTCGCGGGGTCGATCTCGAACATCTCGATATGCGACTGGATGCCCAGCGCATCGACCGGCGTGCCGCGCTTCCGGAAGCCTTCGAGCAGGCGGAGCACATCGGGCACGTGCCGGTTGCCCGTAATGTGCTCGGGCTCCCAGCTCATGTAGTCGTTGTAGACCAGCTGCCCCTGCGGCAGCTGTTCGCGCGCGGTGTGGAAGGCGAGGTCGAGGACGGCCTCGGGGCTGCCCATCGCACGGCTGAGGCTGGTCTCGATCGGAGCGTGGCGATCGTGATCGATCGCCTCGTTCACGACGTCGTAGCTCGTGATCGTGCCGCGATAGCGGTCGGTCACGGCGCGGATATGCTCGGTCACCAGGCGCTCCGCCTCCTGCACCGGGTTCGCGCCGAAATCGTATGTGTTGAGCCACTCGGGGAACCATTGCGGGCGGTGCCACAGCAGCGTGTGGCCGCGCACGGCAAGGTCCTTGGCATGCGCATAGGCGACGATCTGGTCCATCCGCGAGAAGTCGTAGGTGTTAGGCCCGGGGCGCAGCGTCTGCCATTTCATCTCGTTCTCGGGCACGACCATCCCGCACTCGGCCTCGACCACCGCGGTGTAGCGCGGGTTCTGGACCGATCCGCTATCGGTTCTGCCGGGGGTGGCGGAAATCGAGGTCCCGAAGCGGCGCCCGCCCTTCTGTGCGAGCGCATCGAGACTGGCGGTTGCGGTAGGCGCGGTGGGCACCGGCAATGAGGTGTCGAGCCCGGCATCGCCCAGCCCTTTCGCGGCGCATCCCGCCAGGGGGAGGGCAGCCATTCCGGCAAGAAGGCTCCGTCGGCTCGTCTCGAAACTTTCTATTGTCATATGATCTCCACTTCGGCTGCGCGAAGCGATGCGCTGCTGTTGCCGACCGACACGGTGATCGGGCCCGGCTCGTTGATTTCCTGCATCTCGCGGTTCCAGATCGCGAGACGCCGCGGCTCGACCTCGAAGCGGACGGTGCGCGTCTCGCCCGGGGCGAGCGTCACCCGCTCGAACCCCTTGAGCTCCAATACGGGCTGCGTGACCGACACGTCGGTT
Source organism: uncultured Citromicrobium sp. (assembly GCA_964574905.1). Lineage (GTDB taxonomy): Bacteria > Pseudomonadota > Alphaproteobacteria > Sphingomonadales > Sphingomonadaceae > Alteriqipengyuania. The sequence continues at coordinate 144,629 of CAZNOY010000005.1, read as the reverse complement.
CGCGTGATGTATAGCTGGACGACTTCATCGCCCGCCCTTGCACCGGTGTTGCGTACCTCGGCCTCCACCACCAGCGGCTCGTCCGACCGGAAGCGGGTCTTGGCGGGACGGGGGTCGGAGATTTCGAAGCTGGTGTAACTCAGCCCGTGGCCGAAGGGGAACAGCGGGGCCGTGTCGTCGAACAGGTAGCCGCGCCGCGCGCTTGGCTTGTGGTTGTAGAAATTGGGCACCTGCCCTGCGTTGCGGATCACCGTGACCGGCAGCTTGGCCCCGGGATTGACGCGGCCCAGCAGCGCTTCGGCGATGGCGGTTCCGCCTTCCTGCCCAGCATACCAGCATTCGAGCAGCGCGTCGGCCTTGTCGACCACATTGGGCCAGCTCGGCGGGCGCCCGTTGATCGCACACACGACCAGCGGCTTTCCGAGCGCGGCGAGCGCATCGACCAGATCGTTCTGTTCGCCCACGATGTCGATCTCGGTCCGGTCGCCCAAGTGGTTCTTGGCGAAGCCTTCGCGGCTCGTCTGCTCGGTATCGCCGATCGCGAGGATGATGGTATCGGCACTCTTCGCCACCTCCACCGCTTCGGCGATCAGGCGCAGGTTCTCGGCGCGATCCGCCAGTTCGATCAGATCCTGCGAACGATCCTCGCTGGTGGTGATGAACACGCCCTGCGCGGTCACGAAGTCGGAATCGGGCGCGATCTGCCGCAGTCCTTCGATCAGGCTGACGGTCTGCTTGGGCACGGAGGAATAGCCGCCGAGCCGCGCAATCGCATGGTTCGGTCCGATCACCGCGACCCGGCCCATTCTGGCGGTGTCTAGGGGGAGGGTGCCGCGCTTGTTGGTCAGCAGGCACAGCCCCTTGCGCGCGGCCTCCAGCGCCAGCGCGCGTGCCTCGGCATTGCCGGTGATGCGATCCGCAAGCGCGGCGTCGCCATAGGGGTTTTCGAACAAGCCGGCGCGGAACTTGAAGGTCAGCATCCGCGCGCAGGCGGTGTCGATCAGGTCAACCGGTATCCGCCCGGCTTCGACCGCCTTCTGCAACGTCGCGTAGGCCATGCCGTCGGGCAGGTCGCTGTCGACGCCCGCCTGCAGTGCCTGGCGTGCAGCATCTTCCAGATCGGCCGCGACATGATGCAGCGTGGCAAGCTCGTGCACCCCGCCGTAATCGCTGACGATCACGCCATCGAAGCCCCACTCGCCGCGCAGCACCTGCCCGAGCAGCCAGGTGTTCGCGTGGCTCGGGATGCCGTCGATCTCGTTATAGCTCGGCATCACCGCGCCGATGCTGGTCCGCCGCACAACCTCGCGGAAGGGCGGAAAGAAGTTCTCGCGCAGCTCGCGTTCGGAAAGCTGGGCGGGGGAGACGTTATTGCCCGCCTCTGGCTGGCCGTGCCCGGTCATGTGTTTGAGCGTAGCGAACACCTTGCCGTCGGCCAGCTTTTCGAACTTGCCTGGGCCTTGCAGACCTTCGACGGCGGCGACGCCCATCTCGGCGCACAGGAACGGGTCCTCGCCCCAGGTTTCCTCGATCCGGCCCCAGCGCGGATCGCGCACAATGTCGACCACCGGGCTGAGCACCAGCGGCACCCCGCGCGCGCGGACCTCTCTCGCGGTCACCGACTGGACGCGGCGCATCAGGTCGGTGTCGAACGTCCCGGCAAGGGCGATGGCCTGCGGGAACATCGTCGCGTCGGTGGCCATGTAGCCGTGGAGCGATTCCTCGTGCAGCAGCACCGGAATTCCGAGCCGCGTGTCCTCCAGCGCCCAGCGCTGGAGTGCGTTGATGAACTCGACCGTCTGCGCGGGCGTGCGCCAGCGGGCCGCGGTGCCGCCCGCCGCGCCCGAAATGCCGGGCACGCCGCGCTTGTCGCTCGGGCGGGTGACGTGGCCGATCCCGTCGGGGAAGGCCGCGCCCGCCTTGCTGGCATCGAAGGCGAGCCCGTCGATCATCCCGGACTTGTCCGCCCAGGCCGTGCGGATCTGCGCGATCTTTTCCGCCAGCGTCATCCGCGCCATCAGGTCCGTGACGCGCGCCGCGATGGGCGCGCGCGCATCCTGGTAGAGAGCGCCGCCTTGCGCCAGCGCCGCGGGTGCCTGCGCAATCGCAAGCGCGGTCAGGCTGCTTTTCGCCAGCAGCCCGATCGCGCCGCGCCGGGTCAAGCTCATGGCGTGACCGTCAGCGTGGTGCTCTGCACGTCCTGCGAATTGGGCCCGACCATAATGGTGAACTCGCCCGGCTCGATCACGCGCTCCATCTCGCGGTTCCACATCATCAGCGAGCGTGGCTCGATGGTGATCGAGACCGTCTGGCTTTCGCCCGGCTGCAGCGTCACGCGCCGGAAGCCCGCCAGCTCCTTCACCGGACGGGTGACCGAGCTGATCTCGTCGCGCAGATAGACCTGCACCACTTCGTCGCCCGCCATGTCGCCGGTGTTGGTGACCGTCGTGCTCACGGTGACCGGCTGCCCGGCCGCGATCGAGGTGGAGGAGAGGGTGGGCGCGCTCAGCGTAAAGTCGGTGTAGCTGAGCCCGTAGCCGAACGGGTAGAGCGGGGTGACCTCGTCGAACAGATACCCGCGCCGCGCGCTTGGCTTGTAGTTGTAGAAGTTGGGCAGCTGGCCGACGTTGCGCGCGGTCGTGACCGGCATCTTGCCGCCCGGGTTGACCTTGCCGAACAGCGCATCGGCAATCGCCGTTCCCTGCTGTTCGCCCGCGTACCAGGTTTCGAGGATGGCGTCGGCCTGCTCGGCGATGGTCGGGTAGCTTGGCGGACGCCCGTTGACGAGCACCGCGACGATCGGCTTGCCGAGCTTCTTCAGCTCCGCGAACAGCTCGTTCTGCTCGCCCACCAGATCGAGCGAGGAGCGATCGCCGAGGTGGCTGTCCGCCCAGCCTTCGCGGCTGGTCTTCTCGGTATCGCCGATGAACAGGAGGATCGTGTCGGCATTGCGCGCGACCTTGACCGCTTCGGCGATGCGGCGGCGGTTCTCCTGCGGATCCCCGAGTTCGACCTCGTCGTCCCACCAGTCGTCGTCCCCCTTGGTAATCTCGACGCCGAGCGAGTGGACGATCTTGGCCCGGTCCCCGACCAGCGAACGAATGCCCTCCAGCGGGGTCACGCTGGCGCGCGGTTCGCCGTAGTAGCCGCCCAGCCGCGCGACATCGGCATTCGGCCCGATTACCGCGATGGTCGGCTTGGGCTTACCTGCCGCTGGCAGATCGAGCGGCAGAACGCCGTCGTTCTTGAGCAGCACGAGCGATTTTTCCGCTGCCCGTCTCGCCAGTGCCACGCCTTCGGGCCCGTTGGATGTCAGCGCGGTTTCGAGGTCGGGCCACGGATTGTCGAACAGCCCCGCGTTGAACTTCATCGTCAGGAAACGGCGCACGGCAGTGTCGAGCGTCTCCATCGAGACCTTGCCTTCGCGCACGCTGGCGGCGAGGTTTTCGAACCCGTCGCCTTCGGGCAGGTCGACATCGACGCCCGAATTGATCGCGAGCTCGCCCGCCGCCTTGTAGTCGGGCACGATCTTGTGCAGCCGCGCCATGTCCTCGATCGCGTAGTAGTCGCTGACCACCGCACCGCGAAAACCCCACTCGCCCCGCAGCACGTCCTTGAGCAACCAGCTGTTCGAGTGCGAGGGAATACCGTCGATCTCGTTATAGCTCGCCATCACCGCGTCGATCGGCGTGCGGGTGACCACCTGTTCGAAGGGCGGGAAGAACATCTCGCGCAGGGTGCGCTCGCTAATCTGCGCCGGGCCGACATTGGTGCCGCTCTCGGGCTGGCCGTGGCCGGTCATGTGCTTGAGCGTGGCGGTCACCTGCCCGTCCTTCAGCTTCAGGTCGGTGCCGGGGCCGGTCAGCCCTTCGACCGCAGCCACGCCCATTTCGCCGACGAGAAAAGGATCTTCGCCGAAGGTCTCCTCGATCCGCCCCCAGCGCGGATCGCGCGCGACATCCACCACGGGAGAGAGAACCAGGTGGACGCCGCGCGCGCGCACCTCGCCAGCGATCAGATCGTTGACCTCGCGAACGAGATCGGGATCCCACGTGCTGGCAAGGCCGATCGATTGCGGGAAAGCCGTTGCATCCTTGGCAGCGAACCCGTGCAGCGATTCCTCGTGAAACAGGATGGGGATACCCAGCCGGGTGTCCTCCATCGCCCATTTCTGCGCGTCGATGACGTAGCGGATGCTGTCCTCGATGCTCCGGCGCGGCACTTCGCGCGGGGAGGAGGGGCCGAGCCTGTCGGACGGGCGCGCGATCTGGCCGATCCCGTTCGGATAGACCTGGCTCGCCTTGGCCGGATCGAAGACGTCGTCTTCGCCCTGGATCGCCGACTTGCTGTTCCAGACGGTGATGATCTGCGCGACCTTCTCGTCCACCGTCATGCGGGCCAAGAGGTCTTCGACGCGCTGCTCGACCGGCAGGGAGGCGTCCCAGTAGGGGGCGTCGGGCATCGGCTTTTCGACCGCGACCTCCTGCGCCAGGAGCGGGGCGGTTACAGGGCCGGTAAGCGCCATCAGGGCGGCGCCCGCGGCAAGGCTGGCACGCAGCATCATTCGCATTGCTAGTCTCTCCCCTCGGCAGCCTCGCTTGACTGGGCCGCCTTATGTGGTAGCGCTACCATGATGAGGGTGCGAGAGGTTGTCAACCGGGTTGCGGCGGGTTTCGCCGTACTGCTTTGGGCGGTGCTCGCAAGTGCGCCTGCCTCGGCAGAGGACGGCTACGACCTGTGGCTGCGATACGAGCCGCTCGAAGGCGAGGCCCTGGCCGATCTTCGCGGCCATTCTCCCTTCGTACCGGTCGAGATCGGTGGTCCGCAAAGCGCGACGCTGGAGATCGCGGAAGCGGAATTGCGACGCGGACTGGCGCAGCTTCAGGGATATGAGAAACCACGACCGGGAGGGCGCTCGGTGAGCATTGTGCTCAACTGTGGACGGACCGTCGGCGATGGTTCGGCGGGCTTCTCACTCGATCCCTCGCAAGTGGGTTCTGCGGAGCCGACCCTCGTGATCGCGGCACAGGATCACCTCGGGTGTCTGTACGGCAGCTTTGCACTCCTGCGCGAACTGGCGGAGGGCAAGCCGCTGTCTGGCATCGCGCTGGATGAAAAACCGGCAATGCCGCTGCGCCTGCTCAACCACTGGGACAATCCCGATGGCCATGTCGAGCGCGGATATGCAGGGCGGTCGATCTTCGACTGGTGGCACCTGCCAGAACGGCTCGACCAGCGGATGATCGACTATGCGCGGGCGAATGCCTCGATCGGGATCAACGGCGTGGTCGTGAACAACGTCAATGCGCGCGCCTTCATGCTGGAGCCGCGCTACATCGCGAAGCTCAAGCGGCTGGCCGACGCATGGCGGCCTTACGGCATTCGCGTGTACCTCTCTGCGCGTTTCAGTGCGCCGCAGGATATCGGAGGGCTCGCCACGTCCGATCCGCTCGACCCCGCAGTGCGCGCTTGGTGGCGGGCGAAGGCGGAGGAGATCTACGCGGCCATCCCCGATTTCGGCGGCTTTCTGGTCAAGGCCAACAGTGAAGGCCAGCCCGGCCCGCAGGATTACGGACGCACCCATGCCGATGGGGCGAACATGCTCGCCGCGGCGATCGGGGATCGTGGCACGGTGATCTGGCGCGCCTTCGTCTATTCGGCCGAGGACGAGACCGACCGCGCCAAACAGGCTTACGAGGAATTCGTGCCGCTTGACGGGCAGTTCGCCGACAACGTGATCGTCCAGGTCAAGAACGGACCTGTAGACTTCCAGCCGCGCGAACCGTTCCACCCGATCTTCGGCGCGATGCCGAACACCAGGCTGATGCTCGAAGCGCAGATCACGCGCGAATATCTCGGTCAGGCTACGGGCATCGCCTTCCTCGCGTCGATGTGGACCGAGGTTCTGGGTGCCGAAACCGGGCGGGGGGGCACTGTCGCGCAGATCGTCTCCCCGGCTGGAATGGCGGGCGTCGCCAACATCGGGTCGGACCGCAACTGGAGCGGGTCGGACTTCGACCAGGCGAACTGGTACGCTTTCGGCCGTCTGGCGTGGGACCCATCGCTTTCGCCTGCGCAGATCGCCCGCGAATGGGCGGTGCAGACCTTCAGCCGCGCGCCGCAATTCCTCGACGCGGTTGTTCCGATGATGCTCGGCAGCCGCGAGACGGTGGCGCGATACATGACCCCGCTCGGCCTCGCGCACCAGATGGCGACCGGCCATCACTACGGCCCCGGCCCGTGGGTTTGCGACCTCGCGCGGCCCGAGTGGAACCCGTGCTATTACCATGCTGCCGACAGTGATGGGATCGGCTTCGACCGCACCGCGTCCGGCTCGGACTCGCTCGGGCAATACGCACCAGAAGTTGCGCAGCAGTGGGCCGATCCGGCGACGATGGACGTTCGCTTTCTGCTGTGGTTCCACCATTTGCCGTGGGATTATCCCATGCCAAGCGGACGCAGCCTGTGGAGCGAAATGGTCCACCGCTACGACCGGGGTGTGGACGAGGTCGACGCGATGGCGGCGACCTGGGCCCGCATGGAGCCATTCGTCGATGCGCAGCGCCATCGCGCGGTGGCGGAGAATCTCGCGATCCAGCAGCGCGAGGCCCGCTGGTGGCGCGATGCTTCGATCGCCTACTGGCAGTCGCTCAACGGGCTCGACCTGCCGCCCGGCACTCGCGCCCCCAGCCAGAGCCTCGAATATTATCGTGCGCTCGACTTCCCCGAGGCGCCGGGCCAATGAACCGGCTCAGGACAGCGGCGCTTGCTGAATATCGACATCGAGGACTATGAATTGACCATGCAGGACGGGGCCGAACAGCGAAGCCAGGGTGGCAGGCGGGGGTCGCGGCGGGGCAACTCCGCGCCGACCATCGCCGATGTTGCGAGCGAGGCGCGCTGTTCGCCAATGACCGTCAGCCGCGTGATCAACGGCGAGGGCAACGTGCGCGAGGAAACGCGCGACCGCGTTCGCGAAGCGATCCGCAAGCTTAACTATTCGCCCAATCGCGCCGCCCGTTCGCTCGCCGGGGGGGAGCAGCTGCGGGTCGCGCTGCTGTTCTACAACCCTTCGGCTTCCTACCTCAGCGAGTTCCTGATGGGCGCGCTCGAGGAAGCGAGCCGGGGCGACATCCAGCTCGTCGTGCATGGCTGCGAGACCATGGCCGAGGCGGAACCGCTGGTACACAGGTTGACCAAGACGGGCATCCGCGGGTTCATCCTCCCCGCACCGCTGTGCGACGATCAGAGCCTGCTCGATCTCATCACCGAACTGGGCGCAATGGCGGTCGCGGTCGGCCAGGGCCGGGCGACCGGGGCGCAGACCTCGGTTGTCATCGACGAGTACCAGGCCGCCTACGACATGACGCGCCACATCATCGATCTGGGCCACGAACGCATCGGGTTCATCATCGGCAACGCGGCCCATGTGGCGAGTGGGCGCCGCCTCGAAGGCTTTCGCGCGGCCATGGCCGATGCGGGGCTGGAGGTGCGCCCCGAACTGGTGGTGCAGGGCCGCTTCACCTACCGCTCCGGCATGGCCGCAACCGAGCGGCTGCTGGCGCTCGACCCGCTGCCTACCGCGATCTTCGCGTCGAACGACGACATGGCCGCCGCCGCGGTCGCGGTGGCCCATCGCGAACATCTTGACGTGCCCAACGACATTACCGTGTGCGGTTTCGACGATACCGCGATGGCGAGCACGATCTGGCCCGAACTGACCACCGTGCGTCAGCCGATCCGCGAGATGACCGCGCATGCGTTGACCGCGATCAGCCGCGCGCTGCGCTCCAAGAAGTCGGGCGGCAACGCCCCCACGCAGATCGAGACGCTGCCCTACGAGCTTATCCGGCGGCATTCGGATGCGGCGCCTAGCCTTGCAGGCCGACGGCGCAAGAAAGCCAGCTGAGGATGACCGACCAAGCCGAACGCCGCCTCCGCAGCCGCGACTGGTTCGACAATGTCGAGCGGATGGACATGACCGCGCTCTATCTCGAGCGTTTCATGAATTACGGGGTCACGCCCGAGGAACTGCGCAGCGGCAAGCCGATCATCGGCATCGCGCAGTCGGGCAGCGACCTGTCCCCATGCAACCGCATCCACCTGGAGCTGGCCAAACGCACGCGCGACGGCATCCGCGACGCGGGCGGAATCCCGATCGAATTCCCGGTCCACCCGATCTTCGAAAACTGTCGCCGCCCCACCGCCGCGCTCGACCGCAACCTGCTTTATCTCGGGCTGGTCGAACTGCTCAACGGCTACCCGATCGACGGGGTGGTGCTGACCACGGGCTGCGACAAGACCACGCCGAGCCAGATCATGGCGGCGAGCACGGTCGACATTCCCGCCATCGTCCTAAGCGGTGGCCCGATGCTCGACGGCTGGCACGAGGGCGAGCTGGTCGGCAGCGGCACGGTGATCTGGCGCAGCCGCCGCAAGCTGGCGGCGGGCGAGATCACCGAAGAGGAATTTCTCGACCGCGCCACGTCCAGCGCACCGAGCGCGGGGCACTGCAATTCGATGGGCACCGCGAGCACGATGAACGCGGTGGCCGAAGCGCTGGGCCTCAGCCTCACCGGCTGCGCGGCGATCCCCGCGCCTTATCGGGAGCGGGGGCAATTTGCCTATCGCACCGGCCGCAGGATCGTGGAGATGGTGCACGAGGATCTCAAACCCTCCGACATCTTGACGCGCGAATCCTTCCTCAACGCGATTGCCGCGGTCAGCGTGCTGGGCGGATCGTCCAATGCGCAGCCGCATATCCAGGCGATGGCCGCGCATGCTGGTGTGCCGCTTGAGCCGGGCGTGTGGCAGGAGCATGGCTACGACCTGCCGCTGCTGCTCAACATGCAGCCCGCGGGGCAATATCTTGGCGAACGCTTCCACCGCGCGGGCGGCGTGCCTGCCGTCCTGTGGGAATTGCTGGAGGCGGGCAAGCTGCACGGCGACGTCCTCACCTGCACGGGCCGCACGATGGCGGAGAACATTGCGGGCCGAGAGACGAAGGATCGCGAGATGATCCGCCCCTTCGCCGATCCGCTGATGGAGAAGGCGGGTTTCCTCGTCCTGTCGGGCAATCTGTTCGACTTCGGTATCCTCAAGACGTCGGTCATCTCGGACGAGTTCCGCGCCCGCTACCTTTCGCGCCCCGGAGCGGAGGGCGTGTTCGAAGCGCGCGCAATCGTGTTCGACGGATCGGACGATTATCACCACCGGATCAACGACCCCGATCTGAACATCGACGAGGATTGCATTCTGGTCATCCGGGGATCGGGCGTGATCGGCTGGCCGGGTAGCGCCGAGGTGGTCAACATGCAGCCGCCCGACGCGCTGATCCGAGCGGGCACGCAGTGGTTGCCGACTTTGGGCGACGGACGCCAGTCGGGCACGAGCGACAGCCCCTCGATCCTCAACATCTCGCCCGAAAGCGCGGTTGGCGGCGGGCTGTCGTGGCTCCGCACCGGCGACACGATCCGCGTCGACCTGAACGAAGGCACCTGCAACGCGGCTGTCGACGAAGCGGAGATCGCGCGGCGGCTGGCGGAAGAGACCATTCCCGAAACGCCCGCTCACAACACGCCCTGGGAAGAGCTGTTCCGCGAGAAGACCGGCCAGCTTGGCGAAGGTGGGGTGATGGATTTCGCGCTGAAATATCGCGGGACCAGCCGAAAGCTGCCGCGACATAATCATTAGGGTGGGATGGCCATATGATCGGGAACTCGCGATTGAAACGGCGTATGCTCGCCCTCGCGGTTCTCGGTCTGGCGCCGCAACCGGCCTGGGCAGAGCCCACATCCCCTCCGAAAGGTGAGGCCAATCAGACGGAGCGGCACCGGCTGTTCGTCCTCACCGACATCGAAGCCGACCCCGACGACACGCAGAGCCTGATCCGGCTGCTCCTCTACACCAACGAGATCGATCTCGAGGGTCTGGTGGCCACCACCTCTGTCTGGAAACGCCATTCGCCGATGCCGGAATCGATCCGCGCCCTGATCGGACACTACGAAAAGGTCGTACCCAATCTGCGGCTTCACGACCCCCGCTACCCCGACGCCAGCGCGCTCGCAGCGCTCGTTGCCGAAGGGCAGCCAGGGTACGGAATGGAGAGTGTCGGCGAGGGGAAGGACACGCCCGGCTCGCGAGCCCTCATCGCGCGGCTGGAGGAAGACGATCCGCGTCCGCTATGGGTCAACGCGTGGGGTGGGGCGAACACGCTGGCGCAGGCGCTTTTTACCTTGCGCCAGACGCGTTCGCCCGAAGAACTTGCGCGGCTGGTCGCCAAGCTGCGGGTTTACGCGATCTCCGATCAGGACGACGCGGGACCGTGGCTGCGCGCGAATTTTCCGGAGCTGTTCTATATCGTATCGCCGGGCGGCGATTATGACAGCGCGACCTGGACTGGCATCAATGCGGTGATCCAGAAGGTCGACAACACAACGATTTCCAACCCCTGGCTGGCGGCCAATATTCAGCAGGGGCATGGCCCACTGGGCGTTGCCTATCCCGACGTGGCGTGGGGGCTCGAAGGCGATACGCCTGCTTTTCTCGCGCTGATTCCGAATGGATTGTCGGTCCCGGATCGCCCCCACTGGGGTGGCTGGGGCGGCCGTTACGAATTGTACACCCCCGAACCGGCGAGCGATGACGCGAAGAATGCGGTAGCGGGCGTCATCCTTGCTCCGGAAACGCGGCCCATCTGGACCAATGCCGAGGATGCGTACACTCCGCCCCAAAAGGTCGAATTCGGTCGTCCGGTGGGCAAGGGTGAGGTGCCCCACAAGAGTGCACGGGCGACGCTGTGGCGTTGGCGCGATGCGTTCCAGAACGATTTCGCCGCGCGCATGGACTGGACGGTGATGCCCTATGCCAAGGCCAATCACGCACCCGTCGTGCGCCTGCAGCAAGCGACCCGGCAATTCGCCAAACCCGGCCAAGGCGTGTGGCTCAGCGCGCGCGGTTCCGCCGATCCGGACGGCGACAGCCTGAGCTACCACTGGTTCCACTATCCCGAAGCCGGAAGCTATCGCGGTCCGATCGAACTGGGCGCGGAGAACACCGACGGCATCTGGCTCATTGCCCCGCAGGTGTCGAAAACGGAGACGGTGCATGTCGTGCTGGCCGTAACCGACAAGGGCGAGCCTCCGCTGACGCGCTATGAACGGGTCATCGTCACGGTCTCGCCCTAGCTTTGCCGCTGGCTATTTCGCGGTGGGCGCTGCTTCGATCCGCAATGCAGCGCCGACGGCACACCCCGGTCGCACCACCGGCATCGCCTCGATGTCAGGCAAGCCCGCCGGTCTCCGCGTGCGCATGGATGAGAGCCAGCATCTCGGCGTCGGTGTCGAAATTGCCGAACCAGCCCTGCGGTTCGTGCGGCGGATCGCCCATGTACTGGCGGTCGCCGTCACGAAAACGCGCATCGGGATGGGCGGCGCGTGCCTCGCCGTTCCAGGCCCAGAAGTTGCTGCCCTGCAGCGGTCCGCCCTCGGCCCATCCGCGCTCGACCGCACGGTAAATCTCACGGTAGAAGCGCTGCCGGTACTCGGTGGTGGCGGAAGGGGCATAGGCTTCCCCGTCTCGCGGGAAGCCGAATTCCTCGATCAGCAGCGGCTTGCCGAGCTCGCGCGCCAGTCGCTCGTGCGCGGCGATGTAGGTGCGGGTGTTGGCTTCGACAGTGGGCCATGTGCCCGCCAGATCGTCACCATTCGCCCAACCCCAGACGAGCGGCCAGATATGCGCGGTGAGATAGTCGATGTTGCGATGCGCGCGCTCCACCAGCGCTTCCTGCCCGTTGGCGGCGTGGGTCCCTTCCTGCCCCAGGCTGACCATGTGATGCGGATCGAGCTTGCGGATTCGCGCTGCACAGGCGTCGATCCATTCGGCATAGGCATCGGCATTGCGCGCGATTGCCGCATCGCTGCCGCCCGGCCGCGGCTCGTTGGCGAGTTGCCAGGAGAACACTGCAGGGTCGTCCGCATAGCGGCGTCCGGTGATGCTGTTGGTGCGGCCCACGATGCGATCGAGATGCGCATCATACAGCGTGCGCGCCTGCGGGTTGGCGTAGAACTGCGCGGTCGCATCGGCGAAGGCGGGCCAGGGGTGGGCGGGGTCGCCCATGTCCATGTATTCGCCCGTCGCGCGCCACAGCAGCGTCTGCAGCCCGCCCGACCATTCCCAGAAGTTGGAGAGGACCAGCACGGCGGTCATCCCGCGCCTCGCGATTTCAGCCATCGCGAAGTCGAGCCCTTCGAAGAGCTTGGCGTTGGGCGTGCCGGTGGGCCCGGTGAAGCCGGGCTTGATCGAATTCCTGAGCGGCCCTTCCTCGCCCGAGGCCATGATCCGCAGGTTGTTGACGCCTGCCACTTTCAACCGGTCGAGTTCCCGCTTCAGCCGCGCGCGGTCGCCATAGGGAGCGTCGGCACCGAGCCATGCGGCATACCACATGTTGGCCCCTACGATCCGGTAGGGTGCGCCGCCGCGGACCAGCCCCATCCCTTCGCGCCGGACAAAGTCCGTCCGGGCGGCGGGTGTCGTCACGCAGCCGGGCAGAACCGCCGCACCGGCGAGTGCGATCCCTCCACCGAGCAGACCTCTGCGGTCGATCATCAGCGGGTTACCGCCAGCTCGAAGCCCGGTACGGGAAGGCCGCGCGCATCGTAGAGATTGACGATCGGCGCGTCCGACCAGGCATGGCGGATGCGGGAGACGGTTTCCCCACTCTGCACGGGGATGACCAGCGTGGCACTCTCGATCCGGGCATCGGCCCAGCGACATTTGGAGCTGTCGGCACCGCATACCTCGATCCCCAATGGAGAGGCACCGCCGAAGGCGCGAAGATCGCCTTCCACACCGGTGAAGCGGACCACGATCTGCCCGCCCTCCATCGTCGCGCTGGCGGGCATCGGCATGGCCTTGCCCTGCGCCGCAGCCGCCAGCCGCTTGCCGAGGTCGTTCTTGTTTGCAGGGTGGATATCGGTCGGCTCGCCGATGTCGATCGCGGTGACGAGCGCGGCATTGGCGTCCGCAGCAACCCCATCGAGCTGGTCCTGGCGCAGCTGCGCCCATGCCGATTCGACCGGTTCGCTGTGGCGCGCGCCATAATCGGCGAGCTGGACCACCAGCATCCTCGCCTGCGAACCGAACTGTCGCCGCCAGCCCGCGAACAGCTCGCGCAGCTTCATGTCGTAATCCGGCTGACCCACGTCGGCCTCACCCTGGTACCACGCGACGCCTGCCAGGCGCATCGCGCCAAGCGGAGCGATCATCGCATTGTGCATCACGCCGATACCGGCGTTGGCATCCCATGGCGCGCGCGGCGGAACGCCGTCGACCGCGCCGATGGAGTATTCCCAGTCCGCACCGAGCGGCACCTTGCTACCGTCGGCGGAGGTGAAGAACAGCCGTTCGGGCCCCGCGAAGAAGCCGCCCGTGTCCCACATGTTGTTCGCCGCGATCAGCACCTCGTTCTCGCCCGCGTGCAGGTACTGCTCGGGGACGCGATAGGTCCGCTCCACCCCCCAGCCGAAGGTATAGCCGACCGGGTTGCCGTTGACCCAGGTGAGATCCAGATCGTCGATCGCGCCAATGGAAAGCGCGCCTTCGCCCCGGGCCTGTTCGGCACTCAGCGCGAAGGTCTGCCGCAGCCAGACATTCGCCTGCGGCTTGGTATCGAGCCCGGTGCCCTTCCAGTCGTTCCAGAACGAGAACTGCGGAATTGGCTTCCAGTCGAGCATCGAACTGTCGGTCCACGGTTCGCGGCCATCATCGTGGGCGCGCCACCAGTCGTACCATCGGGGCACGAAGGCCTGCGCTGCGGCCAGCGGGTCGCGTTCGTACAGCTGGAGCTGGTCCAGCGCCTGCTTGCCGTAAAGCACGCGTACGCTTTCGGGCGTCAGCCATGCGCTCGCGGCGCTCCCACCCCAGTTCGAATGGATGAGGCCGACGGGCACGCTCGCGCGATCCGCGCGCAGCTGCTTGCCCATGTAGAAGCATGCGGCGGAAAAGTCCGCCACGCTCTCGCTCGTGGCGGGCTGCCATTCGACCGGATCGGCGAAGGTCGTCTGCGGAACGGGCGCCGTCTTCTGCGCGACCTTGAGCAGGCGGATGCCATTGTCGGGCGCCAGACGAAGCTGGTTCCAGGTGTCGAGCGCGCGGTTGACCGTCAGTTCCATGTTCGACTGCCCCGAACACAGATAGACATCGCCGATCAGCAGGTCCGCCAGTTGTGTGGTCCCGGTTGTATCGTTCACCGTCAGGGCGATCGGCGCTTCGCTCGCTTCGCGCGACGGGAAGGACAAGGTGAAGCGACCCTGCGCATCGGCCTTGGCGCTGGCGCGCTGGCCGCCGAGTTCGCCGGTTACATCGCCTCCCGCTGCAGCATTGCCCGAAACGACGATCGGCGCGCCGCGCTGAAGGACCATGCCGTCGCCATAGCCGGGGTCGAGGGCAGGGGCCGCCATGGCCGGCACGCTGGCGAGCAGTGCCGTCAGGCCGAGCACGCGCTTCACGAGAGCTTCACCAGCGGCTGGGAGAAACCCTTCACCGGGGCATCGAAGGCGAACAGGCCGCCTGCCTGCGGGTATAGTTCCATGTCGGTCGGTCCCATGTTCTTGGTTGCGGAGGTGACGTAGGCGGTCGCGAGGTCGGGCCCGCCGAATGCCATCTTGGTGATATCGCGCGCGGGGATCGCGATGGTCGCAACCAGCTTGCCATCGGGGGAGAAGCGGGCGACCCTGCTGCCCAGATAGAGCCCGGTCCACAGGTGATCTTCCGCATCGACCACCGGCCCGTCGGGGTAAGCATCGGGAAACAGCGCGCCGGTATCGGCGAAAGGCCGCGCTTCGCCCACGCCTTCGCGAGACAGGTCGGCGACCATGATTTTCTGCGATCCGGTATCGGTGAAATAGATACGGTCGCCTGCGGCGTTGACCGCAGGGCCATTGGTAATCGTGATCCCGCTGGGCCCTGCCGCGCGGATATCCCCCCGGTCGAACACGTAGAACCGGCCCGACGCGGTTCCCTCGCTATCGTCCATCGACCCGAACCACACCCGCCCCCACGGATCGGTGCAGGCATCGTTGAGGCGATTGCCTGCAGGTTCGCCGGGGATGGCCATCAGCTTGGAGAACGCCTTCTTCTCCGGGTCGAAGGTGTAAAGCCCGTCCTTCAGACCGCACAGCAGAAGGCCCCCTTCGGCCGGGAGCGCCCAGCCGATCTGCTCCGGTGCCTCGGTGAACGAATTGCTGCCCGTATCGGGGTCGTAGTGCCACAGGCGGTGGCGCTTGATGTCGACGAACCAGACGACCTGGCGCGACGCATCCCACAACACGCCCTCGCCGAGCTTGCTCTGGGCATCGAGGACCCTGCGAACCGGGCGTTCTATCTCCATCCGGCATCCACCCAATAGTTGTGCGCGGTGCAGAAGCGCGCGTCGTCGGACGCGAGGAACAGCGCCATAGCCGCGATATCGACCGGCTGAATACGCCCGTCGAGGCATTGCGCGGCGACGATCTCCGCCTCGCCTTCGGGGGTGTACCACTTCATCTGGCGCGGTGTCTGGACGTTGCCGGGGATGATCGTGTTGACCCGGATGTTGTCGCGCCCCAGCTCGCGCGCGAGGCTGCGGGTCAGGCCTTCGATCCCGGCCTTGGCGGTCTGGTAGATCGTCAGATCCTCGAGCCCGAGGTGCCAGCTGATCGAACCGAGGTTGATGATGCTGCCCCCGCCCGCCTGCTTCATTGCGGGGACGACCGCCTTGGCGGCGAAGAACTGGTGCTTGAGGTTCACCGCCATGCGATCGTCCCAGTAGTCGGGCGTGACGTCGGCGACCTTGTGCCGGTCGTCGTTGGCGGCGTTGTTGATCAGGATGTCGCACCCGCCGAGCTCGCCGATCATCTCCTCGATCGTGGCGGTGTAGCGCGCGCAGTCGGTGATGTCGCAGTGGCGGTACACCGGGGGGATCGGCGCGTCGGACAGGCTCTCCACCAGCGCGACGCTCCGCTCTTCCTGCACATCGACGAAGGCGACCGCTGCGCCCTGGCGCGCGAATGCCGCGACCACGCCCTCTCCGATGCCCGAGCCGCCGCCGCTCACGATCACGCGCTTGCCGCGCAGGCTGGGGTAGCTTGCGCCATCGCCCCGTTCGGATGCGGCGGGCTGCTGCCCGTGCGCCGCTTCCTGCGGAGCGGAGGCGGTATCCTGAAGTCTCGAAGTGGCCATTCTCAAATCCTGTCGATCAGGCCGCGTTCAGCCAGATTGCGCGCGAATTCGCCGATGCCCATGGTCCAGGCAGGCGCGTCGCGCGACGTGGTTACGGTGTTGCTCAGCGTGCCGATCCGGTCCGAACGGATCGTCACGACATCGCCAAGCTTGTGAGTGAAACCGGCACCGGGTTCGTCCCGGTCCTGGGTGGGTGCGAAAAGCGTGCCGCAGAACAGCACGAATCCGTCGGGGTAGTGGTGTTCGGAGAGGCACTGGCGCACGAGATCCTGCGGATCGCGGCTGATCTCGGCCATCATATTGGTGCCTTCCAGCCGATAGCCCTCGGGGCCGTCGATGGTCAGTTCGACATTGGCCTTGCGGACATCGTCCAGCGTGAAGCCATCGTCGAACAGGCGGATCAGCGGGCCCAGCGCGCAAGATGCGGTGTTGTCCTTCGCCTTCGACAGCAGCAGGGCCGAGCGGCCTTCGAAGTCGCGCAGGTTGACGTCGTTGCCCAGCGTCGCGCCGACGACATCGCCATGGGCATCGGACACCAGCACCACTTCGGGTTCGGGGTTGTTCCAGCTCGAATCCGAGCGGACGCCGATCTGCGCGCCGTGCCCGACAGAGGAGAGCACCGGCGATTTGGAGAAGATCTCTGCATCGGGGCCGATCGCCACTTCGAGATATTGCGACCACATGCCCTGTTCGATCAGTGCGGTCTTCAGCTGCTCGGCTTCGGGAGAGCCGGGGACGACCGAGCGGATGCCCGCGCCGATTGCCTCTTCCAGCTTTGCCCGCAGCGCGCTCGCCCGGTCGGCCTCGCCCCGCGCGCGCTCTTCGATCACCCGCTCGATCGCGGAGACCGCGAAGGTGACCCCGCTCGCCTTGATGCACTGAAGGTCGATGGGGCTCAGCAGCTCCCACTCGTCGGGCAGGCCATCGTCGACGCTGCCGACTTGCGTGCCACCTTCGAAAATACGCCGCGCAACGGCGCCGGAGACCGACGCCACCGTTTGAGTCAGGTCGAACAGCTGGCCGTCGCGAATCGCAAATACCACGGGTCCCTCGGGCGACATCGCCCGGCCCAGAAATCGTCCGTCCGCATAATCAGCGGGTAAAATTGCCTTCAGATCGACGGCCATATGTGGCTCTTGCCCTCCCTTGTGGGAGCGCTACCATATGGAGGCCGCTTGACGGTAGCAAGGATAAAGGGAGGAAGGGTGTTGAAGGCAAACTTGATGCGTTGCGCAATGGGTGGGGTCGCGGCGCTGGCGCTCACCTGCGGACACTCGCTTGCGGCACAACCCACGGCATCGTTCGATTTCGTCGAATACGAGTCGATGGACGAAACGCCCCCCGCGCCCGAGGGCTTCTTCCGCAATCCCGTGCTCCCCGGATTCCATCCCGATCCTTCGATCGTGAAGGTCGGCGACGATTTCTACGCGGTCAATTCGACCTTCGTGTGGTTTCCCGGCCTGCCGATCCTGCACAGTCGCGACCTGGTGCACTGGGAGCTGATCGGCCACGCGATCGACCGGCCCGGGCAGGTCGATTTCTCTGGCCTCGGCACCAATCGCGGCCTGTTTGCCCCTGCGATTTCGTACCACGACGGCAAGTTCTGGATCGTGAACACCTGCATCGAATGCGGCGACAACTTCGTCATCACCGCCGACCGGCCAGAGGGGCCGTGGAGCGATCCGGTGTGGCTCGAATTCGGGGGGATCGACCCGTCGCTCTATTTCGAAGGCGACCGGGCGTGGATCGTCTATAACGACGCCCCTCCGGGCGAGCCGAAATACGAAGGCCACCGCGCGCTCTGGCTGCAGGAATTCGACAAGGCGACGATGCAGGTCAAGCCGGGCCGCACGCTGCTGGTCGATGGCGGGGTCGATCCGTCCACCCAGCCGATCTGGGCGGAAGGCCCGCACATCTACAAGATCGACGGCTGGTATTACCTGCTGACCGCCGAGGGCGGCACTGCGGACCGGCATTCGCAGACGATCTATCGCTCGCGCGCGGTCGACGGGCCGTACGAGCCCGGTCCGATCAACCCCATCCTGACCCAGCGCGATCTTTCGCCCGACCGCCCCGACCGGGTGGAGGCGACCGGCCATGCCGATATTGTACAGCTCGACGATGGGAGCTGGTGGGGCGTGTTCCTCGCGGCCCGACCCTTCGCCGGGCAGTCGACTCTGCTGGGCCGCGAGACCTTTCTTCTGCCGCTTCGCTGGGAGGACGGCTGGCCGCTGTTCCTGAAGCCCGGCGAGGCGGTGCCGCCGCTCGTGCGCAAGCCCGATCTGGCGGCGTCCCCGGGCGAGCAATGGGACCGGTGGCGCGACGGGTTCGATGCGCCCGCATTGTCGCCAGAATGGATAACCATGCGCACGCCCCGAGACGAGTCGCGCGTTTTGCACGACATCGATCGCGGCGAGATTTTGCTGAAGCCCGGGGTCGATACAGCGGGGAGCCTGAACCGGTTTGCCTTCATCGGGCGCAGGCTGCGCCATCACGATGCTTCGATCACCACGGCGGTCGATTTCACGGGTGAGGACGAGGGCGATTACGCAGGACTGCTCGCCTTCATGGACGAGGGGCATTTTATCACCGTGGGAATAGAGCAGGGCGCAAGCGGCCGGCAAATGGTGGTGCGCCTGCGCAAGGACCCGGGCGATTCCGAACGCGGCGAGATCGTCCATACCGCTCCGTGGAGCGATAAGAGCGCGCAGGTACGGCTGACCTTCAACGGCGGCTCCGCGATCGCGGCGTGGCGCGCAGGCGAGGGTGCGCGGTGGCAGCAATCGTCGCCGATTAACGTCGAGCCACTGTCCTCGATCCACGCCGGGTTGTTCACCGGGCTGGTGGTCGGCCCCTATGCCGTCGCCGGGCAGGCCGCCGGGGGCGGGGAGTAAGCTGCCCCCCGCCTACTTGGTCTTGAAGATATAGACCGGGCCGATGTCGATCGACTGCGCCTCTGCTGCGAAATGCAGGGCCAGTTCGGTCGACCCGGCGGGCAGGTCGCGCGGTGCGGTGATGTTTATGCGCACCAGCTGCCAGTTCTCGCCGACGGTAAACAGGTTCTCTGCAAACCCGTCGTAGGGCGGCGTGCGATCCTGGATTCGCATCCCGACCAGACCCTTGCCATCCGGCGTCTGCGCCTCGACCGTCTTCGCAGCAATCGCGATCAGCAGCTTGTCGCCCGCCGCGACGGTCTGTTCGATCGGAATGCCAGCGACCAGATCCCAGTCGTTATCGCCCGGCGTATCGAGCGAGAAGCGCGTGGCCTTGCCGAGCCAGATCGTCGCATCGTCGCGATCCTCGATCGTGCCGACCACGGCGCTGCGGGTCCACTCGCGCACGTCGGGCCGGTTGAGCAGCGTGCCGGCATCGGCCAGCATCTCGGGAACCATCGGTTCGTCCCGCGCAACCGGCTCCGGCGTCTTCGGCTGAACCGTTCCGAGGATCGACGACGCGCCCTTGACCACGATGGTCTGGCCGATCTCGACCACCTGCTTCGCACCGCCAAACTGGAATACGACGCGCGCGTCGCCCCGCCCATATGCGGCGTTCGCGGTACCGGTGACCTCGTACCAGTCCCAGTCGGGACCAATAGAGAGCGTATCGTCCGCGAAACCGCCATAGGGTGGGCCGCTCTCCTGCACTCTCACGGCGATCACGCCTTTTCCATCGGCGGTGTCGGCTGAAATCGTCCGCGCGTGGAAGCCGATGGTCACCGTCTCGCCGCGCGCAATCCCGGCGAGCAGCGGGGCGTAGGTCTGGCTCGACCACAATTCGGCACCCTTCGCGCTCGTCTCGTAGCGGCGCGCGGCCCCGCCGCCGGGAATCGAGGAGTCCTGGACGCCTTCGACCTCGAGATCGGCGCCTTCGATCGGCCATACGAGGTCGCGCGGATCGTTGATCAGGTCGCCGGGGAGCTGTTCATCGAACGCGGCCAGCTCCGGCGGCAATTGCGCGGATGCGGCGACAGGCAGGCTGGCGAGGCCGAGAGCCGAAGCTGAAAAGGCGAGCGCGAGAGTGCTGGTGCGCAAGAACATAAACGTCTCCTTGGCTTAACGATTGGTCTCGGGAAGGCCCATGGCGGCCCGCATGCCGGGCAGCCATTTGCCGCTCTGGCGATCCCAGAAGGGGAAGGTGTTGGCATAGGCCCACGCGCAGATTCCGATCCCGGTGGGTTCGAAGGCTTCGTACACCGCGCGATGATAGGCGGCGCGATCGGCGGTGGAGATGTGTTTGTCGTAGGCACCGGTTTCGCCCATGAACGGGGTCTTGCCCGTGCGCGCGATGTATTCGCGAACCTTCTCGACATCCTTTGCCAGCTGTTCCCGATCCCCGGCGGTGGGGAAGGTCCGCCCCGGCGGCGGAATGTCCGGCCCGGCCCAGCTCGCGCCCTGATGGGTGAACGCGAATGGGTCATAGTAGTGGAAGGTCGGGTAGACATTCGGATCGTCCGGCAGCGGCAGATCCGCGAGAGAATCGATCCCGCTCCACTTCTCGCCGCCGATGATGACCGCGCGGGTCGGGTGCTTCGCCCGCACCGCCTCGAGTGCTGGCGTCAGCGTTTCGAGAAGGTTGGAGTGGTCGAAGTTCTTGTGCGGTTCGTTTTCCAGCTCGAACCACAGGGTTTTTTCGGAATAGCCTTCGAACCGGTCCGCGATCTGCGCCCAGACCGCGCCGTGCCATTCGGCGACTGCCAGCGGATCTTCGTGGATCGGGTCGAAATGGTGGCTGTTGAGAATGACGTTGAGCCCGGCATCCAGCGCCTCGTCGACCACGGCCTGAACGCGGTCCATGAATTCCTCATCGACCGTCCAGGGTGCCTGCTGGAGCGTCTTGTTGTGCCAGCGCACGGGAATGCGCACGGTCTCGAACCCGGCGGCCTTGATCCGCCTGAAATCCTCGCTGCCGACTTTCTCCCCGTTCCAGACGGCTTCCTGCATCGTTTCCAGCGTGTTGCCCAGGTTGATGCACGTGCCCACCGGCAGGGGCGCGCTCGCACTTCGAGCAATGGAAGCGCTGTCATTCTGTGCCGCGGCGCTGCACGCAGCGAGCGAGAGGGCACACAATCCGATTGTCACGGGCAATTTCATCCGGCATCTCCCCTGAAGCCGGTTCTTATCGACCGGCCTTTTCCGGTAGCGCTACCATAATGGCTGGTTGCTGGTAAAGCTTTGACATACCAAAGGGGGAAATGCCGGATGAGCACCAGTCGCACTGGACAATTGGCCGCGTTCATCGCCGTCACGACGCTGTTTTTCGCGTGGGGCTTCATCACCAGCCTGATCGATCCGCTGGTCGCGGCAGTGAAGGGCATCTTCACGCTGAGCGACCGCCAGGCCATGCTTTCGGCATCCGCCTTCTTCATCGCCTACGGGCTGGTGAGCTTCCCGGCGGCTGCGCTGATCGCGAAGATCCGGGCGGTGGCTGCCATCCTGCTCGCGCTCGCCATGATGGTGATCGCCTGCCTCGTTATGCTGGGCGCGGCGAACGTCGCGAATTACAACCTCGTCCTGCTCGGTCTGTTCGTTCTCGCAAGCGGCATTACCATCCTACAGGTCGCCGCCAACCCGCTGGCCGCCGCGCTGGGCGACCCTTCCAAGAGCCATTTCCGTCTGACCCTCGCGCAGACATTCAACAGCTTCGGGACGATCATCGGGCCGTTCCTGGGATCGATGCTGTTCCTCAAGGGCGTCGAGGTGGAGGAAGGCATCGCGCTGACCGAGGAGGTGCGGAGCAACGCGCTGCTCGGGATCGATACCGCCTATTTCTGGATCTGCGGGCTGCTGATCGCGCTGTTCGCGTTCTTCTTCATCGCCCGCAAGACCGTGTCGGGTGCCGCCCCGGTTATCGGCTCGGGCAAGAACATCGCGCAGCTGATTGCGGAGGCGATCTCTTCGCGCTGGGCGCTGCTGGGGGCGGGCGCGATCTTCTTGTATGTCGGGGCCGAGGTCTCGATCGGTGCGCAGATGGCGCTGTTCCTCAACAGCGACAACACCTGGGGAATAAACCTCGAAAGGGCCGGCGCTCTCGTCGCGTGGTACTGGGGTGGAGCATTTATTGGCCGGGCGTTTGGCTCCGCCATCCTGTACTTCGTCAAAGCTCACCGACTGCTGATAATCTTCACGGCGATCGCCGCCGCGATGTGCCTTTACGTCTTCGCTGTCGGCGGGGTGAGTGCGGGCTATGTCGCGCTGGCCATCGGCCTGTTCAACTCGATCATGTTCCCGGTGATCTTCACGCTGACGCTGGAACGTTCGAGCGCGACAGAGGAGGCGACCTCGGCCATGCTGTGCACCGGCATCGTGGGCGGTGCGGCGATCCCGTTCATTGTCGGGGGCGTCTCCGATGCGAGCAGCTATACCACCGCCTTCATCGTCCCTTGCATCTGTTACGCGCTGCTGTGCACCTTCGCGTTCGCGGCGGGCCGGGCGGCGCCGGTGCGCGCGGCAGAGGGCGCTTCGGCCCACTAGAAGCCGGGCGCTATGGGCGGGCTCAACGCCCGCTCAGGACGCCCACCAGGAACTGCCGGATCCTCTCGTCGCGCTGGGGCGAGGGTGGGCCAGTGACGGTGCGTGCGGGCGGCGGAAGATGGTCCGCCGCGCCCGCCGCATCATCGCCGAAGACGAAATGGTCGAACCATGCACGCCACGCCTCGCGCTGGCCCTGCGGCTGGTCGCGGATCGCGAGGATGGCGTGGATCATGGCGAGAAAGCCGCCGCCATGCCGCGCGTCGTTGTGCCAGTAATTGACGAGGATGTTGATCGGCGCGCTCGCCTCGACGTGATGCCACCAAAGCGTGGGGATGTAGATCGCATCGCCCGGCTCCAGTTCCGCGCTCAGCGCCAGTTCGCGCGCCTTCGCGTAGCGCGGATAGCGGTCGAGATCGGGTGCCAGCGGATCGACCATGCTGACCGGCTGGCCCGCCATCGTCATGTCGAGCGGGCCGACATAGAGGTCCGCGGTCGTCTCGGGCGGGAAAAGCGTGAAGCGCCGCTTGCCCAGTGCGACGACCGCAAAATTGTCCGACAGGTCGAAATGGGTCGCAACCTGCGTCGCATTGCCCAGCCAGATGCGGGTGGTTGCGCCGCTTTCGCGGCCGGCGAGCGCGAAGGGGTTGTCCCGCTCGAACCCCGGCAGGTGCGAGGCTGCGGGCGCGGCCCCGGCATAGACACCGATCGGCTGCGCGTCCGGCGCGATCCGCCGGAGCTCTCGCGCCAGTTGGGTCAGCGATGCCCTCTGACGCTGGAAATTGAACCCGCGCATGTCCGGTGAATAGAAGAAGCGCCCCTTTTCCGAAGGCGGGGCGAGCATGATGTCAGCGGGCGCGCCGCTGTCGAGACGCTCGATATACGCCAGCGCCTCATCCGCCGATTGGCGGCCCGCAGCGACCAGCGGCCAGTCCTTCGCGCGACCGCGCATCACCACCGGCGTGTAGCGTGGGCGAACCTCGCGTTCGAACGTGGCGTGGTCGGGCGGCGTGATTTCCTCGATCGGATTCATGCCGCCCACCCTAACGCTGGCGTCACTTTACGAACAGGGCAGCACGACCTCTGCATCCATGCCCAGCCGCACTTCGCCAATGGCGTAGTCCGTCTTGCCCGACGTCGTCAGAACGAAGGGATGGGTCAGCGCGCTCATATCCGCGCCATTCTGGCGGAAGCACTTGAGCGGGATGCCGTAGCGGACCCATTCGGCGCTCTTGGGCAAGTCCATCGCAATCTGCGTCTCGTCGCTCGCCGTGCCGGTGCCGATCGTCGCGCTGTCGGGCGCGTCCCACACCTTCGCGGTGAAGAGCAGCAGGATATCGGCATTGGTCTCGCGCTCGAGGTCGATCGCCTCGAAATTGCGCAGCGTCACAGCGGCAGCCCCGCTGTCGACCGCGAAGCGCCGCGCGCCTTCCTGCACCACAAAGTTCTCCGCCGTCACGCGGATGCGCCCGTTGGCTGCTTCGGAGGGCACGGTGGTCACGCGGATCTGGTCGCTCGCGGTGCGCCCGTCGACCAGCAGCGACCAGCTCGCTGCCGGATTGCCATTGGCGAACCAGACGCGGGTATCGCCAGCCGCACTCGCGTCGATTTCGGGCAGCATTTTCCATGCACCCTGCTTCGAGCCGTAGGTGAGCCCGTAGCCGAACGGGTACAGCGCCCCATCCTTCATGTCGGGGGTGCGCGGCCAGGCCGCGGGCAGCTTGCCCACGAAGTCGTTGCGCGGCGAACCGTCGGCAGCGCCCACCAGCACATCGGCGATGCCACCGCCTTCGGAACCGGGCAGCCATGCGACGACGAAGGCGTCCGCCTCGTTAAGCGCTTCGTTGACGTAGAGCGGTCGGCCGGTGATCATCAGCGCGATCACCGGAATGCCCTGCGCCTTCAACCGCTCCATGGTTGCGTAGGGGCCCGTCAGGTCGGCATCGAGCGCCAGCGTGTCGCGGTCGCCCTGGAACTCGGCATAGGGCGTCTCGCCGAACACGACGACCGCAGCGTCGGGCTTCTGCGTGAAGCTGCCGTCGGGCGAAAGCTGGGCGGTCCCGCCGCCAGCCTCGACCGCCTGCCGGAACCCGTCGAAGATCGAGGTCGCGCCGGGGAAGAGGTCGTTGCTAAGACCCGTTCCCTGCCAGCTGATCGTCCACCCGCCCGATTGGCGGGCAATGTCGTCGGCACCTTCGCCCGCGACCAGCAGCCGTCCGCCCGGTGCAATCGGCAGGACGCCCTGATTCTTGAGCATGACGAGCGATTTTCGCACCGCCTCGCGGGCGATCGCGCGGTGTTCGGGCGCGCCGAGCAGGTCGTATTCGCCCGACAGGGGCCGGTCCGAAGGCTTGCCCGCGTCGAACAGGCCGAGCCGCGCCTTGACCTCGAGGATCTTGGTCACGGCCTCGTCGATCCGCTCCATCGGGATCGAGCCCTTGCGTGCCTTGTCGAGCAGATCGGAATAGATCGCCTTCCAGGTATCGGGTGCCATGTACATGTCGATGCCCGCCATCAGCGCTTGGGGGCAGCTTTCGTTGGTGCAGCCCGCCACCTGGCCGTGGGCGTTCCAGTCCGACACCACGAAGCCACCGAAATCCATCCGGTCCTTGAGCACTCCGGTGACGAGAGACTTGTTGCCGGTCATCTTCACGCCCTGCCAGCTGGAAAAGCTGACCATCACGGTAGACACGCCTTCCGCGATCGCAGGGCCGTACGGCGCGCCATGGATGTCGCGCAGCTCTTCCTCGCTGATCGAGCTGTTGCCCTGGTCGACGCCGTTATCGGTGCCGCCATCTGCGAGGAAATGCTTGGTCGATGCGATCACGTAGGGCCCGGCAAGCAGGTCGTAGTTGCTCGGCGGACCCTGGAGCCCGCGCACCATCGCGCCGACATAGGACGCGACCAGTGCGGGGTCCGACGAATAGCCTTCGTAGGCGCGACCCCAGCGGAAGTCCTGCGGCACGGCGACGGTGGGCGCGAAGGTCCATTCCTGCCCGGTGACGCGGATCTCCTTGGCAGTCGCCGCGCCGATCCGTTCGATCAGTTCGGGATCGCGCGCCGCGCCAAGGCCGATATTGTGCGGGAAGAGCGTGGCGCCGATGATGTTCGAGTGGCCGTGAACGGCGTCGGTTCCCCAAATGAGAGGAATGCCGACGCCGCCGTCGCTCTTGTCGACCGAACCCTCGTAGAAATCGTCCGCCGCGGCGAGCCAGTCGGGCGCGGGGGCAAGGTCGTTGCCGTTCGGGCCGCTGTTCCCGCCGACAAGGATCGAGCCCAGATTATAGGTCTTCACGTCCTCGGGCGTGACGCAGCACAGATCGGCTTGGACCAGCTGGCCGATCTTTTCTTCGAGCGTCATGCGCTGCAGCAGATCGGCGATCATCGCACGGTCTTTTGCGGGAACCGTCACGGGGTATTGGTAGGCGGGCCAGATCGACGGATGCGCTTCGCCTGCGCCGGGCGCCGTGCTCGTCGCCGCCACATCCCCGGTGGAATCCCCGGTTGAAGCGTTGGCCGAAACCCCGCTCTCTGCCATCGTCGTGCAGGCGGTGGCCGTTGCGGCCAGGACCAGCGCACTCACCGTTCGTTTGAAGTCGATCATTCAGCCCTCTCCATCACGCGGTTATGGTCCGCGCCTTCCGTGTGAGCGTTATCATTCCGGGAAACGGCGCGTCGGGCAAGGGGGTAAAATCGAGTTGTCCTGACCCACGGCGCGGGGCGGAGCGCTTGCCCGATCAGGCAGAGCCGCATAAACAGGGCAGAGCATTTGCGCGAAGCGAGGGGCATGACAGCTTCCAGAAAGGCGCAGGGAGAGGGAAGCAAAGCGGTGATCCATCCGGCTATTGGTAGCGCTATCTTTACGTACATCGTCGTCGCTCTGGGCCTCGCTGCCCCGGCGCAGACGGGGGAGACGAAGCCGGTTCCGCACGGCATGGTCGTGACGACCGACGATGGGCTCGAGGTTCGCGTGCTCGCATATGCCGATGGAACGGTTCGTGTCACGGCAGGCGAATCGCCGCCAGACGAGCGTGCGACCGCGCAGGTGGTCGCCGCTCCGGATGGCGACCCGACGGTCGACGCGATGGCGGATCGGGCAGTTTTGCGCACGGTGCAGGGGACGGCTACGGTCGCCTATGCCGATGGCGCGCTCACCGTGCGCGATGCAGCGGGCAAGGTTCTGCTCGACGAGTACGCCCCTGCGCGCCGGATCGAGCCGGTTGAGCTGGAAGGCCAGCGCTGGTTCGCCACGCGCGTACAGTTCAACCGCGGCACCGACGAGGGTCTCTACGGCCTTGGTCAGCACCAGAACCGCCAGATGAACTATAATGGCGAGGATCTGGAGCTTGCCCAGCACAACATGGCGATCACGGTGCCCTATTTGGTTTCGACAAGGGGCTACGGCATCCTGTGGGACAATGCCTCGATCACGCGGGTTGGCGATCCGAAGCCTTACGATAAACTGAAGCTTGATTGGGACGCGCGCTACTATCTGGGCGACAGGTTGGTGGTGGAGCGCGCGGAAGACGCGATCGACTACCAGTATCTCTCCGATAAGGAGCGCTGGCCCGAGGCCGCAAAGGCGGCAGTCGAGGCGGCGACGACCGGGCAGAACACGCAGGGCAACTCGGTCGAGACTCAGCGCGTCGTCTGGACCGGGACCTTCGATCCCGCAGCGGATGGCACGCACAAGTTCCGCCTCTATTCCTCCAGCTACGTGAAGGTCTTCGCCGATGACAAGCTGGTCCTCGATCGCTGGCGGCAGAACTGGAACCCCTGGTATCACAATTTCGAGCTTGCTCTAGAAGCGGGCAAACCGGTGGACCTGCGCATCGAGTGGGAGCCGAACCAGGGTTACATCGCGCTGGAGCATGCGGACCCGCTGCCCGAAGCGGACCGCCATTCGGTCAGCTTCGCGAGCGAGGCGGGCAGGGCGATCGACTACTACGTAGTACCCGCGCCGACGATGGACGATGCGATCGCGGGCTACCGCCGTCTGACCGGCAAGGCCCCGATGATGCCGCGCTGGGCCTATGGCTTCTGGCAGTCGCGCCAGCGCTACAATACGCAAGACGAACTGCTGGACGTGATGCAGATGTATCGCGATCAGGAGATCCCGATCGACACGATCGTGCAGGACTGGTTCTACTGGCCCGAGGACGCGTGGGGCAGCCACGCTTTCGATCCCGAGCGCTTTCCCGATCCTCAGGTGATGGTGGACGAGGTGCACGACCTCAACGGACGGATCATGCTGTCGGTGTGGCCCAAGTTCTATCCTACGACCGACAACGCGAAAGAGCTGCGCGAGAAGGGCTCTCTGTACGAGCGGCCGCTCGAAGCGGGGCAGCTGGACTGGGTGGGGAAGGGCTATCCCAATACCTTCTACGATCCCTATCCCGCCGAGGCGCGCGCGATCTACTGGCGGCAGATGAAGGACGCTCTGCTGCCGCTCGGCTTCGATGCCTGGTGGATGGATGCGACCGAGCCGGACTGGCACTCCAACCTCTCGGTCGAAGAACGTGCGCGGCAGATGTATTCCGCCGCCACCGACACGCCCGGCGCGGCGATCTTCAACTCGTACCCGCTGGTCCATGCCGAAGGCGTGTTCGAGGGCCTGCGCGCGGCGCAGCCCGATACACGGCCCTTCATCCTGACGCGCAGCGGCTTCGGCGGTGTGCAGCGGACATCGTCGGCGCTGTGGTCGGGCGACGTTGCCGCGCGGTGGGACGATCTGCGCGACCAGATCAGTGCCGGGCTCAACCTCAGCGTGGCGGGCGTACCCAACTGGACGCATGATATCGGCGGCTTCGCGGTGGAGCAGCGTTTTTCGAGCGAGGACCCGGAGCATCTCCCCGAATGGCGCGAATTGTACCTGCGCTGGTTCCAGTTCGGCGCGTTCTCGCCGCTGTTCCGCAGCCACGGCGAATTTCCGCTGCGCGAGACGCCGATCGTGAGCGAAGGCGATCCGGAAATGCGCGAGGCGCTGATCGCCTATCACAAGCTGCGCTATCGCCTGATGCCGTATATCTACACGCTCGCGGCGGGCACGCATTACGACGACGGGACGATCATGCGCCCGCTGGTGATGGACTTCGAAGCCGACCGGACAGTCTGGGGGATCGACGACGAATACCTCTTCGGCCCTTCGCTGCTGGTCGCGCCGGTGACGCAGTTCGAGGCGCGCGAGCGCGAGGTGTACCTGCCGCAAGGCGCGGACTGGTACGATGCGCGCAGCGGCACAAAGCTGGCGGGCGGGCAGACGATTGTCGCTTCGGCTCCGCGCGAGAGCATGCCGCTGTTCGTGCGCGCGGGCGCGATCGTGCCGATGGGGCCGGACGTGCAGTGGACCGGCGAGGATCCGCAGGGGCCGCTCACCGTCCACGTCTTCGCCGGGGCCGACGGCGCTTTCGCGCTCTATGAGGATCAGGGCACCGACATGGGCTACACCCGCGGCGAGTATGCCCGCATCCCGATGGCGTGGGACGATGCCACGCGCACGCTGACCATCGGCGCGCGCGAGGGCAGCTTTCCCGGCATGGCCGAGAGCCGCGCGGTGACCGTGGTGCTGCACGATGGCGCGAAAGGCGGCGACCTGTTCGCAGCGAAAGAAGGCCGGACGCTCACCTACGAGGGCGAGGCCGTCAGCCTCGCCTTCTAGGCCGGGCGCTGCGCGGCGGGATCAGACCTCGACGGTCTTCCCGCCCGCAGCGGCGCTGGCGTACATCGCCTCGATCAGGCGGATATCGCGCAGGCCCATCTCGCCCGGCGTGCGATGCGCCGTGCCCGCGCGGGCGGCCAGCGAGAAGCCGTCGACCTGCGCGGCGAACTGGCTGGCGGCATTGCCCGCGGTGTATTCGTGCGGTGCGCCGCCGATCTCTGCGCTGATGCGGTTGTCGTAGTAGGTCGTCGCCGGATTCATCTCGATCGAGCCGTCGGCCCCGAAATAGCGCTGGCGCGAGACGTAGGGGTTCCAGCAGTAGGAGGAGGAGCCTTGCACGGTGATGCCGCTCGCCATGCGCACCCGCCAGTCGAGCGCGCCCTCGACCTCTGCAAAGCGCGGGTCGCCCGCGGGTGTCGAATCATAGGCGGAGACCGCAACGGGTATGTCGCCCGGCAACATCATCAGCGAGGTGTTGAGGCCGTAGATGCCGATATCGTACATCGAACCGCCGCCGCCGAGCTTCTTTTCGAGCCGCCACTTGTGCGGTGGGAATGCGGGATTGGCGTTGAAGCCGTGGTCGGCGGAGACGAAGCGCATCGCGCCAAGATCGCCGTTCCGCACGCGCTCGAGCACATGCATGTTGTTCGGCTCGAAATGGACGCGGTAGGCGACGCCCAGCGTGCGGTTGTTGCGCTTCGCCGCCGCGATCATCGCCTCGCATTCGGCGCTGGTCGATGCCATCGGCTTTTCGCACAGCACATGCTTGCCCGCATCGAGCGCGCGGATCGTGTACTCGGCATGGAGGCCGACCGGCAGGACGATGTAGACACAGTCGATCTCTTCATCTTCCGCGATCCGGTCGAACGAGTCGTAGTCGTAAAGACGCGACACACCGTAGCGATCTCCGAGATTGCGCGCCTTGTCCGGATTGCCCGAAACGAATGCGGTGATCCGCGAATGCCGGGCGCCATCGAAGCCGGGGATGACCTGACCGACGCCGAACGTGCCGAGACCGACGATGGCCCAGCGCATGCGTTTGCCCGCAGGCTCGGGGAGTGCTGGGTCGCCGATCAGCGGCTGGCCCTGCGCCTCCTGAGCAAACGCCCTGGTGGATGCCATCGCGGCTGCCGCGCCTGCGCCCAGCTTCAGCGCCTGACGTCGCGTCGAAGAATGTCCGGTCCGGCTGTCGTCCATTTGGATAGCTCCCCTCAGTCGCGTGGCATCTATGACAGGGCCGACGCCCGCTGCCTACACGGACGAACCGCAAGCGGCGCTGTACCGCTCTATTCGGAGGCGTGCCGCCGCTTCCAAGCCTGTGCCCCCTGCTGCGACTGCTGCCTGATCTTCGGCACTTCGATAGCCGCCTGCGGATCGAGTATCACACCAAGATAATCCGCCGCCGCGTCGATCGCCCGGCCGGGATCGGCCACCACGTCCTCGTACCACAGCACCAGCGGAGTGATCGAAAGGTCGCGGCACATCGCGGTCCAGGCATCTTCCTGCACCGCCAGCTCGCGTTCGGCACGCTCCACCATTGCGGCGGAATAGGCGGGTTCGGCCTGATCGTCGCTTTCCTGCTCCTGCCGCCAGACGCCTTTCAGGCTCGCGCGCGCAAGCGAGATGGCATGCGCCGCCCGGTCGCGTCGGCGCAGCTGGATCACTTTACTGTTCGACCGCCCTGCCAGGAAAAAGCGCATCGTATCGGCCAGCAACGGCGGATTGTGCTGGCCGAGGAGTTCCAGCTGAAGCGGAAAGGCCTTCAGCCCGAAAATCCCGTTGGGGGACGTCCGCCGCGCCAGCACCCGCTGCCAGAGCGCCGTTTGCGCTTCGGGCGATCCGTGGACGGCTCCGAAGGGGCCGGTCGGTTCGAAGTTGAGATATTCCAACGGCGCTCCGAGACATCCGGTCGCCCACAGCAGGTGGCTGAAGTACGTGCTGCCCGAGCGGGGGACTGTTGCCAGCAGGTAGGGGCGCGGGGTTCCTTCGTAGGGCACCCAGTCGAAGGTTTCCTCGTAACCGGTAACGATGTCCTCGTGGATGCCTGTCATACGCGTCGTCCCGTAAGCTGCCGGTGCCGGTGCTGCTGCCGGGATATGGGACCGCGCCCCGATCAGCCAGCAGGAACTGGATCTCGTTCGCGACAGACGACTTTGCACCATAGGCAGAATATCGCCCCTCTGGCCGGGCCCCGCTCATCTTCGGAGGGCTGGATGAGATGCATCGGGCCAGCGGCAATTGGGCTGGCAAGATGCGATCGCCTTGGTAGGTTGCGCGGATGTTGCCGACCCGCACCTTGACCGGCTCGCTCGTTATCGACGGGGACGATTACGAGTGGGAACTTCGCCGGGAACCGCAGTGGTGCACGGCTGACGGTTGGCAGGGGATGCTGGTTTCCGTTCGTGCGCAAGAAGCAGACGGGCGCGAGGTGCTCCTGCAATTGCCCATGCCTCGGAAGGTCGCGCAGCTCGCCCGGGGCAACCGCCATCGCCCGCAAGTCCATCGCACAGAGTTGGAGGCTGCGGTGAAGCTCGCCCTGTCAGGCGGATGGGATCCCTATACGCGCGGTCGGCCGTTTCACTTTGACGTTCCGCAGGGCGTGTGATTGAAAAAAGCTGTTTGTCGGGGTTCGGCATACAGCCGGGATATCCACGCGCCCCCCCGTCGAGGCAAGGAGCCTGCTTATGTCGACCGTCACCCAATTTGTCGTCCGCAAGGATGCGCTCGGCGAAAGCCGCATCGAAACGCGCGAACTGCCGCCGCTCGGTATGGGCGAGGTGCTCGCCAGGGTCGACCGCTTCGCGCTGACCGCCAACAACGTCACCTACGGCGTGATGGGAGAGCGTATCGGCTACTGGAAATTCTTCCCGGTCGATGGAGAGGGCGAGGGCATCATCCCCGTGTGGGGCTTCGCCGAGATCGTCGACTCCTCGCATCCCGAGATTGCCGTGGGGGAGCGGATTTACGGATACTTCCCCATGGCGAGCCACCTCGTCTTGAAGCCCGCAAAGGTTGGCGAAGGACGCTTCTTCGATAGCAGCGAGCATCGCGCCGGGCTGCCGCCGGTGTACAATTCCTACGCGCGCGTTTCCGCAGAGCCCGATTACGATGGCGACCTCGACGATGCGCGCATGGTGCTCTTCCCGCTCTACGCGACATCGTTCTGCATCTACGACTTCATGCACGACCACGATTGGTACGGCGCGGAGCAGGTCGTCGTGCTGAGCGCCTCGTCCAAGACCGCGATCGGGTGCGCCTACGCGATCTCTGCCGACCCGGCAGCCCCCAAGACCATCGGCGTCACCTCGCCGCGCAACAAGGCGGCGGTCGAAAAGCTGGGTCTTTACGGCGAGGTCCTGACCTACGACGCGATCGAGAATATCGACGCGAATGTTCCCACCATCATCATCGACATGTCGGGCGATGGCGGCGTGCTCGGGCGCCTGCACGAGCATCTGGGCGAAGCCATGAAATACACCTCCAACGTCGGCGTTACCCATTACGATGCGAACACGATGGCACCCGGCTTCATCCGCGATCGCAGCGAGATGTTCTTCGCGCCGGGCCATATCCAGAAACGCGGCAAGGACTGGGGGCCCGGCGTGTTCGAAAAGCGCGCGCACGATTTCTGGAAGAGCGCCGCGCTGAAATCGCGCGACTGGCTGACGATCCGGCGAGAGGATGGTGCCGACGCCGTGGAACGCGCGTGGGACGAGGTTTCCGAAGGGAAGACTCCCGCCGATGCGGCATGGGTGGTCGGCTTCTAGCGGCCCGGAAACTCTTGCTGCGCGCTGTCCTACAGCGGCCTTGTGCGCTAGCTTCGCCAGCGCTCTTTCAAGTATCGGCCGCCACTGCGGGGCCGCCCGTCGGGACGGCCCCGATTTCACCTTCTGGACAGTGTGCCAGGTGTGTCAGGCGAGGCCGCCCGCGCGGCGTCAAGGCTTCCAGTACTGGCGGAATTGCGCGCGCGGATCGCTCTCCACCCGCAGGTCTTCGTCGAAGATCAGCGTCGTACGCTCGGGCGGCGAATAGGGCTTCCATTCGGGCACGCGCTCGTTGTTGGGGTCGCCATTGGCCGCGAAGGCCGCCCAGCTCGATGCGATGGCGGCGGCCAGCTCGTTTGCCTCCTTGCTCGACCCGTTGAGCGCGCCGCGCGTGTTGTAGAGACTGGGCGCGACGTCGATCCCGTGGACTGCGCCGAAGCGCCCGTCCGCCGCCGGGCTCGGCTGGGTCCAGAGGTAGGTCCACACCGGCGCGCCACCCTGCTTCGCCTTCAGCTCGGCCTGCGCGAAGGCTGCCTTGCGGAAGGTCAGGTCGGATTCGAGCCGTGCCGCGAGGATGAACGGCTTGGCATCCGGGTCTTCCGCGCGATAGGCGGCGACCGCTTCGGGTGCCCTGTCGCCCAGCCTTTTGCGGGCAAAGTCGACCAGCCCGGCTTCGTCCATCGCAAAGTCGCCCATGCGATAGGCGCGCTCGTCGAGCACCGAGGAGACGATCATCGGCACGTCGGCGGATACGGCGGGCGCGTCGGGCGCCCACGGGTGGCGGGGCAGGGCGATCCCGTCGACCACGGGCGCGAAGGATTGCGGCGCCTCGCCTTTGGCGCGGTCGGCTGCCTCAAGCTTGGCCTGCGTTTCGAGCAGGGTGGTCCACGGCACCTCCTGCAACTTGCGCACATCGCCGGGCGCGATTTCCAGCGCATCCATCAACCGTTTCGCCGTGGCGGTGGCCATCTCGGGCGGCATCATGCGCAGCGCCGAACCGCTCATCACGCCCGCGCGGTGGAACAGGCCCTTGGCGTCGGGCATCGCCATCAGCACGCTGGTCTTCGCCCCGCCGCCCGACTGGCCGTAGACCAGCACGCGGCTCGGATCGCCGCCGAAGGCAGCCACGTTCTCGCGCACCCAGCCGAGCGCGGCGGTGATGTCCTGCATGCCGACGGTGCCCGAAGTGGCGAAATCCTCCCCCCCGAATTCCGCCAAGTGGAGGAAGCCGAACGCGCCGAGGCGATGGTTGATCGCGATCACCACGCAATCGGAAAAGCGCGCCATCGCCTCGCCGTCCATGCCCACCGAATTGCCCGATCCGCTATAGAACCCTCCCCCGTGCAGCACGACGATCACCGGTTTCTTCGCATTGGGATCGAGCGCGGGGGACCACAGGTTGAGCGACAGATTGTCCTCCCCCATGCCCGACGGATTGCGATCGACCATGATCAGGTCGGCATAGACATGGCGGCGGTCGCCGGGGATTTGCGGGGCAACGTCGGTCCAGTGCAGCGCATCGCGCACGCCCGCCCAGGGCTCGAGTGGCTGCGGCGGCATGAAACGGTTCGCACCGCTCGTATCGGCCGCGTAGCTGACGCCGCGGAAGATCGCGACGCCGCCCGATTCCAGCCCGCGCAGCTTGCCCTGCGCCGTCTCCACGATGGGGAACATGCCCGCTGCAAAAGCGGGCCGCGCCATGGCCGTCGCGCCGAGCGCGAGTGCCGAACCGAGTGTCTGTCGCCGCGTCATCATCCCTGATTCTCCCTGTGTTCGTCGCGCTGACACTAGAACCAATTGGACTTGCGTGTTAAGCCCTTTTCGTAAATGCGGTATGGCGACAAGGTCCGGCGGATGAGGGCGAAAGGTTTTCGTTCAAAGACCGGGTTCCTTGCTGGATGAGCGGCATGACCGAGGGGAGAGGCAGGATTTGGGCCGATTGCGCATCTCGCGCCGAAGCGCGCTGTCAGGGGCACTGGCCGGAGCCGGGGCAGGGGCGGCTGCGTTGATGGTGCCCTCGATCGCGCGTGCGCAGGCTTCGTGTGCCGACCGGATCGCGCCACGAGTCGATTCGCATCAGCGCGAATGGGCGAAGGCCAACCTGCGCGGGCTGATGAACCTGTTCCTGCCGACCTTCCGCGAGGATGGGCATACGCTGGACGAGGACGCGATCCGGCACGATGTGCGCCACGCGATTGCTCAGGGCTTTTCGGGCACGCTCCCGATGATCAACTGGACGCTCCCCGGCGATCCGAGGTGGGCAGAGTTCCATCGCATCCTGATCGACGAGGCGGGCAGCGATCTGCCCGTCCACGGCATTCTCGCGAGCGGCAAGGTGGAGTCCGACCTGAGGCCGCTTGGCGCGCTGGAGGAACTCGGCGTGAAGCTGGTGCTGCTCGCGTCGACCTATCCGGCGGAGTGCAGTGCGGATCAGCTCCATGATCTGATGGCGCTCCGCATCACCGCGACATCGCTGCCGGTGATGCTCTATGCAGCGACCGGGCGGCGGGCGTTTCCCGCGCTCGGCCCCGCAGGGCAGCCGCTCGATGTGTACGACCGGATTGCCGACCTTGAGAACGTGGTCGGGGTGAAGATCTCGCAACCGGTTTCGCTGACGTCGACCATGCAGCTGTGCCAGCGGCTGGGCGACCGACTGTCGATGGGACCGGTCAATCTCGATTTCCTGCCGCTGCTCGCACGCCATTTCGAGATTGCGTGGAGCGGGCAGTGGAATGCCGAGGCGGTGCAGACGCCTGCGCAGCAGATCGGCAACCGCTGGCTCGCCGCCTCTGCCGCTGGAGACATGGATGAGGTCGATGCGCTCGCCCGCCGGATCGAGCCCACGTTGTCGCACTTTTTCGCCTTGCAGGCCCCGGTGATCCGCGCCGGGGGCCATCCGTGGCAGCACAACCGCTATTACCAGTGGCTCTCGGGCGGGAATGGCGGCTTGCTGCCACGCGACCCGCATGCGCCCGAGGGAGCGATCCCCGTGCTCGATGCCAAGGCGCGCGCCGCGATGCGTGCGACCTACCGCGCGTCCGGCCTCGAGCCGACCGACGCGCCCGAGGAGCAATTCGTGGTCGGCCGCGCGGCGTGGGCGCGCGGGGTGCGCGCCGCCGACCTTGCCGAGCTGCCATATTATTCGAGAACCTGAGACGAGAGGGAGAGGGAATGACGATCCGCAAACTTTGGGCGGGCCTTGCCGCCGCCGCCGCGCTGGGGCTGACGGCTTGCGCGACTACCGACACGGCCACATCGGTGGCCGCGGTCGATAGCGCGCCCGTGCTCCAGACAGCCTACGGACCGGTGATCGGCTCGCGCGAGGGCGAGAGCGACACGGTCAACGTGTTCCGCGGCATACGCTATGCGGCCTCGACCGAGGGGCGGCGCTTCCAGCGCGCGGCGGACCCGCAGCCGTGGTCGCAGCCGGTCGCGGCAACGCAGTTCGGCAGCGAATGCCCGCAACGTCCGTCCCCCGATGTGCCCGTCTTCGCCTCGTGGGAGAACTCGGTCGGCATCAGCGAGGATTGCCTGTTCCTCAACGTCTGGACGCGGGGGCTGGGTGACGGGAAGAAGCGCCCGATCATGGTCTGGCTGCACGGCGGCGGCTACGTCACCGGATCGGGCTCCAGCAATGGCTACGATGGGTCGCGGCTGGCCGAGCGGGGCGATGTGGTCGTCGTCACGCTCAACCACAGGCTAAACGCGTTCGGCTATTCCTACCTGGGCGAGCTGACCGACGATCCCAAATATGCCGACAGCGGCAACCTCGGCAGTCTCGATATCGTCAAGGCGCTCGAATGGGTGCGCGACCATGCGGATGCGATCGGCGGCGACCCCGGCAATGTGACGATCTTCGGCGAATCTGGCGGGGCGGCGAAAGTCTCCACCCTGATGGCGATGGAGGATGCGCGCGGCCTGTTCCAGCGCGCCATCGCGCAGTCGGGTTCGATGTCGCTCGCCGGGTTCACTCCGCGCGTCGGCACGCCGCTGGCGAAGGACCTGATGACCACCGCCAAGGTTTCCAGCGTGGAAGACCTCGCGGCCATGCCGCTCGACGATCTGATCGAAGCGATGATGAAGTCGCGCAGCAGGGGTGCATATTATCGTCCGGTGGTCGACGGCCGCTCGCTCACGCGCCAGCCCTACACGCCCGACGCCAACCCGGTTTCCGCCGATATCCCGCTGCTGGTCGGCACCAACAACAACGAGATGCGCCTGCAGGGCGGGCTTGGCAGTCCGGAGAACTTCGCGCTGTCTTGGGAGCAGCTGCCCGCGAAGCTCAAGGCCTTCACCGGCGATGCCGATGTCGATGAGGTCATCACGGGCATGCACGCGGCGCATCCCGACTACGATCCCAGCGACGTCTTCTTCCAGGTCGCCACCTTCCGCAATTATCGCGGCACCGCGCTGCTGCAGGCGGAGCGCAAGAGCAAGCAGAGCGCGCCGGTCTACATGTACCGGCTCGACTGGAAGACTCCGGTCGAGGGCGGGCGGCTGGAAACGCCGCACGCGCTCGATATCGCTTTCGTGTTCGACAATGTCGCGCGCTCGACCAGCTATACCGGGCCCGAGACTGCCGAGACGCAGCGGATGGCCGACCTGATGGCCGACGCCTGGATCGCGTTTGCGCGCACCGGCAATCCGAATACCCCGGCGCTGCCGCAATGGCCCACCTATGATGCGCAGGGGCGCGCGACGATGATCTTCGATCTCGATCCGCAAGTGGTGCAGGACCCCGATGGGGAAGAGCGCAAGCTGCTCCAGCGCCTGCTGCCCGAGGGACGCGGTCTGTGAGGCTGACGGGCGTCACCCTCGCCGCGCTCGCCCTGTCTGCCTGTGCGACCGTGGAGGCGACCGGCTCCGATCCGGTGGTGCAGACCACATCGGGCGTGCTTGAGGGCACGGCCGAGGGGGATGCGCTCGTCTTCCGGGGCGTGCCCTACGCGAAGCCGCCCGTCGGCGAGCTGCGCTGGCGCGCGCCCGAGCCGATCGCGTGGAACGGGGTGAAGTCCGCCAAGAGCTTCGGCCCCGCCTGCCTTCAGCCGGTGAACGAAGACGGATCGCCCAATTTCGGCGGTTACGCAGGTCCGGTCTCCGAAGATTGCCTGACGCTCAACATCTGGGCGCCCGAGAATGCGCACGATGCGCCGGTGATGGTATGGCTGTTCGGTGGCGGCGGCGTGGTCGGCGCGGGCAGCCTGCCGACATATCACGGCGATGCCTTCGCGCGCGACGGCGTGGTGCTGGTCACCATCAACTACCGCCTCGGCGGGCTGGGCGGGTGGGCGCACCCGGCGCTGAGCGCGGAGAAGGGGGACGGTCCGAACGCGAATTACGCGCTGATGGATGCCATCGCGGCACTGCGCTGGGTCAAGGACAATGCGGCAAGCTTCGGGGGCGATCCGGGCAACGTCACGCTTTTCGGCGAGAGCGCCGGGGCGACGATGACGGCCAATCTGGTGACCTCGCCGCTGGCCAAGGGCCTGTTCGAGAAGGCGATCTTCCAGTCGACCGGATCGCTGCCCACGCCCGGCACTCCACTGGCGGTGGCGGAAGCGCGTGGCGAGGCATCGGCGAAGGCGCTCGGGCTACCCGACGCAACGGCGCAACAGCTGCGCGCGCTGCCGGCAGAGCGTTTCCTGTCCGACCGCGCGGCGGGCTTCGGTCTGCGCACGATCATCGACGGGGCGGTCAAGCCAGCCTCGATCATGGATGTGTTCGAGGCGGGGCAGGAGAACGACGTTCTGCTGATGCTGGGCACCAATTCCGACGAGGGCCGACTGGCCGGAACGCAGCGGGTGGCCGATCTGGCCGAGGACGGCGCGCCGGTGTTCCAGTATTTTTTCGACTACGTGCCCGAAGCCTTGCGAGAGCGTGACCCGAACGGCGCCCCGCACGCGGGGGAGCTTCCCTTCGTGTTCGATACGCTGGCGACCTATCAACTGCTGCCACAAGGACCGACTGCCGAGGACTCGCGCGTCGCGTCGCTGGTGCATTCGTGCTGGGTTGCGTTCGCGAAGGCGGATCTCGACGCAACACGACTCGACTGCGCAGGGTTTGCCTGGCCTGCGCGGAGCGAGACCAACGATCACGCCGTGGCATGGCTGGGGGCGGAGCCGCGCCTGGTGCCCGCCGATACGCTGCGCTCTCCGCCGAATGGCGCGCAGCCGGGGCGAACCTCGCGCGACGAGGACTGAAGGTGCGGGCGCCGCGCGGCTAGGCTGCCGCGCGTGCTTCGCCCATCTGCATGATTTCGATCTCGTGGCCTTCGGGTGCGCGGACGAAAGCGATCCGCGCCGGGCCGAAGGTGACGGTCTCACCCTTCTGCGTCGCTCCGGCTGCGATCGCACGCGCGAGGTCGGCGTCGAGATCGCGTGAGATCATGCCGACCGGGCCGTAGCCATTGCCCGTGTCGATCGCGCGGCCATCCTTCCAGTGGAACAGCACGATGGTCGTCGATCCCTTCCGGCCCGTCATCAGGTGTTCGCGGAAGGCCGGGGTGTCGACGGTGTCGGCATGCGTCATGCCGAAGCCGCGTTCGAAGAAGGCGGTCGCCGCCTCGATATCCGCGACGGTCAGTTTGACGAAGCTGAAGAGCGCTGGCTCTGGCGTGCTCACATGGATTCCTTTCGTGCAGAACCTTTTGGCCGCATCAGGCTCTCTTGCGCGACGCTGGCGACCATACGGCCTTCGAGATCGTAGAAGTGCCCGCGATTGAGGCCCCGGGCGTGGCCAGCCCACGGGCTTTCGGTGGCGAACAGATGCCACTTGTCGAAGTCGGGCGTCTCGTGAAACCACACCGCATGGTCGAGCGAGGCGGCCTGTATGCGATCGCTTCCGGGCCGGATGCCGTGCGGCAGCAGCGCGTTGCGCAGGAACATCATGTCCGACGCATAGCCGAGCAGCGCGCGCTGGAGCAGCGGATCGGCCCCGGTGGCCTCGCGCATCCGCATCCACACGGCGGTCTTCGCCTCGCGGCCTTCCGAACCGAACAGCAGTTCGGGATCGATCGGCACGATCTCTATCGGGCGCTTCTGCAGCCTCTCTACGATCGGGATGCTGGCCGCCTCGGCATTGCCCGCGCGCCACGCCTCCAGCCCGGCGAGCGCGGCGTCGATATCGAGCGGGAAGGGGGCGGGGCTGGTGTGCCGGTAACCCGTCTCCTCGA
The DNA here is from genome assembly GCA_964574905.1 of uncultured Citromicrobium sp. Lineage (GTDB taxonomy): Bacteria > Pseudomonadota > Alphaproteobacteria > Sphingomonadales > Sphingomonadaceae > Alteriqipengyuania. The sequence continues at coordinate 104,351 of CAZNOY010000005.1, read as the reverse complement.
TATGGAACGAGACGGTCATGGTGAAGATCAGCGTATCGCCCTGAAACCCGTCGACCCGCCGCACCGCGAAGCTGCGCCCTTCGGATAGGGGCGTCACGGTGTAGCGCACCGGATGTGCGCTTGACCCGGCTTTCAGGAAGTGTGCGTGGAGCGAATGCGGCAGGCGCGCGCCATCCTCCACCGCCGATGCGGCGAGCAGCGCCTGCGCGACCGCGTGGCCGCCGAACAGGCGCGGGCCCATTGCTGGGCCGGATCGGCCTTCGAAAGTCGCGGCGTCGATGGTCTCTAGCGCGAGGATATTGGCAAGATTGACGATGATGAGCCTCCCGGGGGTGCCATACCCGATATTCAGTGAGACCATCGATGGCAAGACCAGCCGAGAGAAAGCGGCAAACTTCGCTTTGTAGCCGGATTCGGACAGCGCCGTTGACACTATAACAACTAGTGTGACAATGGTCTTTCACGCAACGCAGGGAGACACCGATGACCTACACCAAAGGCAGGGTCGTGAACGACGCCGACTCGCACACGATGGAAACGCAGGACTGGCTCGCCGCCTATCTCGAAGGCGAGTACAAGGAGAAGTATTCGCAGGTTTACTCGAAGCGCGAGGGCGGCGAACGCATCGTCAAGATGATCGACGCCGCAAAAGCGCGGAAGAACGACCCCGAAGCGCGCGCCAGGGCGCTAGAAAACCCGATCGAGGGCGCAAAGGGCTGGCTCGGCTATGGCGGCTTCGACAAGGAAGAGCGCGTCGAAGCGCTCGACTGGCTCGGCTTCGAACGCCAGCTGGTCTTCCCGACCTTCGGCCTGGGCGCGATCACCCGCGCCGAAACCGACGACCAGCGCTACGCCGCCGCGACCGCGCTCAACAAGGCGCAGCAGGATTTCTGCGATGCCGACCCGCGGATGGATTGCGTCGCTTTCACCCCGCTGGACGATCCTGAGCGCGGCCTCGCCGAGGCGAAACGCGCGGTCGAGGCAGGGGCGAAGGCGGTGATGTTCAGCGCCGGGCCGGCGGGCGACAAGAGCCCCGGCCATCCCGATTTCGATCCGTTCTGGCAGTTCCTGCAGGACAGCCGGATCCCCTTCATGTTGCACATCGGGCCGGGCACGAAGACCCAGCCGAGCAAGTTCCGCAACAACGGGCGCGAGCGGGCTGCCGATCTGCACGGCGGCGGCGAGAACCTGAGGTTCCCCGACTTCATGTGCCTTTGGTACGCGCCGCAGGAATTCCTCACCGCGATGGTCTATGATGGCGTGTTCCAGCGCTTCCCCGATCTGCGCGGCGGCGTGATCGAGAGCGGGGCGGGCTGGGTGCCCGAATTCCTGCGCATGCTCGACCATGGCTGGTACTCGTTCAACAAGACCGACCAGTACCTGAAGGACATGGACCTGATGCCTTCGGAATACATCAAGCGGGCGGTCCGCTTCACGCCCTTCCCGAACGAGGATATCGGCCGGATGATCCGCGATTCCGCGCCCGAGCTGTATCTGTTCTCCAGCGACTATCCGCACCCGGAGGGGACCAAGGACCCCTACGGCAAGTTCGAAGCTTCGCTCGACGGGTTCGACGAGGACGTGAAGGACATGTTCTACCGCACCAATTACGATCACATGATGTTCCGCAAGAGCGAGACGCTGGCCGAAGCGGCCGAGTAACGCTCCTCTCGAGCAGACTGGCGGGGGAGCATCCGTGCGATGCTTCCCCGCCTTTTTTATGTGCCGCGTCAGGCGTTATCGAAGCGCATCAGATCGATGATCGGATCGACGCTCTCGGCGCTGTCGAGCCCGTCGCAAAGCGCGACCAACCGGTCGGCCTTGCTTGTGCCGAGCACTGGCTCGATCAGTTCGTGCGCCTTCACTTCCACCTCGGCCTTCGTGAGCGGGTGAGTGGGGAAACCTGGCACGTAAGCGACGTAGCGCTCCTCCTTCGTCCCATCCTTGCGGACCAGCGTGACCCGCGCGCTCTCGGTGCGATCCTCACCCTCGCCGGTCTCCTGCGCCTCATCGCGCACCACCGTCACCTTGCGCGCGAACGCCTCTGCGGCCGCGTCGTTCGCCTGTCGCTCGATCGACTGTGCCGAGACGAAATCGAGATGTCCGTCGAGCATGATGATTGCGGCCAGATAGGGAATGTTGAGCGCGGGCATGTTCGCGCGCTCGAAGGTCGCGGCCTCGCCGGGCATGGCCACGGTGATGCTCTCCACTTCGCCGGGCATTACGCTCTTGCGCAGATCGAGCAGCGCGCGGATCGCGGGCTGGGTCGGCCCACCGACGGGGTAGCGTTTCATCGCTGAGAGCGACAATTCGTAGTGCTCGTGAAGCCCCTCGACCAGCGAAGCGTGGTCCGCGCCTTCGCCCTGGAACGCGCGCCACCGGAACCAGGCGCTCTCGCTGTCGAAGCTGGCGGGTACGCCGGTGAAGCCCAGCTTCGCCATCATTGCTGCCTGCAACCCGTTGCGCGCGCCCATGCCGCCGAAGACGAAGGCTTTCTCCACGTGCCGCACGTCGAGCAGCCATTGCCACGAGCCCGATGCCTGCTGCGCGCAAAAAGCGAGCATGTGATCGACCTGCTCCGTCGACAGCCCCAGCAGCGGTGCAGCAGCGGCGGCCGCGCCGAAGGTGGGCGCGACGCCGTGGTTGGCGAGCCCTGCAAGGTAGAGGTTGCGCGTGCCGATCGCCTTGGGGAGCCTGCCCGCGATCTCGTACCCAGCAGTCACCGCGCCGACCAGATCGGCACCGGTGCGCTTCTTGAGGCGCGCGGCCTCCAGCGCCGTGGGCACGATGGCAGGGCCCGGCTGGACATAGGCCGAGGGGATGAAGTCGTTGATCTCCGCCGCATGCGCCGTCATCGCCGAGGCGAACACGGCATCGACCGGAGAGGCCGTCTCGCGCGATGCGAGGATCGGGCTCCCGCCGCCCGGCGACATGGCAACGGCATAACGGCGGCCAAGCTTTGCGGCTTCGAGCGGCTGGCAGGCGACGATTGCGGCGAGCGTATCGAGGATGTGGAGCCGCGCGCGCTCTCGGATCGCGGCGGGGATCGAATGGCTTGCCGCTCCGGCGATATAGCCAGTCAGCGCGGGCGTGATCTCGCGCCATTCCCTGCCTTCGGGCGCACCCGTCGGTCGCTCTGCCGCCTGCTGTAAAGCCAGCGCAGGTCTCGTAACCGCCAGCGCGCTCGCTGTCGTTCCAGCCTTGATAAGCCCGCGCCGTGTCATGCCCCTGCCAATCCTCTCACTCACCCCATTTCCTCCCTTGTTCGAGGTGCCAAGGTGAAGACGGGTTTCCTGACAGTCAAACCAATAGTGATAAATGGTGGGCATGCGACCCGGCGATCTTGCCAAGGCTCCGGTCGCGCGCCACAGCGGACGCATGGAAGCCATGTCGGCAGAGGGCGATCGCGAGCTGCAACTGCTCGCCGCAGCGGAAACACTGATCCGTCAGGGCCGGTCGCTGAACCTGTCGCTGGGCGAAGTGGCCGATCGGGTCGGCGTCAGCCGCAGCCTGTTATATGTGTATTTCGATGGCGTCCCGGCGATCGTGGATGCGCTGTTCAACCGGCACCTCGACTGGCTGGAAGAACGCGTCTTGCCCGCGCCCGGAGGGGAGGCGTCGGAATATCAGGATCGCGCGCTGGAGGCGTTCGATGCTTACCTCGATTACCTGCTGGAGCATGGACCGATCCTGCAGTTGATCCTGCGCGAACGCCATCAGGACAGCCCGCTGGGCCCGACAAGCCGCGCGCGTTTTCGCAGCCTGCTGCGGCGGATTGCGCGGGAGACTTCGCAGGCGCTCGCCATCGCGCCGCGCGAGGCGTTCGTCCTGCTGGAGCTTGTCGCCGGAATCCCTGAGTCGCTTGCCCCGCTCGTGCGGCTCGATCAGATCGATCGCGACACGGCGCATGCGACCTCTCGCCGCCTCGTCGCGGCTTCGCTCGATGCGTTCAAGGTGAAGGCGGGCTAGCCTGCATCTCCTGCGGCGACGCTTTCGTCGCTGAAGGCCCCTGCCATGACGACGCCGAGGCAGATTTCCTCAACCATGGCGAAGGGCGCGCGTCTGCTCGCGACGATCCCGCCCGCCTTGAGGCACACGGCGGTGAGCGCCGCTGTCGAGGCGCGCGCGCTCGGCAAGTCCATTCGTCCCTGGCCGACCAGTTGCTGAAGGATGGGTGCTCGGGCCGCGTCCCTTTGCACGGCGAGTTCGGGCTTTAGCGCGTCGCGCACCTCGGGCGTGCGCAGCAGCATCTGCAACAGCGGCCCGCGCTGGGCGGCCTCGTGCAGGTATCCAATGGTAGAGAGCATCACGTGCATCTGGCGGTTCGTGCCCTTGGCGATGCGCTTGCGACGGCGCGATTCCTGCAGCGCAATCTCTCGCCGGGCGATGGCCACGAGCAGCTCGGTCCGCCCGCCGAAGCAGTTGTGCACCTGCGTCTCGCTGATCCCGGCAATCCGCGCCACTTCGCGGATGGTGACCGCCGACAGCCCTTCGTTGAGCGCGATCTCGCTCGCCGTGTCCATCAGGTGCTGCCGCCGCTCTTCGGCTGACATGCGGGTGCGGGTGCCGGGCGACTGGCGGGTCTGCCGCTGGCCGAGCGCGAAGGTCTCGCTCAGGCCGATTGGGGCGGGCGGTAGCTCGGGGCGCGGATCGCGTGCGGATGCGCTGCGCGTCCAGTGCGAACGCGGCGGTCGCGGGATTTCGAGCCGGTCGCAGATCTTGGCGAGGCCATTGCCGGTCAGGCCATAGCGCGCGGCGACCGCGCCCATCGGTTCGGACCAAATGCTTTCGAACAGTTCGGTGCGGGTCAGCTCCATCGCGCAAGGCTATGCCGATAGCCCCGTACGTGTCCACCGGATTGCGTTTGGGAGGGCGCGGAAGAATCCGTCTCATTATCGTACCCGATATTCAAATATGCTTGTTGTTAGATCGTAAATGGTGCGCTATGGCGGTCGATAACAAGAATGGGGAGGGGAGAATGGTGCGGTTTTTTGCGGTTCTGACCGTCCTTGCTGCGGGCCCGATGCCGCAGGCCCTCCATGCGCAAATGCCAGACCCGATCGACGGGGCGACGGTAGAAGTCGAGGCGGGCACCCTTCTAGGATCGCGCGAAAACGGCGTACTGGTTTTTCGGGGCGTGCCCTATGCCGCCGCTCCCACGGGCGAAAATCGCTGGCGCCCTCCGCAGCCGGTGGAGCCGTGGCCGGGGGTGCGCGCGGCGACCGCGCACGAGACACCTTGCACGCAGCCGGTCGATACCGACACCACGGTCGCGAATTTCGGCGGCGTCAACGGAGCGCAGTCGGAAGATTGCCTCTACCTGACCATCACCGCGCCCGAGAATGCGCAAGGCGCGCCAGTGCTCGTGTGGTTTCACGGGGGCGCGTTCTTCCTGGGTGCGGGCAGTCTTGGTTCCTATGATGGAACGGCCAATGCGCAGCAGGGCGTCATCACGGTAAGCGTCAACTACCGGCTCGGCGCGCTGGCCAACTTCGTTCATCCCGCGCTCGATGCGGAGCACCCCGACGAGCCGCAGGGCAATTACGCGCTGCAGGATGCGGTGGCCGTACTCGAATGGGTCAGGGACAATATCGAGGCGTTCGGCGGGGATCCCGAGCAGGTCACCGTCGCAGGCCAGTCGGCTGGCGGCGGGATCGTCGTCAGCCTGCTGTCGCTTCCTTCCGCGAAAGGCCTGTTCGACAAGGCGATCGTGCAATCGGGCGCCCTGCTGCTGCCCGACCGGCCCAAGGTCGCTGCGCAGGGCATGGCAATCGAGGCGCTGGAAACCATAGGCATCGGCCCGGACGTGACGGCGGACGAGTTGCGCAGCATTTCCGCGCAGACCTTCGCCGCGTCGGAGCCGCTGCGCGCGGGCTTCTTCTTCACGCCCGATGCGGCCTTCAAGCCGACATCGACCATCGCCGCGCTGCGGGCAGGGACGGAAACCGCCGTGCCCGTGCTGGTCGGTGCCAATGCGGGCGAGAAGGGCTTTTCCGCCGCGCGCACGCTCGCTGCGCTGGCGGGCGACACCGGCGCACCGGCGTTCCTCTACCGCTTCGACCATACTCCGGCTTTCAGGGCCGGCGAGTGGACCGACGGGCCGATCCATTCGGCAGAACTGATGTTCACCTTCGATTCGATCGACCGGTCGAGTTGGGGCGGAGAGCGCGCCGACGCGGCTGACCGCGCGCTGGCCGAGACGGTCAATGGCTGCTGGGTCGCCTTCGTGAAGATGGCACCCGATGCGCGATCCTTCGAATGCGCCGACGGCTTTGAATGGCGGCCCTACCGGCCCGGAGGCGAGGCCGCACTGATCGAGACGACCGGCCCCACGATGGCCCCGGCGGATGCCCTGCCGGATGGCCCCGAGGAGGATGCCGCCACGCAAGACGAATAGTCTGAACCGAATAAAAAAGCCGGCAAACGGCGATGTTGGGGAGAGAAAAATGATTGGTAAAACGCACTTCATGCTGGGGACGGCCTGCGCCTTCGCACTGGCGCCTGCGGCAATGGCGCAGACGACTGCCGATACCGATACGGAGAACCAGCCAGAGCTTGCCGAGCAGGTTGAATCGCCGCCGCAGGCGACCATCGTCGTCACCGGTTCCTATATTCGCGGGCAGCGCGAAGACGGCGCGCAGCCGGTCGATGTGTTCGGCCAGGCGGAGCTGGAATCGCGCGGGATCGACAGCCCGCTCGAGTTTATCAAGAGCCTCCCCTCGGTCGGCCCGGTCCTGGGCGATTCGAACCAGTACGGCGCGGGCGGCAGCCAGGGCGTGGGTTCGATCAACCTGCGCAGCCTTGGCCGCGAGCGCACGCTGGTGCTGTTCAACGGTCGCCGTTTCGCAAACGAGCCGGGCGATGGCGCGGCGGACACCAACCTGATCCCGCTGTTCGCGCTCGACCGGATCGAGGTGCTGAAGGACGGTGCCGCCTCGACCTATGGTTCGGATGCGATCGCAGGCGTCGCCAACTTCGTCACCCGCCGCAACTTCAAAGGGCTTGAGGTCGCTGGCGACTACGAATTCGTCGACGGGTCGGACAACAACTACCGCGTCAGCGCGCTCGCCGGGTTCGATCTGGGCACCGCCAATCTGATGATCGGTGCCGGGTGGCAGCACCGTTCCGAACTGCCCACGACCGCGCGCGACTTCACGCAGACGCCGTATGCCGAGAACCCGACCGGCTACTCGTTCCTGTCGAACCCCGGCCTCTATGCGCCGCTCGCCGTTGTGCCGGGCCTCGGCGTCCGCACGGTGGGCCTCGGGGTGGACGGCAACCTGCTCGACGCGTGCGAATCGATGGGGGGTATCGATGGATCGTTTCCGCGCCCCGGAAGCACGCCACTGCCCGTCTGCCGGTACAGCTACGTCCCCTTCGTGAACCTGATCGAGGAAGAAGACCGCTATCAGGTCTATGGCCAGTTCACCGCCGATCTTTCGGACAAGGTCCACTTCACCGCAGAGGCGCTCTATTCGCATACCGAGCTGAAAGAGCTCGGCTATTCGCCCAGCTATCCGATAACGCAGGGCCCCAACGGCCCCGGCAGCGCGAGTGCCTTCACAGTACCGGCCAGCAATCCGGGATATGCAGCCTACCTGGAACAGACGTTTGCGCCGGGTTCGGCACCGCGCATCTACACGCCGGTACTCTCGTCGATCGTGCTCTTCCGACCCTTCGCGCTTGGCGGCAATCCGCTCGACCCGCGCGGTGCCGGGCAGGGGCAGGCGATCAACGACGCGTGGCGCGTGTCGGCCAGTTTCGACATCGAATTGTCCGACGCACTCTCGCTGCAGACCTCGGGCACGTACATCAACAGCAGCCGCACCGCGTTCTCGAACGATTTCGTCTCCGACCGCCTGCAGCGCGCGCTGAATGGCTTCGGCGGGGAGAATTGCACGGGCACGACGCCGGGCGCCAACGGCTGCCTGTACTTCAACCCCTTCATCAACTCCGCGCCCGGAAACCCGGCGCTCGGTCTCACCAATCCGGCCTACGTACCGGGCAACGAGAACTCGCAAGCGGTGATCGACTATCTCACCCGGCCTAGCGGTACCGAGGCGGTCGATGAGCAATATATCGCCGACGCAGTATTCAGCGGCGAGGCGAGCCTGTTCGGCCGCACGCTCGGCTATGCGTTCGGCGGGCAATACCGCAAGACGGACTTCGCGACCGATCCGATCAACCGCTTCAGCGATCCGAGCGCCTATCCGTGCGCGATCGACGGCGATACCTCTTGCCTCGACGATCCGAACGACACCAACTTCCCGGTCGGCGCGTTCACCTTCCTCGGCCAGTATCCGCGCGCGCGCCTGTCGCAGGATGTGTTCGCATTCTTCGGCGAGGCGCAGATGGACCTGTTCGACGGGTTCGAACTGACCGGCGCGATCCGTTACGAGGATTACGGAGGGCTGGTTGGCTCGACGGTCAATCCCAAGCTCTCGGCCCGCTGGCAGGTCACCGATTTCCTGGCCCTGCGCGGCTCGGTCGGCGACACGTTCCGCGGACCTTTGCCCGCCGACCTCGGCACCCGCGGTGTGAGCGCGGTGGCGGGGATCGACGTGTTGGGCGGTGCGTACAAGGCGACCGACACCGTGGGTAACCCCGGGCTCGCTCCGGAAACCGCGTTCACTTACAATGTCGGCGCGATGCTCGAATTCTCGGGCTTCAACTTCAGCGTCGATTACTGGACCTACGAGTTCAAGGGCCGCTTCACGACGCTGCCGGTTCAGGCGATCGCAGCGAACGTGGCGCCGGGTGGTCTCGACGGGACGCAGCTGGCGGACTGTTCCAGCCCCTTCGCCGATTATGTGGTGTTCGCAGGCGGTACCTGTACGCAGGGCACCACGATCGGCAATGACATCAGCCGCATCAAGACGCAGACGGTCAACGGGCCCGACGTGACCACAAGCGGGATCGATTTCAGCCTGAACTACCGTACCGATCTTGGTCCGGTGCGGGTGAATGTCGGCGCGAACGCGACCCATACGCTCAAATACAAGTTCAGCGATTTCGAGTTCAGCGGGCTGCTCTTCAGCACCGGCTACGATGCGGCTGGCTATTCCAACTACGACCGCGCGCCGGGCACGGTTTCGAAATGGCGGGCGAGCGGTTACGCCAACTTCCAGATCGATCCGGTCAGCCTGACATGGTCGAGCAACTTCATCGGCGGGGTCGATGACAACCGCTGCGAAGGCCTGCAGTTCTGCGCCGAGACGCCCGAGTTCGGCGGGACGAATTTCGGCCGCCGCGTGGGCGACTTCTTCGTCCACGACGTCTTCGCGACGATCGATCTGAACTTCGCCGGGATCGAGGCGGAATTGCAGGGCGGGATCGAAAATATCTTCGACACCGATCCGCCGGCTGCGCGCCTCGAATACAGCTACGACCCGTTCATCGGCACCGCCAAGGGGCGCACCTTCAAGATCGGCACGAAGGTCCGCTTCTGAGCACTCTGGGCTGAAACAGCCACGCGAAGGGGCGGGGGCCGGGCAACGGCTTCCCGCCCCTTCCTGTGCGAAAACACATCAAGGGAAGAAATCTCGAATGACAAGACAAGCAACGATGCTCGCTTCGATTGCCGCAATCGCACTGGGCGTGCCCGCCGCCGCGCAGGAATCCGAACCGCCCGCCGCAACCCCGGTGGTGAAAACCGAAGCGGGTTCGGTGCAGGGCCTCGAACAGGGCGGTATCGATGCCTTCCTTGGCGTGCGTTACGCCGCGCCGCCGCTCGGCGATCTGCGCTTCCAGCCGCCCGCGAAGCCCGAGGCGTGGGACGGTGTGGCCGATGCGACCGGCTACGGCGCGCCGTGCATGCAGCTCTATTCGGCGAGCGGCCCCAACGAATCCGAAATGACCCGCCGCATCCAGGCGATCTTCCCCACCTCCACCGAAGCGAAGACCGACAACGAGGATTGCCTGTTCCTCAACGTCTGGACCCCGGCTGCGGGCGACGGGAAGAAGCGCCCGGTGATGGTGTGGTTCCACGGCGGCGGCTACGCCTACGGATCGGGCAACTGGCCCGCCTATAACGGGCGCAATCTGGCGGAGAAGGGCGACGTCGTGGTCGTCACGGTCAACCACCGGCTCAACGCCTTCGGCTATCTCAACCTTGCAGAAAAGTTCGGCGAGGAGTTCGCCGCCTCGGGCAATGTCGGTAATCTCGATCTCGTCCGCTCGCTCGAATGGGTGCGCGACAATATCGCGGGCTTCGGCGGCGATCCGGACAATGTCACGATCATGGGCGAGTCCGGCGGCGGATCGAAGGTCAGCCACCTGATGGCGATGCCTGCCGCCGACGGACTGTTCGACAAGGCGGTGATCCAGTCCGGCCCGGGCGTGTTCAGCGGCAAGCCTGCCGAGGCGGCGGACTACGCGGCCAAGATCCTCGAAGCGGCGGGCGTCGAAACATTGGAAGACCTGCGCAATGTCCGCAGCGACGAGATCGTCGAGGCGGTGCGCAAGGCGACCCCGGCGGATAGCGCTATGGGTCGCGGGCCGCAGTTCGGGCCGATAGCCGATGGCACGATTATCCCGCGCGATCCTTTCCTGCCCGCCGCGCCCGAGCAGTCGCGCGATATCCCGGTGCTGATCGGCTACAACAAGGATGAGATGACGCTGTTCGTCGCCGCGCAGCCATGGTTCGGGCGGCTGACCGAAGGTACGCTCAACGCGATGACCGGGGCGATGGGCGAACAGGCGGTCGCGGCGGTTGCCGCCTATCGCAAACGCTATCCCGACTATTCGCCCACGCACCTGGCAGCGATCGCAATGGGCACCCGCTTCGTGCGCGGTACTTACCTGCTGGCCGACCAGCAGGCCAAGACCGCGAGCGCGCCGGTCTACGTCTATCGCCTGACGTGGGAGACGCCAATCGGCGGGGGCATGCTGCGCACGCCGCACACGCTCGATATCCCGCTGATGTTCGACAATGCGAAGGAAAGCGCAGCGCTGGTCGGCACCGGCGAGGACGCCCAGAAAATGGCCGACATGATGAGCGATGCGTGGATCGCCTTCGCCAAGACCGGCACTCCGTCGAGCGCGCTTCTCCCCGAGTGGAAGGCCTACACGCCCAAGGCTCGCAACGTGATGGAGCTGAACGTCACGCCGCAACTGGTGGACGATCCCGAAAAGGATATTCGCGAACTGCCAAGCGAACTCTGACAGGCGGATAAAGGAAATGCCGGCGTCCCGCGTGGGGCGCCGGCCTTTTCGTGTCGGGGTGACGGAGAGCCTAGTTGAAGCTCTCGCCCCCTTGCGCCTTCTTGCGCAGGTAGTCGCTCACCGGCAGGCCGTGCTTTTCGAGGCCCGCGACCACGGTATCGAGCTCGATCGTGTCGGCCCAGAACATCGGGCCACCGGTATAGAGCGGCCAGCCATAGCCGTTGATCCACACCACATCGATATCGCTCGCGCGTTGCGCCATGCCTTCGTCGAGGATCTTCGCGCCTTCGTTGACCATCGGGTAGAGCAGCCGCTCGCGGATCTCGTCTTTCGAGATGTTGCGCTGTTCGTTGCCTTCCTTAGCCGCGAAATCGGCGATGATCTGCTTCACCTCGTCCGACGGGGTGCGCTGGCGCGCTTCGTCGTAGTCGTAGAAGCCCTTGCCCGCCTTCTGGCCGAAACGGCCGACAGCGCACAGCGCCTCGCGAATGGTCGTGACCTTGGTGGGGTCGCGGTGCCAGCCGATGTCGATGCCGGCGAGGTCGCCCATCTGGAACGGCCCCATCGGGAAGCCAAATTCGAGCAGCACATCGTCGACGTCCCAGTAGTTCGCACCTTCGAGGATCAGCTGGTTCGCCTGTTCCTGCCGCTTGGAGAGCATGCGGTTGCCGATGAAGCCCGGGCACACGCCGGAAACCGCCGCGACCTTGCCGATCTTCTTCGACAGCTTCATCGCGGTCGCCAGCACATCGTCGCGCGTCTTCTCGCCGCGCACCACTTCGAGCAGCTTCATCACGTTGGCGGGGCTGAAGAAGTGCAGGCCGAGCACATAGCCGGGGCGCTTGGTCGCGGTCGCGATCTCGTCGATGTTCAGATAGCTGGTGTTCGACGCGAGGATCGCGCCATCCTTCACCACCTCGTCGAGCTTGCCGAAGACGTCCTTTTTGACGTCCATGCTCTCGTACACCGCCTCGATCACGAGGTCGCAATCGGCGAGGTCGCTGTACTCGAGCGTGGGGGTGAGGAGGCCCATCGCCTGTTCGACCTGCTCGGCTGTCATCCGCCCGCGCTTGGCCGTGTTCTCGTAGTTCTTGCGCATCACGCCGGTGCCACGGTCGAGCGCTTCCTGCTTCATTTCCAGGATGGTGACCGGGATGCCTGCGGAGAGGAAGTTCATCGCGATCCCGCCGCCCATCGTGCCCGCGCCGATGATGCCGACCTTCCTGATGTCGATCAGCGGGGTATCGGCGGGGATGTCGTCGATCTTGTTCGCGGCGCGTTCGGCGAAGAAGTAGTGGCGCATCGCCTTCGACTGCGTGCCGGTCATGAGCTTCATGAACAGCTCGCGCTCCTGCTTCACGCCCTCGGCATAGGACATCTCGCCCGCTGCCTTCACCGCCGCGATGGCGGCGTTGGGCGCGTCGAAGCCGCGCATCTTGCGGCCGTTCTTGGCGCGGAATTCGTCGAAGATGTCGGGGTTCTTCACGCCGTCCTGATTGGCCGTGCCCTCGCTCGTGCGGGGGACGGGCTGGCCGATCTTCGACTGGGCGAAGGCGATCGCGTCGGCGGCAAGGCTGTCTTCGCCCACCAGCTCGTCCAGCAGGCCGATCTCTTTCGCCTTCTTCGCGGAGATGGGATTGCCGATCGCGACAAGGGGGAGGGCGGCCTCGGCACCGACCAGACGCGGCAGGCGCTGCGTGCCCGCGGCACCGGGGATCAGGCCCAGCTTCACTTCGGGCAGGCCCATCTTCGCACTCGGCACCGCGACGCGGTAATGGCACGCGAGCGCGACTTCGCAGCCGCCGCCCAGCGCGGTGCCGTGGATCGCCGCGACGACGGGCTTGTCGCTCGCCTCAAGCTTGTCGAGCGCTTCGGGCAGGCTCGGGCCCTGCGGGGCCTTGCCGAATTCGGTGATGTCAGCCCCTGCAAAGAACGTGCGCCCGTCGCAGCGGATCACCACCGCTTCCACGCTGTCGTCGGACAGCGCTTCGTTGATGCCGTCGACCAGCCCGGCGCGCACCGCCTGGCCGAGCGCGTTGACCGGGGGATTGTCGGAGATGATCACCAGCACATTGCCGTGGCGTTCGGTTCGAATGGGTGAGGTCATGATGGCAAGGCTCCTTCAGGCGTTGCTTTGGGTGAGCGCCGAATAGATCAGCGTCTTGAGCTGTCGGCGGATGGGATAGGAAGTGGAGGGGTAGAGCTGGGTCATGAAAACCATCGTGATCCGCTCTACCGGGTCGACGAAGAAGGCGGTCGAATAGGCACCGCCCCAGTAGAATTCGCCCTTGCTCGCGGGGATCAGCGTGCGCGCCGGGTCGGTCACCACCGCGAAGCCGAGCCCGAAGCCGGTGCCCGCGTTGCTCGCCTCGCTGAACAGGCTCTGGCTCATCTGCGTCAGGTCCGCGCCGCCCGGCAAGTGGTTCGCCGTCATCAGGTCCAGCGTCTTGGGCGCAACGATCTGCCCACCCTCGAACGCGCCCTTGTTGAGCAGCATGGTGCAGAACCGCGCGTAGTCCGCGATGGTGGAGATCAGGCCGCCGCCGCCCGAATGGAACTTTGCAGGTGCCATCAGGCGCGATTGGGCCGCCTTGTCGACCAGCTGCGGCGCCTGCCCGGGGCGGTAGGCGTAGGCATCGGCAAGCCGATCCTGCTGCGCCGGGTCGATGTCGAACCCGGTGTCGTCCATCCCCAGCGGGGCAAAGATGTTCTCGCGAAAATAATCGCCCAGCGCCATGCCAGAAAGCCGCTCCACGCACACGCCGAGCACATCGGTCGAAACCGAATAGTTCCACTGCGTGCCGGGTTCGAATTCGAGCGGGATGCGCGCAAGCGTCGCGATATACTCGTCAGAAGTGATGGCGGCGCGCGACAGGTCGATTTGCGCCTTGCGATAGGCGGCATCGATGCTGGTGCGGCTCTGGAACCCGTAGGTCAGGCCGGACATGTGCGACATCAGGTCGACGAAGCGCATCGGCCTGCCGGGCTTGGTCGGGGCGAAGGGCAGATCGCCCCCGCCGCCCGCATAGGCGCCGAGCCCTTCGAATTCGGGCAACACGCGCGCGACCGGATCGTCGAGCGCCACCTTGCACTGTTCGAGGAGTTGCATGAACGCGATCGAGGTGACCGGCTTGGTCATGCTGGCGATGCGGAACAGCGCGTCCTCGCGCATCGGCGTGCCGTCGTCGCGCAACGTCCCGCCATGGTAGTAGTGCACCGGCTGCCCGTCGCGCGAGACCAGCAGCTGCGCGCTCTTGAGCCGACCGGTTTCGAGATAGGATTGCTCAAGGAAGCGGTCGATCCGTTGCAGTCGCTCTGTGTCGAAACCCCGGTCTTCCGGGTTGCCCAGCTCCATCAATCTCTCCACTCTTCCCGTCGGCCTTCTGGTGCCGTACCGGATCTTTATCCGTGCCGGGGTAACGGATTTTCCGGCGATGTGAAAGCTCATACCCTTCTTTCAGAAAAATATTCGAGGCGCTTGCCTGATCGGCTCCGGGCGGGCAAGATTGCTGCCAAGCCGCTACGAGTCGGCACGAGGGAAAGGAATGTCTGAGAAAATGCGCGACGCAGTTATCGTGTCCACCGCCCGTACCCCGCTTGCGAAATCGATTCGCGGGGCCTTCAACGCCACTCACCCGGTGCAATTGGGGGCATGGTCGGTAGAGGCCGCGGTCCAGCGTGCCGGGCTCGACGGGGGCGAGATCGACGATGTCCTCTTCGGCGTCGCCAGCCAGGGCGGGGCGCAGGGGTTCAACCTGGGTCGCCAGGTCGCCTTGCGCGCTGGCCTGCCGGTCGAAGTCGCAGGCATGACGATGGACCGCCAGTGTTCGAGCGGGCTGATGGCGATTGCGACCGCTGCCAAGCAGATCATCGTCGACCGGATGGATGTCTGCGTTGCGGGCGGGGTCGAATCGATCACCGCGATCCGCAGCAACCTGAACCCACCGGCCCGCGACGAAGAGCTGCTGAAGATGCATCCCGACATCTTCATGCCGATGATCGGCACGGCGGAGGTCGTTGCCAAGCGCTACGGTATCAGCCGGGAGGATCAGGACGCTTACTCGCTCCAGTCGCAGCAGCGCACCGCCGCCGCGCAGGAGAGCGGCAAGCTGGCGGACGAGATCATCGAGGTCACCACGATGATGGACGTGAAGGATCGCGAGAGCGGCGAGGTTTCGAAGCACGAAGTCACCATCGCGATGGACGACTGCAACCGTCCGAACACCACGCTGGAAGGGCTGGCGAAGCTCGATCCGGTGATGGGCGAGGGGCACACCATTACCGCGGGCAATGCCAGCCAGCTGGCCGATGGCTCGGCAGCGAGCGTGCTGATGGAAGCGGACGTCGCCAGGGCACGCGGGCTCACCCCGATGGGCCGCTATGTCGGCATGGCGGTCGCGGGCACCAAGCCGGACGAGATGGGCATCGGGCCTGTGTTCGCGATCCCCAAGCTGCTTCAGCGGTTCGACCTCTCGATCGACGACATCGGGTTGTGGGAACTGAACGAAGCCTTCGCGGTGCAGGTGCTCTACTGCCGCGACAAGCTGGGCATTCCGGACGACCGGCTGAACGTCAACGGCGGCTCGATCTCCATCGGCCACCCCTTCGGCATGACCGGCGCGCGCTGTGTCGGCCACGCGCTGATCGAGGGCAAGCGGCGCGGCGTCAAATACGTGGTCGTGACGATGTGCGTGGGCGGCGGCATGGGCGCTGCCGGTCTGTTCGAGGTGCTGTGATGGCGAGCACCGCAGCCCCCAGCGATCTCGCCTCGGCCATCGGCTGGACTCCGCCTGAGAACTGGCCCGCGCGCAGCCGCGCCGAATGCAAGGCGATCCTGACCGCGCCGGGCATGCGGTTCGAGATGGAGGAAGTGGGCATTCGCGGCGTCCCGACCCGCGTGTGGAAGAACGCCCCGCCGAACCTGCGCGCCATCGCGCTGCTGGGCGCGTCTCACGGCGCGCGCGAATTCGTGATCTATCAGGACGAGCGGGTGACCTACGACGCGTGGTTCCGCGCGGTCGCCACTTTGGCACATCATTTCCAGTCGCTGGGCGTCGAGAAGGGCGACCGGGTCGCACTCGCCATGCGCAACCTGCCCGAATGGCCGGTCGCCTTCTTCGCCGCGGTCACCATCGGCGCGATCTGCGTTCCGCTCAATGCGTGGTGGACTGGCGGAGAACTCGCCTACGGGCTCGCCAATTCGGGCACCAAGCTGCTCGTGTGCGACGAGGAAAGGTGGGAACGGATCGCGGAGCATCGGGCAGAATGCCCCGCGCTCGAAAGCGTGATCGTGACCCGGCATGAAGGCGATCTGCAAAGCGCAGCGCGGCTCGAAGACATCCTGGGCACGCCCAGCGCCTACAAGGATCTGCCCGCCCGCCCGCTGCCCGAAGTGGCAATCCTGCCCGACGACGACGCAACGATCTTCTACACCAGCGGCACCACCGGCAAGCCCAAGGGAGCGCTCGGCACGCATCGCAACATCTGCAGCAACATCATGTCGAGCGCCTATGGTGCGGCCTGTGCGGTGCTGCGCCGGGGGGAAGAGATTCCCGAGCCCAAGCCCCGGACCGGCCTGACCGTGATCCCGCTGTTTCACGTCACCGCCTGTTCCGCCGGGCTGATGGGGGCCATCGCTGCGGGCAATACGATGATCTTCATGTACCGGTGGGACCCGGTCGAGGCCTTCCAGATCATCGAGCGCGAGAAGGTGAACACCACCGGCGGCGTGCCGACCATCGCGTGGCAACTGCTCGAACATCCCGAACGCAAGAATTACGACCTCTCCAGCATAGAGGCGATTGCGTACGGAGGCGCCCCCGCCGCGCCCGAACTGGTGCGCAAGATCCGCGAGGAATTCGGCGCGCTGCCCGGCAATGGCTGGGGCATGACCGAGACGATGGCCACGGTCACCGGCCATTCCTCGGAAGACTACCTCAACCGCCCAGACAGCTGCGGGCCTCCGGTTGCGGTGGCCGACCTCAAGATCATGAGCGAGGACGGGACGCGCGAACTGCCGACCGGAGAGATCGGCGAATTGTGGGCGCGCGGGCCGATGATCGTGAAGGGCTACTGGAACAATCCTGAAGCCACCGCCGAGACCTTTATCGACGGCTGGGTCAGGACGGGCGACCTTGCCCGACTGGACGAGGAAGGCTGGTGCTACATCGCCGACCGCGCGAAGGACATGATCATTCGCGGCGGCGAAAACATCTATTCCTCCGAGGTCGAGAACGCGCTTTACGATCACCCGGCGGTGACCGATGCGGCGCTGATCGGCCTTCCGCACCAGCAACTGGGCGAGGAGCCCGCCGCCGTCGTCCACCTCGCGCCCGGCACCTCCGCGAGCGAGGCAGAATTGCAGGAATGGGTTGCGGCCCGGCTGGCCAAGTTCAAGGTGCCGGTGAAAATTGCCTTTTCGAACGAGACCTTGCCTCGCAATGCCAATGGCAAGATCTTGAAGAAGGAGCTTTCGAGCTTCTTCTGAAGCCTGCTACCGCGTGCTGTAAACGCGGGCGCGCAAGGGGCGGGTAACGATGCTTGGGGGAACGGATGGCGAAGAAGCCTGACGTCACGAAGAAGTTCGGCGAGAAACGCAGCGCCATCGTGCGCGCGGCGTCGGTGCTGATCAACGAAACCGGCGTTCAGGCAACCACGCTCACCAAGGTCGCGCGGGCGATCGGCCTGAACGCGACCAGCGTTACCTACTACTTCCCCCGCAAGGACCAGCTGATCGTCTCGGTCTATGCCGAAACCATCGCGCTGATGAAGGAAATGGCCAGGGAAGCGCTGGCCGAGGACACGCTCGAAAAGCGGATCGCCCGCTTCGTCCACCTGCATGTCGCGCTGCGCGACCGCATCCGGCGCGGCGAGCATGGCCTGATGACCGCGCTGTCCGAAATCCGCTCGCTCGATCAGGAGCAGCAGGATGAGCTGCTGTTCGGCTATCGCGAAATGGTCAAGGACGTGCGCGCCTTCTTCGGAGAGCCTGCCGATGAGAGGCAGCGCGCACTTTTCTCGGCTCGGGCGCACATTCTGATAGAGGCGATGCTGTGGTGGCCGGTGTGGTCGCGGCGCTATTCGGTGCTCGATTTCCCTCGCGCCGAGACCAAGATCGTCGAAATCCTGTGCTTCGGCATCCCTGCGCAGCGAGGCGAATGGAACCCTTTGCCGCTCGAAGACGGCGGATGGCGCACGCACGAAGATCTGCACCCGCAGCAGAACGACGAGTTCCTGCGCGCGGCGACGGTGATGATCAACGAACGCGGCTATCGCGGGGCGTCGGTCAACCGGATCGCCGAGGCACTCAACGTGACCAAGGGCAGCTTCTACCACCACCACGACGCCAAGGACGATCTGGTGCTGGAATGCTTCCAGCGCAGCTACGACCGCCTCTCCAAAGTGCAGATGGCGGGCTACGATGTCGAAGGAACGTACTGGACCCGGTTGGCGAGCATCCTCAACGAGTTGCTGCAAATCCAGTTCTTCGACTCGATGCCGCTGCTGCGCACCACCGCGCTGCAGGCGCTCGACAGCGAGACCAAGATCGACGTCGTGATGCGGTCCAACCGCCTGGCGCGGCGCTTTGCCGGGTTCCTGATCGACGGGTACGGCGATGGATCGGTGCGCGCGATCGACCCGCTCGTCGCCAGTCAGATAATCATGTCGACGCTCAACGGAGCCTACGAGGCCCGGCGCTGGGCCGCGCGGTTCGACGACCGCGAGCAGGCGGTGGAAACCTACCTCTCGGTGCTCAGCGAAGGGATGCTCGCCGAGCGGGCGTAGCCGTCAGAACAGTGGCGCGCGGTGGCGCGGCTCGCGCACCTTCACGATCAGCAATGTCAGCGCTGCGACCTGCGCGGCGAGCACGATCACGAACAGCGGCTGGAACCCGCTGACCGCCACCAGCAGCCCCGCGATCACCGGGCCGCTCGCCGCGATGGCTCCCTCAAGCGTGGTCACGAATGCCAGCCGCATCGGGGTGTCCTGCGGTTCGCCGAATTCGAGCACCATCGTGGTCGAGGCGAGCATCCAGCCCGACCCGCCGACGCCCAACAGCACGAAGGCGGCATAAATCGGCACCGCTGTGCTGCCGAGGATCAGCAGCGTGACGCCCGAGACCGAGCTGCACAGCGCCAGCACGTAGATGATCTTGAAGCCGAAGCGGTCGCCCAGCGGGCCCCACAATACGTTGGAAAGCGTGTCCGAGCCGAGGAACACGAAGCTCAGCCCACCGATCAGTGCGCCGTCGAGTCCCAGCTGCGTGCCTGCGTAGATCGTCCAGAAGGGTGCGCCCACGCGGGCCATGGTCGAAAAGCACTGGACGCCAAGGAACCACGCGAAGTCGCGATCCTGCAACAGCTCGGGAAACTGGCGGATGCGCTGCATCATCGGCATCTGCGGGCGGCTGACGGGCGCGGCGGGTTCGCGGATCATCGTCTTGAGCACGACCAGCCCGGCGCTGGTCAGCAGGAAGGCGAACAGGAAGGTGGTGGCATAGCCATTGCCCAGCCACTTGTCCGCGATCAGGTAATTGCCTGCCGCCCACGCGAGCAGCGCGGCGATCAGTCCGCCAGCGAAATTGCGATAGCCCTGCAACCGTCCCCTTTTCCTGATGGGGATCAGCTTGCTCATCAGCATCTGGAACGCGACCCGCTGCGCGCCGGTGAAGAAGCCGAGCAGCACGAAGCAGGCAAAGGTCGCGACCAGCAGGATATTGCCGGTGAGGAAATAGCCGGTCAGCGCAAGGCCGAGGATCATAAGCCGCATCATCGAGCCGACGCGGATCGCGTAAGGCAGGATGTGGCTGCGATGCTCGATCCGCGATCCGCTGGCGATCGGGCTGATCGTGGCGCCCAGCTGGAGCAGCGCCGCGCCCAGCCCGACGGCCGCTGTGCTGCCGGTCAGCAGCAGCAGGTAGGCGGGGATGATGGTGGGCGCGTAGATCAGCCGGAAACCGGTCATCCCCAACACGCCGTGGATGAAGTTCGCGGTGTAGTTGCGCTTCAGGTTGTCGTCGACGAAGCGCGCGTGATCGGCCAGCGCGCGTCGCTGCGCGCCGGCCTTGTCGTCCAGTCCGTCCGGATCCTCCAGCGGATCCAAGGCGTCAGTAGCCGCTCAGAGCCGCGAAGCGGTTCTTGAGGGTGCTTCGGGTGCCCCACGCAGCCTCCAGCACCCGCGCGCGTTTCAGATACAGGCCGATGTCGTATTCGTCGGTCATCCCGATCCCGCCGTGAAGCTGGATGCCTTCGTTGCTCATCGTGTGCAGCACGCGGTTGGCCTCCGCCTTGGCAACGATCGCTGCGCGCGACACGCCTGCGCCGCTGTCGATCGCTTGCAGGCCTGCTTCGACGGCGGAGCGCATCTGCGCGAGATCGGCGAACAGGTCCGCCATGCGGTGCTGCAGTGCCTGGAAGGAACTGAGCACCTGATTGAACTGCACGCGCTGCTTCAGATAGGCGAGCGTGGTGTCGAAGACGATCTGCGCCATGCCGAGCATTTCGGCAGCGGTGAGCACGCGCGCACGGTCGAGCACGTCGTCCAGCAGGCTGTCTCCGCCGTTCTCCAGCTTCTCAGCCGCCGCACCATCGAAGGCGATGTCGGCATGGCTGCGCTGGTCGGTCAGGCGGCGGGTGGTGAGCGTCACGCCGTCGCCCTTCTCGACGAGGTAGAGTCCGTCCTTCGCGGCGACCACGAACAGGTCCGCGCCGTGCGCCTCTGCGACGAAACCCTTGTTGCCGGTCAGCTTGCCGCCCGAGACGCTGGCCTCGATAGTTTCGGGGTCGTGATGCGGCCCTTCGTCGACCGCGAGCGTGGCGATCGCCTCGCCGCTGGCGAGCCGGGGCAACCACTTCGCCTTCTGCTCCTCGCTCCCGCCGAGCATGATCGCGCTCGCGGCGAGGGTGGTCGCGATCAGCGGGCTGGCGGTGAGCGTCTTGCCCAGTTCCTCGACCACCAAACCCGCCGACAGGAATCCGAAATCCGAACCGCCATGCTCTTCGGGAATGATGATCCCGGCCCAGCCCATTTCCGCCATCGCGCCATAGGCTGCGCGGTCGAACGCTTCGGGCTCTCCGCTCGCGCGGACCTTGCGAAATTCGGTCACCGGGCTTTCATTGGTCGCCCATTCGCGCGCCATGTCGCGCAGCATTTCCTGCTCTTCGTTGAGAACTGCCATTGAAACTTCTCCTTTCGCGTCACCCCAGCGAAAGCTGGGGTCGCCATCGATCCGCGCGATGCGGCGGGCGATTCCAGCTTTCGCTGGAATGACGACGGTTTTTACTGGTGGTCGAGCATGCCGAGCACGCGCTTGGCGATGACGTTGTTCTGGATTTCGGTCGATCCGCCGTAGATCGTGGTCGCCTTGCCGTAGAGCCAGGCGCGTACGCCCTGCAGTTCGACCGGGCTGAAATTGTCGCCTTCCCAACCGAGGCCTTGCAGGCCCATGATCTCGATCGTCAGCTCGGCGCGTTCCTGCCCCAGCTTGGTGCCGAGCTTCTTGAGCGCGGAGCTGATTTCGGAAACGCCGCCGGCCGCCTTGCTCTCTTCGACCGCGCGGCGCGCGGTGTGGAGGAAACTGGTCCAGCGGATTTCGAAATCGGCGATCCGGTCGCGCAGCACGGGGTCGGCCAGCGTGCCGTCCTTGTTCACCCGGCCGTACTTCTTGGCGATGTCCGCCAGGCTCGCGCCGCCGCGCCCGCCGGGGGCAGCGCCGGACAGGTTGGTGCGCTCGTGCTGCAACAGGCGCTTGCCGATGGTCCAGCCCTGGCCTTCCTCGCCGACGAGGTTTTCCTTGGGCACCTTCACATCGGTGAAGAAGGTCTCGCAGAACGGGCTGGTGCCGCTGATCATGGTGATCGGGCGCACTTCGACGCCCGGCGAATCCATGTCGATCAGCAGGAAGGAAATGCCCTTGTGCTTGTCGCTGCGATCGGTGCGCACGATGGCGAAGCACTTGTCCGCCCACTGCCCGCCGCTGGTCCAGGTCTTCTGCCCGTTGACGAGGTAATGGTCGCCCTTGTCCTCCGCCATCGTCTGCAAGTTCGCGAGGTCGGAGCCTGCGTTGGGTTCGGAATAGCCCTGGCACCAGCGGATTTCGCCGCGGCAGATCGGCGGAATATGCTCCTGCTTCTGCGCCTCGCTGCCGTATTCGAGCAGGGTGGGGCCGAACATCATCACGCCCATGCCGCCGATCGGGTTGTAGGCACCTGCGCGCGCCAGCTCTTCGTTGAGGATCGCAGCCTGCTTTCGCGACAACCCGCCGCCGCCGTATTCCTTGGGCCAGGTCGGCGTGCCCCAGCCGCGCTGGCCCATCGCCTCGCGCCACGCCTTTTGCGCAGGCGTTTCCTTCGTCGCGCCTTCGACGCCGCCCATGGCAAGGCTTTTGCCTTTCAGTTCTGCGGGGAAGTTGTCGGCGAGGAATTGTCGCACTTCCTCACGGAAGACGTCGGCACTGTCGCGCGCCTCTGCATCAAGCTGGGTGGCCATGATCTGCTCCTTGGTCGGTCTGTTCTGAATGACGGTCTGGTTGGGGCGGGCGCTATTCCGCCGGTTCGGCAATCTCGTCCGCGTTGAGCGCGCTGGCGCGGTCGCGCCGGGCAAGCTCGTCCACATTGGCTTCGTGGCTGGCGCGGTCGATCCGGTAGGCGAACAGGAAGCCCGCCCCACCGATGTAGAGCACGATCAGCGTCGGCACGTAGACCAGCGCGAGCAGTTGCGGGATCGCAGGGTCGATCGTCCGCGGGTCCGAACCCGGCACGATACCGACGAAGGCGACCAGCAGACCGGCGGCGAACACGCCAAGGCCGGAAGTCGATTTCTGCATCAGCGTGTTTGCCGCGTAGAACAGCCCTTCGGACCGGCGACCGGTGGCTAGCTGGCTCTCCTCCACGACGTCGCCGATCATCGCGTGCGTCAGCACGGCGGACGAGACGCCGCACAGCTGGAACAGCATCGAACATACGAACACCGCCGCGACCAGGCCCGGATCGCCGTTCTCGGGCATCAGCCCGGCAAAGCGCAGCAGGTAGGGCGCGCTGGCGAACATCACCGCGAAGATCGCGAGGTAGAAGGCGGCGTTGCGCTTGCCCAGCTTCTTCGAAACGAGCGGCGCAAGGAACAGCGCGAGGAATGCCCCCGCCAGCGAATCCACCGTCAGGATCGCCAGCTGCGCAGAATTGAAGCCCCAGAAATAGGTCCCGAAATAGATGTTGAGCGCCGACGTCATCCCGACCGAGGTGTACTTGAGCACCCCGAAGGCGAGGATCGCCAGAAAGCCCTTATTGGAGAAGGTCTTGCCCATCTGGCCAAGCGTCCTGATCGCCCCGATCTTCTCGGGTGCGGGCGGCATCTTGAAATATTTGACCCGGTGCAGCGTGCCGAAGCTCGACAGCAGGATCGCGCCCAGCATCAGCAGCCCGCCGACGATGGCGAATTCCTGATAGCCTGCCGGATTGAGCTGGCCCACCGGGTGCTCCGCAGTCGGCGCGAGGAACACGAGCAGGGTCAGGAAGGCCATGCCCACGCCGCCGAGATAGGCGAAGAAATAGCGGTAGCTGGCGATCGAGGTGCGCTCGTCGTAATTGCTCGTCATCTCGGGCGCGAGCGCCGAACTCGGGATCTCGTAGAAGGTGATGAAGGTGCGCACGCAGCAGCCGACCACCAGAATGTACCAGAACGCCTGCGTGTCGCTCATCCCACCAGGCGGGAAGAACAGCAGCAGCAGGCTGGCCGAGGCGGGCAGGGCGGAGGCTATCATCAGCGGATGGCGGCGGCCCCAGCGCGTGCGGATCGTGTCCGACCACTGGCCCACCAGCGGGTCCGAAATCGCATCCGCCACCAGCGCCACGAGGATCGCGAGCGAGACGAGTTCGGCGCGCACGCCGACCACCTGGTTGTAATAGAGCAGCAGGAAGGACCGGAAGGCGACGTCCTTGACGCCGTAGCCGATCGAGCCGCTGCCGTAGACGAGCTTGGTGAAGAAGCCGAGTTTCGGCGCGGTAGGGTCGGTTACCATGGCGTAATCCTGCCTATCTTGCCGGAGAGCCGAAGGCGCCGTCGCGGATCGTCTGTTCGCGCGCCTGTGCCTCGCGCGCCTTCAGTCGCTCCACATTCTCGCGGTGCTGATCTTCGGTGATGGGATAGAAGAGGAGGAACAGCGCACCGATCACCCACAGGCCGAGCGAGAAGGGGATGTAGTGGGCGATCAGGCTGTTCTCCATCGCGGGGGTGATCTGCGACACATCGGCCTTGGCCGGGAAGTGCGACAGTTCGAGCACGATGCCCGCCATCATGATGCCGAACCCGGCCGAACATTGCTGCATGAAGCTGGACGCGGCGAAGAACACGCCTGCGGTGTGCTGGCCCGTGCGCACCGCGTGGTCTTCCACCACGTCCGCCAGCATGGAGGATGTGTTGATCAGCGAGATCGCGATCATCGCACCGTAGATCGCGCCGATTACGAACAGCGTGGGCAGCAGCATCGGATCGCCGGGTTTGAAGAAGACGCCGATCAGCGTGAGGAACAGCGGCGAAATGCCCAGCGTGATGCCGACGATCGCCATCACCATCGATGTGTTGCGCTTGCCCAGCCAGCGCGAGAATCGCGGCGCGAGCGGTGCGGCGAGGGCGGCGGCAACCAGACTGTCGAAGGTGAGCAGCGCGAGCCCATCCGCCCCCAGCTTGAAGACATAGGTGCCGAAATAGACCGTGGTCGCGGCATAGAGACCGATGGCGGTGTACTTGAACACGCCGAAGCCGAAGATCGCCAGAAACCCGCGATTGCGGAAGGCGGTGAACATCTCCTTCAGGTGCGACAGCGGGGTCGCGCCTTCGCCCGGCTCGTCGCGCTGGCGCAGGTACGGCACCCGGTTCAAGGTGCCGAAGCCGCATACCAGGATCGCCGCGAGGATCAGCGCCCCGCCCAGCCACGCGAACTTGACGTAGCCTTCGGGGTTGAGCTGGCCGCGCTCAAACTCCGGCGTGGCGACGAAGAACACCGCGAGCGAGAAGGCGGTGAAGCCGAAAGTGCCGAGATAGCCGAAGAAATAGCGCAGGCCGAACAGCTTGGTCCGCTCCGCATAATCGCTGGTCATTTCCGGGTTCATCGCGCTCGTGGTGATCTCGAACGCGCTGATCGACATGCGCGTGAGCGAGGCGAGCGCGAAGATCCACAAGCCCATCTGCATATCGCTGAGCCCGGCGGGCGGGAACCACGACAGGATGAAGAAGGCGGCGGTCGGCAGCGCCGAGCCGAAGATGAAGGGGTGGCGTCGCCCGATCCGCGAACGCGTCATGTCCGACCAGCGCCCGATGAAGGGATCGGCGAAGGCATCGACCAGCAGGGTCAATGCGATGGCACCCGAAACGATCGCTGCGGGGATGCCCAGGACCTGATTATAGAACAGCAGCAGATAGGTGGAAAAGGCGGCGTTCTTCACGCCGTTGGCGATCGCTCCCGAGCCATAGGCGAGGCGGTTCAGCCGCGTCATCGGCGGGGTCGCGTCCTGGGTGGGATCTGCGGCGGGGGCGGGCGGGGGTGCGGTTGTGGCCATCGGCGCTACTCCGCCGCCTCGACGAGTTCCTCGAGAGGATCGTACATCTGCTGCGCGCGGGCGCGGCGTTCGATCAGCGAGTAGTCGGGGAAGATCGGGTCCGCGATGTCGCGGTAGGCGCGCAGATGCTGCTTCGCGACGGTCACCTTGTGCACTTCGGTGGGGCCATCGGCGATGCCCATCACCATCGACCCGATCAGGTTGCCCACGAACGGCATCTCGTTCGACACGCCGAGCGACCCGTGGATGTGGATGCAGCGCTGCGCGATGTCGTGATAGACCTTGGGCATCAGCGCCTTGATCGCGGCGATATCCTTGCGCACCTTGCGATAGTCCTGATGCTTGTCGATCATCCATGCGGTCTTCAGCACGAACAGCTTGAACTGCTCCAGCTCGATATAGCTGTCCGCAATCTGCATCTGCACGCTCTGGTAATCGGCGATCGTGCCGGTGCGCGTCTTGCGGCTGACCGCGCGGCGGCTCATCGCATCGAGCAGGCGCTTGCAGCTACCGACGGTGCGCATCGCATGGTGGACGCGCCCGCCGCCGAGCCGGGTCTGCGAGATGGCAAAGGCCCCGCCGCGCTCGCCCAGCAGGTGGTCCGCGGGAACGCGCACGTCGGTGTAGCGGATGTAGCTCTCCGATCCGCTTTCCTGACCGTAGACGCCCACGTTGCGCACGATCTCCACCCCGGGCGTATCGACCGGCACGATGAACATGCTCATCCGCTGGTGGCGCGGTGCATCGGGATCGGTGACGGCCATCACGATCAGGAAATCGGCCCACTTGCCGTTGGTCGAGAACCACTTTTCGCCGTTGAGCACCCAGCACTCGCCATCGAAGGTGGCGCTGGTGACGAAATTGGTCGGGTCCGATCCGCCTTGCGGTTCGGTCATCGAGAAGGCGGAAACGATCTCGTTCTGCAACAGCGGCTCCAGATACCGCGTTTTCTGTTCGGGCGTGCCGTAATGGGCGATGATCTCCGCATTGCCGGTATCGGGCGCCTGGCAGCCGAACACGATCGGGGCGAAGCTTGCGCCGCCGAGAATCTCGTTCATCAGGCCCAGCTTGACCTGGCCATAGCCCTGTCCGCCCAGTTCGGGCCCAAGGTGGCAGGCCCACAGGCCCTGTGCCTTCACCTCATCCTGCAAAGGGCGAACGAGCGCGTTTCTTCGCGGGTTTTGGACGTCATAGGGATGAATGCCGAGCAGGCCGAGCGGCTCGACCTTCTCGCGCACGAAGCCTTCCATCCAGTCCAGCTTCTCCTGAAAGCCGGGCTCAGTTTCGAAATCCCAAGCCATCTCTTGTCTCTCCCACGTGACGCACTTTGGTGCGTTCTGTGAGTCGAGCATACCTAGTTTTCAAAAAGGAACAAGGGATCGCTTGGACAGTGGACCGAAGGGCGCGGCACGGCGAAGAGAGCGCGCCGCCGATAGCTTTCGGTTATATACGAGGCAATGGACGCTCTTGGCCTTGCCCACTGGCCGCCCCCTAGGTTTCGTGAAAACAAACCTGAGAGGCGGGCGACTTGTTGAAATTCAACAGCTGTATCAAGGCACTCGGCGTCTTCGCTGGGTATCCTCTCGCGGCCCTTGCCCTTGCGGGATGCGCCGGTTCCACGCAGCTGGCCGCGCCGAGCGACACCGCTCCCCTAGACCTTGCCGCGCGTGATACCGCCCATCGCGCGGTTGTCGTCGCCGCCCATCCGGAGGCGACGGAGGCCGGGCTCGATGTGCTGGCACAAGGCGGCAACGCGATCGACGCGGCTATCGCGGTGCAGGTGATGCTCGGGCTGGTCGAACCGCAAAGCTCGGGCATCGGCGGCGGCGCGTTCCTGCTCTATTACGATGCGGCGACCGGGAAGGTCAGCGGCTATAACGGGCGCGAAAAGGCTCCGCAGGGCGCGACGGACGACATGCTCCTCGACGCAGAGGGGCAACCGCTCCCGCGCAAGGAAGCCATGCTCGGAGGCAGGGCGACGGGCGTACCGGGCGCATTGGCGCTGCTCGAAATGGCCCACGCGGACCATGGCGCTCTCCCATGGAGCACCGCGTTCGAGGGGACCATTGCGCTGGCGCGCGAGGGCTATCCGCTGACCGGGCGCACCCATAAGTATATCCACGGGTCATACCCGCAATCGGACGCGCCCGACGTGCAGGCGATCTTCCGCATGCCGAACGGCAAACTCGCGCGCGAAGGCGATCGCTTCGTGAACGAGGTCTATGCCGAGATGCTGGAGAACATCGCGCGCGATGGTATCGCGGCGTTCTACGACAGCGACGATATTGCCGGAGGGATCGTCAGCAAGACGCACCGCGATCCCTTGCCCGGCACGATGACGCGCGACGATCTGCGGAACTATCGCGCGCTGCGCACCACCCCGGTCTGCCGTCCCTATCGTGCATACCTCGTGTGCGTTCCCCCGCCGCCGTCGAGCGGAGTGGCGGTGCTGCAAATCCTCGGAATTCTCGAAGCGACCGACATCGGTCGGCGCGGGCCCGACGATCCGCAGGGGTGGTTCCTGTTCGCCGAGGCGAGCCGCCTCGCCTATGCCGATCGCGACCGCTACGTGGGCGATCCCGATTTCGTCGATGTCCCGGTCGAAAGCATGCTCGACCCGGCCTATCTGGCCCGGCGGCGCGCGATGATCGGCGAGGTCGCGATGCCCGAGCCTGAAGCGGGTCGGTTCGAACGCGACATGCCGGGTGCGGACAGTACGCGCGAGCCGGGCGGCACCACGCATTTCGTGATCGCCGATGCGCAGGGCAACGTCGCCTCGATGACCACGACCGTCGAATCCTACTTCGGCAGCGGTCGGACCGTGGGCGGCTTCTTCCTCAACAACCAGCTCACCGATTTCGCCTTCTCGCCGTTCGACAGCGACGGGCGCCCGGCGGCCAACGCGGTGGCGGGCGGCAAGCGGCCGCGGTCCTCCATGTCGCCAACGATCATCCTCGACAGCGACGGCAAGGTGGTCGCCGCGCTCGGTTCGCCCGGCGGCAACTCGATCATCGCCTATGTCGCGAAGACGATCGTGGGGATGGTCGACTGGGGGCTTTCGCCGCAGGAGTCCATCGCCTTGCCCAACGTGGTCGCACGCGGCAGCGCGTTTCGCGGCGAGCGTGACAAGCTCCCGCCTTCGGTGGCGCAGGCGCTGGCAGCGCGCGGCGTGGTGATCGTGCCGGGCAGCGGCGAGGAATCGGGCCTGCACGCGATCTTCGTGGGCGAAGACGGGTTCGTGGGCGGGGCAGACCCGCGCCGCGATGGCGCGGTCGGCTTCCTGCCGGGGCCGTCGAAGAAATGACCTCCCCAAAGACCGCCATCGTGATCGGCGCGGGTGTCGTCGGCGTATCCTCTGCCTATGCCCTCGCGCGGCGTGGCATCGACGTCACGCTGGTGGAGCGACGCGATGGCCCCGCGCTGGAAACCTCGCACGCCAACGGGGCGCAGCTGAGCTATCTCTATACCGACGCGCTCGCCAATCCGGCGTTGATCGCGCAAATGCCCAAGCTGGCGCTCGGCATGGTTCCGGCGTTCCGGCTGCGCTGGCGGATGGACCCCGACTACCTGCGCTGGCTGGCCGAGTTCATCGCCAATTGCACCGCTGGCCGGTTCCGCAAGAATACGCTGGCGGCGCTGCAACTCGCGCTCGAATCGCGGGTGGCGATGGAGGAACTCGCGCGCGATCACGATGTCGAATTCGGCTACCGGACTGCGGGGAAGATGCATGTCTATCGCTCGGCCCGCGCGTGGCAGTCGGCGCAGGATATCGCCACGATGAAAGCACAGCCGGGCGTCGTCCAGCATGCGCTTTCGCTGAAGGAAGCCATCGCGATCGAACCGGCGCTGGAGGGGGGCGCCGACGGCATCCTGGGCGTGCTGCATTCGCCCGAGGAAGCGGTCGGCGATCCGCATGCCTATGCCTGCGCGATGCGCGACCTGCTGACCCAGCGATTGGGCGCCACCGCACATTTCGGCAGGCTGGTTACCGACATTGCTCTGCGCGACGATGCGGCGGAGATCACGCTTGCCGATGGCGAGCGCCTTGCGGCCGATATCGTGGTCGACTGCACGGGTGCCGAAGGCGGGCGGCTGCTGCGCGCGCACGGGCACCGGCTGCCGATCCTCCCGATGAAGGGCTATTCCTTCACCGCGCCTGCCGTCGACGGATCGCCATCGGTCAGCATTACGGATGTGGAGGCGCGGGTCGTGTTCACCCGGCTCGAGACCGGTATTCGCGTCGCGGGGCTGGCCGATCTGGGCAATGCCGACCGCACGATCGACCCCAGGCGCATGGCGTCACTGCTCGAATCCTCCCGCGCTGCGCTGCCCCAAGGGGCCGCATTCGACGAGGCTGCCGGTTTCTGGTGCGGCCTGCGCCCGATGACGCCTGATGCAACCCCGCGCATCGCCCGGCCTCACCCCCGCCTCGCGTATAATCTGGGCCACGGCGTGCTCGGCTGGACGATGGCGATGGGTTCGGCAGAGCGGCTGGCGCGACTGATCGTCAACTGAGAGAACCCCATGACCGAAAATACCAAACCTGCACCCCGCAAGGTCCCGCTAAGCCGTGCGCGGCGCGCCGGATCGCTGCTCTTCATATCGGGCCAGCTGCCGCGCATTCCGGGCGGCGGAATGCGCGACGGGCCCATCGAAGCGCAGACCGAACAGGCGATCGCCAATCTGCGCAGCGTTCTGGAGGAGCACGGGCTGGGCTTGGGCGATGTGGTCAAGACGACCGTGTGGCTCACCTCGGCGGAGCACCTGGGCGGCATGAACGCGGTCTATGCAGAGGCCTTTCCCGAACCGTTTCCGACCCGGTCGACCGTGGTGTCCGGGCTGGTGGCCCCTGCGGATATCGAGATCGAAGCGGTCGCCTACGATCCGCAGGGGGCCTAGTCCTTCTAGGACCCTTCGTCCTCGATCCTCAGGTTTGCGACGCCGACCGCGCCGGCCCCGGGGCGGCGCGGATCGGCGGCTCCCATGACCTGGCCGTCGTCGATCATGATCGTCTGCGCGCTGCCGATCGTGTCGCGCACCTTGATCTCGTGGCCGAGCGATTGCAGCACCCGGATCGAATCGAAGTTGAAGCCGGGCTCGATCTCAAGCTCCGACGGCTTCCAGTTCTGGTGCAGGCGCGGCGCGTAGGTGGCATCGGCGATGTTCATGCCGTGATCGGCGACGTTCGAGATGATCTGCAGCACCGTATTGATGATCGTGCTGCCGCCGGGAGAGCCGACCACCATATAGGGCTGGTCGTCGCGGAAGACGATCGTCGGCGTCATGCTCGACAGCATGCGCTTGCCCGGTTCGATCCTGTTCATCTCGCTGTTGGAGAAAGTCGCGCCGGGCACATCCACCCGCAGCGAGAAGTTCTTGATCTGGTTGTCGAGCAGGAAGCCCGCACCGTCGACGAGCACGCCCGAGCCGAAGGACGAACCCAGCGTATAGGTGTTCGAGACGACGTTGCCCTGCTTGTCGACCACCGAGAAATGCGTGGTGTCGGGGCTCTCGTTCGCCATCGGATCGAAGGGAGAGATCGCCTCGGGCGGCGTGCTGCGCTCGCGCGAGATCAGCTTTGCGCGTTCCTGCGCATAGGCCTTTGAAATCAGCACATCGACCGGGTTGGTGACGAAGTCGGGGTCGCCCATCGACATGCGCCGGTCGGCATAGGCGAGCTTCATAGCCTCCGACATGATGTGCACCGTCGAGGCGCTGTTGTGGCCCATTTCCCTGAGGTTGAACCGCTCTAGCATGTTCAGCATCTCGAGCAGCGCGACTCCGCCGGAACTCGCTGGTGGCATCGTCACCACCTGCAACCCGCGATAGGTGGTGGAGATCGGCTCGCGGATCTTGGCTTCGTAGGATTGCAGATCGGCCTTCGAGATCAGCCCGTCATGCGCCTCCATGTCGGCGACGATCCGGTCGGCGATTTCGCCATTGTAGAAGTCCGCCGCGCCGACGTTCGCAATCCGGTCCAGCGTCCAGGCGAGTTCGGGCTGCTTGAGCCGGTCGCCGTACATATACGGCGTGCCGTCGGGCTTGAAGAAGGTGGAGATGGCGGCGTCCGAATTGCTCAGCCGCTTGCGCCCCCAGCGCAAGGCTTCGGAGAGGTCGCGGGTGACCACGATACCGTCGCGCGCCAGATCGGCGGCGGGGCGAACCACCTCCGCCCATGGCAGCGAACCCCACCGTTCATGCGCCAGCTTGAGCCCGGCGACCGTGCCCGGCACGCCCGAGGCCATGTAGCCGCGGTCGGCATTGTCTTCGCGCTTGCCCTTGCGGTCGAGGAACAGGCGCGCCTCCGCCCCGGCGGGGGCGGCGGTGCGATAGTCGATCGCCACGGTGCGCTTCTCGTCCGCGAGGTAGACGAGCATGAAGCCGCCACCGCCAAGATTGCCCGCGCGGGGCAGGGTGACCGACAGGGCGAATGCAGTCGCCACGGCGGCGTCGACCGCGTTGCCGCCCTGCAGCATGATTCTCGCGCCGATCCGGCTGGCAAGCTCGTTCTGGCTGACGACCATCGCCTCGTCGTCGACGACGGGGTGGTGGATGGTCGCGTAATCGAGCAGCTCCGGCTGCGCGGCCAAGGGCGCGTAGGCCATCGGCGAAACGCACAGGGTCAGCGCCGTAAAGGCGGCGAGGATCGTCTTCATCTGTCTACTCCCGAACTAGGCTGCGAACAGCTGTTCCATGTCGCGGAACGTCTTGAATTCGAGCGCGGTACCCGCCGGTTCGCGCACGAAAAACGTGCCCTGCTCGCCGGTCTGGCCGGCGAAGCGCACGTAGGGTTCGATCACGAACTCGACCGCCCGTTCGCGCAGCCGATCGGCCAGCGCTTCCCACTCGTCCCAGGCGAGCACGACGCCGAAATGGAATGACGGGACCGAATGGCCGTCGACCGGATTGGTCGCCGGATCGTCGTTGCTGGCGACAAGATGAGCGGTGACCTGATGGCCGAAGAGATCGAAATCGACCCACTTGGTCGCTTCGCGGCCGACACCGGCACCGATCGTGTCGACCATGAAGGCGCGGGTTGCCGCAAGGTCCGTGGTCGGGAAAGCGAGATGAAACGGTTGCATGGGGCACGTCTCCTATTCGGTTGGCAAGGCGTGGTAGATTTCGGGGTCGAGGTCCTTTTCCCAGACCGACACCACAGTCGCGACCGCCAGATCGCCGGTCACGTTGGCGACGGTGCGCATCATGTCGAGGATGCGGTCGAAGGGCAGGATGAAGCCGACCACGATTGCAGTCTGCGCGCTGGTCATCCCGATCACGTCGAGCACCGCAGCCATCAGGAACAGCGATGCCGAAGGCACCGATGCCGTGCCGATGGAGACCAGCGTGGTGGTGAAGCCGATGAGGGCGTAGTCGAAGAAATCCAGCGGCACGCCGAAAGCCTGCGCGGCAAAGATCGAGATCAGCGCGACGTAGAGCGCCGTGCCGTCCATGTTGACGGTCGCGCCCAGCGGCAGCACCGACGATGCGACCGGCGGTGAAATGCCGAGATTGTGCTCGGCCGCCGAAAGGCTGGCGGGCAGCGTCGCGGAGCTGGAGGAGGTCGAATAGGCGACCAGCTGCGGCTCGCGCACGCCGCGATAGAACGGCATCACCGGCAGGCGGGCGAACAGCTTTATGATCCCGCCATGCACGATGAGAATGTGCAGGAAGCAGCCCAGGTACACCCCGATGGCGAGCAGGAAGACGTTGAGGAACGTCGCCGGGCCGACCGTGCCCATGACCCAGGCGACCAGCGCGAAGACGCCGAAGGGCGCGAACTCCATCACGATCGCGGTGACCTTCAGCATCGTTTCCGACCCGGCATCGAACACCGCGACCAGCGGCTGGCCGCGCTCCGCCGCCATGATCAGGCCCGCGCCGACGAGGATCGCGAAGAAGATCACCGCAAGCACGTTGCCCTCGGCAAAGGCGGTGAAGGGGTTTTCGGGCACGATCCCCATCAGCCGGTCGGTCAGCGAGCCGGCGCTGTCGAGTGTCGTCGCTTCCGCGCCACTGAGATCGATGCCCACGCCCGGCTGCAGGATCAGCGCCAGCACGATGCCGATCACGATCGCGCAGAAGGTGGTGCCCAGATAGAGCGCGATCGCCTTGCCGCCGATCGAGCCGAGGCGCTTGGGGTCCTTCATCGCTGTGACGCCCGACACCAGCGTCACGAACACCAGCGGCACGATCAGCATCTTGATCATGCGGATGAACAGGTCGCCGATCCACTTGATCTGCTCGCTCGCGTCGCCGAGGAAGAACCCGGCGATCGCGCCTAGCACGAGCGCGGCCAGAATGCGCTTCCACAGGACGATGCCGAACCATCGGCGGGCGAGGCTTCGCATCATGGGCATGTTCCTTCAGGGGGATGGCGGAGCAGGGCGCGGCCCGGCAGAGCGCCGGTCGCATGACCATCATCGATTGCGCCAACGCCGTTGACGAACAGGTAGCGCACCCCGGTAGCAAGCGCTTCCGGGTCTTGGTAGGTCGCGCGCGGCGCGAAGACCGCGGGGTCGATCACTGCAATATCGGCGAAGGCTCCGGCGCGCAGATAGCCGCGAGCCTTCAGGTCGAGCGCGTCGGCCACC
Source organism: uncultured Citromicrobium sp. (assembly GCA_964574905.1). Taxonomy (GTDB): domain Bacteria; phylum Pseudomonadota; class Alphaproteobacteria; order Sphingomonadales; family Sphingomonadaceae; genus Alteriqipengyuania. Next base: position 70,045 of record CAZNOY010000005.1, on the reverse strand, counting down.
GCCCCGGTGCTGCGGCGCACGAAGGCCGCAGTGCTCATCTGCCCCGAGGCGACCAGATCGCGGTAAGCCTTGGGAAAGGTCCCGAACTTGCGCGGATGCCCGGTGCTGCCGTCGGAGCCGGTCATCACCCAGGGTTGTACCGCGAAAGCGTCGATATCGTCCTGATTCATGTTGAACGAGGCGACCCGCGCGTCGCTGTTTTCGAGGATCGCGATGGCGGCTTCGACCGGATCCTTGCCGGTCGCCTCGGCAACCTGGGCAAGCGTCATGCCGTCCCATTGCGCAGCCTCGTCGAAACCGCGCGTCAGCAGCAGGCTGCTCGCGCCGCCGCGCCTGCGCAGGTTCTCGCGCATCTCGTCGCGCAGGCCGGACACTATCTCGGGGTCCGCCAGCCGTTCGCGCAGGCGAGCCATCCCGCCATCGAGCGCCCAGCGCGGGACGAGGGCGTTGCTGATCCGCGTGCCCGAAGCTGCCCAGGGATACTGGTCGGCGGTGACCACTTGGCCTGACTCGCGCGCCTGCTCGATCATCGCGATGACATCGGCGCTCTTGCCCCAGACGTCGGGGCCGAGCGCCTTGATATGTGCGATGTGCACCGGGCTGCCCGAAACGCGGCCAATCTCGAGCGCTTCGGCAACCGCCGCCAGCAGCCCGATCGAATAATTGCTCTCGTCGCGCAGGTGGCTGTCGTAGATCGCGCCGCGCGTGCCCGCCTCGGTGGCGAGGCTGGCGACCTCGGCGGTCGTCGCGAAGGCCTGCGGGGTGTAGTGCAGGCCGGTCGAGAAGCCGAGCCCGCCCTCGCATATGCCCGAGGCGACCTGCGCCTTCATTGCCGAAAGCTCGCTGTCGGTGGGGGCGCGGTCGTCCTGCCCCACCACGGCGCTGCGGACAGCGCCGAAGCCGACCAGCAGGCCGACATTTGTGCCGATTCCGCCCGCTTCGAGCGCGGCTGCGGTCTGCGCGACCGCAGCGCTCCCGCCGCCGTCGCTGCCGATGACCACCGTGGTTACGCCCTGGTAGAGATAGGCCGGATTGGCCCTGCGCCGGATATCGCCCGATTGCAGGTCGGCATCGGCATGGGTGTGCGGGTCGATGAAGCCGGGGGAGACGATCATGCCCGTCGCGTCGATCACCCGCTCTGCCTGCACCGCTCCATCGCGGTGCGGGCCGACATAGACGATCCGGTCGCCTTCTATCGCGACGTCGAGTGTCTGCGCGGGTTCGCCGCTGCCATCGTACACCTCGCCGCCTTCGATCAGCAGATCGGCCTGCATGGGGGTGGCCGGCATGGGGGTGGCCGGCAGGGGGCCGGCGGCGGCTCCGGCGCTGGCAAGGACCAGCGCCGAGGCCGCCGTGGCCAGTATCATGACCTGCCTTGACATGGGCCTTCGATCAGAACCGGCTGCGGATCGAGGCGTACCAGTAACGCCCGCGGCTCGAATGCAGCGAGCCGAGGTAGCCGAAGCTGCTGTCGGCCAGCGGCGGGTCCTCGTTGGTGACGTTGCGCACGCCGAGCCGGATGCGCGTGTTGTCGAGCGCGCCCTTGTCGAAGGTGTACTGGGCGTAGAGGTTGGCATAGGCCCAGTCGTCGACCACCCACTGCGTCCCGTCGCCTAGCGTCGCGCCGGTATCGAGCACCGAGCTGACGTAGCGGGTGAACACGCCTGCACCCCAGTTGCCCGAACGCCAGGTCAGCGATCCCGACAGGCGCCAGCGCGGATTGCCGTCCTGCCGCAGCAGACCCTCGGCACCGTCGACCACGAAGTCCTGGAAGATTTCGCCCGCATCCTGTGCGGCGATGATTTCCTGCGCTTCGGGCGAGGGCTCCTGGTCGAAGCGGATCAGGTGCGCCGCGTTCAGGTTGAGGCGGAAATCGCCCAGCGCGGTGTCGTCGATATCGTAGATGAAGGTGAAGTCGATCCCCTCGATCTGCCGCGGGAGGAGATTGAGGTAACGGTCGCTCACGCTGAGAATTTCACCCACGGGATCGAGGCCGGTGCCGGCGAAATCGTCGATATCGTCCTGCGTGGGTGCATCGCGCACGACCGCCGGGTTCGACGATCCGCGCACGCGCAGCAGGTAGTCGAGCGCGATCTGGTTATCGTCGCCGAAGATGCCGACAACATCCTTCTGGTCGATCCGCCAGTAGTCGATGGTGGCGATGATCCGGCCGAAGCGCGAAGGGATGCGCGGCTGCAACACGACGCCGAGCGAGTAGGTGTTGTTGGTTTCGGGGGTCAGCTTGTCGCTGCCCGCGCGGTCGCTGATGACCGACTGCGAACGGCCGCATTCATCGAGATTGGCGATCCGGTTGGCCCGCAGGTCCGCCTCGCAGCGGATATAGTCGAGCCGCCCATTGCTGCGTTGCAGGCCGTTTTCGTTGATCTGGACCAGGTTCGGCGCGCGGAACCCTTCAGAGTAGGAACCACGGAACTTGAGCCAGTCGAACACCGTCCACGCCGCCGCGACCTTGGGCTTGAGGATTTCGCCGACGTCCGAATAGCTTTCGAAACGGGCTGCTGCCTGGATGTCGAACGCCTGGATCAGCGGAATTTCCATCGAGGGACTGATCACGGGAATGGCGAATTCGAGGTAGGCCGATGCGACATCGCGATCGCCCGAGGAGTCGGGCGTCGGGCTCGAACCGAGCAGGTCGCTTTGCGAGAATGCACCCGAAACCGGGTTGGTAAAGGTGATCGTACCATCGAGACGGTCGTCGCGATCGTCGGCGAAAGCCTCGTACCGGTACTCCGCACCGAAGGCGACGCCCACGTCGCCGCCGGGCAGCGTCAGCAGGTCGGGGCGCGAGACGCGCAGATCCCACATGCCCAGCTGGGTCTTGTTCTTGCGATAGGCATCGACGGTGATCGCGTCGATGATCGCCGGATCGTTGGGGGTGCCGTCGCCGTTCGAGAAATCGGCCAGGTTGCCGCCGTTGAAGACGTTGTAGGCCATCGGCGTTTCGAGCGCGAGCGACTGCTGGAGCAGCGTGTTGCTGATCCTGTTGGAGCGATCCTCGGTGGTCGCCTCGGACCAGACGAGCGCCGATTCCCAGTCCCACCCGACCACGTTGCCGCGCAGACCGGCGAGCAGGCGATACTCGGTGTTCTTGACGTTGATGACCTCTGGCCCGGCATCGACGAAGCGATAATCGTTGAGGATCATCGCCACCCCTTCGTCGGGGATGTTCAGGCCGGGCAGGCGGTTGGGATTGTCGCTCCCGTCGGAGAATTTGACCGGGCCGAACGGGTTCCAGTAGTTGTTCGCCGGGACGATGATGTCGACCGCATTGAGCGGCGCGTCCGCTTCACGATAGGTCGTGTAGTTGGAGACGTAGAGCCCGGCCTCGCCGAAGAACTGCAGGCCGCTGTCGAATTCGTGATTGGCGAAGAGGAACGAGTTGAACCGTTCGGTGTCACCGGTGATCCAGCGGTCGTAGGCCGAGTTGTAGCGATAGAGCCGGTCCTCGTCATCGACCGAATTCTGCGTGCTGTTGTCCGCGCACAGGCCGTTGCCCAGGTCGGCGACGCAGCCCGCGATCGTGTCGGGCTGGATGTGCCAGTAATCGCCCGAAGAGGTGATCGCGTTGCCGTTCTGGCGCACCGTCGGGGTGTAGTTGTAAAGCTGGAATTCGCCCCACGGCGAGTTGGTCGATCGGTTGTCGAAGTCGGTATCGCCTTCGAACGGGGTGCCCGCCACCAGCGGACGGGTATCGTAGTTGGCCGCATAGGGGCGGTCCGACGCGGGCATGCCCTGCCGGTCGAGATAGTCGACGAACAGCGAGATGTTGGTCCGGCCCTGGTTGAAGGTGCGACCCAGCGCGAGGTTGCCTTCCAGTTCGCGCAGATGGGTGCCTTCGGAACCGCCATACTGCACTTCGGCGGTGACCCCGTCGAACTTCGTGCGCAGCACGGTGTTGACCACGCCCCCGACGGCGTCCGTCCCGTAGATCGCGGCCGCGCCGTCGCGCAGAATCTCGAGCCGCCTGACCCCGCTGACCGGGATGGCATTGGCATTGACCGAGGTCACGGGGACGAGGTTTTCGGTCTGGTACCCGGGATGCAGCACCATCCGCCGGCCGTTCAGCAGGACCAGCGTGTTGCCCGTGCCGAGCGAGCGCAGGTTGATCGAAGCGACATCGCCGCGTGCATCGTTGATGCCGCCGGTGGTCCGCTGCTCGTTGAAGCCGACGTCGCCGGCCTGGGGGATGGCGCGGAACAGATCGTCGCCCGACGAGGCCGAGATGGCGTCGATGTCGTCCGCTTCCAGCACGGTGACGGGCAGGGTCTCGGTGATCTTCGAGCCGCGGATCTGCGAGCCGACCACGACGATCTCGACTTCGCCCACCGGTTCGGCGGGTGCCTCTTCCTCGGCCTCTTCGGGCTCGGGAACGGCGATGGCTGCCGGCTGGGCAAGGGCGGGCGTGATGATGCACGCGGTGCCAGCAAGGAAAAGGGCGCGCGCTGCGTGACGGTAGCGGATCATATCTGTGTATCCCCCCGGATATGGAATCGTGTCGGCGAACAGGCGGTTCGCGACACTTGTGTGACACTCCGGGTTCCCGCGGCGCAAGGAAGCTGCAGGTCAAACAGTTCGCAGCGATATAGCCTGAAGTTATGCCTGCGCCGGATCGGGCGACGAAAGCACCTTCTCGACCGTCGCGAGAAACTCCAGAATCAGGGGATCGTCGGCCCGTTCATCGAGGAAGTAGGCGGAAACCGGCGCGACGATCGGGCGGCGAAAGCTGTAGAAGCCGACATCACCGTCGGGCATGTTGCGCGCGGTGAACTCGTCGACCACGGTCAGGCCCACGCCTCGCTGCGCCAGCGCGAGGGCGACGTAGTAGGTGCGCGCCACCACCACTTCGCGCGGGACGATGCCGAGCCGGTCGAGCTCGTCGACCAGCACCGCGCCCGAGGGGCCGCTGTCGCGCAGGCCGATGAAGTCGCGATCGGCCAGCTCCTCTATGTCCACTACGCCATCCTGCGGGACGAACTGGTCCTTGCGCGCTGCGAGCAGCAATTCGATCTGGCCGATCTGGCGCAGGCCGAGCCGTGCCCTCGCGCCGGTCCCGTAGCCGATCGCCACATCGCATTCTCGCTCGATCAGCGAGGGCGCAAAGTCGCGCGTGTGCAGCGTGTCGAGTTCGAAGCTGACGTCCGGATGGCGGGCGTGCAGTTCTGCAATGGCTTCGGGGATCACGCCGAAGCCGAGCGAGGGGAGAATGCCGAGCCGGATATGCCCGCCGCGCCGCGAGCCGATATTCTTGGCCGTGCGCCTGAGTGCGCGCACCTGCCGGTAGACCCCGTCGACCTCGCCGAACAGCTCGTGCGCGGCCTCGGTCGGCTCGAGCCGGCCCTTGCGCCGCTGGAACAGTGGGTAGCCCAGCTGGTCCTCCGCATGGCGCAGCACCTTGCTGACCGATGGCTGCGACACGTTCAGCTCGTGCGCCGCTCCGGTCACGGAGCCATTGGTGTAAACCGCGTAGAAGACTTCGATATGGCGTAGACGCATGGCGATCTAGTCCACCGTTTTCGCGCTCGGGGCAACCCGCCCCTGCGCGCTTCGTGCGCTTCGCTGCCGAGGGCGAGCTCCAGTTGACCATCCTGTACGACGAAAACCGGCCACCCAGCGCGGACCGCAGCTTTGCGCTGGGTCTACGCAACCTCGAACCGCTTGGGGCTCTGCCAGGGGGCGGGGCGCTGGCCCGTCAGGCGGGCAGGCGGAACGCGGCCCACACGGGCAAGTGGTCCGACGCGCGCGAGGCGAGCGGGCTATGGTGCACGCCGTGCCCGAGGGTCTCGATCGGCGGCCCGTGCATGATCCGGTCGAGCCGCCCGAGCGGGCGCTGGCTGTGGAAGCTGCGCCCGCAATCGAGCAGCGTGAAGTGGCGCGCGAATTCCTTGAGGCAGCCGCCCTTGGGGCGCCATTCGTTGAGGTCGCCCGCCAGCAGCGTGGGGCGCTGCTTCTGCGCCGCGCGCGCCAGTTCGGCGATCGCGCGCGCTTGTCGCACGCGCCACAGGCCCGACAGGTCCAGATGCATCCCGAACACGCTCAGTTCGAGCCCTGCGGGTAGCCGGAGCGTCGCGGTGACCACGCCGCGCGGTTCCAGATAGGGGATATGGAGAATGTCATGTTCGAGAATAGTGATATCGCGCCGGACCATGATCGTATTGCCGTGCCAGCCCATCGAATCCTGCTGCACATCGAACGGCACCGGCACGTAATCGGTATGCTGTTCGACGAGGATATCGGGCAGCGTGCGCTCGCGCTCTCCGAAACGCCGGTCAGCCTCTTGCAGGATCACGATATCCGCATCGACCTCCGCCAGCACGCGCAGGATGCGCAGCGGATCGCGCCGCCGATCGAGGCCGACCGCCTTGTGGATGTTGTAGCTGACCAGCTTGAAGGTGGTATCGGAGGCGGCGGTATTCATCGGTTCAGATCAGCTCGCTCATCATGCGTGCGGTGTTCTCCAGCACTTTCTTCCTCAACGGGCGCTGCTTCCATTCGGCGTAGGAGAGCGGGGTCGATTGTTCGAGATAGCGATTTTCGATGAGCTGCAGATCCTCGGCCAGCGCGGCATCGTAACATAGCAGATCGATCTCGGCATTGAGTTCGAAAGAGCGGAAATCCATGTTGCTCGACCCCAGGATCGATACCTCGTGATCCACGCGGCAGTGCTTGGCGTGCAGGAATTCGGGGCCGAACAGGTATATCTGCGCGCCGACCGAGAGCAGTTCCTGATAATAGCTGCGCTGCGCGAGCCCGGCGAGATGCTGGTCGCATTTCGCCCCCGTGATCAGGCGAACCAGCACGCCGCGCAGCACCGCACCCCTTATGGCCGTCAACAGCGCGTCGGTGGGGATGAAATAGGGGGTGACGATCACGATCTCTTCGTCCGCGTTGTGCATCGCCTGCGTGATGATCAGGTCGAACCCGCCCACCGGATTGTCGGGCCCGGTGGCGATCATCTGCGCGGCCAGGCCGGTGCCCGGCTCCGGCTTCGGGAACATCGTGTCTTCGACCAGTTCCTCGAGCGTTTCGAGGTACCAGTCGCACACGAACACCGCCTGCAGTTGAGCGACGATCGGCCCGGTCACGCGGACCATCAGTTCGCGGTTCGCCTTGCGCCCGTGCTCGGAAGGCTCCCACATGTTCTGCGATCCGGTATAGCCGATGCAGCCATCCACCACCACGATCTTGCGGTGATTGCGCAGGTCCACGCGCGAGCTGGACAGGCGCCGACGCAGCGGCAGGATGTCGTGCACCTCAATATCCGCCGCCTCCAGCCGCCGCTTGATCGACGCGACCGAACCGTAGGAACCGAGCGCGTCGAGCAGCACGCGGCAGGTCACACCGCGCGCCCTCGCACGTTCGAGCGCCGCCATCAGACGTTCGCCGACGCGGTCGTTCTTGAAGATGTAGAACTCGATGTTCACGTGCTGCTGCGCGCCATCGATATCGCCGATGATCCGGTCGATCGTGCCGTGATAATCGCCGAGCGTCTCGATCCGGTTGCCCGCGACTGCCGGGAACTGGCCGAGGCCGTGCGCCAGGTTCGCCAGCGAAAGGTTGTCTTCGCACAGCGTGGGCGAGAATTCCGCCCGATAGAGCCCTGTCCGCTGCACGATCCGGTCGAGAATGCTCGGCAATTCCGCGACGCGCCGCTGGCGGAGCTTCGCATATTGCGGCCGCCCGATCATCCAGTAGATCGGCAGGGCCACCCACGGCAGCGCGAAGAAGATCAGCAGCCAGTTGCGTGCCTCTGCCGGGGGGCGGCGAAACGGCACGACCACGAAGGCGATCATGGCGATGATCCAGCCGATGATCGCCAGTATGTTCGCCCAGATCCAGGCGAGGGTGCCGTCGATGGCCATGCCGATATCGATCATCGGCCCTCGCAAGCGGCTGGGTACGGCAGAGAATCAAACATTGCGTGGCTAACCCGATCGGCTCCCGGTTTGGCCAACGCGGTTAGCACCTTGGCGTTTCCGGCAGTAGCCCCGCACGGTCGAGACGTGGCGGTCCTTTTGTGGTTAGCTCGCGAATTCTACCGATATTGCTTCAACCGCCCTGGTTCGGCACCGCGCCCGCAACACGCCCCGCTCTCCTGAAGAGACAGACCAGGAACGCAGCCCCTGCGGCCACAAGCAGCGTGTCGATCGCCCAGATGAGCGGGGCGGCGGAGAATTGCGCGACAAACGCCGCGTGAATGAGGCCGAGAACCACCAGCAGCACGCCGGTCGCGGCTTTGCCGAACAGGGCGAGGCTGCGCGCCGGGATCGCGGCAGCTGCGGCGAGCATGGCGAGACTGACCGCTCCCCACACGGGTATCAGCGCGGCGTAGGGCCACATGGGCCACAGGATGGCACACAGCGCCGCTGCGGCGAGCGCCACCGGCTGGCCCCACACGATAGCGGCCCACACCCGTTCCCAACCGGGGGCAGGGCGCCCCTTGTCGCGGCGGCGCACGAGCCAGATCTTGACCCCTCCCACCGCGAGATAGGTCAGGCCGAGGCCGAGCAATCCGTAGGCAATCTTCACGATACCGCCGCCGAACCAGCCGAAATGCAGCGGCGCAAGCGCGCCGAACACCCGCTCGCCGAGCGATGCGCTGGGAATATCCTTCTCGTAATAGACCTCGCCCGTGCGGGTGATCCCGATGCTGCTCATCCCGGCGAGCGCTCGCTCGTCGAAGAGATCGAAGACGGCTGCGGCACCGCTTTCGGTGGGATGCTCGATGGTGACGCGCTCCAGCGCGCCCTCGTCGGGCAGGCGCGCGAGCATCGGCCTCAGGTCGAGCACGGGGGCTTGCGCAACGTTCTCGGGCGGTTCGGGCGGCGCGAACAGCGCGTAAATCCGCCCGGTATCGCCGTCGAACATCGCCATCCCGAGCACGCCGACGATGATCGTCGTCAGCCCCAGGAACGCGCCGGTCAGCGAGACCACCAGATGGAACGGCAGCGCCCACACGCCGATCCGGTTGTGCAGGTCAGCCTCCTGCAAGCGCTGCGATCCGCCAACCCGCAGGTGGAAGGCGTCACGGAAGATGCGCGGATGCGCGCACAGCCCGGAGATGAGCGAGGAGAGCAGCGCCACGCCGGTCATGCCGACGATGAAGATGCCCCATGCGGCGGGCAGGTGCAGGAAGATGTGCAGCCGCGTGAGGAAATCGCTCCACGCACGGCGGAGCGGCACCACCTCACCCTCGGCATCGGCGACCCACCATGTGCGCCCGCTCTCCGCATCGACGTCGAGCGTCAGGAAGGGCTGATCCGCGGTCGGCATCGCGAGGCGGACATGGTGTACCTCGCCCGGCGACTGCGCGACCGCGTTCTCGAGCGCGCGCTGCACCGTATCGGGAGAGGCGCGCGAGACATGCGCGACCCCCGGGTTCTCCCACGCCGTGAATTCGTGGACGAACACCGCCAGCGTGCCCGACAGGCACACGATGTAGATCGCCGCGGCGAAGGCGATGCCGAGCGCGCTGTGGCCCTTGAGCACAGCCTGCACGAACCCGGCCGGAATGCGGGCCATCAGCGGCTTGCGCCCGGGCTTTGCCAATGTCTGATCGTTCATCCGAAACCCTTCAGGATCGAGAGGCCGAAGCCCACCACTGCCACGCCTGCCAGCACGGCGGTCGCGCGCAGGATGCGGTTGTCGGCGAGTGTCCACGCCATCGCTGCGCCCCAGACGACGGGGACCAGCATTCCGCCGATCACCAGCCGGGTCTGCTCGGCCCCGCCGGTCCACACCGACCAGAAGATGCCCACCGCCATTGCCGCGATCATTCCGATCGGCCCTGCGAGCAGCCATCGCAACGTGCTGCGCCACCAGCTCGGCTTGCGTTCGAGCGGTTCGGGCGAGAGGCTCTTGTTGCGTCCCGCGCGCCTTGGCTCACGCACCACCATTCCGCTGGCGACCACGCCGAGCACGGCGACCGACGCGATGGTCAGCCCGGTGAACAGCCCGCGCGCCGTGCCCAGCGTGGCTGCGCCCAGCAGGCAGGCGGCTACCAGCAGCAGCCAGCCCCCGGCCTTCCAGCCGCGACCTTCCCGACCACGTGCGCGCCACGAACGGCGCAGCGCCAGACCGCCGCCGACCGCAAGCGCGGCCATTGCTGCACAGATGGCTGCTTCGTTCAAAAGCCGGCTTCCAGACCGATGCCAACGATGCGCGGGTCGCCCAGAACCGCCTGATTATAGAACGAATTCAGATACTGGATGTATTGTTCGTCAAACAGGTTGTTGGCGAAGACGTAGACCATCGCGTTGCCCAGATCGTAGCCGAGCTTGGCATTCACCAGCGTGCGCGGGGCGATGCGCGCCTGAACCTGATCCACGCCGGTGGTCGAGTACACCGCGCTGCGATAGCTGGCGTTGATATTGCCCAGCAGGTTTCCGCTGTGGAAGTTGGCACCCGCCGCCAGCGTCCATTCGGGCGCATAGGCAAACGCGCTCCCGGCAAGATCGGTGGTGACATTGCCTTCATCGACCGTGAATTCGTCGAATTGGGTCTTCACGTGGCCCACCGACGCGTACCAGTCGAAGCTCGAATTCAGCCTGTGGGCGAATTCCACCTCGAAGCCGTAGAGGTGCGATTTGCCTGCGTTGACCGTGTTGCTGTCATACGTGTTGAGGCCGAAATTGACGTTCACCTGCTGGTCGGTCCAGTCGATGTAGAACGCGTTTGCGTTCAGCCGCACGCCGGGCATGGGCTCGGAGCGGAGCGAGAATTCGTAGTTCCAGGTGAACTCCGGATCGTAAGGCACTTCGAGAGAGCGCGCCGTGTTGCTGCTCGTCCCGCCCGAACGATAGCCGCGCTGAACGGTGACGGCGGTACTGAGCTGCGGCGACCATTGATAGTCGAGCCCGAATTTCGGCAGGAAGGCATCGAAATCGCGCGTCGTCTCGGGCGTCGAACTGCCTGCCTGATCGACCAGCCCCTGAACCCCGGCATTGAGCCCCGCGATCGCCGGAGCAAGCGGACCGTAATCCGCCGGGTTGGGATAGGTGCCCGCAAACGCGGTGGTCTGCTGCACCTCGATCCGGTGTTCCTCATGATCGTAGCGGAAACCCGCGATGAGGGAGAGGCGATCGGTCAGGTCGATCGTCGCATCGCCGAACACGGCCATGGTCTGCACGTTGTTGGGCGAGAAGCTGGAATAGTCGACCACGATGTTGGGGACGGCCTGCGCGTAGAGGTCGACCGCCATCTGCGCAGTCGCCTGATCGAGCCCGCCCTGCATCAGCAGACCCACCGCAGTCTGCGTCGGCAGCGGCACCAGCGTGCGGCTGTCGGTCCGGATCACCTGATCGCGGTTATAATAGAAGACCCCTAGCAGGCCGCTGAGCCAGTCGCCTTCGTATGCGAGCCGAAGCTCCTGCGTGAAGGTCTCGTAGTCCCGGTCCTGCAGGCCGAATGCTTCGTCCGCAGCGGTGCCGTCACCGTCATACTTGCCGTCTTCGGCAACCTTGTTCCACGAGGTTACGCTCGTCACTGACAGCGCCGGATCGATCTCGTAGCTCAGCTCCGCGCTGGCGATGTCGACATTCGCGTCGATGGAGTTTTCGACGTTGGAGCGGTTGAGCCGGTTGTCGTAGAAATCGGGCTCGGCCAGATCGGCGTAGATATAGTAGTAGCCGCCGCCGCGCTCGTAGTGCGTGAAGCCCAGCCGTGCCTCGAAGCCGGGCAGCGCCTCGGGCTCCCACCGCAGCTTGCCGCGCAGGTTGAGGGCGCTGAGACCATCTTCATACGTGTCGCGGGTGGGGTTGTAGATCAGGCCCCGTTCGTCGCGGTAATCGGCGCTGACGCGGAAGGCGAGCTGGTCGTCGATGATCGGCCCGCCAGCGGCTGCCGAGACCTGATATTCCTCTTCCAGTGTCGCGCGAACCTGCGCCCGGCCATCCCAGTAGAACTGCGGGTCGCGGGTGCGGACATGAACCGAGCCGGCGAGCGCGTTGAGGCCCTGCAACGTCGATTGCGGCCCGCGGAAGATTTCCACCTGTTGCACGTCCCAGGTGTCGGTCGGCGCGGCGTGAAGCACCGTGGTGGGCATCGGCGCGCCGTCGATATAGACCGTCGCAAGAGCCCCGCTGCCGCCTGCGCTGACGCCGCGATTGCTCATTCCGCGAATGGTGAAACCGTAGGAGCCATAGGTCTCCGACACGTTGGCCGTGCGGTTGTAGATCTCCTGTAGCGTCTGGATGTTCTGCTCTTCGATCTGCTCCGCCGTGGTGACCGATACGCTGGCGACGGTTTCCTGCAGCGTGCGGTCGATCTTCTCGCCATTGACGATGATCGTGGTCGCCGCCGCTGCCCCGTCTTTCTCTCCGGATCGAACGGGGTCGCCAGCCTCCTGCGCGTGAGTGACGGACGGCACGAATGCCAGCAAGCTCGCCGAAGCGAGCAGAACAGTGTGTCTCATTGAAGCTCCCTCTTTCGAGGGCGGGCTAGGGAAGTTGCTTCTGCGAGTCAATCGCATTAGCAACTTGTGAGAGGCGCCAGCGTGGAAAAGCCTCGCGTCTTTGCGCAGCGTCCGACGATTGCCGGACGCTGCGCAAGTCGGTGCCACCGATGCCTAGGAGGCCGGGTCGAACCCTCCACCCAGCGCAACGAACAGCGTCGCGCGGTTCTGCAGCGAGGCGCGCTGGGTCGCGAGAAGCTGCTGGCGGGCGCTGAACAGATTGCGTTCGGCGTCGAGCACTTCGAGATAGTCGGCCACGCCCTCGCGATAGCGCAGGCGGGCGAGACGGGCGATATTCTCCTGCGATTCGACCGCGCGCTCCAGCGTTTCCACCTGCTCTGCGAGGTAACGCCGCCCGGCGAGCGCATCGGACACTTCGCGGAAGGCGGTCTGCACGGTCTTGTCGTAATTCGCGACCTGCTCCACCTCCAATGCCTTGGCGAGATCGAGATCGGCCTCGCGGCCACCCCAGTCGAAGATCGGCAGCGAGATCGAGGGACCGAAGCTCCAGCCGAACCCGTCGGACGAAAACAGCCCGTCGAGGCTGTTGGAGGAAAAGCCCGCATTGCCGGTGAGCGAGATCGTCGGGAAGAACGCCGCCCGCGCCGCGCCGATATTGGCGCGCGCCGCGCGCAGCTGTTCCTCTGCGGCGATGATATCGGGCCGCACCAGCAGCAGGTCGGAGGGCAGGCCTGCTGCAAGACGCTGCTCGCTACCCTGCGCCGCCAGCGTCAGCCCGTCGCGCAGGCCATCGGGCGTGGTGCCGCCGACCAGCACGGCAAGTTGGTTGTTCAGCTTGGCGAGCGACAGCTTCTCGCTCGACAATTGCTGCTCGGCCTGCGTCAGCAGCGTTTCCGCTTGGCGAAAGGGCAGCGCCGACGTCACCCCGGCATCGAGCCGGAGCTTGGCGATCCGCAAGCCTTCGCGGCGGCTCTGCGCCGTCGCCTCGGCCAGCGCGATCTGCTCCTGCGTCTCGACGATCTCGAAATAGGTCGTCGCGGTATCGGCGATCAGCGAGAGGTAGAACGCGCGCTGCGCCGCCACGGTGGAGAGGTATTGCGCGCGCGCCTGTTCGTTCTGGCTGGCGATGCGCCCCCAGAAGTCGAGCTCGAACGCGCTGACGCCGACCCCGACTTCGAACCGGTTTGCGGTGATCGTGGCCGGTGCGCCCGCGCCCACCGCCGAATTGACGCCCACCGGCTGGCGCGAACGCGTTGCGCTGGCATTGGCGACCACGCTCGGCAGACGGCGACTGTCCTGAATCCGATAGCGCGCGCGGGCCTGCTCGATCCGCGCGGTCGCGGCGAGCAGATCGCGATTGTTCTCCAGCGCGGTGCCGATCAGCTGGACCAGACGCGGGTCGGTGAACCAGTCGCGATAGGACAGCTGCGAGGCAACCACTTCGCCATCGGGCCGGTATTCGGGATCGAACACGGGCGCGGTCGCCGCTGGCGGGCGGGTGTGCTCGGGCGCCATGCTCGCGCACCCGGCCAGCACGGTCGAAGACAGCGCAAGCGCGATCAGGGTTCTGACGGGACGGTTCATCGCGCGGGCTCCCCTTCGCTGGTGGATGCAGGTGGCTGGGTGTCGGCCTCTTCGATATGCCCGGCGGCCTGCGGCTGCTTGCGGCTGATGTTCCGCCGCACCAGCAGGTAGAGCATCGGGATCAGGAAAATGCCGAGCACGGTCGCGGCGATCATCCCGCCCATCACCCCGGTGCCGACCGCGATGCGGCTGGCGGCACCCGCGCCGCTTGCCAGCACCAGCGGCACCATGCCCATGGTGAAGGCGAGCGAGGTCATGATGATCGGCCGCAGTCGCAGTTTGGCAGCGGCTTTCACGGCGTCGATCCGCCTGAGGCCACGTTCCTCTTCCTCGATCGCGAATTCGACGATCAGGATGGCGTTCTTGGCGGCAAGGCCGATAATGGTGATGAGCCCGACGTTGAAATAGACGTCCGCCGACAATCCGCGCAGCATCGAGAACAGCACCGCGCCCAGCACGCCCATCGGGACGATCAGCAGCACCGCCAGCGGCACGGCCCAGCTTTCATACAGCGCAGCCAGCACCAGGAACACGACCACTACCGACAGGCCGAGCAGCAGCCCGATCTGTCCACCGGCCTGCTTTTCCTCGTAGGAAATGCCGGTCCATTCGTAGCCGATGCCCGGCGGCAACTGGGATGCCATCTCCTCCATCGCCGTAAGCGCGGCACCCGAGGATTTGCCCGGTGCCGCCATCCCCGACAGGGTCATGGCGGGATAGCCGTTGTAGCGAGACAGGCTGGCGGGCGAGGCCGACCAGTCCGCTTTGGCGAATGCGCTGAAGGGCACCAGTTCGCCTTCCGCATTGGGAATGCGCAGCGCGAGCACGTCTTCGGGCGTCATGCGATAGGGCGCGTCTGCCTGTACGAGGACTTGCAGCACGCGGCCATCGCGGTTGAAGTCGTTGGCGTAGGCCGAGCCGAAGGTGATCGAGAGCGCCGCGTTCACATCGCTCAGCGAGAGGCCGAGCGCGCGCGCCTGCACACGATCAATGTCGATCTCGACCTCGGGGCTCGGCCCCTGATCCTCGGGCCGCAGATTGGCAACGGCTTTACTTTGCGACGCCATGCCGAGCAGCTGGTCGCGCGCGGCGGTCAGGGCCTCGCGGCCAAGCCCGGCGCGGTCTTGAAGCTTGAGCGTGAAGCCGCTTGCCTGGCCGAGGGACTGGATCGCGGGCGGCTGGATGACGAAGGCGAGCGCCCCGTCGATCTGGCTGAATCGCCCGGTCGCGTCTGCCAGCATTTCGCCTGCGCTGCTGCCCTTGCCGGTTCGCTCTCCCCACGGCTTGAAGGATGCGAACATCAGTGCGTTATTTTGGCCCTGACCGAAAAAGCTGAACCCGCGCACGACCACGAGATCATCGACCTCTTCGCGCGCCATCCAGTAGTCGGTTACCGGCTTCAATGACTCTTCAAGGCGTTCCCGCGTAGCACCCGGAGGCGCCTGCACCGCAGTGATCAGATAGCCCTGGTCCTCGGTCGGCAGGAAGGCGGACGGCAGACGCATGAACAGCAGCACGGTCACGAGACCGAGCGCGAGGAAAACGGCAAACGCTCTCCACGGGCGCGACAGGATGCGATCATTGGTGCGTCCGTACTTGTCGCGCATCCGCGAGAACCAGCGATTGAACCCGGCGAAGAAGCGCGCGGACTTGCCGCGTGCGCGCGCCAGACGTCCACGCCAGCCGGGCTGCGCCTCGGCCTCTTCGTCGATTACGACTTCAGCCTCGTCGTCATGCCCCTTGGCAATCGGCTTCAGGAAAGTGGCGCACAGCGCAGGGGTGAGCGACAGGGCCAGGAACGCGGAGAAGAAGATCGCAATCGCCAGCGTGACCGAGAACTGGCGATAGATTCCGCCCGTCGACCCGGGGAAGAACGCCATCGGCAGGAACACCGCGACCAGCACCAGCGTGATCCCGATGATCGCGCCGCTGATCTGCCCCATCGCCTTGCGCGTCGCCTGCACCGGCGGCAGGCCTTCCTCGCGCATGATCCGCTCGACATTCTCGATCACCACGATCGCGTCGTCGACCAGGATGCCGATCGCCAACACCATGCCGAACAGCGACAGCACGTTGATAGAGAATCCGAACAGCCACAGGCCAAGGCATGCACCCGCGAGCGCGATCGGCACGACCAGCGTCGGGATCAGCGTCGCACGCCAGTTCTGCAGGAACAGGAACATGACGAGGAAGACGAGGAACATCGCCTCGACCAGCGTCTTCACCACTTCCTCGACCGATGCCTCGACGAAGGGCGTGGTGTCGTAGGGGATCGACCAGGTGACATCGCCCGGCAGGCTCCCCTGGATTTCCTCGAGGCGTTCCTTCACGCCCTCCGCCGCGGCAAGGGCATTGGCGCCGGTGGCTAGCTGAACCGCCATCCCTGCCATCGGCTTGCCGTTGAGGGAGGTCGACGTGGCATAGCTCTGCGCGCCGATCTCGACCCGCGCGACTTCGCCCAGCCGCACCACCGCCGCGCCGTTGCTGGCGCGCAGGATAATGTTCTCGAACTCCTCGGGCGTGGTGAAGCGGCCATCGGTGGAGATGGTCGCGGTGATCTCCTGTTCGCCCTCGACCGGCTGCGCGCCGATCGAACCGCCCGCAGTCTGCGCATTCTGTTCGCGGATCGCTGCGAGAACCGCGCTGGGGGAAAGGTTGTAGGAAGCGAGCGCGTCGGGATCGAGCCAGATGCGCATGGCATATTGCGACCCGAACAGCTGCACATCGCCCACGCCGGGCACGCGCCGCAGCTCGTCGATCACCTGCGTCGAGGCGATGTTGCCGAGATCGGTGGTGTCGTAGGCGCCGCCCTTCGATGTCAGGGCAACGATCAGCAGGAAGCCGTCGTTCGCCTGACGCACGGTGATGCCCTGTCGGCGGACCTCTTCGGGCAGCCGCGCCTCGACCGTGCTCAAGCGGTTCTGAACCTCGGTCTGCGCGATGTCGATATCGGTGCCCGCTTCGAAGGTCAGCGTGATGCTCGCGGTGCCGTTCGAAAGGCTCGACGAGGACATATAGAGAAAGCCCTCGACCCCGTTGAGCTGCTGCTCGATCACCTGCGTGACGTTTTCTTCCAGCGTCTCGGCATCGGCGCCGGGATAGACCAGGCTGATGGCGAGCGATGGCGGGGCGACATCGGGATATTGCTCGATCGGGAGCGCGCGCAGCGCCATGAACCCAGCGAGCAGGATACCGAGCGAGACGACCCAGGCGAAAATCGGCCTGTCGATGAAGAAGCGTGCCATGATTTACTCGGCTCCGCTGGTGCGTGCGGTCTGTTTTGCGGCAGGCTTTGCAGCGGGTGTGCGCCCGGTCGGCGTGTTGGCGATCTTGACCGGCGCACCGGGGCGGATCTTCTGCAAGTTGCTGATGATGATCTTGTCACCCGGCTTCAGGCCGCTTTCGACGATCCAGTTGCCGTCAACCATCGCGCCAAGCTTGATCGGACGGACCGCCGCCTGCCCCTTGCCGTCGACCACATAGACCGTTCCGCCTTCCTTGGTCAGCGAGACGGCGCGCTGCGGCACGGTGAGGCCATTGTCGATCTGACCCGCATAGATCTGCGCGCGGACGAACTCGCCGGGCAGCAGCAGCCGGTCCGGGTTGGGGAATTCGGCGCGCAGCTCGACCGTGCCGGTCTGCTGGTCGACCGAGAAGGCGAGGAAGTCGATGTAGCCGGGAACGGGGTATGCGGTCCCGTCCGAGAAGGTCAGCCGGACTTCGATCCGGTCGTTATCGGCCAGATCCACCTCACCCGCGGCGATTGCGCGGCGCAGTTTCAGCACCTCGCTCGCGGCCTGCGCGAAGCTGACATAGACTGGCGAAATCTGCTCGATACGCGTCATCAGCGTACCCTCGGTCTGGCTGACCAGCGCGCCTTCGGTCACCTGCGCCCGGCCTGCACGGCCGGAAATGGGCGCGCGCACGGTGGTGTAGCCGAGCTGGAGCGACGAGGCCTGAAGCTGCGCGCGGATCTGCGCCACATTCGCCGAAGCCTCGCGCGCGGCGGCCAGCGCGGCATCGTATTCCTGGCCGCTGATGGCGTTCTCCTGGACCAGCGGGCGATAGCGGTTGACCACCGCCTGCGCGTTCGCCGCGGTCGCCTGCGCGCGGGTCAGCGCGGCCTTGGTCTGCGCGTAGCTCGCCCGCAATTCGCTCGGGTCGATCCGGAACAGCGGCTGGCCCGCCCGAATGTCGGTCCCTTCCTCGTACAGGCGCTCCTGCACTATCCCCGTGACCCGCGCACGCACCTCTGCGGTGCGGACGGGCTCCACCCGGCCGGGCAATTCGATGACGTTGGGAATCGCCTGGCGCGTGACGGTGACCGTCTTGACCGGGACCGCTTGGGGCGCAGGCGCCTCCTCGCTGGACGAGCAGGCGGAGAGCAAAAGGCAGGCAGCCAGGCCTGCGAGGATCGGCTTCATGGGGGAACGGCTTTCAGTCAGCAATTGTGCAGGTGCGAAGGTGTAATAGTGATTACACCCTTGCCCCGCAACCCACTTTGCTAGAGATTCGCAATTATGCCCGAGCTGCCCGATTTCTGCCGACTAGATCGCCGCAAGAGAGCGATTATCGACGCTGCGCGGAGCTTGTTTGCGGAACAGGGCTACGAACGCACGACTCTCAAAGACATCGTCGACCGGGCCGGAGGCTCGCTGGCGACCGTCTACAAAGTCTTCGGCAACAAGGACGGGCTGCTCGAAGCCGTGGTGTTCGATAAGGCCGCTTCGGCGGACGTGATAATACAGCACGCCTTCGCGCAGGGTGGTTCGCCCGGCGAGATCCTTCACCGCGTCGCGGAAGGACTGCGGGCCCATTTCCTCGACCCCGAGGTGGTCGCACTGGTGCGGATCGTCATTGCGCGCAGCGTCGAGGACGTGGACTTCGCCCGCAGCTTTTTCGAATGCACCGCAAAGCGCGATCACGCTTCGCTCAAGACGCTGTTCGAATACTGGAAGGATATCGGCATCCCGATGAAGGGCACGCCCGATATGCTGAGCGACATGTTCCTCGACCTGTTCATCAGCGACGTCCACACCGATGCGATCAGCCACGGTGCCGGGCTGGACCATTCGCCTGCGCGCCTGCGCGAGCGGATAGATTTCTTCATCAGGGGTGCGGGACTGAGCGATTGGGGACCGGGCGATCTGGAGCCGGAAGGGGAGCGCGCACGCAAGTCGAGCAGCCGCGTCGGGCAGCGATAGAGATCGCGATCCAGTGCCTCCGAAACCGGCTGGGCGATCACGGGGCTTGTGCTGCGAACCTGCGTTCGTAAGAATTTCGTCGACCAAGGGGAGCAGCGCACGTGATCTGGCGGTATGGCGAATCGAGCTTCGACGCCGAATCCGGTCGCCTGAGGGTCGCCGGCGTCGATACTCCGCTCGACCGCACCGGCACGGTAATTCTGGCTCGGCTGATCGAAGATCTCGGCGAACCGGTCGGCAAGGACGATCTGCTTGCCGCTGGCTGGCCGGGTCGGATCGTGCATGAGAACTCGCTCGCCAAGGCAATCGGTAGGTTGCGCCGGGCGCTCGGCGACGATGCCGAGGCGATCGTGGCGGTCTATGGCAGTGGCTACTGCCTCGAAGGGGCCTTGGAACCCGGGGATGAGCGACAGGCGGCGGCGACACCCGTTTCATGGCTCGCATCTCTCCGATCGAGGTTCGCCGTATTGCCGCGCTGGGCGCTGCCCGCCGCTCTGGTCCTGCTCGGCACCGCCGCCGGGGCGGTCGGAGGCTGGTATGTCGGTCAATCCGAAGAGGATGATGGCCACAGGCAGGCAGAAGCGCTCGTCAGCTATCTCTCGTCCGACCTGCTGAGTTCGTCCGACCCTTACGCTGCGACCACCGAGGATCAGTCGGTTCGCGAAATTGTCGAGCGGACCGCTGCGACGATGGACCAGCGGTTTGCCGACGATCCGGGAACCCTTGTGCTGCTCCACCGGGTGATCGCCAACACGTTCAGCGGTTGGGGCGAATACGAGAAGGCGGTGTCGCATCTCGATCGCGCGCGCAATCTCGTGACCCGGCTCGGCGGCATAGCGGCGGAAGACGCGATCCCGGTGGATATTTCGCTGTGCCAGCAGTTGCGGCTGGTCGGCGATACCAGGCGCGGGGAGCGCATATGCCTGCGTGCGGTCCAGCTTGCGCAGCGCCATAAATCGCCGCTCGCCCCGGCCGCGCACGTGGCCGAGGCCAAGCTCGACTTCGAAATCGGCGAATATTCCCGTGCGGCGGAAAAGCTGGGCAAGGTCCTCGCCGATGGTGCGCATCTGGAAGACGAGCAGCGCGCCGATGCCGAGTGGTTTCACGGCCTCGCGCTGCGCAAGCTGGCCCATTTCGACGAGGCTGATGCGGCGCTGCGCCGCCATCTCGAACTGCGCCGTCGTCTGCACGGTCCCAACCATCCGCTGACCGCGTGGGCCCATGCCGACTACGGCGACTTCCTGATCGCGGTCGGCCGTTTCCGCGAGGCCGAGGGGCAGCTGTCAGCGGCGCAACGCATCTTCGACGCACGCCTGGGCCCCGATCACCCGGAATCGCTCTCCCCCCGCTATTCGCGCGCGGTCTCCTTCATCTGGCAGGGCGAGCCCGAACGCGCGCTGCAAATCCTGCGCCCGATGCAGGCGCGCTATCGCGAGGCGCTGGGGTCGGACCATTTCTGGACCTTGTATGTCATCACCGAGGCGGCGCTGGCGGAGGCGCAGCTGGGCAACGAGGAAACCGCGATCGCACTGCTGCGCGAAGCCCGCTTGACTGGCGCGCGCATCCTCTATGGCCGCAATGGCAAGGCGGCCCAGTTCCACATGCGCTGGGCGCGCGCCTTTGCCGAGCTTGGCCGCCGCGAGGAAGCGCAGGACGAGGCGCGCCGTGCGCTTGCCGCGATCGACGCAGCCGGTTTCGCGCCGACCCATCCATGGCGTGCGCGGCTGGCGTGTATCAACGCGCGTGCCGCTTCAAACGGTGCAAAGGCAGATGCGAAAAACGCCTTCGCACGCAAGTGCATCGAGGCGTTCGACGGCAGCCCCGGCCTGCCAGAGACCTTTCCCGCGCTGGTCGAAGCGAAAAGGATCGCCCGCAACGCGACCTGATCGCGCGCTCCATGCGTTTGTAAAACCGCGCTTTTCAATCTTTTCAGAATCTCATCCCTGATCTTTCAGGATGTTTCAGGGCCGGGGCAAAGATTTACCCGGAACCACCAGCGCAGTCTCTTGGAACGCTAACGCGATCCAGGAGGCGGCAAGACCCATGATCTCATCAATTCCGTTCCGTGCGGCGACGCCAGCGGTTGCGAAGGCCACTGCTCCGGGCGCGAGAGTCCGATGATCCGGGCATCGTTCCTGTGCGCACTGGCACTCGCCGCGATCACTCCGGCTCAAGCGCAGGGCGGGGCCTGGGTCCGCCAGACGCTGGTCGTGACCGACCGGGGGCCGGAGGCTGGCTGCGCAAAGGCCCGCGCGCAGGCGCTGGGTAAGGCGCGCCAGCATCGCGGCCTCAACATCATCGATTGTACCTGCGCGCCGGTGTCCACCAAGGCCGACGGCGCTGCGGCGGGCGTGCGCTGCACGCTCATCTACGAAGTCCTGACGCAACGCCGGTGAGATCGGCACATCAGAGGAGATACTTGATGAAGAACGCAATCCTGACGCTGGCCGCGCTGGCGACCGCTGCAATCTCCACGCCTGCATATGCGGAAACCGCGAATGTCAGCGGCTCGGGCTACCCGCGCGAGACGGTCTGCAACGACCTGCGCGGCAAGGCGAACGCCCGCTATTCCAGCCTCCATTGGAAGATCACCGATTACGGCCAGTGCACCTGCGAAGCCCGCGAGCTGATCAACGGCCAGCGGCTGTGGAGGTGCACCATCACCGTCACCTACATCCGTCGCCGCTAGGCTTCACCGGCAGCGCTCGGCGAAATCGAGGCGAGAGGGAGAAAAGCGATGAAGAAGACCATCAATTCCCCGGCCGCAATCGGCGCGGCGATAGCGTTTGCGATTGCTGGATGGCCTGCAACTGCCTCTGCCCAGCAGCTTTCGGACGGCGATTACGAGCTATGCTCGGTCTACGATTACGACGGGCAGTTCGTCGGATATGACAGCGTCTGTCTGGAGCACAAGCGGGCGGCACTGCGCCGGTTGGAGCGCCGGTCTCCTCGCTACCCCCGCGATACCGGCGTCTATCGCTGCCCGCACTGGGCGAACGGCGGGCGCGGCTACAACGCGACCTGGTATTCCGACGGTCGCCCGCCATCGCTGACCGGCTTCTACACCTACGACGCGACCCTCGATGGTCGCCCCTGCATCCCCCACCCGACCTACAACGGGTCGGGCTATCGCTGAGGAATTTCCCATGAAGACACTCACGCTTCCCTTTGCGCTGGCTGCAATTGCCCTGGCAGCAGCGCCCGCGCAGGCCGAAACGGCGCAGGAGATCGACGGCTATTTCGACGACATCTGGAAATATGCCGTTCCGCCGGTCGACGATTGTGCGGCAGGCAATGACGAGTTCGGCCAGTGCGGTCGCCTGGCCGAAGATCTGATCTGCAGCGTCAACGCGATGTACTTCGTGCTCGATGAGTCGGGCATGATGGGGCGTTTCGCGAGGGACCTGACCGAGCTGAACGAGCAGCTTTCGCGCCACGCGGATTACTTCAACGAGATGATCGAAGCGGGCGAGATGCAAAATCCCGCCACCATGCCCACCGCGCAGATGCGCCAATATTGCCGCCAGCTTCCCTCGACCATCTATCCGTAGATCGCGCGAGTTGTGCGGCGATATCGACGCCCCTCTCATCCCCAGAACCAGGCCGCGACTGCCGCACCAGAGTGGAGAACGCAGATGAAGCCGAAGCTTCTTGCCCTGATTACCGGACTGGCAGGCCTGCTTGCGCAGCCCGCCGCCGCGAAGACCGACACCATCCTGCCGATCGCATCCCCGTGGGGAGGAAGCATGTCCGCAGCCGAGCAGGCAGCGTCGGCGGCACAGCGCCCCGCCTACGCCGACGCCAACTGGAACCACGAAGTCTGTGTGATCGCTTATTCGTTCGAGGACGTGCCCGCAGAGATCGCGCGGCGACGCGCGGCGCTGCCCCGGAACCACAAATATGGCCCGGACGAGCAGGAGGAAAGCAATCGGCTGGACGAGCTGGAGCGCGAGGCTGCGGAGCACCTGGCCAATATTCCGAAGTGCAAGGGGCAGTTCTTTCGTCCCGCTCTCGAAAGCCTGTGCCGGGATCGGGCGGGCAAGAACCGCTTCTGCGATCAGCTTTCGGGCAAGGTGCTGCCCGGCGTCGAGCTGGTGGAGGATGAGGCCGGTTTCGTGCGCGGGCTCGCGTGGAACAAGGTCGGCAATCTCTTCTCCCAGGGCGTGGCGTTCGCGCCCGCGCCATGGGCCGCGTCGGAAGATCGCCGCGTCGATCTTGCCCGACCGGACCTGAGCGGGATCGCCTATATTGCCGCGACCAACAGCGCGGTGAAAGCCGCCGATGCAAGCCCGATCCGGCAGCATCTGGGGCAATGGGCGTTCAGCGTGGAAATGCTGCGCGTGCCGATGGCCGAAGCCGAGGCGTTCCTGAGCGACGAGATCGCGCAGCTATCCGCGAGGACCGGGATGACACCCCGCGTCGCAGGTTTCGACCAGTTCCCGCAGCTGCATTTCCAGGCCTACATGTTCGATATCCTGCTGGAGGACGATGACGCGATCCTCGCGGTGGAAATGCGCGACGGCTCGCGCCGCCAGCTGGACGTAACCGCTCCGTTTGCGTCGATTCCGGGCGGCTCACCGGCCTTCTACACCAGCTTTGCCAGCTATCGCATCCACGCGGCGGCACCGCTGCTGGCGGACGAGATGGTCACGATCCTCGACCCGGACGCCGCCTTCCTCACCGCCAGCTTCGCGATCCGCCGCGAGGATGGGCAGATCGACACGGTAACGCTGCGCACTCCGCTGACCGGCATTGCCGAGGCGTGGAGGGCGATGAACGCCGCCAATCTGAAGGCGCATCTCAATATACTTCGGGACGAAGAAGCACACCCGGGGTCCAGGCTATGAGAGGGTGGGGGAAGTGACGGTGAACAGGAACTTGGCGGCACTGGTGCTGATCGTCATCCTCCTCGTCGGCGCGGTGTTCTATCTGCTGGGAGAGCGAAACGCGGCCGTGCCGGATAATGACGGCCCGCCTCCCGAGCCGGAACCCTCGGTAGCTCAGCCAGCCGCAACGCCATCGCCCACGAAACCGGCGACGCCATCGCCAGCGGAACAGGCTGCCGAGCGTGCGAAGCTGAAGCGGCCCGTCTTCATCGGCAATGGCGGACCCTACCAATCCGCATGCACCGGCATCGGATCGGTCGCCAATCTTCCGGGCGGCAACGACAATTATCTGAACGTTCGCGAAGGGCCGAGCGCGAAAGCCAAGGCGACGGACAGGCTGGGCGACGATCAACCGATCTATCTGTGCGACCAGACCGAGGATGGCAGCTGGATCGGCATCGTTTACATGGCCTCCGGCTATCTGCCCGTAACCGACGAATGCGGGGTCGAAGACCTCGTGGCGAGCCGGCGGCCCTATGCGGGCTCTTGTCAGTCCGGCTGGGTCTCGGCGAAATTTGTCGAAGTGAGGACGCAAGGGTGAGTATTCGCGCCAGCCTTGCGGCGATCCTGCTCGCTCCCTTGCTCGCCGCACCTGCGCATTCGAGCGAGCCCGATGGCGACGGCCCGGCGGAAGGCTGGGGCTATCTCTACGCGCAATGCATGCAGGAGCCGGTCGCCGAACCGCGCAATATCTGCGAGACCTCGGCGGGCGACGAACCGGTGCTGGCAATCATCGTCAGCAACGTCGTCCGGCTTGGCGATGGCTCGCCCGAGCCATACGCGCGTTTCCGGCGTGAGCTGATGCGGCTCGAAGGCCTCGACATGGAGCCGCGCGAGGTCACACCCTTTGCGACATGGCAGGAGGCCGAGGCTTCGCTCAACGATATGCTCGCGGCAAACCGCCGGGTCGAGGAGGGAAGAATCGCCTTCCTCGCCCTGTCGCTCGAACCCGAACGGCTGGCCGAGGAGCCCAGTGAGGAAGAGATGGCGCAGTCCCCGCCGCCTCTGCCCGACGTCACCCTGGCGTTTCCGGACGAGGTGCTGGAGGTCTGGCGCACGGGGGAGGCCTGCGGGCTGCGCCGCGCCGACGGCAGCGAGATATTGCCCGAGCAGGTCCACAATCCCTTCGGCGAAGCGGGCGAAGGCTGCCCGTTCCAGGTCGCGCCGGGCTACGGCCTCTATGCCTTCCACGTTCCGCGCAACGGGATGATCTGCGGCGAGGCCGGGATTTGCACCGAGATATACGGGCCCGAAGGCAACCTGCTGCTGGTCGCCGACTATTCGCCCACTCTGCTGACCGTCCATCGCAGCCTGCAGAACCTTGGCCTGCTGGTGACGGGCGAGCGCGTGCAGCGGCTGTGGTCGTTTCCCGAACGGCGCTATGTCTCGGGAAATCTGCCCTTCATCGGCCTCGGCCCCGATGATCGCGTGCTCGTCGGGGAGGCCATCGTCAGGCACAATCGCCTCGCGGTGCCGTTCGAACGCCACCTGACCGACGCGACTGAGCCCTTTACCGACGTCGCCGACGAATACGCGCTGTTCTTCCTCGACACGCGCCGGTTCGAAGATGTGGCGCTGACGAATGCCGCATTCTCGGCATCCGCTGCGGAGCCCCCGGCCTTCGCGCGATACGAGGCCGAAAAGGTCGAGCCTTGCCGCGACGATTCGGAGTGGCTGGTCGACAGGGATCACCGCGAGGAGCAATACCTCTCCAACAGCTACTACGACTTCGACAAGAACTTCCGTGTGCTCGCCGCGAACCTCGCGCGCGACATAGAGGGGGCGAAGACCGACCCGGCGCGCATCTCGCAGCTCGCCGCCAGCCTCGACACCATGATGCTGCGGCTGGGGCGGCTGATCGACGGGGTCGATGCCCCGGCAGACAGTCTTGCGGTGGCACGGGTGGCGCAGTCTTTCGAGTTTCAGCAACCAGAGATTGCGCGCTTGCGCGACGGCCCCGCCGTCTGGCTCCGCGCCGCGCTCGCGCTGGAAATTGTCGTCGGCCAGGATCTGGCATTCGAGCAGATCGATGCGTTCCTGACTTCGCTGGGCCGGGTGCGCTACGGATTGCGCAGAATCGAAGCGGCCGGGGAGGGCGCCGATCGCGCGGCGGCGTTCGCGGCGCTGGAACGCGATGCCAGCACGCTCGTGCGCGATTGGCGCGATGGCTTCGACCCTGCGCTGAAGGAAGCTCTCTTTGGCGGTCCGCTGCGGCTCGACCAGCGGCTGCATCGTCAGGTCGTCGCCATGTGCACCTATGCGGAGTGATCGAATGAAAGCGAGCGCATTTCTTGTCGGCCTCTCGTTTGCCGCGCTGCCTTGCGCACTGGCCGCGCAGGAGGATGTCTTGGTGCCTCCTGCGGAAATCTGCGAGGGGGCAGCGGGCTGGGTCGACGACGATCCGGATGCGACCGCCCGTGAATTCGAAACGGGGTTCGAGGCCTTCGATACGGCGTTCGAGGCATTTGCGCAGGATTTCGCGCGCGCATATTCCGGGGTAGATGCAGAGCCCGATGCGGCTGAGATCGCCCGGTTGCATGCCAAGGGCGTCGACGCATTCGGAGCGCTGGAGCGTCTGATCCCGCTGCGCGATGCCGGCAACGAAGTGTGGCCGATGAAATTCCTTCTCGAGGACATTCCCCGCGGCGTTCCCCTGCCGCAATTCGATCCGCCCGACCGTATGGAGGTGCTGCGAGCAGCCTTCACCCGCGAACTCGCGCGCACCGGGCTGGCCGGGCCCAAACCTTCGACGGTGACCTTCCTCGCCCACTTCGAGCTGGCACTCGTATACCTCGACAGCGAAGACCTCGGCGCAACCGATCACGGCACGCTCGGAGTGCTCGCCGGAGGCCTTCTGGCCGAAGCCTACGAGGCGGGATTCCGGCGGCCCGCCCTGAGGGTGCTCGAGGATGGCTGGCACACCAGCCTCGCCTCCCGGCTGCGGCAGCAGGTCAGGGTCATGTGCAGGGAGGCGGGGTAATGAGCTGGCCCGCGACACTCGCGCTGATGGCGATGGCCCTCACCCCGGTGGCGTCCCACGCGAACGAACTCGACGACTTCGCGCAGGAGGATTTCCCAGCCTGCTCCGTCGATGGCGGTGCCTGGGCGGGCGATGCGCGAGCCGCCCGCTACCTCGAAGCCAGCTTCGATGACCTCGATGACCATTTCGACCAGTTGCTGGACGATCTCGACGCCGCAACGGGTGCGGCACCCGGCATGCCGCGCGACCAATGGTCGACGCGGTTCGAGCCGCTGCACATCGAGGCGCAGGCCCAGATCGTGCGGCTGGGGAGGCTCCTGCCGCGCATGGACCGACCGCTCGACCTTGCGCCGATGAGCGGACAATTCGCGCAGGGCGAAATCTGGTTGCCGCGCGGTGGACACCATACCGAATTTCTGCGCGGGGCGCTGGCCGAGGAACTTGTCGCCGATCCGGCGACGCGCGAGGCGATGACGGGCTTCCTGTGGAACCTCGAATTGCTTGAGTCGCGGCTGCTCGATCTGAAGTATGCCGATGACCTGGCCCCGGACGAAGGCGATCGGGCATTGAGCGAACTCGGCCACGAGGCGCGAGAGATGCGCGCGATCTGGGCGGCGCTAAGCCCGGCGATGCGACGCCTGATTTTCGACGAGGCCCGGGTGGAGGGCGCGCCGAGCCTCTCCGAGCGGCTGGAGCGGCGGGTCGTTGCGATGTGCGAAGATTATACCGAATAACAAGCGACGCGCGCATCGGTCGCGATCCCGGCGCACCGATCCCGCATAGCGGGCATGAGATGCGGGACGGGTTGTAAATGAAAGCGACTCGCAATTTCAATTGCGGGCGGCTATCTGTATCCAGCTTCAGATGGTCCAGAGCGCGTCACCTCTCAATCCGGCCGAGCGTCTCGGGTCGCTCCTTATGGCTGCGGCGATCCCCTCCATGCTGGTTGGGGGATTGTTGACGCTGCATTCGGCGGCAAACGTGGGCGGGGGGGCGAAAGACGCGCTCGTCACCTTCGCTATTCCCCGTTCCGATCGCGCCGAGCCTCCGCAACCGGACATCGAACCGCAGCCTGCGCAAGAAGAGTCGGAGCGCAAACAGGTGCCCAACCAAAAGCTCGATGCCACGTCGCGGCGTCCGGCTGAAAGCCTCCGGCTGGCGAGGACGGAGGTCGAAATTTCGCTTCCGCTCGTGCCGCTTGCCAGAGCCAGTCCGGCGTCGCTGCCGCTGCCGGCGGACAAGTTGCGGCAATCGGGCCACGGTGTCGAAAATTCGGGTGCTCTGGACCGGGGGTCGCAGGCATCGGGAGCGCAGGAGCCGCCGTCCGCGCGCCCTGCGCAGGCGGGAAGAGACGACTACGGGCAGGCCGTATATCGCCGGATCAGGCAAGAGCAGCGTTTCGAACAGGTGCTGCGCCGTCAGGATATTGCCGGAACCGTGGTGGTGGGGTTCCGGATCGATCGCCAAGGGCGGCTTCGCGATCCCAGGATTATTCAGTCCTCGGGGCACGGGGTGCTGGACCGCATAGCCTTGCGGCATCTCGCCGCCGCATCTCCCTTTGCTCGCCCTCCCGGAGGTGCCGCTCGCACCTTTCAAATCCCGATGACCTACCGCGAGCGCGATTGACCTGCACCGGGGGCTCTGGCTGGCCCCGCTGCATACTCGGCTCGCGACCGCAGGGTGGCGATCCAGGAAAGCGAGCGAGTTCGGCGCTTTACTAATTAGGTAATGCGAATCATTTGCAATAGAGCTCAGGGTGTCTATGGAGCCGGAAGGGAACGAACCAACAGGGACGCGAAATATGAAAATGCAAACGGCTTTGATCGCAATCGCAGCGGCAAGCCTGTGGGGCGGAGCAGCTCAGGCTCAGCAGGCACAAGAGGGCGAGGAAGCCGAAGAGCTGCCCGAGGCGCTCGCCGAGGGCGAGCGGGTAGATGCACCGGTGGAGCTGGGCACCGGGGTCGATTCCGGCGTCACCCGGATCGAGCGGCAGGACGTGGAATTGCGCTCGCCCGGATCGGGCGATGTCAACGAGCTGCTCAAGATCTTGCCGACCGCCCAGTTCGATCGAAACCAGGGCATCGCCACGCGCGATTCGATCCAGGACATTCGCCCAGCCGAAATCTCGATCTCCGGCGGCCACTATTATGAAAACAACTTCACCGTCGATGGGATCGACGTGAACTCCCGGCTCGACGTCACCAACGACAATCCGCAAAATCTTTTCGAGCTGGCGGGCCCCAGCGCACAGGCGCTGTGGGTCGATTCCGAACTGGTCGAGAGCCTGACGGTGCTCGATTCGAATGTGTCGGCCGAATACGGCAATTTCACGGGCGGCACGGTGGAGGTGAAGACGCGCGATCCGCGCCGCGTGCTCGGCGTCACGGCCACGCTGTCCCACACCAATGACGGCCTGTCGCACTACAAGATATCGCGAGCCGCGCGCGATGCGTTCGAAGACGCCGGGGAAGAGCTTCCGCAGTCGCCGGAATTCGACAAGTGGCGTTACGGCGCGACGATCGACCTGCCGGTGACGGAAGATGCCGCCCTGCTGCTCGGGTACAACCGGTCAGAGGCGTGGGTGGTCCATTACTCGGGTGCCAATTACGGCAGCAAGGCCCGCCAGTTCCGCAGCATCAGCGACAATTTCCTGGTCAAGGGACTGTACGACATTGCGCCCGATACGAAGCTCACCGGGCAGTTCGTCTACAGCCCCTACAGCAGCACCTCGTCCACGCCGGTCGCTGTCAATTCGACGGTCGATACCCACGGCGGCGGGATCACTGCCAAGCTCGGCCTGGAGCACGATGGCGATATCAGCTGGAAGCTGTCGGGCGGCTATTCGCACTCGGACACGGGCCGGGAGGCGGAGCAATTCCACTACAGCATCGATTCCAGCACGGGGGCCGGCGACTTCTGCGACAGCTCGAACTGTTCGACCGGCGGGATCGGAGATTTCGACCAGAGCCAGAACAGCTATATCCTGGATGCAAGCTTCGACACGTTTGTGGGCAGCGCTCTCCAGCTTCGCGGCGGCGTCGATTACGAGCATATCGATGCCGCCAACACCCGGCCCGAAGAAGCCCGGATGTACAGCAGGGCGCAGGTCGACCCCGATATCGTATGCGTCGGGGATCAGGGCCTCGCGTGCGAGACCGGCTCCTACGCGCTGACCCAGTATAATGTGTATCCCGAGCACGACATCGAAGTCTCGCTCGACAGCGTGGGGGCGTGGGCCGAAGCACTGCTGGAGGTCGACGCGCTGACCCTGCGTGGCGGCGTGCGCTACGACTACGAGAGTTTCCTCGGCAACCATGTGTTCGCACCGCGACTGGCCGCGTCCTATCGCGTGCCGGGCAGCGACGTGGAAATCAGCCTTGGTGCCAATCGCTACTACGGGCGGAGCATGGTGACCTACGCCATCCGCGAGCAGGTGCCCGACTGGACGCTGTGGCGCCGCACCGGCACCGCCAGCGGCGGCTCGATCGTCTATTCGGACGATGACTGGTATCTCTATCGGGTGAGCTCGGCCACCGGGTACAGCGACTCAGATCTCGCCACGCCCTATTCGGACGAGCTGACTGCGGCTGTCTCGGGCAAGGTGCTGGGCGGCACGGCGCGCCTCAAGGGCATCCTTCGCAACGGCGAAAACCAGTTCGCCCGCTCTCCGCAGCAGTCCGAGGAGGTGGATAACGGCGATGGAACCACCACGACCCGACGCTTCTACGAAATGACCAATGCCGGTACGGTCCGCTATCGCGGCGTCTCGCTGGAATGGACGCGCAGCTTCGGCAAGCATGCCCTCTCGCTCAGCGCGAACTATTCGAAAACGAAGCGGAGCAATCCCGATTACACGGCCAACGCGGACCACTGGCTCTACGAGGAAGAGCCCGTTCTGTACGAAGGGAAGGCCTACACCACCTTCGAAATCCGCGACCTGAACCAGGCGCTCAACTTCGCTTCGCCGATTCTGGCGAACGCGACCTGGTCGTCCCGTTGGCTCGACGACAGACTCAGCACCAATCTGAGCGTGCATTATCGCGGGAGCTTCGACCGGATCGAGGATACGGGCATCAACCAGACGGTCGATGGCGTCCGCTACGACGTTTTCGAACTGGCTCACTATCCCGACAGCGTCGATGTCGATCTGAACGTGCAGGCTGAAGTGGTCCGCTCTCGCTACGGCACGCTGGTGCTGGATGCGCGGGTCATCAACCTGCTCGATAGCGTTCCGGCGACCGATTACGTCAGCACGAACGACCCCTATCAGCTCGGTCGATCGGCCTGGGTCGGCGCCAAGTTCCGCTTCTGACGCATCATGGCGCTGCCCCGCAAACCCTCCTCGCTGGTGTTCCTGCTTGCTATCGCTCTGTTCCTGATAGCGGCAGGAACCAACGACAACGCCGTTCCTCCGCCCGAGCAGCTGCGCAAGCTCTATGCGGGGGCGCCCGACCAATGGCCGCGCCCGCAGCTGGGTGAAGGGGCGGTGTTCGAGGAATTCGGCCCGTTGCCGCCCCGGCCCGAGCTGGAAGGCAGGGATGCGGTACTGGCCGAGCTGGGGGAAGAACTGTTCAACGAACCCCGGCTGTCCGCTTCCGGCCAGTTCGCCTGCGCCAGCTGCCACGCGCGCGAACTCGGCATGGGCGACGGGTTGAGGACCTCTTTCGGCCATGGCCGCCAGCGGGGCACGCGCAATGCCCAGCAAATATTCACCGCCGGTTTCATGCACGAACTGTTCTGGGACGGGCGGGCCACCACGCTGGAGGAGCAGGCGCTGGCGGCGATGACCAACCCGATCGAGATGGCCGGCGAGGTTGGCGAGATCGAACGGCGGATCGGCGCCGATGCGCACTACCGGGAATTGTTCGCGCGGGTCTATGGCCCCGAACCGATCGGTGTCGACCGCATACTCGAAGCGATCGCCGCCTTTCAGAAAACGCTCCGCCCGCCGCGCAGCAAGTGGGACGTGATGCTCGAACGCGGGCCTGAGGTTTTCACCGATCAGGAATTGCTGGGCCTGCACCTGTTCAGGACCAAGGCGGGCTGCGCCAATTGCCACAACGGCCCGCTGCTTAGCGATCGCCGCTACCACAATATCGGGCTGACCTATTACGGTCGCAAATACGAGGATCTGGGCCGCTACGGGGTCACGGGCGAGGGCGCGGATGTCGGCGGGTTCCGAACCCCCAGCCTGCGCGCGGTCGGACGCACCGGCCCCTATATGCACAACGGCCTGTTCCCCTCGCTGCTGGGCGTGGTGAATATCTACAATGCGGGCGGGGTAAGGGAAAAGCGGCCTGCCTCGCGGACAGACCCCGACGCGCCGCCTCCCACGCTCGATCCCTTGCTCACGCCGCTCGATCTCACGCCCGAGGAACGACGCGCACTGGTCGCATTTCTGGAGACGCTCTGATCCGGCTGATTGCTCGAGGGCAGCCGGGGCAAGGATGGCAGAGCATTTGTTGCCATCAGCGATGACCTTCGCCGCGCGGGCCGATCATGGCAGCGCGCATCTGGCGGTTTGGGCGCATGATATCCGCTGCGCCGGAGGGTGGGCTCTGTTGCGAGCCATCCCCTGCGGTTTCGGACTAGCGATGTAATTTCAAAGTATTGGTGCGGTCGAGAAGACTCGAACTTCCACGGCCTTGCGGCCACAACGACCTCAACGTTGCGCGTCTACCAGTTCCGCCACGACCGCACACAGGCCCATTTCTTGCGGGCTGCATCCGGGGCCCGGCGAACAGCCATGGCCCCGTGAGGAAGCGGCGCACTAGCAGGGGTGATCGCGCCCCGCAAGCGGGTTTGCCGTAGAATATTACGCCCCGCTTTCGCGCGCGGCGCAAGGCTTGGGATCAGGAGGGGCTCCAGCCGATTTCGGCGAACTTGGCCGATTTGGGCAGGTCGGTGATCGCTTCGTTGATGCTCAGCGTCTCGCCCGGCTGCAGGCGGCCCTGCCGCGGCAGGATTTCCCAGTTGTAGACCTTGCGATTGCGCGAATCGTACAGGACGATCAGCACCGGCGGCACCGCCTTGGTCTCGTGCCCGACATTCTTGATCTCGCCCGCGACGCCGAAATACTCGCTGCCGTCGGGCAAGGTGCGCCGATCCTGCTGGCTGGCGGGGAATTCGAGAACCAAGTCGGGCTCGTTCATGGCAAAGGTGGGTCGGCTGACGGGGACCCAGTCGGGCAGCCCGGCATAGCTCACCGCCGCGACCGTCCCGAGAGAGATCACCGCGAACACGCTGGCGGCCATGCCCCACATCTTGAGCGGGTTGCGGCGCGGGCGGAACGGCGGTTCGGCTGCAAATTGCGAGCGGCCGGTATCCTCGCTCTCGCGATCATCTCCCGACGCGATCGGCGGCACGTCGTGCCACGGTTGGCGCGGGGCGCTTTCGACCTTGGCCGAGCCTTCCTGCTCCAGCGTTTCGAGATCGAGCTCGCTGCCCGCCTGGAACCAGCTGTGTCGGCAGCGCGCGCAGCGCACGGTGCGCCCTTCGGCGCCGATGGCGCTGTCGGGCACGGCGTAGCGCGTGTCGCAAGCAGGGCAGGCCAGGATCATGGTGCCTATCGCATTACGCCGGGCAAGCCTTGCTAGGCAAGCGCCCCGGTGGTGGACGGGGCGGATTTGCGCCTTTTGTCCACACGCAATGCACCCTATATCGGCGCCCGGTTAACCACGGGACGGGTCGGTACAGCATGAGTCAGCACGATGTCGGGGAGTGACGGCGAAGTCGCGTTCTTCGACAATGTCGGGCTGCGCTATGGCACCGGCAAGGAGATTCTGACCGACATCAGCTTCTCGCTGTGGCCGGGCAGCTTCTATTTCCTGACCGGGGCGAGCGGGGCGGGCAAAACCAGCCTGCTCAAGCTGTTATACCTCGCACAGCGCCCCTCGCGCGGGGTCATCCGCATGTTCGGTAGCGACGTCATCACCATGCCGCGTTCGCGCCTGCCCGGCTTTCGCCGACGGCTGGGCGTGGTGTTCCAGGATTTCCGTCTGGTCGAGCATCTCTCCGCATTCGACAATGTCGCGCTGCCACTGCGAATCGCCGGAGTGGACGAGGGCGAACTGGTGCAGCCCGTGTCCGACATGCTCGACTGGGTCGGGCTCGCGCATCGCGCAGAGGCCCGGCCCGCGACGCTTTCGGGCGGCGAAAAGCAGCGCGTGGCGATCGCGCGCGCCGTCATTGGGCGGCCCGACATGCTGCTGGCGGACGAGCCGACGGGCAATGTCGATCCAGAAATGGCTTTGAAGCTGATGCGGCTGTTCGAATCGCTCAACCGGCTGGGCACTACGGTGATCGTGGCGACGCACGATGTGCACCTGCTGCAGAACGTGCGGTCCTCGATGATCATGCGGCTCGACAAGGGGCGGCTGGCGGACCCCACGGGCGCGCTGCGCTATCCCCCGCGCAAGACCGCGATGAGCGAGGCCGACCAGTGAGCAAACCGCCACTGACCGATGCCGCGCGCGGCGGCCATGCCGCGTTCGACGGCAAGAAGGCGCAGGCGCTGATCCCGCAGGCGCGGCTCGCCGGGCCGATGCCGTGGGTGCTCGCGATCATGGTCGCGCTGACCGTGCTCGCGGCAGGGGCGGGGCTCTCGCTCGGCAATCTGGCGAACGGCGCGCGGTCCGAACTTTCGGGCGGGGCGACGGTGCAAATCCTCGACGCCGATCCGGCCACGCGCGCGCAGCAGGCACAGGCCGCGCAGCAGGCGTTGCAGGCGATGGATATCGTCGCCGAAAGCCGCGTGGTGCCGCAGGAAGAACTCGACGCGCTGCTCGAACCCTGGCTCGGCAGCGCGGGCGATGCGGAGACGGTGCCCGTGCCCGCGATGATCGACGTGCGGCTGGGCGGGCGCGCCACGCCCGAAGCGCTCGATCGGCTGCGTCAGACGCTGGCCCAAATCGCCCCCGATGCGCGCGTCGATGCGCAGTCATCGTGGTTGCAGCCCGTGTTCAGCGCGCTCACCTCGCTGCAATATCTCGCGCTCGCGCTGGTGCTGCTGCTCGCGGTGACGAGCGCGGCGGCGGTGTTCCTCGCAGCGCGCAGCGCGCTGGGCAACAACCGCGAAACGATTGCCATCGTACACCTGCTGGGCGGGACCGACGGGCAGATCGCGCAGCTGTTCCAGCGGGCGGTGCTGTTCGATTCGATGCTGGGCGGGGCGGTCGGCCTCGTTCTCGGCCTCGCGGCGGTGCTGGGGCTCGGCTACCAGTTCGCCGCGCTCGACAGCGGGATGATCGCCAGCGCCGGGCTGGGCTGGGTGGACTGGATGCTGATCGCGCTGATCCCTATTTTGGGTGTGGTGCTGGCCGTCGCCACAGCGCGTTTCACAGTTCTGGCGGCCGTGAGGAAGATGTTGTGATCTGGCGTTTCGGTCTTGCCGTGCTGCTTGCCTGGGTGCTGGGCTTCGTCTGGTTCGCCGGATGGCTGCCCGACCCCGCGCCGATGGAGCGTACCGATGCGGTGATCGTGCCGACCGGCTCTGCCGGGCGGATCGAGCGCGGGCTCGAAGTGGTGCAGACCGACAGTGCCGATACGATGCTGGTGACCGGGGTCGATCGCGAGGTGAAGCCCGCCGAATTCGCTGCCGAATTCAAGGTGCCCGACACAATCATGGAATGCTGCGTCACGCTCGGCTATGCCGCGACCGATACGCGGGGCAACGCGCGCGAGACGCGCGAGTGGGCGGAGGCGAACGGGATCAAGAGCCTGCGGCTGGTCACCAGCGACTGGCACATGCGCCGCGCGGCGGTGGAATTGCAGCGCGAGCTGCCGCCCGACGTCAAACTGGTGGAGGACGCCGTGCGCAGCGAGCCGAGCCTGTGGA
The DNA here is from genome assembly GCA_964574905.1 of uncultured Citromicrobium sp. Classification (GTDB taxonomy): domain Bacteria; phylum Pseudomonadota; class Alphaproteobacteria; order Sphingomonadales; family Sphingomonadaceae; genus Alteriqipengyuania. The sequence goes on along the minus strand of CAZNOY010000005.1, from coordinate 34,125 downwards.
TGCTGTTCGTCGAATACCACAAGTGGCTGGTGAGCCGGACGGTGGGGCCCCTGTTCCAGTAGCATGTCGTTTCTCCGCAGCCTCGCGTTCTACTGCGTATTCTACACGGGCACGCTGGTGCTGCTCCTGCTGGTGCCGTTCTGCGGCGGGCGGAGCCTGCGCCGCGTGGCGGCGACGTGGAGCGCGCTGCACCGCTGGTGCGTGCGCCATCTGCTGCGCATCAGGATCATCCAGCAGGGCGGCCCGATCGACGGGCCCGCGCTCTACGCGATGCGGCACGAGAGCTTCTTCGAGGCGATCGACGCGCCGTGCGTGCTCGGCGAGCCGGTGATCTTCGCCAAGCAGGAGCTGTTCAGGATTCCCGTGTGGGGCGACGCAGCGCATCGCTACGGCCTGATCGCGGTCGCCCGCGACGAGGGTGCCAAGGCGCTGCGCGACCTGATGCGCGCCGCGAAATCCGCGAAGGAGGAAGGCCGCCCGTTCCTGATCTTCCCCCAGGGCACGCGCACCGCGCATGGGCAGGACGGCGCGATGGTTTCGGGCTTCACCGGGCTCTACAAGCTGCTCGACCTGCCGGTGGTGCCGGTCGCGGTGAACAGCGGGCCGCTCTATCGCGGATCGATCAAGCAACCGGGGCAGATCACCTACCGTTTCGGCGAGACGATTCCCCCCGGCCTCCCGCGCAAGGAACTGGAAGCGCGCGTGAGCGAGGCGATCAACGCGCTGAACGGGTGATGCTGCTAACCTAGCGCGCTCTCGATCGCGTCGCCGACTTTCGTCATGTCGTCCTCGCGCCCGATAGTGATGCGCAGAGCTTCGCCCAGGCCCTGGCTCGGCAGGTGGCGCACCGCGTAGCCCGCATCGGCGATGGCATCGCGCGCGCTCTCTGCGATCGGCTGGTCGGGGAAGACGACGAGCACGAAATTGGCCTCGCTCGGCACGCAGCGCACCCCGCGATTGCCCAGCGCCGCGAGCCGCGCGACGAAAGCTTCGCGCACGCGCCGGTTCTCCGCGCGCGCATGGCGGACGAAATCCTGATCGCCCAGCGCCGCGAGCGCGCCCGCCTGCGACGCGCCGGGCACGTTGAACGGCCCGCGAATGCGGTTAATCGCGTCGATCAGGTGCGGCGCTCCCGTCGCCCAGCCGACCCGCGCCGAGGCGAGGCCATAGATCTTCGAGAAGGTGTGCGTCACCAGCACGTTGTCCGCCGTGGCCGCAAGCGCGAGGCCCGGTGCCCCGCCATCCGCGACGTATTCGCCATAGGCCTGGTCGAGCACCAGCAGCACGTCGCCCGGCAGACCGGCGTGCAGCCGCTCGACCTCGGCGGGTTCCAACCAGGTGCCGGTCGGGTTGTTGGGATTGTCGAGCAGCACCACCCGCGTGCGAGGCGTCACCGCGGCGAGGATGGCGTCGACCGACGCGGAGAAATCGTCATTCTCGGCCAGCACCGCTTTTGCCCCGACCTTCTTCGCCAGCAGCGGGTAGAGCGAGAAGGCGAAGCGCGAGAACAGCACTTCGTCGTCGACACCGGCAAATGCCTGCACCGCGCAATTGAGCAGCTCGCCCGAGCCGGTGCCGCACACGATCAGCGCCGGGTCGATCCCGTGGAGTTCGCCCAGCGCGGTGCGCAGCGCGATGCTGTCGGGATCGGGATAGCGCGCCGCCTCGCGGCTCTGCATCATCGCCGCCAGCGCCGCTTCGCTGCACCCGAGCGGGTTCTCGTTGGCCGACAGCTTGACGAGCGCGCGCCCATCCGCCGCCTTGGCCACGCCGGGGACGTAAGCCGCGATATCAAGAATATAGGGCTTGGGCTGGGGGACTGGCGAATTCATAAGGGCGCGACCATAAAAAGAGCGGTGCTTCGACAGGCTCGGCACGAGCGGATTTCGGAAGAATTTCCCCTAACCGCTCGCCCTGAGCTTGTCGAAGGGCTGTTTTTCCTCTTTCAGCGCAAACGACCATGGATAGCTTGCCGCAAACGCTGACCCTGCCCGATCCGCTTCCGCTCGACAGCGGGGCGCAGCTCTCGCCCGTCACCATAGCGTATCAGCATTATGGCGAGTTGGCGCCGGATCGCGGCAACGTGGTGGTGATCTTCCACGCGCTGACCGGCGACCAGCATGTCGCCAGCCCGCACCCGGCGACGGGCAAGCCCGGCTGGTGGGATCGCATGGTCGGCCCCGGCAAGCCGATCGATACCGACCGCTTCCACGTCATCTGCGCCAACGTGATCGGCGGGTGCATGGGATCGACCGGCCCGGCGAGCAACAGCCCCGACGGGACGCCCTACGGCCAGAACTTCCCCGTGGTGACGATCCACGACATGGTACGCGCCATCGCGCGCATGCTCGACGCGCTCGGGATCGAGAAGCTGCACGCCGCGGTCGGCGGATCGATGGGCGGGATGCAGGCGCTCGCCTTCGCATCGGACTATCCGAACCGCGCCGAGCGCGTGCTGGTGCTGGCGAGCGCGGCACGCCAGTCGGCGCAGAACATCGCCTTCCACGAGGTCGGGCGGCAGGCAATCATGGCCGACGCCAACTGGAACGGCGGCGACTATTACGAAGCCGCGCATCCCGACGCGGGGCTCGCGGTGGCGCGCATGGCGGCGCACATCACCTATCTTTCCGAAGCCGGGCTGACCGAGAAATTCGGGCGACGGCTGCAACAGCGGCCCGACGGCAGCGATGGCACCAAGTCCTTCGGCTTCGATGCGGATTTCGAGGTCGAATCCTACCTGCGCTATCAGGGCAGCGGGTTCACCCGGCGGTTCGATGCCAATTCCTATCTCTACATCACCCGCGCGATGGACTATTTCGACCTTGCCGAGGAACATGGCGGGCGGCTCGCCGATGCCTTTGCGCACACCACGGCGCGCTTCTGCATCGTCAGCTTCGACACCGACTGGCTCTATCCGACCGAAGAAGGTCGCCATGTCGTGCGCGCGCTGAACGCGGCGGGCGCGCCGGTCAGCTTCGTCGAGCTGTCCTCGCCATTCGGTCACGACAGTTTCCTGCTCGAAACGCCGGGGCTCGACGATGTGGTGCAGGGGTTCCTCTCGTGAGCGTCCTTCCCGATGGATATGAATTGCGCGACGGTGCGGATGCCCGCTCGGCGCATGCGTACCTGACACAAAGCTACTGGTCGCCCGGCATTCCTCTGGAAACGGTCGAGCGGGCGCTGGCCAACAGCGTGTGCGTCAGCGTGGTGCATGGCGGCGCGCAGGTCGGCATGGCGCGGGTCATCACCGATCGCGCCACCTTTGCCTATCTGGCAGATGTCTATGTGCTCGACGGGCATGGCGGGAAGGGGCTGGCGAAGGCGATGGTCGGCCACCTGCACGCGCACGCCGAGCTGCAGGGCCTGCGCCGCTGGATGCTGGCGACACGCGACGCGCATGCCCTCTATGCGGGGCTCGGCTGGCAGCCGCTGCCCGAACCGGAGATCTTCATGCAGCGCCATTTTCCGGACATCTACCGATGAGCCAGCTTGCCGATCTGCGGCCCGACCTTGCGGCCATTGCCGGGACCATCCCCGATGGTGCGCGCGTGCTCGATATCGGATGCGGTCCGGGCACGCTGCTTGCCGCCCTGGCCGAGCACAAGCGCATCGATGCACGCGGGATCGAGATCGACCCAGCCTGCGTCGCGACCTGCGTATCGCGCGGGCTTTCAGTGGTGCAGGGCGATGCCGAGGCCGATCTGGCGCATTACCCCGACGACGCGTTCGACTACGCGATCCTCGGCCAGACGATCCAGATGGTCGATCGCCCTGCCGAGGTGATCGACGAATTGCTGCGCGTGGGGCGTTCCGCCTTCGTCAGCTTCCCCAACTTCGCGCACTGGCGGATGCGGCTCGCGCTCGGTTTCGGCGGGCGCATGCCGGTGACGCCCGCGCTGCCCGAAAGCTGGCACGCGACGGGCAATATCCGCAATCTGACCGTGGTCGATTTCAAGGAACTGGTGGCCGAACGCGGCGCGCGGATTGAGCGCGCATGGTACTTCGCCAAGGGTCGCGAGATCGGCGAAACCGGCGCGAACCTGCGCGCCGAATTCGCGCTGTTCCTGATCGGGCGGGGTTAGCGCCGCCTATCTCCCCTCCGCATGGGGAGGGGCGGGGGGGTGGGGGTCTGCGCTCGCGGGTCTTTCGACTCACTGACGCCGCACTCCCCCACCAGCCTCCCCCTCAAAAGGGAGAGGCAGCGGGTGAATTACCCCGGGCGATACATCGCGCAGATCTTGTTGCCGGCGGGATCGCGCAGATAGGCGAGGTACAGCTTCATGCCCGCGCCTTCGCGGATGCCCGGCGGGTCTTCGATCGCGGTGCCGCCAGCGGCCAGCCCGGCCTCGTGCCAGGCATTCGCCTGTTCCTCGCTCTCGGCTGCGAAGCCTATGGTCGATCCGTTGCCGCAGCTCGCGGGCTGGCCGTCGATCGGCTTGCTCAGCATGAAGATGCCGCCGTTGTGGATGTACATCACCCGGCCCTTGGGATCGACCGAGCCTTCCCGCCCGCCGAGCGCCTTGAAGCAGGCGTCGTAAAAGGTCTTCGAAGCTTCGATATCTTCTGCGCCAAGCATCACGTGGCTGAACATGCGTTTCTCCCAGATTGGTTGCAGTCTGCCACCCGTCCTAGTAGCGCCGCGCCCGCGCACAATCGACAAACGATTAAGACACTTGCCAGCGTCCGTTTGGTCAGACACTCTCGCGCAGCAATGGCGCGCTTCCCCTTTTCCGCAATCGTCGGTCAGGACGAGATGAAGCAGGCTCTGCTGATCGCGGCGGTCGATCCGGGGATCGGCGGAGTGATGGTGTTCGGTGACCGGGGGACTGGCAAGTCCACCGCCGCGCGCGCTCTGGCAAAGCTGCTGCCGCCGATCAGCGCGATCAAGGATTGCCCCTATGGCTGCTCGCTCGAGGATCGGGCGCGCTACCCCGATGCCTGTGGCAGCGGCCCGCTGCGCAAGCGGCCGGTGCCCTTCGTCGACCTGCCGCTGGGCGCGACGGAAGACCGCGTGCTCGGCGCGCTCGACCTCGAACGCGCGCTGCGCAGCGGTGAAAAGGCGTTCGAGCCGGGGCTGCTCGCCAAGGCGCATCGCGGCTTTCTCTATATCGACGAGATCAACCTGCTCGAAGATCACCTGGTCGACCTGCTGCTCGATGTGGCGGCCTCGGGCGAGAACGTGGTCGAGCGCGAAGGCCTGTCGGTGCGCCATCCGGCCAAGTTCGTGCTGATCGGCAGCGGTAACCCCGAAGAGGGCGAGCTGCGCCCGCAATTGCTCGACCGGTTCGGGCTGTCGGTGGAGGTGCGCACGCCGGGGGATATCGAAACGCGGGTCGAGATCATGCGCCGCTGCGCCCGGCAGGAGGCCGACCCCGAAGGCTTCGCGCAGGACTGGGCGGAGGAAGAGGCTGCGGTGCTGAAACGAGTCGATCGCGGGCGCAAGCGGCTGCCCAAGGTGACGGTGCCCGACGCGCTGCTGACCAAGACTGCAGAGCTGTGCATGGCGGTGGGCGCGGACGGATTGCGCGGTGAGCTGACCGTGATGCGCGCGGGCCGCGCGCTGGCGGCGCTAGCGGGCGCCAAATCGCTGCGCGAGGAGCATCTGGTCGCGGTCGCGCCCTCGGCGTTGCGGCATCGGCTGCGGCGCGACGTGCTCGACGAGACGGGCTCCGCCGCGCGGATAGAGCGCGCGATCGCCGAGGTTTTCTGATGCCGCCCGGCGCGCCGCCGCCCGCGCCGCCAACCGCGCGCCCTGAAGCGCCCGGCGACGATGCGACGCTGGCGCTCTCGCTGTTCCTCGCCGCGCCCGAGCTGCTCGGCGGGCTGAGCCTGCGCGGGGCGGGGCCGGTGCGCGAGGCGCTGCTCGATACGCTGCGCGAGGCGGTGGAGGGCGCCTTCGCGCTGCGGCGGATGCCCTCGCATATCGACGACGAACGGCTGCTCGGCGGGGTCGATCTCGCCGCGAGCCTCACGCACGGGCGCCCGGTGCGCGCGCGCGGCCTGCTCGAAGAGGTGGCGGGCGGCGTGCTGGTGGTGCCGCTGGCCGAGCGGCTCGACCACGCGGTCGCCGGACGATTGGCGCAGGCCCTGGACGGGGAGGCGCGCATCGGGCTGGTGCTGCTGGATGACGGTGCGCAGGACGAAGCACCGCCCACCGCGCTGCTCGAACGGATCGCGTTTCACTGCGACCTGACGCGCGCGGCTTTGCCCGAGGGTCGCTTGCGCAGCGGCGTGGTGGAGCGGGTCGGCCCGCTCGACGAAGAGGCGCTGCACGCGCTCGCCGCCACCGCGATGGCGCTGGGGGTGGGCTCGGTTCGCGCGCTCAACTTCGCAGGCCACGCGGCGCGTGCGCATGCCGCGATCGAGGGGCGCGACGCGGTTGCCGCGCGGGACATCGCCGCCGCCGCGCGGCTGGTGCTCGCCCCGCGCGCCACGCAGATCCCGCAAATGCCCGCGCCCGACGAGGAGGAAGCGCCGCCGCCCGAGGAGTCGCAGGCGGGCGAGGACGAGGGACAAGGTGAGCCCGGCGAGCATGGCGAATTGGCCGAGGTGGTGCTCGAAGCCGCGCTCGCCAGCATCCCGCCCGATCTGCTCGCGCAGCTGGCCGAAGGGCGTGCGCGGCGCAGCAGCGGGAGCGGCGGGGGCAAGAAACGCCTCTCGGGCCAGCGCGGCAAGCCGCTCGGCGCGCGGCCCGGCATGCCGCGTGGCGGCACACGGCTGGCGCTGGTCGATACGCTGCGCGCGGCGGTGCCGTGGCAGGAGCTTCGCCGAGGCGAGAGCGGCGCGGCGATCGACAGCCTGCTGATCCGCAAGTCCGACCTGCGCGTGCGCAGGTTCGAGGAACGCGCCGGGCGCGTCACCATCTTCTGCGTCGATGCCTCGGGCTCGGCGGCGGCGGCGCGGCTGGCCGAGGCCAAGGGCGCGGTCGAGCTGATGCTGGCGCAGGCCTACGTCACCCGTAGCGAGGTTGCGCTGGTCGCCTTCCGGGGCGAAGGGGCCGAGCTGCTGCTGCCCCCGACCCGCTCGCTCACCCGCGCACGCCGCGCGCTCGCCGCGCTGCCCGGCGGGGGCGGCACGCCGCTTGCGCTGGGGCTGCGCACCGGCTGCGAGGTGGCGGAGGCGGTGCAGGCGCGCGGGCGCACGCCGCACCTCGTCATCCTGACCGACGGGCGCGCGAACATCGCCGCCGACAGCACCGGCGGGCGGGTACGGGCGAAGGAAGATGCGCTCGACGCCGCCAGGGCCATTGCCGCGCGCGGGCTCGACGCGCTGGTGGTCGATATCTCCGCGCGGACCGCTCCCGAAGCCGCCGAACTCGCGCGGGCGATGCGCGCGCGCTTCCTCGCGCTGCCGATGGCCGATGCGAAGAGGCTGCACGCGGCGGTCAAGGCCGCGCAGCCGATGGCGCAGGCCGCATGAGCACGCCGCTCAACTGGGAGCGGGACGGGCGCGCGTGGCCGCACCGCGAGGCGAGCCGCTTCGTCGAGAGCGACGCACTGCGCTGGCACGTGCAGGTGATGGGCCCCGAACTCGGCACCGCGCCGATCCTGCTGCTGCTCCACGGTACCGGCGCATCGTGCCATTCGTGGCGCGGGGTGATGCCCGCGCTGGCGGACCGCTACACGCTCGTCGCGCCCGACCTGCCGGGGCACGGTTTCACGGGCAGCCTGCCCGATGCGCGGATGACGCTGCCGGGGATGGGCGACGCGGTGATCGGGCTGGTCGACGCGCTGGGGATCGAACCGGACGCGATCATCGGCCATTCGGCGGGCGCGGCAATCGCGCTGGCGATGGCGCTGGCGCGCTTTCCGGAGACGCCGATCATCGGCCTCAACCCCGCGCTCGCGCCGTTTCCCTGGCCCGCGACGCAGGTCTTCCCCGCGATGGCGCGGCTGTTAGCGCTCAACCCGCTGGTGCCAAAGCTCTTTTCGGGCATGACGCGGATCGCGGGCGATACCGAGGGCTTCATCGAGCGATCGACCAGCTCGCGGATCGATCGCGTCGGGGCGCGCTGCTATGCCGTGCTGCTCGGCAACAGCCGCCACGCGCGCGCCGCGCTGTCGATGATGGCCAATTGGGATCTCGACCCGCTCGAACGCGCATTGCCCGAGATCGCCAACCCGGTGCTGCTGATCCACGCGCGCGGCGACAACGCGGTGCCCTTGAGCGGGGTCGAAGCGGCGGCGCGCAAGCTGCCCGACGCGACGCTCGAAGTGCTCGACGGGCTCGGCCACCTCGCGCACGAGGAGCGGCCCGAGGAAGTCGCGCAACTGATTGCGGAATTTCTGGAGAGGCGCGCGGTCGGTTAGTGTTGCTCACATAGTGGCTCGTCATTGCGAGCGAAGCGAAGCAATCCAGGGTGGTTCCGCGCCTGCGCTGGATTGCTTCGTCGCTGTGCTCTTCGCAATGACGGGCAGGCTGCCGATGGAGGATCGACGATGGAAGGTTTCGGCGAACATTTCGGCTGGGTGGAAATCGTCTTCACCGCCGTCATCGCGCTCGGCTTCGGTGGGTGGCAATACTGGTCGGTCAGCCGCGAGATACGGCGCGACAAGGAAGAAAAGGCGCGAAAGGCCCGCGACGATTGAGGCGCCACGCTTAAGCGCAGACCCTGGGCATGCGGTAGGGCAGCATGAACTGCACCACCGGCGAGGCGAAGCGCCTGAGGTCGAGGCTTTCCTGCACCGCCACCACCTGTTCGCCGAACAGCCGCGAGGCGAGCGTGGAGCGCGCGTAGAACGGCGAATCCTCCCAGGTGCGCAGCACGCTGGCATGGCCACGATCACCGCGCGTCTTGCGCTCCATCTGCCAGATCGTGTTGGGCAGCGGCGCGGTCAGCGGCAGCGCCACCTGCTGCGGCAGGCCGTAGGCGTCGAAACGGATCGCGCTGGCGAAATGCGATCCGTCGGCGCGCTTGCCTTCGTAGCAGACCACCGCGCCTTCGGAGAGGTGCGCGCGCGACCAGTGCCACACGTCGAACCCCTCTTCGAGCGACTCCTCGCCGAAATTGGAATCGAGATAGGCGCGCCCGGTCCAGCGTAGCGCAGGTTCCTGCATCTCGACCTCGATCCGCGCGCGCGGCGCGAGGCAGTGCCAGTGGTGTTTGCCCGCCGGATCGAGCGCGAAGCCCACCGGGTTGAGCGCCTCGGGGATCACGCGGATCAGCCCGCGCACCGGGCGCTGCCACGGAATGCCCAGCCGCTTGTCGCGCTCGACGATTGCGATCTCGAGAGCTTCGCCGGTCCAGCGCACGCTGCTCGGGCCGAGTACCAGCGTGTCGCGCTCCTGCACGACATCGCCGTGCCCGCGCTCGGTCATCGCCCAGCGCGCGCGTGGCCCGTAGAGCGCGACATTGAGCGCGGCATGGTCCAGCGGATCGCCGCGCCCGCTCGCCTTGTAATAGGGCGAAAAGACGCTGCCGAGGAAGGCGATGATGGTCAGGCCGTGCTGGCCGTCTCCACTGATCGCATCGACATACCACCAGCCGTAGCCGCCCGGTGGGATCGCCGCATCGAAGCGAGGCGTGCCATCGCCGCGCGCGCCCCGATCTGCCCGGACAAGGCGGCCATCGGTACCCCCGCGCCGGGATGGGTGCTCCCCCCGACGCAGTAGAGCCCAGGGATCCGCGTGGTCGCCCCCTGGCGCAGGAAGGACGCCGCCCAGCCGTGCGAGGCCCGTCCATAAAGGGCTCCACCCGTCGAGGGGAACAGCGCGGCGAAATCCGCCGGGGTGACCAGCCGGTGCGGAAACTGCGGCTCCAGCTGCAGCCCGCAGCGCGCGAGGCTGCGTCTCATGGCGGTCGTACATCGTTCAAGCTCCTCGTGGGTGAAGGTGTGGCGATCGCCATTGGCCGGGGCGTTGACGATCACCTGGAGCCGCTCGCGCCCGTCGGGCGTGCGCGCGTCGCTGCCTGCCGCGTCGCGATCCTGCGCGCAGACGTAGACGCTGGGGTCGGCGATCTGATCGCCGCGCGCGATGGCGCCAAATTCCGCGCGGTAGTCGGGCGAGAAGAAGACGTTGTGGCGCGACAGCGGGAAGCCATCGGTGCGCGAGTGCGCGAGCCAGACGAGCGCGGAGAGCGAGCGGCGCGTGCGCGGCGCCCTGCCGACCGCGCGCGCGGCTTCCTTGCCCAGCATCCCGCTGGCGAGTGCCGCCGGGTCGGCGTTGCACAGCACCGCGTCGGCCGCGATCCGCTCTCCATTCTGGAGGATCACGCCCGAGGCGCCGTGACGGCCGGTTTCGATCCGCGCGACCTCCTCGCCCAGCCGGAAGCGCGCGCCGCTCCGTTCCGCCAGCGTCTTCAGCGCCTCGGCCAGCGCGCTCATCCCCCCGTCGATCAGCCACACGCCGCGCGCTTCGACATGCGCGATCAGCATCAGCGTGGCGGGGGCGGAGAAGGGGGAGGAGCCGCAATAGGTGGCGTAGCGACCGAACAGCTGGCGCAGGCGCGGATCGTCGAAATGCTCGCCGAGCACCTTCCACAGGCTCTCGTAGGGGCGGATCGCGGCGAGGTCGCCGAAGCGGAACAGGCCGATCCGCCGCATCAGCGGCAGCGGCCACGAAACCTTGCCCTGCCGCAGCAGGCTTTCGTCGAGGATGTTGTAGATCCTCCGCGCCTCCTTGCGGAAGTTGCGGTACCCTTGCGCGGCCTTGGCACCGGCGAAGGTGCCGATCGCGTCTTCGCTGCGCAGCGGATCGGCAAACAGGTCGAGCCGCTTGTGCGCGTCCCACGCATGGCGCGCGATCACCTGCGCGGGGCGGACCGAGACGAAATCCGAGAGCGAGCCACCGCAGGCGCGGAATACTTCTTCGAACACTTCGCGCAGGGTGAACACGGTCGGCCCGGCGTCGATTGCCGCGCCGTCGACCCCGAGTCGGCGGGCCTTGCCTCCGACGCTGGCGGCGCGTTCGACCACGGTGACGTCGCAGCCGCGCGCCGCGAGCAGCGCCGCGCTGACGAGCCCGCCAATCCCTGCGCCGATCACGACGACCCTCTCGGTCACCAGCACGCTCTCCCACAAGACGATTGCTATTTACATATCATGTGTCCAACAAAATGGACAAATGGATAAGGGTCAAGCCAATTCGCGATTGCCGCCGGGCGGATGGGCAGATCGTATGCGGGTCCGGCTGCTCGGCTGGCGCAACCGGATCATCGGCAGCGCGGCGTTCCAGAACCATGCTGCGGCCAATCCTCTGCTGCGTCCGATCGCAAGGCGGCGTGCGGGTGCGCTGTTCGATCTGGTGGCGGGCTTTGCCTATACGCAGGTGCTGCTAGCTGCGGTTGAGAGCGGTTGTGTGCAGCGTTTGGCAGACGGGCCCGCCGCGACCGGGGAACTGGCGGAACTGGCAGGGCTTTCCCCGCAGGCGACGCTGCGCCTGATGCGCGCCTCCGCCGCGATCGGGATCGTGGCGGAGGTTGGGCCGAAGGGCGAGGGCGCGTGGTGGATGCTCGGTCGCCACGGCGCGGCACTGCACGGCAATGCCGGCGCGCTGGCGATGATCCGCCATCACCGCCTGCTCTACGCCGACCTTGCCGACCCGCTCGCGCTGCTGCGCGCCGACCGTGCCGAACCGACGCAACTCTCGCGTTTCTGGACTTATGTCGGCGGCGATGCGGCCGAACCGGCGCAGGCTGCCGCTTATTCGGAGCTGATGTCCGCCTCGCAGATCCCGGTCTCGCACGAGGTCCTCGCCGCGTACGATTTCTCGCGCCACAGCGCGCTGCTCGATGTCGGGGGAGGGCGCGGCACCTTCCTCGATGCGGTCGGCGCGGCGCACCCCTCGCTGAAGCGCGGGCTGTTCGACCTGCCCGAGGTCGTGGCGCGACTCGGGCGCGATGACGTCGCCGTGCACCCCGGCAGCTTCCTGCGCGACGATCTGCCGCGCGGCTACGACTGCATCTCGCTGGTGCGTATTCTCCACGATCACGACGATGCTCCCGCGCTCCACCTGCTGCGCGCAATTCGTGCCGCGCTGCCGCCGGGCGGCACGCTGCTGATCGCCGAGCCGCTCGCGGGCACCCCCGGCGCCGAGCCGATGGGCGACGCCTATTTCGGTCTCTACCTGTGGGCCATGGGTTCCGGCCGCCCGCGCACCGAGCGCGAAATCCGCGCCATGCTCGCCGAGGCGGGGTTTGCCCGCAGCCGCACGCTCGCCACGCGTCAGCCGCTGATCGCCTCGGTGATCGTTGCGCGTGCCTGACAAGTATTCTGTCAGTTAAAATTGACACTCCTTCGCGTTAGGCGTAGCTGACATGTGGGCCGTCGCACCTTCTGGTGACGGCAGGCCCGGGGAAATGGGGAGAGGACCGGAGCAATGGATGCAATGGCTGTCACACTCGAAGGGCCTGGGCGCTTGTCGCTCAAGCGACTCGGGCTGCGGGCGGTCGAGGCGGGCGATGTTGTCGTCGCGGTCCATTGGAGCGGAGTCAGTTCGGGCACCGAGAAGCTGCTGTGGACCGGCGAGATGCCGCCCTTTCCGGGCATGGGCTATCCGCTGGTGCCCGGCTACGAATCGGTCGGGCGGATCGTCGATGCCGGGGCCGACGTGCAGGCGCGCATCGGCGAGTGGGTCTTCGTACCCGGCGCCAATTGCTACACCGAGGCGCGCGGCCTGTTCGGCGGGACGGCGCAGACGCTGATCGTCGCTTCCGCGCGCGCTCTGCCAATCCCCGAGTCGCTTGCCGAGCAGGGCGTGCTGTTCGCGCTCGCCGCGACCGCGCAGCATGCGCTGGCCGGCGGGCCGCCGCCCGACCTGATCGTTGGGCACGGCGTGCTTGGCCGGTTGCTCGCGCGGATGACCATCGCCAGCGGTGCGCCTGCACCCACTGTGTGGGACAACAAGGAACAGCGCCGCAGCGGCGCGCAAGGCTACCAGGTGATCGCCCCCAAGGACGATGACTGGCACGATTACCGCGCGATCTACGATGCCAGCGGCAGCAGCGACGTGATCGACATCCTGCTCGGCCGCCTTGCCCGGCAAGGTGAGATCGTGCTGGCGGGCTTCTACGCCAACCGCATCAGTTTCGCCTTTCCCGCCGCCTTCCAGCGCGAGGCACGCCTGCGCGTCGCCGCCGAATGGCAGCCAGAAGACCTCGTGCAGACGCGCGACCTCATCGAACGCGGCGCACTCGACCTCACCGGCCTCGTCACCGACGTCGCCCCGGCGGGCGAGGCGTGCAGCGCCTACCCGACCGCCTTTGAAAACCGCGACTGCCTCAAGCTGGTGCTGGACTGGAGCGAACTTGCATGACCCATCTCGATTCACATTCTGTCGTCGACGCCTTGCGCGAAGAGGCCGCGATCGAACCCGATCCGGTGCACGATGGAGAGGTGACCAAGGAAACGCAGGTCATCGCGATCTACGGCAAGGGTGGCTCGGGCAAGAGCTTCGCGCTGTCCAACCTCAGCTACATGATGGCGCAGCAGGGCAAGCGCGTGCTGCTGATCGGCTGCGATCCCAAGAGCGACACCACCAGCCTGCTGTTCGGCGGGAAGGCTTGCCCGACGATCATCGAAACTTCGTCCAAGAAGAAGCTCGCGGGCGAGGAAGTCAGCATCGAGGATGTCTGCTTCCAGCGCGACGGCGTGTTCGCGATGGAGCTCGGCGGGCCCGAGGTCGGCCGCGGCTGCGGCGGGCGCGGGATCATCCACGGGTTCGAACTGCTCGAGAAGCTGGGCTTCCACGAATGGGGCTTCGACTACGTGCTGCTCGATTTCCTGGGCGACGTGGTGTGCGGCGGCTTCGGCCTGCCGATCGCGCGCGACATGTGCCAGAAGGTGATCGTGGTCGGCTCGAACGACCTGCAATCGCTCTACGTCGCCAACAACGTGTGCAAGGCGGTCGAATATTTCCGCTCGATGGGCGGCAATGTCGGCGTCGCAGGCATGATCGTGAACAAGGACGATGGCACGGGCGAGGCGCAGGCCTTCGCCAGGGCGGTCGACATCCCCGTGCTCTGCGCGATCCCCGCGAACGAGGAAATCCGGCGCAAATCGGCCAATTACCAGATCATCGGCAAACCCGGTGGCGAATGGGCTCCGCTGTTCGAGGAACTGGCGGAGAACGTCGCGACCGCACCGCCGCATCGCCCGACCCCGCTCGAGCAGGATGGCCTGCTCGACCTGTTCAGCCCGGAAGAGACGGGCGGCAATGTCGAACTGGTGCCCGCCACGCAGGCGGACATGCGCGGCGGAGCGTTCGAGCCCAAACCGAGCCTCGAGGTGGTGTACGATGAGGTTTGAGAGCCGCCAAATCCTCCCCCTTGGGGGAGGGGGACCAGCGAAGCTGGTGGAGGGGCGCGCTCGCCAATCCGCTACTATCGCTGGTTCGATTCACGGGCCGTGCCCCTCCACCATGCTGCGCATGGTCCCCCTCCTCCGGTGGGGGAGGATTTTATGACCGCCCCCCGCACACGCGACACGCTGAACCTCGAAAACTCGGGTCAGGCCGCGTCCGAAGCAGGCGGCTGTTCGAGCAAGGACACGATGCGCGACGCCGCCCGCAAGGCCGGCAAGAGCGAAATCCTCGATCAGTACGCGCGCGACTACCCGCTCGATGAGCGCAAGGCCGGTCCGCACGACCAGCCGCAGAGCATGTGCCCCGCCTTCGGGAGCCTGCGCGTCGGCCTGCGGATGCGCCGCACCGCGACCGTGCTCTCGGGCAGCGCGTGCTGCGTCTACGGCCTCACCTTCACCAGCCATTTCTACGGCGCGCGGCGGACGGTCGGCTACGTGCCGTTCAGCTCCGAAACGCTCGTCACCGGCAAGCTGTTCGAGGATATCAAGGAAGCGGTCGAACAGTTGGCCGACCCGGCGCAATACGACACGATCATCGTCACCAACCTGTGCGTGCCCACCGCCAGCGGTGTGCCGCTGCGGCTGCTGCCCGACCAGATCAATGGCGTGCGCGTAATCGGCATCGACGTGCCCGGCTTCGGCATTCCGACCCATGCCGAGGCGAAGGACGTGCTCGCGGGCGCAATGCTCAAATACGCGCGCGAGGAGGCCGAGCAGGGCCCCGTCGCGCGGCCCGAGGGGCAGGCCGCCCCTGCCGACCGCCCGACCGTGACGCTGCTCGGCGAGATGTTCCCCGCCGATCCGGTCGGCATCGGGCAGATGCTCGAACCGCTCGGGCTCGCGGCAGGCCCGGTCGTACCGACGCGCGAATGGCGCGAGTTGTACTCTGCGCTCGACTGCGCGGTCGTCGGCGCGATTCATCCGTTCTACACCGCCAGCGTGCGCGAGTTCGAGGCTGCCGGGCGCAGCATCGTCGGCTCGGCTCCGGTCGGGCGTGACGGCACGGCGGCATGGCTCGACGCGATCGGCGCAGCCTGCGGCGTGGCGCAAGGCAAGATCGACGCGGCCAAGAACGCGATCCTGCCTGCTATCGAGGGCGCGCTCGGCGCGATGCCGGTCAAGGGGCGGATCACGGTTTCGGGCTACGAGGGTTCCGAACTGCTCGTCGCGCGGCTGCTGATCGAAAGCGGCGCTGAGGTGCCCTACGTGGGCACCGCGTGCCCGAAGACGCGCTGGTCCGATCCCGACCGCGAATGGCTGGAGGCCAAAGGCGTGCGCGTGAACTACCGCGCGAGCCTCGAAGAAGACATCGCGGCGGTCGACGAATTCGGCCCCGATCTGGCCATCGGCACCACGCCGGTGGTGCAGCACGCCAAGCAGAACGCGACGCCCGCGCTCTACTTCACCAACCTGATCTCCGCGCGCCCGCTGATGGGCCCGGCGGGAGCAGGCAGCCTCGCACAAGTGGTCAACGCGGCGCTCGGCAACAAGGCGCGCTTCGACAGGATGCGCGACTTCTTCGAAGGGGTGGGCGCGGACGACAATGCGGGCATCTGGCAGGATACCCCGGTCGACCGCCCGCAATTCAAGAAGAAATTCGCCGCGCAAACCGCCGCCGCGCTCAAGGCGGCAGAGGCGGTGGGATCATGAGCCTACTCCGCCCAATCCTCCCCCCTTGGGGGAGGGGGGCCAGCCGCAGGCTGGTGGAGGGGCACGCTCGCGTGTTCCGATCGCATGTGTTGGCCGGAACCGCCGACCGTGCCCCTCCACCCCGCGCTGCGCGCGCGGTCCCCCTCCCCGTTTCGGGGAGGATCGCATGACGCTCGTTCTCGATCACGACAGGGCCGGGGGCTACTGGGGCGCGGTTTACGTCTTCACCGCGATCAAGGGGCTGCAGGTCGTCATCGACGGGCCGGTGGGCTGCGAGAACCTGCCCGTCACCAGCGTGCTCCACTACACCGACGGGTTACCGCCGCACGAGTTGCCGATCGTCGTCACCGGGCTGGGCGAGGAAGAGCTGGGCAAGACCGGCACCGAAGCCGCGATGAAGCGCGCGTGGAAAACACTCGACCCCGAACTGCCATCGGTGGTCGTGACCGGATCTATCGCCGAGATGATCGGCGGCGGGGTGACGCCCGAAGGCACCACGATCCGTCGCTTCCTGCCGCGCACGATCGACGAGGACCAGTGGGAAAGCGCCGACCGCGCGCTGAGCTGGCTGTGGACCGAATTCGGGCCGAAGAAAATGCCCGCGCCCAAGGCGGTGAAGGAGGGCGAGAAGCCGCTCGTCAACATCATCGGCCCTGCCTACGGCATGTTCAACATGGCCAGCGAAATGGCCGAGATCCGCCGACTGGTCGAAGGGATCGGGGCGGAGATCAACCTCGTCTTCCCGCTCGGCAGCCATCTCGCCGACATGCGCAAGCTCGCCAATGCGCACGCCAACGTGTGCATGTACCGCGAGTACGGACGCAACCTGTGCGAACTGCTCGAACGGCCATACTTTCAGGCACCTATCGGGCTTTCCTCGACCACCAGTTTCCTGCGCGCGCTGGGCGAGGAGCTGGGGCTCGACCCCGAGCCCTTCATCGAGCGCGAGAAGCACACGACGATCAAGCCGTTGTGGGATCTGTGGCGTTCGGTCACGCAGGATTTCTTCGGCACCGCCAATTTCGGGATCTGCGCGAACGAAACCTACGCGCGCGGCATCCGCCATTTCCTCGAGGACGACATGGGCCTGCCGTGTAGCTTCGCATTCGGGCGCAGCGCGGGGGTGAAGCCGAAGAATGAGGACGTGCGCGCGGCGATCCACGCCAACCCGCCGCTGGTCGTGTTCGGCAGCTATAACGAGCGGATGTACATGGCCGAGTGTGGCGCGCGCGGGATCTACATCCCCGCGAGCTTCCCCGGCGCTGCGATCCGCCGCCACACGGGCACGCCTTTCATGGGCTATTCGGGCGCGACCTACCTCGTGCAGGAGGTGTGCAATGCGCTGTTCGACGCGCTGTTCCACATCCTCCCGCTCGGCACCGATCTCGACAAGGCGGACCCCACGCCAGCGCGCGACCGGCCCGCGCTCGCCTGGGACGGCGATGCCAAGGCGCGGCTCGACCAGATCGTCGAGGCGCAGCCGGTGCTGGTGCGCATCTCCGCCGCTAAACGCTGGCGCGACGCCGCCGAGGCTGCCGCGCGCCGCGCGGGCCAGACCAGGGTCACAGCCGACATGCTCGCCGACGTGCTGCTCGAAGGGGCGGCGCGGTGACGCGCACGGCCAACAGGATCGCCCGCACGCCGGGCAAGCCAATTCGCGGCCGAGGGTCCCCTCCGTCGCGGATACCGCCGGGGCGGACCTGCCCCACTTTGTCCAGCAAGTTTGGAGATTGACCAATGAACGATCCGACACCTGGCGATGATCGCTTCGGTCTGCGGACCTACCTGACCCCGGAAGAAGCCAAGGAATTCCACAAGATTTTCATGGGTTCCTTCCTCGGTTTCACGGGAATTGCCGTCGTCGCCCACATCCTCGTGTGGATGTGGAAGCCCTGGCTCTGACCGATCCGTTCCGCCCTCCTGACGCCGTCCGGCGTCGGCGGGCGACACCTGCCGAAACCACATAGAAAGGACCATTATCATGTGGAGAATCTGGCTCATTTTCGATCCGCGCAGGGCGCTCGTTGCCTTGTTCGTCTTCCTGTTCGTGCTCGCACTGCTGATCCACTTCATCCTGCTCAGCACCAACCGGTACAACTGGCTGGATGGCGCCAGCGCGGCTCCGGCGACGACCACTGCGGCGGCCGAAGGCCCGGCAACAACGGGGTAGCGACCCGCCCGACGTGACGGGGGCGGGCTTCCCGTCCCCGCAGCCGCCTTCGCTTCCTTCGCGAATCCGGCACCGAATACTGGGATGAACCTGCAAGCCCCGCCTCTGGCGGCGGGAAGGATGGACCTATGGCGCTCCTTAGTTTCGAGCGGAAATATCGCGTTCGTGGCGGCACGTTGATCGGTGGCGACCTGTTCGATTTCTGGGTCGGTCCCTTCTACGTCGGCTTTTTCGGCGTCACTGCGGCGATCGCTGCGTTGCTGGGCACGCTGCTGATCTTCGCATCGGCCTCGCAAGGGCCAACGTGGAACCCGTGGCTGATCTCTATCAATCCGCCGCCGATCGAGGCCGGGCTCGCCGCTGCCCCGCTCAACGCGGGCGGCTACTGGCAGATCATCACCGCGTGCGCGCTGATCGCGTTCATATCCTGGGCGCTGCGACAGGTGGAAATCTGCCGCAAGCTGGGGATGGGCTATCACGTGCCGGTCGCGTTCAGCTTCGCGATCCTCGCCTACGCCACGCTCGTCATCATCCGACCGATCTGGCTGGGCGCGTGGGGGCATGCCTTTCCCTACGGGATATTCACCCACCTCGATTGGGTGTCGAACACCGGCTATTCCTACGCCAATTTCCACTACAACCCGCTGCACATGCTGGCGATCAGCTTCTTCTTCACGACGTGCCTCGCGCTGGCGCTGCACGGCGCGCTGGTGCTCTCGGCGGTCAACGTGCCGCGCGGCACGGAGGTCAAGTCGCCCGAATACGAAGACACGTTCTTCCGCGATTTCGTCGGCTATTCGATCGGCACGGTGGGCATCCACCGGCTGGGCCTCCTGCTGGCGTTGAACGCCGGCTTCTGGAGCGCGGCGTGCATGATCTTGGCCGGGCCGCTGTACCAGGGCAGCTTCCCCGAATGGTGGAGCTGGTGGCGCAGCATCCCGATCTGGTCCTGAGGAGGGTTCGATACCATGGCACGCTACCAAAACATCTTCACCCAGGTGCAGCTCGAAGGACCGCCCGTCATGGGCATCGACCTTCCCTATGCGGATGAGCCGCGCATCCCGATCCACTGGAACGCGCACTGGTTCGGCAAGCTGGGCCAGGCGCAGTTCGGGCCGATCTATCTCGGCTGGCTGGGGCTCGCCTCGCTGCTGTTCGGCTTCATCGCGTTCGAGATCATCGGGCTCAACATGCTCGCCTCGGTCAACTGGAGCCCGCAGGCCTTCGTGCGCGAGTTCTTCTGGCTGGGCCTCGCGCCTCCGGGGCCCGAATGGGGCTTTTCCCCCTTCGTCCCGCTGGCGGAGGGCGGCTGGTGGATCATCGCCGGGTTCTTCCTGACCACCTCGATCCTGCTGTGGTGGCTCAGGACCTATCGCCGCGCCAAGGCGCTGGGGATGGGGATGCACGTCACCTGGGCCTTCGCGAGCGCGATCTGGCTGTACCTCGTGCTCGGCTTCATCCGGCCCGGCCTGATGGGCAGTTGGTCCGAAGCCGTGCCCTTCGGCATCTTCCCGCATCTGGAATGGACCAACAACTTCTCGCTGGTGCACGGCAACCTGTTCTACAACCCCTTCCACTGCCTCTCGATCGCGTTCCTCTATGGCTCTGCATTGCTGTTCGCGATGCACGGCGCGACGATCCTTGCGGTCGGGCGCTACGGCGGGGAGCGCGAGATCGAGCAGATCACCGATCGCGGCACTGCGGCGGAGCGGGCAGGGCTGTTCTGGCGCTGGACGATGGGCTTCAACGCGACGATGGAATCGATCCACCGCTGGGCCTGGTGGTTCGCGGTGCTGACCACGCTGACCGGCGGGATCGGCATCCTGCTGAGCGGTACGGTGGTCGATAACTGGTACGTGTGGGCGCAGGAGCATCACTACGCCCCGCCGCGCTGACGCCGCTACCGGCTCCACGACAGGCGAAAGGCCCGGCCGGTGCGGTCGGGCCTTTTCGTATGCGCCCTGGCAATGCGTCCTAATTGGTGGCGGCGCGCAGCCGCAGGTCGAGCATATGCAGCGGGAACGACAGCGCCACGGGGAGTGCGACCCAGTACCACTCCGCCCCCGTCAGCGCGGCGCGCAGGCCGAGCACGATCAGCGCTGCGGGACCGAGCAGGCCGAGGATCGCCGATGCTTTCCAGCCGCGCGTCGCGAGCAGCATGGCTTCGAGCGCGAGCACGCCAAGCACGATGTCCGCCGCGTGGCCGCTCGCGAACAGCGCCTCCATCGCGCCCGATGCCATGTCAGAAAGGCCCGTTGAGCTCGACGATGCTCCAGTTGAGCGCGCCCGCCGCGGTCACCCAAACGAGGTAGGGCACCAGCGCCAGCGCCGACAGGCGCGAGAGGCGCGCGCAGAACAGGATCAGCGCGGCGACCGAGAGCCACAGCAGCAGCAGCTCGGCAAAGGCCCAGTCGGGGCGCTGCATGCGGAAGAAGATGAGGCTCCAGCACACGTTGAGGAAGCCGTTGAGCGCGAACAGCCCGATCACCGCGTCGGCGGTGCGCGCATTGGGCGCGGCGCGCCAGGCACCCACCGCCGCCAGCGCCGCGAGCGCGAAAATCACGGTCCAGACGATCGGGAAGACATAGCCCGGCGGGGTCCACTCGGGCTTGTCGAGCGATTGGTACCACGGCCCGAGATCGGTGATCGTGCCGCCCAGCATCGCGACGCACAGCGCCGCTACACCGGCGACGAGGGTGGGCAGTACCCAGCTGCGGGTCATGCTGCGCGCGCCCTCACGCAGCCGCCCTCAGCCCCAGCAGGTGCGCACAATCCTTCAGGAAAATGCGCAGATGCGCGAGCGGCTGCGCACGCACGAGCCGCTTGTTCATATAGGCTTCCCACGTCAGCTTCTGCACGTCGCGGTCGGCGCACATGGTGACGAAGCGTTCGCGGCGTTTGTCGCTCGAATACCAGAAGTGCTGCATCATCCCGAGGATCCAGAACACCTTGCCGTGTTCGCGCATGAAGGCTCTTCGCGCGCCGCGCAGCGCGGCAGGTTGCCCGCTGGCGAGGAATGCCTCGGCGGCCTGCGCCACGCAGCGCCCGCCCATCATCGCGTAGAAGATGCCTTCGCCGCTCGCCGGGGCGACCACGCCCGCCGCATCTCCGGCTACGATCACGTCGCTGCCATTGTCCCACCGCTTGAGCGGTTTGAGCGGGATCGGCGCGCCTTCGCGGCGGATCGTCTCGCAGCGCGCCAGATCGAGGTCGCCGCGCATCCGGGCGACCGCGCCGCGCAGCGAAAAACCCTTGTTCGCGCTGCCCACGCCGATGCTCGCGGTTTCGCCATGCGGGAATACCCAGGCGTAGAAATCGGGCGACAGGTGGCCCTGGTAGAACACGTCGCAGCGCGAGGCGTCGAAGGAATCGCGGTTATGCGTGCCGCCCTCGGGCGACTTGATGATCTCGTGATAGGCGAAGACGCACTTCATCCGTTCCGCCCCGGCAATGTTCTGCGCCGCGACCTTGGAGCGGGCACCATCGGCGCCGATCACCAGCCGGGTGCGCACGCGCTGCACATCGCCCGCGCGCGATTCGCGGTAGCAGACGGTGGCGGCGCCCCCGCCGCGTTCGATCCGTTCGAAGGTGCCGGTGCGCCGTTCGGCCCCCGCGCTCGCCGCGCGCTCGCGCAGCCATTCGTCGAACACGTCGCGGTCGACCATCCCGACATAGCCGATTTCGCCCACGGGCATGTCGACCTTGCGATCCGACGGGGCGATCATCCGGGCCGAGCGCGCGCGGGCGACCAGCAGGTGGTGCGGAATCTCGAAATCCTTGAGCAGGCGCGGCGGCACCGCGCCGCCGCATGGCTTGATCCGGCCCGCCCGGTCGAGCAGCAGGACGCGCCGCCCCGCATCGGCGAGGTCCTTCGCAATCGTCGCACCCGCCGGTCCGCCGCCGACCACCACTGCATCGTAGATCGAGTCGTCTGTTGTCGGGTTCATGCCGCTGCCACTCCCTGTGCCTGTGTCGGCGCGCGCCGTGTCGCCTGCACCGCGAGCGCGGCGGCAAAGATGAACAGGCACGCCTCTATCGCGAAGATCAGCTGGAACGCCGCGCCATCCTGCCCCGCCACGCGGCGTGCGATGTCGACGCCGAGCGCGCCGCTCAGCCCGCCGAGTCCGAAAGCGATCGCCTGCGCCGCGCCCCACACGCCCATGCGCACGCCCTCGCGCGTCTTCTCGCCTGCGCCCGCGAGCCCCATCATCGCGCCGATCGCGGAGACTGCGAACACGCCGTTGCAAAAGCCGAGCGCGAAGACATTGGCGCTGAGCGGCCAGCCCGGCCCGGCCAGCGCCGCGAACGCGAGCCCCGCCAGCGCGAGGCCCGAGCCTGCGCAACCCGCGACGATCCACACGCGCAGGTCCACCGGCAGGCGGCCCGCAAAGGCGCTGCCGCCCACTCCGGCGAGGATCATGCCGAGCAGCACGCCGCTGTGCTGCGTACCCGAAAGGCTGGTCGATTCGCCCGGGCTCATCCCGAAGACCAGCCCTGCAAAGGGTTCGAGGATCAGGTCCTGCATCGAATAGGCGAGCATCGAGACGAAGATCAGCACGGTGAAGCGCCGCGCCGCGGTTTCCTGCATGATCTCGCGCAGCGCGTCGCCGAAGGCGGGTGCCTCGCCGCGCGGTCTGTCCGGCGCGAAATTGGCGAGGGTGCGCGGCTCGAGCCGGAAGACCGCGAGGCAGGCGAGCGCGAAGGCGGTCAGCGCCACGCCGCTGGCAACGCTCGCCAACCGTGCTTCGCTGAACGGATCGAGCAGGGCGCCCGCGATTCCGGCGGCGATCACGATTCCCGCGATCATCATCGTCCAGGTCACCGCCGCAGCCGCCGCTCGGCGCGTGGGCGCGACGCCGGAGGCAAGCAGCGCGAGCATCGATGTGCCCGCCGCGCCCACGCCCGCGCCGATCATGGTGAAGGCGAGGATCGCGAGCCCGCAGCCGAGCAAAGGGCTATCGGGCAGCAGCGTCGTCGCGCGCACTGCGAGCAGGGCGCCGCCCGCGAGCAGCGCCATGCCGCCGACAATCCACGGCGTCCGCCGGCGCCCCCGGTCCGACCCATGGCCCCACAGCGGGCGCGCGAGCTGCACCGCGTAGTGCCACGCGACCAGCCCCGCAGGGATCGCTGCGGCAAGAGAATACTCCACCACCATCACCCGGTTGAGCAGCGAAGTCGCCAGCATCACGATCGAGCCGATCGCCGCCTGCACCAGCCCGAGGCGCAGGATCGCGATCCAGCCTAGGCCTGCGGGCGGCGCGTTGCGCATCAGAAATAGCCCCCGAGCCCGAAGCCCGCAGCGAGCATCCCGAGGACGAACATCGTCACCCCGGTCGCGCCGTACCACGGTGCGCGCGCGGCGGGATCGCGGATCAGGCGCGGCATCAGCGCGATCTGCCCGGCGAGCAGCGTGGCGACGATCAGCGCCGAAATCGTGTGCCCCCAGACGAGCAGCAGCGCGGTCACGACCACCTGTGCTCCGGCCATCGTCGCGCAGGCGACCAGCGCCGCGTTGCGCACGCCGAGTATCACGGGGAGCGATCGGAGCCCGGTCGCGCGATCGCCTTCGACTGCCTTGAAATCGTTGAGCACCATGATCCCGTGCGCGCCGACCGAATAGAGCAGCAGAATCGCGAGCACGTGGGTCGAGGGCATCGCGCCGAGCATCAGCGCCGCGCCGGTGAACCAGCTCAGGCCCTCATAGGTCAGGCCGACCGTGGCCGGGCCCCACCAGCCGCTCGCCTTCAGGCGGAAGGGCGGGGCGCTGTAGGCCCAGGCGAGCGCGAGGCCGATCGCCGCCGCGCCGAGCACCAGCGGGCCGAGCGCCAGCGCGACCAGCGCCGAGAGCAGCGTGCCTGCAATGGCCACGTACAGCCCCCAGCGGCCCGCCACGCGGCCCGAAGGGATCGGCCTGTCGGGTTCGTTGATCGCGTCGACGTGCCGGTCGAACCAGTCGTTGACCGCTTGGCTGGTGCCGCACACCAGCGGCCCGGCGAGCAGCACGCCGCACGCCACCAGCAGCCAGCGCCCATCGATGGCCGCGCCCGAAGATACGACGCCGACCGCGAAGGCCCACATCGGCGGAAACCAGGTGATCGGCTTGAGCAGCGCGAGAACGTCGCGGGCCGCAGGCGGCGGCGATGTTCGAAGGAAGTGCGCCGAACGATCCATGCGCTGGAGGGTATGCCCGCGCGGCGGAACCGTCAAACCATTTTGACAGTGAATCTGTCAGGCGCGGCTTACCGCGTTTCCTCGCCCTGCTTGCCGAGGCCATAACGGTTGAGCTTGGAATAGAGGCTCTGGCGGCTCAGTCCGAGAATTTCGGCGGCCGATGCGCGGTTGTCAGAGGTGTAGAGCAGCGCGGCCTCGATACACAGCCGCTCGATCAGATCGGTGCTCTCGCGCACGATATCCTTCAGCGGCATGCGCCCGACCAGATCGGTCAGTTCCTCGACCGAGCGGGGCAGTTCCTCGCCCCCCGTGGCGACTTCGCGCAGGCGGCGGCCGACCGGGCGGATGACGAAGCCGAAATGGCGCACCTCTCCGTCCTTCTCGGCCCCGGTCGCGACGGCGGAAATCTCCACCGGCTCTTCCGAGGTGCCGCTCAGCGAGCGGACCACGCTGGTCACGTTGCGCGCGACGCCGTCCTTTTCCATCTGCCCCGCGATCAAATCGAGGTCGATCCCCGGGCGGCCTACCAGCCGGGCGAGCGCGCGCCCGCTCAGCTGGTCCTCGCTCGCCGCGTCGACCAGTTCGACGAAGGCCGTATTGGCGCGAAGGATGCGCATCTGCGCATCGGCAACCACGAAGGCGTCGGGCATTGCCTCGATGATGTCGGCCAGCGGGCGGTCGTCGCGCTGCGGCTCTTCGTCCGCCGGGGTGACGATCAGCAGCAGGTATTGCCGCCGGCTCTGGCTGAACCCGGTCGCGGCGATGGTCGCCTCGCGCCCGCCTCTGGCGAGCTTGACCTGCACCGGCGTGGCCGCGTCCGATCCCAGCGCGGCGCCCAGCTGGCTGGCCAGCCGGTCGCGCGATGCGCTGTCGACCAGGCCGCTCAGCTTCTTGCCCAGCAGGCTGTCAACGCGGGTGCCGACCAGCTTGCACGCGGCGGGGTTGGCCTCGCGAATACGGTGCGTGTCCGCCTCGACGATCAGCACCGCCTCGCGCGAACGTTCGAACAGCATGCGGTAGCGCGCTTCGAGCTGGCGCATGCGCATATAATCGCGCTCGAGCGCCTGCTGCACCTGCAACAACCGCTGCTGCGTGCGCGCGACGTCGCGCAGGTCGCGCCCCAGCGCGAGGTGCCGGCCGTCGCCCATGCGCACCAGCGCATAGCGCACGGGCACATCGCCTTCGGCGGTCGGGTGATTGACCTGACGCCAGCGATGCGCCTCGCCCTTGCGCGCGGCGGCGAGCATTTCCATGATCTTGGGGCGGCTTTCGACCGTGACCGTTTCGAGCCAGTTGGTCCCGACCCACGAATCGAATTCGGGGAAATCGCGCGAGTCGACCGATACGTCGAGGATCTCGCCGGTCTCGTCCACCACCAGCGCGATCTCGCCCGCAGCGATCGCCAGCTGCTGTACCGCATCCGCCCCTAGCGCGCCGAACAGCGCGGCGGAATCGCCGAAGGAACGCTCTGCGCTGGAACCGTGCTTCTTTGTCAGCATCAGGTACTCGCCCCCTTTCAGGGTGCGGGGTTGAGGTGCAGTCCGGCCTCCGCGACCATGAGTTCCGCCATTTCGAGCGCCGCGAAGGCATCCGTCGCCGTTCCGTCGGCTCCGGCTTCCTGTGCGATCCCCGGATTGGAATTGACCATCCGGCCACCGATCATGATGCGGCACGCCGAATTGGCCGATACGGTGCGAATGGCCCGGATCAGGGATTGGAGCGCGCTGATAGGTGTATCATTTGTGAGGGTCAATCCCACCAGGTCGAAGGATTTCTGCGACAGAGTCGTCAGCAGCTCGCGCCGATGCGGATCGACCAGTACCTCGCTCTCCCACCCGGCACGCGCGAACACCTCGTCGATCATCTGCGCGCCGAAGCCATGCTGGTCCCCCGGCATCGGGGTGAACAGCGCCCGAGCGGGCGCGCGCAGGGCACGGCGGATCGGCTCTGCATAGGCCGCGATCTCGCGCATAACCTCCTGTAATCGCCACAGGCCCATCGTCACGTCGATGAAATCGCACTCGTCCTCTTCCCACAGCTCGCCAAGCTTGCGCGCGGCGGGGGCCAGCAGGTCGAGGAAGATGGTCTGCGTGTCGTGGCCGCGCTTCACCAGCTCTTCGACTTCGCGCAGCGCGCGGTCGGCTTCCCAATGGAGCACGCTGACCGCGAAGGCATCGGCATAATCGGGGTCGATCGAGTCGGGGCCTTCGATCGGGGTGGCGAATTCGTCGTGCGAATGGGCCAGCATCAGGCGCGGGATCATCTGCCGTTCCACGATCCCCGCCAGATCCCCCGGGTGTGATTCGTGGCCGCGCTTGCGCGTCCCCAGCGGGTTCGCGATCATTTGCCGGAGGGCGGACGAGCCCATCCCGAAAACCGATGCCATTGCAGACTCTCCCAGTCTGGTAGCGGCGCGGATAGCGTCGACTCGGACGTGCGTTTTGGTTCGTGACCCTGCCCGAGCTGGAGGGAGCGTACGCCTTAACCTCAGACAACGCAAACGGACTCGTGTCCAATTTACTTGTCGTCATGAAAGATTGACACTTCCGTCACGGCGGGCGTAGTCTCCGTGGCTGGAGAGGAGGTCGGTAGCGACCGATGACACGCGAGGCACCCATCACAGCGCAACCGCCGGCACGCGGCGCGGCGGGTCTCTACACTCCCGAGGAACGCGCGCGCCGCGACTCGAGCATGTGGACGATCGTGCAGGGTGCGCTCGCGCCGGTGCAGTTCGCGATCTTCCTGATCAGTCTCGCGCTGGTGCTGCACACGCTGGTGACGGGGGAGGGCGCGTTCGCCGCCGACCTCTCTGTCCTGGCCAAGACTTTCGCGCTCTACGCGATCATGATCACCGGCTCGATCTGGGAGAAGGTCGTGTTCGGCAAATGGCTGTTTGCCCGCGCGTTCTTCTGGGAAGACGTGTTCAGCATGGTCGTGATCGGCCTGCACACGGCTTACCTCGTGATGCTGTTCGGCGGGATCGGGAGCGTCGAGGCGCGGCTGCTTGTCGCGCTCGCCGGATATGCCGCCTACGTCATCAACGCCGGGCAATTCCTGCTCAAGCTGCGTGCCGCGCGGCTGCAGGGCGAGCGCGATGCGCTGCGAATGGCGGTGCCAGCATGAAGGCCGACGCGTTCTCGCTGCCCGCGGAGTCGGGCTGTGCCGCGCCCGAGCGCCCAATCCTGCGCGAACGCGGACAAAGGGAAGTGTTCTGCGGGCTCACCGGGATCGTCTGGCTGCACCGCAAGATGCAGGACGCCTTCTTCCTCGTGGTCGGATCGCGCACCTGCGCTCACCTGCTGCAATCGGCGGCAGGTGTGATGATCTTCGCAGAACCGCGCTTCGCCACCGCGATCATCGAGGAACGCGATCTGGCGGGCATGGCCGATTGCCACGAAGAGCTCGACCGCGTGGTCGACCGGCTGCTGGCACGGCGTCCCGAGATCAGGCAGCTGTTCCTGGTCGGGTCGTGCCCCTCCGAAGTCATCAAGCTCGATCTCGGCAAGGCGGCCGAGCGGCTCGGCGCAAAGCACGTCGGGCAGGTCCGCATCCTCAACTATTCGGGCAGCGGGATCGAGACGACCTTTACCGAGGGCGAGGATGCCTGCCTCGCCTCGCTGGTCCCCGCGATGCCCGCAAGCGCGCCCGACGCGGCGGCGCAGCTGCTGCTGGTCGGATCGCTGCCGGACATTGTTGAGGACCAGTTCCTGCGCCTGTTCGCGCAGCTGGGGATCGAGCATGTCGGCGTGCTGCCCGCGCGCACGGCGGACACGCTCCCGGCGGTCGGCTCGAACACACGGATACTGCTCGCGCAGCCCTTCCTCGGGGAAACGGCGCGGGCGTTGGAAGCTCGCGGCGCGCAGCGGATCGACGCGCCGTTCCCGTTCGGCGCGGAGGGCACGACCGCATGGCTCAAGGCGGCGGCGCAGGCTTTCGGGATCGACGAGATGCACGCCAATGCCGTGATCGCGCCGGGCCGCGAGCGGGCCAAGCGCGCGCTCGAACATCACCGCGAAAAGCTGGCGGGCAAGCGGATAAGCTTCCTGCCCGACTCGCAGCTGGAGGTGCCGCTGGCGCGCTTCCTCGCCACCGAGCTCGCCATGGTGCCGGTCGAGGTCGGCACGCCTTATCTCAACCGCCAGCTGCTCGCGCGCGACCTCGATCTGCTGCCCGCGTCCACCCGCCTCAGCGAAGGGCAGGATGTCGACCGTCAGCTCGATCGGGTGCGCGCCGACCGGCCCGACCTGACCGTGTGCGGCCTCGGCCTCGCCAATCCGCTGGAGGCCGAAGGGCTGTCGACCAAGTGGGCGATCGAACTGGTCTTCTCGCCCATCCACGGCTTCGAGCAGGCGGGCGACCTCGCCGAACTCTTCGCGCGCCCGCTGCGCCGGAGGGATGTGCTGCAGGTATGATCGCGCGCGCACCTCTCTCTCCTCCGTTCGCCCTGAGCCTGTCGAAGGGCGTCAGTGCTACGCCAGCGTGCTTCGACAGGCTCAGCACGAACGGGGAAACTGGAGGCAGCCGGTGCAACTGAGCGTCTGGACCTACGAGGGGCCCCCTCATGTCGGCGCGATGCGGGTCGCGACGGCGATGCGCGGGGTCCACTACCTGCTCCACGCACCGCAGGGCGATACCTACGCCGATCTGCTGTTCACGATGATCGAGCGCCGCAATGCGCGCCCGCCGGTCACCTACACCACCTTCCAGGCGCGCGATCTGGGCAAGGATACCGCCGACCTGTTCCAGCAGGCGGCGCGCGATGCCTATGCGCGGTTCGCGCCGCAGGCGATGCTGGTCGGGGCCTCGTGCACCGCCGAGCTGATCCAGGACGATCCCGCCGGAATGGCCGAGGCGATGAAGCTGGATTGTCCGGTCATCCCGCTCGAACTGCCGAGCTATTCGCGCAAGGAGAACTGGGGCGCGGGCGAGACCTTCTACCAGATCGTGCGCCATCTGGCGGACCGCGATGTGCGCCCGGCGACCCGTGATGGCCGTAAGCCTCTCGCGAATATCCTCGGCCCTGCCGCGCTCGGCTTCCGCCACCGCGACGATGTGCGCGAAGTGCGCGCCATCCTAGACACGCTCGGCGTCGACGTGAACTGCGTCGCGCCGCTGGGGGCCTCGCCCGCCGACATCGCGCGGATCGGCGCGGCGGACTTCAACATCGTGCTCTATCCGGAAATCGGCGACAGCGCGGCGCGCTGGCTGGAGCGCACGTTCAGGCAGCCGCGCACCAGAACCGTGCCGATCGGCGTCGGCGCGACGCGCGATTTCATTGCCGAGGTCGCCGCGCTCGCCGGGGTCGATCCTGCGCCCGCGCTCGCCGACGACCAGTCGCGCATGCCGTGGTGGAGCCGCTCGGTCGACTCGACATACCTGACGGGCAAGCGCGTGTTCGTGTTCGGCGATGCCACCCACGCGGTCGCCGCCGCGCGGGTCGCGCACGAAGAGCTGGGTTTCGAAGTGGTCGGCCTCGGCTGCTACAACCGCGAATTCGCCCGCGAGCTGCGCGATGCGGCCAAGCTGTATGGCGTCGAGCCGCTGATCACCGACGATCATCTCGAAGTCGAGGACGCGATCGCCGCCGCCTCGCCCGAACTGGTGCTGGGCACGCAGATGGAACGCCACATCGCCAAGCGGCAGGGCGTTCCCTGTGCGGTGATCTCCGCCCCGGTCCACGTGCAGGATTTCCCCGCGCGCCACTCCCCGCAGATGGGTTTCGAGGGCGCGAACGTGCTGTTCGACACCTGGGTGCATCCGCTGGTGATGGGGCTCGAAGAGCACCTGCTGACCATGTTCCGCGAGGATTTCGAATTCTCCGACGATGCGGGGGCGAGCCACCTACACGCCCACGCACCGAGCCAGCCCATTCGTCATGCCGAACTAGTTTCGGCATCCAGTCAGCAGCCCGATACGCCAGACCAGGAAGAAGACTGGACCCTGAAACAAGTTCAGGGTGACGGAGACAGTTCGCTCTGGACCGCCGAGGCGGAGGCCGAGCTGAAGAAGATCCCCTTCTTCGTGCGCGGTAAGGCGCGGCGGAATACCGAGAGCTTCGCTGCCGAGCAGGGCCGCGCGAATATCGACCTCGAAACGCTGTACGACGCGAAGGCGCATTATGCCCGCTAGCGCGCTCCCCCAGACGCGCGTCGTGATCGTGACGCTCGACAACCACCTGAAGGGTGCTGTCGAACGCGCGAGCGAGCGGCTGGCGGTCGAGAACATCGACATCGTGCTGCACGCGGCCTCGGACTGGGACCGCGTACCCGGATCGCTCGAGCAGGCCGAAAAGGACGTCGCGCGCGGCGACATCGTGATCGCGACGATGCTGTTCCTCGACGACCACGTGCGCGCGATCATGCCCGCGCTGGAGGCGCGCCGCGAGCAGTGCGACGCGATGCTCGGCCTGATGTCGGCGGGCGAGGTCGTGCGGCTCACCCGGATGGGCGGCTATCGCATGGATGCGCCCGCCAAGGGCCCGCTCGCGCTGCTCAAGAAGCTGCGCGGCCAGAACGGGAAAAACGGTAAGCCGGGGGCCAGCTCGGGGGCGGGGCAGATGAAGATGCTGCGCCGCCTGCCCAAGATCCTCCGGTTCATTCCGGGCACCGCGCAGGATGTGCGCGCCTATTTCCTCACGCTGCAATACTGGCTCGCCGGATCGGACGACAACGTGGTCGCGATGGCGCGCGCGCTGATCGACCGGTATGCGGCTGGCGAGCGCGAGGCGCGGCGCGGTGCGACTGCGGCTCAGGCGCCGCAGGAATACCCCGAAGTCGGCGTCTATCATCCGCGCACCGATCAGCTGATTTCGGAAAGCGCGCGGCTGTTGCCGCGCCTGAAAGGCGCGCATGGCCGCGTGGGCCTGCTGATGCTGCGGTCCTACCTGCTGGGCCGCGACACCGCGCATTACGATGGCGTAATCTCGGCGATGGAGGCCGCAGGGCTGGAAGTCGTGCCTGCCTTCGCCTCGGGTCTCGACGCGCGACCCGCGATCGAGACCTTCTTCGTCAAGGACGGCAAGCCCACGGTCGATGCGATCGTCAACCTGACCGGCTTCTCGCTGGTTGGTGGGCCTGCCTACAATGATACCGAAGCGGCGGTAGCCACGCTTTCGGGCCTCGACCTGCCCTATATCGCGGCGCACCCGATCGAGTTCCAGTCGCTCGAATCCTGGGCCGAGGGGCGGCTGGGCCTGCTGCCGCTCGAGACCACGATGATGGTCGCGATCCCCGAACTGGACGGGGCGATCGCGCCGAGCCTGTTCGGCGGGCGCAGCGACGATGCCGAGGGGCCGGTGCGCGCGATGCGCGGTCACCCCGAACGTGCGAATGCGCTGGCTGCGAAGACCTCTCGGCTGGTGACTTTGCGCAAGTCGGAGCGCGCGCAGCGCAAGCTCGCCATCGTCATCTTCAACTTCCCGCCCAATTCGGGCGCGACCGGCACGGCGGCGCATCTCGCAGTGTTCGAATCGCTCCACGCCACGCTGCTCCGGCTGGCTGCCGAAGGCTACGCGGTCGACGTGCCCGAGAGCATCGAGGCGCTGCGCGATGCGGTGCTGCACGGCAATGCCGAGCTGTTCTGCGCCGACGCCAATGTCGCGGCGCGCATTCCGGCGGACGAGCATGTCCGCGCCGAACCGCACCTGAAGGAAATCGAGGCGCAATGGGGCCCCGCGCCCGGCCGCCAGCAGTCCGACGGGTCGACGATCCACATCCATGGCATCGAACTGGGCAACGTCTTCGTCGGCGTGCAGCCCGCCTTCGGGTACGAGGGCGACCCGATGCGGCTGCTGTTCGAAGGCGGCTTCGCGCCGACGCATGCGTTCTCCGCCTTCTACCGCTGGATCAGGCGCGATTTCCGCGCGGATGCGGTGCTGCATTTCGGCACGCACGGCGCGCTCGAATTCATGCCCGGCAAGCAGTCGGGGCTGAGCGGCGATTGCTGGCCCGAGCGGCTGCTGGGCGACCTGCCCAATTTCAATCTCTACGCGGCCAACAACCCGTCAGAAGGCATTCTTGCCAAGCGGCGCGCGGCGGCCACGCTGGTCAGCTACCTCACCCCGCCGCTCGCCGAAGCGGGCTTGTACAAGGGATTTGCCGACCTGAAGGCGCTGACCGAACGCTGGCGCGGATCGACCGACGCGGAAGAACGCTCCTCGGTCGAAGCGATGATCGCCGATGCTTGCGACACGCTCGATATCGAGATGGGCGAGATCGAGGATCTGTCGGGCCGCCTCTACGAGCTGGAGCGCACGCTGATCCCGCACGGTCTGCACGTGTTCGGTGCCAACCCGGATGGCGAGGAGCGCGAGAGCTTCCTCGACGCAATGGCGGATGCGGACCCGCAGGCGGATCGCGACGCGCTGGCCGCGAAACTCGACACCAACGACGAAATGTCCGCGCTGATCCACGCGCTCGACGGGGGCTACGTGTTGCCGACGCCCGGCGGCGACGTACTGCGCAATCCCGAGATTCTGCCCACCGGACGCAATATCCACGGCTTCGATCCCTTCCGCATTCCCAGCAGCTTCGCGGTCGCCGAGGGTGCGCGGCAGGCAGAGCAACTGCTCGTCCGCCACCGCGCGACAGACCAGAAGACGGCCGAAAGCATCGCGATGGTGCTGTGGGGCACCGACAACCTCAAGAGCGAGGGCACGCAGCTCGCGCAGGCGATGGCGCTGATCGGCGCGCGGCCCCGGCTCGATTCCTATGGCCGCCTGAGCGGCGCCGAGCTGATCCCGCTCGCCGAGCTGGGTCGCCCG
Organism: uncultured Citromicrobium sp.; assembly: GCA_964574905.1. Classification (GTDB taxonomy): domain Bacteria; phylum Pseudomonadota; class Alphaproteobacteria; order Sphingomonadales; family Sphingomonadaceae; genus Alteriqipengyuania. Next base: position 1,073 of record CAZNOY010000005.1, on the reverse strand, counting down.
CGGATCGATATCGTCGCCACTCTCTCCGGCATCTTCCGCGATCTGCTGCCGCTGCAAACCCGGATGCTCGCCGAGGCCGCGTGGCTCGCGACCATCGCCGACGAGCCGGTCGAGCAGAACTTCGTGCGCAAGCACAGCCTTGCCTTTGCCGAGGCACATGGCTGCGACCTCGAAACCGCGAGCCTGCGGGTCTTCTCCAATGCGGAAGGCGCTTATGGCGCGAACGTCAACCAGCTGATCGACGGCGGCGTGTGGACCGATCCGGACGAGCTGGCCAACGCGTTCGAGACGCACAAGGGCTACGCCTATGGGCCGAAGGGCGCGCCCGTGCAGCGGCGCGAGCTGTTCGCCTCCGCGCTCGCCAGCGTCGACTTCACCTACCAGAACCTCGAAAGCGTGGAGGTCGGGATCACCGATCTCGACCAGTATGTCGACGGGTTGGGCGGGATGAACCGCGCGATCTCGCGCGCCAAGGGCGGGGCGGAAGCGCCGGTCTATATTCTCGACGCGACGCAAGGTGCCGCCAAGGTGCGCACGCTGGGCGAGCAGATCGACCTCGAAACCCGCACCCGCACGCTCAACCCCAAATGGTACGAGGGCATGCTCAAGCACGGCTTCGAGGGCGTGCGCCATGTCGAAAGCCACGTGACCAACACGCTCGGCTGGTCGGCGACGACCGGCGATGTGAAGCCGTGGGTCTATCAGCAGATCAGCGAGACCTTCGTGCTCGACGACGCGATGCGCGCGCGGCTTTCCGCGCTCAATCCGAGAAGCTCTGCGCGGGTGGCTAACCGCCTGCTCGAAGCCTGCGAGCGCAAGCTCTGGGAACCCGACGAAGACACACTGGCGGCCCTGCGCGCGGCGAGCGACGATCTGGAGGATCGGCTCGAAGGCGTGGTTGCGGCCGAATGAGGAGATTATGATGCTAGACGCCGGCACACTGGCACCGCCCGATGGCGAGGGCTCCGTTCAGGTCCAGCTCGACCCGAGCGACGCGATCAAGGGCGCGAAGGTCTTTGCGGTCTACGGCAAGGGCGGGATCGGCAAGTCGACCACTTCGTCGAACCTTTCCG
>CAZNOY010000004.1:0-273712 GCA_964574905.1 uncultured Citromicrobium sp. | reverse complement strand
TCATGCCGACGCCCGATCACAACATCTACGCAAGCTATTCCAAGGGCTTCAAGGGCGGCGGGTTCGATCCGCGCGGGGTGGGTGCCAATGCGCCCGATCTCAACAGCGACACGATCGTTTCCGACGATGAGGTCGCCGCCTTCCTCAGCTTCGAGCCCGAAGAGGTCGATAGCTACGAGGTCGGGTACAAGGGCAGTCTCGCGGATGGTCGGGTCAACGTCGCGATTGCGGCCTTTTATGCCGACTACAAAAACGTCCAGATCCCTGGTTCGCAGGCCTGCGTGGTCAGCGGTGTCCCGACCTTCTGCGGCACTGTCACCAACGCCGGGAAGGCGAGCTTCAAGGGTATCGAGTTCGAAGGTAGCGCCCGGCTCGGCGCCGGGTTCACACTCTCGGGCATGCTCGGCTACATCGATGCGCAGTACGACGAGTACATCACCAATATCGGCGCCACGCCGACCGATGTGGCGGAGTTCCGCAAGGTGCAGAACACGCCCGAATGGACCGGCAGCGCGACGCTTGCCTACAATGCCCCGGTCGGCGAGGGCGATCTCTATGCCGGTGCCACGGTCAGCTATCGCGGCAAGACCTTCCAGTTCGAAGTACCCAATCCCTTCCTCGACCAGGATGGCTACGCGCTGCTCAACGGCGATATCGTCTACACCCTGCCAGGCGGCCGGATCACGATCGGCCTGCATGGCAAGAACCTGCTCGACAAGCGCTACAGGACGTCGGGCTATCCGTATCTGGCGGCCGATCCCACGACCGGTACGCTCCTAACCGTGACGCCGGCCACGCAGGCAACGCTTGCCGGGACGTGCCCTGCCGGGAATTATCCTGTCGGCGGCTTCTATCCGGCGCTGGGCTGCGAAGGCACGATGACCACGTTCTACGGCAACCCGCGCGAAGTCTTCGTCACGGTGGGCTTCAAGCTCTGATCCCACCTGCCGCGTGAATAGAAAAGGGCGCGCCTTCGCTGGAAGGCGCGCCCTTTTGTGTTTGGCGTCGGGGCCTAGAGCTGGCCGAGCATGTGCTCCGCGCTCGAGACGCTGAAATCGCCCGGCGCTTCGACGTTGAGCTTACGCACCTGGCCGTCGTCCACCAGCATCGAATAGCGCTGGCTGCGCTTGCCCATGCCGAAGCCCGAACCGTCCATCGTCAGACCGACCGCTTCGGCGAAGTCGCCATTGCCGTCGGCCAGCATGGTCACGTCTTCGCTGCCGTCGGCCTTCTGCCACGCGCCCATCACGAAGGCATCGTTGACCGAGATGCAGGCGATCTCGTCGATCCCCTTGGCCTTCAGTTCCTCAGCCTTTTCGGCGTAGCCGGGCAGGTGTTTGGCCGAGCAGGTCGGGGTGAAGGCCCCCGGCACCGCGAACAGCGCGACCTTGCGCCCGGCGAAGAAATCGCGGCTCTCGATCTTCTCGGGCCCGCTTTCGGTAACCTTGGTGATGGTCACCTGGGGAATCGTGTCGCCTTCGGAAATAGTCATGGTGTTTGTCCCGCTTGGTTGATGTGCGTCGTGTCCTGTGGCCTGCCGCCGGGGCGGGGGCAACTGCAAAGCGTCACTCCCCGTGGCAGGCCCGTGACCGGCACGCCCAGAGACTCTACGAACCGGGCCGCCGTTCTTTCCCGTCATCGCGCTGTGTGGGGCTCGACCTGACCGGCGCGCGGCACTGCCCACGGCGTTGAACGCTTGCAGATATAAAGAAGTCTTTATATGGGCAGCGCAGCACGCGGACGAGACCGCTTCGTCCGCCCGATATTACATCCCCCAGGGTTCCCTGCGCCGCACCGGCGTATGCCCGTCACGACCCAAGGAGCATTCATGTCCACTCCCGCAAACATCGTCGCAGACATCGGCCTCGCCGATTACGGCCGCAAGGAAATTGCGATCGCCGAAACCGAAATGCCCGGCCTGATGGCGCTGCGCGAACAGTATGGCGACAGCAAGCCCCTGAAGGGCGCGAAGATCGCCGGTTCGCTGCACATGACGATCCAGACCGCGGTGCTCATCGAAACGCTCGTCGCGCTGGGCGCCGAAGTGCGCTGGACCACCTGCAACATCTATTCGACGCAGGATCACGCCGCCGCCGCGATCGCCGATCAGGGCATTCCCGTGTTCGCCGTGAAGGGCGAAACGCTGGCCGAATACTGGGACTACGTCGCCCACATCTTCGACTGGGGCGATGAACCCTGCAACATGATCCTCGACGATGGCGGCGATGCCACCATGTTCGCGCTGTGGGGCGCACGGATCGAAGCGGGCGAAGAAATGCCCGCGCCGACCAACGAGGAAGAGCGCGAAATGCAGCGCGCCCTCAAGGCCTTCGTCGAGCGCAAGCCCGGCTACCTGACCAAGACGGTCGAAACCGTGCGCGGCGTGTCGGAAGAAACCACCACCGGCGTCAACCGTCTCTACCAGCTGTCGAAGGCGGGCAAGCTGCCGTTCCCGGCGATCAACGTGAACGATTCGGTCACCAAGTCGAAGTTCGACAACAAGTACGGCTGCAAGGAATCGCTGGTCGACGGCATTCGTCGCGGCACCGACGTGATGATGGCGGGCAAGGTCGCCTGCGTCGCTGGCTACGGCGATGTCGGCAAGGGCTCGGCGGCGTCGCTGGCCGGTGCCGGTGCGCGCGTCATGGTCACCGAAATCGACCCGATCTGCGCGCTGCAGGCGGCGATGGACGGCTACGAAGTCGTGACGATGGAAGACGCGACCAAGCGCGCCGACATCTTCGTCACCACCACCGGCAACAAGGACGTGATCACCGTCGACCACATGCGCGCCATGAAGGACATGGCGATCGTCGGGAACATCGGCCACTTCGACAACGAGATCCAGGTCGATGCGCTCGAGAACATGAAGTGGACCGAGATCAAGCCGCAGGTCGACATGGTCGAATTCCCCGATGGCAAGCGCATCCTGCTGCTGTCGCGCGGTCGCCTGCTCAACCTCGGCAATGCGACCGGTCACCCCAGCTTCGTGATGAGCGCCAGCTTCACCAACCAGGTGCTCGCGCAGATCGAACTGTTCACCAAGTCTGGCGAATACGAGAACGCGGTGCACGTGCTGCCCAAGCACCTCGATGAAGAGGTCGCCGCGCTCCACCTCGCCAAGCTCAACGTGCAGCTGACCGAGCTGAGCAAGGAACAGGCCGACTACATCGGCGTGCCCAAGGAAGGGCCGTTCAAGCCCGAGCATTATCGCTACTAATCGAGCGATTTATCCAAGGGCGGGGAAACTCGCCCCTCTTGCAGGCCCGGCGTGGTTGCCAAGCGACCATTGCCGGGCCTAGCTGATTCGCATGGACCTCGGCTCAACCGCGCTGGCGCTTCTCGGCCTGTTGCTGGCAGCGTGGACCGCTGCCGCGGCGTGGCTGATGATCGCCGCCGGAGCGCGCACGCGCGGGGCCGATGCCGCCCGGCGCACGGCCAAGCGGCTGGGTCGCCTGCTCGACGAAGCGCCGACCGCCGCGCTGCTCGTGCGCAGCGACGGGCGGCTCGAAGGGTCGGAGCGGCTGGCGCACTGGCTCGGGTTCGAGCAATTGCCCCAGTTCCTGACCGAGCTCGCCAAATATCCCGATCGCGGGCTGACCTCTGACCAACTCGACGAATTGACCGAGAAGGTCCGCCTCGCGCAGAAGACCGCCGCGCCGTTCCGCATGGAAGTGACGCTGCCCGGTTCCTCGCGCAGCCTCGCGCTGCGCGGCAGCCTCGCCGATCCGCAGGTTTCGCCCGGCGGTGCCGCGCTGATCTGGGTGTTCGACTTCAGCGAGAGCGAACGCGAGCTGATGCAGGTGCGCGAGCAGGCGGCGCGCGCGCGATCCGATTTCACCGCGCTGGTCGGGCTGATCGAGGCCGCGCCCACGCCGATGTGGTTCCGGAACGCTGAGATGCAGCTGCAACTGGTCAACAAGGCCTATGTCACCGCAGTGGGTGCGCAGAGCGCGCAGAGCGTGATCGACGAACAGATCGAGCTGGTCGAACCGGTCGACGGTGTGCCGCCGAGCGCGATCGCGCGGCAGGCGTCGGACAGCGGTGAGCCGATCGAGCGGATGGTTTCGGTCACCAGCGTCGACGGGCGGCGGCGGCGGTTCCGCGTGTCCGACCTGCCGCTTGGCAACGAGGGCGTGGCGGGCTTCGCAGTCGATATTCAGGAGCAGGAGGATCAGGCGCGCCAGCACCGCGCCTATCGCGAGGCGCAGCGCCGCATGCTCGACCGGATTTCGGTCGGCGTGGCGCAGTTCGACGGACAGCGGCGGCTGACCTTCGCCAACCAGCCGTTCCGCCGCCTGCTGAGCATGCGCCCCGGCGCGGGCGCGATCGGCACCCCGATAGAACGCCTGCTGAGCGACGCGCGCGACGATGGCCGCACGCCCGAAGTGCGCGACTTCCCCAGCTGGCGCGAAGACCATGTCGCGTGGTTCGAGGCGGGCGACACACAGGAAGAGGACTGGCCGCTGTCGGACGGGACTCACCTTGCCGTGCTCGGCCAGCCGATGCCCGACGGCGGGCTGGCGCTCATTCTGGAGGATCGCACCGAGCAGCTTTCCATCGCCGCCAACCGCGACACCCTGCTGCGCACCCGCACCGCCATGCTCGACAGCCTGTTCGAAGCGCTGGCGGTGTTCGCGCCCGACGGTACGCTGCAATTGTGGAACCACAGCTTCCCCGAGACCTGGGGGCTCGAACCCACGCTGCTCGACCAGCACCCGTCGGTCGATACGCTGCTCGGCGTGATCGGGCCGCAGCTCGCCCGTCCGCGGCAGGCTAAGGGGGTGGGCGAAGTCATCCGCTCGGCCACGCTCGACCGCAAGGAGCGCGCGGGGCGGCTGCAACTGGCCGACGGGCGGACGATCGAATTTGCAGGCATTCCGCTGCCCGATGGCAACGGGCTGCTGACCACGCTCGACGTGACGGCCAACGAACAGGCCGAAATGGCGCTGCGCGACCGGGCCGAGGCGCTCGAGCAGGCGGACAAGGTCAAGACCCGCTTCCTCGCCAACATGTCCTACGAATTCCGCACGCCGCTGACCTCGATCGGCGGGTTCGCCGAATTGCTGCAGGCCGAGGTCGCCGGACCGCTGAGCGACGGGGCGAAGGACTATGTCGCCGCGATTCTCGAATCGGTCGCGCGGCTGACCGATCAGGTCGAAAACGTGCTCGACCTGTCGCAAAGCGAAGCCGGGCTGCTGCCGATTGCGCGGCGCGAACTGGCGCTGCTCGCCTTCGTCACCGGCGTGGTGCGCGCGCGCGAGGATGCGGTGGAGGCGAAGGCGATCACGCTCGACCTGCGCGGCAATCAGGCGCTCAAGGTACAGGCCGACCCGCGCCAGCTGGGCCGCGCGATCGGGCAGGTGCTCGATAACGCGATCGAGGCGTGCGGGGAGAAGGGCCGCATCCTGGTCGACCTCGGCAAGCACGAGGGCGGCGTTCGGATCGTCATTTCGGACGATGGGCGCGGGATGGACGAGGCCGAGCTGACGCGCGCGCTCGACGGGATGCGCGCCGAAATCGGCAGCGAAGGCGCGACGCGTCGCCAGGGCCTTGGCCTGCCGCTCGCCAAGCAACTCGTCGAGGCACACGGCGGGCGCTTCGAAATCCAGTCGCGCAAGGGCGCCGGCACCAGCGTGACGATGTGGTTGCCGCAGAAATGAGCGGGCGCTCGGTCGACCTGCCCGATCTCGCGGCGATGGAGGCGCTCGGCGCGCGGATCGCGGCGAGCATGCGCGCGGGCGACGTGATCGCGCTGTCGGGCCCGCTGGGGGCGGGCAAGACCACGCTCGCGCGGGCAATCCTGCGCGCGGCGGGGCACGAAGGCGAGGTGCCTTCGCCGACCTTCACGCTGGTCGAGATGTACGATGCGCTCCGCCCACCGGTGGCGCACGCCGATTTCTACCGGCTGGAAGACCCGGCGGAGGCGGAAGAACTGGGCCTCGACGATTATCGCGAGGGCGCGGTGCTGATCGCCGAATGGCCCGAACGCGCGGGCGGCTTCGGCCACGAACCCGGCTGCCTGCAAATCGACGTGTCTTTCGCTGGGCCAAATGCAGGCGGCGGTCGCAAGGCGATTGTAGAAGGCGGGGCAGATTGGCTAGGACGCGCGCCATGAGCACACTGCCTGACGGTATCGACACATTCCTCGGCGCAGCCGGTTGGGCGGGGGCGGAGATTGCTCCGCTGACCGGCGATGCCAGCTTCCGCCGCTATTTCCGCGTGCACCATGAAGGTAAGAGCGCGATGCTGATGCACGCGCCGCCGCCCGAGGAACCGGACGTATTCCTGCATGTCGGGCGCTGGCTGATCGAGCAGCAGATACGCGCGCCGCTGATCTATGCCGAGGATCTCGACAATGGCTGGGTGCTGCTCGAGGATTTCGGCGATGCGCGGATGCGCGACTGGCTCGACGACAATCCGCAGGGCGAGGAAGCGGCCTATGCCGCCGCGATCGACGCGCTGGTCGATCTGCACCGCAAGCCCGCCGGTCCATTCGCGCCTTACGACGAGCCGACCTATCTGCGTGAGGTGCAGCTGTTCACCGAATGGTACTGCCCCGCGCTCGGCCTCGATGTCGATGCAGCCGGGTTCGATGCCGCATGGCGCGAAGTGCTCGCCCCGCTGACCGCGAGCCAGCAGCCGGGCGTAACCGTGCTGCGCGATTACCATGCCGAGAACATCATGCTGCTGAGCCCCGAACGGGGCGCGGGGGAGCAGGGGGTGATCGATTTTCAGGACGCGCTGGTCGGCCACCCGGCCTATGATCTGGTCTCTCTTTTGCAGGATGCGCGGCGTGACGTCTCGCCCGAGCTGGAGGCCAGGATGCTCGCCCGCTACCGCGAATGCGCCGATTGCGACGAGGCTTTCGATGCGGACTACGCAAGGCTCGGCGCGCAGCGGAATACCAAGATCGTCGGCATCTTCGCGCGCCTCAACCAGCGCGACGGCAAGCCGCGCTATCTCGGCATGATCCCGCGCGTGTGGGAAGCGCTGGAGCGTGACCTCGCGCATCCCGCACTGGCCCCGGTTGCGCAGTGGTTCGACGCGAATATCCCTGCCGAGCTGCGCGAACGGCGCGGGGCGGTGGAGCAGTGAGCGCGCTCGCCAGCGATTGCGCGATGGTGATGGCCGCGGGGCTGGGCAAGCGCATGCGTCCGCTCACCGCGAGCATGCCCAAGCCGATGGTGCGCGTCGCGGGCAAGCCGCTGATCGACCACACGCTCGACCGGCTGGCCGAGGCGGGCGTTTCGCGCGCGGTGGTCAATGTCCACTATCTCGCCGATGCGCTCGAGGCGCATATGGCGGAGCGCGAGGCGCCCAAGGTCGAGATTTCGGACGAGCGCGAGATGCTGCTCGAAACCGGCGGCGGGATGATCAAGGCGCAGCCCCGGCTGGCCGATCCGTTCTTCTGCCTCAACTCCGACAATATCTGGCTCGACGGGCCGACGAACACCTTTGCCGATCTTTCCGCCCGGTGGGACCCGGAGATCATGGACGCGCTGCTGCTGGTGGTGCCGCATTCGCGCGCGATGAACTTCAACGGGGATGGCGATTTCCACCTCGATTCGGTGGGGCGGATCACCCGCCGCCGTCCGGGCAGGATCGCGCCCTTCATCTACACCGGCATCCAGATCGTCAGCCATCGCCTGCTGCGCGACGCGCCCGAGGGCAAGTTCGGGACGATGCAGCTGTGGGAACGCGCGATCGGCGAGGGCCGGCTGTACGGCCTGCCGTTCACCGGCCTGTGGTTCGAAGTCGGCACGCCCGAGTCGGTACGGCAGACCGAGGACGCGCTGGCGCGTGGCTGAGGCGGCCCCCGAGGAGCGTGGGCGTCCGCAAGTCTATTCCATCGCCGCCCACCGCGGCTTCGCCGATGCGCTGGTCGCGGGGCTGGTGCCGCGCTACGCCGAGGACGGGCTGGGGCTCGCCCGGCTGACGCTGCTGCTGCCCAGCGGACGCGCGATCCGCACGGTGAGCGAGGCGTTCATCCGTTACATGGGCGAAGAGGGCGCAACCGGCCTGCTGTTGCCGCGCATGGTCACCATCGGCGATCTGTCGCTCGACGAAACGCTCGGTCCGCTGCTCGACCCGCTGCTCGACGGAGCGGCCGAGATTCCCCCCGCGGTCGACCCGACCTACCGCTGGCTGCGGCTCGCGGCGCTGCTTGGTGAGGAGATGGGGGTCGATGCTCCCAAAGGCCCGCCGCTGTTCCGGCAGGCGCGGATGATCGCAGACACGATGGACCGCCTGCTGGTCGAGGAGATCGCGCCCGACGATCTGCTGGGGGACCGTGTGCTCGACGTCGTCGGCTCGGTCGCCGTGCACTGGCAGGATAGCTTGCGGCGGTTCGCGCGGGTGCAGGCGCGCTGGCTCGCCGAACTGCAGGCGATGGGCCGCGTCGATGCCGCCACCCGCCGCAACCTGCTGTTCGCGCAGGCCGCGAAGAGCTGGCGCGCCGATCCGCCTGCCACGCCGATTGTCGCCGCTGGCGTAACCAGCGCCGCGCCCGCGCTCGCAAGGCTGCTGCGCGTGGTGAGCGAATTGCCGCTCGGCGCGGTGATCCTGCCCGATCTCGACCTGTCGCTGACAGATGCCGCGTGGGACGAGCTTGGCCGAGCGGGTGCAGCGGACAGCGCGGGCGGCGAAACGCTCGGCAGCGACGACGCGCCGACGCACCCGCAATATCACCTGAAACTGCTGCTCAACCGCATGGGCGTGAACCGGGGCGAGGTGCAGCAATGGCACCGGCGCGGGATCGGCGCTGCCGAGCCCGAGCGCACGCACGCGGTCAGCGCGCTTTTCCTGCCGCCCGAGGCGAGCACCTCGTGGGTCGACCTGCCTCCCGAGAAGCGGCGTCTGGCGGGCGTGCGGCTGCTCGAAGCGGGCAATCCCGAGGAAGAGGCACAGGCGGTCGCGCTGGCGGTGCGGCAGGCGCTGGAAGAGCCGCAGCGGCGTGTGGCGGTGGTGACGCCCGACCGCGCGCTGGCGAGCAGGATCGTCCACCACCTGCGGCGATGGGACGTGCAGGCGGACGATTCCGCCGGTACCCCGCTGTGCGATACGTCCGCCGGTCGCGCGCTGCTGTTGCTCGCACAGGTGATCGCAGAGGCCGCCGCGCCGGTGCCGCTGATCGCCTTGCTCGGCCATCCGGCGACGGGGGTAGCGGGGGCGGAGGACGAGGCGAAGGCGCGTGCCGACTGGCTCGACGCGCTGCGCCAGTTCGAAGATCGCCTGCGCGGCCCACGCCCCGCGCCCGGCCTTGCGCCTTTGCGCGCGGTGGCGGCGAAGGCGGGCGTTGCCGAGTGGTGGGGTGGAGTAGCCGAAAGCCTCAAGCCGCTGATGGGTGCCGGCGATCAGGCGCCGCTCGCCGATCTGCTGGGGCAGCTTGCCACCACGCTCGAGAGTTTTTGCGGAGAGGGCATCTGGTCGCGCGAGGATGGCCGCGCGCTGGGTAATTTCGTCGCCGAATTGCGCGACCGGGCGGACGCTGCCGCCACCATGCTCGACCCTGCGGACCTGCACGATGTCCTGTCCGACGCGATGGAGCGGGTCGCGGTGCGCCCGGCCTATGGCGGGCACCCGCGCGTGGGCGTGTACGGCCTGCTCGAAAGCCGGATGGCGCGCGCCGACCTGATTATCTGTGCAGGGCTCAACGAAGGCATGTGGCCGGGCGGAGCCTCGCCCGATCCGCTGCTCGCGCCGCCGGTGCTGCGCGCGCTCGGTGTGCCGGGCGCGGAGTTTCGCATCGGCCTCGCGGCGCACGATCTGGCGGGGGCGCTGGGCGCGCCCGAAGTGCTGCTGACGCGCGCCAATCGCGATGCCGATGGCCCCGCGATCCCCTCGCGCTTCTTCCTGCGGATCAAGGCCCTGCTCGGCAATCTTGCGGAACGGCACGCGGAAACTGCGCTGCCCGCGCTGGTCCACGCGCTGCGCGATGCCGAGCCTGCGCCGCTCTATCCCGTGCCGAAGCCGCGCCCGCCAGCGGAGGTCCGCCGCGTCAGCATCAGCGCCACCTCGCTCGACCGGCTGCGGTCGGACCCGTACCAGTTCTACGCCCGCTCGATCCTGCATCTGGGCGAGATGGACCCGCTCGATGCCGAGCCCAGCCCAGCGTGGCAGGGCACGCTCGCGCACGCTATCCTGGAGGAGTGGCACAAGCAGGGCGGGGCGCTGACCGATCTTGCCTCCAAGCACCTATCCGCGATGGATGCGCACCCGCTGACCCGCGCGCTGTGGGAGCCGCGCCTTATGGCCGCGCTCGAATGGATCGCCAACCAGGTCGCCGCCGATCCCGAGCGGCAGATCGTCGCGGTCGAGGAGAAGGGCAGGCACGTCTTCAAGGGGATCGAGATCACCGGCACCGCCGACCGGATCGACCGGCTTTCGGACGGCAGCTACGCGATCGTCGACTACAAGACCGGCGGCCCGCCATCGAAGAAGATGGTGCAGGAAGGCTACGCGCTACAGCTCGGCACGCTCGGCCTGCTGCTCGCCGAAGGGGCCTATGCGGATCGCGGGATCGAGGGCGCGCCGACGCGCTTCGAATACTGGTCGCTGGGCCGCGATGCGAAGTCGGACACGGGCTTCGGTTACGTCACCACGCCGCTGAAAGTGGGCGCGGCGCGCACGGGGATCGAGCCGGAGGATTTCCTGCCCGAAACGCACCGCTTCCTGACCGAAGCGCTCGACACCTGGATCCTCGGCGATGCGCCGTTCACCGCACGACCCAACCCGGACCTGAAGCTCTACGCGACTTACGACCAGCTGATGCGGCTGGAGGAATGGCTCGGGAGAGAGAGCGGATGAGCCAGCTTTTTCCCCTGCTGACCGAACAGGCGCGCGCGGCCGATCCGGGGCATTCGGTATGGCTCTCCGCCAGCGCGGGCACGGGCAAGACGCAGGTGCTTTCCGCGCGCGTGCTGCGGCTGTTGCTGCAACCGGGCGTCGAGCCGGGCTCGATATTGTGCCTCACCTTCACCAAGGCGGGCGCGGCGGAGATGGCGACTCGCGTCAACGAGACGCTCGCCCGCTGGGTGCGCATGAAGCCCGACGCGCTGGCGGCGGACCTGAAGGCGGTCGGCGCGAAGTTCGATCCGGGCACGCAGGCGCGCGCACGCACGCTGTTCACCAAGGTGCTCGATTGCCCCGGCGGGGGCCTGCGCATCGATACGATCCACGCTTTCGCGCAATACCTGCTCGCCGCCTTTCCCGAGGAAGCGGGGCTGGAGCCGGGCACGGTAGCGATGGACGACCGCACGCGCGAATTGCTCTCGCGCGAAGTGCTGACCGATCTGGTGACCGGGGCGGATGAGGATGATCGCAGCGCTCTCGCCATGCTCTCGCTCAGGCTCGGGCCCGACGGCGCGAAGGGCTGGCTGATGGCCTGCGCCAAGGCGCGCGAGCTGTGGGCAGAACCCGGCGGCTGGCGCAGCCCGATGCGCGCGCAGGTGCTGCAACTGCTCGGCCTGCCGAGCGATTTCGACGAAGCGGCGCTGGCGCAGGAATGCGCCGACGGGGCATTCGATACCGGGTCGCTCAATGCCTGTCTCGCGACCTTGCGCGACTGGGATACCAAGGGCGGGCGCGAGGGTGCCGAGGCGATCACCGCGTGGCTCGCGCGCGACCCGGTGGAGCGGCTCGCGACCATCGGCAGCTTCAACGGGACGCTGTTTGTCGCCGACGGCTCCAAGCCCAAGAACTTGAACCACATCCTGAAACGCGATCCAGCGTACGAGGGGCGTATCGAGGCGGTGCGCGCCTGCTGCGATGGCATCCGCGAAAAGCTCGCGCTGCTGGCGCTGGCCGAATATCTCGCGCCCGCGCTCGAGCTGGGGCGGCGCTTCGCGCTCAAGTGGGACGAGGCGAAGCGTATGCGCGGGCTGGTCGATTTCGACGACCAGATCGCCCGCGCGGCGGCGCTGCTCGGCAAGTCGGAGATGGCGCAGTGGATCGGCTACAAGCTCGACCGCAACTTCGACCATATCCTGGTGGACGAGGCGCAGGACACCAATGCCAGCCAGTGGGCGATCATCGACGCGCTGACGCAGGACTATTTCGACGGGCTGGGCGCGGCGGGCGCGCGGCTGCGCACGGTGTTCGTCGTCGGCGACTACAAGCAGGCGATCTTCGGCTTTCAGGGCACCGAACCGCAGCTCTTCATCGCCAAGCGCACCGACTACGACACGCGGATCAACGCCGCGATCGACAATGCGGAAGCGCTGGCGCTCGAAACGCGCGAGCAGCCGCTGGTCCCGCTCAGCCCGCTCGAAAAGCTCGGGCTGGAACGCAATTTCCGCAGTTCGCAGACGATCCTCGATTTCGTCGATCGCGCGGTGGCGCAGGTCGGCACCGAAGCGATGGGGATGGCGGGCGAAGAGGTCCGTCACACCGGCGAGGATCGTCCGGGGCGCGTCACACTGTGGGCTCCGATCCGGCCCGAGGATGATGACGATCCCGAAGCGGTCGAGGAAAGCGGCGAGGAAACCTGGCTGCCCGCGCCCGAGCGGCGGATGGCCGATGCCATCGCGGATCAGGTGAAGGCGTGGCTCGATGAAGGCCATCCGCTGACCAAGGGCGGTGCGCGGCGCGCCACGGCGGGCGATATCATGATCCTGGTGCGCAAGCGGCGCGCGCTCGCGGGCCTGATCGTCGCGCGGCTCCATGCCAAGGGCGTGCCGGTGGCGGGCGTCGACCGGCTGCGGCTGGGCGCACCGCTGGCGGTGAAGGACCTGCTCGCCGCGCTGCGCTTCGCCGCGCAGCCACGCGACGACCTCAGTCTCGCGAACCTGCTGGTCTCTCCGCTGGGCGGCTGGTCGCAGGACGATCTGCTCGAACATGGGATGCGCGACAGGAAGGTGACGCTGTGGGATCATATCCGCCGCAGCGACGCGCCCTTGTGCATGGCCACTGCCGATCGCCTGCGCGCGCTGCTCGCGCGGGTCGATTACGAGCCGCCGCAGGCGTTGTTGCAATGGCTGCTGACCGGCCCGTGGGATGGACGCCGCAAGCTGGTCGCACGGCTGGGGCGCGAGGCGAACGATCCGATCGACGAATTGGTCGGCGCAGCCTTCGCCTACACCGCAGAGCATACCGCCAGCCTGCAGGGCTTCCTCAACTGGTTCGATGCCTCGGACGAGGAATTGAAGCGCGAAGCGGCGGGCAGCGGCGATGCGGTGCGCGTGCTGACCGCGCATGGGTCGAAGGGATTGCAGGCGCCGATCGTGATCCTCGCCGATGCGACGGGCAATCCCGATCGCGGCCCGGCGCGCGCGGGCGAACTGGCGACCGAGGATGGCCGCCCGGTGCCGCTGCCCTCGCTTCCCAAGGAAGCGCGCGCGGGGCCGGTCGCGGCGGCGGAAGAGGCCAAGGCTGCGCGCGAGCGCGAGGAACACTGGCGGCTGATGTACGTCGCGATGACGCGCGCGGAGGAGGCGCTCTATATCGGTGGCGCGCTGCTGCCGAGCGACAAGGAGGTGCCCGAATCGAGCTGGTTCGCGGTCGCGCAGGCGCTGTTCGAGGAGGAGCCGCTCGCCGATCCGATCTGGAACGCGCGGCACGATCTTGGCGCCTTGGGCGATCTGGACGCGCCGGGAGCAAACGAAGGAGCGCGGGTCGAACAGCCCACGCTCCCCGCATGGGCCACGCGCGCGCCTGCCGCCGAGCCGAGTCCGCTGCGCCCGCTAGCGCCGTCGGCGGCTGGCGAGGACCTTGGGCCCAATCCTCCAGGACCGGCGCAGGGCAACGAGGCGATGCAGCGCGGCACGCTGATCCACCGCCTGCTCGAACGCCTGCCCGATATCGCGCGCGAACATCGCGAACAGCGCGCCACCACATGGCTCGCCACGCAGGCGAGCGAACTGCCAGAGGAGGCACGCGCGCAGATGGTCGCGCAGGCGCTCGCCGTGCTCGAACAGCCCGATTTCGCCGACCTGTTTGCGCCCGGCGCATTGGCGGAAGTCTCGCTTGCCGCGAGTGTCGAGGGGCAGGTTGTCACCGGCAAGCTAGACCGGCTGTGCGTCGGCGAGGATGCGGTGCTGGTGGTCGATTACAAGACCACCCGCCGCCCGCCGCAATCGCTCGAGCAGGTTCCCATCGCAACGCTGCGGCAGATGTCCGCCTATGCCCACGCGCTCGCCGCGATCTATCCGGGGCGGCGGATTTCCGCGGCTTTGCTCTATACCGAGACCCCGCAGTTGATCGCGCTGCCGGAGGATCTTCTGGCACAGCACAAGCCCGGCTTGGGGGACAAGCAGACAAGCTTGGCTGCATCCGGCTTTGCGTGACGCGTCAGACTTCCTAAGTACGGTGCCAAGACTCAGGAGATAGCCCCATGGCCACCAAGACCGTCACCGATGCCAGCTTCCAGACCGACGTGCTCGACAGCGACAAGCCCGTGCTCGTCGATTTCTGGGCCGAATGGTGCGGACCGTGCAAGATGATCGCCCCCGCGCTCGAGGAAATCAGCGAGGAGCTGGCCGATCAGGTGACCATCGCGAAGATGGACATCATGGAAAACACCGACACGGCGACCAAGCTCGGCATCCAGGCGATTCCCGCGCTGCTGCTGTTCAAGAATGGCGAGGCGGTTGCGCGCCAGCAGGGTGCCGCGCCGAAGAACCAGCTCAAGGGCTGGCTCGAACAGCAGCTCTGATTGCTCTGCGGCTGGCGGGCTAATAGCCCGCCGCCGCAATGCGCGCGACCAGCTGGTCGTACAGCTCGCGGCTCGCCGCGCCGATCATGCCCTTGCGCCCGTCGTCGACGCGGTAGGGGCTGCCGTCGAGCCGCAGGCACGTGCCGCCCGCTTCGTTGAGGAACAGGTTTCCCGCTGCGTGATCCCACGGCAGCGTGCGTTCGTAGATCGCGATATCGTGCTCGCCCAGCACGGTGAGCGGGTATTGCTCGCACGCCGCGCCCGGCGCCTCCACCAGCGTGTAGTGCGGCGCAATTTCGCTCTCGAAACGGGTGCGCTGGCCGGGCGCCATGAACTTCGTCATCGCGGCAAGATGCGGCGGGTTTGCGCCCGTCGGCCGCGCCAGCACCTGCTCACCGTCGATCGTCGCGCCTTGGCCGAGATGCGCGGCGCACAGCCGGTCGCGCTGCGGATCGTAGATCCACCCGGCCTGCGCAAAACCATTCTCCGCCAGCGCGACCATGATCCCGAAATGGCCCGTGCCGCTGGCGAAATTTGCCGTCCCGTCGATCGGGTCGATGATCCAGCATGCGCCGCTCAGGCGATCCATCACGGTAGGGTCGGCATGGACCGATTCCTCGCCGACGATGGCGGCTTCGGGGTGCAGCTTGGCAAGCCCTTCGGCCAGCGCGATTTCCGCCTCGCGGTCGGCAATGGTGACGAGATCGTCGTCGGCCTTCTCGATGATTTCGGTCGCCTTGAGCGTCCGATGACGCGGCATGATGATGCGCTCTGCAACGTCACGCATCAGGGCCAGAACTTCGCGGTCGATTACGCTCATGATTATCTCCTCACGAGCGGTAATCCGCATTGATGTCGATGTATCCGTGGGTGAGGTCGCAGGTCCATACCGTGGCGCGGCCATCGCCCATGCCGAGGTCGACCGCCATGTCGATATCCTGCCCCGCGAGATGTTTGGCGACCGGTGCCTCGTCGTAGTCGGCCACGGGCTGCCCGTCGCGCGCGGCCCAGTGCCCGCCGAACCCGATCGAGAGCCTGTCGCGGTCGGCGGGTTCGCCCGCCTTGCCCACCGCCATCACCACGCGGCCCCAGTTTGCATCGCCGCCCGCAATCGCGGTCTTCACCAACGGTGAGTTGCCGATGGCGAGCCCGATCCGCCGGGCGCTCTCGTCCGACACCGCTCCGCTCACCGCGATCTCGATGAACTTCTGCGCGCCTTCGCCATCGCGCACCACCAGCTGCGCGAGCGTGCGGCAGACGTCCTCCAGCGCGGCGGCAAAGGCATCCGCGCCCGGATCGTCGAACGAGGCGATGGGCGCGTGGCCCGCCTTGCCCGTCGCGCAGGCCAGCACGGTGTCGCTGGTCGAGGTGTCGCCATCGACCGTGATGCACGAGAAAGTGCGGGTGTTGATGTCGCTCAGCAGCGTCTGGAGAAAGGCAGGCTCAACCGCCGCGTCGGTGAAGACGTAGCCGAGCATCGTCGCCATGTCGGGCGCGATCATGCCCGACCCCTTGATGATCCCGCCGATCTCGACCCGTGTTTCGCCCACCATCGCGGATGCATGTGCGCCCTTGGCGAAGGTGTCGGTGGTACCGATGGTGTTCGCGGCATCCTCCCACCCGCAGGGCTGCGCGGTGAGTACCGCTTCGACCCCCGCACGCGCCTTGTCCTTGGGCAGCGGCACCCCGATCACCCCGGTCGAGGAAACGAGCACCTGCGCAGGCTCGCAGCCGAGCTGCCCGGCGACCTGCGCCATGATCTGTTCCACCGCCTCGCGCCCGCGATAGCCGGTGAAGGCGTTGGAATTGCCCGCATTGACGATGATCGCGCGGGCGGTGCCCTTCGCGACGCTTTCGCGCCCCAGCTCGACCTCGCTCGAACAGCACACGTTCTTGGTGAACACGCCCGCGACGCTGGTGCCTTGCGCCAGTTCGACGAAGGTCAGGTCGCAGCGATCCCATTCCTTGTACCGCGCGCGGGCGATGCGCAGCGTCACGCCGTCGATCGACGGGATGTCGGGGAAGGGCAGGGCGAGCGGTGAGCGGGCGAGATCCATGGTTTCCAGCGCCTAGCGCGGCCCGCCATCGGGTCAAGCGCTCCGGCGATGGATTTCGATTGCCACGCGCGCGCGCCGCGATATCTTCGGCCCCATGCAGCGCCTCGCCACCATGCTCGCCCTTTCGCTCACCGCAGCAATGCCCGCCGCCGCGCAGGATGATGCGCAGGAGGAAAGCGACGTAGTTGCTGCTGCGGGCGAGGCAGTTGAGGCCGCGGCGGCCTATGACGAAGCAGACCTCGACGTGATTGACGCGGCAGATGCCGATTACGAAGCCAACTTGGACGCATTTTGTGTGGATGGCGCCGATTTCGTCGAATGCGAAACCTATATCGAGGCCCCCGAAACTCCCTATCCGATTACGGGGGAAGCCTTGGCGATCGAAGGGGTCGACTATCCGCCCGCATCCTATCTCGCGAAGGAAGAGGGTAAGGTGGGGTATCAGATGGCCATCGATGCGCAGGGCAAGGCGACCGATTGCAGCGTGACCCAAAGTAGCGGCTTCGCCCGCCTGGATGACGCGACATGCTCGATCCTGATGGCACGCAATCCGGAATTTTCACCGGCAGTCAGCCCGGACGGCGAGCCAATTGCCGGCACATTTCAGGGCTCTGCCGACTGGGTGATCCGAGAGCCGGATTTCGGCAACATGTCCGTCGAAGTGGCTTATGTCATCGATGCAAAGGGCGGTATCGAGAGCTGCGAAATAATCGAGCTGTCGGGCGATATGCCAGATGATCTCGACCCCGCAATCGTGTGTGAACGATCGCCGATCGGAACGGGCGCTGTGTACCGGAACGAGCAGGGCATTCCCGTTCGCAAGCGCGTGACCGTGCAGTTTCGTACCGAGGTCAAAGACGTAGCCGACTGATCGGATTCGCTTGCGGCTGGACGTTCTCCCCGCGCGACATTATGTGACCCCGCACATGCTTCGCAAACTTCTCATGCTGATGGCCTTGCTGAGCGGCCTCACCGCATTGTGCGCGCCCGATCGTGCGCTTGCGGCGGATAACGCGGTCAGCAGGTCGGCGGCAGAGCTGTGCGACAGCAAGAAGGACGAAGCGCGCTGCGAGTGCTTCACGACGATTCGCCTGCGTGACTGGCGGATCGTGCTCGAGAAACGGTGCCATCCGCGCGCGCCGCTTATCTACGTCCCCAGCGTCTATTTCGGTGTCGATCGCGCGTTCGAATAGCGCGATACTGCCCGTTTCCGCGCGCCCTCGCGGCGCGCACCTCTCCGCACATTCCCGCGCACCGATCGGCCCTTCGCGCCGACATCCGCACCCGATTATCGCAAGGCCCGCATTCCATGTCCATTTTCCAGAATATTGGCAAAGCCGTCTTCGGTTCGTCCAACGACCGCTACGTCAAATCGCTTCACAAGATCGTCGCCGAGATCAACACGCTCGAACCCGCGATGCAGCAGCTCAGCGATGACGAGCTGAAGGCGCAGACCGGCAAGTTTCAGGACGCGCTGAAGGCGGGGACCAAGCTCGACGATATCCTGCCCGAAGCCTTTGCCACCGTGCGCGAAACCTCGGTCCGCGTGTTCGGCATGCGCCACTTCGACGTGCAGCTGATCGGCGGGATCGTGCTCCACCGCGGCGAGATCGCGGAAATGCGCACGGGTGAGGGCAAGACGCTGGTCGCCACGCTGGCGACCTATCTCAACGCGCTCGAAGGCAAGGGCGTGCACGTCATCACCGTGAACGACTACCTGGCGAAGCGCGATGCCGAATGGATGGGGCAGCTCTATCGCTGGCTCGGCCTGTCGGTCGGCGTGATCGTGCCCAACCTCGGCGAGTTCGAGCGGCGCGAGGCCTACGGGGCCGACATCACCTACGGCACGAACAACGAATTCGGCTTCGATTACCTGCGCGACAACATGAAGCACGAGCGCAGCCAGATGGTGCAGCGCCCGTTCAACCACGCGATCATCGACGAGGTCGACTCGATCCTGATCGACGAGGCGCGTACCCCGCTGATCATTTCGGGCCCGACCGAAGACAAGACCGACCTCTACGTCACCATCGACAAGGTGGTGAAGGACTTCGTCGCCGATCACAACGCGATCCCCGACAGCACCGGCGAAGGCGTGGGCTATTACGACACCGACGAGAAATCGCGCACCGTCTCGCTGACGGAGGAAGGGGCGGAGGAAATCGAGCAGCGCCTGCTCGCGACCGGACTGCTCGAAACCGACAACCTCTACGATGTCGAGAACACCCAGGTCGTCCACCACATGAACGAAGGCCTGCGCGCCAACCTGATGTTCAAGCGCGACGACCATTACATCGTGAAGGACGACAAGGTCGTCATCATCGACGAGTTCACCGGCCGCATGATGGATGGGCGCCGCTGGTCCAACGGGTTGCACCAGGCGGTCGAAGCCAAGGAAGGCGTCAAGATCGAGCCCGAGAACCAGACGATGGCCTCGATCACCTTCCAGAACTACTTCCGCATGTATCCCAAGCTTTCGGGCATGACGGGCACCGCCGCCACCGAAGCGGCTGAGTTCTGGGACATCTACAAAATGAACGTGGTCGAGATTCCGACCAACGTTCCGGTCCAGCGGATCGACGAGGACGACGAGTTCTACAAGAACACGATGGACAAGTTCCAGGCCATCGCCAAGGCGATCCGCGAGAAGAGCGAGATCGGCCAGCCGGTGCTGGTCGGCACGGTCAGCATCGAAAAGTCCGAGCTGCTCAGCCAGTTCCTCGACAAGGAAGGCGTCAAGCACGAGGTGCTCAACGCCCGCCAGCACGAGCGTGAGGCGCATATCGTGGCGCAGGCGGGCCGCCCCGGCGCGGTCACCATCGCCACCAACATGGCCGGTCGCGGCACCGACATCCAGCTGGGCGGCAACCTCGACTTCCTGATCGAAGACGAAGTGGGCGACATGCCCGACGGGCCCGAGCGCGACAAACTGATCGAGAAGATCAAGGCTCAGGTCGCCGAGGACAAGGCGAAGGTTCTGGAAGCGGGCGGCCTGTTCGTGCTCGGCACCGAACGCCACGAAAGCCGCCGGATCGACAACCAGTTGCGCGGCCGCTCGGGCCGTCAGGGCGACCCCGGCCTTTCGCGCTTCTACCTGTGCCTCGAAGACGATCTGCTGCGCATCTTCGGGCCCGACACGCTGTTCTCGCGCATGATGAACTCGAACCTCGCCGATGGCGAAGCGATCGGTTCCAAGTGGCTTTCCAAGGCGATCGAGACCGCGCAGAAGAAGGTCGAGGCGCGCAACTACGACACCCGCAAACAGGTCGTCGAATACGACGACGTGATGAACGACCAGCGCAAGGTCATCTACGAACAGCGCGCGGAAATCATGGATTCCGAAGCGGTCGACGATGTCGTGGTCGACATGCGGCACGATACGATCAGCACGATCGTTGCCGAAACGTGCCCGCCGGGTTCGTATCCCGAACAGTGGGATATCGCAGGGCTCAAGTCGCGCGTCGAAACGCTGCTCGGCCTGACGCCTCCGATCGACGCATGGCTCGAGGAAGAAGCGGTCGAGCCGGAACTGTTTGAAGAGCGCATCCGCGCCGAAGCCGACGAGGTGATGGAACGCAAGATCGCGCAGAACGACGCGCAGATTTGGCGCCGGGTGGAAAAGAGCATCCTGCTCGAACGGCTCGACCATCACTGGAAGGAGCATCTCGCCACGCTCGATGCGCTGCGTCAGGTGGTGTTCCTGCGCGCCTACGCACAGAAGACGCCGATCAACGAATACAAGCAGGAAGCCTTCGGCCTGTTCGAGAAGATGCTCGAAACGCTGCGCGAGGATGTGACGCAGATCCTGCTGACGCGCGAGCTGCGCATCGCGCCGCCGCAGCGTTCGCTGCCCGACCTGCCCGATTTCCTCACCGGCCACATCGATCCGCTGATGGGGATCGACGACAGCAATGATGGCGACGGATCGGAAAGCCGCGCCGCGATGTTCGGCTCGCTCGCGGGGTCGCCGCGCGCGAGTGCCGGTCCGGGCAATTATGCCGAAAACCCGTGGGAAGGGCAGGAAATCAGCCGCAACGCCCCGTGCCCGTGCGGTTCGGGTAACAAGTACAAGCACTGCCACGGCGCGGCAGCGGCGGGAGCTGGAGGATCGGCTTCGCGGCTCTCCTCGCCGCCTTCTGCGTAACCGCGCTGCTCTATGCGTCGGTCGGCTTTGGCGGCGGATCGACGTACAGCGCGCTGCTGGCGCTTTCGGGCATGGATTACCGGCTGCTGCCGGTGGTCTCGCTGCTGTGCAACCTGGTCGTGGTCAGCGGCGGATCGATCCGCTTCGCGCGCGCGGGGATCACGCCGTGGCGCGGTGCCCTATCGCTGACCGCGATCGCCGCCCCTGCCGCGCTGCTCGGCGGGCTGACCCCGATAGGAGAGCGCGCGTTTCTGATGCTGCTCGGCGCGAGCCTGTGCCTCGCGGGCGCGCTGCTGTTGCTGCCAAGGCGAGAGACGGCTGACAGGGCGGGTGCCGGAGGAGGGCGCGCCATGCTGCTCGCCGCCGCGCCGCTCGGCTATCTCGCCGGGCTTGTGGGCATCGGCGGAGGCATCTTCCTCGCCCCGCTGCTCCACCTGACGCGCTGGAACAACCCCCGCGCCATCGCCGCGACCGCGAGCCTGTTCATCCTCGTCAATTCGCTGTTCGGCCTCGCCGGCCAACTGGGCAAGAGCGGCTTCGGCATGCTCGGCGCGGCGGCGAACACCGGACTGCCGCTGATGCTGGCGGTCGTGATCGGCGGCCAGATCGGCAGCCTGTTCGCCGTGCGCCTGTTCAAGCCGAGGGTGATCGCGTGGATGACGGCGGCACTGACGATTGTGGTGGGGGTGAGGCTGCTGGTGGGGGTTTAGAGTGTTGCTGCTGACCGTCAGCTCACGACCTCGTTGCGGACGTTGCAGTCAAGTCGAACTTCGTTGCGTGTCACAGCTGCCCTCAATGGCACTGAGAATGCGTAGTTCGTCAGCAGACAGGTTGTTGATCGCGATTTGGTCCACCACCAATCGATACCTAGCTATCCCCTCCGACACCAGAAACTCTCTAACTATCTCTGAGCGGCGCGTCGAAATCGTTGTATCCCCTTGCTGTCCATCGCCCGAATAAATGTATACGGGCGTCGAAGAGCGGCGCATCGCGATCGCCAATAGTCTGAGATTCTGGGCGGCCTGCTCTGTTAGCTCATTGCTTTCCGGGATAAATTGCGCCGAGCGCTCGTAGTTGACGCTACCTACTACACACGCGGTTTCGTCTGACGGAGTCAGCACTTCGGCACCTACGGTGTTGGGTATCGTGAAGAAGAGCCCAGATAAGGCTGCATAAACACAATATCGCATGCGGCTTTGGTAGACGGGCAGGCGTCCGCTTACCACCCCAATCACGGTCGCCGACGCAACCGCATGAAGTGCCCAGAAGCGGCATCGAACACGAAGCTACCTAACGCCCGGAAGCCCTCCCACTTGAGGCGGCTCCGGCGCAGTTGCTGCGGTTATGAAGGAAAAATGGCTCCCCGAGTTGGATTCGAACCAACGACCAAGTGATTAACAGTCACCTACTCTACCGCTGAGCTATCGGGGAGCAGCCATATCGGCAGGCCCGGGCCTATATGGGGGCGCTTGAAATTTCGCAAGCCCCCGTAACACATCAGACGACGAATTGTTCGGCGACGATCCGATCGTCGAGCGAATGGCCTTTGTCGAACAGCAGCGTAAGCTCGGAATCGCGCGCGATTTCGATGCGAACCTCGGCCACGTCGCGCACTTCCTTCTGGTCGGCGACCGCGGCGACGGGGCGCTTGTCGGGCTCGTTGATGCGGAAGGTTACCTTCGCGCGGTCGGGCAGAATCGCCCCGCGCCAGCGCCGCGGGCGGAACGCGCTGATCGGGGTGAGCGCGAGCAGCTTGGAATCGAGCGGCAGGATCGGCCCGTTGGCGGAAAGGTTGTAGGCGGTCGATCCGGCGGGCGTGGCCACCATCACTCCGTCGGCGACCAGTTCGCCGATCCGGGTCTTGTCGTCGACGAGGATTTCGATCTTGGCGGTCTGGCGCGTCTCGCGCAGCAGCGAGACTTCGTTCAGCGCGCATTCGACGCGCTCCTGCCCGTCCTGCGTCACCGCCACCATGCGCAGCGGAGAAATCCCCACCGGGCGGCTGCGGTTGACCCTCTCTATCAGCGCGCCCTTGGGCCGGTGCTTGTTCATCAGGAAGCCCATCGTGCCACGATTGACGCCGTAGACCGGCAGAATGCGCCCCGAATCGAGCATCCGGTGGAGCGTTTGCAGCATGAACCCGTCGCCGCCGAGCGCGACCACCGCGTCGGCCTGGTCGAGCGGCACCCATTGATGCGCCTCGCGCAGCGCCTCGGCAGTGTCCTGCGCCAGCGCGGTGTTCGAGATTGCGAGTGCAAGCCGATCGTATGTTGGTTGCCCGGCCATCAGGCTCCTCTACCCATTCGCCTGCATGCCTATGGACCGCCGGGCCGCTTGGCAATGCGGCGGGTGTGCAAACCGGTATTCGTAGGCGTGCGGGGCTTTTCCAAGTGCCCGCAGCTTGCGATAAGCGGAACATGGATGCCGTAGCGCCCCCCGATCGCCCGATGAGCCTGGACAGCGCGGCGGACGCGCGCGCGACATTGGGCGATTGGCTGCAGAATGGCGAGGCGCGGGTCCACGCGCTGCTGCTGGTGCTGGGGCGGTTCGATTCGATCAACCTGGCGCACGGGGCCGAGGCGGGCGATTACGCGCTGACCGAGGTCGCGCGCCGGATCGCGCATTTCGGGCACGACGAATTCGCGGCGGGCGAATGGTTCGCCGCGCGGCTCGACGGGGACAAGTTCCTGCTCGCCACGCGTGAGGAATGCAGCCGCGAGCGCTGGCAGTTCCTCGCCGAAGCGCTGGCGGACGGGATCTCGCAGCCGCTCGCGGGCACGATTGCAGGCTTGCCGCAGCTATGGCCGCATATCGCGCTGATCCGTGCGCTGGCGGGCGACGATCCGGCAGGCGTGCTCGGGCGGCTCGGGGATGCACAGCTCGCGCTGCGGGGCGAGCCGGGGCGGCGGATCGCGTGGATCGACCGGGACGAGGCACCCGCCGGGATCGACGCGCCGCAGATCGAGGCGGGACTGCGTCGCGCGCTCGACGAGGGGGCGGTCTCGCTCCGCTTCCAGCCGCAATTCGCGCTCGCCGACGATGCGATCATCGGGGCCGAGGCGCTGGTGCGGTGGGAACAGCCGCTGCTCGGATCGGTCGGCGGGGAGGCCCTGCTGCGGATCGCGGCGCGCGCCGACCTGACCACGCAGCTGACCCGCAGGGTGGTGGGGGCCGCTTTCAAATCGGTGCTTGCGTGGCCGGCCGGCCTGAAGTGTTCGATCAATATCACCGCCGCCGATCTCGCCATCGCGCGCTTCCCGCAGGAAGTGCTGGATATGGCGAGCGATCTGGGGGTCGATCCTGCGCGGATTACCTTGGAGATTACCGAACAGGCGCTGCTCGGCGATCTCGATATCGCGGCGCGTTCGCTCGGCCTGCTGCGCGATGCGGGGATGAAGATCGCGCTCGACGATTTCGGCGCCGGCTTCTGCAATTTCGGCTACCTCAAGTACCTCCCGCTCGACATCATCAAGCTCGACCGGATCATGCTCGACGGGGTGGCCGAACATGCCCGCGACCGGGCCGTGCTGCGCGGCGTCGTGGCGATGGCGCGCGCGCTCGACCTGGAAGTGGTTGCCGAGGGCGTCGAGAGCGAGGCGCAGCGCCAGATCGCGCTCGACGAGGGTTGCACTGCCTATCAGGGCTTCCTGCGCGCGAAGCCGTTGACGCAGGCCAACTTCCTGAAGCTCGCCGCAGATGGCTAGCGGGCGAGGGCGCCGAATACGGCGTCGCCTGATCGGAGTAGCGGTCGCGGCGATGTGGCTGGCGAGTCCCGCCACCGCGCAGGAAATGACGCTCGACAGCGCGCAGGTGCCGACCAGCGGCGAGATCGTGGAGCTTGCCATTCCTTCCGTGCCTGGCGTCGTGATCGCGGGCACGCTGCGGCTGCCCAAGGGGCAGGGCACGGGGCCGTTTCCGCTGGTCATCTCGATGTCGGGAGACGGGCCCAACCCGCGCGGTGCCTACCACCTGCTGTCCGAAAGGTTGCTCGCCGAAGGCATCGCCACCTTCGAATACGACAAGCGCGGCTCGGGCGCGTCCACCGGCACCTTCGCGCCCCTGCTGACCGAAGCGGCTGAGGATGGCCGCGCGGTGTTCGAATTTCTGCACGCAGACCCGCGCATCGACCTGGCCCGGATCGCGGTGACGGGGCACAGCGAAGGCGCGGCGGCAGCGCCGATCTTCCTGCGCGACCGGGACGATCTGGCCGCGTTCGTGGCCCTTGCCGGTCCGGCGGGCGACCGTGGGCGGATGTTCCGCGATTCGCTTGCGGCGTCGCTGGTCGCCTCTGGCAAGGACGCCGAGCAGGCGCGGGCGGCAGGCGAGGCGGTTGGCGCCTATCTGGAAGGGCGGATCGCCCGATTGGACGAAGCGGGCATGGCTCCGCTGCGCGCCACTGCGGTGGCGGCTTTCGAGCAGGCAGGGTTCGATGCGGACGCCGCACAGGCCACGCTTGCAAGTATCGACACGCCGCAAATCCAGCAGATGTACGACCTCGACCCCTCCGACAATCTGTCGCGGATTCGTGCGCCCGTGCTGATGGTCTACGGATCGCGCGACCTGTTCGTGCGGCCCGAGACCAGCGTGGAGCCCGCGGTCGATGCGCTGCGCGGCAATGCGGATGCCGCGGTCGTCACCGTCGGCGGGGTCGATCACTGGCTGATCAGGTCCGAAGACGGCAAAGCGAAGCCCGATATGGGCTGGCCCGTCTCCGCGCCCGAAGTGCTCGACCTCGTTACGGGATGGCTGGTCGCGCGGCTCAAGCCAAGCGAGCGCTAGGCCGGGGCCTTCTCGCGCTTCTTGGCCCGCAGCGCGATGGCGCTCAATCCCTTGGTCAGCTGGATCAGGCCGTTGAGGCGGCTTTGCGGATCGTGCCAGGCGCGGTTGACCACCAGCTTCATGTCGGGCCGCAGCTTCACCGCCTCGGCGCGCTTGTCCACGTAGGCGAGCAGTCCGGCGGGATCGGGGAAGTCGTCGTTGTGGAAGGTGACCAGCGTGCCGCGCGCGCCGACATCGATCTTGGCGATGTTGGCGGCGATCGCCTGATGCTTGATCTCGATCAGCCGGACGAGATTCTGCGTTGCCTGCGGCAACTGCCCGAAACGGTCGATCATTTCCGCCGCCAGCCCTTCGATCTCGGCCTTGTCGCTCGCCTGGTTGAGGCGGCGGTAAAGCGCCATGCGCACCGCGAGGTCGGGCACGTAGTCCTCGGGGATCATGATCGGCGCATCGACAGTGATCTGCGGGCTGAAATCCTCAGGCGGCTTCTCCAGACCCATCTCGCCCGCCTTGGCGGCGAGGATCGCGTCCTCCAGCATCGACTGGTAGAGTTCGAAGCCGACCTCGCGGATATGGCCCGACTGTTCGTCGCCCAGAAGGTTGCCCGCACCGCGAATGTCGAGATCGTGGCTGGCGAGCTGGAAGCCCGCGCCGAGGCTGTCGAGATCGCTCAGCACCTTGAGGCGCTTTTCCGCCACTTCGGACAGCGCGGTATCGGGCGCGGTGGTCAGGTAGGCATAGGCGCGCAGCTTCGCGCGGCCCACGCGCCCGCGCAGCTGGTAGAGCTGGGCGAGGCCGAAGCGGTCGGCGCGGTGGATGATGATCGTGTTGGCACTGCTGATATCGAGCCCGCTTTCGACGATGGTGGTCGAAAGCAGCACGTCGTATTTCTTCTCGTAGAAGGAGCTCATCCGGTCCTCGACCTCGCTGGCCGACATCTGGCCATGCGCGGGGACGACCTTCACCTCGGGCACATGCTCGTGCAGCCATTCGAGCAGCGGCTCCATGTCCGAAATGCGCGGCACGACGATGAAGCTCTGCCCGCCGCGATGGTGTTCGCGCAGCAGCGCTTCGCGGATCACCATATCGTCCCATTCCATCACGTAGGTCCGCACCGCGAGGCGGTCGACCGGAGGCGTCTGGATGGTCGAAAGTTCGCGCAGCCCGCTCATCGCCATCTGCAAGGTGCGCGGGATCGGCGTGGCGGTGAGCGTGAGCATGTGCACGTCGGCGCGCAGCTGCTTGAGACGTTCCTTGTGCGTGACGCCGAAGCGCTGTTCTTCGTCGACCACGACCAGCCCCAGGTCCTTGAACCTGGTCGACTTGCTCAGGATCGCGTGGGTGCCGACCACGATGTCGAGCGTGCCGTTGGCCAAAGCCTCGCGCGTCTCGGTAATCTCCTTCGCCGGGACGAGGCGGCTGAGGCGACCGATCTTGAGCGGGAAGTCCGCGAAGCGCTCGCTGAAATTCTGGAAATGCTGGCGGGCGAGCAGCGTGGTCGGGGCGACCACCGCGACTTGCTGCCCGCTCATCGCAGCGACGAAGGCGGCGCGCAGCGCGACCTCGGTCTTGCCGAAACCGACATCGCCGCAGACGAGCCGGTCCATCGGCTTGCCGCTTTCCAGATCGCGCAGGACATCGGCGATGGCGGCGTCCTGATCGTCGGTCTCCTCCCACGGGAAGCGGTCGACGAACTGGTTGAAGCTGGCTTCTTCGGCTTCGAGCACGGGTGCTTTCTTGAGCGCGCGTTCGGCGGCGGTGCGCATCAGCTCGCTGGCGATCTCGCGGATGCGTTCGCGCAGGCGGGCGCGGCGTTTCTGCCACGCTTCGCCGCCAAGCCGGTCGAGCATCACCGCGTCTTCTGACGAGCCGTAGCGCGAGAGGACTTCGAGGTTTTCGACTGGGATGTAGAGCTTGTCGCCGCCCTTGTACTCCAGCATCACGCAGTCGTGCTTGGACTTGCCGACGCTGATCGGTTCGAGGCCGAGATACTTGCCGATGCCGTGTTCGGTATGGACCACCAGATCGCCGCGCGAGAGCGCCTGGAGCTCGCTCAGGAAAGCGTCCGAATCGCGCCGCTTCTTGTGCCTGCGCACCAGCCGGTCGCCCAGCAGGTCCTGCTCGGTAATCAGCTCGATATCGTCGTTGGAGAACCCGCTGTCGAGCGGCAGGATCATCGCGACGGGCGTCCCCTTGGCGGACTTTCCGAGCGCCTCCTGCCAGCTGTCGGCCAGCGTCACCTTGGTGCCCGCTTCGTCGAGGATCGAGGTGATGCGCGAGCGGCTGCCGGTCGAGTAGGCGGCGAGCAGTGGGCGCTTGCCCGCCTTGCCGACCTTTTTGAAATAGTCTGCCGCGGCTTCGTACACATTGTCGCCGCGCGCGCGCTCGGGCGCGAAATCGCGCGCCGAGCGGAAGCCGAAATCTATCACGCTGTCGCTCTCGGGCTCGTCGAACCCGGTCGCGCGTTGGATCGGGCGGCCTTCCATGACGGAACCGATCTCGTCTTCGGTCAGGTAGAGCGCCTGCGGGTCGAGCGGGCGATAGCTGCCCGCCTTCTGTCCGGCGGTTTCGGTGCGGGTGCGGCGATATTCGGCGATGTCCGAATGGCGTTCCTCGAACGCGGTCAGCGCGCCCGTGTCGATCACCACCGGGTCGTCGGTGCCCAAATGGTCGAACAGCGTCGCGAGCTTTTCCTCGAACAGCGGGAGCCAGTGCTCCATCCCCGCCTGCCGCCGCCCTTCGCTGACGGCTTCGTAGAGCGGGTCCTGCGTGGCGTTCGCGCCGAACCGCTCGCGGTACCCTGCGCGGAAGCGTTTGATCGTCGCGTCTTCGAGCAGCACCTCGCTGGCGGGCAGCAGCAGGAAGGAATCGAGCGTGCCGGTGGTGCGCTGCGTGTTCGGATCGAACAGGCGCAGGCTCTCCAGCTCGTCGCCGAAGAAATCGAGCCGCAGCCCCTGATCGAGGCCTGAGGGGAAGATGTCGAAGATCGACCCGCGCACCGCGAATTCGCCCGCGTCGATCACTGTATCGGTGCGGCTGTAGCCTTGCTTCTGGAGCAGCTGCGTCAGGCTCTCGTGCCCGATGCTGATACCCGGCTTCAGCTCGCGCACCGCCTCGCGGATGCGGAACGGGGTCAGCACGCGCTGCAACACCGCGTTGGCGGTGGTGACGAGCAGCTGCGGCGTGTCTTTCGCAGATTGCAGGCGGTGCAGCGCGGAAAGCCGCTGCGTGCTGATGCTCAGCGCGGGGCTCGCGCGGTCGTAGGGCAGGCAATCCCACGCGGGGAATTCGATCACGGACAGCTCGGGCGCGAAGAACCGCGCCGCATCGGCCACCGCGCGCATCGCGCTGTCGTCGGGCGCGATCAGCACCGCGCGGCGTTTCGCCGCCCGCGCGAGGTCGGCCATCACCAGCGGCTGGCCCCCCCGCGCAAGGTTGGCGAAGGTCAGCGGCTGTCTGGCGGAGAGGATGCGGGAGAGGTCGGGCATTGGTTTCTAAGTCGCTCCGGCGTGCATGTGTTCCGTGCACACGCATTTCGCCCCCTCCTCTACAGAGGAGGGGGTTGGGGGTGGTGATATGGCGTTAGCGCGGTGCGATCCTCCGCACCAGCCTGCTACGAGTCAGCGCGGGATCTCGACGTAATCAAGCTTCTGCATGATCTCGATCCGCTGCCCCTGCATCTCGGGCGGCACGGGCTGGGTCTTGAGCGCCCAAGCCATGATCTCGACATCGTCGTAATCGAGCAGCGCCTCGAACCAGACGAGGTCTTCCTCTCCCCACGACTCGTGATAGCGGTCGAAATAGCCGCCGATCATGTAATCGGCCTCGCGCGTGCCGCGATGCCAGGCGCGGAACTTGGCGCGGGCGAGGCGGGATTGGAAGTCGGGGGAGGTCATGCGGCGCCTCTAGCCAATAACCCTCCCTTCGTCATCCCTGCGAAGGCAGGGATCCAGATCATGCCGATGACCCGGCGATATCGACAGCTTATCTGGGCCCCCGCCTGCGCGGGGGTGACGACCAGATTTGAGGTGGGGTAGGGATCGGCCATGCGGCCCGAAATCCTCAACCCGCTGTTCGCGGAGGTCGACACGCTGGACGGAGTCGGCCCCAAGCTGCGCAAGCCGCTGGAAAAGCTGCGCTGCACGCGCGTGCGCGACGTCGCCTATCACTGGCCCGATCGCTTCGTCACGCGCCGCCCGGTCGAGAATCTCGATGAGGCTGGCGAGGGTGAGCAAATCATCGTGGTGCTGACCGTGACCGAACACCGCGCCGGAGCCTCGCGCCGCGCGCCCTATCGCGTGCTCGCCACCGACAGCGCGGGCAACGTCCTCGCGCTGACGTTCTTCGGGCGTGCCAGCTACACCGCGAAGAAGGAACTGCCTGTCGGCGAGAAACGCCGCGTGGCGGGCAAGCTGGAGCGGTACGGCGACATGCTCCAGATGGTCCACCCGGACCATGTGCTGAAGATCGACGATCCCGCGCTCGGCCAGATGCGCGAGCCGGTCTATCCATTGGCCGAGGGGCTGACGCAGCCGCGCATGGCAAGCCTTGCGGCGCAGGCGCTGGAGCGGTTGCCCGACCTGCCCGAATGGATCGAGCCGGGGATGCTCGCCAAGGAGAAATGGCCCGCGTGGGGCGATGCACTGCGCAGCGTGCACGCGCGCGACGACGAGACCGCAAAGGACCGGCTCGCCTATGACGAGCTGCTTGCCAACGCGCTCGCGCTGCAACTGGTGCGCGCCGACAACCGAAAAAAGCGGGGCCGCGCGCTCGCTGGCGACGGGCATCTGCGCGACAAGCTGCAACTGCCTTTTCCGCTCACCGGCGCGCAGCAACGCTCGATCCGCGAGATGGAGGGCGACCTGCAGCAGGACGCGCCGATGCTGCGGCTGCTGCAAGGCGATGTCGGCGCGGGCAAGACCGTGGTCGCGCTGCACGCCATGCTGATTGCGGTGGAGGCAGGGGCGCAGGCCGCGCTGCTTGCGCCGACCGAAATCCTCGCGCGCCAGCATTTCGAGACGCTGCGCGAGATGGCGCGACCCACCGGGGTCGAGATCGCGCTGCTGACGGGCCGCGACAAGGGCAGGGCGCGCGAGAGCATCCTGATGGGGCTGATGGATGGCAGCATCCAGATCGTCGTCGGTACGCACGCGATTTTTCAGAAGGCGGTGCAGTACCGCGATCTGGGGCTGGTGGTGGTCGACGAACAGCACCGTTTCGGCGTCTCGCAACGCCTCCAGATGGCGGGCAAGGGCAAGCGCCCGCCGCACACGCTCTCGATGACCGCCACCCCGATCCCGCGCACGCTGACGCTCGCCAATTACGGCGAGATGGAGGTCAGTCGTCTCGACGAACTGCCGCCGGGCAGGCAGGCGATCGACACGCGCGTCGTCGGGATGGAGCGGCTGCCCGAAGTGGTCGAGGCGGTCGGGCGGCACCTCGCCAGCGGTCAGCAGGCCTATTGGGTGTGCCCGATGGTCCGCGATGAGGAGGGCATGGAGAAGGCCGCCGCCGAGCAGCGCTTTGCGTCGTTGAAGGCGCGGTTCGACGACGATGTGGTGATGGTCCACGGCCAGCTCGACCCGGCGGTGAAAGACGCGGCGATGGCGCGTTTTGCCAGCGGGGACGCGAAGCTGCTGGTGGCGACGACCGTGATCGAGGTCGGGGTCGATGTGCCCGCCTCGACGCTGATCGTGATCGAGCAGGCGGAGCAATTCGGCCTCGCCCAGCTTCACCAGCTGCGCGGACGCGTG
This sequence comes from uncultured Citromicrobium sp., assembly GCA_964574905.1. Classification (GTDB taxonomy): domain Bacteria; phylum Pseudomonadota; class Alphaproteobacteria; order Sphingomonadales; family Sphingomonadaceae; genus Alteriqipengyuania. The sequence continues at coordinate 242,326 of CAZNOY010000004.1, read as the reverse complement.
GGGCGGGGGAGCGGCAAGTCGGTCTGCCTGCTGCTGCGCGGCGAGCAGCTATCCGAAACCGGGCGCAAGCGGCTGGCGCTGATGCGCGAGACGCAGGACGGGTTTCGCATTGCCGAGGAAGATCTGGAACTGCGCGGCGGCGGCGAACTGCTCGGCACGCGGCAATCGGGCGACACGCCGTTCCGGATCGCGACGCTCGAGCAGATGCAGCGGCTGATGGACCCGGCGACGGCGGACGCGAAGCTGCTGATGGACCGCGATGCGGGACTGGAAGGCGAACGGGGCGAGGCTGCGCGGATTCTGCTCTACCTGCACGAACGCGATATGGGCGTGCGGACGCTGCGGGGTGGGTGACAGAAAACTCCCCTCCCTTGGGGGAGGGGTTGGGGGTTCCTAGTCAGCCTCCCCCTCACGGGGAAAGAGCAGGTTGCGCCGCACCTCAGCAGGCATTTTCCTACTTCACCCGCACAGGCTAGCGTGGCGACGGCTCTTTCGCATCGTCGTCCCACTCGCTCACATGCGCGGAGTCGCGCATCGCCGAACCGGAAAAGCGTCACTCGGCAGGCCTAACCCTATGAACGGTAACAGCTTTCCGAGGGTGACACCTGGGTGACACGTGTCACCCTTGTCGCTCCCCTCCCTTGGGGGAGGGGGTGGGGGTGGGGGCTCCAAGCCATCAGCCGGAGTACACCCCCACCCAACCTCCCCCTCAAGGGGGAGGAGTTCAGTTCGGCGCCGACAACCGCTCCACCAGCGCCCATGCCGCCGCGTCGACATCTTCCCATGTCGCTTCGAACTGCTCCTCGCCGTCGTAATAGGGGTCGGCAATCGCCGCGCCCTCGCGGCCCGGCACGAGGTCCATCAGCAGCGATACGTGCGCGCGCGATCCGTTGGGGCGTAGCGCCTCGATATTGCGCAGGTTCTGGTGATCCATCGCGAAGATATGCGTGAAGCGCTCGAAATCGGCCTCGATCAACTGCCGCCCGGCATAGCCCGAGATGTCGATGTCGTGCTTCGCCGCTTCCTCGACGCTGCGCGGATCGGGCGGGCTGCCGATGTGATAGCCAGCCGTGCCCGCGCTGTCCGCCTCGGCCTCGATCCCGGCCTTCTCCGCAGCGTCGCGAAATGCGGCCTCGGCCAGCGGAGAGCGGCAGATATTGCCAAGGCAGACGAACAGAATTGCGGGTTTTTCCATGGCCCCGGCGTACTGGACGCAAGCCCACCCGCGCAATAGAGATCGCCCCCACAAGGGGAGACACCATGAAGCACCTGTTCGCCGCAACCGCGCTCGCGCTGACGATCGCCAGCCCGCTGACCGCCGGGCCGGTGGAGGACTATACCGAGCTGCGCGAAGACGTGTGGCAGGACATGCTCGACGACTACCCCACGCTCGCGACCTCGGTCGGCGACCGGCGCGGCGACGGCAAGCTCGGCGACCTCTCGATGGAGGGATACGAGCGCAATCTGGCCGAAGAACGTGCCTTCCTCGCCCGGCTCGATGCGATCGACGAGGATGCTCTGCCCGAAGACCTGCGGGTCGATTCCGCGATCCTGCGGCAGTCGCTTTCGGACACTATCGAAGCCTCGCAGTTCGCGCAGGACCGCTACATATTGTTCACCAACCGAGGCGGCTGGTTCAGCTCGCTGGCGTCACTGCCGTACAGCTCGCCCTTCTTCAGCCTTGCCGATTACGAGAGCTATGTCGCCCGGCTCGAAGCGTTCGGCCCCTACAATGCCGACGGGATCGCCCGCAGCCGCGAGGCGGTGGCGCGGGGGCTGACGCAGGCGTGCGGGCCGATGGAAGGGTTCGAGGACCAGATCACCGGGCAAATCGCCGATAGCGCCGAAGAGTCCGATTTCTGGCGGCCCTTCGCCAGGAAGCCTGCGACCATCTCCGACGCGCAATGGGCTGCGCTCCAGACGCGTGCCAAGGCCGCGATCGACGATGTGGTGTTCCCCGGTCTGCGCGAATTCGTCACCTTCTACACCGAAGAATACGCGCCCAAATGCCGCGACGGTCTGCCCGGCATTTCCCAGACAGAGGGCGGGGCGGAATATTACGATCACCTCGTTCGCAGCTTCACCACCACCGACATGACCGCGGACGAGGTCCACCAGCTGGGCCTCTCCGAAGTCGCGCGCATCCGGGCGGAAATGGAGCAGGTCGCCGCCGAAGCGGGGTTCGACAGCCGCGAAGCCTTCATCGAACACCTGCGCACCGACCCGCAATATTACATGACCGACGAGGACGAGTACCTGCGCTACGCCGCCGCGCTGGCGAAGGAGATCGACGGCTGGCTGCCCAAGCTGTTCGGCACGCTGCCGCGCCTGCCCTATACCGTGCTGCCGATCCCCGCGGCGCAGGCTCCGGGCAACACCACCGCCTATTACGAACCCGGTTCGCAGGAGACGGGGCAGGCGGGCATCTACCGCGTCAACCTGACCGAACTCGACCAGCGGCCGCTGTGGGAACTGCCCGCGCTCGGCGTGCATGAGGCCGTTCCCGGCCACCACCTGCAGATCGCGTTGCAGCAGGAGCTGGACCTCCATCCCCTGCGCCGCAACGGCACCTTCTTCACCGCCTTCGTCGAGGGGTGGGGGCTTTATTCCGAACGGCTCGGGATCGAGATGGGCCTGTACGACACCCCCGCCAAGCAGATGGGGCGGCTAAGCTACGAGATGTGGCGTGCGACGCGGCTGGTGGTCGATACCGGCATCCACTCGAAGGGCTGGACCAAGCAACAGGCAGTCGATTTCATGACCGACAACACCGCGCTGTCGGCGGCGAATATCGACGCCGAGGTCAACCGCTACATCACCTGGCCCGGCCAGGCGCTCGCCTACAAGATCGGCGAGCTGAAGATCCGCGAACTGCGTGCCCGAGCAGAAGAGGCGCTGGGCGACCGGTTCGACCTGCGCGCCTTCCACGATGCAGTGCTGGAGAACGGTGCGGTGCCGCTCGACGTGCTGGAAGAGCACATCGACCGCTGGATTGAAGGCGAACGCTCCTCGGCAGACTAAGCTGCCGGCGAGCGCTCATCCTCCAGGATAACCGCCGCGATACGGTAGTTGCGGAACAGGTAGCGCAGCGCCGACACGCGCGCACGGTTCACGTCGCGCCCACCGTGCCCGACCACGGCCTTCGCCATCGTCTTGACCACTTCGATACCGGCCTTGGCCGAGGAGCCATAGATCTTGCGCAGGTCGGCCCAGCGGCCGCTATCGACCAGGATTGCTTTTTCCCGGATCTTCGTACCCGGAAACAGAGCATGGATCTGATCGGGGTCGGGGCGGAACATCGTGTCGATGGGATCGAGGTGGTAGGGATAATCGTGGGGCACCGTCACCACGATCAGCCCGCCCGGCTCGATGAACTGGCGGCAGGTCTGGGCGAAACCTTCCCGATCTTCCAGATGTTCGAACAGGTTGCACAGCATCAGCGTCTTGGCCCCAACGTCCTTCATCCGTTGCTGGATCGAAGGCTCGTAAAGATCGCCGATGATGTCGATGCCCGGCTCGTCTCTCAGGTCGGCGGTCACGATTTTGACCCCGCGCTCGCGCAACCGCGAGTGGATGAACCGGTCGATATGCGGCTTGTCGACCGTCCGGTAACGCTCGCTGGCCGAACCGATTTCGAGAATCGGTGACAATTTCTCGCTGTCGATATTGTCGAGCTGATCGCCGATCCAGCGGGCTTCAATCTCTCTCATTTTGTCCCCACGTCCTGATGGCGACCAAGAGCCCGATCGAAAGTGCTTTCGACAGGGCGGCGGCCGCTTTCCCCTCGCGCCCGATGCCAGATCGAATTGGCCCGTGCAATTGGTTCGGTTAGCACAACCTCATCGGGCTGCGAGCGTCCGTTACCGGGGGATCGCCGTGGACGCAATCAGGCGTAATTGACGTAGAGCGAGTAGATCAGGCCGGGGATGTAGAAGATCAGCGTCAGGATCAGGCTGATGAGAAATTGCGAGCCGAGCCCGTGCTTGAGCGCAACGCCCAGCGGGGGAAGCAGGATGGTCGCGATGAGGATGATGATAGGCATGTGAGAAACTCTCCTTTGCCTAACCAACCGCGCCTGCACGCGCCTGTTCCGCCCGATCGCAATACAACCGGATGCGAGCAAAGCGGCTTGGTTCAGGATGCAGCGTCTGCGTTCGCCAAATCTTCCAGCCCAACGACGATAATCGTCCGCCCGCCGCCGAATTCCTCGCGCACCACGATCAGCCCCTGACGCTCCATATGTTCGAGCAACCGCCGGATGCGACTGGGCGAAGATGTGCCGTAGACGCGCGCGAGTTCGTCCTCGTCGGGTGCTTCATCACCCCGCGCGACAGACACCGCGAGCGCGAGGTAGGGTGCGAGGACGTCTTCGGGCACGGCCTGCGCCAGTTCTTCGATCGCGTCGCGCGTCCGTGTTGGCAATTCGTGCAGTCCAGCGCTCGCGAAGGCGAACAGGCGGCGGAATTCCAGCATGTCGATATGCGCGCTCGGGACGCGCGCCTGCCGGCAACGGGTCGCGAAATTGCGAAACAGTGCGGTCGAGGACTGGAAGGTCGCGCCTTCTTCCGCCGCCAGCTCCGCGATGATCCGTTCGACCGCATCTTCGCCGCCCTGCGCTTCGCTCGCGCTGTCTTCGCGCAGGGGTGAAGCGTCAGCCCCTTCCGCATCGCCACTCGCGACAGGCTGCGCCTGCTCTACGGCACGCGCGGCAATCACCTGCTCAAGGTCGGGCGCGGGCTTGGGCGGGGCAGGGGCGCGCGCCGGCAGGGCCGCTTCTTCTGCCAGTTCAGAATGGAGTAGCGCCTCCAGATCCTCGCCAGAGGCTTGCGGCAGCGGCATCAGACCTTCGGCGGCGTTTTTGCCGCCCGTGCGCACCTCGCCGATATGCACCGCGACCGGGCGGCGGCTGATCGCCGGGCCGAGGCCGAGGAAATGCCCGCGCTGCAAATCGCGGATGCGCTCCGCCTGCCGCCGGTCCATCCCCAGCAGATCGGCGGCGCGCTGCATGTCGATGTCGAGGAAGGTGCGCCCCATCAGGAAGTTGGACGCTTCGGCCGCGACGTTCTTCGCGAGCTTGGCGAGCCGCTGCGTCGCGACGATCCCCGCGAGCCCGCGCTTGCGCCCGCGGCACATCAGGTTGGTCATCGCGGACAGCGTCATGCGGCGCGTATCCTCGGACAATTCGCCCGCTGCGGCAGGCGCGAACATCTGCGCCTCGTCGACCACCACCAGCGCGGGATACCAGTGTTCGCGCGGAGCATCGAACAGCGCGGAGAGGAACAGCGCGGCGCAGCGGATCTGCTGTTCGACCTCCAGTTCGTCCAATGCCAGCACCACCGAGACGCGGTGCTGCCGCACGCGCCCCGCGAGCGCCTCGATCTCGCGCACAGAATGCGCCGCACCGTCGATCACGATATGGTCGAACGCGTCGCCCAAACTGGTGAAATCGCCTTCGGGGTCGATCACCACCTGTTGCACCAGCCCAGCGGTCTGCTCGAGCAAGCGCCGCAGCAGGTGCGACTTTCCCGATCCCGAATTGCCTTGCACGAGCAGGCGGGTGGCGAGCAGCTCCTCGATATCGACGCAAATGCCTTGCCCGGCCGAATCCGTGCCAATTTCGATCTGCGCTGTCATATTGCTCACGAATAGGTGCCTACCGGCAGCCCGCAAAGGCGCAGCTGGCAGTTATCCCTTCCTTGCGTCGCGTCAGGAGAGCCGATTGCGCCCGGCCTGCGCGCCACCCGTCCGCCTCAGGGCACGCCAAGCGGCGGCATTGCTGGGATTATTGTCGCAGACGACGATAATTGGTCGGGGAGAGAGGATTCGAACCTCCGGCCCCTGCCTCCCGAAGACAGTGCTCTACCAGGCTGAGCTACTCCCCGACCGTGTCGGCCCCGAGGGTGGCGATGCCACCTGCGGGTCGAGGCAAGGCGCGTGCCTATAGGTGTGGATCGATACACACGCAAGCGGACATTCGCGTAAGATTTGTCCTAAGGATGCTCGCCTAGCCAAACGAGCCATTTCCGTGTCCGAATCGCATTACGAACAGCAGTACCTCGATCTGATGGCGCGCATCTGGCGCGAAGGCGACGAACGCGTCGACCGCACCGGGGTCGGCACGCGCTCTGTCTTCGGGGCGCAATTGCGCTGTAGCCTGGCCGACAATGCGATTCCCCTGCTCACTACCAAGCGCGTCTACTGGAAGACCGCTGCGCGCGAGATGCTGTGGTTCCTGACCGGAGAGACCAATATCCGCCCGCTGGTGCTGCAGGGCGTGAAGATCTGGAACGAGTGGCCGCACGCGCGGTACGTCAAGGAAACGGGCGACGAGCTTGCGCTCGACGATTTCGTGCAGCGGATCGCGGATGACGAGGATTTCGCCGAACGCTGGGGCGATCTTGGCCCGGTCTACGGCAAGCAATGGGTCGACTGGCCGACCTACCGCTACCGCCCCGACGGCCTGTACGAGAAGGGCGAGGGGATCGATCAGGTCAGTCAGGTGGTCGAGAGCCTGCGCAGCAATCCGGGCAGTCGCCGCCATATCATCGAAGGGTGGAACGTCGCGGAGCTGGACCGGATGGCGCTGCCGCCGTGCCACAAGACCTACCAGTTCCACGTCGGGGGAGGGGGCACGCAGCTCAACTGCCTGCTCTACCAGCGCAGCTGCGACGTTGCGCTGGGCCTGCCGTTCAACCTGGTCGGCGCGGCGCTGCTGACCCGCATGATCGCGCAGCAGGCGGGGCTGGAGCCGGGCGAACTCGTGTGGACGGGGGGCGACACGCACCTCTATCTCAACCACGCGCATCTGATCGAGGAACAGCTCCAGCGGGAACCGCGAGGGCGCCCGACGCTTGAGATGACAAGGTGTCCGCCGAGCATCTTCGACTACCGAATCGAGGACTTTGCGGTGAGCGACTACAGCCCGCACGCTGCCATCAAGGCGCCCGTCGCGGTCTAAGTGCTTGACGCTGCGGCACGGCGCTTGACCCAAGCGCGCGCGCGCAATAAACGGTCGCGGACTTGAAAGAATGCGTCTCCAGCGCGAGAGACGCCGGGAGAGAGACGGATGGCCAAAGGGCCCCAGCGAACAGATGCGCCAGCCAGCAAGGGCGACAACAAGCCGCAATTGTCGCTCCACGTACCCGAGCCGCAATATCGCCCCGGCGCGGACGAGGTGGACTTCTCTGCGATCGAGGTGACCGAGCCCGGTGCGCAGCCGCGCCCCGACGAATCGTGCGAACCGCACGAGACGCACGGTCTGTGCACCGACCTGATCCGGGTGCTGGGCGACGACAACAAGGCGCATGGGCCGTGGAACCCCAAGCTGAGCCCCGATACCTTGCGCGAAATGCTGCACCACTTCTCGCTTGTGCGCGCCTTCGATGAACGCATGTTTCGCGGGCAGCGGCAGGGCAAGACCAGCTTCTACATGAAGTGCACCGGGGAAGAAGCGACCAGCATCTCCACCTCGATGGCCTTGCAGGCCGATGACATGGTGTTCCCCAGCTATCGCCAGCAGGGCGTGTTGATCGCGCGCGGCTATCCGCTGACCGAGATGATCAACCAGATCTATTCGAACAGCGGCGACAAGCTGAAGGGCCGCCAGCTGCCGATCATGTATTCGAGCCGCGAGCACAGCTTCTTCAGCATCTCGGGCAACCTTGCCACGCAGACCCCGCAGGCGGTCGGCTGGGCGATGGCGAGCGCGATCAAGAACGATACGCGCATCGCGGCGACGTGGGTCGGCGAAGGCTCCACCGCAGAGGGCGATTTCCACGCCGCGTGCACCTTCGCCAGCGTCTACAACGCGCCCGTGATCCTCAACGTCATCAACAACCAGTGGGCGATCAGCAGCTTTTCCGGCTTTGCGGGTGGAGAGCGGGCGACTTTTGCCAGCCGTGCGATCGGCTACGGCCTCGCCGGGCTGCGCGTCGACGGCAACGATCCGCTGGCGTGCTACGCCGCCGAGCAATGGGCGGCCAACCGCGCGCGGACCAATTCGGGTCCGACGCTGATCGAGTTCTTCACCTACCGCGCCGAAGGGCACTCCACCTCGGACGATCCCAGCGGCTACCGCAGCGCGCAGGAGCGTGAGGCATGGCCGCTCGGCGATCCCGTCGTGCGGCTCAAGAACCACCTCATCGCTCTGGGCGAATGGGACGAGGACCGGCAGGCCGAGATGGACCTGAAGGCTGCCGAGAAGGTCAAGGCCGACACCAAGACGGCCGAGAAGAACGGCATCCTCGGCCACGGGATGCACCAGCCGTTCCACACGATGTTCGAAGACGTGTTCGAGGAAGAGCCCTGGCACCTGCGCGAGCAGAACGAGCAATCGCAGGCCGAACGCGACAAGAAATATCCGGACGGGGTGCCGCACTGATGAGCGAGACGAAAGACCAGCCCAAGGTCAAGCAGGGCCGCGACGCGACCGGCGACGATCGCCGTCTCAACATGATCGAGGCGATCAACGACGCGCTCGACGTGTCGATGGAGCGGGACGACAACGTCGTCGTGTTCGGCGAAGACGTCGGCTATTTCGGCGGCGTGTTCCGCTGCACTGCAGGCTTGCAGGAAAAATACGGCAAGTCGCGCGCGTTCGACACGCCGATTTCGGAATGCGGGATTGTCGCCGCTGCGATCGGGATGGGGGCCTATGGCCTGCGCCCGGTCCCTGAAATCCAGTTCGCCGACTATATCTATCCCGGCTACGACCAGATCATCAGCGAGGCGGCGCGTATCCGCTATCGCAGCGCGGGCGAATATACCGTGCCGATGACCATCCGCACGCCCTTTGGCGGCGGTATTTTCGGCGGGCAGACGCACAGCCAGAGCCCTGAATCGCTGTTCACGCACGCATCGGGCATCAAGACGGTGATCCCCGCGACGCCCTACGACGCGAAGGGCCTGCTGATCGCCGCGATCGAGGATAACGACCCGGTCATCTTCTTCGAGCCCAAGCGGATCTACAACGGCCCGTTCGACGGCTTCTTCGACCGTCCGGTGAAGAACTGGAAGGCGCACCCCGACAGCGTGGTGCCCGAGGGATACTACCGCATCCCGCTGGGCAAGGCGCGGCTGGTGACCGAAGGCGATCAGCTGACCGTGCTGACCTACGGCACCATGGTGCACGTCGCGAAGGCGGTGCTGGAAGAGAAGGGCATCGAAGCCGACGTTCTCGACCTGCGCACGCTCGTCCCGCTCGATATCGAGGCTGTGGAAAAGTCTGTGAAGAAGACGGGGAAATGCATGATCGTCCACGAGGCGACGCGCACCTCCGGCTTCGGCGCGGAGCTTTCCGCTCTGGTGCAGGAGCGGTGCTTCTACCACCTCGAAGCGCCGATCGCGCGTGTGACCGGCTTCGACACACCCTATCCCCACAGCCTCGAATGGGCCTTCTTCCCCGGCCCGGTGCGCATTGGCGCGGCCCTCGACAAGCTACTGAGCGAGTAACACCGACATGGCGAAATTCACCTTCAACCTGCCCGACATCGGCGAAGGCATCGCCGAGGCGGAAATCGTCGCGTGGCACGTATCGGTCGGCGACATGGTCGAGGAAGACCAGCAGATCGCCGACATGATGACCGACAAGGCGACGGTCGAAATGGAAAGCCCGGTCGCGGGCAAGGTGATCGAGATTGCGGGCGAGGTGGGTGACACCATCTCGATCGGGTCGATGCTCGTCACCATCGAAGTAGAGGGCGAAATCCCCGACGATGTGGCCGAAGAAAACGCCCAGGCCGCCGAGCCGGAAGCCGCACCCGCGCCCGCGCCGAAGGACGATGAGGTCGAGGAGCGGATCGAGGTCGAGAATCTCGACGCGAGCGATGCCGACGATGCGCACGAGGCCGATCCCGAGCCTGCGCCCAAGCAGCCGGTCGAAAAGAGCGTGCCGAAGACCGAAACGAAAGTTCTCGCCAGCCCCGCCGTGCGCAAGCGCGCGAAGGACCTCGGCATCGATCTTTCGCAGGTAAAGCCTGCCGAGGATGGCCGTGTGCGCCACGGCGATCTGGACCAGTTCCTCGCCTATTCGGGCGGCTACTCGCCCGCCAGCGGCCCGCGCGCCGACGAGGAAATCAAGGTCATCGGCATGCGCCGCCGGATCGCGCAGAACATGAGCGCGTCGAAGCGCAACATTCCGCACTTCACCTATGTCGACGAAGTCGACGTGACCGATCTGGAAGCGATGCGCGCGCAGCTGAACGAAGGGCGCGGCGACAAGCCCAAGCTCACGATCCTGCCGCTGCTGATCACCGCGATCTGCCAGTGCCTGCCCGAATTTCCTATGATCAACGCCACGTATGACGACGAGGCGGGCGTGGTGACGCGCCACGGCTCGGTCAACATGGGTATGGCCGCGCAAACCGATGCCGGGCTGATGGTGCCGGTGCTGCACAACGCGCAGGGCCAGAATATCTGGCAACTCGCGCGCGAAATCGGTCGGCTGGCCGAGGCGGCGCGCACCGGCAAGGCGAAGTCCGAAGAAATGCAGGGCGGCACGCTGACCGTCACCTCGCTCGGCCCGCTCGGCGGGATTGCGACCACCCCGGTCATCAACCGGCCCGAGGTCGCGATCATCGGCCCGAACAAGATCGTCGAACGCCCTATGTTCGTCACCGGTTCTGACGGGATCGAGCGCGTCGAGAAGCGCAAGCTGATGAACATCTCGATCAGCTGCGATCACCGCGTAGTTGACGGATGGGATGCGGCGAGCTTCATTCAGGCGCTGAAAGCGCGGCTGGAGGCGCCTGCGCTCATCCTGGCGAGCTGACCCGATGAAGACCGACCCGCGCACCGATGAATATATTGCGCGGGCGGCTCCTTTTGCACAGCCGATCCTGACCCACCTGCGCGAACTCGCGCATCGGGCGCTTCCCGATGGCGAGGAAGCGATCAAGTGGCGCATGCCCACGGTGATGCAGGGCGGGAAGAACATCGTCAGCATCGCCGCGTTCAAGGCGCACTGCGCCTGCGTGATCCATCACGAGGAGCACGACAGCGCTGGAGAGGGCGAGGGCATGGGCCAGCTCGGCAAGCTCGCCTCGCTGGACGACCTGCCGCCCGATGAGGAAATCGTCGCGCGCATCCGGCGGGGTGCAGAGCGCGTCGCGGCGGGCAAGCGCACTCCGCCCAAACCCAAGCCCGAGATTGCGATGCCCGAAGATTTTGCCGCCGCGCTCGATTCGGCACCGGCGGCCAGGACCTTCTTCGATGGCCTCGCGCCATCGCACCGGCGCGAATATCTGGAGTGGATCACCGAGGCCAAGCGCACCGAAACGCGCGCCAAGCGCATTGCGACGGCGGTCGAGTGGCTGGGCGAGGGTAAGCGCCGCAACTGGAAATACGAAAACTGCTAGCGGCGGCTCAGCGCACGTCTTTTTAGCGCACGACCGCGCTGTAGGTGAACACGCCGCGCCCCTTGGCAGCGCGCGGGTTCGCGACGTCCCAGCGCACATGCGTCACATCGGCGGAGGTCGCGGCACGCCCGCGCACGCGCAGATCGGCCAACTGGCCCCAGCTGTGCCCGCCATCGACCGAAACCTGCGGCGTCTCACCGCCGCTGTCGCGGAACACCAGCGCGCGCGGCACCCGGCTCGAAATGGTGAAAGGCTTGTCCTGCGGGCTCTTCCACGCGAGCATCAGCACCACGGTATCGCCGCTTTCCAGCGTCTCTGCCGGGGCGAGCGATCGCTGCTTCTTGCCGTCACGCTCGTGCAAACGCTCGACGAACACCTCGCGGTCGATCTGGACGAGCGACTGCGCGGTCGCGACACTTGCGACGAACAAGGCGGCACTGCCGATCAAAAATCCGATACGCATGGAGCGGCTCCCCCCGCCGGTTTCTCAAGCGTTGCCGAGGCTCGCACGAATTGCATAAAATGCGGTTAAAGCCGCGCTAACCACATTCCTGCACAGCGATGCGAATTTGGCGGCGCACAAGCCATTGACACACCCGTGAGGCTGGCTTAAGCGCGCCCCTCCCACGCAGCGGAGACACTGTTCTCCTGCGGGTTTGCGCGGGTGTAGCTCAGTTGGTTAGAGCGCCGGCCTGTCACGCCGGAGGTCGCGGGTTCGAGTCCCGTCACTCGCGCCATTTCTTTCAAATGGTGCCGATTTCGCCCCGCGCCCTTGCGCGGGCCGCGCTGCGCGTTCACCTGCCATGCAACGCACCGGCAGGAGGGCACCGATGATCACGCTTCACCATCTCGAATATTCGCAAAGCTTCCGCATCCTCTGGCTGCTGGAGGAGCTGGGCGCACCCTACGAGCTGAAGATCTACAACCGCGATCCTCAAACCCGGCTCGCGCCCGCCGACTACAAGGCACTCTCCCCGCTCGGCACCGCGCCGGTCATCACCGACGACACCGGGCTTGTTCTGGCCGAGAGCAACGCAGTGATCGACTATATCCTCGATTCGCATCCCGAGAGCCCCCTGCGCCCCGCGCCGGGCGAGGCGAGCCGGGTCGATTACCTGTTCTGGTTCCACGCGGGCGTGGGCAGTCTGATGCCGATGCAGTTCTTCAACGGGCTGCTGACGATGATGAAGGCACGCTCGCCTGCGCTCGTTCGGTCGGTGGTCGGGCTGGCGACCGACAAGGTGCGCGAGATGCTGGTGGCGCCGCGGCTCAAGGTGCTGTTCGACAAGCTGGAGAGCGACCTCGGTCGCAACACCTGGCTGGCGGGCGATCACCTGACCGCCGCCGATATCTCGATGTGCTATTCGATGGCGTCCGCCGACGCGCAGGGGCGGCTGAAGGATCGCCCCAATTGCCAGCGGTGGATGGAGCAGATGCGCAGCACGCCATCGTTCCAGCGCGCAATGGAGAAGGACGGGCGCGAGACCTTCGTGTTCAGCATGTAGGCGCTATTTCTGGTGGCGGGTGCAGTGAAAGGCGCTGCGCCCGCCGACCTTGGTCTTCTTGATCGTGCCATCGCAGCGCGGGCAGGTGGCCCCTTCCTTGCGGGTGTGGATCAGCCAGTCGTCCGGCAACCGGTCGTAGTGCGCCCCCGTATCCATGACCGCGCGCAAGATGTCGCGCATGGCTTCGTGCATGTCGGCTAGTGTGTCTTTGGAAAGGTCGGTTCCCTTGTGCTCGGGATCGATCCCGACGCGGTAGAGAATTTCGTCCGACCAGAGATTGCCCACTCCCGCGAGCTTGCGCTGGTCCATCAGCGCGGACTTGGTCGCCCCGCGCGATCCGCCGAGCACCTCTGCAAAAGTGGAGCAGTCGATCTCGAGCGCATCTGGCCCGTATTCGATCCGGGCGATCTCCTTCGCCGGGCTATCGATCACCCGCACCCAGCCGAGCTTGCGCGGGCAACGAAACGCCAGCCGGCGGTCGCCTTCGAAGCGGATCAGAAATTTGGCGTAGTCGGGCGGGCCAGCGCTTTCGTCGAACGGGCGTAGCGATCCGGTCATGCCGAGATGGACGCCGATCCACGGCCCGCTCTTGCTGCCCGCGAAGATCAGCTTGCCGTGGCGGTGCGTCTGGGTGAACTGGTGGCCGACGAGCCGCTGGCGTTCATTATCGCCGGGCAATTCCAGATAGTCGGTATCCTCACCTAGCTCGACCGCCTCGATCGTGCGGTTGAGACATTCGCGTTCGATGCGCAGGCGGTTGGCCTCGGCTTCGGGGAGTTCGGGCATGCAGGGTCAACGGTCGGCGGCGCCCAGCGTTTCCCGGTTTGCCTCGGAGGCATGTTGGATGACGTAGGACCAGGTTGGCCGGTTAGAGGTCCCGATCGGCGACAATCAGATTCTTGGTGCGCCTGATTTTGACGTGCTGCATCCGACCGGACCGATACGGCTCGACCGCGCAAACATAAAAGTCACCGTAAACGGCCTTCTTCATCAGGTCGCCGGGGTTCTTTGCCCAGCGTCGCGCGTCGAGTTCGGCAGGGAAATTGCTATCGCCATCGTCGTCGTACTGCGCGAGAATGTGGCTGGACCCGATGACCCAGATTCTGGCGACGCTATGCCCGTTGTAGATCGCAAAGCGCCCATGGACCCAGCCGCACTCTCCCTTTTCTCGCGGGAACCAGCCGCGCTGAGTTGCGTGCGCGGGCATGGCGAAGAGCAGGCTGAACGCGGCGAGCGCGCCAGCGAGGGCTCTCAGCCCCACTTGCCGGTCTCCATCCAGATGAGGAAGCGTTTGAGCGGCAGCAGCCAGATCACGCCGAGCACCAGATAGACGAGCGTCTGCGCCAGGATCGGCCAAGCGCCGATCAGTGAGGGGCCATAGCGCGCGATGACGATCGCGTAGATCGACAGGCCGAGAAGAAGGGCGAGGATGCCGACGGGAATGCGCCAGTTGGGTTCTCGTCTCATGCGGCGATCTCGTACACCCGCGTGGGCGTCACCACCATGTTCAGGGGCATGTCGTGGGGTTCCATCGGGACGTGATTGAGCTTCTGGACGTCCCACGCAAGGCCGATCCGCAAGGCCGCAGGATGCGCGGCGATCCAGCGGTCGTAGTGGCCGCCGCCCTGGCCCAGTCGCCCGCCGTCCTGGTCGAAGCCGAGCAGCGGGACGAAGACGATATCGGGAGTCAGCTCTTCCGCGTCGCTGGCGGGTTGCAGCGGCCCCCAGGGCCCGCGTTCCAGATCGCTCGCTTCCAGCGGATCGGTGTGCGCGGCAAAGTGCATCGCGGCATCGCGCTGTGCGAAGCGCGGCAGCGCGATGCGGTGGCCGCCTTCGAGGAAATACTGGGCATAGCGCGCGGTCGGCGCTTCGGCGGCGCTTGCATGGTAGAGGCCGATCACCGCGTCGCTCTCTATCCGCGAGAGCACGGGGGCGGGCGGGCGTGAGAACACGAGGGCGCGCACCGCCTCGGGCAGGCTCGCCACCGTCTCCTCGCGAAGCGCGCGCATCTCTTTGCGAAGTTGCGATTTGGTCATGGATTGCTCCGCTAGGCTCGCAACGACGAAATTGAAACGGCCCGAGCGGCTCGCTGGAAAAGCGCTTCAAAGGTGAGTGGCGGAACCACCATGGGTCGGTGCCTGGGAAATCCTCTGACGCAAAAGGTCAGGTGGGCGCCGTATACCCCGGTCCCACAGCCGAACTGGTGGACCAGGGCAGGGACAGCTCCCTAGGATAAACTTATAGCCTCAGGGATGTTCTACGGCTCGTGCCGGGCAGTCCCGCCATCTGCCTATCTAGGCGTTGCCCGCGCCACTCTCAAGCGCGTCCCTCAAGCTTATCTGCACAGGATTCGAGCAGGCCGGCAAAACGTTCGAGCGCGGGCAGCAGATCGGGGTCGAGCGTGTCGCCCCCGGTGGCGCCCGCCAGCGGCAATTCCTGCATCCGCGCGTCTTCCAGCTGGGTTTGCAGTTCGGCGCAGCGTTTTTCGAGCAGCGCGATCCGGTCCGCGCTCGCCTGCGCCTCGGCCGCGCTGCGGCTGCTCGCGTCCTGCGCTGCGGCCTGAGCATCCTCGCGCGCGCTGCGCAGGTCACGCTCGAGCCGTCCGCGCGCATCGGTCGCCGCCGACAGCGCGGTTTCGAGCCGGTCGCGCTCCTGCTCCACCGTCGCCAGCCGATCGCGCAACTGTTTGGTCTCTTTGTCTTCGCCCGGTGCGATTCCCGCCTGTTCGAACACGTCGTCGGCCGCGCGCAGGCACGCGAACAGGAGGTTTTGCGAAAAGCGCGGTGCAATCGGTTCGAAATGCTCGTCGATCGCGCTCACCAGCGCGCGGACCCGCTCTTCGTCTTCGGGGCCGCACGAGAGCGAGAAATCGCGCCCGCCGATGGAAATCGCGAGCTTGGTCATTTCTCCAGCTCGCCGATCACCGAATCGAGCCGCTCCAGCTGCGCGCGAACCTTGTTGCGCATCGCGCTGCGCATCGATTCGCTCTGCGCTGCGAAGTCGCTGTCGACGGGCCCGTCTTGCGCCGCGCTGGCGTCGGCAGCGGCGGCGATTCGCGCAAGGGCGCGCTCGATCCGCTGGATGGTCTGTTCGAGATGCTGGTCCCTCATTGGTCGAGGTGTAATACCCTCGACGCCGATCCCCAAGAGCCGACGGCAAATTTTGGACAGCTTGCGCTGTCGGAGCGGGGCCGTTCGCCCGCCGCGACCTTTGGCGCGCGCCTTGACCTTGGCGCTCGCCTTGTCGATGGCGTGCGCTTGATCGAATCGCGGCAACCGACCGCACTGGAGTACCCCCGCGCATGAGCCTCGACCCAGCACGTATGATCCCCATGGCCAATGCCATCCGCGCATTGTCGATGGATGCGGTCCAGAAGGCGCAGAGCGGACATCCGGGCATGCCGATGGGCATGGCCGATGTCGCCACCGTACTGTGGTCGAACTACCTCAAATACGACGCGAGCGCGCCCGGTTGGGCCGACCGCGACCGTTTCGTGCTGAGCGCGGGCCATGGCTCGATGCTGCTCTATTCGCTGCTCAACCTGTCGGGCTTCGCCAAGCCGACGATGGAAGACATCGAGAATTTCCGCCAGCTCGGCAGTCCGACTGCGGGCCACCCGGAGAATTTCCTGCTTCCCGGCGTCGAATGCACCACTGGCCCGCTGGGGCAGGGCCTCGCGATGGCGGTGGGCATGGCGATGGCGGAGCGGCACCTGAATGCCGAATTCGGCGACGAACTGGTCGATCACAATACCTGGGTGATCGCGGGCGACGGGTGTCTGATGGAAGGCATCAACCACGAGGCGATCGGCCTTGCCGGGCACCTGAAGCTGGGGCGGCTGATCTGTCTGTGGGACGATAACCGCATCACCATCGACGGCAGCACCGATCTTTCGACCAGCGAGAACGTGCGCGCGCGCTTCGAGGCGACCGGCTGGTTCGTCAATTCGTGCGATGGCCACGATTACGAGGATATCGCGCGCGCTATCGACGAAGCGCTGGCAGAGGATCGCCCGGCGCTGATCGCCTGCCGCACGGTGATCGGCTACGGCGCACCCAACAAGCAGGGCACCTCGGCGACCCACGGCGCTCCGCTCGGCGCGGACGAGATTGCGGCCGCGCGCGAAAAGCTGAACTGGAACGCCGAACCCTTCCAGATCCCCGACCAGGTTCGCAGCGAGTGGCATTCCGCGGGCTCGCGCGGTGCCGACGTGCGCACCGAGTGGTCCGCTCGCCTCGATGCGAGCGACAAGAAGGCCGATTTCGAGCGGCGGATGGCGGGCAACCTGCCCGAAGGCTTCGACCTTCAGGAATATATCGCCGAACTGGTGCGCGAGCCGCAGAAGGTCGCGACCCGCAAGGCGAGCGAGAACGCGCTGGCGGTGATCAACAACCGTCTGCCCGATACGGTCGGCGGATCGGCCGACCTGACCGGATCGAACAACACCAAGGCTGGCGAGATGGGCGATTTCTCTGCCGACAACCGCGCCGGTCGCTACGTCTATTACGGCATCCGCGAATTCGGCATGGCCGCCGCGATGAACGGCATGGCGCTGCACGGCGGGGTGATCCCCTATGGCGGCACCTTCCTGGTGTTCAGCGACTATTGCCGCCCTGCCATTCGCCTGTCCGCCTTGCAGGAAGCGCGCGTGATCTACGTGATGACGCATGATTCGGTCGGGCTGGGCGAGGATGGCCCGACGCACCAGCCGATCGAGCATCTGCAGAGCTTGCGCGCCATTCCCAACCTGCTGGTGATGCGCCCGGGCGATGCGGTCGAGACGGCCGAATGCTGGGAAATCGCGCTCAACGAGAAAAACCGCCCGAGCGTGCTCGCGCTGAGCCGCCAGGGGCTCGAACAGTTCCGCACCGAGGCGGCAGAGGAAAACCGCTGCGCCAAGGGTGCCTACCGGATCAGGGACGCGCAGGCGGAGCGGCGGGTGATCCTGATCGCGACCGGCTCCGAAGTCGGCCTCGCGATTGAGTGTGCAGCGGCGCTGGAAGATCGCGGGATCGGCGCGGACGTGGTCTCCATGCCCTGCGCCGAGCTGTTCGACGAACAGAACCCGGCCTATCGCGACAATATCCTTCCCAACGCTCAGCCCGATGAAATCCTGCGGGTGAGCATCGAGGCGGGCACCACCTTCGGGTGGGAACGCTACACGATGAGCAATGGGCTGCGCATCGGGATCGACAGCTTCGGCACCTCTGCGCCGGGCAAGGATGCCTTCGAACATTTCGGTTTCACGAGCGAGGCGATCATCCCCAAGATCGTCGCCAAGCTGGAAGCATAAGTCAGGAGATTACACGTCATGGCGACCAAGGTTGCAATCAACGGTTTCGGACGCATCGGGCGGCTTGTCGCGCGCGCACTGCTGGAGCGGAAAGATCACGATCTGGAGCTGGTCGCGATCAACGATCTCGCCAGCGCCGATGCCAATGCGCTGCTGTTCCAGTTCGATTCGACGCATGGCCGCTTCCCCGGATCGGTCTCGGTCGATGGCAACGCGCTGGTCGTCGACGGCAAGAAGATCGCCGTGACGAGCGAGCGTGAGCCGGGCAAGCTGCCGCACGGCGAGATGGGCGTGGACATCGTCCTCGAATGCACTGGCTTCTTCCAGTCGCTCGACGCCGCGAAGCCGCATCTCGACGCGGGCGCCAAGCGCGTGCTGATCTCCGCGCCGGCGAAGGGCGACCTCAAGACGGTGGTTTACGGCGTGAACCACGATGTGCTGACCTCGGACGACCACATCGTCTCCAACGCCAGCTGCACCACCAACTGCCTCGCGCCGGTCGCGAAGGTGCTGAACGATCTGGTGGGGATCGAGCGTGGTTTCATGACCACGATCCACTCCTACACCAACGACCAGCGCATGCTCGACCAGATGCACTCCGACATGCGGCGTGCACGCGGCGGTGCGCAGAACATGATCCCGACCACCACCGGCGCGGCGCGCGCGGTCGGCCTGGTGCTGCCCGAACTCAACGGCAAGCTCGACGGTTCGTCGGTCCGCGTGCCGACGCCGAACGTCTCGCTGATCGACCTGGTGTTCACGCCGGGCCGCGACACCTCGGCCGAGGAGCTGAACGAGGCGCTGAAGGCGGCTGCGAGCGGCGCGATGAAGGGCGTGCTCGACTTCACCGATCAGCCGCTGGTTTCGAGCGACTTCAACCACCAGCCCGCCAGCTCGACGGTCGACAGCCTCGAAACCGCGGTCCTCGAAGGCAAGCTCGCCCGCGTGGTAAGCTGGTATGACAACGAGTGGGGCTTCTCCAACCGGATGATCGACACCGCCGGCGTGATGGCCGGGCTGATTTGATCGCTTGATCCTTCTCCCGATGGGAGAAGGACAGCGAAGCTTGCCGCGCGAGCGGCTAGCGAAGCTTGGATGAGGGTGTCGACCGGTCGATACCCTCACCCAACTCCGCCTAGCGAGCACACTCGCAAGGCTCCGTATCCCTCTTCCATCGGGAGAGGAAAGGAAGCGAACATGCCGAACTTCAAAACCCTCGACGATCTGCCCGCCGATCTTTCCGGCAAGGTCGCGCTGGTGCGCGTCGACCTCAACCTGCCGATGAAGGACGGTTCGGCGACCGACGTCACGCGGGTCGAGGCGGCGAAGCCGACGATCCTCGAACTGGTGGACAAGGGCGCGAAGGTGCTGCTGCTCGCGCATTTCGGGCGCCCGAAGGGGCAGCGCAATTCGACCATGAGCACCAGCTACGTGCAGGGCGATGTCGACAAGGTTCTGGGCCGCGAGGTGATGTTCATCTCCGAGGTCGCGGGTCCGTCGGTAGAACAGTCGCTCGCCATCCTGCGCAATGGCGATATCGGCCTGCTGGAGAACACGCGCTTCTGGCCGGGCGAGGAAGCGAACGATCCCGACTTTGCCAAGGCGATCGCTGCGCATGGCGATTTCTACGTCAACGACGCCTTCTCCGCCGCGCACCGTGCCCACGCCACGACCGAGGGATTGACGCATTTCCTGCCCTCCTACGCGGGTAGGGCGATGGAAGCGGAGCTGAAGGCGCTCGATGCCGCGCTCGGCAATCCCGAAACGCCGGTTGCTGCGGTTGTGGGCGGGGCGAAAGTCTCGACCAAGCTCGACGTGCTCGAAAACCTCGTCGGCAAAGTGCAGCACCTCATCATCGGCGGCGGGATGGCCAACACCTTCCTCGCCGCGCGCGGGGCCGATGTCGGCAAGTCGCTGTGCGAGCACGATCTGGTCGACAAGGCGAACGCGATCATGGACACCGCCGATCACGCGGGCTGCACGGTCCATTTGCCCTATGACGTTGTTGTGGCGAAGGAATTTGCCGCCAATCCGGCGAGCCTGCGCACCGCAAACGTGCACGAGGTCGCTGCGGACGAGATGATCCTCGATATCGGTCCGCAGGCGACCGAAGCGCTGGCGGATGTGCTCAAGACCTGCCGCACGCTGGTGTGGAACGGGCCGCTCGGCGCGTTCGAGACCGAGCCCTTCGATCAGGCGACCGTCAGCCTCGCGCGCACTGCGGCTGCGCTGACCAAGGAAGGATCGCTGGTATCGATCGCGGGCGGGGGCGATACCGTCGCGGCGCTCAATGTCGCGGGTGTGGCCGACGATTTCACTTATGTTTCAACGGCTGGTGGCGCTTTCCTCGAATGGATGGAAGGCAAGCCGCTGCCCGGTGTCGAGGCTCTGAAGGCCTGATCGGATGAGCGAGAACGAAGGCGTAGGCGAGGGCGGCAAGGGCCTAGTCGATGTGACAGAAGGCGAATTCGCCGGCTGGCAGGTGTGGCAGAGCGACGCCTTCGAACAGCGCGCGGGCCCGTTCTACGAGCGGATCGAGGCGGATGGCACCGCACGCGCCGCCTTCCGCGCCGAACCGCGCCACATGAACGGCGCAGGCTTCATGCATGGCGGCTGCCTGATGACCTTCGCGGACGCTGCGCTGTTCACCATCGCGCGCGGTGCGATGGACGGCAGCCACGGCGTCACGCTGAGCCTGAGCGGCGATTTCCTCGACCCAGCACGCGTCGGCCAACTGATCGAGGCGACCGGTGAAGTCGTGCGCGCGGGCGGCAAGACGATCTTCGTCGCGGGTATCATAAGGGCCGACGGCAATCCCGTGCTCCGCTTCGACGGAATCATTCGCAAGGTGCGGGGAACGCGCGATTAATCCGATTGACCCGCAGCAGGCGTCCGAATAATTTCTGTGCCGGATTTGCGGATATTCGGGGGATTGCGGGTAATGCGTAAGTGGGGTTTGGCCGTTCTTGCGGGAACGACGCTGGCATCGGCGGTACTGGCTTCGGCAGCGCAGGCGCAGGAATGGAACGGCGCCGGGCCGATGATCGCGTCATTCTACAACGAGGAAATGTCCGTCCCCAAGGGTTGGGAACTGACCTACACCGGATCGCAGAACGGCGTCGAAGTCTACACCTTCTATGTCCGCCCCGACACGGTGGACGTCGACACAAGCTGGGTCGATGCGAAAGGCCAGCTCGAACGGACGCTGTGCGGCGACGACACGCTGAAGGGCTGGGTCATGTCGGGCATGAAGGCCCGCGCGGACAAGGTCGTCGTCAGCGGGGGCAAGCAGACCAAGACGGTCGGGACCGGCTACGTCACCTGCCGCTGACCGGCGAGCCGCCGCCCTGCCTGCCTCGAATGGGGTGGCCGGTTGCAGGACGAGCCCGCCGCGAAAAGGTTGCCCGGACGATATTGCGTTGCACGCGGCTGCTGCTTAGGAGCGGCGCACTTGCATTCGTATGCATCAGACATTGGCAAATCGGCCCGAAGGGAAGCGTTAAGGCATGAATTTCGAAGAGATGAAGGCGAAGATCGCTAACGGCGACGGATTCATCGCGGCACTCGACCAGTCGGGCGGCTCGACGCCCAAGGCGCTCGCCGGATATGGCGTCGCCGAAAGCGAATATTCGGACGAAGACGAAATGTTCGCCAAGATCCACGAAATGCGGTGCCGCATCGTCGAAAGCCCCTCCTTCACTGGCGAGAAGGTGGTCGGCGCGATTTTGTTCGAAAAGACCATGGAAGGCTGCAATCCCGAAGGCATGCCGATCCCGCAGCGACTGGCGGGGAAGGGCATCGTGCCGTTCCTGAAGGTCGACAAGGGCATGCACGATACCGAAAACGGTGTGCAGCTGATGAAGGATATGCCGCAGCTTGCCGCGCAGTGCGCGCGGGCCAAGGAACTGGGCGTGTTCGGCACCAAGATGCGCTCCGTCGTGCACGAAGCGAACCCGCAGGGAATCGCCGATGCGGTACGCCAGCAGATGGATATCGGCCTCGAAATCCTCAGTCACGGCCTGATGCCGATCCTCGAACCCGAAGTGAGCCTGAAGGCGGACAGCCGCGGCACGGCGGAAGCGCACCTGCTCGCCTCGTTCCAGGAAGAGCTGGAGCGCGTGCCCGAGGGGCAGCAGGTCATGCTCAAGCTGACCATCCCGAGCGAGCCGAACCTGTACCTGCCGCTGGTCAAGCACCCCAAGGTGCTTCGCGTCGTGGCGCTGTCGGGTGGCTATGGGCGCGAGGAAGCCTGTCAGGAATTGGCCAAGAACAGCGGCATGATCGCCAGCTTCAGCCGCGCGCTGCTCGAAGAACTGCGCGCGCAGATGGACGATGCGACCTTCGACAAGGCGCTCGAAAACGCGATCGACGAAATCTACGCGGCGAGCGTCGCGGGCTGAACCCTAGCCGCCTTCGAAAGCGAAGCGATACTCGGCTGAGGATATCTCGGTACCCGTCTGCGTGGCGGGTTGCACCGATACCAGCGTAACCGTCACGCCGCGCACCGTATGCGGTTCGCCGAGCGTGAGCGGTTGCGTCTGGCGCCAGCCGGGCCCGTCGATCCGCGTTTCGACCACCGCGCGGCCCGCCCATACGCAGCGCGCGTTCATCGGGCAGCGGCTGTCTTCGGTCACGCGCATCGGGGTCACCACGACGCGGCCGACCTGGACGGGTTGCAGCAGCGGGACGAGGGTGCCCTGCTGCGCGACATCGTAGGGCGAATCGACCACCGGCCCGGTGGGAACGACCGCGCAGGCGGAAAGCGGAAGCATCGCGGCGAGCGCGGCAAAGAGCGGAGCGTGTTTCATAGCCACGCAGATAGCGCGCAGATTGCTTGCGCACGCCTGAATATCGACGAACGGCCTGCGCGCGGCTACGTCCGCGAACCATGAGCAAAACAGAAAGCGCGATTCCGCGCGTGCCGACCCAGCTTTACCTTATCTCGCCGCTTGAAGTAGGGGGCGAATTCCCCGCGCGGCTCGCGCGCGCGCTCGATGCGGGGGGCGGGCACGTCACCGCGTTCCAGTTCCGCGTAAAGGGGTTCGAGGGGACGCAGCACGAGATTGCCGCGCTCGCCGCGCCCTTGCAGGAAATCTGCGCCGAGCGTGACGTCGCCTTCATCGTCAACGACGATATCGCGCTCGCCAGGCGGCTGAAGGCCGATGGCGTCCATCTCGGCCAGGACGATGGCACTGTGGCAGAGGCGCGCGATGCACTCGGCATGCAGGCGCAGATCGGGGTGACCTGCCACGCCAGCCGCCATCTGGCGATGGAAGCGGGCGATGCAGGCGCGGATTACGTCGCCTTCGGGGCGTTCTATCCGAGTACGACGAAAGACAAGGGGGATGCGGAGCGGCCGACGCCCGAAATCCTCGAATGGTGGTCGCAGATATTCGAACTCCCGAGTGTCGCGATCGGCGGCATCACGCCCGACAACTGTGGCCCGCTGATAGACGCAGGCGCGGATTTCCTGGCGGTCAGCGGGGCCGTGTGGAACGCTGACGAGGAGCAGGCCGTTAAGGCTTTCGTGCAGCGTTTGGAGGACGATCACCATGTTCGAGGGGCTTAGATCGGTTAAGGCGAGGTCGCTGAGTGCGCTCGACCGCTTCCTGACGATCATCGTAACCGCAACGATCACCTCGATGGTGTGGATCGTCGCGGGGGGCAGCTTGATCGATCTTGCAAGCTCCGACAGCCAGATCGACAAGACCAGCCCGGCGCAGTCCGCGCAGCAGCGTGCCCCGGTCACGAAGGAAACCGTCGCCGGCGGCAAGCAAACCGCCGAAAGCGCGGCGAAGGAACGCAATGTCGCCTCGACCGACCGCGCCAACGCGACGCGCCCCGGCACACGCGACCTCTCGCAGCTCGTCATCCCGGTGCTCAACGTGAAGCGCGACGAGCTTTCCGACAGTTTCCTGGCCGAGCGCGATGGCGGCGCGCGGATGCACGAGGCGATCGATATCATGGCGCCAAAGGGCACCAGCGTGATCGCTGCGGCGCCGGGTACGGTCGAGCGTATCTACCGCTCCGAAACCGGGGGCAATTCGCTCTACGTGCGCTCCGACGACAAGCAGACGATCTTCTACTACGCGCACCTCGACCGCTACGCGCCGGGGCTGAAAGAAGGGCAGAAGGTGCGTCGCGGACAGCGGCTGGGCACCGTCGGCACCACGGGCAACGCCGCGCCCGACGCGCCGCACCTGCATTTCGCGATCATGCGCACCACCAGGGACGCCGAATGGTGGGAGCCGAACAACGCGATCAATCCATATCCCTACCTCACCGGGCAGGGCGACTGAGCGCGCGCCGCTCCACGCGTCAGTTAAACCTCAGTCGACCGGGCCGGTCCGCACGCAGCGCATCCGCCCCAGCGTGCCATCTTCCTCGCGTTCGCGCAGGATGGTGTTGCCCGCGCGTTCCAGCATCAGCCCTTTCAGCGGGCCGCGCGTGAAGGTGATCTGGTTGCCGCGCAGCAGATAGACCCCGCGGCCTCCGCGCGCTTCGTAGCTCGAGGCGTTGAGGATCGAGAAATCGCTGTCGGGGATGCGGTGCCACGCCGGGCCGCTGGCATCGCCGGGCAGCGTGCATTCGTACTTGCCGATAGGCAGCGTGGTGATCCTGCCCGATTGCGGCATGGTGGGTGACGCGGCGAACGCCGCCACCGGCAGCGCGAGTGCGAAGAGCG
Source organism: uncultured Citromicrobium sp. (assembly GCA_964574905.1). Classification (GTDB taxonomy): domain Bacteria; phylum Pseudomonadota; class Alphaproteobacteria; order Sphingomonadales; family Sphingomonadaceae; genus Alteriqipengyuania. Next base: position 217,489 of record CAZNOY010000004.1, on the reverse strand, counting down.
CGGCCGCTCCGCGCAGCGACTTGGTGAAATCGGTAATCCTGTCCATACGGTGCTATATAGGATGGCTTTCCTTGCCTGACCATGAGTGCTCGGCTAAGGCGCGCGCCTTGCCGCATCGGAGCTGCCCCGCACCCGGCCGCGGCTCCCGTTTCGCAGGCACCCGAGGTACACTCCATGAAGATCAGCGGCGTCGACATTCGCCCCGGCAATATTATCGAGTACGAAGGCAACATCTGGAAGGTTGCCAAGATCCAGCACACCCAGCCGGGCAAGGGCGGGGCCTACATGCAGGTCGAGATGAAGAACCTGCAGGATGGCCGCAAGACCAACGTGCGCTTCCGCAGCGCCGACACGGTCGAGCGCGTGCGGCTGGACACCAAGGATTACCAGTTCCTCTACGAAGACGGCGACATGCTGGTGTTCATGGACACTGACACCTACGAACAGATCAACCTGCCCAGCGATCTGCTGGGCGATGCGCGTCCGTTCCTGCAGGACGGGATGACCGTGACGCTGGAGCTGTGGGAAGAAAAGCCGATCTCGGTCGCTCTGCCCGAGCAGATCGAGGCGGAAATCGTCGAGGCGGACGCGGTGATCAAGGGCCAGACGGCTTCGTCGAGCTACAAGCCCGCGATCCTCGACAATGGCGTGCGCATCATGGTGCCCCCGCATATCGAAAGCGGCACGCGGATCATCGTCGACGTTTACGAACAGTCCTACGTCGGGAAAGCGAACTGAGCATGCGAGCCAAGCCCCTGATTGCCGCCGCGATGGCGCTGGCGCTGACCGCGCCGGGCGTCGCGCAGGAAGCGACAGCCGGACCCGCATCCGCGCCGACCGAGCAGACGGATATGGACCGTGGCGGGCTGATCTTCAGCACTTTCGTCGCCGCGGTGCAGGACCCGGAGATCCCGAGCGAGGAAAAGAACGCGCTGATCGGCTGCCTCTATCGCAACACGCTGGAAACGATCAGCAAGGCGACCGGCGAAAAGCTGGCGCAGAACCCGCAGATCGATGCGACCGATCCGGTCAACGTCTACCTCGTTGCGGCGATCATCTGCGGCGCGCGCGAAGCCGCCGAGCCTGCCGAGGGTACCTCGGCCCCGGGCCAGTAGGCGGTACGAACGATGGCAGCGATTTCAGGCCTCATCCGCGTAATGGAGCGCGCCGCGCGGCGCGCAGGGAGCAAACTGCGCCGCGATTTCGGCGAGATCGAGCACCTTCAGGTCAGCCGCAAGGGCCCGGCGGACTTCGTGAGCCGGGCGGACCGCCAGGCCGAACGCTCGATCTACGACGACCTGCTCCAGGCGCGCCCCGGCTGGGGCTTCCTGCTGGAGGAAGCGGGCGAGATCAAAGGCGAGGACGAGAGCCACCGCTGGGTGGTCGATCCGCTCGACGGGACCAGCAACTTCCTCCACGGCATCCCGCACTTCGCGGTCTCGATCGCGGCGCAGGAGCGCAAGCTCGACGGGTCGGGCTGGGGCGATGTGATCGCGGGCGTGGTCTACCAGCCGGTCACCGATGAAACCTTCTGGGCCGAAAAGACGCGTGGCTCCTGGCTGCACGACGGGCGGCTGCGCGTGTCTTCGCGCAACCGCATGTCCGATGCGCTGATCGCCACCGGCATTCCGTTCCAGGGCCATGGCGACTTCGCCGAATGGAGCCGCATCTACGGCGCGCTGGGGCCGGAAGTCGCTGGCATTCGCCGCTTCGGTGCCGCCTCGCTCGATCTGGCATGGGTCGCGGCGGGCCGCTTCGACGGGTTCTGGGAAAGCGACCTGCAACCGTGGGACACCGCCGCAGGGTGCCTGCTGGTGCGCGAGGCGGGTGGTTTCGTGACCGATTATCGCGGTCGCAGCCAGCCGATCCACACCGACCAAGTGCTGGCTGGCAACGACGGTCTGCATTCCAAGATGCACAAAGTTGTGGCTGCCGCGCTGCGAAACGGCGGGAACTGAACCCCTTCATATCAACAAAATCTTAACAGCCGACAATCAAGCTGTCTGGTTGAAAAGAGCATGATATGAAGAAGTTGGATTCGAGAACCTTCCTGAGCCGCTCGGCGCGGATCGAAGCCCTGGTCATTTTCGGGTTCTTCGGCGCGCTTGTTGCGGGCTCGGTTGCTATCGAAGGCTTCGAATATGTGATCGACTTCTCCGAAACCCACGAATCGTGGGAGCTGGACGAAATCCTGACTGCGCTCATGTTCATGCCGATCGCTTTCGCGATCTACGCGGTTCGGCGGCTGATCGAATTGCGGCGCGAATTCAGGGCCCGCATCGCTGCGGAGAAGGAGGCGAGCGCGCTCGCCTTTCACGACCCGCTGACCGGCCTGCCCAATCGCCGCAAGGCCTATCAGGTGATCCACCGGGCCATTCGCAGCGCCGACAAGCGGCCCTTCGCGCTGGCGGTGCTCGATCTCGACCGGTTCAAGGCGATCAACGATCAGTACGGGCACATCGCGGGCGACGAGGTTCTGCTGGCGGCGGCGGAGAACCTGCGTTCCCATGTGCGCGAGGGCGATCTCGTCGCGCGTCTGGGCGGGGATGAATTCGTCGTTCTGCTCGCCGATTTTGCCTCGAGCGACGCGCTCCTCACCCGTGTCGAAGACATCGTCGACGCGTTCGAACAGCCGATCAGCCTGCCCTCCGCGAATACCACGGTGACCGTTGGCGCCAGCGTCGGCGTGACGCTGGTGGATGCGCTGGGTCTGGAGATCGACCGGATCATCACCCAGGCCGACGCCGCGATGTACCGCGCCAAGGCATCGGCCAAGCAGTCGTACTGCTTCTTCGAGCCGGGCATGGAAAAGGCGGTCGAGCAACGTGCGCGGACCGAGCGCGAATTGCGCGAAGCCATTGCCGCCGACGCCATCGAACCTTTTTACCAGCCGCTGGTCGACCTCTCTACCGGCAAGACCCTGGGCTACGAGGCGCTGGCGCGGTGGCCGCGCGACGACGGGACCATCTGGAACCCGGACGAGTTCATTCCCGTTGCCGAAGAATGCGGCCTGATCGGCGAACTCTACTTTACCCTGCTGGCAAAGTCCGCGCGCGAAGCATGCGAATGGGATGAGGGAACCGCGCTCTCCATCAACCTCTCCCCGCTGCAATTCGACGACCCCTGGCTGGTCGAGCGGACCCTTCAAACGCTCAAGCGCGCCGGCTTCCCGCCCGCGCGGCTGGAGGTCGAGATCACCGAAAGCGCGCTCGTTTCCGAACTCGAAACGGCGCGCAGGGTCATCGCCAACTTCAAGAGCCAGGGAATCATGGTCTCGCTCGACGATTTCGGCACCGGCTATTCGTCGCTGCGGCACCTGAGCGAACTCGCGTTCGACAAGATCAAGATCGACCGGTCGTTCATCTCTGACATTGCGACCAATGCCGGTAACCAGACGATCGTGCAGGCCGTCACCTCGATGGCGCACCACCTTGGCCTGAAGGTCACCGTGGAGGGCATCGAAACCGCTGCCAACGCGCAGAGCGTGCGCGATTTCGGCTGCGATTTCGCGCAGGGCTTCCTCTATGGCAGGCCGATGCCCATGCACGGGAAACCGAGTGGGAAGGGCGGGGCCGATGAGCAGTCCGCCGATTCCGATGTCGAGGAAGCTGCGTGACTCCACGCCAGTCGGCCTGCCTGGCAGGAGCGGCGTACGCGATATTCGATCCGGTGCCATTGCTGGCGGAAGAAGGGCGGGTCGATCAGGTCGAACTGCTCGAAATCGAACCCGGTGCCATCGAATTGGAGGTGCAATTCGTTGCAGCGCATGAGGAGAACGCGCGGGCGCTCAACATAACCGTCGAACGCGGGCTTGCCCCATGGCTGCAACTGGGAGCGGAAATCGAGTTCGAATCCGAAGGCGGGCAGCCGCTGAGCGTGGAGAGCATCGCACCGCAGGCCAAGATCCGAATTGTCGATCCGGCTTCGGCACCGATCGGGCTGGGATTGCAGGCGAGCCTGGCGATCGACGCGGACGGGGCAGGAAGCGGAGGCGAATTGATCCTGATTGCCGAGCACTTGGGCCAGGACTACGTGCTTGCGGGCAATCTCTCGCTCCAGACGCAGCCCGGTGACTGGTCGCAGCGCAGTATTTCTTACGCCGCGCGGGGCGACTGGAAGGTTCTCGATCCGGTCGACGCAGGTCTCGAGATAGGCGGCACTCTGTCGGGCGAGGGCCAGGCGAGCCACTTTGTCGGGCCCGTTCTGGGATACAGCCTGCGGGACGATGGCCCGGTGCTGGAGTTAGGCATTTTTGCCCCGCTGACAGATCGGGCGCCCGGCTGGCAGGCTCGTGTTGAACTCGACTGGGAATTCTGACCCTAACTTGTTTTGCCGTTGAAGCTGCGCGCCCGCTTGGCTAGAGGTCCGGGCCTTCGCGCAGGGCCCCTGTGGTGGAATTGGTAGACGCGCTCGACTCAAAATCGAGTTCCGCAAGGAGTGCCCGTTCGAGTCGGGCCAGGGGCACCACATCTTCGGCACATTTCGTACCGGATCGCGCACGCGCATCATTGCCTAGCGCCCCCGCCACACGCTATCGCGTGGGCAAGCGATGATCGAACCCCCTTCCTTTCACGCGATCGCCGCGATGATCGTCACGATCGCGATGTTCTTCGGCTTCGCCCGCAGCAAGCTGTCGACCGAGATCGTTTCGCTGCTGACCATCGCCGTGATCGCGGTGTTCCTGTATTTCTTCCCGCTGCCCGACACCAAGCCGACCGACGGGCTGGTGCTCGCGTTCTCGGGCTTCGGCCATTACGCGCTGATCACGATCTGTGCGCTGATGATCATGGGGCGCGGCCTCGTGGTAACCGGCGCGCTGGAGCCTGCCGCGCAGGTGCTTGAGCGGTTGTTCAAATGGAACCTCCAGATCGGCCTGCTCGTCTCGCTGGTCGCGGCGATGCTGCTCTCTATGGCGGTCAACGATACCCCGGTGCTGGTGCTGCTGCTACCGATCTTCGTCAGCCTAGCCGCGCGCGGCGCGCTGCCCGCATCGAAAACGCTGATCCCGCTCAACGCCGCAGTTCTGATCGGCGGCATGGCGACGACCATCGGCACCTCGACCAACATTCTGGTCGTGTCGATTGCGATGGACCTCGGCCTGCCGGAAATGAGCGTGTTTCACTACACGCCCATCGTGCTGTTCGCCGCGGCCATCGCGCTCCCCTACCTGTGGCTGGTGATGCCGCGATTGCTCAAGGACAATCGGGTCGAGGACACGCGCGAGCGGCGGCGCTTCCAGGCACGTCTGCGGATAACCCAGGAAGGTCCGCTGACCGGAGAGCTGATGTCGAATATTCTCCCGCGTCTGGGTGAGGATGTACGGGTCCACAACCCACCCATCGGCACGCTGCAACCGCAGCAGAGGCTGCTGGTCTCGGGAACGCACGAGGGGATCGAGGGCGCGATGCGGCTGCTGCGCGGGCAAGCCGCGCCCAACTGGGTGCTCTCCAAGATCAAGCGGCAGGCGGACGCGCGCGGCGAAGATGTGATCGTGGTCGAAATGGCGGTCACGTCCGATTCGCGCCTGATCGGTCGCACGCTGCCCACTTCGGGCATTGCGGACCTGTATGGGGTGGCCGTGCTCGGCGTGCACCGGCCCGACCGCTGGGCAGGCGCACCGGAGGAATCGGTCGACACTTCGGAGAGCGACCTGCGGTTTGCCGAAGGCGATGTGCTGATGGTGACCGGCCTGCGCGCCGAGCTGGAAGACTTCGCGCGCGGCGACAGCCTGCTGATGCTGGAAGGGATGCGCGAGCTTCCGCGCCGGTCCAAGGCGGTGCTCGCGGCGGTCATCATGGGCGGCGCGATCTTCACCGCTTCGATCGGCCTGTTCCCGATCGCGATATCCGCGCTGGCGGGCGCGATCCTGATGTTCGTGACCGGGTGCGTGAAGTTCGACCGGGTGGGCCGCGCGCTGTCGGCCAAGGTCATCGTGCTGGTCGCGGCGAGCATCGCGGTCGGCCAGATCGTCGACGCCAGCGGTGCGGCGGCGTGGCTGGGCATGGCGCTCTCGCTCGGCCTCTCGGCCCTGCCACCCGCGCTCGTGCTCGCTGCGGTGATGCTGTTCGTGACCGTGCTGACCAACTTCGCCTCCAACGCCACAGCCGCAACGGTCGGCACGCCGATCGCCTTCAGCATCGCGACCGAACTCGGGATGCCGCCCGAACCGCTGGTGCTGGCGGTGCTGTTCGGCTGCAACCTGTGCTACGCAACGCCCATCGCCTACCAGACCAACATGCTCATCATGGGCGAGGGGAGCTACGAGTTTTCCGACTATATCCGCACCGGCGTGCCGCTGGTGCTGCTGATGGTCACCACGCTCTCCATCCTGCTGGTGCTGACCTATCGGTTGTAGCATTTCCTACCCGCGGCAAATTTGCGATGGGTAGGGTATGATCTTTCGGGCCGCCTGCCTTTCATCGAGAGGGTCGATCAATGGGCGGCGACTGATCGGATGGAATTCAACACCTGGACAGTGTGTCAGGTGTGTCAGGCAAGACGCGACAGGGGAGTAACGGGGATGAACAAGCAGGCAAGAATCGGGGGCGTGGCGCTCGCAGCGATGGCGGGTGCGCTGCTGTGCTCGACCGCCGCCTTCGCGCAGGACGACAGCTTGCGCGCCGGGGTGGCAGAGGACCTGCCCGAGCTGATGGCGCTGTACCGCGATCTGCACGCCAATCCCGAACTGAGCTTCGAGGAAACCGCCACCGCCGCCAAGCTTGCCGCGCGGATGCGCGCACTGGGCTTCGAGGTGACCGAAGGGGTGGGGCGCACCGGTGTGGTTTCCGTACTCCGGAACGGCGATGGCCCGACCGTGCTGCTGCGCGCCGACATGGATGCGCTGCCCGTGGTCGAACAGACCGGGCTGCCCTTCGCCTCGACCGTCACCGCCACGCCCGCAACGGGGGTGGAAACCGGCGTGATGCACGCGTGCGGGCACGATACGCACATGACCGCCTTCATCGGCGCGGCGCAGCAACTGGTCGACCGCAAGGACGAATGGAGCGGGACGCTGGTGATGATCCTCCAGCCGGCCGAGGAGCTGGGCGAGGGCGCTCTCGCGATGCTTCAGGACGGGCTGTTCGAACGCTTTCCCAAGCCCGATTACGCGATTGCCTTCCACGATGCGGCGCAGTTTCCCGCCGGGATGATCGGCTACGCGCCGGGCTACGCGCTGGCAAACGTGGATAGCGTCGACATCACAGTGAAGGGCGTGGGTGGGCACGGCGCCTATCCGCAGACGACCAAGGACCCGATCGTGCTCGCCAGCGCGATCGTGATGAAGCTGCAAACGCTGGTCAGTCGCGAATTGTCGCCGCTGGAGCCGGGCGTGGTCACGGTCGGCAGCTTCCGCGCGGGATCGAAGCACAACGTCATCTCGGAGGAGGCCAAGCTGCAGCTGACCGTGCGCAGCTACACCGATGAATCGCGCAAGCTGCTGCTCGACGGGATCGCGCGGATCGCGCGTGGCGAGGCGATTGCCTCGGGCATTCCAGAGGACAAGCTGCCGGTCGTCACGGTGGAGGAGACCTATACTCCCGCGACCTACAACGACCCCGGCCTGACCGAGAGCATCATGGACGGTTTCCGCGCGCGCTTCGGCGAAGACCGCGTGACGGAGGTGCCGAGCACGATGGGGGGCGAGGATTTCGGCCAGTATCGCCGCGCCGACCCCGACGGCATCCAGTCGCTGATCTTCTGGGTCGGCGGCGTGCCGCAGGATGAATGGCAGGCGGCGCAGCAGGGAGATGCCTCGCTGCCGTCGCTCCACAGCGCGTTCTGGGCGCCCGATGCGGAGAAGGTGATCGCCACCGGGGCGGAGGCGCTCGCCGCCTCGGCCATGCAGTTGATGCCGGCAAGCGGCGACTAGGGCCTACAGCCCGTAGCGCTCGGCGATGCCGACGAACTGCTTGCTGTCCTCGTCATAGGCGTCGACCGCACCGGTGCGGATGTCATAGACCCAGCCGTGCAGCTCCACCGCGCCGCGCGCGAGTTGCAGGGCGACCGTGGGGTGCGTGCGCAGGTGCTGGAGCTGGAGGATGACGTTCTGCTCCAGCAGCATCCGCATCCGCTCGGTCGGGCTCTTCCCCTCACCCAGCGCATCGACGATATCGACCGCCGCGCGGCTGAAGCCGAGCCATTCGCGCACGTGGGGCAGCGTGTCGAGTGAGGTCGCATCGTGATGCAGGTCCATCGCACCTTCCATCGCGCCGCATTCGGTATGGCCGCACACGATGATGTGCGGAACCTTCAGCACTGCCGAGGCGAATTCGATGCTCGCGGTCATCCCGCCGGTCTGGTTGGTGTGCGGCGGCACGATGTTGCCCGCGTTGCGGCAGATGAACAGGTCGCCCGGATCGGTCTGGGTCATCATGCCGGTTTCGATTCGCGAATCCGAGCAGGTGATGAACAGCGCCTCGGGCGACTGGCCCTGGCTCAGCCGTTCGAACAGTTCCTTCTTTTCGGGGAAGATCTCGTTCTGGAACTTCAGGACGCCGGTGGCGAAACGGGGCATTGGTCACTCTCCTCAGCCGATGATCGCCGCGCGGTCTAGCCGGTGCGCGCGCAAACGCAAGCTGGCCCAAATGCAAACGGGCGCGCAGGGGATATCCCCTACGCGCCCGCCGCAGGCATCCTCTCCGCGCGATTATTCCGCGTCGGGGACGTAGGTTCCCAGGCGATGGTGCAAGGCGTTGATCTTGGCCAGCTCCTCGCGGTCTTCAGTGGTCCGCGCGTGGCTTGCCAGCGCGGCGCGCAGCAAGCGGAAATCGGCGGTCGAGAGCAGGGCGCGTGCCCGGCCCGGTTCCTTGGGGGTATCGGTCTCTTCGGTCATCGGTTTCTTCGCTCCATCGGCAATGCATTTGTCCCCGGGGGTCACCACGCAGCCATGCCCACGTAGCGCCCCGGTGACAAGGCTTGGTGCCTAGGCCGCGAACTGGTTCATGGTGTTGTCCTTGCCGCCGGCCTTCAGCGCAGCTTCGCCAGCGAAGTACTCCTTGTGGTCGTCGCCGATGTCGGACCCGGCCATGTTCTGGTGCTTCACGCAGGCGATCTGCTGGCGGATTTCCTCGCGCTGGACGTTCTTGACGTAGCCGAGCATCGCTTCCTCGCCGAAGTAGCGCTTGGACAGGTTGTCCGTGCTCAGCGCCGCGGTGTGGTACGTCGGCAGCGTGATGAGGTGGTGGAAAATCCCCGCACGCTTCGCAGCATCGGCCTGGAAGCTCTGAATCTTCGCATCGGCTTCCTGCGCCAGATCGGTGCTGTCGTAGTCGACACTCATCAACTTGGCGCGATCATAGGCGCTCAGGTCCTTGCCCGCCTTTTCCCACTCGTCGAACACCTGCTGGCGGAAGTTGAGCGTCCAGTTGAAGCTGGGCGAGTTGTTGTAGACCAGCTTCGCGTTGGGCACGGTCTCGCGAATCTTGTCGACCATCTCGGCGATCTGCTCGACATGCGGCTTCTCGGTCTCGATCCACAGCAGGTCGGCGCCGTTCTGCAGGCTGGTAATGCAGTCGAGCACGACGCGATCGACGCCGGTGCCGGGGCGGAACTGGTACAGGTTCGACGGCAGGCGCTTGGGCGCCATCAGCTTGCCATCGCGGCTGATGAAAACCTGGCCATTGGTGATGTTAGCCGGATCGACGGGGTCTGCATCGAGGAAGGCGTTGTACTGGTCGCCGAGGTCGCCCGGCTCGGTCGAGTAGGCGATCTGCTTGGTCAGGCCTGCGCCCAGGCTATCGGTGCGGGCGACGATGATGCCGTCTTCCACGCCCAGTTCGAGGAAGGCGTAACGGATCGCGCGGATCTTCTGGAGGAAGTCCTCGTGCGGCACGGTGACCTTACCATCCTGGTGGCCGCACTGCTTTTCGTCCGACACCTGGTTTTCGATCTGCAGCGCGCAGGCGCCCGCTTCGATCATCTGCTTGGCGAGCAGGTAGGTCGCCTCGGCATTGCCGAAGCCCGCGTCGATATCGGCGATGATCGGCACAACGTGCGTTTCATAGCCGTCGATGGCCTTTTCGAGCCGCTTTGCCTCGGTCTCGTTACCCGCTTCGCGCGCCGCATCGAGATCGCGGAACATCCCACCCAGTTCACGCGCATCGGCCTGCTTGAGGAAGGTGTAGATTTCCTCGATCAGAGCCGGAACGCTGGTCTTCTCGTGCATCGACTGGTCGGGCAGCGGGCCGAAATCGCTGCGCAGCGCGGCGACCATCCACCCCGACAGGTAGAGGTAGCGGCGCTTGGTGCTGCCGAAATGCTTCTTGATCGCGATCATCTGCTGCTGGCCGATGAAGCCGTGCCACGCGCCCAGCGATTGGGTGTAGGCAGCCGGATCGGCGTCGTAGGCGGCCATGTCTTCACGCATGATCTTCGCGGTGTACTTCGCGATGTCGAGCCCGGTGCGGAAACGGTTCTGCAACCGCATGCGCGCAGCGGATTCGGCTTCGATCGAGGCCCAGGCCGAGCCACCTTGCGTGATGCGGCGGTTCAGATCGTCGATTTCGGTTTGGTAGGTCATCGCTTGGTACTCCAGACGGGAGAGATTGAATGACCCCGCAATACCCGCGCATCGGACGGTCCGACAGGAAAATTACAAACTATCTTGTCTTATTGGGCTTGCCACGCGCACAAAACTTGTGACATTGTAAATATATTCACAAAGCCGTGCGAGAGCGCCCAAGATGAGCGAACCTTCCCTTTTCGCAGGAGCTGCACTGCGCCGCTTACGCAGGCGCGAGGGCCTGACGCAGGCGGTGATGGCGCAGCGCCTGTCGATCTCGCCCAGCTATCTCAACCTGATCGAGCGCAACCAGCGGCCCGTCACCGCACGCGTCCTGCTCGAGCTGGTCGACCAGTTCGATTACGATCCCCGCGCGTTGCAGGAAAACAGCGCCATCGGCGGTGTCGACGGGCTCGCCCGCAGGCTGGGCGACGAACGCTTCGCCGACCTCGGGATCGACCGCGCCGAAGTGACCGAATTCCTCGCTGCCGCCCCACAGGCCGCCGCCGCCTTCGCGCGCCTGTTCGACGAGCGCGGTCGGGCGATTTCAGACAGCCGTCCGTTCGAAGAGGAGGTGTGGCGCGCGATCGAACGCTGGCGCAATCACTTCGGCGATCTGGACGATGCCGCCGAGACGCTCGCCGATGAAATGCGCCTCTCGCGCGCGGACATCGGCGCGGCGCTGACCGATCACCTGCGCGAACGGCACGATCTCGCGATCCGCTATCTCCCCCGCGCGGTGATGCCCGAGGCGAACCGGCGGCTCGATCTGCATGCGCGGCAGGTCCAGCTTTCCGAAATGCTCTCGCCGGCGGCGCGAATCCTCGAAATGGCCAAGCAGGTCGCCGCGCTCGAACAGCGCGACCTGATCGCCGACATCGCGAGCGGGGCGAATTTCGAACATGCAGACGCACGCGAGGCGCTCGCGTCGTACCTGCGCACTTACTATGCGCGCGCGCTGGTGATGCCCTACGGACGCTTCCTGCGCGCGTGCGAAGCGACCGCCTACGAGCCGCGCGTCCTTGCCCGTCGCTTTGCCACCGATGTCGGCGAAGTCGCCCGCCGCTTCACCACGCTGCAACGGGTCGGCCAGCGCGGACTTCCGTTCTTCGCAGGGCGGATCGACGGTTCGGTCCAGCTGTTCGAGCGATTGCTCGGCGCGAGCGGGGCGAGCCTGCTCGATCGGCGACCGGGTTGCCCGAGGCTGGAGTTCGAGCGCCGCCCCGAATGGCACGCGCAGGCGATCGTGATGGAAAGCGGCGCGCTGGGCCCGTCGCATTGGCTGATCGCCCACGTTGCCGCGCCGCCTTTTGCCGACGAGCCGCGCACCGATGTGCTGGTGCTGGGGATCGAGGCCCGTCTGGCCGAAGCAACCGCACTCTCGCGCGGAATTTCGCTGCGCGAGGAGGACGCGACGCCGATCGGGCCGGGGTGCCGCACCTGCCGCCGTGTTGGCTGCCCGGCGCGATCGCTGCGCGGCCCGGCCCCTGTTCCGGTCGATTGAGCTCACGCGCGCGGGGAACCGGTTGCGACGTGGCGACTTTTGCAAGTCAGAGAACGATAACGGGGGCTTAGGTGCCATGACCGAAGAACGCATTACCGAACACACCGACGAAGACGGCCACACCCACACCACACACACCATCGTTACCGACGGCGAAAGCCGGAGCAGGGGCGGAGCGGGCATGATCCTGTTCGTAGTCTTGGCGGTCGTCGTGGTGCTGGTGGCGGTCTATTTCTTCAGCAACATGAGCAATGCCGAAGTCGCCAAGGACAATGCGATCGGCGAGGCCGCAAGCGAGGTAGGCGATGCCGCCAACCAGGCGGGCGATGCCATCGAAGGCGCGGCGGAGCGGGTAGCGCCTTCCAACTAGGCCGAACTCGGCGGATTGGCCGCTGTGTAAAGTTTACCGACATTTCACCACTCGCGCTTAAGCCGGGTCCCAAGTGAATTCCTGCGGAACTTCGCGGGAAAAGGGGCCTGGCTGCTGCGATGATCCGCCTGTTCAAGCATTACATACCGCACGCGGTGCTGCTGTTCGGACTGTGCGACCTCGCGCTGCTGCTGCTCGCGGGCGACCTCGCGTGGCATGTGCGCGCGGTGCAGATCGGCATAGAGGCGGGCCCGTGGCTCGACCGACTGCCGCCGATCCTTGGCTTTGCCATCGTCTGCTGGCTCTCGCAGGTGTCCATCGGGCTCTACAGCCCGGAGGCGCTGCGCAGCCCGCGCTACGCCTTTGCCCGCTCGCTGGTTGCGCTGTCGCTCGGCGGGGTGGCGCTGGCGGTGATCGACTTCGCGCTGCCCACGATGGGTTTCTGGCGCTCGACCCTGCTTTATGCACTCGGCCTTGCTGCTCTCCTCCTCGGCGTGAGCCGCGTCGTGCTCAGCCACGCGGTCGACCGCGACCGGTTCAAGCGGCGGGTTGTCGTGCTTGGCGCGGGCACCCGCGCGGCGCGGCTGAAAGCGCTCGCGCAGCACGAGGATAGCGGCTTCGCCATCGTCGGCTTCATCGCCATGAACGAGGCGCACCGGGTGCTGCCCGAGGCGGTCGGGCGCGAACAGATGGGCGATCTGGGCGAATATGTCGGCCAGGTCCGCGCGACCGAGCTGGTGCTCGCGCTGGAGGAACGGCGCAACGCGCTGCCGCTGACGGACCTGCTGCGCGTGCGCACGCGCGGTATCCCCGTGCAGGAGGTTTCCAGCTTCCTCGAACGCGAGACGGGCCGAGTCGATCTCGACACGCTCAACCCCAGCTGGCTGATTTTCTCCGACGGCTTTTCCGCCACCCGCCGCTGGTCGAGCATTGCCAAGCGTGCGTTCGACATCGTCGTCGGCGCGCTGCTGCTTATCCTCTCGTTGCCCGTGATCGCGCTGTTCGCGGTGCTGGTGAAGATCGATAGCAAGGGCCCGGCCTTCTTTCGCCAGCAGCGCGTCGGGCTGTATGGTCGCCCGTTCTCGGTGATCAAACTGCGCAGCATGCGCACCGATGCGGAAAAGGACGGCGCGCAGTGGGCCAGCGTCGATGATCCGCGCATCACCCGGCTCGGCAAGTTCATCCGCAAGGTGCGTATCGACGAACTGCCGCAAACCTGGAGCGTGATCAAAGGCGAGATGAGCTTCGTCGGCCCGCGCCCCGAAGTGCCGCAATTCGTCACCGATCTGGAAGACAAGCTGCCCTATTACGCCGAACGCCACATGGTGAAGCCGGGCATCACCGGCTGGGCGCAGATCAACTATCCCTACGGCGCGAGCATCGAGGATGCGCGGCACAAGCTCGAATATGATCTCTACTACGCCAAGAACTACACACCCTTCCTCGATCTGCTGATCCTGCTGCAGACGCTGCGCGTGATCCTGTATCCGTCGGGGGCACGATGATGACCGGCGCAGACGTGTGGGCCGTGATCGGCCTGGCGAGCAACATCGCCTGCGCCGCAACCTGCTCGATCGGCGCGATCTGGCTTGCGCAGCGTCCGCTCGCCTGGCGTCGAGAGCGGATCGCGGGGCTGATAGCGTTGTGCCTCACCGGAGTGTGGGCGGGCGTTCTGGCCGCGACTGGACCAGAGAGCCTCGCCACTGCGGCAGCGGAGAGCATCCGCAACCTGTCGTGGCTGGCACTCCTGCACGCGCTGTTCGCGAGCGGGGTCGACCGCGAAAGCGCAAAGCGCGTGGGGTTCGTGATTGCCAGCATCGTGTTCGTCGAACTGCTGCACGGCACCGTGGCGGCAGCGGGCGTGCTGATCGCCGCCGACCCCGGCTTTTCCGAGGCTGCGGCGCGGGTATCGGGGCTGCTCCACGTGCTGGTCGCGATCGGCGCGCTGGTGCTGCTGCACAATCTCTACACCGGGGCCTCGCAACAGGATCGGGCGGGAACGCGCTGGGTCGCGCTGTCGCTGTCGGCGCTGTGGGTGTTCGAACTCAATTATTACGCGGTGACGTGGTTCAGCGGTGAATATCCCGGCCAGATCGCGCAACTGCGCGGCCTGCCGGTTGCGGTCGCGATCATTCCGTTGACGATGGCGCTCGGCGCGGATGTCAGGCGGCTGCGCTTCCGCGCATCGCGCCATGTTGCCTTCCGCTCGCTCTCGCTGCTGCTGATCGGCGGCTATCTGCTCGTCATGGCAGGGATCGCCCGGCTGCTTAGCGCGCTGGAGGCCGATGGCGCGCGGCTGGCGCAGGTCGGCTTCCTCGTCGCGCTCGTTACCGTCGCGGCGCTGTGGCTGCCGTCCAACCGCTTCCGCGCATGGCTGAAGGTGACCGCGCAAAAGCACCTGTTCAGCCACCGCTACGATTATCGCGCCGAGTGGCTGCGGCTTGCCGACACCATCGGGCGCGGCACGGACGAAGGGGCGGCGCTGTGCGCGCGTATCCCGAAGGCGGTTGCCGACATCACCGAAAGCCCATCTGCCGCGCTCTACCTTGCCGATGGCGACGGGCGGCTGGTGCTCGCGGAGAAATGGCGCTGGCCGACGTTGGGGGACGAGGCGCTCGGCCTGCCGTGCCAGATCGCCGGCTTTCTGGCAGAGCGCGATTACGTGATCGATCTGGAGCAGTGGCGCGCAGGGCGATCGCCGGTCGGCGATGGCGAACGGCTGCCCGCATGGCTCGACGGCGAAAGCGCGGCCTGGGCAATCGTACCCTTGCGCCATTTCGACAAGCTGCAGGGCGCGGTGCTGCTCGCACGACCGGTGATCGACCGTCAGCTCGACTGGGAGGATTTCGACCTGCTGACCGTGGTCGGCCGCCAGCTGGCGAGCTACCTGTCCGAACAGGCGAGCCAGCGCGCGCTGATGGAGGCCGCGCGGTTCGACGAATTCAACCGCCGGATGGCGTTCGTGCTGCACGACATCAAGAATCTTGCCAGCCAGCTCTCGCTGCTGTCGCACAATGCGCAGCGCCATGCGGATAATCCCGCGTTCCGCGCGGATATGCTCAAGACGCTGGGCACCAGTACCGACAAGCTCAACGCCCTGATCCGGAGGCTCGCGCGCTACGGCAAGCCGCGCGAAGCGCGCCTCGCCCGGTTCGACCTTGCCGCCCTGATGCGCGAGGTGAAGCAACGCTTTGCCACCGCGCACCGGATAGAGCTGGTGTGCGATACGAATTGCGAAGTGCAGGGCGACCGTGAAGCGCTGGAACAGGCGCTGGTCCATCTGGTGCAGAACGCGCTCGACGCCAGCCCCGAAGGCGCGCCCGTATGCCTGTCCGCGCGGCGCGAGAAATCGCGCGCAGTGATCGACATCGTCGACGTGGGCGAGGGGATGGACGCGGTTTTCGTGCGCGACAAGCTGTTCGCGCCCTTCGTCAGCTCCAAGCCCGACGGGTTCGGGATCGGTGCTCTCGAGGCGCGCGAACTGGTGCGCGCCATGGGGGGGCAACTGCAGGTGCAGTCGCGCGTCGGGCTGGGCACTCGCTTCACCATCGAACTATCGCGCTTTGCGGTCGACGACGCGCAAGGCGCCAACCCAGAATGCGAGGCCGCGTGATGAGCGATTCCAAACCCCAGGACCTTCCCAAGCTGCTGATCGTCGAGGATGACGAGGGGCTGCAGACGCAGCTCAAATGGGCCTTCGACGGGTTCGAGGTGTTCGTCGCAAGCACGTGTGAGGAGGCTTTGACCATCCTGCGCGCCGAGATGCCCCCGGTGGTGACGCTTGATCTCGGTCTGCCGCCCGATCCCGACGGCACCAGCGAGGGCTTCGCAGTGCTCGACGCGATCATGGCGCAGGCCCCGGCGACCAAGGTGATTATCGCCAGCGGGCATGGCGCGCGCGAAAGTGCGCTCGACGCGATCGCGGCGGGCGCCTACGATTTTTACCAGAAGCCGGTGGATTTCTCCGCGCTCGAACTGATTGTCGGCCGTGCGCTGAACCTCCACCGGATCGAGGCGGAGAACCGTCGCCTTGCGGACAAGGTCGGCAAGAACAAGACCGTGCTTGGCACGCTGATCACCGGCGCGCCCGAGATGGTGAAGGTCGCCCGCACGATCGAACGTGTGGCGAATACCGATGCCTCGGTCATGCTGCTGGGCGCGAGCGGGACGGGCAAGGAATTGCTCGCGCGCGGCCTGCACGATGCGAGCCCGCGGCGTGATGGGTCATTCGTGGCGATCAACTGCGCGGCGATCCCGGAAAACCTGCTCGAAAGCGAGTTGTTCGGGCACGAGAAGGGCGCGTTCACCGGCGCGGTGAAGACGACCGAGGGAAAGATCGAGAGCGCGCATGGTGGTACGCTGTTCCTCGACGAAGTCGGCGACATTCCGCTGCCCTTGCAGGTCAAGCTGCTGCGCTTTTTGCAGGAGCGCACGATCGAGAGGATCGGCGGGCGCAAGCCCATCGCAGTCGACACGCGGATCGTATGCGCCACGCACCGCGATCTTGATGCTATGATCGCCGAACAGTCCTTCCGCGAAGACCTCTACTACCGGCTCGCCGAAATCGTCGTCAAAATTCCCTCGCTGGCCGAGCGGGCGGGCGATGCCGGGCTGCTGGCCAAGGCATTCCTGACGCGCTTCGCGCGCGAGATGAATCCGCAGGTGAAGGGCTTTGCGCCCGATGCGCTCGCCGCACTCGATTCTCACAAGTGGCCGGGCAATGTCCGCGAGCTGGAAAACCGCGTGAAGCGCGCGGTCATCATGGCCGATGGCAAGCTGGTATCGGCGGAGGATCTCGACCTCGCGCCGCCGCAGGACGATCTCTACGAAGTGCTCAACCTCAAGGGGGCGCGCGAGGAGGTCGACCGACAGGTGATCCGCCGCGCGCTGGCGCGGACCGAGGGCAATATCTCGGGCAGCGCCAAGCTGCTCGGCGTGTCGCGGCCGACGCTGTACGACCTGCTCAAGCAGTACGACTTGCAGAACTAGACGGTTTCGCTCTCTCGCCCGTGCTTGCGGTTATAGCGTAGCGACCAGATCAGCGAAACGCCGATCAGCACCGCGCCGATCAGCCCCGTGATGCTCTCCGAAATGTGGAATTTCGCGGAGAACAGCATGATCAGCCCGAGCGCGATGATCGCCCAGAACGCGCCATGTTCGAGGAAGCGATACTTCGACAGCGTTCCTGCGCGAACCAGATGGACGGTCATCGAACGGACGAACATCGCGCCGATCGAGAGGCCGATGGCGATGATCAGCATGTTGTTGGACAGTGCGAAGGCCCCGATCACTCCGTCGAAGGAAAAGCTCGCGTCGAGCACTTCGAGATAGAGAAACCCGCCGATACCGGATCGCACCGCGCCCGCGGCCATTTTCTTGCGCTCCAGCTTGTCGAGCAATGAGCCCGCCGCATCGACCGCGATATAGGTGATGATCCCGAGGATGCCCGAGGTGAGGAACACCATCGCTTCATCCTCTGCCAGCATGGTCGAAATGCCGTACAGAAGCAGCAAAAGGATGCCGATTTCCGCCGCCTTTATCTCGGAAAAACGGCGCAGCGCCAGCTCCAGCCCGCGAATCCAGTCGACGTCCTTGTCGCCATCGAAGAAGAAGTTGAGCCCGACCATCGTCAGGAAGGCGCCGCCGAAACCGGCGATGCCGATATGCGCGCCGGAGACGATCTGCTCGTAACGCTCCGGATCGTTTAGCGAGAGGTTGATCGCCGATATCGGATCGAGCTTCGCGGCGATCGCCACGATGGCGAGCGGGAAAATGATCCGCATCCCGAAAACCGCGATCAGGATGCCCCAGGTAAGAAAGCGGCGCTGCCACTTCTCGTCCATCTCGCGCAGCACGGTCGCGTTCACGACTGCATTGTCGAAGCTGAGCGATATTTCGAGGATCGAGAGCACGAACACGATCCACAGGACATGTGCGACCTGCTGGACATCGCCCGATCCGGACCACGCATAGGCCGCCGCAGCGGCAAAGCACACGAGCGTGAAGATCAGCGATCCGCTGTAATGCCGGAAGATGGTCTGCACGTTTCGGGATGCCTATTTGGGTTGGTAAGTCTGGTCTTTGGTCGGGAATTCGCGCGCGCGAACTTCCTGCGCGTATTGCGTCACCTTATCGGTGATTTCGCCCGCAAGGTCGCCATATTTCTTCACGAAGCGGGGCACGCGTTCGAACATGCCGAGCATGTCGTCCACCACCAGAACCTGGCCATCGCACTGCGCCGAGGCACCGATCCCGATCACCGGGATTTCGAGCGATTGCGTGAGCGAGACCGCGATCGGCTCGACCACGCCTTCGACCACCACGGCGAAGGCTCCGGCGGCTTGCACTGCCTTGCCGTCGGCGATGATCTTGGCGTGCTCTTCCTGGCTGCGCCCGCGCGCTCCGTAGCCGCCCAGCGCGTTGACCGCCTGCGGCGTGAGGCCGATATGCGCCATCACCGGGATGCCGCGCTGCGAGAGGAACGCGATGGTTTCCGCCATTGCCTCGCCGCCTTCCAGCTTGACCGCCGCACAGCCGGTGTCCGCCATGATCCGGCTCGCGCTCTCGAATGCCTGCTGCGGGCTGGCCTCGTAAGCGCCGAAAGGCATATCCACCACCACCACCGAGTGATAACTGCCGCGCACCACCGCCGCGCCGTGCGCGCACATCATGTCGAGCGTGACCTGCAAGGTGGAAGGCAGACCATAGATCACCTGGCCCAGCGAATCGCCCACCAGCAGGATGTCGCAATGCTCGTCGAGCAGCTGCGCCTGCCGCGCGGTGTAGGCGGTGAGCATGACCAGCGGTTCCTTGGTCTCGCCATCCGCCTTGCGGTTCTGGATTTTCGGCACTGTCAGCCGCTTCATCGGCTGCGGGGTGGGGGTCGCGCGGCTGGTCGCCGTATCGAGCTGAAAGGTGGTCGACATGGCTCGCCTGCTAGCCCGACAATGGGGCAAACGCAAAGCCGGGCCCTCGACGAAGCGGCAGAAACATTGCAGAAGCGCCATTTGATACACGGGACGCGCTCAAGACGACGCGCCAGGGAGAGCAATTTCATGGTCGCCACGACGACAAGCACGAGCGAGGGCTGGTCCTCGCGCTCCGCCTTCATTCTTGCCGCGATCGGCGCGGCGGTGGGCCTCGGCAATATCTGGCGTTTTCCGACGCTGGCGGGGGAAAGCGGGGGCGGCGCCTTCGTGATCTTCTACATCGGCTGCGTCTTCCTGCTCGGCCTGCCGCTGGTTCTGTCGGAGATTTTCATCGGCCGCGCCGGGCAGACCGACGCGGTCGGCTCGATCCGCAAGGTGGCGCGCGATTCCAACGTGTCCGAAGGCTGGGGCCTTTTTGGCGGGATCGGCGCACTTGCCGCGTTCCTGATCCTCTCGTTCTACTCGGTCGTGGCAGGCTGGGTGCTCTATTACGCGGGCGTATTCGGGGCCGACCTGGTCCAGGCGATCGGCGCGGGCGACCCGTTTCGAGGCGCGCTGGCGGGGGAGAGCCAGGCAATGATCCAGGGCCGCATGAGCGATCTGTTCGAAAATGTCGGCCTGCTGCTCGCGATGCATTTCTGTTTCATGGGCGCAACGCTGTTCATCGTCGCGCGCGGGGTCCATTCGGGGATCGAAGCGGCGGCGACGATCCTGATGCCGATGTTCTTCGTGCTGCTGGTCGGGATTACGATCTACGGCGCGATCGTGGGTGACATCGGCGACACGCTCGCCTTCCTGTTCACGCCGGACTGGAGCAAGCTGACGCCCACGGTGATGAATGCGGCGCTGGGTCAGGCGCTGTTTTCGCTCTCTCTCGGTGTTGCCGGCCTGATTACCTACGGGTCCTACATCAAGGGCTCCGAAGGGCTGGGCGGCACAGCGGCGCTGATCGCTGTGGCCGACACCGGCGTTGCGCTGCTGGCTGGCATGATGATCTTCCCCGTGGTCTTCGCGGTCGGGCTCGATCCAGCGGCTGGCCCGACGTTGGTTTTCCAGAGCCTGCCCTTCGCCTTCCAGTCGATGCCCGCAGGCACGCTGATCGGCTTCCTGTTCTTCATCCTGATCCTCGTCGCGGCTGTCACCAGCTCGATCTCGCTGCTCGAGGTGCCGACTGCCTGGGGTATCGGCGAACTGGGCTGGAGTCGCGGCACCTCGGCCACCGTGTTCGGCGTGGGCGCATTCCTCGTCGGGATTTTCTGTCTGCTCGGCTACAATGTGCTGGCCGACGTGCATCCGCTGCGCTTCTGGCCGCTGTTTGCCGATCTCGATATTCTCGACACGGTCGACGGGTTTACCGGCAAGGTGATGCTGCCGCTGGGCGCGCTGCTGACCTCGATCTTCGTCGGGTGGCGGGCGGATCGCAAGATGGTGGAGCAGGTGACCGGGCTTTCGGGAGGCATGCTCGCCCTGTGGCGTTTCCTGATCGCATGGCTGTGCCCGATCGCGGTGACGATCATTCTGGTGACGGGATTGTTCCCCAGCATCCTGGGCTAGGACGAATTTCGCTTCACGCGGTCATTCACTTGTAATATCGGCGCAGACGCGGTCGGCAGGGCGAGGGGGTCTCGTAACCGGACCGTGGATATGCGCCCATGATCTTCGGCCGCGTGAAACCGCTCGACGCCATTCTGGCGGCAGCGGAAAAGAAATCTCTCCATCGCTCTCTCGGTTGGTTCCAGTTGATGCTGTTCGGCATTGGCTGCGTGATCGGCACCGGGATATTCGTGCTCACTGCAGCGGGCGCGCAAAAGGCCGGACCCGGCCTGATGCTGGCCTTCGCGATTGCCGGGGCGGTCTGCATCATCGCCGCGCTCTGCTATGCCGAGATCGCGTCGATGATCCCGGTCGCCGGGTCCGCCTATACCTACAGTTACGCCAGCGTGGGCGAGCTGCTTGCCTGGACGGTGGGCTGGGCGCTGATCATGGAATACGCGATCGCCGCCTCTGCGGTGGCGGTCGGCTGGTCTGGCTATTTCAGCGGGACGTTCCTCAATGAGCTGCTCGGCGTCCAGCTGCCGCCGTGGCTCGCCGCTGGGCCGCTGGTGTTAGGCGGCGCGCCGGGCGGGCTCATCAACCTGCCCGCGCTGATCATCGCGCTGCTGGTCACCGGACTGCTGGTCGTCGGCACGAGCGAAAGCGCCAAGTTCAACGCGGTGCTGGTGCTGGTCAAGGTGACCGCGCTGACCGCGTTCGTGGCGCTGACTTTCACCAGTCCATCCTTCGATCCGAGCCATTTCAACCCGTTCCTGCCCGCAGGCGTGTTCGGCGGTTTCGGTTCGGGGCTGGGCGCGGTCGGTGCGGCGGCGACGATCTTCTTTGCCTATGTGGGCTTCGACGCGGTTTCCACCGCGGCCGAGGAGACCAAGAACCCGCAGCGCAACGTGCCCATCGGGCTGGTCGGATCGCTATTGTTCTGCACCGTGTTCTACATCCTCGTCGCAGCGGGTGCGATCGGCACGATCGGCGGGCAGCCGATCATGGGGCCGAACGGCGTGCCGTTCCCCACCGGATCGGAAGAGCTTGCGCGCCAGTGCGCGACCTACGCGGCGGATCAACTGCCACTGGTCTGCTCGAACGAGGCGCTGGCGCATGTGCTGCGCCAGATCGGCTGGTCGGGCATCGGCAACCTGCTCGGGATCGCCGCCTTCCTCGCGCTGCCATCGGTCATCCTGGTGCTGATCTACGGGCAGACGCGCATCTTCTTCGTGATGGCGCGCGATGGGCTGCTGCCCGAAAGGCTCAGCCGGGTGCACCCCAAGTTCAGGACTCCGCACATCGTCACCATGCTGACCGGCGGTGCCGTTGCCATTGGCGCGGCATTCTTCCCGGTCGGCAAGCTGGCGGACATCTCCAACGCGGGCACGCTCTATGCCTTCATGATGGTGGCGATTGCGCTGCTGGTGCTGCGCAGCCGCGATCCTTCGCGCAAGCGTGCGTTCCGGGTGCCGGGGGCGTGGGTGATCGCGCCGCTGACGATTGCGGGCTGCGTCTTCCTGTTCCTCAACCTGCCGTACGAGGCGATGCTGTTCCTGCCCGGTTGGGGGCTGATCGGGATCGTGATCTACTTCGCCTACAGCCGTTCGCGCAGCCACCTTGCGCGCGGTATCGTCGAAGTGGTCGACGACGTGTCGGGCGATGAGACGATGGTGCCGATCGATCCGCCGTCTGCCTGACGCATGGAAAAAGGGGCGCGGTCCTGATGGACGCACCCCTTTTACTACTCCGGAATGCTCGCTTAGAGCGCCGTTTCCTTGACGTGCTTCTCTTCCGCGTCGTCGTGCACGGTCATGCCCAGCGCCATCTTGGCGACGTCGAGCAGACCCATGTCGCCGTTCCAGATCTCGGCATCGCCAAGGTCCATCCGCAGGAACAGGATGTCGGGATCGTCCTTGCCGCCATCGTACCAGGCCTCGACGAAGTTGTTCCAGAACTGGTCGAAGCGTTCCTGGCTCGTCTCCTTCACCAGCGTGCCGTGGAAGCGTGCGAACATCTTGTGATCTTCGCCCTCGAAGGTCGCGGTCGCCGCGCCCAGTTTGGCGAAATCGCTCTTGGTGTGGGTGAAGAACCAGATCGCGCTGTTGGCATCCTTGTCGAGCTGCGGCGACATCGGCACCGCGCTTTTCGGATCGGTATCGAGCTGGAGGAACAGGTAAGGGCTGTCGGCCAGCGCCGTCCAGAATTTCTCACGCAGTTCGTCGGCTTTGCCTTCGTTGTATCTCATTGCAATCTCCTTTGTTTCTCCAACGGGCGAGAGGGGGAGATGGTTTCGACATGGGCCAAAGGGCGGTAGTCGGGGGGTGCTTGCGGAGCGATGTGAAAAGGAACATAAGTGGAACAGATGAGTCGTTCCACCATGATCACAGATGCATTCGATACCGCAGCCGACCTTGCCTCCGCTTCGCAGGCCGAACGCTGGCGCCCGGGGCTGGGCGCGGTCGCGCAGAGCGAGATTTTCGCCTCGGGGCGAGAGGGCAGCGGGGCGGGCGCGGCGCTGGCGCTCGCACTTGATGGATGGCGCTGCCGTCCGCGTGGCGAGGGCGAAGAGGCGGAGGATCGCCGCGCGGTGGTGTGGGTGCAGACCCGTGCGGCGGTGAAGCGCGGCGGTCGCCCGTTTCGCCCCGGCCTGCCGCAGGAGATCCGTCACCGTCTGATCCACGTGCTCGCCGAAAAGGACGAGGACGCGCTGTTTGCGCTGGAAGAGGCGGTGCGCTGCCGCGATGTCGCCTTCGTGATCGGGGAGATCGTGGGCAGCCCCCGCACGCTCGACTTCACCGCCTCGCGCCGGCTGACGCTGGCGGCGGAAAAGCATGGCGTGCCGCTGATACTGGTGCGGCTCGACGGGACGCGCGATCTTTCCTCCGCAAGGCAGCGTTGGGCAGTGCAGGCCGCCCCCTCGGCCAGGCCGCAATGGAACCGTCAGGCACCGGGAGTGCCTGCGTGGCAGGCCGAATTGTTCCGCGCACGCAGCCATCCGCCCGGTGTGTGGCGATTGAGCGAGTATGCGGGGGAGTTGGTGGCGGAGCGGCACCTCCCTCTCCCCGTGCGGGGAGAGGATACGAAGGCTTGGCCGCATAGCGGCCTTGCCGAAGTTGGAGAGGGGCGTGTTGCGGTTTCGAATGGCAAGCCGTCCCCCTCTCCAGGCTTTGCTAGCTCCTTCGGAGCAAGCGTCGCCATCCTCTCCCCCGATGGGGAGAGGGTTCTTGGTTGAGCATGTCTCCCCGCCGTATCCTCTCGATCTGGCTCGCGGCTTTCGCGATCGACCGCTGGCGGCTGGCTGAAGGCTGCGCGCGGGGTGAAGGCGCGGATGCGCAGCCGCTCGCCCTGATTACCGAGACTGCGCATGGCCCGCGCATCCAGTCCACCAACCTCGCAGCCCGAAACGCGGGCGCGCGGATCGGCACCATGCTCGCCGATGCGCGCACGCTATGCCCCTCGATCGTCGCGGTGCCCGGCGATCCGGCGGGCGACCTTGCCGAGCTGGAAAAACTGGCCGCCTGGGCGCGCCGCTGGGGGCCATGGTCCGCGCTCGATCCGCCCGACGGATTGCTGGTCGATGTCACCGCCGTGGCGCACCTGTTCGGCGGCGAGGCGAAGCTGCTGGCGGACGTCCACCATGCCTTCGACACGCGCGGCTTCGCGATCCGCGCAGCGATCGCACCCACGGCGGGCGCGGCATGGGCGCTGGCGCATTACGGGCCGGATCGCAGCATTCTTGCGCCGCCTTCTCATTCGTCATTGCGAGCGACCGCAGGTCGCGCGGCAATCCATGGGGCGGATGGTGCGGATAGGCCGGGCCATGGATCGCCACGGGGCTTCGCCCCTCGCGATGACGATGTCTCGTGGATGGAAGCGCGTCTTTCCGACCTGCCCGTGGCCGCACTGCGGCTCGACGACGACGTGCTCACCGTGCTGCGGCGGCTGGGGCTCAAGCGGCTTGGCGAGCTGGGCACGGTGGGCCGCGACGCGCTTCACCGCCGGTTCCGCAACCGCAAGTCCCCCGCCGCCAATCCGCTGGTGCGGATGGACCAGCTGCTCGGCCGCGTGCCCGAACCGCTGCTGCCGGTCGTGCCGCAGCAGGTGCCGCTGGTGCAGCGGCGGTTGATGGAGCCGATCCGCCACCGCACGCTGCTCGATACCGTGCTGGGCGATCTGGCGGCGGACATGGTCCGCGAGCTCGAAGGCGCGGGGCAGGGCGCGCGCCGCCTCGATCTCGGCCTGTGGCGCGTCGATGGAGAGGTTGTCGTCAGGACGCTCGAACTGGCCGCCGCGACGCGCGATCCGGCGCATATCGTGCGGCTGTTCGAGGAGAAGCTGAGCGATATCGACGCCGGCTTCGGGATCGAACTGGTCCGCCTGCGCGCCAGCTGGGCCGAGCCACTGCCCGCCAATCAGGCCGATATCGAAGCCGCCGCGCAGCGCCACGGCACCTCGCTCGCCGCCTTCGTCGACCGGCTGACCACGCGCCTCGGCCCCAAGGCTGTGCGTCGCCCGGTGCTGAAAGGAAGCCATCTGCCCGAACGCTCCCAAGCCTGGCAGGCCGCGCTCGACCCCGAGCCGCCTTCGCAGGAGAGCCTGCGCTTTCACGCACGCCCGCTCAAACTGCTCGACCGGGCGGAGGCGATCGCGGTGCTCTACGCCACGCCCGATGGCCTGCCGCAGCGGTTCCGCTGGCGCGGCGAGGTGCACGAGATTGCGCGGGTCGAGGGGCCCGAACGGATCGCACCCGAGTGGTGGCGCGAACGCGGGACGGCGCGGCTGCGCGACTACTACCGGATCGAGGACGATGCCGGGCGGCGCTACTGGATCTATCGCTACGGGATCGCGGGCGACCGGCGCGGGGGCGCGCCCGAATGGTTCCTGCAGGGGCTCTACGCCTGATCCGGAAGCGTCAGTGGCCCGCGAAAGGTGTGCCGAAGATGCCCACCGCCAGCTCTGCCCAGACCAACACCAGCGCCAGCAGGATCGCGAGCACCGCGACGACGCAAAAAGTCGGGCGGCCGATCACGCGGATCGCCAGCTCGATCGCCAGCGCGGTGGCTGCGAGCAGACCGGCAGCAACCGCAAAGTCGAACGGTGTCCAGTGAACCTCACCCGTGAATTGCATCGCGACCAGCGGAGCGATGAGAATGGCGACGACCGAGCCCCACAGCGCAACGCGCCACAGGCGGCTGGCCAGGCCGGAATTGATCGAAAGATCGTCCATAATGCCTCTCCTCCAAGCCGATCATGCGCGTATTGCAGGCCAAGGGCAAGGTTGGGCCTGCCCCTGTGCATAACTCCGCAAGTTTTTGAAAAGCAGATTTTTTGTGTGCTGGCGGGGAGAGGGGCTAGGCAATCCAACAATAGGAACATATAAGGAACAAATGGGCGCTGCACCGATCCTCGACCGGCTGAAGATTCTTGCCGATGCGGCGAAGTACGATGCCTCCTGCGCGTCGTCCGGCACGGCGAAACGCAACAGCGTGAAGGGCGGGATCGGATCGACCGAAGGGATGGGCATCTGCCACGCCTACGCGCCCGACGGGCGGTGCATCTCTCTGCTGAAAATCCTGCTGACCAACCACTGCATCTTCGATTGCCACTATTGCATCAACCGCAAGAGCAGCAATGTGCAGCGCGCGCGCTTCACGCCGCAGGAGGTCGCGGACCTGACGCTCAGCTTCTATCGTCGCAACTATATCGAGGGGCTGTTTCTCTCCTCGGGCATCATCAAGAGCAGCGACCACACGATGGAGCAGATCGTGGAAGCCGCGCGGATATTGCGCGAGGAGCACGATTTTCGCGGCTATATCCACCTCAAGACCATCCCCGAGGCGGACCCGGAGATCATTCACCGCGCGGGGCTTTATGCCGATCGCGTCTCGATCAATGTCGAATTGCCGACCGATGCCGGGCTGACCCGCCTCGCGCCCGACAAGAACGCGCGCCAGATCGAAGGCGCGCTGGGCAAGACCAGCAGCGATATCGTCGAGGCGAAGGATGCGAAGAAGCGGTTCAAACACGCGCCGCGCTTTGCGCCCGCGGGCCAGTCGACGCAGATGATCGTCGGTGCGGATGCGGCGAACGATGCGGATATCGTGGGCCGGGCGAGCCGGTTGTACGACAGTTTCGGCCTGCGCCGCGTCTATTACAGCGCCTTCTCGCCGATTCCCGATGCCTCCGCCGTGCTGCCGCTGAAACGCCCGCCGCTGATCCGCGAGCATCGCCTCTACCAGTCGGACTGGCTGATGCGGTTCTACGATTATCGTCCGCAGGAGATCGTGCAGGCGACCGAGGCCGATGGGAACCTGCCGCTCGACATCGACCCCAAGCTTGCCTGGGCGTTGAAGTTTCGCGAACGCTTCCCGGTCGATGTGAACCGCGCCAGCCGCGAGGATCTGCTGCGTGTGCCGGGGCTGGGGGTGAAGGCGGTGCAGCGCATCCTCGCCTCGCGCCGCCACCGGACTTTGCGGCTCGACGATGTGGCGCGGCTGACCGTTTCGCTCACCAAGGTGCGGCCCTTCATCTGCACCATCGACTGGCGCCCGACGCTGCTGACCGACCGCGCAGACCTGCGCGCGCTGCTTGCTCCCAAGGCCGAGCAACTGGAGCTGTTTGCGGCATGACCATCCTCTCTCGTCGCCCCTGCGAAGGCAGGGGCCCAGATAAGCTACGGGGCGCGGATCGGCGGTGTCATCTGGACCCCCGCCTGCGCGGGGGTGACGATTTGGGGAAGACATCATGACCGCACTCCAGCACGTCCGCCCGCACGCACATTACACCGTGCAGCTGCCGCGCAGCGACGACTTCGCCTTCTGGCGCGAACGCGCGCGTGCGCTGATCCAGTGCGATATTCCGCCCGACAAGGTCGCGTGGGTCGAGCCGGGCGGGACGGATGATCTGTTCGCCAGCGACGCCCTGCGCCTGCCCGAGTCGCCTGTGGATGCGCCTGCGGTGCGTGCGAGCAAGCGCTACCTAAGCCTTGCCGCAAACGCCGCGCTGCACCGCGATCCTCAGCGTTTCGCGCTGCTCTATCGCCTGCTCTGGCGGCTCCAGCGCAACCCACGGATCATGGAGGACAAGGCCGACCCCGATGTCCGCCGCGTGGAGGAGCTCGACAAGAACGTCCGCCGCGACAGCCACAAGATGCACGCCTTCGTCCGCTTCCGCCGGGTCGAGGAAGAGGGAGGGACGGAGCATTACGTCGCCTGGTTCGAGCCCGAGCACCACATCCTGCGCGCCAATGCGGGCTTCTTCCTGCGCCGCTTCGCGAGCATGCGCTGGTCGATCCTGACCCCGCAAGGCACGCTGCACTGGGATGGCGAGACCATGCGCGAAGGCCCGCCCGCGCAGAAGTCGGACGCGCCGCACGGCGACCCGGTCGAGGATCTGTGGCGCACCTACTACGCGTCGATCTTCAATCCCGCGCGGCTGAAAGTGGGAGCGATGCTCTCCGAAATGCCGCGCAAATACTGGAAGAACCTGCCCGAGGCTGCGCTCATTCCGGAGCTGATCGCAGGCGCACAGCAGCGGGAAAGTGAAATGGTGGCGGCGGGGGAACGCGATGACGGCGTACGTCCCGAAAGCCTGGAGGGGATCGGCGAGGCCATTCAGGCGTGCCGCAAGTGCCCGATCGGCTGCCTCGATAACCGGGCGGTGATGGGCGAGGGGCCTTTCGATGCGGCGCTGATGATCGTCGGCGAACAGCCGGGCGATGTCGAGGATCAGGAAGGGCGACCCTTCGTCGGCCCCGCCGGACAGCTGCTCGACATGCATCTGGAACGTGCCGGGATCGACCGCGGTGCCGCCTACGTCACCAATGCGGTGAAGCATTTCAAGTTCACGATGAGGGGTAAAAGGCGGCTGCACCAGTCGCCCACTGCGAAGGAGATCGACACCTGCCGCTGGTGGATCGAGGGCGAGCGTGAGCTGGTGAAGCCGAAGCTGGTGCTCGCGATGGGCGCCAGCGCGGCGCGCGGGCTGCTGGGCAAGACGGTGAGTATTTCCAAGGTACGCGGGGCACCGATCGCGCTGGAAGACGACAGCGAGCTGTGGGTCACCGCGCACCCCTCCTACCTCCTGCGCCTCGATGGCGAGGCGCGGGACAAGCAGGCCGCGCTGTTCGATGCCGATCTTGCGGCGGTACGGGCGCGGTTGGCGGAGCTGGCCGAGCAGTGAGAAACTTCCTCTATCCCGTCACCTCCGCAGATCAACCCGTCACCCCCGCGAAGGCGGGGGTCCAGCTAACCTTTCGCCGATCGGCGAGGGTGGATGGATCCCTGCCTGTGCAGGGATGACGCGAGGGTACGGCAGTGCCCGAGGCACCACTCACCCCCGACAAGCGCCGGATAGAGATCGACCCCGAGGGAATCGATCCGCCGCCACGCGCGCCCTTTGTGGAGCTCGGCCTCGTCTCCTGCTTCAGCTTCCTGCGCGGCAGTTCGGATGCGGTCGACCTTGTTACCACCGCACGAATGCTCGGCTACGACGCGCTCGGCATTGCCGATGCCAACACGATGGCGGGCGTGGTCCGCATGCATACCGAGGCGAAGACGCTCAAGCTGCGCCCGCTGATCGGCACGCGGATCGAGACGGTCGAGGGCCTCGCATTCCTCGCCTACCCGAAGACCCGCGCCGCCTACGGGCACCTGTGCCGCCTGATCAGCCAAGGGCGGATGCAGACGCTTTCGGGCGAGTGGCAGGACAAGGGCGTGTGCGAGATCGACCTTACGATGCTCTCCGCGCACAGCGAGGATGTGCAGCTGATCCTGCTGCCGCCCGACGATCTGGATGCCCAGTTCACGATTGCGGTGCCGAGCAATGTCATCCCTTTCCGTCATCCCGGACTTGATCCGGGATCCCGCTTTTCTTCCGATATCGACGCAGAAGAAGCGGGACCCCGGCTCGGAGGCCGGGGTGACGACAGGGTTGAGCTGAAGGTTCCCTTTTCCAACATCATCCCGCACCTGACCGCGCAATTGCCGACGCTGCGCCACCTTGCCGCTGCTTACCTCTATCGCGGCGACGATATCGCGCGGATCGACCGGCTCGACGCCATGGCGCGCGCGCACGGCCTGTCGCTGCTCGCCACCAACGATGTGCACTACCACGCGCCAGAACGCCGCCCTCTCAATGACGTCATGACGGCAATCCACCACAAGACGACCGTCGAAGCCGCCGGCCACCTGCTTCACCCCAATGCCGAGCGGCACCTGAAATCGCCCGCAGACATGGTCCGTCTGTTCGCACGCTGGCCCCATGCCATCATGACGTCACGCGAAATCGCCGATGCCTGCACCTTCAGTCTGGAAGATCTGAAGTACGAGTACCCGAAGCGTGCTTATCCCGACGGAATGACCCCGCAGCGATATCTGGAGCAGCAGACGTGGGAGGGTGCAAACTGGCGCTATTCCAATGAGGTAACTGCCAAAGTTAAGGTCGCGATTGAGTACGAGTTGGAGCTGATCGGCAAGCTCGATCTCGCCCCCTATTTCCTTACCATCAAGGAAATCGTCGATTTTGCGCGCAGCCAGACGCCCCCGATCCTGTGCCAGGGGCGCGGCAGCGCAGCCAATTCAGCCGTATGCTTTTGCCTCGGCATTACGAGCGTCGACCCTGCCGAGCACCAGTTGCTATTCGACCGGTTTCTCTCCGAAGAGCGCAGCGAGCCGCCCGATATTGACGTCGATTTCGAGCATGAGCGGCGTGAGGAAGTCATCCAGCACATTTACAGGGAGTATGGGCGGCACCGCGCCGGGCTGTGCGCCACGGTGATTCACTATCGCCCGCGCATGGCGATCCGCGAGGTGGGCAAGGCCATGGGCCTGTCGGAAGATGTCACCGCATCGCTCGCACGCACCGTGTGGGGTGGCTGGGGGCGTGAGATCGGTGAGGATCATGTGGCGGAAACGGGTATGGATATTACCGACCCGCACCTGAGGCGCGTTCTCACGCTCACTAGCCAAATGATTGGAATGCCAAGGCATCTTAGCCAGCATGTCGGCGGTTTCATCCTCACAGACGGATTGCTGACCGAGACCGTGCCGATCGGCAATGGCGCAATGCCCGATCGCAGTTTCATCGAGTGGGACAAGGACGACATTGACGATCTTGGCATCTTCAAGGTCGATGTGCTCGCGCTTGGGATGCTGACCTGCATTCGCAAGTGCCTCGATCTGCTTGAGGATCATTACGACCGGCCGCTGACGCTCGCCACCGTCCCGCAGGAGGATCCGGCGGTTTACGACATGCTGTGCAAGGGCGATTCGCTCGGCGTGTTTCAAGTCGAAAGTCGCGCGCAG
Organism: uncultured Citromicrobium sp.; assembly: GCA_964574905.1. Taxonomy (GTDB): domain Bacteria; phylum Pseudomonadota; class Alphaproteobacteria; order Sphingomonadales; family Sphingomonadaceae; genus Alteriqipengyuania. Next base: position 186,345 of record CAZNOY010000004.1, on the reverse strand, counting down.
ATGAACATGTTGCCGCGCCTGCAGCCGCGCAAATTCTACGATCTGGTGGTGCAGGTCGCGATCGTGCGCCCCGGTCCGATCCAGGGCGATATGGTCCACCCCTATCTCAAGCAGCGGCGATTGGCGCGCGCGGGAAAGACCGATTTCCAGCTTCCTGCCCCGGCGCCCGAGCACGGCCCACCCGACGAGCTTTCCTCGATCCTGGGGCGCACTTTCGGTGTCCCGATCTTTCAGGAACAGGCGATGAAAATCGCCATCGATGCGGCCAAGTTCTCTCCGGCAGAGGCCAACCGCTTGCGCCGGGCGATGGCTACCTTCCGCAGCCGGGGAATGGTGCACGCGCATGAGGAAATGATGGTCGGGCGCATGATAGAGCGCGGCTACGACCCCGACTTCTCCCAGCGCTGCTTCGACCAGATCAAGGGTTTCGGGGAATACGGCTTTCCGGAAAGCCACGCGGCCAGCTTTGCGCACCTGGTGTACGTTTCCAGCTGGCTTAAGTGCCACTATCCGGTGGCCTTCGCGTGCGCGCTGCTCAATTCGCAGCCGATGGGCTTCTACGCGCCCGCACAAATCGTGCGGGACGCGGCGGAGCATGGTGTCGCGGTGCTGCCGGCGGATGTGAACGCTTCGGACTGGGATTGTACGTTGGAGGACTTGCGGAGCGAGCCTGCCACAAATGCAGTTCGTCGCCCCTGCGCAGGCAGGGGCCCAGATACCCTATCCGAAGGCCGCGACTCTTATCTGGATCCCCGCCTGCGCGGGGATGACGAAACAAGGAACGAGGGAGGAGACGAAGGCCGCCTCGACCGCCACATCGCCCTGCGCCTCGGCCTGCGGCAGATCGACGGCTTGCCCGAGCATGTCGCGGCGCAGCTGGTCGCGGAGCGGGCCGAGCGCGGCCCCTATCGCGACGTTGCCGAACTGCGCGATCGGGCGAGGCTTGCCCCCAGCCATATCGAGCGGCTCGCCAGCGCCGATGCCTTCCAGTCGTTGAACCTGCCACGCCGGCAGGCGCTGTGGGACGCGCGCAGCCTGATCGCCGCGCCCGACCTGCCGCTGTTCCGCGCGGCGGCGGAGCGCGATGAGGGGGCGGAGAAGGCGCAGACCCGCTTGCCCACCATGCCGCTCTCCGAAGAAGTCGTCGCCGATTACCAGACCACCCGGCTCAGCCTGAAGGCGCACCCGATGGCCTTCCTGCGCGCCGGGCTCGCCGAGCGCGGCTTCGTGCGCGCGTCAGATCTGCGCGAGCGGAAATTTCGCAGCATGGTGCAGGTGGCAGGGGTGGTGCTGATCCGTCAGCGGCCGGGCAGCGCCAAGGGCGTATGCTTCATCACGCTGGAGGACGAGACGGGGGTGGTGAACCTGGTCGTGTGGCCCGATCTCAAGGAAAAGCAGCGCAAGGTGGTGATGGGCGCGCGGCTGATGGAGGTGCGTGGGCGGGTCGAGTACGACGACGAGGTGATCCACGTCATCGCCCAGCACATGACCGACGCGACGCACATGCTTGCGCGACTGTCCGACGACGAACTGAACTACCAGCTGGCGCGGGCCGACCACGTCAACAACCCGCTGCCGAGCGGGAAGATCAATCCGCGCGATGACCTGCGTGAGGGGGCAGACGATCCCGTCCATGAAGGCGCGATCCGCCCTCGCGACCTGATCGATGAATTGCCCAATACCGGCGGGCACCCGCGCAATGTCAGGATCATTCCCAAGTCGCGCGACTTTCATTGAGGATGCCCCGCACACCCCACGATTTCGGACGGCTCAGAAGGCTTGCGCGTGTCCTGCGACCGCTCGCCAGCCTCAGCCGCGACCGGCGCGTGATCGCGCTGCTGATGCTGTTCGCCGTGTTGGTGGCCGCGCGCGCCTGGCTTGCCGAGCACCCCGGCAGCAACCCGTGGGCGCCGCTCGACCTGCGCGACGAACCGGGCTGGGCAACCCGCTCCAAGATCGCCGCGCTGCGTGACGATCCCGCCCAATGCCGCGCGGTGCTGAAGCGGAGCGAGGTCGCGTTCGTGTCGCTCGACCCTGCGGGCGAAGCGCCATGCCTGCGCGAGAGCCGTACGCTGCTGAGCGATTTTCCCTACGCGGGCGACCGGCCCGACACGACCTGCGCGATGGCCGCCGCGCTCGAAATCTGGCGGCGAGACAGCGTGCAGCCAGCGGCTCAGGAAATCTTTGGGCAGGAGGTCGCGCGGATCGAGCATTTCGGCAGCTTCTCCTGCCGCCGCCTCTATGGCCGCGATGAAGGCCCGTGGAGCGAGCACGCCACCGGCAATGCGATCGACATCGCAGGCTTCGTGCTGGCGGACGGCACGCGCATCTCATTGGTCAATGACTGGCAGGGCGAGGGCGGGGATCGCGACGATGCTGCCCGCTTCCTGCGCCGCGTGCGCGATGGTGCCTGCGGGGTTTTCGGCACAGTGCTATCGCCCGAATACAACGCTGCCCATCGTGATCACTTCCATCTCGACCAGGAGCCACGCGGCATGGGCGGCGTGTGCCGGTGAGACGCTGTCCGCCTAGGGCGTGAACGCGGTAGCGGGACCCACGCAGCGCAGACACTGCGGATCGAACACGACGACGTGTGCCAGTTCTGGTCGCGAGCGCGACGAATAGAGCATCGCCTGCGCCCCCGCCTGCCTCGCCGCATCGGAGAAGCTCCAGGTGGGCGAAGGATCTCCTGCGGCCCTGATATCCTGCCACACGACCGATGCCGCGCGTTCGCCCCGCCTATCGGCCACGCGCGCCGCGCTCAGCCACATGGGCACGAGCACGCGCGGCACCTCGTCCAAAAGATAGCGCTGGATTGCGACCCGCGTGCCGAGGATGCTCAGCGAGGCATAGATCGCGGTCTGGCCCGAATGGTGGAAACGCCCTTCGGGCGCTGCGGCGGGTGCCAAGGGTGCCTGTTCGGCCACGCTGGCTGCCAGCAGGCGCCAGACCGGCCCCTCGAAGGGTGACAGTGCAAGAGTCCCCGCTGTCATGGATATGGTGCGGCGGCGATGGACCTCCACACCACGCGGCAGGCTAGACCGCTTCGAGCGCGTATCCAGCGGACCGCACGGTGCGGATCGGGTCGGTCGCGCCTTCCACCTCCAGCGCCTTGCGCAGCCGCCTGATGTGCACATCGACTGTGCGCAACTCGATATCGCTGCCGGTGCCCCACACGCCGTCGAGCAGCTGCCCCCGGCTGAAAACGCGGCCCGGGCTTTCCATGAAGAACTTGAGCAGGCGGTACTCGGTCGGGCCCAATTGCAGGCTGCGACCGCGCCGTTCGACCCTGTGCGCCACCGGATCGAGGCGGATATCGCCCACTTCGATCGCTTCGCCAGCCAGTGCGGGCCGGATGCGGCGCATCACTGCGGCCACGCGGGCGAGCAGCTCGCGCGGGCTGAAAGGCTTGGTCAGATAATCGTCGGCGCCCGTCTCGAGCCCGCGAATCCGGTCATCCTCCGCCTCGCGCGCGGTGAGCATGATGATCGGGACATGTGCGGTTTCCTTGTCGCGCCGCAGCCTGCGGCAGACCTCGATCCCGCTGGTGCCCTCGATCATCCAGTCGAGGATGATCAGGTCGGGCACATCTTCGCTCGCCATCAGCAGCGCTTCGTCGCCATCGGCGGTGACGCGGACCTGATAGCCCTCGTTCGCGAAACGGAATTCGAGCAGTTCGGCAAGCGCCGGATCGTCTTCGACTAGGATCAGCTTTGCTGAAGGCACTGGAAGTCTCGCAATTCGCTGGCTCTCCAGCCTGTTAAGATATGCCGACATTGAGTCAACTGTCGTCGTCGAGCGGGTAATCGCCCGTCGCCGCGTAATAGACCATTTCGGCCACGTTGGTGGCGTGGTCGCCGATCCGCTCGATATTGCGTGCGACGAACAGCAGCTGTGCCGCGCTCGAAATGGTCGCAGGGTTTTCGACCATGTGGCTGACAAGATTACGGAAAATCGAGTTGTAGAAGGCGTCCACCTTTTCGTCCGTGGCAATCACTTCGAGCGCCAGAGAGGGGTCGCGCGCGGCGTAGGCGGTGAGCACGTCGTGCACCATTTCCGCCGCCACATCGGCCATCGCGGGCAGCAGCGTGAGCGGCTCGAACCGCGTGCGCCCCTCGATCCGGCCGACCCGCTTGGCGATGTTCTTGGCGTAGTCGCCGATCCGCTCGACCACGCCCGCAATCTTCAGCGCGGCGATCACTTCGCGCAGGTCGTCCGCCATCGGCGCGCGCAGCGCGATGATCCGCACCGCCAGCCGGTCTACCTCGGTCTCCAGCGTATCGAGCCTGCGGTCGTCGGCGACGATCCGTTCGGCGAGCTCTTCGTCGCCCCGGATCAGCGCATCGAGCGCCTGTTCGATCGCGACCTCGGCCAGCCCGCCCATCTCGGTGATGAGGCCGCGCAGGCGGGTGATGTCCTCGTCGAACGCCTTGACTGTGTGCTCAGCATTCATCCGTAGCGTCCGGTGATATAGTCTTTGGTGCGTTCTTCGAGCGGGTTGGTGAAGATCTGGTCGGTCGGCCCGTATTCGACCATCTTACCAAGGTGGAAGAAGGCCGTCCGCTGGCTGACGCGCGCGGCCTGCTGCATCGAGTGAGTGACGATCACGATCGCGTACCGCCCCGCCAGTTCGTCGATCAGTTCCTCGATCTTGGCGGTGGCGATGGGGTCGAGCGCGGAGGCGGGCTCGTCCATCAGGATCACTTCGGGGTCGACCGCGATCGCACGCGCGATGCACAGCCGCTGCTGCTGCCCGCCCGACAGCGCGGTGCCCGATTCGCCGAGCCGTTCCTTGACCTCGTTCCACAGGCCTGCCCGCTGGAGCGATCGTTCGACGATCTCATCCAGTTCGGCCTTGCTCTGCGCGATCCCGTGAATCTTGGGGCCGTAGGCGATGTTGTCGTAGATCGATTTGGGGAAGGGGTTGGGCTTCTGGAACACCATCCCGACCCGCGCACGCAGCTGCACCACGTCCATTCCGCTGGAGTAGATGTCTTCCCCGTCGAGCTCGATATTCCCTTCGACCCGGGCCGAGGAAATCGTGTCGTTCATGCGGTTGAGCGTGCGCAGGAAGGTCGACTTCCCGCACCCCGAGGGGCCGATGAAGGCGGTGACATACTTGGTCGGGATGTCGATCGAGACATCGTCGATCGCCTTCTTGTCACCGTAGAAGACCGAGACGTCGCGCGCGCGCATCTTCGGTTCGGCGGTTTCTTCCATGTCGTGAAGTACGGTCACCAGGTTTTCTCGAACTTGTTGCGCAGGTAAATGGCGAGGGCGTTCATGACGAGCAGGAACAGCAGCAGCACGATAATCGCGGCGCTGGTCCGTTCGATGAAGCCGCGGTCGATTTCATCCGACCACAGGAAGATCTGCACCGGCAGCACGGTGGAGGGCGAGGTGAAGCCGTCGGGCGGGGTCGCCACGAAGGCACGCATGCCGATCAGCAGCAGCGGAGCGGTTTCGCCCAGTGCGCGGGCCATGCCGATGATGGTGCCGGTGAGGATGCCGGGCAGTGCAAGCGGCAGGACATGGTGGAACACCACCTGCACCGGCGATGCACCGACCGCCAGCGCGCCGTCGCGGATCGAAGGCGGGACCGCCTTGATCGCGTTGCGGCCCGAAATCACGATCACCGGCATTGTCATCAGCGCCAGCGTCATCCCGCCGATCAGCGGCGCCGAACGCATATTGGGGAAGATCGCCAGGAACACCGCGAGGCCCAGCAGGCCGAAGATGATCGAAGGCACCGCGGCCAGATTGTTGATCGAGACCTCGATAATCTCGGTCCAGCGGTTCTTCGGGGCGTATTCTTCCAGATAGAGCGCTGCGAGCACGCCGATCGGGAATGCGAGGACCAGCGTGACGATCATCGTCAGGACCGAACCCTTGAGCGCCCCCCACACGCCGACCTGCTGCGGGTCGGTCGCGTCGGAGCGGGTCAGGAAGCCCCAGTCGAACCGCTTTTCAAGCGTCCCCTGCTGCTCCAGCCGATCCGCAAGCGAGCGCATTTCGGGCGAACCTTCGCCGTCCATTCCCATCGCCAGATCGCTGCTCGCCGGGAGCCAGAACGTCGCTTGCTGTTGCAGCAGCGCGGGGTCGGCACGCACCGCCTCCGCCACCTCTCGCCAGGCGTGATCGTTCAGCCCCTGCGCACCGGCTTCGCCAATATGTTGCTGGGCCGCGAATTCGACCACCTGAGGCAGACCCTGCATCTCCAGCAGTTGAACCCCGTTCGGTTCGGCAAGCGTCGCAGGATCGCCCGCGAGGCCCGATTGCGCGAAGTCGATCGGCACCTCCAGCTCCGCGCGCTGGAAGCCGCCAATGCCGTTGAGCGTCATGTTGCCCAGCAGCACGAACAGGATCGCGATCGAGAACAGGATCGCGAACAGCCCGAACAGCTTGAAGCGCCGTTCCTGCGCGTACCGCTTCTTGAGGCGCTTCTCGAAAGCGTCGGTCCGGTGCGATGGTGCGCGGTCGATGATGTCCGGATCACTCATTACTCATACGCCTCCCGGAAGCGTTTCACGACGCGCAGCGCGATGAAGTTCAGCAGCAGCGTGACCATGAAGAGGACGAAGCCCAGCGCGAATGCGCCCAGCGTCGCAGGGTGGTCGAAGCTGCCTTCGCCCGTCAGCAGCGCGACGATCTGAACCGTCACGGTGGTCATCGATTCGAGCGGATTGGCGCTCAGGTTGGCGGCGGTGCTGGCCGCCATCACCACGATCATTGTCTCGCCTATCGCGCGGCTGACCGCGAGCATGATGCCCCCCACGATGCCGGGCAGGGCAGCTGGGATCAGCACCTTCTTGATCGTTTCGGACTGAGTCGCGCCCATCGCCAGGCTGCCGTCGCGCATCGCGGCGGGAACGGCGGCGATCGAATCGTCGGCCATCGAGGAGACGAAGGGGATGATCATCACCCCCATCACGAGGCCCGCCGCGAGCGCGCTTTCCGACGAGGCATTGGCGATGCCCACCGCCTGCGCCGCATCGCGGATCGACGGCGCCACGGTCAGCGCGGCGAAATAGCCGTAAACCACGGTCGGCACCCCGGCGAGGATCTCCAGCGCGGGCTTGATGATCTTGCGCCAGCGGGGGCTGGCATACTGGGTCAGGTAGATCGCGCTCATCATGCCGAGCGGGATCGCCACGATCATGGCGATGATCGCACCGATGAAGATCGTGCCCCAGAACAGCGGCACCGCGCCATAGCGGTCACCCTGAACCGCCGCAGGGTTCGACATTGGATCTGGGTTCCAGCTCAGCCCGAAGAGGAAATCGATCGGCGAGACCATTCCGAAGAACCGGACCGTCTCGAACACCAGGCTGGCGAGAATGCCGAAGGTGGTGAGGATCGCGACCAGCGAGGCGACCAGCAGCACGCCCAGCACGGCGCGTTCCACCTTCACCCGCGCGACGAAGGCGGGCTTCAGCCGCGTATAGGCCCACAGGCCGAGGATCACTGCCATCGCCAACGCCAGCCCCAGACCGATCAGGCTGTAGAACTGCTGCGCCTCGCGGAACGGCTCGACCAGGCCCTGTGCATCGGGGTTGAACACGCCCGCCGCGTGGCCGCTGGCAGCCGCGCGCGCTTCCGCCAGCATGGTTTGCCGCTGGAAGCCAAAGGTGGGCAATTCCTGCCCGGCGGGGGAGGCGAGCACCCATTGCTCGACCAGGATTGGCGACAGGATGCTCCACACCACGGCAAACAGCGCCAGCGGCAGCGCGACCCAGATCGCGACGTACCACGCGTGGTAACCGGGCCGCGCGGCGACCTTGCGCGGTTCGTTGACGCGCGTGAACGCCCGCGCCTTCGCGCGTCCGGCGAGCCACCCGGCCAGCCCGAGACCGAGCGCAAGCAGGAAGAGAAATGCGGGAGACATACGGTGGGCGGTTTCCCTCAATCTTCGAGCGGGCGATCGTTGCTGCGCAATCGACGCCCGGGGTGTCCATAATCGTGTGAAGAGCGGCTTGGAAAGCTAACGAAGCCCCGCGTTGTTGAAACTATGTGGCAGGTTGATGACATTCGCTCACACGAGTGGCGGTGTGTGTCCTTCCGGTGCCTGCTGCGGCGCCTCTTGCGTGGTTTCGGAAGACGGGGGCGGGGGCAACGGTCTCTGGATGCCGCCGCGCGGCAGACGCACGGTAACCGTGGTCCCATGGCCCACTTCGCTGTGAATATCGAGCCTGCCGTGATGGCGTTCGACGATGTGTTTGACGATCGCGAGGCCCAGACCCGTGCCCCCCGACAGGCGGCTGCGACCCGGATCGGTGCGATAAAAGCGGCGCGTGAGATGCGGCAGATGTTCGGGTTCGATCCCTTCGCCGCGATCCTCCACCTCGATCTTCGCTTCGCCCAGCGCCGATTCGCTCAGCCGAACTTGCACCGGCGTACCCGGCCGCCCGTATTTGAGAGCGTTGTCGACCAGATTGCGAACCAGCTGTTCGAGCTGCTGCGGGTCGCCCAGCACCTCGAATTCGCCGGAATCCTCGTAATGCACGCGCTCTGCCCGGTCCGCGCCCGCACCCTCGCGCGCGGCACGCTCGACCAGCTGGTTGAGCGCGACCGGCGAATCGGGGCGGTCGTGCTTTTCCGCCTCGACGCGCGAGAGCGACATGAGATCGCTGACCAGATTCTGCAGCCGCCGCGCCTCACGCTGGATCGTGTCGAGAAACTTGCGCGCAGTGTCGGTGTCGATGTCCTCGGGATGTTCGCTCAGCGTTTCGACGTAACCGATGATCGAGGAAAGCGGCGTGCGCAGTTCGTGGCTGGCATTGGCGACGAAATCGGTGTGCGCGCGGCTGACGTCCGATTCGGCGGTCTTGGAGACCAGTTCGATCACCGATATCCGCTCGTCGACCGCAAAGCGGCTCACCCGCCACACGTCCTTGCGACGGACCAGCCCGGTGACGATAGCCTCGCCGTGGTGGTCCGCGTTCATAAGAGCGATGGCGCGCGGATGGCGGATCGCGACGCGCACGTCCTGGCCGATCACGTGCATTCCCAGCACGGCGCGGGCCGACGCGTTCGCGATCACCACGCGCTTGCGGTCGACCAGCAGCAGCGGCGAATGCGCCCTCTCGATCATCGCTGTGAGATTTTCGCTCGAAAGGCCCTCGGACCGCTGGTCGGCAATCACCAGCGGCTCCTGCGGCTGACTGATCAGCAGCGTCAGCGACCAGACCACCCATATCGCCAACGCGTACGGGGCGGCGACTCCCGCCAGTCCCAGCAAGGCGGCGCTGGCAGCGGCGATCATCAGGCCGGGCCAGGGCAGGCTAGGCGGCTTGTGCATGGCAAATTGCCTAGGAGGATTCGCCGAGATACGCCAGTGCCCGGCCGTTGAGTTTTCAGGCAGAGTTTCTCTATCGGGCGCTCGAAGGTCGGCTGCGCCGATATGGTGCCGATAAGCGGTGGTGCAGGACGAGGCTCCGCGAGTGCCAAGGCATCGGATCGCCGTTGCTGCCGACGCCTTGCACCGGTAAGCAACTGGCGATGAAGGGGTTTCAGATTTCCGGCTCGTCGGTGCAAAGCGATTTCGCATTCCACGGACTTGTCGAATGCGATTCGAGGCCGTGTGGCAATAACGATCCTACATAAGATGTACCGACTGGCCGGGGCCGGCCCGCGCAAGCAGTTGCTCGTCGTCGAAGCGGTCTGGAGCCTTTTTGTCGCCAGTCTTACGTCGCAGTTGGTCCCGTTTGGCCGGTTCTCGCGCCGATTTGGGGACTTCGTGCCGCCCGACGATCCGCGCACGGCGCCGACCGAATTTGATCAGCGTCAGCGCGATCGGGTTCGGGCGATCGGCTGGGCGGTGCGGGCATCGGCGCCCTGGATGCCGTTTCGCGCTGTGTGTCTGCAACAGGCGATGGCGGCGCAGGCGATGCTTTCGCGCCGCGGAATCGACAGTGTCATGCGGTTCGGGGCTGCGAAGGGTGACGTTCGTGCGATCGATGGTCACGCCTGGCTGAGTGCTGGGAACGTCAGGGTGACGGGATTTCCGTTGCCGCCTCGTGTTCGTGAGTTGGGGGCTTTCGTTCCTCGGCCCCGCGGAGATTGAGACAGTCTGTGCCCGGTGTCGGTCGCGGTCAGGAGGTGATCGGGTCAGAACCTGCACGCGAAACGGCATAGTTCGCTGCTACGACTACCGCCCGACAGAGTTCTGGCGTACCTGCACCATCGATAGAATTGCAGTCACAAAGCGACCCCGGTTGCGGCGCGCTGGGGCATCTGTTCGGTGGCCTCAATAGGTAAGACGCAGGCCGCCATAGGCGGTTCTGGGGGTTCCGAGCTGGGCTACCGATTTGCCGGAGTTGTCGACCACCCCGACTTGATCGAACAGGTTTTCAACCTGTCCGAATGCTTCGAGCCTGGGGGAGAGGCGGACTGATGCGCTGAGATCCGCCGTGAACTGTTCATCGATCGGCAGTCGATGGAGATTGTCCGAATAGTATTGATCATGCCACCGCAACCGGGCGCCGACTTGGAAGCGCCCGGGGGCTGTATAATCGACGCGCGCAGAGGCGGAATGGCGGGGAACGCCGCCAAGCTGCAGGCCCACGCTGGCGGGTTCAGCGGGATTCTGTGTGATCACGCTATCGGCATAGGTATAGCCCACTGCCGCGGAAAGGCGCGGGGTGAAGCGAAGGCTCGCCTCTCCCTCCACGCCTCTGGCCCGCGCCCGCCCGGCATTGATTGCCAGCGTGCCGCCGACAAAGCCCGTCGGCAATTCCCCCGCAACCAGCCGGCGGGTGGTGATCAGGTCCTTGATCGTGCTGTCGTAATATGTGGCCTGCACGCGCAGATTGGTGAAATTCAGATCCACACCGGCTTCCCAGCCGGAAAGGGACTCTGGCTCAAGCGCGGCGTTGCTTCTGACCACCGCGACGCGCGTGGTGAAAGAGCGATAGAGCTCGTTCAGCGCTGGTGCGCGGAACGCGCTGTTGGCACCGGCACGAAACGCAAGATTGGGTGAAACGGTGTAGCGCAGCGAGACGCGCGGATCGAAGCTCGACTTTTGCTTGGCGGGGACGTTTCCCAATTGCGTGGGGGAGCCGTCGAAACCGTCAAAGCTGCGGTAATGCTGATAACGACCGCTTGCGAGCAGCTCGAGCCCCTCGAAAGGCACGAGGTCGACCTGCATGAATGTGCCTGCGAACTCCTGCTTGCCGCGACCGGTGTCGATGCGAAGCAGCGCGTAGGCCGGGCTGTAGATCAGCGCCGTATCGCTTCCCAGGATCCGTTGGTAGTCGGCGCCGATCGACAGCAGGCGCAGGACCCCGTCACCGCGATGCGACCAGGTGAGCGAGGCGCCGGAGTTCGTCGCTGGCGTCCTATGCCGGTTCTGGACATATTCGCTGGTGCCTGCCGGAAACCCCGGCCGGGCATCGACATTGTCGATGACATAGTGGGAGCCGACCCGAAACATCGTCGCGGTCAGCGAACTCGATCCGAAATCCTTGGTTATGTCTCCTGCGAGGTACCAGAGCCGCTGGCGGTTGGTATTGAGCGGCGTGCGCAGGGTCTGGGCGACCTCATGGTAGCTCGACCACGCCGACACCGATAGCGTGGGGTCCAGATCGTACCGAAGCGCGCCGCGAACACTGAATGCGTCGAATTTGTTCGGTACGGTGATCGCGGTTCGATCCTGGGGGCGGACGGCGATGTAGCCATCGGTATGGTTTGCGGATGCGGAAAGGCTGAGGCCCAGCTTGTCGGTCGGCTGGATCGCCGCATAGCCATCGCCGCGCCATGTGCCGAAGCTGCCGCCGCCACCCGAGAGCGCGAAACGCTCCGCGTCCGGTGCGCGACTGATGACGTTGATCACGCCGCCCATCGCGTAATTGCCCCAGAGAGCGGAATTGCCGCCGCGTACGATTTCGACGCGGTCCACGCTTTCGAGCGGTACCTGGCTCCACTGGACATAGCCGAAGAAGGGATCGTTCAGCGGCACTCCGTCCAGCAGGATCAGCGCCCGGCTGCCTCCCAACCCGCGCATCGATGCGGTGCTCAGCGCCGGGTTGACCAGCGAGGAGGATGCGGCCGGAAGGTTTACCGAGGGTACGGCGCGGAGAATGTCGTCGAGCGATTTGGCGGGTGTCGCGCGAATTTGATCCGCGGAGAGAATGGTCACGCTTTCCGGCACTTCCCGCGTAGTGGCATCGCGCGTCGCGGTGACGACGATCTGATCGTCCTCGCTCTGCGCCCGAGCCATGGCGGGCGTGAGCAGCAGGATCGCCGCGACGAGCGCGCCCGTGCGATCGGTAACTTCAATCATTCGGGATCCCTTTTTTCCCTTCGGCGGGCAGGCCGATAGCGCAGAACACCAGGTCCTGCTTCCATTTATAGCGGCCGTGAACCAGCAGGTTCGGGTTCACTTCACGGACGTGGCGGGCGTTGGGCCGAACCCGGAATACGCCGCGCCCAACCTCGATCTCGATCTCGCGAAAATCGGGCACCCGCCGGGTCAGCGGTGCCTGCGCCTTCAGAAAGGCCTCCTTCGCGCTGAACAGCAATGTCGCGGCGCGCGCTCTGCCGTCCGGCTCGAGCTGTTCCAGCCATTCGCGCTCGATCGGCGTGCAGAAAACGTCCTGTTCGTCCGCATTCAGCGCTCCGGTTCGCTCGGCATCGATTCCGACGCCCAGGCAGACGGACTCGTCCACGGCCACTGCGCCGCAGAAGCCGTTGCAATGGGTAATGCTGCCGACAATTCCGGGCGGCCAGATCGGGCCACGGTCCGCACCGACGCGCACCGCGAAGTCCGGATGACCGAGATCGGCGAGCGCGCGGCGGGCACAGGCGCGCCCGGCCGTGAACTCCTCGATCCGGCGCTGAGCCGCCTTGGCGATGAATAGCCGCTCGTCGGGATGCAGGGGCGGCGCTCTCTCGAAATCGCAAATCTCATACGCTGCCAGACCGGGAAACGGCAGGAGTTCGCGCAGCAGGTGAGAGGCAACCACGCCGTCAGCGAGGATCGGCATCGGCAATCCAGGCAGCGATCAGCGCGGCGACATGGGCGATGGCGGGTTCGCGGACGATACTGAAATGGTCGGCCTCGACTATTGCGGAGACCATGGCCTTGGCCAGTCCCGCCCACGCGTCGAGACCCTCGGGTGACAGGGCGTCGTCCCCGATGGAGGCGCGAATGACCGACAGCGGAGCAGCGACCGCTTTTGGGCGGAAAGCCTGGGCAATCATGGAAATCTCATGATCGACCCGGCTGATCATCGCGAATTCGGAACTCAGCGGCGTCACCCCGGCCAGCCGCGCCAGTTCGAGGCGTCGGGTGAGCTCCCGCCGCGCAGGTCGGGCATCTGCAAGTTGCGGCGGCGCGATCGGATCGACGAACAGCAGTGCGGCGACATGCTCACCGGCTTTCTCCAGCCGTCGCGTCATCTCGAACGCGATCAGGGCACCCGCACTATATCCGCCGAGCCGGTAGGGCCCGCGCGGCTGAACCTCGCGGAGCGCCGCGACGTATCGGTCGATCGCATCGCCGGAGCCTTGACCGGCCGGGCCATTCGCAATTCCAGCCTCCAGCCCCCAGAGGCCGAGGCTGGCGGGCAGGGCACGACCGAGCGCATGCAGGAACAACACGCGTCCACCGGAGCCGTGGACGAAAAACAGCGGCGGCTCGTCCCCGCCCGGGCGGATCATGACCGCGCGCGGGCAATAGGTGCCGGCAGGGATCGGGCCAGCGGCCTCGCTCAACATCGCATCGAGCAAAGCTGCCTGCGCTTGGCCGAGCCGGCCAATACGTGCCGAAAGATCATCCATCGCCACGTTCCCCGTCGAGCAGCGATTGGGCTTCGCCTTCGCTCAGCCGCTCGACCCGTTCGATCATCCTCAGCAGTCGGGCATGCTCGTCCAGCAAGCTTGCTCCCTCGCTCGCGTTGCCATCGGGTTCGCCGCCAGCGAGCACGTGCAACACGCGGTGATCTGGCCCAAGCTCGAACGCAGACGCAGCCGCCGCAGTATCAACCCCGCCAAGTTGGCAGAGCCCGAGCCTGAGGGTGGGCGCTGCCAGCTCCAGAAGTTGGGTCATCAGACCCGCTTCGATCGCGGCAAATCGGGAACTGCGATCGCCATATCGCGCCTCGATCGCCCGCATGTCCGCCGCAAGCACTACGGCAAATCCGGCCTCGGCGAAGATCTGGGCATTCTGAGGCGCGAAGGCTTCCGGTCGCAGGTGGGGGCATGCTCCCAGCAATTGCAGACTGTGTTCGACGGGATCGTAGTAATAGCCGCCTCCAGCAAGGTCGGTGATCCGCCCTGGTCTTGCAAACAGATAGGTCTGGACCGCGTAGCAATCGCCCGCCGAGCCATAGGGCCAGCCGTTTTCCGTGGGCCTCAACGCTGCGAGCAGCCCCGCAAGTGAGGCTGAAGGGACCGGGCGCAGGGTGAAGCGCCGGACCGAACGGCGCCCGGCCAGCATTGCCGCGAGTGGCTCAGGCACATCTCCGTCGAGCGAAATCGGCGAGGGCGGATTGTGCAAGCGCCGATTACCCGGCTGATCTCGCCTGAAGGGTTCGGACGTGGGCGGATCGTCGGACTCCGGGGCGACTCCGGCAGCGCAGGCTGCGGCAAGCCAGTCCATCGTCGGGGTCGAATAGAATTCGCGGATGTCGGGGCGCACCCCGAACGCTCCCTCAATCGCATTGACCAACCGAATGACCTCGACCGATGTCATGCCCTGATCGAGCAGGCTGGCGTCAGCGGGTGCATCGATACCCGCAATTTCCCGAACCAGCTCGCTGATTCGTGCGAGTAGCGCGCTGTCGGTCACCGCCGCGCTGGAGGATTCCGCCACCGCGCTCGGCGCACGCAATTTCCGGCGATCGATCTTGCCATTGGGCGTCAGCGGCAGCGCTGCAATCGGCTCGATCGCGGCAGGGATCATGTACGCGGGCAGGCGTGTCCGAAGATGCTCGGTCAATGTCGCGCTCGAAATCGCTTCGCCATTTGGCACGACATGAGCGACCAGCTTGCGTCCGCTCGTGCCCGTCCCGGATACCGTGGCCGCCGCCGCCCTGACTTCGGGGTGCGAAAGCAACGCTGCCTCGATCTCGCCCAACTCGATGCGAAATCCCCGCAGCTTGATCTGATCATCGTCGCGACCCAGAAATTCGATATTGCCGTCGGGCAGGTATCGGCCGCGATCGCCGGTTCGGTAGAAGCGCTCGTCCCCTTCGCCGGAAAAACCGGCTTCGGTCGCGGCTGGATTGTTGAAATAGCCAAGGGCGAGCCCGGCTCCTTCGATCAGCAGATCGCCCGGCACCCATACCGGACGGTCCACTCCGCCCGGTCCCACCACGCGGAAGCGCTGATTGCAGAGCGGCTTGCCGTAGGGGATGCTCGTTTCGAACCGATCGCGGGGATCGATCGGATAGGCGATCGACCAGATCGACGCCTCGGTCGCACCGCCGAGGCTGGTGGTGGCGGCATGGGGCGCGATCGCGTGAATCGCACGCGGCAGATCGGTCGGGATCCTGTCTCCGCTCAGCAGGATGTTTCGTAGAGACGGGAATTGCTTACCGTGGATCGCGGCATATTCGACCAGCAGTTCCATGAAAGCGGGGACGCTGTTCCACAGCGTCACGCCATGCGCGTCGATCAGGGAAGCCCAATGCGCCGGGTCCAGCGCGCGATCGGGATCGGGCAGGACGATCGTCCCGCCCGCACCCAGCACGCCGAATATGTCGTAGACCGACAGATCGAAACTGAGCGCGGAGAGGGCCAGCACGCGGTCCCCGGGGCCGACTGCGAACCGGGCATTGATGTCGTCGATCGTATTCGCCGCGCCGCGATGATCGATCGCCACGCCCTTCGGCTTGCCCGACGACCCGGAGGTATAGATCACATAGGCGAGGCTGGTTGGGTCCAGCTCGGCGCGTGGGCTGGCGTGCGGCGTGACGGGCGCGAGGCAGTCGGCCTGTATCCGCCGAATACCGGTCGGCCATGCGATTGAGGCGTCGACCGTCGACTCGGTGACCACCAGTGTCGCCCCGGCATCGGCCAGCGCCTCGCCGATGCGCACGGCGGGCCAGGCCGGATCCAGCGGCAGATAGGCGGCTCCGGTCTCCAGTATCGCGAGCGGTGCGGCAACTCGCGCGCAACCCTTGGTCAGCGCGACCGCCACGATCGAGCCGGGGCCCGCCCCGGCGGCGCGCAGATGCTCCGCCATCTGGGCCATGCGCTCGGCAAGGTCGGCATAGGTCAGGCTGGCGTCGCTCGCGATCACGGCGATCCGGCTGGATGACAGGTGATCGCGCCAGGGCTCGTGGAGCAGACGGGAGGGCAGCGTGCCCGAAGTGGCATTCGCGGCGCCTTGCAGTTCCCGATCGGACGGCGGCAAAAGCGCAGCGGCGATCGTGGACCACGACGCGTCCGGCCCGAGCGCGAGCGTGCCAAGGTCCCCGAGCAGCCGTTCGAACGCCGCCACCATCGCGTCGATCATGCCCGGCGGAAACAGCGCGTCGACCGTATTCCAGTGACAGGCGATCCCGTCGCCCGAACGGGTCACGATCAGGTCGATCCACACCTGCGGGGTCTGGCTGACGCTGAAGCCTTCCTCGCCAGGCCATTCCTGCGGGTTCCCGGCCGTGAGGTCGAGTGCACTGGTGAAAACTACCGGCATCAGCGCCGCCCCGGCCCGCTCGCGCCTGCGTGCCAGTGCGCGACTGACCTGCACGCCGTTGAATGCGCGATGTTCGAGATCGCGCCAGAGCTGCGACTGGAGCGCGCGAGCGCGTGACTCGAAGCTTCCGTCGCTGCCTTCGACTTCGAGCAGCGTGAGCGAGGTGAAGTCGCCCACGACACCGGACATGCTGCCGTCGGCGGGGCGGTTGAACAGAGTGAGGTTCAACGTGAACCCGTCATCCGCGCTCCAGAGCCGCAACACATCGGCATAGACAGCGAGCATCAGACAACTCGCGCTGACGCCGATGTCGCGCGCGAATTGTTCGAGGCGCCGCCATCCACTCCCGTCGATGCGGACGCTGCGGCGCGTAAAGCGCGGCGGCGCGCCGAGCGCCTGCTGGTCGCCGAGCGGCAGCGCGGGAGTCTCTGGCAGAGTGTCGATCCGCGCCATCCAATAGTCGCGCGCCTGCGCGTATCGTTCGGACGATTGCGCGGCCCTCTCTTCGAGCACGAAACGTTGGAACGAGCCCGGAAGCGGCGGGAGGTCGCAGCCGGGATCCTGATAGAGGAGGGCCCATTCGCGCATCAGCACTGCGCGGCTGGAAAGGTCGGCGACGATGGCGTCGAAACTCAGGTGGAGCCTCACGTGGGACTCGTCGAACCGGGTCGCGCGAATCTCGAAAACAGGCCATTGATGTAAGGCAAAAAGCTGGTGCGACATGTCTTCGCGAACCGAACCGCAATGGGCTTCGGCTTCTGCCTCCGATCGGTTGCTCAGGTCCGTGAGCGCGATTGCATAATGCGGGACGTCGGCCAGGATTTCTTGCGTGCCGTCGTCGTGGATCACCGCGCGGAGCATTTCGTGGCGCGCCACAAGCCGGTTCCATGCAGCTTCGAGACGCGGCAGATCGATTCCCCGGGTCTCGATTTCCGCATAACTGTGGGTCGATACGCCGCCCAATTCGAAATCCGGCCCGCGGCCCGCCCAATAGGCCTGCTGAACATCGGTCAACGGAAACCGCGGATTTTCGCCGACATCTGGCGATGGAGAAGGGGCACCCGTGCCTGTCGCCAGCATGCGCGCCTCGAGCGCGGCGCGCTGTTCGGGCGAGAGCGCGGCAAGGCGTTCGCGAAGCGCATCGGTAGCCTTCGGAGTACTCATGTCCCGCTTTGCGGACTTGTGACTGCCGAGAGCATTTCTTCGATCGCTTCGGGAGAGAGCGCCAACAGTCGCGCTTCGGTGACATGGGCCGCGAGCGAACGCACGGTCGGATAGTCGAGGAAGCGCGCAATTGGCACTGTGACCCCCAGTTCGCCCAGAATTACCGTCACGATCCGGGTCGCCGCGATCGAATTGCCCCCGAGATCGAAGAAATCATCGTCGAGCCCGATTTCGTCGACTGCCAGCGTCTCCTGCCATAAATCTGCGAGCCGCTGCTCCATCGGTGTCTCGGGCGGTGCAAAGTCCGGTCGGCTGCCCTCCTGACCAAGGCCCAGCTGCTCCGCCAGACCGATCCGACGCAATTTGCCGGTGGGGCCCTTGGGCAGCTCGTCGAGGAACTGGATCGCTCGCGGCACCTTGGACGAAGACAACTCTGCGAGCAGAAACGTCCGCAAATCGTCGGAGGTCGCGTCGTCGCGAAGCACCACGGCCGCGCCGACTTCCTCGCCCAGCGTGGCGTGCGGGATGGCAAAGGCCACCGCCTGCGCGACGGCTGGATGTTCGAGCAGCCGGTTTTCGATCTCGATCGGCGAAATCTTCTCGCCGCCGCGATTGATCATCTCCTTCGCGCGACCTGTCAGCCATAGATAGCCGTCGGGATCGAGCGCGCCGAGATCGCCGGTCCTGAACCATCCCCCGCTGAACGCGGCGCTGTTGGCTTCGGGATTGTCGCGATAGCCATGCATGACATTCTCGCCGCGAATGGCGACCTCGCCCGTCTCTCCGGCCGGAAGCTCGTTGCCCTCGGCATCGAGGATCGTAACCTCCGGACCTGCGGCCTTGCCCACGCTGCCGAACTTGCGCGGCTGGTCGGGCAGGGGATTGCTGGTCATCTGGTGCGCCGCTTCGGTCATCGCATAGGCTTCGATCACCGGTGCGCCGAACGCGCCTTCAAGCCCTTGGGCGATGGCAGGCGGCAATGCGGCGGAGCAGGAGCGGATGAGGCGAAGCCTTGCCGCGCGCGCGTGATCCGGGTTGCCGACCGCCCACGCGAGGATCGACTGAAGCATCGTCGGGACAGCGGTCAGCCAGGTCGGTGCGGCGTCCACCAGCCAGCGGGGGAATTCGGTCCGGTCAAATCCTCCAGTGCAGAAAACCACGCCCCCCGCCGCAAGCGGCGCGAGCAGCCCCGCGACCAGCCCGTGAACATGAAAGAGCGGCATGACATGCAGACCGCGGTCGGCGCTGGAGAGTGCCAGCGTCTGCGCGATGTTGTGCGCGGAAGCCGCCAATTGGCGGTGCGTAAGCGGGACGATCTTGGGGCGAGCCGTGGTGCCGGACGTGTGAAGTAGAAGCGCGGTGTCATCCGGGCTGGCGATGCTGCGGTTAACCGGCGGTCCAGCGCGGCCATGGAGTGCGAACATGCCCGCAGCGCCATCTCTCTCGGCGAGCTTGAGCACTGCAATGCCGCGCTCCAGTGCCGCGTCGACCGCGTTCGATGCTCCGTCATCAGCGACGATCAGCGCGCGCGGTTTCAGGTCGTCGAAATAGAATTCGAACTCTTTGCGGGTGTAGCCGGGATTGAGCGGCGCGGCGATCGCCGATGCGGCCACCGCGAGGAAGGCGACTGCCATCGCCGCGCCGTTGGGCAGGACGATAGCCACCGTGTCGTCCCGCCCGATGCCGCGCAGCGCGAGCGTTTCCGCGTGCGCATCGATTTGCTCGCGTAGCATTCCGTGGGTCAGCGGGGGGCAGCCGGGGGCGAGCAGTGCGGGCGCGCCGCTTTGCCCAGCGACAAGGGCGGCGCCGATCATGACAAAACCTCAGGGATCGTCGTCGCGTCCAAGGCGGCATGGTGCTGCGCGACGGTTTTCGCGGTTGCAGGGAGCGCCGCATAGTCCCTCGGGCGACGAAGCCTGAAGCACGGCACGCCTTGCACGATATGCGCCATGGTGGCGAGGCGGGCTCCCATATTACCCATCGGGACCGCCCACTGGCCACGATAGAGCTCGCGCCCATAGGCAGCAGTGGCTTCGGCGGTACTCATGGGCTCGATAGCGATTTCGCCGCTTTCATCGCTCGCAGGGAAATAGATGGCGGACAGCGCCCGCTCCTCGAAGCCGCCGACCCCTCGACTGAACAGCAGCTTTTGGACACCGGAAAGTTCGATCGTCCCGCTCTGGCGGTCGAGGCCGAGGGCGTCAGTCGAGTTCGGCCAGAGCCGTATCAACGGCGAACCCGGGAAGATCGATGGTGCGTGCGCTCCGCGTCGCTCGATCAGGGCAAGGTCGTCGGTCATCGCGTCATAGCCGTGATCGGCCATGGCCATTGCCATCGTCGATTTGCCCACGCCGGAAGGGCCGGAGAAAGCGATGGCACCATGGCCATTGCAGACGGCACTGGCATGGAGTGGCGCCAGCCCTAGTTGGAGGCAGATCGCGCCCATTGCCGCGCCCAGGATAAAGGGTTGAAGACTTAGCGACGAGCCAGCGAAGGGTGCGACGATGATCTCAAAGCCGCTGCGCACGAGTATCCGGCCCGCCTGGGGAATGGTCATCAGCACTGCCGTTGGGGTGACCTGAACGAAGCGGAGCGACGCGGCGGATTCGGCCGGCTCTTCCGGAACGTCGCCCTCGCGCAGGAGAATTCGGCCAAGCGGACCGTCTTCAGCCTCGCATTCTGCGAGACCTACGAGCGGAAAGCCCGCATGCATGACGAAGCCGCAAATCGCATAACGCGCTGCGCGGCTAAATACTGGCATCTCAGTCATCGGGCGATCAGCCAAAATCGCGGACTAGCCCCCGTGCACGCCAATCGTCGACCAGACTGGAAACTGCCGATAACGCTTCAGCCTCGTCCACCGCGAACTCGTCAGTCAGAGTGGCGCAAATTTGCTCCATCGTTGCCGGTGTTTCGATCGCGCGCCAGACCGCGCTTGCAGTCACATTGAGCGCGAGGCAATCGCCATTCGCGAAATCGCCAATGATCAGATCGTCGCCCATCGGAACCGTCGAAATCGATGGAGACCGTTCTACCCTGACTGTCATACTTGATACCCGAACAGAAGCCGACACCCTCCGCGTCAGGCCTCAGCGTGATAGCGAGCGCTGGCTCTCGTGGGAAGATGCGGACGACACCGAAAATGTCGAGCGTACGGGTAGTTGCGACGCCCCCCCGGATTGATATGAGGCTGTAGTCAGCAGGATATAACGAAGCGATGTCGCGCGCCACCATGGTACCCACTGCCCCCATTCCGCGACCGCCCACGCTCGCTGCCGCGATTGAACGACATGCCCGCGAGCAGGAGCAGGCGATCGCGGTCGATGATGGTGACGAAGCGATCAGCTTTGGCGATCTGGTGAGGCGTGCGGCGCCGCTGGCAGAGCGGCTGCGCGCGCTGCCGGATCCCGAAGCGCCGGTCGGAATCCTGCTGCCGATGTCGGCGCGCTACATCGTGGCAATCACCGCTGCCCTGCTCGCCGGGCGCACCTATGTGCCGATGGATGACCAGTTCCCGGCGAAACGCAACGCGCGGATCATCGATCACGCGGGCATGGGTGCGCTCATCGTCGAGGAGGGGGCAGAGCCGCCGAACGCCGCTGGCATCGCTCGCATTCCGATGCCGGATCGGGAGATTGCATCGGGGCCGCTTCCGCCACCAGCGCCGCGACAGGGCAATTACATCAACGCGATATTCTATACCTCGGGCAGTACCGGCGAACCCAAGGGCGTGTGCCAGGACGAGCAAGGGCTGATCGAGGACATCTGCGCCTATATCGATGCCATTGCGCTCTCGCCGGACGACCGCGTTTCGCTGTTCGCGTCCCCCAGCATCAGCGTGTCGAACCGTGACATCTATCCCGCGCTGGTGGCGGGCGCACGGCTCTGCATTGTCGATTTCAGGCGGCTCGGAGCGAGGCAGGCGATGGCGGCACTGATGCGACATCGCCTTACGATCTTCCGCGCAGTGCCGGGAATGTTCCGGCTGGTGTTTGGCCAGGAAAGCCCTGTTGCCGACGCGCTCGCGCCCTCGATCCGGCTCGTTCGCATCAATGGCGAGCGCGTGCTCCCTTCCGACGTAGAGCTGTTCAAGGCCCGGTTCGCGCGCGGGACGAAGCTGGCGCTGGATATCGGGTCGACCGAGACAAAGGTCTATGCCGCGTGGATCGCCGATCACGACAGCCACTTTTCAGGCTCGATCGTGCCGGTGGGCAGGGCGCCGCCCGGTCAGTTCCTGCACCTGATCGGCCCCTCCGGCGAGCCGGTGCCGCACGGCGAATTGGGGGAGGTCGTCGTCACCAGCCGAACCATGTCGGTCAGCTATTGGCGCGACCCCGAGCTGACTCGTGCGCGGTTCGTGCCATCCAGCCGGTATCCGGGATTCACCGAATTTCGCACCGGCGACATTGGACGGATCCGTCCCGACGGGCTTTTCGAACATATCGGGCGCGCGGACCGTCAGTGCAAAGTCCAGGGCAACACCGTCCATCCGGGTGAAATCGAAGGGGTCATCGGCGCTTGTCCCGGCGTCGAGGAAGTCTGGGTCGTCCCCCGCCAGACCGAAGCCGGGGTGCGGCTGATCGCCTATGTGCTGGGCGCTGCGACAGAGGCCGCGATCCGCGACTGGTGCCGCGAACGGCTGGCTGCGGCGACACGCCCAGCGGAGATCGTCATCGGCGAGGCCTTGCCGCGCCTCGAGACGGGGAAGATCGATTTGGCTGGGCTCGCACGTTTCGATTCCGAGCGGGCGGCGCGTGAAGCGGACGATTCCGGTTCGGCTCCGCGCGAGGACGCGATCAGTGCGGCGGTGGAACGCGTCTGGATCGCCACCTTCGATCGCGGAGCTTTCGTGCGCGATCGCAGCTTCGAGGAAGCGGGGGGCGATTCACTAAAGGCGATGGGGATGCTGCTGTCGCTGGAACAGATGCTCGGCAAGGCCTTGCCCGCCGACCTGATCGACGCCTCTACCCGTCCCGGAGAGCTAGCGGCGCGCCTGGCCGCGGGCATCGGCGACACGATGGCTGCGCCCGAAGACGGCAGGCCGACGATCTTGCTCTTTTGTGGCCTGTATGGCGCCGACACAGACATTATCCGTTTCGCGCGGGCGCTGCGCCCGGCGTTCGACCTCAGGCTGGTCGACTTTCGCGACGTGGGGGAAGAATTTATCGGGCCCGCAGATGCAGAGCGTTTCTACGCTGCGCTAGAGCAGCGCCTTGGCGAAGCGGGCATGCCCAAGCGCCTGTGGATCCTCGGCTATTCATTCGGCGCGCGGATAGCTGCGGAGGCAGCGCGCAGGCTCGATGCACAGGGCGTCACGGTCGAATTCCTCTGCTTGCTGGATGGGCCGACCGAGGCGGTGATAGCCGAGCGCAATCGACGGCGTGAGACCCGTGTGAAGCGAAGCTTCGCGGTGCGCGCGGCGGAGGAGGGCGGTATGTGGCCCTATCTGACGACGCGCGCTTCGGCCAAACTCGCGCACAAGCTCATCGCTCGCGAGAGATTCGCCGCGACGAGGCAGCTTGTCACTTTCCTCTCGCGCGTCGGCCTGCGGGATGCCGCGAAGAATGTGACCCGCGTTGCGCTGGCGAGGAGCCGCACTCGGGCCTTTGCAGGATTGCCGGGCGGGCCGGTCAACATGTCGGCAACGGTGGTGGTGAGCACAGAAGGGAACGAAAATGCCGCCGTCGCAGCCGATCTCGGCTGGGGCGCGCTGTGCGACCGGGTCGAATTGATCCCCATCGCCGGCACGCATGAAGACGTGATCGCCGAACGCGGCGTCGCGGTGGTCAGGGCACTCCTGCTCGATGCCGAGAAGCGTTCTATCGAGGTTACCGCTTCGTGAGTGACCGCAGCGCGTTCGAAGCCGATCTCGGGTCTGACGCCCGGCCGCCCTACGCGCATCCCGACGCGGTGGATCGCCCGATCGTCGAGCTGGTGCTGGCGCATGTCCGCGACCGACCCGAGGCGATTGCGGTTGCGGATGAGGAAGGCGAGCTGACCTACGCCGCGCTCGCCGCGCTGGCTGCGCGGATCGCGAAGCGCGTCGCAGAAGTTGCTCCCGGCAAGGCGCCCATCGGCATCCTCATGCCGATTTCGCGGGGGTACATCGCCGCGATCATCGCCTTGCTCGCGCGCGGCATCCCTTACGTACCCCTAGACGAGGAATATCCCGCCGCGCGCAACACCGACATTGCGACGCGTGCGGGGCTGCAGGCGATCATCGTGACTGCAGCGGGCGAGTCCACCGCAGCGGAGATTGCGCCAGACCTCCCGCGGATCGTGATGCCCGAGCCGTCGGACGAGGAAATCGTGCCGCTGGAGATCACGGCGACGCCGGACGATGTTGCGGTAATCTTCTACACGTCCGGCAGTACCGGGCACCCGAAGGGCGTCTACCAGAGCCAGCGCGCCACGGCCTACGAGGTCTTGCTCCATTGCTCTCGCGCGGGGCTGCGGCACGACGACCGGATTGCGCTGTTGTATTCGCCGGCGGCGGCGGGGTCGACGCGCGATATCCATGGCAGCTTGCTGGCGGGAGCGACGCTGTGCCTGGTCGATATCCGGCGCCAGGGGGGTGGCAAGGCGATGCGGCTGCTTGCCGACTGGGACGCCACCGTCTTTCACGCCATGCCCGGCCTGTTCCGGGCCGTATTCTCGGCCTCGCATCCGGACACGCAGCGGCTCACCCGCTCGGTCCGGCTGGTCCATCTCATTTCCGACCGGGTGTTGACGTCGGACGTGGCGCTCTTCCAGCGCCGTTTCCCGCGCTCATGCCGGCTTTGCATCGATATTGCTGCGACGGAGATCAGCTCTTCCAGCTATGCATCCTGGTATCTGGATCATGACACGGTGATCGATCGCGATCTGGTGCCGGTCGGTTTTTCGCGCCGCGACATGATTCTCACGCTGGTCGACGGGGAAGGGCAGGAAGTGCCCTGCGGCGAACTTGGCGAGATCATCGTCTCGGGCCACTCGCTTGCGCTGGGCTACTGGAATGACGCCGAAGCTACAGCCAAGGCTTTTTCCCCGTCTGTACGGCTGGCGGGCGGCATCGACTATCGAACCGGAGACCTCGGCCGCATGCTGCCAGGCGGCCTGCTCGAGTTCGTCGGCAGACGCGACCGGCAGGTCAAGATCCGTGGCTACACCGTCCATCTTGCGGAGGTCGAGGCGGGCCTGATGCGCTGCCCCGGCGTTGTCGAGGCAGGTGCGCTCGTGCGCCGGAGAGGGGCGGACACGCGCCTCATCGCCTATTGCGTCAGCGCGGCGACTGCCAATACCGATCGTACCGCGCTCGCAGCTTGGTGTGCCGTCAACCTGCCGGTGGCGATGCGGCCGCAGGAAATCGTCATGCTCGACGCGCTTCCGCGCCTGCCCAACGGCAAGCCCGATGCGGGTGCGCTGGCCGCTCTCGACGAGGAGATCGCAGTCTCGAAGCCCATCACACACGGGGAGGGCGTGCATGTCCCTGAGTCGGAAGCGGAACGCGCAGTCCGCGATGCATGGGCCGAGCTGCTCGATCCGGGCACGCTCGATGCGAACGTATCGTTCGAAGAGGCCGGTGGTGACTCGCTCAAGGCGATGAACCTCATGCTGTTGCTCGAGGAGCGTCTGGGAGTGATGCTTGCCGCAGATATTCTCGATCTCAAGACCACCCCGAGCAAGCTGATTGCACGGCTTGGCCAGCCAGCCGCAAACCCGCGTCACGCAGCAAATCCCGACATGCCGGCACTGGTCATCTTCCCCGGAATCTTCGGAGCCGACCTCGATGCCGGCGATTTCGCCAGGCGGATGGCGAACCGGTTTGCGGCGACGATGGTCGATTATCGCTGGGGCGGGGACGATCTGGCGGGTGCGTTCAGCGCAGAGCGACTGATCGGCGAGGTCGTTGACCGCGTAAACGCGGCGTCACCGGAGCGGCTCTGGCTGATGGGGCACTCTTTCGGTGGAAAGCTGGCGGTGGAGGTTGCCAGGCGGCTGCTGGACGCCGGGGTCACGATCGACCAGATCATGATCCTCGATGGCGTTCCCACGGACGACAGGTTGCGCAGCCGCGAGACGATCCACCGCATCGATCCCGCCAGTGCGCGCGTGCGGAAGGGCGTCAGAGACGAGGGGATTTCAGGCTTTGTACGGAAGCGGCTGCGTGGGCGCGCCGTCTGGACTGCTGGCGCCGCAGCACGGGGTCTGGTTGTCCGGCGGCGATACCGGCTTGCTCGCTGGCTGATCGCCATGCTGGATAATCGCTGGTTGCGAGAAGCGCATCTGTCGGCGCGACGCTGGGCTATCGCGAAGACCCGCTCGCTCGCCTTCTCTCACCTGCCAGTCAAGGCACAGTTGCCCGGCGAGCTGACGTTGTTCGTGTCGTGCGAGCAACGCTATCCGTCTTCGCTCTATCCCGATCTCGGGTGGAAGCCCTATTTCGCCCGGGTCGCGTCGATCACAGTCGACATCCGCCACGCGGAATTCTTCAAGCCCGAGAAGAACGCGGCGTTCATCCAGCTGCTGGACGAACGCCTCGCAGATCACTGAGCGAATAGATGCCTAGCTGGCGAAAGTGCTGCCCGGGATATCCTGGTTGGGCGTGTTGCTCGTATTCTCCGCTTCGGACAGGCTGAAGGGGTGCACTTCTGGAGCAGTCCACGGGGCGCGGGTTTCGGTGCCAGTATCAGATTTGGACTTCGAGTTGTTCATGAACATGTCCACGATTTTACCGTTGCGGGAATGAACTCTATGCGACGGGTTCGATTGCATTACAATCCACCCTGTGAATTTCCATAAGATTTTGAAATTCCCGTACTATCCGTTCCTGCCTTCGACATGGCGGATGAAACGGGCTGCACCGGCACCGCGAAGCAACATTGCCTGATGGGTCAAGCGCACGGCAGTCTCCTCGAGATGAGAATCCGGTATCTCGCGCGCCAGCCGTTCGAGGCGGTCGAGATCCAGCATTTCGCTTGCCAGCGGGCTTGAACGCGCGGCCTGAATTTCGGCGAGAACATCCGCCTGGCCGAAGCGCAGATTGGCCAGCCAGCCGACCGCCTGCATGCCCTTGCGCGGTTCATTCATCACTGCGTCCGGAAGAACGCCCTGCATCATTCGCCGGATGAGAAGACGTTGCTCGCCGTGGCGGAAATACTGGTCGAGAGGCAGGCCGAGGCAGAAATCGACAAAGCGCCGGTCGGCCGTGGGATCGCGCAGATCGACGCGATAGCGCGCCAGAACCCCGGTATTGTGCGGCGCCGGGTCGGCGAAAGCGATCATTCGGGCGCGCCAACCGCTGTCGATGCGCTTGTCGCTCCATTCGCGCAGTCGGTTCGATCGCCGCTCGTCGAGTTGTCGATCGTAGATGAAGCGCTCGGACAGCGGCGTATGAGCGCTGAGATCGTGCCCTAGCCATCCGAAGTTGGTATTGATGTCCTCCCGCATCCGCGAGGGCAGCGCCAGCATGATCTGGCGCCTGATCTTCGAGCGCGCGCTTCCCGGTTGGCGGCACGCGAACTGGAGCGTTTCGTAGGCCCACGTGATCAACTGGCCCGAACGCAGCAGTTCGTTCAGGCGTTCGAGGCCGACATAGCTGATCGTCGCATTACCCATCGCGCCATAGAGCATGGTCTGCGTGCCGCGCCGTTCGGCCTCGGCGTTGATCGCCTGGAAGAGGCCGAGGTTCGACGGATTGCGGATCGGCTCGTCGAAAGCCAACAGTCCCTTGCCGATCGCGTCGAGCGGGGATTCGAGCGGATATTCGACGCGAATATGATCGACATTGGCAAAGGAGCGCGCGGTTTCGGCGGCGAGCGGACCTTCATCGGAGATCATCGACGGCGGGCCGAAGGGGACGTCTTCGGGGCGCGGTACGGCCGTATAGGCGGCGAGCCGCTCCCCACGCTCGGCCAGCAGCGGCGCGGCCGTGGCGACCACCGAGGCGCTGTCCAGCCCGGCGCTGAGATGGCTGCCGACCGGGCCAATGCTGCGAAGCCGCACCCGCACCGCCTGAGCGAATATCTCGCGCGCCTGATCGATGTAATCGGTGTCGCGGCGATGGCGGACCGGCGCGGCATCCTCTGGCAACCAGTGACGCCCCGTCTGCGTGCGTTCCGCAGTAACGCTCATCCATGCGGCGGGGGGCAGTCGTTCGATACCGCCGTAGAAAGTCCTGAACTCTCCCGGATTGCCCTCTCCGGACACCGGGAGCAGCGCAAGGAACTGGCCGAGCATCTCCGCATCGACGGTATTCGGCACCTCGGGCAAGGCGAGCAGCCCCTTGGGCATGCTGGCGATCGCAAGAAAGTTCGCGTCGCGATAATAGACGAGCGGCCTCTTGCCGAGTGCGTCGCGCGCGCAGAAGACCCGTTGGTTCTCCGCATCCCAGACGATCAGCGCAAAATCGCCGAGCAGCCGTGAGAGGCAGTCGTCTCCCCATTGCTCCCACGCGCGCGCTGCAAATTCGGCGTCTGCCATCGACCGTGCGCGCTCGGGCGCGATGCCGAGCGCATCCGCCAAGTCCTCGCGATTGTCGATACGGCCATCGAGTGCGACGATCGCCTTGCCGCCGCGAACGGCGATGGGCCCGCGATCATAGATATCTTCCGGAACGGTCCGCGTGAGTGCGCGACCCAGCGCGACGGCACCGTCCGACCACAGCGCCTGATGATCGGGGCCATGGAGCCGCAGCGCGGCAAGCATGCGGCTGGCAGGCTCCTTGGCCTCGCGCGTCGCTTGAAGCGACCAGAACAGGCAAAGGGCACTCATCGTCTATGCATCTCTCGCGTGAGCCAGGCGTCCGC
This sequence comes from uncultured Citromicrobium sp., assembly GCA_964574905.1. Lineage (GTDB taxonomy): Bacteria > Pseudomonadota > Alphaproteobacteria > Sphingomonadales > Sphingomonadaceae > Alteriqipengyuania. The sequence continues at coordinate 157,755 of CAZNOY010000004.1, read as the reverse complement.
GTCTCGCTTCGAATTCGCGCTAACGCTCTGGCGTTTCATGCTTTCGGGCGACCCTGACGGCAAGTACTAACGCAACCGCCGCTCCGGCGAAGGAAAACAGGGCAATCGTGCCGAACATCGCGGGCAGGCCCATCTGCCAGCCGATCAGAACGCCGCCGAGTAGCGGCCCCGTGGTCGAGCCGATACGTCCGAACCCCAGCGCCCAGCCGAGCCCGGTCGATCGGATCGCGGCGGGATAAAGCGTCGCCGCGGCTGCCGACAGCGTCATTTGCGTGCCGATCACACAGAAGCCCGCTGCTGCGATCGGGATCGCCATGGCGGAAGGGGCACCGGCCGCCACCAGTCCGATCGCGAGGACTGCAGCTCCCGACAGGGCATAGACAAGGATGATCAGCCGCCATGCGCCAACCCGATCCGCCAGCGCGCCGATACCGATCACGCCCGCGATCCCCCCCATCTGGAAAAAGGTGCTCGTGCGGATTGCGGCGGGCTGGGCGAGGCCGACCGTCGTCAGCACGGTAGGCAGCCAGTAGGTCATGCAGTTGAGGACCAGCATATTCATGAAGAATGCGATCCACAGCAATGTGGTGCGTGGGGCGCGCTGTTCGCGGAACAGCGCCGGGACGAGACGCCAGCCGGATTGCTGCGGCGCCGACGGAGCAAAGGTCGCGCCAGGTTCGCTTCCCAGACGAGCCAGCGCGGTCGCGAGCTTGCGTTGTCGGCGCGGCGTCTGGCGAAGCGAGAGGAAGTGCGGCGATTCGAACATGATCAGCGCCACCGCAAGGGCGACGGCGAGAGTGCCGATCGCACCCGTGACGAATACCGATTCCCATCCGAAGCGCGGCAGCAGGGCTGATGACGTCAGCCCGCCCGTCACCGCCCCCATCGCGAAGCCGACGGTCATGATGGTCACCATGGCACCGCGGTGGCGCGCGGGGGACCATTCGTTTGCTATGATGATCGTCATGGGAATGATCGCGCCGAGGGGGAGGCCCGTCACGAAACGGATCGCAAGCAGCGCGTCGTAGGTGCTCACCAACGGCGTCACCAGCATTGCCGCCGCTGCAAACAGCAAGGAAGCGAGCAGCACCGTCTTTCGCCCGATCAGGTCGCCGAGCGGACCTATCGTCAGGCTGCCGATCAGCGTTCCGAACGCCGACGCGGCGAAAATCGGCCCCATCGATCCGGGGCTGAGTTGCCATTGAGCGGTGAGTGCCGGTGCCACGAAGGCAGCAGATTGGGTGTCGAACCCATCGACGAGCTGCGCGAGGAAGCAAAGCACCACGATGCCGATCTGACGTGCGCCCAGTGGCCGCGAGGCGACCCATTGTGCGACGGTGGGACTGGTGTTGGTGGCGCCCAATTTATCGGCGGCGGTGCGGGCAGATGTCACAGTTCTCTGGTGCGTCCATTGGAAGAAAACAGGAGGCACGATAAGCTGGCTACCCCGACTGCCCCGATCCCATCTGCTGCCAGCGATGGGGGTTCAGCGCAAGGTCTGGAGAACTGCCAGGTTGCGCGCCCGAACGGGACGAGTTTCGCGCGATGGCAGATGCGTGAGGATGGGCCGCGATCCAGACTTATGGGCGCAGGACCTTTTCCAGTGGCTCGGCGTGCAAGCCAATATGGTCGGCCTCACCGAACTGCAGGTGTAGCGGCAATGGTTGCTTTGTGCCCGAACCCGATATCGCGAGCGTGAGATCGACATCGCCACCGGGCGGTGCCTGATTTTCGCGTCGAAGGAGCCGCACGTTGATTGCTGGCTTCACTCCACGACGTTCCGGCGCCCGGTAAGGTCTTCCCAGGTGCCGATGATATCGTTGGTCGCGTACGCGATGATTTCCTGCCGGTGCTCGGGCGTGGCTTCGGCAAACTGCTCGAGCGTCACGCCGAGCCTCTTGGAGAACGCCGAGGACAGGCGAGCCCGCGTGCCGAAGCCGCAGGCTCGTGCAATTGCGGTGAAATCGGGCACGTCACTCGATGCGATGAGGGCCCAGGCGCGCTGAACGCGGCGGCGGACGATGAACTCGCGCACGCCGCCCAGAGGCCGGAGCGTGCGATAGAGCGTGGCGCGCGAAACCGCGACCTGCGATGCAATCCAATCGGGGGTCAGGTCGCGTCGTTCGAGATTGTTGTCGATCAGGACTTGCACGGTCGTGGCGAGGTTTGGACGGGCATCGGCGCGGGAAAGGACATCGTGCAGTGCTGTTCCGAGGAACTCGAGCGTCGCCTGGAGGACGGCAGTGCCCTGTTGCGGAGACATGCGGTCGGAATCCGCCATCAACTGCTTGGCCAGCGCCATGATGACGCCGGACAGGGCATGGTTGGCGGGTATCACGCAACCGTTCAGGGTCTTGCTGCACACCGATTTGGGTAGCATGGCGCGGCTGAAAATCAGCCGGATCACCTGCGCATCGTGTTGCACGATTCCGCAAGGCTGCGCGAGATCGAAAACGACGATGTCGCCGGGCGTTAGCCGGTGCCCACCATGGGTCGGCGTGGTCTCGGCCGTCCCCTGTTCGACAAGGAAGACGCAAATCTGCTCGGCGCCGGTCTTTTCGACCCGTTCCCGGTCTCGGGACATTGCCAGCGTGCCGCGTGACCAGGTGCGCGCGACCAAGCTGTCGGGCAACACCAGCATGTCGGAGCGAAGGTCAAAGTCGGGATCGTCGTCGGCCGCGGCCAGGTCGACTGCGAATGCGAATGAGATCGCACGCGCGATGCGGCGAATGAAATCGTGCGTATTCTCCAGCGGCTCGCGTTCATAGACTACCCTTGGGATCAACGCGTCGACCCTCACATCACCAATCCAGCGCCTCATCGAAAACCTCATCCCCAGAACTTCGCTCCAGAACGCTTCTTGAACAGTGCTTGGGGCAAGGCCCTACCTTGCGTGAGTCACGTTGAGAATTTTTTTTCGCATTTGAGACAGATCGCGCAATGTTCGGTTTGTGTGAGACGTGGCGCGCTTGTCTTATCCCAAATTGGATATAGTTGAATTCCCCGGTTTTAGGCGGATGGCCGGGGGCAACAATCCTTATTGCAAGTGCCATTTGTCGGTTGGCTGCGGCGTCCACATTGGATGCCGGGGCTAGCACACTCGCATCCGGAGCCAGGGTGCGTCTCCATCAAGAACAACGTCGGGGAGCGATTATGAAGACGGGTCAGGGGGCGCGTCGCGCGCTTGCGGTTCGGGTATTTGGCGCGGGCGTTTGCCTGGGTGCCTTGGCGATCGGGGGCGCAGGTGCGGCCTTCGCGCAGGAGGCGCTGCCCAGCGGAGGAACCGTCTCGGCGGGAAGCGCGACCATCACGACAGGCCCGGGCAGCGTGACGGTCAACCAGTCGAGCGACCGGGCGGTCGTCAACTGGAACACCTTCAACGTCGGCCCTGACAATAGCGTGGTGTTCAGCCAGCCGAGCAAGACCAGTGCGACGCTCAACCGGGTGACCGGCGATCAGGGATCGGAGATTGCCGGGCGGATCGTCGCCGATGGCAGCGTGTTCCTGATCAACCCCAACGGCATCGCGATCACGGCGACCGGCACGGTGCAGACCGGCGGCGGCTTCGTCGCCTCGACGCTCGACGTCGGTGACGAAGACTTCATGGCCGGCAATCTGTCCTTCGCGGGGAGCGGCGCATCGGGGCAGGTGTCGAACGCAGGCTCGATCATCGCGGGGCAGGGTGCATATGTCGCGCTGCTGGGGGGCAGCGTTTCGAACAGCGGCACGATCAGCGTGCCGCTGGGTAAGGTGGGTCTCGGCTCGGGCGAGCAGGCGACGCTGGATCTCAACGGCGACGGCTTCCTGCAGGTTGCAGTGCCGAGTGTAGTGGCAGGCAATGGCGCGCTGATCGACATGGGCGGCAGCGTGAACGCTGCGGGCGGCCGGGTAGAGCTGAAGGTGGCGAGCGTGCGCGACGCGGTGCGCAACGTCGTCAACCTGAGCGGCACGATCAGTGCGAACAGCGCGACGGGGAAGGGCGGCAGCATAATCCTGCTGGGCGGTGACGGCGGCACGGTTACGGCCAGCGGCACGCTTTCAGCAAAGGGCGCGACCGGAGGAGGATTCGTCGAAACCTCCGGCGCGAATGTCGATTATTCGGGCTTGCGGGTCGATACCTCGTCGTCGCGCGGCTCGGCCGGTACCTGGCTGGTCGACCCCGTCGACCTGACGGTGGACGCGGCTGCGGCGGCAACGATCAGCACCAACCTGGCGACCACCAATGTCACGCTGCAGACGACGAACACGACCGCTTCGGGCCCGGGCAACCAGTCTGCGGGCAATGGCGACATATCGATCGACAGCGCGATCAGCTGGACCAGCGCCAACACGTTCTCGCTCCTCGCCTACAATGCAATCGACATCAACGCGGCCATCACGGGCACCAACGGCACGCTCACGCTGACTGCTGGCAACAATGTCGCCAACACCGGTGCGATCAGCGCGTCCGGCGCGATCGATATCGGCACCTTCAACCTGACCAACGGTGTGTGGACGCAGAACGCCGGCACGCTGCCCAGCTTCCGCGCGACCGATTTCCACTTCAACGTGCAGAAGAGCCAGTTCATTCGCGTCACCGGCGGCAACGGCACCAGCGGCTCGCCCTATCTGGTAAGCGATATCTACGGCCTTCAGGGAGTCGCGTCGACGACGCTGCTCGACCAATATGTCAGCCTGGCCGCCGACATCGACGCCACCGGCACCGAAAACTGGAATTCCGGGCGGGGGTTCGTACCGATCGGCGTGACGGACACCGGGACACAGGTGGGCGGCTTTACAGGGACCTTTGACGGACAGTTTCACACCGTCCGCGGCCTTACAATGAACCGGACGCATGATCGTGTCGGATTGTTCGGTTACACCGGCACCGGCGCCGTTGTTCAGAACATCAATCTGATCGACGCGACGGTTACCGGCGGACAATATACCGGTGCATTGATCGGCTATCTCGGAGACGGGACCGTCACCTATGCTGGCGTGCTGGACGCATCGGTCACCGGCACGCAATTCACCGGCGGGCTGATCGGAAACTCCTACGGCACCGTTCAGTACAGCTATGCGACCGGTTCGGTGACGGGCGGCTATGCGGGGGGGCTGATCGGCGGGACCTTCGCGGGGTCGATCAGCGACTCCTGGTCGTCGGCGAATGTTTCCGTGAGCAGCTATGGCGGCGGACTGGTCGGCATTTTGCGCGTGCCGCTGACGCGCGTCTACGCAACCGGGAGCGTGACGGGAACAAACTTCATCGGCGGTCTGCTCGGAAATGCGAGTGCTGGGGCGTCCGTATCCGAAGCCTGGGCCAGCGGCCGTGTCACCGGGTCGAGTGTGGTCGGCGGACTGGCCGGGAGCATTTCGTCTTCGAGCGTGTCGATTGCGTCGAGCTATTGGGACACCTACTCGACCGGCCAGGCAAGCAGCGCCGGCAGCACGGGCGGCGCAACCGTCAGCGCCACCGCGGTTACCTCCGATCCCTCGCAATCGGGCGCGGCCAACTATGCTTATAAGACCAGTGCCTATGGCAATTTGAGCGCGGCGAGCAACATCGATACTGCCACGCCTACCGGTTGGGTGTTCGTGAAGGGCAATTCGACGCGCCCGTTCCTGGCGTTCGAAGTGCCGAGCAGTTTCACCACAGGCACCAATGCGGCCGGCGCGAAGCAGCTGTTCAACACCCATCAATTCCAGCTGCTGACATATAGCTACACGCGCTTGCCGGGGTTGTGGGCAGTCGCCGCGGACATCGATTTCAGCGAGACGGGTGCCGTGACCGTGGGCACGCCGGCGAGCTATTCGGGCATGTGGGCAGGCGAAGGATGGTATCCGATCGGGATGTCCTCCCCGACGAACGCTCAAGCGCAATCCGGGATGAACCTCGACGGTCAGGGCTATGTCCTGAGCAACCTCTACCTCAATCGCCCGACCTACAGTCGTGCCGGCCTGTTCGGCATCTACTCGGGTAACGTTCACGATCTGGGACTGGCCGACTTCTCGATTACCGGGACCACGGCCGGAACCTTCGCGGGCAGCGGGGGCAACACCATCAAGCGTGTCTGGTCCACCGGGACCGTTACGGGGACCAACAATGCAGGGGGGCTGATGGGAACGTCGAGCGGGGTGACCGCGATCAGCGAATCCTACTCCTCCGCCACCGTCTCAGGGATTCAGGCGGGAGGGCTGGTCGGCTCGATGCTCGAGGGTTCGGTGACCAATAGCTACTCCACCGGGAGCGTAACTGGCACCAGCTATGCCGGTGGGCTGATCGGGGCGGCCGGCGCGCTCGGTACGCCAGACCCGCTTTCGATCACCTCATCCTATGCGAGTGGCCCGGTCAGTGGCACCACCTCTGCGGGAGGCTTGATAGGGCGTACCTATTCGAATGCGTCGCTGTCCAACAGCTATTGGGACAGCTATTCGACCGGGCAGGCATCGGCGATCGGCGACAATGACGGCGGCATCACTCCGACCAACGTGTCCGCCGTCACATCGAATCCGTCGCAATCGGGCGCGTCAAACTATGCCTATAAGGCCAGCGCCTATGCCAGGCTGACCGCGGCGAGCGGGATCGGCACTGCGACGCCGGAGGGTTTCGTGTTCATGCCCGGCAATTCCACGCGTCCGTTCCTGGCATTCGAAGTCCCCACCAGCTTCACGACGTCCACGGGCGCGGGTGGCGCGCTCAACATCTACAACAGCCACCAGCTCCAGTTGATCGGCTATGACGGCGCGCGACTTGCGGGCAATTACATGCTGGCGAACGATATCGACCTCTCCGAAACCGGGCAGGTGTCGGCCGGTACGGCGTCCACCTACGCGGGCATGTGGTCCGGCGCGGGCTGGGTGTCGCTGGGGACCGATGGCGCCGGCAAGACGTCCGACGGCACCACCTTCCGGCTGTTCTCGACGATCAGCAGCGGCACCTATGGCTTCAACGGTACGTTCGACGGCGACGGATATGCCGTCAGCGGGCTGGCCATCAACCGGGCGAACGCCAAGAATGTCGGCCTGTTCGGAGTGCTCTCGGGAAGCGCGACCCGCCTTGGCGTCGCCGGATCGGTGACCGGCCTCAACGGCGTCGGTGGGCTGGCCGGGATGCTCTACGGCAATGGCAATGTCAGCTACGCGACCAGCAGTGTAGACGTCACCGGCACCAACCTGGTTGGCGGACTGGTCGGGAACATGAACGGCGGCAGCGTGTCGTATTCCAGCGCGAGCGGTGCGGTGGGCGGCGACAACGACGTCGGCGGACTAATCGGTTACGCATCCGGCGCGACGATCAGCAACTCTTGGGCAACGGGTTCGGCGACCGGTGCGAGCTACGTCGGCGGCCTGATCGGCTACCAATACAACAGCAGCGTGACCGACAGCTACGCGAGCAGCGATGCGACCGGCACGGGTGGCGTCGGCGGTCTGATCGGCCAGATCAACGGCGGGAGCGTCACCAACAGCTATGCCGTCGGTCTGGTGTCTGGCGGCGCAGGCGGCACCTTCGGCGGTCTGGTCGGACAGTCCGCAGGCGGGGCCACGGTCACGAGCTCCTACTGGAACACCCAGACCAGCGGCCAGCCAACCAGCGCCCAGGGCGAAGGAAAGACCAGCGCCGAAATGGAAAACCAGTCCACCTTCGAAGGGTGGGACTTCACCAACACGTGGACTCCGCCGTCCTCGGGCAACTACCCGAAGCAGCGCTGAGACCCGATTATTGAGAACGATCTATGACCAGCAATGAAAACAACCCCGACCGTGCGGCCGCGCCTCGCCAGCCGTGGAGGACCCCCGAACTCGCCGACATCGGTTCGATGAAAGACGTGCTCGCCTCAACCGCGCAGCCGCCGAATGATTTGTCCGCCTCGCCGTCCGTCCTCGCCTCCTGACGGCGGGCCGGTGCGGTCGGGCGCGCGCATATGGCGGGCGATTGGTGCGCTCGCACGATCGCCCCGTGGGCGCAGACGCCTGCTCGCCGAAGCGGCGATTTCGCTGCTGGCAGGGCGGTTTGTCACGATGCGCCTGCGCGCCGACCAGCTCAGTCACACACTGGGGCCGTTCGCGGATTCCGGCGGCCTGGACGTTGGAGAGGTGGGAACACCCTTCGATCCGCGCGTCGCGAGGATCGGCGCAGCCGTGCGCGCGGTCGCGCGGTGGCTGCCCTTTCGCGCAAAGTGCCTGGAACAGGCGATCGCCGCGCGTGCGATGCTGCGCCGTCGCGGGATCGTTAGCGTGCTCAGGCTAGGGGTCGTGGGCGGCGACGTACGCCTGCTCCATGCCTGGCTCGATACGTGCTCGGGGGGCGTCACCGGCTATCCGCTGCCGCCTTCGACCGTCGAGATCGCCTGCTGCACCGCAGGCTGAGGGAGACAGGCGATGAGGTTGACCAGCGCGCCGCGCCGTTTAGGCCAGACTGCGGCTTCAGAAGCCGAGCGTCGCAGCGATGGAAATCCGGTCTGTCCGAGGGAAGCCGCTTCCTGCAAAGCCGTGCGCCCATTCGAGTGCCAGCCCGATGCGATCATATTGAACCCGTGCGCCGAGCCCGATGTTGGCGAGACGCAGCTCGCGCCGTTCGATCGCGGTCGGGCGCTCGATCACTCCCACCCCGCCGGCAACGAACGCATAGGGCAACGCGATGCTCCCCTTGAAGCCTCGCAGCTGGGCGGCGAGTTCCAGTCGCGCCGTCGCGGCGCTATCGACCGATGTCTCCCCGCCGATATAGGCCGAGAGCGCATCCCTCCCTTCCAGCGAAGCCTGTTCGGAGCGAAACACCGCGTCGCCGAAGCTGGTCTGGCCCTTCACGATTACATGCGCCTCCGCCCTGCGACCGAGCGGCAGATCGGCGCGCAGCGTCGCGGCGGCAGTGGTGAATGCCGGGCGCGCGCCCTGACGCGATGGTGTCACGCCGGCGGCGAGCTCCGACGGGAGCCGCCCGTCGAGCCCCTGACTGATCCGAACCGATCCCGCGAAGAGCCCGCCTTCGGGAAGCCGCCATGCCCCATCCAGCAGCACGCGGCCGACCAGGAAGCGATCCTCGCTCAGCCGGACGCCGAAGCCGATCGCGTCGTTGGTCTCTTCGATATGTTCGATCTTTCCCGAAAGCACGAGGTTCGAACGGCGGGTGCGATCGATCACATAATCGGCAATCAGCGAGTATCGGCGGAAATGCCCCCGCGTATCGGGCACGCCCGCAACGGGCAGGGGCTGGGTGCGGGTGAAGGTCGCTTCGGGATTGAGCGTCAGCCGCCCGGATCCGATCGGCACCAAGACACCGCCACCCAGGATCCGGATCGGCGCATCCGAGCCGAACAACCGCGAAACCCTGGTCGTGCCGACTCCGAAGCCATAAAATTGTGCGCCCAACCCGAGCGGCGAATTCAGCGCCAGCTGCGCGCTGACGATGCTGCCGCCAAGGCCGCTCGATATCCGGTTGTCGAACGCTATTGCGCCGGTGACGGGGCGGTAGCGTCCTTCGAGAACCAGTCTGGTGCCACCGGCTTCGGTGCCCGGCGCCAGCGTGGAGGTGAGCGTAACCCCCGGCGTGTCTCCGGCGATCAGGATCGCACGCTCGATCGCGGGCATTCGCAACCCCGGTTGGCTTTCGATCGGGCGGACGCGCGCCGCCACTGCGCGTTGTGCGTTTCCGAGCGAGGAGCTGACCTCTATCGTTTCGATGAAGCCATTAACGATCTTGAGTTCGAAGACGCCACCCGGTTTCATTTCTTGCGGCGGCACCACGACGCGCGTGAGCACGTAGCCGCGCGCGGCATAGAGCTGCTCGATCGCCGCCGCTGCACCATACAACTCGGCGAGCGTTACCGGTCGATTGACAAAAGGTGCTGTGATCCGCGCGGTCGCCGCGGCCAGTTCGGGAAGCCCGTCGGAAACCTCGATCGCGCGAACCGTGATCGAAAGCGTTTCTGCATTTGCGGGAGCCCGCAGCGCTTCGGCCTCGGGCACCGCGACGCTGCTATCGTCGGTCGGGATCTGGGGCCGACCGGAAGGTGGGGTAACCGAGCTGGGGGAATTGGTCTGCGCCTGTGCCGGAACGGCTGCCAGAGCGAGCGCAATCGCCGTGCCCCCCGCGAACGCCAAATGTCTCATTTTCGTGCCCCCAATCCGACCCGCTTCTGTCAAACGGCTATGGTGGGTGTCTGGCCCTGTCAACGGCTCCGAAGGCGCCTTTTCAAATTAGAGTGATTTCTTAGAATATGCCTGCAACATGTTGTTTTAAAACAACACTTCTCGAACGCGAGACGATGCTTCGTCGTGGCCGGGTTCCTGCGGATCTGGACGATGCGACGCATCGCACGGTCACGTTTGCGATCTCGAAATCGGCCTTCCTGCTGCGCATTCCGAACGGCCTTTCCTACTACTATCGCAAGGGCGAAGGGGTGGTGTTCGACGCCCCTGATGACGTGGGTGAAGCCGAGGTTCGTCTGTTCGCCGACGGGTCGGTCTATGGGGCTGTGGCATGGCTCAACGGGCTGGTGCCGCTGCACGCATCTGCGATTGCGACGGACAGCGGCGTCTGGGCCTTTTCCGCACCGTCCGGCGAGGGCAAGTCGACCCTGGCATCGGCGCTGGGCAGGCGCGGGTGGCCGGTTTTCTCCGATGACGTGCTGGTGGTCGATCGCGATCGGCCTGATGGGCTGATCGCGCTACCGGGCCACCGCCGGGTGAAGCTGTGGCGCGATGCGGTCGCGCTGACAGGCGTGAAACCGGGTGAAGCCGTGCGCAATGGCCTGAAGAAATACTACGCGGAGGATGGGCTGGAATTTGCGGACGCCGCGATGCCGCTGCGCCGGCTGGTGATATTGTCGAGCGTCAGCAACGAGCCCCCGGGCGTCCGCCCGCTGGAGGGGTTCGAGCGTTTCGGGCCGATCCAGGCCGCGCTGTATCGCAGCCAGTTTCTGACAGGATTTAGCGATCCCGGCCGCTATTTCGAGATTACGTCCCACCTTGCCGCGCGGTTGCCAGTGATCCGCTTCAACCGGAGGCGCGACCGGGGCGCCTTTGACGATCAACTGGCGGCGATCGAGCAGGTGATCCGGGACGATGGCTGAGCGGCGCGGCGGCGCGATCGACTGGATCGTGTCCTATCCCAAGTCCGGCAGCACCTGGATGCGGCTGATGCTGGAGAATTGCCTCGATCCCGGTGGCGGCCCGCTCGACATCAATCGCCTCGGCGTGACGCGCGGGACGAGCGGGGCGAGGTGGCTGATCGACGAGCAACTCGGCATTGCGAGCAGCGACCTCCTGCCCGCAGAACGACTGTCGCTGATGCCCGAGGCCTTTCGCCTCGCCGCCGAGCGGGCGGACGAGCCGCTGATGTTCAAGGTGCACGATCGCCAGCAGCGGCTGACCGATGGCCGCTGGCTGTTTCCCGAAGCGCCTTCGCGCGTCGCGATCTATCTCGTTCGCAATCCGCTGGATGTGGCGGTGTCGCTTGCCTTTCACCTTGGCTACGGCGACGATTTCGACCGTGCGATCGCGCTGATCAACGATCCCGATGCCGCTATCGGTGGGCGGGGCGAGAGGCAGGGCGCGCAGGTGCTGGGTTCATGGAGTGGCCACGTGTCGAGCTGGCTGTACGGTCAGCCGATTCCGGTCCGGGTGGTGCGGTATGAGGATATGCTGGCCGACCCGATGGTCGCACTGGCATCGGTAGTCGACGCGCTCGGCAACGGTTTGCCGGTCGCGCCCGAACGGCTGCACAGCGCGGTCGAACAGACCGACTTGGCCAGGCTGCAGGCGCAGGAAGCTGCTGCGGGGTTTGCCGAGGCACCGCGCCGCGATCAGCCCTTCTTTCGTAGCGGTCGATCCGGCGAAGGCCGCGAGCGACTGACCGCGAAGCAGGTGCAGCGTGTGATCGACGCGCATGGTGACGCCATGCGCCGCTTTGGATATCTCGGCCCGGACGGAGAGCTGATTTGACGATTTATCGTAAGAACGAGCGCGTGATGAGTGCGGATGTCGCTGGAGACATCGTGGTCTTCAACGAGGCGCTTGGCCTGTTCAAGGGCTTGTCCGGCCCGGCGATCGACATCTGGAATGCGATCGACGGCGAACGCGACGCTGCGGCGATCGCGGCGCTGCTGGTGGAACGTTACGAGGTGGACGTCGCGACCTGCGAGGCGGATGTCGTGCCGTTCCTCGCCAAGCTGGCGGATGCCGGCCTGATCGTGGAGGCCTGAAGCCCGGCATGTTCGCGCTGCTGTGCGACCTTCGCGGCGCGCCCCTCGATCCGCACCGAGTGGCCGCGATGTCGGGCGCGCTGGGCGCAGCCTTGCCGGGTAGGGTGGAGGTGCATGCCGAGCACAACTGGGCGTTGTTGCGCCATGTCTCTGGCCGCGCCGCCGGTCGGGGCTGGATGCCGCCAAGGACCGGGAGCGGGGCGAACGTGCACTGGTTCGGTACGCTCGACCATCCCGATGCGGCCCGCCGCGACCTCGATTGCGACGAGAAAGATATCCGGCTGTACGCGCGCGCGCGGGACCAGTGGGGCGAGTCGGCCGATCTGCGCCTGACCGGCAGCTTCGCGGCCGTCGTCATCCAGCCGGGCGCGCGCGAGGTGACGCTGATACGTTCGCCGTTGCAGGCGCCGCCGGTCTATTGGCACCAGCAATCGGGGCTGCTGGCCGCGGGGTCGCTTTCCCGTGCGGTCATCGCGGGCGCCGGGATCCGTGCCGAGATCGACGAAACGAAGATCGCCGACAGCCTGGTGCTCAACTATTCCGAGGATAGTCGGGACTGGTATCGCGGCGTTCGGCGGCTCGCGGTGGGCAGCCGGCTGCACGCGGCGGAGACGGGTGTTCGTGAGCGCAGCTATTACGACGTCACTGCCGTGCCCGCGATTCGCTTGCGGCGCGCCGAGGACTATGTCGAGGCTGCCAATGCGCTGTTCGAGGCGGGAACGCAGGCGGCGCTCGGATCGGCGAAGCGGCCCGCGATCGCGCTCAGTGGGGGGATCGATTCGCAGGCCGTGGCCGCCTTCGCCGCGACGGCCCGACCCGACTTGCCGATGATCGCGTTGACTGCGGTTCCCGAGGCGGGATGGCACTTTGCCGACAGCCGGGCGGTGGATGACGAAGCCTCGCGCGCGGCGATGCTGGCCGCACAGTATCCGAACCTATCTGCGGAGACGGTCGATTCAGCCGGGTTGCCGTTCGACCATCGGCTGAACGCCATGTTCCTGATGGCCGGCGGGGCGCCTCGCAACGTGATGAACTTCCATTGGCTGCACGCGCTCCGCGAGCGCGCGCGCATGGCCGGGGCGGACGTGCTGCTGACCGGGGCGATGGGGAACTGGTCGTTCAGCTTCAACGGTTTGGGAGCGCTGCCGGGTTGGCTCCTTCACGGCAACTGGCTGCGGCTCGCCCGGGAGCTGTCGGCGGGCAGGGAGCGGGGTTGGCGGTCGCTGGCATACGAAGTTGCCGCCCCGCTGCTGCCGGCGCCGCTCTACCGTGCCTTGCGGTCCAAGCGGAGCGAGATGCCGCTCTGGTGCCCCTTAAGCAGAGATTATGCCCGCGAGCATCGGGTGTTTGAGCGCGCGCGGGCAATGGATGCGGAGATCGGCGGGCCGCCGCCGCGGGACAGCCGCCGCCTGCGTGCTGCGGCGATCGCGAATACAGGGCACGAGATGGCGGCAATCCGCCAGGCATTCGAGCTGATCCACGGCCTGCCGCTGCGCGACCCGACTGCCTATCGCCCGCTGGTCGAATTCTGCATGGGCGTGCCCGATCACCAGTTCGTTCGCGACGGGGAGCGCCGCTGGCTGGCGCGGCGAATGCTGCGCGGCCGGGTGCCTGAAACCGTACGGGTGGAAACGGGCCGCGGTCGGCAGGGCGCCGACTGGCCGCTGCGCCTTGAACGCGACCGGCAGGCTCTCGGCGCGGAACTTTCGCGGCTCGCAAGCGACCCGGAGATGCGGCGTCGGTTCGACATCGACCGGCTTTCCGCAGCGCTTGCGGCATGGTCGCCGGCAGCCGGGACACGCGATCCGCATGCGGCCACGATCGAATTCGCGCTACCCCGGGCAATCGCCACTGCACGTTTCATAGATTTCGTTCAGGGCACCAATCGCTGAACACGCTATCGCACCAATCAAGCGATCGGATTCGCCATGCTCGTCAGCACAGCCGAGCAGCCATCGGAAATACGAACAATTTGCTGGCTTGGGGTGGCATTCAGCAGACCCGACCGGGATGCTAGTTCCACCAACTTCGCAAAACCGCCAACTGCGGCGTATTCTGCGATGCCTCGAGGGAGGCAATTTTGGTGACCCCTACGGGAATCGAACCCGTGTTTCAGCCGTGAAAGGGCCGCGTCCTAACCGCTAGACGAAGGGGCCTCACCGGTCCGGCAAATGCCGGAAGCGCCGAAGCGAGCCGCGCACATAGGCAGGTGTCGGGAAGCGGTCAACCCCAACTTGGCGCGAAACTATGGTTCGACGATTGCGACATCTTCCAGGTGCAGTTCTGCGCGCGGGGTGTTGGCCCAGGTATCGACCTTGGCGCGCCCCGCGAGCCACAGTCGTGTGCCCGGATGGAGCGCCAGCAGAGCCTGCCCCCAGTCGGTATCGGCGATGCGGAAAGCGATCGCCTTGATCGATCCACCATCGCGCGAGCCTGCGACCAGCCGCACGTGATCGCTGCCGACCCGGTCGATCTTGACCACGTGCACCGGGCCGATTGCGATGCGCGGACCGGGCCAGCCCATCCCGTAGGGGCCGCCGCGCTCCAGCGTTTCGACCAGCTCCACCGTCAGCGCACGCGGACCGAGCGACAGGTCGAAGCCGAGCGATGCTTCGGCGCTGGCCGCTGCGACCTGCTTTTCGAGCCGTGCCTCCAGCCACTCGGTCAACGCCTCGATCCGGTCCTCGCGCACGGTCAGTCCGGCAGCCATCGCGTGCCCGCCACCAGCTTCCAGCAAGCCTTCCTCGCGCGCGGCCATGATTGCCGCGCCCAGATCGACGCCTGGGATCGAGCGGCCCGAGCCCTTGCCGAGCCCGGTCGCCGCATCGCGCGCGATCACCAGCGAAGGCTTGCCGGTCTTTTCCTTGATTCGGCCCGCGACGATTCCAATCACGCCGGGGTGCCAGCCTTCGCCGTGGACGATCCGCAAGGCGCGATTGCCTTGCCCGGCAAGCTGCGCCTCGCCCGCTTCCTGCACCTCGGCCTCGATCGCGCGGCGTTCGTCGTTCAATTGTGAAAGCTGCGCCGCGATGGCCGCTGCCTCTTCCGGGTCTTCGGTGGTGAGCAGCCGCACGCCCAGCGTCGATTCGCCCACGCGTCCGCCCGCGTTGATTCGGGGGCCTAGCGCGAAGCCCAGGTCGGAGCTGACCGGTGCCCGCGTCAGGCGGCTCGCGTCGATCAGCGCGCTCATGCCCGTATTGGCGCGCTTGGCCATTACCTTGAGGCCCTGCGACACGAAGGCGCGGTTGAGCCCGTGGAGCGCGGCGACGTCCGCCACCGTGCCCAGCGCCACCAGATCGAGCAATCCGCGCAGGTCCGGCTCGGCACGGGTCTTGAAATAGCCCTGCTCGCGCAAGGTCCGCACCAGCGCGATGGCGACCAGGAAGGCCACGCCGACCGCCGCGAGATGCCCGTGCGCGGCGGCATCGTCTGCCTCGTCGAGCCGGTTCGGGTTGACCAGCGCAACCGCAGCCGGGCGTTCTGGCGAGCACTTGTGATGGTCGATCACGATCACGTCGACGCCCGCATCGCGCGCTGCCGCCAGCGCTTCGTGCGCCATCGCTCCGCAATCGACCGTGACGACCAGGCTCGATCCCTGCTCGCCCAGCTTCACCAGCGCCTCACCGCTCGGGCCATAGCCTTCGAGCAGCCGGTCCGGGATGTAATAGTCTGCTTCGTGCCCGAGCATCCGGAACAGCCGGATCAGCAGTGCGGCGGAGGTTGCCCCGTCGACGTCGTAATCGCCGTAAATGGTCACCTTCTCGCGCGTCAGGATCGCCTGTGCGAGGCGCTGCGCCGCTACGTCCATATCGCGGAAGATCGCGGGGTCGGGCAGGAAGGCGGCAAGCTTGGGATCGCGCTGGCGCTCCAGATCGTCACGCGGGACGCCGCGCGCGAGCAGCAGCTGGGTCAGGATATCGTCGCCGAGCCCCGCTGCGCCGTCATACTGGTTGCGCCCGCCGCGCCAGCGCCAGCTGCGCCCGCTGAGCGAGCGTTCGACTCCGCAAACATGTGTGGGGGCGAGGGTGGCCATGGGCGTAGCCTAGCGTGCCCGCTCCGTAGAACAAAGCGCGGCCCGGTTGACTTTCGACAGCCGCACCCGAGGGTGGGCGCATGGCGCAGGGCACGCTCCTCATCGCATGGCACAGCCGCACCGGGGCGAGCGAGGCGCTCGCATGCGCCGCAGCACAGGGCGCGGGCGAAGGCGCAAGGCTGATGACGGCGGACGAAGTGACGCCCGAAGACCTGCTTTCGGCGGGCGGATACCTGTTCGTGTGTCCCGAGAACCTCGCGAGCATGAGCGGCGCGATGAAGGAGATGTTTGATCGCTGCTACTACCCAGTGCTCGGCCGCATCGAAGGCCGTGCCTTCGCGACCATCATCTCCGCCGGATCGGACGGCGAGGGCGCGCAGGCGCAGATCGACCGGATTGCCAAGGGCTGGCGGTTGAAGAGGGTCGTCGACCCGATGATCGTGATGATGCATGCGCAGACACCCGAAGAGATCCTCGCGCCCAAGTCCGTCCCGCAGGACCGGCTCGACGAATGCTGCGCGCTGGGCGAGGCGCTGGCCGAAGGGCTGGCGATGGGCGTCTTCTGATTGGCGAAGGCCGACAAACGCAGAGGATGGGTTTTTCGGACAGGTCTACGCAGATGCCCTCTCGACGCGCTGGCCCGAGATGCGCAAAGCGGCATGGCAAAAGCGCGCATCTTAAGGGGAGGAGCGCATGTCCGGCGACCTGAGCTTGCCCGCTGCGGATGAACCGGGCGACGATCTGCTGATCCTTGTGCCCAAAGCCGCGCGCCCCGATGCGGAGCGGGTGCGTGCGTTGTGCGCGGGAGCCGAGTTCCTCGATGCGCTGGGCCCCGAGTTGCCGGATGATACGCGGCTGCCGACCCGATCGGTGGCGGGAGCAATTGCGCTCCAGCGATCGGGGCTGACCTTTGACCTCGCCGGGCTTGCGCCGGGTCCGGCGGTGCCGGTGCCCGACATGGGCGCGGCGCTGCCCGAGGGCTTGCTCCCGGCGCAGACCACCGCACTCTCGCTTCGACCCGGCCCGCATACCGCGGCGGGGCGGCGCACGCTGGCGGTCCTCCGCGAGTGGTTCGCGCTCGCCCGCGGTCTTGGCGAGGCATTCGGCGCTGAGGCGCTGTGCTGGGCGCCGGGCGGGGTTGTGGTCCCGCTGGCGAGCGCCGAGCGCCACATTGCGGCGTGGGAGGCGGCGGGGCGGGTCCCCGTCGCGCTGCTGGCAAGTTTCCACCCCACGCTCGACGGGGCGTTGCAGAGCCATGGACTGGCCTACTTCACCGGGCAGGAACTGCGGATCGAGCCGCCGCTGGTCGACGGCGGCGAGCAGGCGCTGGCGCGGGTGCTGTTCACCCACCTGTTCTACGTCGGCGAGCAGGCCACCACCGGCCAACTCGCCGCGCCCGGCGGCCACACCCTGCGGCTCGACCCGTCGGATGACGGACGCTTCGTCAGGGTCTGGCCGGGCTAGCGGTCAGTATTGGGCCGAAGCCTCGATCAAGGCGGCCCGCGCTTCCTTGTACTCGCGCTCCAGCCGGTCGACCATCTCGGCGACGCTCGCCACCTTCTTGACCGCGCCGACGCCCTGGCCCGAGCCCCAGATATCCTTCCACGCCTTGGCCTTGGAGTTGCCGCCGCTGCCGAAGTTCATCTTGGAAGGGTCGCTTTCGGGCAGATTGTCCGGGTCGAGCCCCGCCGCCTCGATCGAGCTGCGCAGGTAGTTGCCGTGCACCCCGGTGAAGAGGTTGGTGTAGACGATCCCTTCCGCGCTGCCGTCGACGATGCCCTGCTTGTAGCCCTGTTCGGCGTTGGCTTCCTCGGTCGCGATGAAGGCGCTGCCGATATAGCCGAAATCGGCTCCCATCGCTTGCGCGGCCAGCACCGAGCGGCCCGTCGCGATCGAGCCCGACAACGCGATCAGCCCGTCGAACCACTCGCGGATTTCCTGCATCAACGCGAAGGGCGACTGCGTGCCCGCGTGGCCACCGGCACCGGCCGCCACCGGGATGAGGCCGGTCGCGCCCTTTTCGATCGCCTTGTGCGCGAAGCGGTTGTTGATGACGTCGTGAATCGTGATCCCGCCCCAGTTCTTGACCGCCTGGAACACTTCCTCGCGCGCGCCGAGCGAAGTGATGACGAGCGGCACCTGCCACTTCTCGCACACCTGCATGTCTTCCTCGAGCCGGGCGTTCGAGCGGTGGACGATCTGGTTGACGGCGAAGGGCGCAGCAGGGCGATCGGGGTTGTCGCGGTTATGCGCCGCGAGTTCCTCGGTAATCTGGTGCAGCCATTCGTCGAGCACGCCCGAAGGCCGCGCGTTGAGCGCCGGGAAGCTGCCGACGATCCCCGCCTTGCACTGAGCGATCACCAGCTCGGGGCCGGATACGATGAACATCGGCGAACCGATGATGGGCAGGCGCAGGCGATCGAACGGGGCGGGCAGGGACATGTGGTTTTTCTCCCGGAAATTGTTGCTTGGGCGGGGGTCTATGCCCCCCTTCGCGCGGTGTCGAGATTGCCGTTACGTCAACCCGAGCAGGTTTTCGACGCGATAGACGCGCGCGGCGGTGCCCGCGAACAGCGCGTGCTTCTCGTCCGCCGACGCGCCCGAAGCGAGCCTTTTCAACGCGTTCCACAATGTCGCGTAGCTGCCCGCCCACTTGTCGACCGGATAGTTGCTTTCGAACATCGCCCGCTCCGGCCCGAACGCTTCGATGCAGGTGTCGACATAGGGCCGCCACATGTTGGCAAGCTCTTGCGAGGAGACGGAGTCGGTCGGGCCCTCCGCAGGCATTGCGCAGAACGGCATTGCCAGCCCGCCGAGTTTGACGACGACGTTCTCGCACCGCGCCAGCTCGCGGATCGAGCTGCGCCAGCGGTCGAAGTTCTCGTCCAGCTTGCCTTCGTAGGAGGCGATTCCCAGCGGCGTGCCGCAATGGTCGAGCACGATCGGCTGGTCGGGGAAGGCGCGCGCGAGGTCGATCACATCGCCCAGCTGCGGTTCGAGCACCCAGGCATCGAAGCTGAGGCCCAGCTTGCCCAGCCGTGCGAAGCCTTCGCGAAAAGCGGCATCGCGGTACAGCCCCTCGGGCGCGTCGAAGGGCGGGCCGAGAACGGTGGGGTCGGCATCCCACGATCCGCTGTGACGGATCCCGCGAAAGCGCCCATTGCCCGCCTCGATCAGGGCTTCGAGTACCGGCTGCACGTCTGCGCCCAGTCCCAGGTCCGCATGGCCGACGATCCCGGCGCAGGGACGATAGGCGCCGTAGAGGCCGCTCGCGCCCTGCGCCGCCACGCCGTTCACGAACTCGACTTCGCCGACGACCTTCATCGCGTCGCCGCGCGCCGGGTCGTAGAACGCACCGCATTCCATGAAGATCGTGCCGATAATGCGGTGCCCGCTACCGGTATCGGCAAGCAGCTGATCGAACGTATAGTGCGCGGATTGCGCCACGGTTTCGATGAAGGGATGGCGCGGCTCGGGAAACATCGAGAGCAGGGGGCGCAGGTCCCACAGGTGGTGGTGCGGATCGATGATCGGCAGATCGGGGTCGAGTATGTCTTCGCGCGCGCTCATGGAGTCTCCAGGTCATTCGTCACACAGCGACCGGAGCGCAATCCCGCCGGTTTGCGTGACCGGGCGGGGGAAGGTGCCGCGATCTGCAAGTTGACAAAGCACATACGCTGACCGCTCCCGTCGATGCGAACCTGCCGCATCGGAGGCCTGTAGGAAAGGCCCTCAGGCGAGACGGGCCAGCGCCTCTTCGCCCGTCGCGACCCTCGGCCAGTCTTCGGGTGGCTGGTGACGCAGCCAGGTATATTGCCGCTTGGCATAGTTGCGCGTTGCCTGCTGGCCTTTCGCGATCGCATCCTCGCGCGACCAATCGCCGCGCAGCCACCCGGCAATCTCGCGCACGCCTATGGCGCGCATCACGGGCAGATCGGGGTCGAGATTGCGCGCCAGCAAGGCCTCAACCTCGGCCACCGCGCCCTGATCGAGCATCGCCTCGAACCGCGCATCGCACCTTTGATAGAGCCACGCGCGTTCGGGCAGCAGGATGACGGGCTTGAGCGATACCGCATCGCCGATCCCGCCCTCGCGCCGCTTCTGCCAATCACCCAGCGTCAGCCCGGTCGCGCGCACCACTTCAAGCGCGCGCGCGATCCTCTGGGAATCGGCTGCGTCGAGGCGCGCGTGGCTCGCCGGGTCTTCCAGCGCGAGTTCGGCGTAGACGTCTGGCGTCGGCATCGCGCGCACCGCGTCACGGACATGGGCGGGGATCGCAGGGATGGGCGCAATCCCGTCGAGCAGCGTGCGGATATAGAGGCCGGTGCCGCCGACCAGGATCGGGACGTCGCCCGCGCGCTGGATATCCGCGATCTCGCGCTTCGCAGCCTCGGCCCACTCGGCTGCCGAGCAGGCCTGCGCACCGTCCCACGCACCGAACAGGCGATGTTCGGCGCGGGCGGTCTCTTCGGGGGAAGGGCGCGCGCTCAGCACTCGCAGATCGGCATAGACCTGCGCGCTGTCCGCATTAACGATCACACCCTTGCGGCCTTCTGCCGCCAGCTGATCCGCGAACTGAAGAGCCAGCGCGCTCTTGCCGCTGGCGGTCGGCCCTGCGATGAGCGCGAGCGGTTTTCGCGCCCCTTCGGAGAATTCATCAGTGCTCATCGCCCGCGTCCTATCAGAGCCCGTGCCCGATGAGGCAAGCCTGAGTGCCCTCGAAGCGGCGCTGGCCGAGGCTGGCCAGCCGCTTGCGAGCGCGGCAATGCTCGATTTCTGCGGCGAAGTGCTGGAGATCGCGATCCCTGCGGGGACGCGCGAAGTGGTCGCGCCGCTCGTCGAGCAGCACCTCGCGCCGCACGCCGCGCTGTTTGCCGAGGATTTCATCGAGGTCCCGCGCCTGATCGTCAGCGACATGGATTCGACCATGATCGGGCAGGAGTGCCTCGACGAACTGGCCGATTTTGCGGGCGTGAAACCGCGCGTCGCCGAAATTACCGAGCGCGCGATGCGCGGCGAACTCGATTTCGCGGGCGCGCTGAGGGAGCGCGTCGGCCTGCTCGAAGGGCTGGAGGAAGGCGCGATCGCGCGCTGCCTCGACGAACGAATCGCGCCGACGCCGGGAGCGGGCACGCTGATCGCGACGCTCGCCGCGCATGGTGCGCGCAGCGTGCTGGTGACCGGCGGTTTCCACGCCTTCGCCGATCCGGTTGGCGAGCGCTTGGGGTTCGACCGGGTGGTCGGCAATCGGCTGCTGATCGCGGAGGGCAAGCTGACCGGGCGTGTGCAGGAGCCGATCTGCGACAGCGCGACCAAGGAACGCACCTTGCACGAGGAGGCCGAGTCGCTCGGCGATCGTGCACGGACGCTGGCGATCGGGGACGGGGCCAATGATACGCCGATGCTGGTCGCGTCGGATTACGGCATCGCCTATTGCGCGAAGCCAAAGACGCGCGCCGCCGCGAATGGCTGGATCGACAGCGAGGACCTGACCGCGCTGCTGCTGCTGCTCGGCATCGACCGGGAAAAATGGGTGATGCGTTAGAGGGTGCATGTTGGGGTCTTGAAAAGAGCGCGTTCAGGCTTTATTGACACAAATGTCAGTAAGGAACGCAGCATGACCGAAGCAACCCCTGTGTCAGTCGATTCGCCCACCGTGGAAGCCGCGCGCGACGGTACGCCGCTGATGCATCCAGATCGGGTGATCCCGAAATACCGGCCGCTGGTCGCCTATCATCATTTCCGCGAACTGCTGAAGGACAAGGAGGATACCTCCCACGTCTTCCGCATCTTCGAGGCGCTGCCGCACAAGAGCTTCCGCCCGCGCGTGCGCAATCTGGTGCTGAGCGAACATGGCGAGCGACTGCGCGCCGAAGAGCCTTATCTGCCGCCGATCCTCGACGACCACGAAGCCTTGCGCAAATTGCCGCAGGGCACCGTCGCGCACGCCTATTGCGACTTCATGGAAAGCGAAGGCCTGTCGGCTGCCGGGCTGGTGGCCGAAGCGGACAAGCTGGGCCGCCGCAAATATGGCGACCTGATCGAGTGGTTCGGCTTCCGCAACCGCGACACGCACGATCTGATGCATGTGCTGACCGGCTACGGCCGCGATGCGCTGGGCGAACAATGCGTGCTGCTGTTCACGCACGGCCAGCAGCCGAGCCACGGCCACCTGCTGATCGGCTATGCCGGTGCCTACAATATCAAGCGCGGCTTGAAGGGCAGCAAGGCGCCCGTGTTCAAGGCGGTGCGCCAGGCGCAGAAAACCGGCACCGCGTGCCCGCCGCTGGTCGAAATGTCGATCCGCGAACTGCTCGCGATGGACCTCGCAGAAGCGCGCGCCAAGCTGAACATTCCCGAGCCGCACTGGTACCGCGAATGCCACCGTATCTGGCGCGAGGAAGGGATCGACCCCTACGACCTGCTCGGCACCGAGCCTGCCAATGCCGGTGCGCCGGTAGCTGCCTAACCTCTGAGTCCCAGCGAAAGCTGGGACCTCCATCGGCAAGAGCGCTTGGTTGGGAGAAGGTCCCAGCTTTCGCTGGGACTCATGTGCGGTTCAAAGCCAGCTGGCGATCTGGCTGAGCGGCTTCTTTCGCATCGCATGATCGGGCACGGTCGCATCGGCGGCAGGATGCCCGGCGACCACGATCATCAGCGGTTTCTCCCACTCGGGCCGACCGCAAATCTCGCGCAGGAAACCCATGGGCGAGGGCGTATGCGTCAGCGTCGCAAGCCCCGCCTCGTGCAATGTAGCGATCAACATCCCGCATGCGATCCCGACGCTTTCGGTGACGTAGTAGTTCTGCGTGGAGCCGTCCTCCCCGATCCCGCCCTTGCGCTGCGCGAAGCACACGATCAGCCACGGCGCGGTTTCGAGGAAGGGCTTGTTCGCGTCCGTCCCGATGGGGGCGAGCGCGTCGAGCCACTCGTCGCTCGCCTTGCCCGCGTAAAACGCCCGCTCCTCCGCCTCCGCCGCTTCGCGGATCGCGCGCTTTTTCTCGGGCGAGCCGACCGCCGCGAAATGCCACGGCTGGTGGTTCGCGCCGTTGGGCGCAGTGCCCGCTGCCATGATGGCCGCCTCGATCACCTCGCGCGGCACGGACGCGTCGGTGAAGCTGCGGCAGGTGTGGCGCGTCCTGAGCCGCTCATGAGCGGCGCGGGCGCGGGCGATTCTCTCTTCGTCGGTCAGTTCGGGGAGTGCGGGGAAGGGCTGGTGGCGCTCGCTCATCGCAGGTCCTTGCGGATCACGAGTTTGAGGCCCGACCATGTTTCATCCACCGCGCACACCTTGGTATCGACCAGCCCCATCGGCAGGCACACATCGCGGATTGTGTCTTCGGTGATGTCGGTCGGCACTTTGGAGGCCTTCTTCGGCCAGCTCACCCAGATATGCCCGTCGGGCGCAATCTGGTGTCGCAGCGCGGCGAGGTGGCTCTGCAGCTCGGTGCGCTCGGTGACGAAGACATGCGCGGCGTCGATTCCTTCGGCCGGATCGGCCACGAAGATCAGGTCGAGCGCATATTCGCCGATCTCGTCCTGCACATTCTCGGGCATGGCGTGAAACCACACGCGCTGATCGTCGCGCAGGTTGAGCTTCTTGGCGAGCGGGGTGCTCGAATAGCCTGCCGTCATACCGCTTCCTCGCTCCTCAATCCCGACGCCGCCACCTGACACGATTTGTCATTGGTGTTCGCCCATCCCGTGCGCGATACAGGCGCACTACCGCAAGGGGAGGTCTGGCATGTTCTGGATGGCATTACCAATATTGCTGGCGGCGGGAGCGACCGCCGAGCCGGCGAGCTGCGGAACTGCGAAAGAGGCCCAAATGGCCCGATACCAGCCGTTCTACATCAATAACGAGGCGATCGAATTCGGCGGCGCGAGCTATACCAAGTATGGCCTGCCGCGCGTGCTCCTGCCCACCGATCTGACGATCGTCGGCAAGGTGTACGGCGTCCCGGTCGGTGCCGACGCAACCGCGCCAGACGACCGCGAGATCATCTACCTGCTGGTCGACGGCGGAGCTTGCGAGTTCCAACCTTACCAGAAGAGCTGACGGATCAGCCCTCCATCCAGTCCTTGAAGAACGCCTCGTTCGCGGCGCGCAGGTCTTCCACCTTCACGCCCAGCAGGCTGTCGCCGCCGACCGTGCCGAGACGGCGGAAGCCGACTAGCGCGGCGGCTTCGCTCTCCGGACCTTCGGCGACGATCGCGTTGAACGCTTCGA
This sequence comes from uncultured Citromicrobium sp., assembly GCA_964574905.1. Lineage (GTDB taxonomy): Bacteria > Pseudomonadota > Alphaproteobacteria > Sphingomonadales > Sphingomonadaceae > Alteriqipengyuania. The sequence continues at coordinate 133,313 of CAZNOY010000004.1, read as the reverse complement.
CCTTGTCCGGGCTGACGGTGACGACGTAGCGGCTCTGGTCCTCGCCGAACCACCACTGTGCGGCGGTGTAGGCTTCGTTCGCGGTGACCTCGGCGCCGATCCCGCCCGCCAGCGCCATCTCGGCCAGCGTCACGGCGAGCCCGCCGTCCGAACAATCGTGCACCGCGCTCAGCAGGCCTTCGTCGATCAGCTTGAGCACGATCTCGCCCGCGCCGCGTTCGGCCAGCAGGTCGACCGGCGGTGCGCGGCCTTCGTCGCGGCCATGCACTTCCTTGAGCCACAGCGACTTGCCGAGGTGCGAGCGGACCGGATCGGGCTTGGCCCAGAATTCGGGTGCGATCAGGTAGATCGTATCGCCTTCGCTCTTGAAACCGATGCTGGCGAGCTTGTCGTAATCCGCGACCAGCCCGACCCCGCCGATGGCCGGGGTGGGGAGGATGGCGGAGCCGCCGCCGGTCGCCTTGCTCTCGTTGTAAAGCGACACATTGCCGCTCACCACGGGGAAGTCGAGCGTGCGGCACGCCTCGCCCATGCCGTCGAGTGCGTGGACGATCTGCGCCATGATCTCGGGCCGCTGCGGGTTGGCGAAGTTTAGGCAATTGGTGATCGCAAGCGGCTTTGCGCCGACCGCGCACAGGTTGCGATAGGCCTCGGCCACCGCCTGCTTGCCGCCCTCGTAAGGGTCCGCATAGACATAGCGCGGCGTGCAATCGGTGCTGATCGCCAGCGCCTTCTTCGTGCCGTGCACGCGCACCACACCCGCGTCGCCGCCGGTCTGCAGCGTATCCGCGCCCACTTGCCGGTCGTATTGCTCGTAGATCCAGCGGCGCGAGGCGAGGGCGGGGCTGCCCATCAGCTTGAGCAGATCGGCGCCGACATCCGCGCTGTCGGGCACGTTCTTCATCGGCGTGATCTTCGCCCACTCGGTATATTCCTCACGGCTCAGGTAAGGCCGGTCATAGAGCGGCGCATCGTCCGCGAGCGGCCCGAGCGGAATGTCGCACACGGTCTCGCCTTCGAAGTCGAGTACCATGCGGCCGGTATCGGTCACTTCGCCGATCACCGCGAAGTCCAGTTCCCACTTTTCGAAGATGGCGCGGGCCATGTCTTCCTTGCCGGGCTTGAGCACCATGAGCATCCGCTCCTGGCTCTCGCTCAGCATCATTTCGTAAGGGGTCATCCCCTCTTCGCGCTGGGGCACGTCGTCCATCTTGAGACGAATGCCGACGCCGCCATTGCTCGCCATCTCGACGCTGGAGGAGGTCAGCCCCGCGGCGCCCATGTCCTGAATCGCGACGATCGCATCGGTCGCCATCAGTTCGAGGCAGGCTTCGATCAGCAGCTTTTCGGTGAACGGGTCGCCGACCTGCACCGTGGGGCGCTTGGCCTCGGCGTCTTCCTCGAAATCGGCGCTCGCCATGGTCGCGCCGTGGATGCCGTCGCGCCCGGTCTTGGAGCCGACATAGACGATGGGATTGCCCACGCCGGTCGCCGCCGAATAGAAAATCTTGTCCGCATCCGCGACGCCCACGGTCATCGCGTTGACGAGGATATTGCCGTCATAGGCAGGGTCGAAGTTGGTCTCGCCCGCGACAGTCGGCACGCCGACGCAATTGCCGTAGCCGCCGATGCCTGCGACCACACCCTGCACCAGATGCTTCATCTTCGGATGGTCGGGTCGCCCGAAACGCAGCGCGTTGGCATTGGCCACCGGCCGTGCGCCCATGGTGAAGACGTCGCGCAGGATGCCGCCCACGCCCGTCGCCGCACCCTGATAGGGCTCGATGTACGAGGGGTGGTTGTGCGACTCCATCTTGAAGATCGCGGCCTGCGAATCCCCGATATCGATCACGCCCGCATTCTCACCCGGTCCGCAGATCACCCATTCCGCCTCGGTGGGCAGTTTCTTGAGGTGCAGGCGCGACGATTTGTACGAGCAATGCTCGCTCCACATGACCGAAAAAATGCCGAGCTCGAGCAGGTTGGGCTCGCGACCGAGCGCAGAAAGAACGCGCTCGTATTCCTCGGGGTTCAGCCCGTGCTGTTCGACGATCTCGGGGGTGATTTCGGATTCGATAGTGCTCATCCGCGACCGCTTAGCGCCCTCGGCTGTCAAGCTCTAGCCTCGAAGACGATCCTTCGCGGTCCCCTGTACCGGGTTTTGCCCAGCCACCATGCCGCCACCGTCGGGAGGGCGTAGGCGATGAACGCCGTGATCGAGAGAACGGGGGTTACCGCGTCGGGCTCCGGCCCGAACCAGTTGACCCCCTGCAGGACCAGCAGCAGCGCGGCGAGCACGATGGCGGGCAGGATCGCGCCGCGCGTGCGCACCAGGAACAGCGCCAGCGCGCCGAACACCAGCACCAGTTCCAGCGGCATTTCGATCAGCGGATAATTCCACAAGCCGAAACCGTAATCGGGCGGACTGCCCGCGATGGTCAGATCGGGGCGGTGGACCAGCAGATCGAGCAGCCAGTGCGACAGCACCACCGCGCCCGCCAGCACGCTCGCCAACCGGTCGCGCGTCACCAGCAAGACGATCGCGGCGAACCCGACGGCGAACGCCGCGCTCCCCGCCAGGCTGTGCGTATAGGGCATGTCGTACAGGTCCATCGGGTTCATCGCGGTGATGCCCGGCACGATCCGCATGTGCTCCACGCCGAGCAGCAGCAGCGCGAAGAACGCCCAGTCGACCAGCTGCGCGGCAATAAAGTACAAACCCAGCCGTGGTCGCGCGGGCGTAACCGCCGCAGCCACCAATGCCGGTGCGAAATGACCGATGAACATGTGCTTCTTCCCCAAGCCCCGTATGCCTTCGCTTGACCCGCCACAGGCACGGCGTCAATGCTCGCGCGCGATGGCAGACGACGCACCAAAGATCGCGGAAATGAGCTTCGAACAGGCGCTGCAGGCGCTCCAGCAGGTGGTTCGCCAGCTGGAGGATGGAGAAGTGCCGCTCGATCAATCGATTACGCTGTACGAGCGGGGCGAAGCGCTGCGCGCGCATTGCCAGGCGCGGCTCGACGCGGCGCAGGCGCGGATCGAGGCGATCGTGCTCGATGCGAAAGGCCAGCCAGCCGGAACGAAGGCGTTCGATGGCCCCGAATGACATCGGCATCTGAGATGGGATTCGATGATTCTCCCGGCGCGCGGCTGCGGATGGCGCTCGCGACGATCAGCACCGAGGTCGATCAGGCGTTCGATCAGCTGCTGACCGTACCCGACGATACGCGCGCGCCGCTGGTGGAAGCGATGCGCCACGCGGCGATCGGCGGGGGCAAGCGGGTCCGCCCGCTGCTGCTGGTCGCCACCGCGACCATGCTCAACGTCTCGCGCGAGGCGGCGGTGCTCGCGGGCACCGCGGTGGAGGCGATCCACGTCTATTCGCTGATCCACGACGATCTGCCGTGCATGGACGATGACGACATGCGCCGCGGCAAGCCCACCGTGCACAAGGCCTTCGACGAAGCGACCGCCGTGCTCGCGGGCGACGCGCTGCACGCGCTGGCGTTCGATATCCTGACCGACCGCGCGGTCAGCACCGATCCTTTCATCCAGGCCGAGCTGGTGCGGTGTCTCGCGCTCGCCAGCGGGATGAGCGGCATGGCGGGCGGGCAGGCGATGGACATGGCCGCCGACAGCGCGACCTACGACCTGCGCACGATCACCCGCCTGCAACAGTTGAAGACCGGCGCGCTGCTGAGCGCGAGCGTGGAGATGGGCGCGATCCTGGGCCGCGTGCCGCCGGATTCGCGCGGTCACCTGACCGCCTATGCGCGCGATATCGGCCTGGCCTTCCAGATCGCGGACGACCTGCTCGACCACGAAGGCGACGAGGCCAAGGCGGGCAAGGCGCTGCGCAAGGACGACGAACAGGGCAAGCAGACCTTCGTTTCGCTGATGGGCGCCGATGCCGCGCGCAGTCAGGCGAAGGCGCTGGTCGAACAGGCCTGCGGCCACCTTGCCCATTACGGCGAGGATGCGGGCGTGCTGTGCGATCTGGCGCGCTATATCGTGGAGAGAGATCGTTGAGTGAACGCATAGGAATCTACCCCGGCACCTTCGACCCGATCACGCGCGGGCATGCGGATATCATCCGCCGCGCCGCGCGGCTGGTCGACCGGCTGATCATCGGGGTGACGACCAATCCGTCGAAGAACCCGATGTTCGACACCGACGAGCGTCTCGCGATGGTGGAGCGCGAGGTGAAGGCGATGAACCTCGCCAATGTCGAGGTGATCGGCTTCAACGCGCTGCTGATGAAGTTCGCGCGCGCGCAAGGCGCCTCGGTGATCGTGCGCGGGCTGCGGGCGGTCGCGGACTTCGAATACGAATACCAGATGGCGGGCATGAACCAGCAGCTCGACGACGAGATCGAGACCGTGTTCCTTATGGCGGACGTGTCGCTCCAGCCGATCGCCTCGAAGCTGGTCAAGGAAATCGCGCTCTACGGCGGCGACATCGCGGCCTTCGTCAGCCCCGCCGTGCGCGAGGACGTTGTCGCGCGGGTCGAGAAGATCGGCGTGAAGGGCGATTTCTGAGCGCGCCCTTAGCCTGAGGAAATCGTTCATTGCGCCGACAGCGCGCGCTTAGTATCGCGCCGCTATCCCTAGGAATTTCGCCTGTGAGAAACATGCTCAAGACCATTATTTCCGCCGCTGCCCTCGCCATGCTGGCGGCCACGCCGTCTTTCGCGCAGGATGAAGAGGCAACCCCCGCACCGCGCGCTGCGGCGTCCTACGCGCAGATCGACTACAACCTGCAGGACGACCGCGAGAACATCCTTTTCCTCGACCTGTCGAACGGCAAGCGCGTCGCCATCCGCCTGATGCCCGACTGGGCACCGCACCATGTCGAGCGGATCAAGACGCTCGCCCGGCAGGGCTTTTACGACGGGGTGATCTTCCACCGCGTGATCGAAGGCTTCATGGCGCAGACCGGCGATCCGACCGGCACCGGGCAGGGCGGGTCAGAGCTTCCCGACCTGAACGAGGAATTCAATCCGATGCCGCACGTGCGCGGCACCGTCTCGATGGCCCGCGCGTCGGACCCGAACAGCGCGAACAGCCAGTTCTTCATCGTGTTCTACCCGCGCTTCAGCCTCGACAAGAAATACACCAATTTCGGCCGGGTTATTGCGGGGATGGATGCGGTCGACGAGATCAACCGGGGTGAGCCGCCGCGCAATCCGACGCGGATCGTGCAGGCTTCTGTCGCGGCGGACAACAAGCCCGCGCCGACCCCGGCACAGATCGCCGCCTCGCAGCAGCAGCAGCAGGTCTCGATCACCGACGAGGCACCGGGCGAAGTGCCGGGCACCTCGACCGGCGACTGACCGGGCCTGTGCGGTCGCTGCGGCGGCCGCGTGTGGGGCTCGCTAGCCAAGGCCGGTTTGCATGAAAGTCGATCTGTTCGATTTCGAACTGCCGGAAGATCGGATCGCGCTGCGCCCCGTCGCGCCGCGCGATGCGGCGCGCATGCTGGTGGTCGATGGTGACGCTCCTCTTACGGACCGCCACGTTCGCGACCTGCCCGATCTGCTGCGGGAGGGCGATGTGCTGGTGTTCAACGACACCCGCGTGATTCCGGCGCAGCTCGAGGGCGAGCGGGTGCGTGAGGGCGCGAGCGGGGCAGCCATCGGCGCGACGCTGCACAAGCGCATCGACATGCGCCGCTGGCAGGCCTTCGTGCGCAACGCGAAGCGGCTGCGCGAGGGCGATCTGATCCACTTCCCCGCAGGCGTTTCGGCCATTGCAGAGGCGCGGCTGGACGATGGTAGCTGGACGCTCGCTTTCGCAGGCGAGGAGCCGGTCGAGCTGCTGCTCGAACGTGCAGGCGCCATGCCGCTGCCGCCTTATATCGCGGGTAAGCGCCCGACCGACGAACGCGATGCGAGCGATTACCAGACGCTGTTCGCGGACAAGGCGGGCGCGGTCGCCGCGCCCACCGCGGCGCTGCATTTCACCCCCGAGCTCGTCGCCCGGCTCGATGCCGCAGGTATCGCGCGCGAAACGCTGACGCTTCATGTCGGCGCGGGCACCTTCCTGCCGGTGAAGGCGACCGACACGGCGGAGCACAAGATGCACGCCGAGTGGGGCGAGATATCGCCCGAGGCGGCAGAGCGGCTCAACACCGCGCGCGCCGAAGGCCGCCGGGTGATCGCGGTCGGCACCACCAGCCTTAGGCTGCTCGAAAGCGCGGCGGACGAGAGCGGCACGATCCATGCATTTTCGGGCGATACCGACATCTTCATCACGCCCGGCTACGCCTTCCGCGCGGTCGACGGCCTGATGACCAATTTCCACCTGCCCAAATCTACGCTGGTCATGCTAGTCAGCGCACTGATGGGGCGCGAGCGGATGATGGACGTCTACGCACACGCCATCGCGAACGGATACCGCTTCTATTCCTACGGCGATTCCTCGCTATTATTGCCGCCACGATGACCGAGCGACGCCTTCCCATCCATCACCGCGCAGAGGACCCGGGGGGGCGGCTATCGAGTTTCGGCAAGGTCACCTGGGTGCATTGCCCCGAGTGCGACAAGGCGGCGAAGAAGGACGGTGACGGCATCGCTTGCAGGCATTGCGGCCACACCACGGTCCAGAGCCGCAAGCCGTCGGACAACAAATGGGCTGCGCCCGCCTCTTCCAAGCAGAAATGCAGCAATTGCAGCGAACCGATCGGCAATGAGCATCGGCCCACGGCACGCACGAAGGATGGCGCGCTTTTCCTCCAGGTGCGGTGCCCGCATTGCGGCGAGACGGACGACTATCCGGCGCGGCCGGGCTGGACCACGCAGAATTTCGGATACGAACCCGGTCCGCCGCTGTTCCTCACCACGCAGGTGGCGGGTGAGACCCTGTGGGTGCAGAACCTTGCCCATCTCGACGCGCTGGAAGACTGGCTCGGCGCGAAAGTGCGCGAACGCGGGCCGCAGCCCGGCCTGACCATGATGGCGAAGCTGCCGCGCTGGATGAAGGCATCCACCAATCGCGCCAAGGTGTTGCGCGGTCTGGCGCAGCTGCGCGAGCGCGCGCAGAAGGCCGGGATCGACGAATAGGCGCGCAAAGAGAAATTGGTTCTCTTGCAAAACCTGCCGCCTGCGCCAAATTGCGTCCCATGTCCGAACCGATCCTAGAGCTTTCCGGCCTCACCAAGGTTTACTCCGGAGGGCTCAAGGCTCTCGACAACGTGGACCTCACGATCAATCGCGGCGAGATCTTTGCGCTGCTCGGGCCGAATGGCGCGGGCAAGACCACGCTGATCGGCGCGGTCTGCGGCCTCGTGCGGCCCACCGGCGGCACGATGCGCGCGTTCGGTGAGGATTTGCAGAGCAACTGGCGGCGCGCGCGTGCGCGTATCGGCCTCGTTCCGCAGGAAATCTCTACCGACATGTTCGAGCCGGTGCTGCACGCGGTTTCCTATTCGCGCGGGCTCTTCGGGCTCGCGCCCGATCCTGCGCGGATCGAGGAAATTCTCCGGTCGCTCAGTCTGTGGGACAAGCGCGACACCCGCATCATGGCGCTTTCGGGTGGGATGAAGCGGCGCGTGCTGATCGCGAAGGCGATGGCGCACGAGCCCGACCTGCTGTTCCTCGACGAGCCGACCGCGGGCGTCGACGTCGAACTGCGCAAGGACATGTGGAACCAGATCGACGCGATGCGCGCGCGCGGCGTCACCGTGATCCTGACCACGCACTATATCGAGGAAGCCGAGGAAATGGCCGACCGGGTCGGCATCATCCGTGGCGGCAAGATCCTGATGGTGGATCAGAAGGACGCGATGATGGCGCGGCTCGGGCGGACCGAGGCGCATGTCACTCTGGCGCAGCCTCTCGCCACGCTCCCGCCTGCGATCGCGCAATTCCCGGTCGAGTTGCAGGAGGACGGACGGGTGCTGTGCTATCGCGGTGGCGATGGCACGGGCAAGGGCCGTTCCGAAGTGGCCGACCTGACCAAGGCGCTGATCGCCAGCAACATCGACTATGTCGGGATCGACATTCGCGAAAGCAGCCTGGAAGACATTTTCGTCTCTCTCCTGGGCGAGGAAGAGGACGCAGCGGCATGACCTTCAACGCACGTTCCGCATGGTCGATCTATCACCGCGAATTGTGGCGCTTCCTGCGCACCGCGTTCCAGTCCGTGCTCGCGCCGGTGCTGACGACCTCGCTCTATATCCTCGTCTTCGGCAGCGCGATCGGCGATCGCATGCCCGAAATCAACGCGGTCGATTATGGCGCGTTCATCATTCCCGGGTTGCTGATGCTGACCCTGCTGGGCGAGACCACCAGCAATTCGAGCTTCGGCATCTACATGCCGCGCTTCACCGGCACGATCTACGAACTGCTGTCCGCCCCGGTGGGCGTGGCGGAAACGCTGGTCGGCTTTGTCGGCGCGGCTGCCACCAAGAGCCTGATCCTCGCGGCGATCATCCTCCTCACGGCGCGGATCTTCATCGATTATTCGATTGCGCACCCGTTCCTTGCGTTCGTCTTCATCCTGCTCGTCGCCTCGGCCTTCAGCCTGTTCGGGTTCATCCTGGGCATCTGGGCCGACAGTTTCGAGAAGCTGGGCATCATCCCGATGCTGATCCTCACTCCGCTGACCTTCCTTGGGGGGACGTTCTACTCGGTGGCGGACCTGCCCGCGCCGTGGAACAGCGTCGCGCTGGTCAACCCGATCGTCTACCTCGTCAGCGGCCTGCGCTGGACGTTCTACGGCTCTGCCGATGTCAGCATCTGGCTGTCGCTGGGCATAACGCTGGCGTTCCTGATCCTATGCGTCGGGGTCATATCCTACATCTTCAAGACTGGCTGGCGGTTGCGCGATTGAGGCGCTAGCTAAGCGGGCATGGTTCGAATTCCATTGCTCGCCGCGGCCGCTGCCTGCCTTGCCCCGACCCCTGCGCTGGCGGAGATTCCGCCAGATGTGCGCGCCATGATCGACGCGGCCATCGCGACCGGCGACAAGGGCAAGATCGAAACCGTCTTCGATCTGGCGAAGCAGACCCAGCCGAACAGCGCCGAGGAGATCGAGGCGCTGGCGGTTGCCTGGCGCGAGGAACGCGCCGAGGCCGACCGGCTCGCCGCCGCCAAGAAGCATGAGGAAATCCGCGCCGCCAGCCTGCTCGACCTGTGGAGCGGGGAGGGGCAGATCGGCGCGTTCATGTCCACCGGCAACAGCGACGATACCGGCCTCTCGCTCGCGCTGAAGCTGAAGCGCGAGGGGATCGACTGGACCCATGCGCTGCGCATGAGCGCCGATTACCAGCGGTCCAACGGGGTCACCAGCCGCGAGAAGTTTCTGGTTGCCTACGAACCGCGTATCCAGATGGGCGAAAACCTGTTCGCCTACGGCCTCGCGCAATACGAGCGCGACCGGTTCCAGGGCTTCGACAATCGCTACGCCGTGTCGGGCGGGCTCGGCTACACGTTGATCGAAAGCAAGTCCGCGACGCTGGCGATCAAGGCGGGCCCGGCGTACCGCGTGACCGATCGCGCAACCGGACCCGATATCAGCCGCCTCGCCGCGCTGTTCGGGGCCGATCTCGACTGGAAGATCGCCGACCGGATCACCTTCACGCAGGATGCCAACGCGGTGACCGAAACGGGCGCGAACGCCCAGCTGATCGTCGACAGCGCGAATACCACGCTGAACCTCGTCAGCGGGCTGGAATTCAAGGTCAACGACCGCCTGCGATCGCGCCTTGCGTACAAGATCGACTACGACAGCAATCCGGGCGCGGGTGCGGAAAAGACCGACACGCTGACCCGGTTCACGCTCGTCTACGGATTCTGACCGGTCAAGTCTTCGCAAGTGCAGCAAGCATGGGCCTTGCCGCGCCAAGCAGCGGCCAAGGTTAGAATCTGGCGGTGCGTGACGAAACCCAGCTTTCTGGCAGATTAACCACAGTGTGGTGTGCGCGCCACAGGTGTGGCCTTTTGCGATTCCCACCGTTCTTGGCAGATTGCTCAAGTCGCCGGAAGTAACTAGATCGCGCTCATCGCCCTCGAGGCGGTTTTTCTTTTGAGGATAACAAGTAAATGAAACCCTCTTTTTATGTTGCGACGGCGCTGGCCGTTGCGCTGCTGCCCACGGCTGCTTTCGCTCAGGACGAACAGAAGGCCGAAGTCACCGTTGGTGCGACTGCCGGTTATCACGACCTCGGCATTGCCGATGAGGTCAAGGCTCTGACCAACGTCGACGTCAACGATGGCAGCCCGATTTTCGGCGGCTTCGTCGCGGTCGACTTCCCGGTCAGCAGCAATGTGTTCGCGGGCGTTGAAGGCAACTTCAACATCGGTACCGATGCCCTCGATTCCGACTACGGCGCCTCGGCTCGCCTCGGCTACCGCGCCGACAACGGCACCAAGGTCTACGTCCGTGGCGGCTACCAGTGGGTCGAGCTCGACTATGCCCAGATGCTCGACGTTCCCAAGGCGTCGATCCCCGCCGGTCTCGACGACACGTTCGACGATTACCTCGTCGGCGCCGGTGTCGATGTGCCCGCCGGCAAGATGGTGTTCCGCGTGAATGTCGACACGATCTCGTTCGACACGCTGCGCGCGACCGCCGGTATCGGCTTCAAGTTCTAAGCCTACCCGCTTAAAAACAGGGGAAGGGGGCCGCCGATCCGGGAGGGTAGGCGGCCCCTTTTTATGTGACCTCAGGCGACGCGATCACGAATTGGCGGCGCAGACCTGGAAGGGCACGCGATCGTTCGCGCCGCTGCCCACTTCGAGGAACAGCGCCATCACTCTCGCCAAGTTTTCCGGCGGAAGCGGGGCGAGTTCGGTCAGCAGACGGTCGGCGATGCGGCACTGCTCTGCATCGAAGCCTTGCGCGATCAGGGTCGCGGCAGAGCGGGCCATGGCTGCCTTGGCGACCTCTTCGAACGGCCCATCGACCGGCAAGCCGAACCCCACGAAGCGCGTGGTGACCTTCTTCGCGCGCGGCCACGCCTTTTCCGCCTGCGGCTTCAATCTCTGCTGGAGCGCGTCGGACCGCTTGCCGACGAGGAAGGCGTTGGCGGGAAGCACCTTGACGCAGCGCGATCCGAGCGCGCCGACCAGCTCGGGCATGACATAGGCGACCAGCGCCTCGTTCTCCGCCGAGCTGATGCAGGGGCGCGTATCGGTCTGCGCGGCGGCGGTGGTTGCGGACGCCAGCAGGCAGCAGGCGGCGGCGATCTTGCGGAGCATGCGGGTCGGTCCTCTCGAATGATGGTGCGCCACCAATGCGGCGCTGGCGGTGAGTATTGCGTGAATGGCGCGATGGAGGAATAGGCGATGGATCGACAGCGCGCCGGTGCTGCCCTAGCGATCCCGCCGATGACCACACGTTTCGACTTCACCATTTCCGCCCGCAGCGGGCGCGCGCGCACCGGCACGATCCGGATGATGCGCGGCGATATCCGCACGCCCGCCTTCATGCCGGTCGGCACTGCCGCCACCGTGAAGGGGATGAAGCCGCAGGATGTCCGCGCCGCCGGTGCCGACATCATCCTCGGCAATACCTACCACCTGATGCTGCGCCCCGGTGCGGAGAGGGTGGCGAAGCTGGGTGGGCTGCACAAATTCATGAACTGGGATCGCCCGATCCTGACCGACAGCGGCGGCTATCAGGTGATGAGCCTGTCCGATCTCAACAAGCTGACCGAGGAAGGCGTCGAATTCCGCAGCCATCTCGACGGCAGCAAGCACATGCTCACCCCTGAGCGCAGCATGGAGATCCAGCGCCTGCTTGGCAGCGATATCGTGATGGCGTTCGACGAATGCCCGCGCGCAGACCGTCCGGTGGCCGAGATCGAGGCGAGCATGGAAATGTCGATGCGCTGGGCGAAGCGCAGCCGCGATGCCTTCGATGCGGGCGGTGAACACGCGCGCCGTGCGGCCCTGTTCGGCATCCAGCAGGGCGCGCTCGACGAGAATCTGCGGCGGCGTTCGGCCGAGGCGCTGAGCGCGATCGGTTTCGACGGCTATGCGATCGGCGGGCTCGCGGTGGGCGAAGGGCAGGAGGCGATGTTCGCCACGCTCGACTTCGCGCCCGCACAGCTACCCGACGATGCGCCGCGCTATCTGATGGGGGTGGGCAAGCCCGACGATCTGGTTGGCGCGGTAGAGCGCGGGGTCGACATGTTCGACTGCGTGCTGCCGACGCGCTCGGGCCGCAACGGGCAGGCGTTCACCTGGAACGGTGCGCTCAACCTGCGCAACGCGCGCTTTGCCGAGGATACCGGCCCGCTCGACGAACGCTGCACCTGCCCCACCTGCGCGACCTACAGCCGCGCCTATCTGCACCACCTGATAAAGTCGGGCGAGATGCTCGGAGCGATGCTGCTGACAGAGCACAATATCGGCTTCTACCAGCAATTGATGGCCGCGATGCGCGAGGCCATCGCCGCAGACGACTTCGCCGCCTTTGCGCGGGCTTTCCGCAATGACTATCTCCGCAGGGATGGATAGCTTTCGCGAACAGGACCGCCAGCAACGGATCACGCTTCTGGTGATCCTGGGCCTCGGGTCGCTGATGTTATGGCACACCCCCTTCGGGGCGCTGCTGCTCTATCCGTTCACCATCCTGACCACCTGGTTTCACGAGATGGGCCACGGGATCGCAGCGATCCTAATGGGCGAGCGGTTCGATCACCTGCTGATCTATCCCGACGGGTCCGGGGTGGCTATGTCGGTCGTCTCGCCCGGTCGCAACGTGGTGCAGGACGCGGTGATTTCCGCCGGAGGGCCGATCGGCCCGGCGCTGGCGGGCGCAGCGCTGATCGCCTCGTCGCGCACGCTGAAGGGTACGCGCATCGCGCTCGCGGTGCTGGGTGTCGCGCTGATCGTGACCACCGCGATCTGGGTGCGCAGCCTGACCGGGTTGGTCGTGCTGCCGTTGCTCGGGCTCGGCATCCTGGCCATCGCGCGCAACGCCAATGCCGATCAGCAGCGTTTCGCGATCCAGTTGCTCGGCGTGCAGGCGATGATCAGCGTGTGGTCGCAGACCGGCTACCTGTTCACGCAAGGCGGCATGCTGGGCGGGCAGGCGCAGATATCCGACACCGGCGCAATCGCGCAGGCGCTGGTGCTGCCGTACTGGTTCTGGGGCATCGTGCTGAGCGTCGCCAACATCGCGTTGATCTGGTGGAGCCTGCGCTACGCGTTTCGCCGCTAGCCCATCGCCAACCGCAATCGGCATTGATTGTAATGGCTTGGCCCCTAGGCATCGACTGAATTTTCCTTAAGAGTCGTGCCACGACGAAGGGGGAGAATTCAAAGTCATGACGTTTTTCCGTTCCGCCGCGCTTCTCGCGGCGAGCATGCTTGCGATCTCGGCGCCGGCGATCGCGCAAGACGCCGCCACCGACGCGAAGCTCTTTGGCCAGCGCGGTAACGTGCTCGACGCCACGCTGTCGCCCGACGGCACGCAGATCGCCTATATCGCGCCGGGCTCCGGCGCGAGCGAGATCCTCTACGTGGTCGATCTGGACGGCAGTGCGACGCCGAAAGCCATCTTGCGCGTGGCCGAAACCAACGAAGACCTATCGTGGTGTAGCTGGGCGAACGACCGGAAGCTGATCTGCGGGGTGTACCTGATCCGCCGCGACGACGGCATCCTGATCGGCTTTTCGCGCCTGTTCGCGATCGAGGCCGACGGCTCCTCCATCGAGCAGCTTACGCAAGAGGCCAATTCGCGTTCGCTCGGCATCTCGCAGTCGGGCGGCTCGATCATCGCGCTCGATGTGAAGGGCAAGGACGACAAGATCCTGATGACGCAGGAAGTCATCCCCGAGACCGGGGTCGGCTCGATCCTCGCCAACCGCAAGCGGGGGCTTTCGGTGGCCGAAGTCGATATCGACAGCGGCAGTCGCAAGATCGTCGAAACCCCGCGCGAAGGTGGGCAGTACTATCTCGCGGATCGCAATGGACGAGTCCGCGTGATGGCGGTGCGATCGCGCGACAGCAGCGGGTACGAGCGCGAGCGGCAGCTCTATTATTATCGCACCAAGGATTCGGACAAGTGGCGCGATCTGGGCACCACGACCGAGGATTCGCAGACGATCGATGGCTTCTACCCGGTCGCGGTTGATTCCGATCTCAACGTGGTCTTCGGGTTCGACGAACACGAGGGCCGGATGGCGCTGTTTTCAATCAGCCTCGACGGCAACCTGACCAAGAAACTGGTCATGGCGAACGACAAGGTCGACGTCGATCAGCTGGTCCGTATCGGTCGCCAGCGGCGGGTGGTCGGTGCGGGCTATGCGACCGAGCGGCGGCAGGTCGAGTATTTCGATCCCGAGCTGAAGGCGCTGGCGGACGGTCTGGAAAAGGCGCTGCCGGGCGAACCGGCGATTGGCTTCTGGGGTGCAAGCGAGGACGAAAATCGCCTGCTGGTCGTCGCGTCGAGCGATACCGACCCGGGCAATCTCTATCTCTACGACAAGGCGACCAAGCAGCTCTCACCGGTGCTGCCGCTGCGCGCAGGCTTTGCCAATCGCGAAACCTCGACGATGAAGCCGATTACCTTCCCGGCGGGCGATGGCACGCCGATCCCCGGCTATCTCAGCCTGCCGCCTGGATCGGATGGCAAGAACCTGCCCGCGATCGTGCTACCGCACGGTGGCCCGTCGTCGCGCGATGAATGGGGTTTCGACTGGCTGGCGCAGTTCTTCACCAGCCGCGGCTACGCGGTGTTGCAGCCCAATTATCGCGGATCGTCGGGCTACGGGTCGAGCTGGTTCCTCGATAACGGCTTCCGTTCGTGGGAGGTCGCGATTGGCGACGTGAACGACGCGGGCCGCTGGCTCGTCTCGCAAGGCATTGCCAACCCTGACAAGCTGGCGATCGTGGGCTGGTCCTACGGGGGCTACGCCGCGCTGCAATCGCAGGTGCTCGACCCCGATCTGTACAAGGCGGTGGTGGCGATTGCGCCGGTGACCGATCTCGACGAACTGGTCGAGAGCAGCCGACGCTTTTCCAACTACAAGATGGTCGCCGAATTCGTCGGCGAGGGGCCGCATATCAAGGCTGGCTCGCCCGCGCAGAATGCCACCGCGTTCAAGGCCCCGGTGCTGCTGTTCCATGGCGACTACGACCAGAACGTCGACGTCGATCAGTCACGCATGATGAAGAAGGCGCTCGAACAGGCGGGCAAGCAGGTGAGCTATCACGAGTTCGAAGGGCTCGATCACCAGATCGACGATGGCGAGGCGCGGCCGCAGATGCTCGCCGAAATCGCCGCCTTCCTCGCCACGACGCTGAACAAATAGGCCGGATACGAAAAGGGCGGCCCCGCGGGGCCGCCCTTTGCTGTTCGATTGCCGAAGCGATCAGCGCGAATAGAATTCGACGATCAGGTTCGGTTCCATGGTGACCGGGTAGGGCACTTCGTCGAGCTTGGGCACGCGGGTGAAGGTCACCTTGTCGGTGCCATCGGGCGCGACGTAATCGGGAATGTCACGCTCGGGCAGGCTCTGCGCTTCGATCACCAGCGCCATGTCCTTCGCCTTCGCACCCAGGCCGATCACGTCGCCGACGACGACGCGGCGGCTCGCGATGTTGCACTTGGTGCCGTTGACGGTGATGTGGCCGTGGCTGACCAGCTGGCGCGCGGCGAAGATCGTCGGCGCGAACTTGGCGCGATAGACCACCATGTCGAGCCGCTGTTCGAGCAGGCCGATCAGGTTCTGACCGGTGTCGCCCTTCATCCGCGACGCTTCCTGGTAGGTGCGCTTGAACTGCTTTTCGGTGACGTCGCCGTAGTAGCCCTTCAGCTTCTGCTTGGCGCGCAGCTGCAGGCCGAAGTCGGACATCTTGCCCTTGCGGCGCTGGCCGTGCTGGCCGGGGCCGTAGGACCGCTTGTTGACCGGCGAATTCGGGCGACCCCAGATGTTTTCACCCATCCGGCGATCGAGTTTGTACTTGGCGCTCTTGCGCTTCGACATAAGTCATCCTTCAGTTTGCTGGCCTACCCCAGTGGCAGGCATTCAACCCGGCATCGCACCGACAGGACAAAATCCCGTCGCGGCCACCGCTTCACCGGGGTGCGGGGCCAATCTCGTGAGGCTTTGTTGTGAAAGCTCGCGAAGCGAAGCGCGGCACATAGCAATCTTCACAGGTGCGTCAAGGTCTCGACAGGTGCGCGGGCGCAGGGCACAGCGCGGTCTATGACGATTGAAGCAAAACGCCCCGAAGACTGTGAAACAATGGCCGAAGTTCGGGTGGGGGTCGACGCGCTCGACCGGGAATTGATGCGGCTGATCGCCGTACGATTCGGTTACATGCGCGCCGCAGCGCGGATCAAGCCGGAGCGCGGGCACGTGCGCGACGAAACGCGCAAGGCGCAGGTTATCGCCAATGTCCGCGAGGATGCACGGCGAGAAGCGCTGCCCGACGAGGCGATCGCCGATATATGGGATCGCCTCGTCGAAGCGTCGATTGCTTACGAAATGGTCGAGTGGGAGCGGCTACGACGAGCCTGACCCATCGTCAGCCCGGCGAGCGGCCCATCTGCTGCGAAATCTGCTGAGCTTCGCGGCCCTGACGCAGATCGTCGAGTCCAGCCTGGCCCTGGGCGTCTTCCATGTCGCTACGAACCGTGCGGCAAACCTTGCGCGGGAAGTTGCTGCCGGTCTTCTTTTCCATCACGCATACGCGCTTGGTTTCGGGCTCTTCGGCTTCAGCCGCATCGCCGCCGGTTGCCTGCGTCTGGGTCGCCTGCGCAGGGTCCTGCGATTGTGCGAGTGCGATGCCCGGAAGCGTTCCGACGGTGAGGCCGGCAAGCGCCAAGGCGGGCAGGGAAAGCCTAAGATTCATTCGTAACTCCTCGATAATTCGCAATTAATATCATGTGCTATCAACACGTGTCCACCACAATGACATGGTGCGCGCGTATTTTTGTGCAAGTGCGAAGTTTTCAGGCGGCTTCGCTGGACAGCGCGGCGCGTTCTATCTGCCGCTCTGCAAGCACATCGTAATGGCGACCGATCCCGAACTTTCGCCATTGGGTAAAGCCTGCATCGCGCAACGTCGACTGAACCTCGTCCGCGTCGGACCACCTTTCGTCCATCTCGTAGAACAGGCCCATGATCCGGCTCACATGCGCGGATTTGAGCAGCTGGCGGATGGCCACGGGTTCGTAGCCTTCGATGTCGATCTTCACGAACAGCGGCAGGTTGGCGGGGAGGTGCGGATCGAGCTCGGCGATCGAGAACAGCTTGATCGTCTGCAATGCGCCGCCGAAATCGGCGCCGTCGCGCAGGCTCGCCGCGCCGCTGTGTTCCGCCTTCAGGGCGATTTCCGCGCTTCCGGCCTGGTCCGCCAGCGCGGCGTTGATCGGCTCGGCGCGATCTTCCAGCCCGTTGACCTTCAGGTTTGCCTGCAGCTTCGCAAAGGTGGCCGGCACCGGCTCAAGCGCCACGATCCTGCGGCAATGCGGATTGCGCGCCGCGACCAGCGAGAACAGCCCCTGATTCGCGCCAATGTCGATGAAGGCAAACGGCCTGTCGATCGCCGCCAATACGTTGGGCAGGTAGTTGCCGTAGGTCGCGTAATGGCAATAGGCGAAGGTCCGATCCGACCAGTCGGGCACCATCGGTACGCCGTAACGGCCGGTGACGGGCTCTGCCGACACCCCCTTCGCGGAGCCGCGGCGCCGGTGGATCTGTCGCATCGTTCGCGCACGCGCCACACGCAGATGGCGGAACACCATGAAATCAAGCAGCACGCGTCACCCCTGGTCCGATCCCACCCGGGGGGCGACGGCGACCCCACAGGCATGAAGCCAGCGCTATACCGGTGACGGTGGCGGCTACACAAGCCATGTCATGAATTGGTTGGGAATCGGGATCGCGTGCTTCTCGGCCGCTACCCGCCGCTCAAGGCTTCCCGTCGCGCCGCTGCATTCTGGTGAACTCTGCGGCACTCTCCCGATCCCGCGCCCGATCGAGCGCTTCGGTGCTCGCCTTGGTCAGTTCTTCGGATTCGCGCACGGTCCGGCAAACGCGCTTGGGCAACGAGCTGCCGATGCGCACCTCAACCCGGCAGACCTTCTTGTCCTTGGGGTCACGCTCCCCCTCGACGACGATTTCGGGACTGTCGCCATCGGCAGCAGCGGTCTGACCGTCGGTGGGGGCGGACTGCGCGAGCAGGGGGGTGGTCAGGATGCTGCAACACAGCAGCAGGATCATCGGCTTCTTCATGGGGCCCCCTTTTCGCCTCGCGTGTGACTGGTTGGCATATACGGGCTATCCCACCAAGGGCCCGCATTCGAAAACTTCGCCAACCTGCCGTCACGATAGCGGAAAATTGCGCAATGCACAAATTCCGCTCGCGCGTCAGTCGCGCCGATCGCGTTCGAGGCTCGACAGGACGCCGCGCAGGGTGCGTAATTCGAGGTGGTTCCAGCCCGGCTTGGTCAGCACGCCGCGCAGCGTTCGGCGCGTGGCGTCGGCGCGGGTTTCGGGCAGGAAATAGCCCTTCGGCTCGAGCATCCGTTCGAGATGCGCGATCAGCCCGTCGAGCTCTTCTTGCGGGCCGGGTGGCAAGAGTTCTTCCTTCGGCGGCTGCGCCAGACCTTTGCGCTTGGACCATTCGTAAGCGCACAGGATCACCGCCTGCGCGAGGTTGAGCGAACCGAATTCGGGGTCGATCGGAACGGTCACGATGGTCCGCGCGAGCGCAACGTCCTCGGTCTCCAGCCCCGAACGCTCGGGGCCGAACAGGATCGCGGATTTGCCGGGCTCGCCGTGGATCGCGTCCGCCGATTCCTCGGGCGTCAGCACGGGTTTGGTCACGCCGCGCTTGCGCACCGTGGTCGCGAAGACATGCGCGCAGTCGGCCACCGCATCGGCGGTGCTTTCGAACACCTGCGCCTTGTCGAGGATGAAGTCCGCACCCGCCGCCGCAGGACCGGCCGAAGGGTTCGGCCAGCCATCGCGCGGGGTGACGAGGCGCATCTCGCGGAGGCCGAAATTGGCCATCGCGCGCGCCGCCTTGCCGATATTCTCGCCCAGCTGCGGGCGGACGAGGACGATTGCGGGGGGTGGTGTCAGCGTTTGATCCGTCGGTAGAGCATGTAGCCTGCGCCTGCCGCGAGTCCGACAGGCCAGGTGATGACCGGCAGAAGCATCGCACCGACCGCACCGACTGCGGCGCCGGTCAGCACGGGCTTGGTGGAGGGATGTTCCATCCCTTCCTTCAGCATGCCCGAAAGCTCGTTGCGGGCGTCTTCGACCCAGTCCTGACCGTTGTCGGGATCTTCCTTGCTCATTGCCTTACCTCCCCGGATAGACCGGAAACGCGCCGCACAATTCGCCGACTTCGGCGCGCACGGCGGCTTCGATCTGACCGTCGCCCTCGGGGCCGTTCTTGGCAAGCCCTTCAACGACGCGCGCGATCAGCTCGCCGATCTTGGTGAATTCCGCCGGGCCGAAGCCGCGCGAGGTGCCCGCCGGGCTGCCCAGCCGCAGACCGCTGGTGACGAAGGGGCTGCGCGTGTCGAACGGGATGCCGTTCTTGTTGCAGGTGAGATACGCGCGATCGAGGCCCTTCTCGGCATCCTTGCCGGTCACATCCTTCGCGGTCAGGTCGACCAGCATCGAGTGGTTGTCCGTTCCGCCCGAAACGATCCGCAGTCCGTTCGCTTCGAGGCTGGCGGCCAGAGCGCGGGCATTTTCGACCACGCGCGCGGCGTAATCCTTGAAATCGGGGCGCAGCGCTTCGCGGAAGGCGACCGCCTTGGCCGCCACGATGTGCATCAGCGGGCCGCCCTGAAGGCCGGGGAAAACCGCCATGTTGAGCGGCTTGGAATACTTCTCGTCGTTCCACAGGATCACGCCCGAGCGTGGGCCGCGCAGGCTCTTGTGCGTGGTGGTGGTCACGATGTCGCAATGCGGGAAGGGGGAGGGGTGGGCGCCGCCCGCCACCAGACCCGAGATGTGGCTCATGTCGCACAGCAGGATCGCGCCCACTTCGTCGGCGATCTTGCGGAAGGCGGCGAAGTCCCACACGCGCGAATAGGCGGTGCCGCCGCAGATGATCAGCTTGGGCTTGTGCTCGCGCGCGGTGGCGGCGACCGCATCCATGTCGATCAGTTCGTTGTCCTGCCGCACGCCATAGGCGACCGGGTTGAACCACTTGCCGCTCATGTTGACCGGCGATCCATGCGTCAGGTGGCCGCCCGAATTGAGGTCGAGCCCCATGAAGGTATCGCCCGGTTCCAGCATGGCGAGGAACACGGCCTGGTTCATCTGGCTGCCGCTGTTGGGCTGAACGTTCGCGAATTCGCAGCCGAACAGTTCCTTCGCGCGCTCTATCGCCAGCGTTTCGACCACATCGGCATATTCGCAGCCGCCGTAATAGCGCTTGCCCGGATAGCCTTCGGCGTACTTGTTCGTGAACACGCTGCCCGCTGCCTCCAGCACCGCGGTGCTGGCGATATTCTCCGACGCGATCAGCTCGATCTTGTCGCGCTGGCGGTTGAGCTCGCTGTCGATCGCGGCGGCGATTTCCGGGTCGGCATCGGCAAGCGTGTCGTGCCAGAAGCGGTCCATCGGGTCGCGTGTCTGGGTGGGGTCGGGCGCGGTCTGAGTGGCCATGGTGTCAGGCGCTTTCACTGATCTGGGGGTTGGAGAGCTTGTCGACGCGGCGCTGGTGCCGGTCGCCTGCGAAGGCGGTTTCGAGGAAGGTCTGCACGCAGGCCTTGGCCTGTTCGATCCCGATCAGCCGCGCGCCCATCGCGATGACATTCGCGTCGTTATGCTCGCGCGCGAGCCTGGCGGAGAGCTGTTCGGAGACGAGCGCGCAGCGCGCGCCGGGATTGCGGTTGACCGCCATCGAAATGCCGATGCCCGATCCGCACAGCGCAATGCCGCGCATCGCGGTGCCATCGGCGACGACGCTGGCCAGTTTGTACCCGTAATCGGGGTAATCGACACTGTCGGCCGAGTGCGGGCCAAGGTCGGCAACCTCGTGCCCCTTCTCGACGAGCCATTCGTGGAGCGCTGCCTTCATGTCGAGCGCGGCATGGTCTGAAGCTATCGCGATACGCATGGGGGGCACATAGTCCCAGCTTTTGCCAAGCACCACCCCGCAGAACGCAGGTTTACGCCAAATCTGCGGCTAGACATTCAGCAAGTGTGGAACGTCGGCGAGGGGGCACGGTTCGACAAGGTAAGTGTCCCTTTCATTTCAGGAGCCTCCCGATGGCCGATTCCAAGTCCCCGCCGACCACCACCGATGCCGGCATCAGGGTGCAGAGCGACGAACACTCGCTCACGCTCGGTCGCGACGGGCCGATCGTGCTCAACGATCACTACCTGATCGAGCAGATGGCCAACTTCAATCGGGAGCGAATCCCCGAGCGGCAGCCGCATGCGAAGGGTTCGGGCGCGTTCGGCCATTTCGAGACCACCGCCGATGTCAGCAAATACACCAAGGCCAAGCTGTTCCAGCCCGGTGCCAAGACCGACGTCGCAATGCGCTTCTCCACCGTGGCGGGCGAACGCGGCAGCCCCGATACATGGCGCGATCCGCGTGGCTTTTCGGTCAAGTTCTACACCGAGGATGGCAATTTCGACATGGTCGGCAACAACACGCCGATCTTCTTCATCCGCGATCCGCTGAAGTTCCAGCACTTCATCCGCAGCCAGAAGCGGCGCGCGGACAATGGCCTGCGCGATCACGACATGATGTGGGATTTCTGGACGCTCAGCCCCGAAAGCGCGCACCAGGTCGCCTACCTGATGGGCGATCGCGGCGTGCCGAAAAACTGGCGCGAGATGAACGGCTATTCGAGCCACACCTACATGCTGATCAACGAGGACGGCGAGAAGTTCTGGGTCAAGTTCCACTTCCACACCAATGTCGGCGACGAGAGCGGCAACGCCCACCTGACGCAGGACGAGGCGGTCAAGAAGGCGGGCGAGGACAGCGACTACCACCGCCGCGACCTGTTCGACGCGATTGCCGACGGCAATTTCCCGAGCTGGACCCTGAAATGGCAGATCATGCCGTTCGAGGATGCCAAGACCTACCGCATCAACCCGTTCGACCTGACCAAGGTCTGGCCGCACGAGGATTACCCGCTGATCGAGGTCGGCACGCTGACGCTCAACGAAAACCCGGTCGACTGGGATACGCAGATCGAACAGCTCGCGTTCGAGCCGAACAACATGGTCCCCGGCATCGGCCTGAGCCCCGACAAGATGCTGCTGGCGCGCGGCTTCTCCTATTCGGATGCGCACCGCGCGCGTCTGGGCGTCAATTACAAGCAGATCCCGGTCAACGCGGCGAAGAATGCCGAGGTGAACTCCTACAGCCGCGCCGGCCACATGCGCACGCAGAACGCGGTCGACCCGGTCTATGCGCCCAATTCCTATGGCGGCCCTTCGGCGCAGCCGCAGGTCGGCGGCGAGGCGACGTGGTACGCCGACGGCTACATGGTTCGCGAAGCCTACACATTGCGCGAGGACGACGACGACTGGAGCCAGGCACGCGCGCTCGTCACGCAGGTGATGGACGATGCCCAGCGCGACCGGTTCGTCTCCAATGTGGCCGGACACCTTGCCGACGGCGTCAGCGAGCCGGTGCTGGTGCGCGCGTTCGATTACTGGCGGAGCGTCGACAAGGCGATCGGCGACCGGATCGAAAAGGCGGTACGCGACAAGATCGGTGGCAAATCCGAGGCGCCGGGCATGATGTCCGCCAAATCGATCACCGGGCGCGACGATGTGCCGCTGCCCTCGGAAGCCGACGCGCACGCGGTCGCCGCAGAGTAGTAACCCGCGCTCTTACGACGAAGGGCCTCGCACGGGTGTGCGGGGCCCTTCTGGTATGCGTATGATTTACCGAAAAGAGAGGATCTCAAAACTAAAGATCTGGCATGAAATCAAATCTTGCCATTGCTGCACCCGAGGCAGGGAATCCCCTTCGCTTCGAGCCGATCGAAAACGATTCCATCCAGCGCATCCTGAAAGCGACGCGGCAGCATCTCGGCACCGAAATCGCCTTTGTCGGCCGCTACGTTGACGAGGACCAGCGAGAACTGATGCACGTCGACACCGATCTCGATCTCCCAATGGGCGCAGGATTCAGGGAGCCGCGCGAGGACAGCTTTTGCTGGCACATTCTCGAAGGGCGCCTGCCGGAACTGATCCATGATGCGCAAGACCTTCCGCTGGCGCGAAAGCTGCCGATAACCGGCATGCTTCCGGTCGGACTGCATCTCAACGTGCCGCTGCGACTCTCCGACGGGAGCGTGTTCGGCAGTTTCTGCTGCGTGAGCAGGGATGCCGACCGCACCGTCACCCAGCGCGACATGGACGTGCTCCGGGCCTTCGGTCGCTTGGCCGCCGAGCAGATCGAAGCCACGTTGGTCGAAGACGAGCAGCGCATCGTGACCAGGCGCATGGTCGACGGTGTGATGGCCGACAGAGGCCTGTCGATCGTGATGCAGCCGATCCACGATCTGCGCACGAATGGAGTCGCGGGGTTCGAATGCCTTTCGCGCTTCGCTTTGAACAGCGAACAGCGTGCACCCGATGTCTGGTTCGACGACGCGAAATCGGTCGGCAAAGGGGTGGAGCTGGAGATGTTCGCGCTGGAATGCGCGCTGGACGAGGCGCGCAAGATGCCCGGCAACGTCTACATCTCCGTCAACGCCTCGCCCGAGACGATCTTGAGCGGAGCCGTGCTGAAGGCGCTGCGCCGGGTCGAGGATCGACGCATCGTCCTCGAACTGACCGAACACGAAAAGGTCGGCGATTTCGCAGGGTTGGCCGAAGCCCTGAAAGAGATCGCACCCTTCGCGAAGATCGCGATCGACGATGTGGGCGCGGGTTATGCCGGGCTACGCTACCTGGTCGACCTCGCGCCCGATCTTCTCAAGCTCGACACGAGCCTGACGACCAATATCGACAGCGATCTCGCCCGGCAGGCAATGACCGCCGCGATCGTACACTTCGCGAAGGCGATCGGCTGCGAAGTGGTGGGCGAAGGGATCGAACGGCAGAGCGAGCTGGACATGCTGCGCAAGCTGGGCGTGCACTACGGGCAGGGATATCACTTCGCCAGGCCGATGCCGTTCGTCCGCGCCAACCAGTACCTGCTCAGCAACGCGATCTGAGTGACGGCCCGCAGGGCCGCCACTCCTACTGATCCAGGAAGCTGCGCATCTTGCGGCTGCGGCTCGGGTGCTTGAGCTTGCGCAGCGCCTTCGCCTCGATCTGACGGATACGTTCGCGCGTGACCGAGAATTGCTGGCCGACTTCTTCCAGCGTGTGATCGGTGTTCATCCCGATGCCGAAGCGCATGCGCAGCACGCGTTCTTCGCGCGGAGTGAGCGATGCCAGCACGCGGGTGACGGTTTCCTTGAGGTTGCTCTGGATCGCGGCATCGACGGGGATGATCGCGTTCTTGTCCTCGATGAAATCGCCCAGATGCGAATCTTCCTCGTCGCCGATCGGCGTTTCGAGGCTGATCGGCTCCTTGGCGATCTTCATCACCTTGCGCACCTTTTCGAGCGGCATGGAGAGACGCTCGGCCATTTCCTCGGGCGTGGGCTCGCGGCCCTGCTCGTGCAGGAACTGGCGTGAAGTGCGGACCAGCTTGTTGATCGTCTCGATCATGTGGACCGGGATGCGGATCGTGCGCGCCTGGTCGGCGATCGAGCGGGTGATCGCCTGCCGGATCCACCACGTCGCGTAGGTGCTGAACTTGTAGCCGCGGCGGTATTCGAACTTGTCGACCGCCTTCATCAGGCCGATGTTCCCTTCCTGAATCAGGTCGAGGAATTGAAGCCCGCGGTTGGTGTATTTCTTGGCGATGGAAATCACGAGACGCAGGTTCGCCTCGACCATTTCCTTCTTGGCGATACGCGCCTCGCGCTCGCCCTTCTGGACCATGTTCACGATCCGGCGGAATTCTGGCAGCGCCATGCCGGTCTGGCTGGCGATATCGCTGATCTCCTGCCGGATACGCTCGATCGAATCGCCTTCCTTCTCGGCGAAGGCGGCCCACTTCTTGTCCTTGGTGCGGCTGGTCAGCCAGTCGTCGTCGAGCTCGTTGCCGATATAGGCATCGAGGAAGTCGATCCGCTTGATCTTGTGGCGCTCTGCAAGGCGCAGCATCTGGCCGCCCAGCGCGGTCAGGCGGCGGTTGAAGGCGTAGAGGTTGTCGACCAGGAATTCGATCTTGGTCGCGTGGAACTGCACGCTTTCGACTTCCGCCGTCAGCTGTTCGCGCAGATCCTCGTACTTCTTTTCCTTCGCCGCCGGGAAGGCATCGCCACGGCCGAGCACTTCGACGCGTTCGGCCTGCAGCTTCTCGAACTTGCGGAACAAATCGGTGATGCGGGCAAAACGCTCGAGCGCGTCGGGCTTGAGCGCGGCTTCCATCTGCGCGAGCGACATCGTGTTGTCTTCGTCGTCGTCGTCGTCGCGGCGCGATTTGGTTTCGCCGTCGCCGTCCTCATCCTCGTCGGAGGATTCCTCGTCGTCGTCGTCATCATCGTCGCGGATGGTCGGCCCGGCGGTCTCTTCGGAGATTTCGCCGCTGTCGTCCTCGTTCTCCTCCTCCATCTTGTCGACGGGAGGTTCCTTGGAGAGCATCGCGTCGAGATCGAGGATCTCGCGCAGCTGCATTTCGCCTTCGTTGAGCGCGTCGGACCACTGGATGATCGCGTGGAAGGTGATCGGGCTTTCGCACAGCCCGATAATCATCGTGTCGCGCCCGGCTTCGATCCGCTTGGCGATGGCGATTTCGCCCTCGCGGCTGAGCAGCTCGACCGCGCCCATTTCGCGCAGGTACATGCGCACCGGGTCGTCGGTACGGGCATCGACGGTCTTCTTCGGCGCGGCGGCGGCGGTGGACTTGGAATCCTTCTTGGCACCCGAATCGGGCGCGATTTCCTCGACCTCGTCCTTTTCGGCTTCGACCTCGTCGTCCGATTCGACGATCTGCACGCCCATTTCCGAGATCGCGGCCTGGATATCCTCGATCTGGTCGGAACTCATCTCACCTTGCGGCAGCGCCTCGTTCAGCTCGTCATACGTGACGTAACCACGCTTCTTAGCCTTGGTGATGAGCTTCTTGATCGACGCCTCGTTGAGGTCGATCAGGGGAGCATCTTCGGTTTCTTTGGTCTTCGCTTCGGACGCCATGGGCTATTGAAAATCCGTTTCCTGGCCAGTGTGTTCCGCATTTTCGGGTGCGGGCACCTTAGCTTCTGAGTCTCTTGCCGGTTTCGCGCGTGCAATCCGGCTTTTCGCAACGTCCGAAATGTGTTCGTCGAGCCGCTTGATCCGCTTCAACAAGCGTTGCTGCTCGGCAATGGCACCTTCGGGGTCAATCTGAAAACGCTCGGTAGCTGCGTTGAGCGCAACCACAAGGGCCGGCCTTTCCACCAGCATACCGAGTGCATCGGCCAGATCCTCGCGCGCGGTCGCTGCATCGGTGGCTTCTCCAAGAAAGCCGAGAGCAGAGTGTTCAGCGGACCGGGAGCCCCAGCGCGCGTCGAATATGGCTCTTTCGGGCGGGACTTCAAGCGTTTCGAACCACGCAACGAAAGGTTCGATCACCTGGCGGCTGTCCGCGTCGGCCTCGCCCAGGTCGCGCAAGGTCGGCAGATGGTCCGCGATCAGCTCCGGGAAGGCGGCGAAATGGCGGATGATTTCGGCCAGCAGCGCGGCGCGCGTGCCCTTGGTCGAGAAGCCCTCGAGCCGCTTGAGCAGCGCGGGCGGGGGCGGCTCAACCCGGTCGCGGCGCCACTCCTTTTTGCCCGAAAACTGCGGGTTGTCGCGGCCTCTTTCACGACGGGGAAAGGCGAAGGCGGAAAAGCGGTCGAGCAGTTCGCGGCGGTACAGCGCGCGCACATCGGCATCCTCGATCGTGTCGACCTGCATCAGCAGCCGGGCCTTCAGACCGGCCTTCGCCTCGGGCGTGTCGAGCGGCGCGGCACGCGATTCGAGTATCCACAGGGCATCGAGCAGCGAGTGCGCTTTTTCCAGCACCTGTTCGAAAGCGGCAACACCCTGCGCCTTGATCAGATCGTCCGGGTCGAGCCCGGAAGGCAGCCAGGCGATCCGCAGCGTGTGGCCCGGTTTGAGTAGCGGCAGCGCGCGCTCGATCGCGCGGCCCACTGCGCGCTGGCCCGCCGCATCGCCATCGAAGCACAGCGTGGGGCAGGGCACGTGGCGCCACAGTTCGGCAATGTGGTTCTCGGTCAATGCGGTGCCGAGCGGGGCGACGCCCTCGGCGATCCCCGCATTGGCGAGCGCGATGACGTCCATATAGCCTTCGACCACGACCAGCCGGTCGCTCTTGCGCGCGGCGGGCCCGGCGCGGTGGATGTTGTAGAGCGTGCGGCCCTTGTCGAACAAAGGCGTCTCGGGCGAGTTGAGGTACTTGGGCGCGCCTTCCTTGGGCGTCAGGATGCGCCCGCCGAACGCGATCACCCGTCCGCGCACATCGTGGATCGGCAGCATCAGTCGGTCGCGGAAGCGGTCGTACGGGTCCTTCCCGTCGATCGCGATGCGCAAGCCACCCTCGACCAGCAATTGCGGTGGCAGCGCGCCGAGCGCGGTGGCCAACGCCTGGCGTTCGTTGGGGGCGTAGCCGAAGCCGAATTCGCGCATGATTGCGGGCGAGAAGCCACGTTTGGCAAGGTAATCGCGTGCCGCGCTGCCGCGCGGGCTCGCCAATTCGGAGACGAAAAACTCCTGCGCTGCGCCCATCGCATCGTGCAGCCCGGCGCGCTTTTTCGCCTGCCGTGCCTCGCGCGGGTCGGGCGCGGGCATTTCCATCCCGGCGACGATTGCCAGTTCCTTCACCGCGTCCATGAATTGCAGGCCGCGCTGGTCGGTCATCCAGCTGATCACGTCGCCATGCGCACCGCAGCCGAAGCAGTGGTAGAAGCCCTTTTCGTCGTTGACGGTGAAGCTGGGCGTCTTCTCGTCGTGGAACGGGCAACACGCCTTCCACTCGCGCCCCGCGCGCTGCAGCTTGGTCGTACGCATGATGACGCTGGAAAGCGTCACGCGCGTGCGCAGCTGATCGAGCCATTGGGGGGAGAGCGCCATTGGCCTGCGTCTAGCCTTTCGGATCGAGCGAAGTCGAGACACATCCGAGCCAACGCCTCTCGACTTCGCTCGAGGCGAACGGATTTCTACCTGCGACGCCCTACGGCAGTCTACTCACCATCCTCGGGCTTCGGAGGGAAGGGCCCGCTGGCCATCGCAATCTTTTCGTCGGCGCGCAAAGTGTAGGCCTGTGCCGTGCCTTCGGGCGGGAGCGTGCTCTGCCAGAAGAAAGTGATCGGCTCGCCGGTTTTCCAGCCATCGCCGCCAACCACCCGCCAGGTGAGCGCGCCGTTGTCGTCCTGCACCTTGATCGAACCATCGGGGCCGAGCGCGGCCGCCACCTGCTCGCGGTCGTAACCGATCGAGCCGGTAAAGCCGTTCGCCGCGCGCACCGTGCTGAAGATGGTCGCCGCTTCCACCTCGTCGAGCCCGACCGGGCGCTGGAAAGGGGGGTCGTTGGGTTCGTCGACGCCGGGGGTGATCGTGTGGACGTAGGTATAGACAGTGCCTTCGGGCAGGTCCGCAGGGTCGCACACGTCATATTCGTCGGGGCAGGCGACATAGCTCACGATGTCGCCGATCGAGCGACCGTCGGCGATGATCGAGCCTTCGACCTCGGGCCCCACCGGACCTTCGATCTTCGCGCCCAGTTTCAATTCACCGAAATCCGCCGCGACCAGCGTGCGCGGTTCCGAAGGAGCATCGGCAACCTTGCTCGGCTCTGCGGTCGGCGTGGGTTCGGGCGGATCGGGCTCGCCCGAACAGCCGACCAGCGCGAGCGCGACCAGCGAGGCGGAAAGCGCGAATTTCACTGGAGCGATTCCTTCACCCACCCGCTGGTGCGGCTCATGTCGAGCGTCGCGCCGTGGCGGCTCTTCAGCTCGGCCATCACCTTGCCCATATCCTTGATGCTGGCGGCGCCGGTATCGGCCTTCACCGCCTCGATCGCGGCCCTGGTTTCCGCCTCGTCCATCTGTTTGGGCAGGAATTCCTCGATCACGGCCAGCTCGGCCTCTTCCTGCGCGGCGAGCTCTTCGCGCCCGCCATCGCGGTACATGCCGATCGATTCCTTGCGCTGCTTGGCCATCTTCAGCAGCACGTCGGTGACAACCTCGTCGTCGTCGCCTTTCGCCGGGGCGGTGCGCAATTCGATATCGCGGTCCTTGATCTTGGCCTGGATGAGGCGGAGCGCAGCCGTGCGTTCCTTGTTGCCGCCTTTCATCGCGGCGATGACTTCCTTCTGGATCGTCTCGCGTATCATGGTTTGCCGATTTACCTTTGTATCTGACTCAACAGACGCCCGCATATAACAAATGTTCCTGTTGCCAACCGCCGATGGTCAAAAGCGCAAGCTGGGCGCTTGACGGGCGGGAACCGCAGGCCTAGCCGGATGGCTTAGCGCACATCGCCGGAACACTTAAAGGAACGGACAAGCCCATGGCTTCTGCCGAGATTACCCCTGCGCAACCTTCAGGCGCGACCGGGGTGTTGCTTCTTGCCGACGGAACGGCGCTTTGGGGGATTGGCTGCGGCGCCGAAGGAAGCGCCGTGGGCGAGGTCTGCTTCAACACGAGCATGACCGGTTATCAGGAAGTGATGACCGACCCGAGCTATGCCGGGCAGATCGTCACCTTCACCTTCCCGCATATCGGCAATGTTGGGGCGAATCCGGAAGATATCGAGAGCAAGGTGGAAAGCGCGCTCGGCTGCGTAATGCGCGAAGTGCCCACCGGCCCGAGCAATTTCCGGTCCGAGGCCGATCTCGACACCTGGCTGAAGGACGAGGGCAAGATCGGCCTCGCGGGTGTCGATACCCGCGCGCTGACCCGCCTCATCCGCCTGAACGGCGCGCCCAATGCGGTGATCGCGCATAGCGCCGACGGGAATTTCGATCTCGACGCGCTGCTCGCCAAGGCGCGCGACTGGCCCGGGCTGGAGGGCATGGACCTCGCCCGCCGCGTATCGCGCAAGGCGCACGAAGGCTGGCGCGGCGGCGCGTGGGAGCTGGGCAAGGGTTACGGCGAGAGCGGGGCGGAGAAGCCGCACGTGGTCGCGATCGACTTCGGCGCGAAGGACAACATCTTCCGCCAGCTGGTCCGCGCGGGCGCGCGGGTCACCGTGGTGCCTGCCGAGACTTCGCTTGAGGATGTGCTGGCGCACGAACCCGACGGCGTGTTCCTCTCCAACGGACCGGGCGACCCGGCCGCAACCGGTGCCTATGCGGTGCCGGTGATCCAGGGCCTGCTCGAGCGCGATGTGCCGATCTTCGGCATTTGTCTGGGCCACCAGCTGCTCGGCCTCGCAGCGGGCGCGAAGACGAGCAAGATGTTCCAGGGCCACCGCGGCGCGAACCACCCCGTCCAGCGTGTCGGTGATGCGTGGGGCGAGGCGACCGGCCTGGTCGAGATCACCAGCATGAACCACGGCTTCGCAGTCGACGGCGACACGCTGCCCGCGAATGTCGAGCAGACGCACGTCTCGCTGTTCGACGGCACCAATTGCGGCATCGCGATCAAGGGCAAGCGGGCGTTCGGAGTGCAGTACCACCCTGAGGCGAGCCCGGGCCCACAGGACAGCTTCTACCTGTTCGAGAAGTTTGTGGGGATGCTGGGGTGAGTGAAAATCGTAAGCAGGTCGAACTGGCCAAACAAACGTTGCAGGTCTTTGCCGACCACGGCGAGGATTTTGCCGATAGACGCCATGTGGTCCACTATTTTTACGGCGGCAATTTCGAAGGTCTCGGCTCCGCTCTAAGAGAACTCGGCTATTCGGTAAGCGAAACAGTCAAAAATGATGGGGTCGTTGCGGAACGGCATGAGGCGATCGGCGAAGAATGGCGAACGACGACCCTTATGGCGCTTTGTGAACTGGCTGACACCTACGACGTTGAATACGATGGCTGGGAGGCAGCAATGACCCGGCAAAAAGTAGAACCGGAGCCCGAAGAACCAGTTAGGCGTGGTCTTTTTTCGAAGCTATTTGGCAAGGGGGGCTAATGGACCTGCGCCCCGCCATCGTCTCGACTCTCACCGCTGCGCTCGGCCTTGCATCAACGGGGTGCTCGAGCGAGGCAGGGCGTGTCTTGCTTGAAGGGGCTATCGAGGAATGCGGCGCTAACGCCTTTGCGCGCGTCGCTGAAAGCCGGATGGGCGGCACCTCGCCATTTATCGTCGATTTCAAAGGCACCGGCCCGAAGCAGCACTCTGCCGGAGACTGCATCAACACCAAAGTCGAGGGCGAGGGCCTCCAGCGCCCGACCATGACCTTCGGACACGAATTCGGGCCTGCGATTTACACTGACCCGCCGGTCAACCCACCAACCTGGAACCGCGAAGGCGAGTAATGCCCAAACGTACCGACATTTCCTCCATCCTCGTCATTGGCGCGGGGCCAATCATCATCGGGCAGGCGTGCGAGTTCGATTACTCGGGCACGCAGGCGATCAAGGCGCTGAAGGAGGAGGGCTATCGCGTCATCCTCGTCAATTCGAACCCGGCGACGATCATGACCGATCCCGAGTTCGCCGACGCGACCTATATCGAGCCGATCACGCCCGAGGTGGTCGAGAAGATCATCGCCAAGGAGAAGCCCGACGCGTTGCTGCCCACGATGGGCGGGCAGACCGCGCTCAACTGCGCATTGAAGCTGTTCGAAAGCGGCGCGCTGGAAAAGCATGGCGTGCAGATGATCGGCGCGGATGCCGACGCGATCGACAAGGCGGAGAACCGCCAGCGTTTTCGCGAGGCGATGGATGCGATCGGGCTCGAGTCCGCGCGCTCGGGCGTCGCCAACACGGTCGAGCAGGCGTTTGCCGTGCTGGAGCGCACCGGGCTCCCCTCGATTATCCGCCCCAGCTTTACCCTGGGCGGGACCGGCGGCGGGATCGCCTATAACAAGTCGGAATTCGAGCGGATCGTGCGCGAAGGGCTCGATGCCTCGCCCACCACCGAGGTGCTGATCGAGGAATCGCTGCTCGGCTGGAAAGAATACGAGATGGAGGTTGTCCGCGATCGCAACGACAACTGCATCATCATCTGCGCGATCGAGAACGTCGATCCGATGGGTGTGCACACCGGCGACTCGATCACCGTCGCGCCCGCGCTGACGCTGACCGACAAGGAATACCAGATCATGCGCTCCGCCAGCATCGCGGTGCTGCGCGAGATCGGCGTCGAGACGGGCGGTTCGAACGTGCAGTTCGCGGTCAATCCCGAGGATGGCCGGTTGATCGTGATCGAGATGAACCCGCGCGTCTCGCGCTCCTCGGCGCTCGCGTCCAAGGCCACCGGCTTCCCCATCGCGCGCGTCGCGGCGAAGCTGGCGGTGGGCTACACGCTCGACGAGATCACCAACGAGATTACCGGCGCGACCCCGGCCAGTTTCGAACCGACGATCGACTATGTCGTCACCAAGATCCCCCGGTTTGCGTTCGAGAAGTTCAAGGGCGCCGAGCCCGTGCTGTCGACCGCGATGAAGTCGGTCGGCGAGGTCATGGCGATCGGGCGCTGCTTCGCCGAAAGCCTGCAAAAGGCGCTGCGCGGGCTCGAAACCGGGCTCGACGGGCTCGACCCGGTCGAAGAGCTGGAAGGCGCGTCGCACGACGAGATCGTCTCCGCGATCAGCCGCCGCACGCCCTCGCGCCTGCTCGGCATCGGGCAGGCGTTTCGCGCGGGGCTGCCGTTCGAAACGATCCGCGAGGCGACCACCTACGACCCGTGGTTCCTTCGTCAGATCGAAGCGATCGTCGAAGCCGAAAAGCGCGTCGTCGATCTCGGCCTGCCGCGCGAGGCGGCGGATCTGCGCAAGCTGAAGGCGCTGGGCTTCTCCGATGCGCAGCTCGCGCGGCTCGCGGTGCAATCGGTCGGCGCGGCCGAGGGTGCCCAGGTCGCGCGCTCGGGCCTGCTGCACGACGCGATGCAGGCGATGGCGGGTGCGACCAGCGCCGAGGAAGTGCGCAAGCTGCGCCACAAGCTGGGCGTGCTGCCCGTCTACAAGCGGATCGACAGCTGCGCGGCCGAGTTCGAGGCGGCGACGCCCTACATGTACTCGACCTACGAGGCGCCCGCGTTCGGCGCTCCGGCGGACGAATCCGATCCGTCGGACCGCAAGAAGATCGTCATCCTCGGCGGCGGTCCCAACCGGATCGGGCAGGGCATCGAGTTCGACTATTGCTGCGTCCACGCCTGTTTCGCACTGAGCGAGGCGGGGTTCGAGACGATCATGGTCAACTGCAACCCGGAAACGGTCACCACCGATTACGACACCTCCGACCGGCTCTATTTCGAGCCGCTGACCGCCGAGGACGTGCTCGAAATCCTCAGCCGCGAGATGGTGAAGGGCGAACTGGTCGGCGTGATCGTCCAGTTCGGCGGGCAGACCCCGCTCAAGCTGGCGCAGGCGCTGGAGGACGAGGGCATTCCGATCCTCGGCACCAGCCCCGACGCGATCGACCTTGCCGAAGACCGCGAACGCTTCGCCAAGATGGTCGACAAGCTGAAGCTGAAGCAGCCCGACAACGGCATCGCCAAGAGCCGCGACGAAGCCGCCGCTGCCGCGCGCACGATCGGCTACCCGGTGCTGCTGCGCCCGTCCTACGTGCTGGGGGGCAGCGCGATGCAGGTGGTCGATTCCGAAGCTCAGCTGGATGACTACATCGCCAGCGCGGTGAAGGTGTCGGGCGAGAGCCCGGTGCTGGTCGACCAGTACCTGCGCGATGCGATCGAATGCGATGTCGACGTGCTGTGCGACGGCACCGACGTGGTGGTCGCGGGTGTTATGCAGCATGTCGAGGAAGCGGGGGTGCATTCGGGCGACAGCGCCTGCACTCTGCCGCCCTATTCGCTGAGCGCCGAAGTGGTCGAGGAGATCGAGCGTCAGTCCGAAGCGCTCGCGCGCGAACTGAACGTGGTCGGCCTGATGAACGCGCAATTCGCGGTCAAGAACGACGAGATCTACCTGATCGAGGTCAACCCGCGCGCCAGCCGCACGGTGCCCTTCGTCGCCAAGACCATCGGCCAGCCGATCGCCAAGTATGCCGCGCGCATCATGGCGGGCGAAAAGCTTGCCGATCTACCCGCGATCAAGCGCGAGCTGGATTATGTCGCGGTCAAGGAAGCGGTGTTCCCGTGGGGCCGCTTCCCCGGCGTCGACCCCGTGCTGAGCCCCGAGATGAAATCGACCGGCGAGGTGATGGGGCTGGACGAGGATTTCGCGATGGCCTTCGCCAAGGCGCAGCTGGGCGCCGGGATGCTGCTGCCGCGCGAGGGCAGGGCGTTCGTTTCTGTGAAGGACAGCGACAAGCCTGTGATCGTCGAGGCGGTGCGTGGGCTGATCGACCTGGGGTTCGAAGTCGTCGCCACCGGCGGCACCCATACCTACCTGTCGGACCAGGGGCTGCCGGTCACGCTGGTGAACAAGGTGGCGCAGGGTCGCCCGCATATCGTCGACCGGATCATCGACCACGAAATCGACCTGATCCTCAACACGACGGAAGGCTGGCAGAGCCTGCGCGACAGCCAGTCGATCCGGGCGAGCGCGCTGGAGCACAAGGTGCCGTACTTCACCACCGCGTCTTCCGGGCGTGCAGCGGTGGAGGCGATGACCGCGCTGACGTCGCATACGCTTGAAGTTCGCTCTCTGCAGTCCTATTATTCGGCGACCTGACGACAGTTCTTCTCCCCGAAAACTCCGCACCGTCAAATTTCCGCCCCGTTCAGGGCGCGGTGCGGGCGGGACTTTCGGGAGAGACTGCCGGTCGGGACACTTGAGATAGATCGGGGGTACCAAATGGAAAAAGTTCCGATGCTGGCAGAAGGTTACGAGCGGCTCACTGCCGACTTGAAAACCCTGCGCGCGGAACGTCCGAAAATCGTCGACGCGATTGAAGAAGCGCGTGCACATGGCGATCTTTCGGAAAACGCCGAATACCACGCCGCCAAGGAACGCCAGGGTCAGGTCGAGGCGCAGATCGCCGAGATCGAGGACCGGGTGACCCGCGCCCAGATCATCGATCCGTCGACCCTTTCGGGCGACAAGGTTGTGTTCGGGGCAACCGTGACGCTGCTCGACGAAGACGACAAGCCGGTGAAATACCAGATCGTCGGCCAGACCGAAGCGGACGCGAAATCGGGCCGTATCTCCTACAACTCGCCGATGGCGCGCGCTCTGATCGGCAAGAAGGTGGGCGACGAGATCGAGGTGACGGTGCCCTCGGGCGACAAGTTCTACCTCGTCGACAAGATCGAATTCATCTGAGCCGCTATCGGGCCCCTCCTCTTCAGAGGAGGGGGCTTTAGCTGTCGAGTTCCTTCTCCATCGCGAAATTGTGGATCGCAACGCCGTCGACTGCGAAGTCGCGGCGGTGCGTGACGCGATAGCCTGCGCGCTCGAAAGCGGGGCGGGCGAGCTCGCTCGCCTCGGTGAACAGACGCGCCACAGCCCATTCGCGCGCCTCGGCCTCCGTTGCGGCGAGCAATTCGTCCACCAACCCGCGCCGCGTATGATCGGGGTCGCAATAGAGGTGGTCGAGATGGCCATCGGGCTCCAGCAGCGCGTAGGCGCAGGGCCGGTCTTCGCCGTCGACCGCGACAAGGATCGTGTGCCCGGCCTGCGCGCGGCTCTCGAACCGCGCGGCATCGCCGTGGCGCGCGGCCCATACCGCGACCTGTTCGGGCGTGTAGCCGTGCGGGCCGATCATCCGGATCGCCCTGATCGCCAGCCGCGCAAGCGCCTCCGCATCCCCCATGCGGAAACGGCGAACCCGGTAGGTCAAAAGGGGCTCAGGCGGCAGGTTCGAGCAGCTTGTGGATATGGACGATCACGTACTTCATTTCCGCATCGTCGACCGTGCGCTGCGCATTGGCGCGCCATGCTTCCTCGGCCTGCTCGTACGTGCTGAACACGCCGACCACGTGGATGCTCTCGGGGTCCTGGAACTCGACCGAGCGGGGGTCTTTCACCCGGCCGCCCATCACGAGATGGAGGCGCTGGCCGGTGGTGGTTTCCTGGACGTTGTTCTTCGACATGTGGGGGACCTTCTGCTGAATCGGAAAAAGCCCGCGAGCAATAGCGCTCGCGGGCCTTCAGGCAAGGGCGTTGCCTTGCGTATCGGGGCTGCAACGGTCGAAAAATCGACCGCGCTGCACGATCAGTAGGGCAGGTGCGCCTTGAGATCGCGATAGCCCCGGCTCGCCTTGCGCGCGGCGCGGCGGCCTGCGTGGCGCGCGGCGTGCTTCTGGCGTTCGGCGAAATAGCGCGCGTCGCGCTTCGCGGCGCGGCCGCCAAAGGCAACATCGTCGCCGAAGTCGACCAGACGGTCGCCGCCGTGGCGGGTGGCGTCGCTCAACCGGCTCGCCATGCCGCTGGCGTAAGCCATGCCGAGATCGGCGAGGTGATCGGCAAAGCCGACCGCGCGCCCCGTGAGTTCGCGACCCTTCGAGGTGCGCGATCCGATGGCAAGGCCGACCAGCGCAACCGCGCCGATGGTCAGCATCGGGTGTGCCTTGACGAATTCGGTGGCGTTATCGGTCGCTTCGCGCGCCATATCGGCGATGCTGCGCTCTTCGTTGCGGCGTTCGCTCTCTTCGATCTTGCGGCGAAGCTCGTCGCGCTGTTCCTGGGTGCTCATTGCTGTTCTCCAAACCTCGGTGATGCCTTGTTAATCAAGCGCTGGGGAGGGCTTAGAGTTCCGAGACTCCGCGCCCGGTCAGTCGTTTTCGTCCCACGCATAGTCCTCATCGTCGGAATCGTCGGATTTGCCGCCGCCGAGCGCCCACCACCCGACCACCGCGGCAAGCACCGCGCCGATCCCGTAAGAGACAGGCTTGTTTTCCTGCGCGAATTCCATGCCTTCTTCGAAGATGTCGACCGTGCCCATCGCGGCAGAGCTGGCGATCCGGGCGACGATGCCCTTTTCCTCGATATCGCCGCGCAGGTGCGCGATATCGTCTTTCACCAGCATGAGTGCTGCATCGCGGAGCGCGCGGTCTTCCTCCATCTGGAGCTTGCGCGGATTCATGCGCCGCCTCCCTTGAAGGCTTGGCTGACCCGCTTGAAGCGCGCGCGGGCGACGAGGGCGGCGATCGCGGTCAGCACCAGCAGCGTGCCCACGACGATGCCCGTCGCGGCAAAACCGCCGATCATCGGGGTGAGCGCGATGATGAGCCCGACAACCAGGCCGATCAGTGCAAGGTGGAGGAAGGCCAGCGCGCCGAGCGCGAAGACCACGCCCGAACCCGTCTCGCGCGAGGCATAGCCCGCGCGCGATTTCTGGAAGGCGACTTCCGCCTCCACATAGGTCCGGCCATCCTCGTACAGCGCATAGGCGTCGTCGAACAGCGACCCGAGCGGCTCTTCGTCCGCCCGGGTCGTCCCGGCATTTTCGGGGTGGTCGGTGGCTAGGCCTGTCGCGCCCGGCGGCGCGGCAGGCTCTTCAAGATCGTTGTGAACCGGCACGGCCCCTCCTTCGTGGGGCCGCCTCAGCGACGGAACATGCGTGCGAGGAGATATCCGCCGAAGGCTGCGATCCCGACCGAGAGGCCGGGGTTCTTGCGCACGAATTCGCGCGCTTCGTCGCCCAGTTCGTCATAGGTCTTGGTGTCGATATGGGTGGCCGCATCCTGCAGGCCGCGCGCGGCGTTGCGCACGTGGTCGCCGTATTTCGGGCCTAGATTGTCATCCACCTTGGCGGCATTTTCGGCCACCACGCGGCTGAGCGAGGTCAGCGCCTCGCTTGCCCGGTGCTTGCCTTCGACGGCGAGTTCGCTGCCCTTGGCCTTGGCCTGCTCGGCATATTCGGTGCCCCTGGCCTTCGCCTGTTCGGCATAGGCGCTACCCTTGGCGGCGGCCTGTTCCTTGTACGCCTGCGCGCGTTGGGTGGCTTCGCCGCGCAGCGCCTGCGCGCCGGCCTTCGCTTCGTCGAGCGCGGAATTGAACCGCGACTTGGCTTCTTCGGTGCCGCCGGTCGTCTGGGCGGTGGCCGACCCGGTTGCCGCACCTGCGGCATCGGTCGTCAGCGGGACCGCGCTGTTGGTTTCCTTGCTCGTGTCGTCAGTAGCCATGGGATTTACCTCTTTTTGCAGTTCGTCATCGACAGGCCGGACCCGGCGCAGTCCTCGATTGTGCAACGCACCTTGCATGGGTTCGTTCCACCGCATAAGCCCCGCCGCACACGGGGCCGCAGCGCGATTTCCCCGTCCGAATTAGCACATTCCGAGCGGAGGCCCAATGACTGCCATAATCGATTTGCATGCGCGCGAGATTCTCGACAGCCGGGGCAACCCGACCGTCGAAGTGGATTGCCTGCTGGAAGACGGCAGCTTCGGCCGCGCCGCCGTGCCCTCCGGCGCGTCGACCGGCGCACACGAGGCGGTCGAGCTGCGCGATGGCGATGCGGACCGGTATCTGGGCAAGGGCGTGCTCAAGGCGATCGACGCGGTGAACGGCGAAATCGTCGACGCGCTGCTGGGGATCGACGCCGAAGACCAGCGCGACGTCGACACCATGCTGATCGCGCTCGACGGGACCGAGAACAAGGGCCGCCTCGGTGCAAACGCGCTGCTCGGCGTCAGTCTCGCGGTGGCGAAGGCGGGCGCGAATGCGCGCGGCCTGCCGCTGTGGAGCTATGTCGGCGGCGTCTCGGCGCATGTCCTGCCGGTGCCGATGATGAACATCATCAACGGCGGCGAACATGCCGACAACCCGATCGACATCCAGGAATTCATGATCATGCCCGTCGGCGCGGAAACGCTCGCCGAGGGTGTTCGCTGGGGTGCGGAAGTGTTCCACACGCTCAAGAAGGGCCTGTCGGAAAAGGGCCTGTCGACCGCAGTCGGCGACGAAGGCGGCTTCGCGCCCGACATCGCCAGCACGCGCGCCGCGCTCGATTTCATCATGGCCTCGATCGAACGCGCGGGCTTCACGCCGGGCAGCGACATCGCGCTGGCGCTCGACTGCGCGGCGACCGAGTATTTCAAGGACGGCCAATACGTCCTCTCGGGCGAGGGCACGACCTACGGCGCG
Source organism: uncultured Citromicrobium sp. (assembly GCA_964574905.1). Taxonomy (GTDB): domain Bacteria; phylum Pseudomonadota; class Alphaproteobacteria; order Sphingomonadales; family Sphingomonadaceae; genus Alteriqipengyuania. Next base: position 94,220 of record CAZNOY010000004.1, on the reverse strand, counting down.
AGCGACATGGCGGACTACCTCGCCGCGCTGTGCAACGACTACCCGATCCGCTCGATCGAAGACGGCATGGCCGAAGACGATTTCGAGGGCTGGAAGGCACTGACCGACACAATCGGCAACAAGGTCCAGCTGGTCGGCGACGACCTGTTCGTGACCAACCCTGCGCGCCTGCGCGACGGGATCGCGCGCGGCCTCGCCAACTCGCTGCTGGTGAAGGTCAACCAGATCGGCACGCTGTCCGAAACGCTCGACGCGGTCGATATCGCCCACCGCGCGGGCTACACCGCCGTGATGAGCCACCGTTCGGGCGAGACCGAGGATTCCACCATCGCCGATCTCGCGGTCGCCACGAACTGCGGGCAGATCAAGACCGGCTCGCTCGCCCGGTCGGACCGTCTGGCCAAGTACAACCAGCTGATCCGCATCGAGGAAGAGCTGGGCGACAGCGCGCATTACGCGGGCCACGCCTGCTTCGGGAAGCTTTCGCGCTAGGCGCTGCGGAGAATCTTCTCCATCGCCTTGCCCTTCGCCAGCTCGTCGACAAGCTTGTCGAGCTGGCGGACGTGGCGCTCGACCGGGTCTTCGATCTCCTCGACACGGTAGCCGCAGATAACGCCGGTGATCTGGTTGCGGTTGGGATTGAGCGCGGGGGCTTCGTCGAAAAAGGTCTCGAAATCGACGTCGGCGGCGATCTGCTTGTCCAGGCCGGCCTTGTCATAACCGGTCAGCCACAAGGTGACCTGGTCTACGTCTTCGGCGGTCCGGCCCTTCCGCTCGGCCTTGGCGACGTACATCGGGTAGACTTTCGCAACCTTGATCTTCCCAATCGGCATGCGTGCCATGATCGGCTCCTCTCGCGATGCCCGATCATGCCGCATTCGATCGCGCAAGTCATCGGCTCGCGTCACAGTGACGCGAGGCCGAGAGGCCAAGCTTAGCGGGGTGCGTATTTCTGCGCGATATCGAGGAGGGCGATCGCGGCCTTGGCAGCCTCGCCGCCCTTGTCCTTCTGCGCGGGGTCGGCGCGGACCTGCGCCTGCACCTCGTTCTCGACCGTCAGGATGCCGTTGCCGATGGCGATCCCGTCCATCGTCAACGCCATGAGCGCGCGCGCGCTTTCGCCCGCAACGATCTCGAAATGATAGGTCTCGCCCCGGATCACGACGCCGATCGCGACGAAGCCGTCGTACTGCCCGCTCTCCGCTGCAAGCGCGATGGCGCCGGGGATTTCGAGCGCGCCGGGCACGGTCAGCACCTCGGCTTCGTGCCCTGCATCTTCCAGCGCCTTGCGCGCGCCGGCGATCAGCTGGTCGTTGAGGTGGCCGTAGAAACGGGCTTCGACAATCAGGAAACGGGCCATCAAATTACTCCGGAATCGGGCGTTCGCCAACCACGGTGATGCCGTAGCCTTCGAGGCCGATGACATTGCGGTGGGCATTGGTCAGCAGGGTCATTTCGGAGACGCCGAGATCGGCAAGGATCTGCGCACCGATGCCGTATTCGCGCAGCGTCTCGCCACCGCCCGGCGTGCCCGCAACTTCGCGCCGCAGGTCTTCGTGCTGGCCGGGGAACAGGCATACGATCAAGCCGCGTTCCTCCTCCCCGATCACGCGCATCGCGCGCTGGAGCGTATCGCGCTTGTCGCCTTCGCGGCCGAGCACATCGTCGAACAGCGAGATGCGGTGCATGCGCACCAGCGTCGGCTGGTCGGGGCGGACATGCCCCTTCTGCAAGACGACCGAGACGCTGCCGTCGACCGTGCTGCGGTAATTGATCGCCCGCCACTCGCCGCCGTGCATGCTGGTGAACGTGCTCTCGCCCGCCCGCTCGACCAGATGGTCGTGCTTCATGCGGTATTCGATCAGGTCGCGGATGGTGCCGATCTTCAGCTTGTGGCGCCGCGCGAAGTCGATCAGGTTTTCGAGCCGCGCCATCGACCCGTCGTCGTTCATGATCTCGCAGATCACGCCCGAGGGGTTGAGCCCGGCGAGGCGCGAAATATCCACCGCCGCTTCGGTATGGCCTGCGCGCACAAGCACCCCGCCATCGCGTGCGATCAGCGGGAAGACGTGACCGGGCGTGACGATATCCTGCGCGTGCCGCGTGGGGTCGATCGCCACCGCCACGGTGCGCGCGCGATCCGCCGCGCTGATCCCGGTGGTGACGCCTTCGCGCGCTTCGATGCTGACGGTGAAGGCGGTTTCGTGCCTGCTGCCATTGCTGCGGCTCATCAGTTCGAGCCCCAGCGCCTCGGTCCGCTGGCGCGTGAGGGTGAGGCAGATCAGCCCGCGCCCGTGGGTGGCCATGAAGTTGACCGCGTCGGGCGTGGCCATCTGCGCAGGGATGACGAGGTCGCCTTCGTTCTCGCGATCCTCGTCGTCGACCAGCACAAACATGCGCCCATTGCGCGCCTCGTCGATGATCTCTTCGATCCCTACGAGCACCGGCTCATCCGCCTGCGCGTCGAGCACGGCCTCGAGCTTGCGCAGCGTTTCGGTGGTGGGGTTCCAGTCGGCCTCGCCGCAATCGCGCAGCGTATTGGCATGAAGCCCCGCCGCGCGGGCAAGGGCAGCGCGGGTGATCTCCCCGGAAGAGACCGCCGCGCGGACGCGGGAGATGGTTGATTCGCTCATGGGACAGGTCCGATATCACATCGCAATGTGATAGGCGAACCTCTTTATCACATTGGCATGGCCTTTATGTCGATTCCCCCCAGGAGCGAACGGCCCAAGTACTTGGATTCGCAGCACCCTCATTGACCAATTGCTCGGCTCCGTCGGCAAAGGCGCTTGTCATAGTTTACATTGACATCAATGTCAGATTGTTGATGGTGTCTCCCACTGAGAACGAATCGGATAACAGGTTCGTCACGGGGGAGAATATTCATGCGCCGACACACCATTCTGGCTGCGACCTGTAGCACGGCCACGCTCGCGCTTGTCATCGCGACGCCGGCTCTGGCCCAGGAAGAAAGTTCCGGAGCCAGCCCTGCCGAGGAGGAGCAGGCAGCATCCGAGAATGCGCCCCCGCAGAACGTCATCATCGTCACCGCGCAGAAGTTCGAACAGTCGATTCAGGACGTGCCGATCGCCGTGTCGGCCTTCAACGGTGAGGAACTCGATTCGCTGAAGATCGAGACGGGCGGCGAATTGCTGCGTGCAGTTCCCAACGTCAATTTCTCCAAATCGAACTTCTCGGGCTACAACTTCTCGATCCGCGGCGTCGGCACCAAGGCGGTGTCGGCGAGCAGCGATCCGGCGGTGGCGGTCAGCTTCAACAACACGCCGCTGATCCGCAACCGCCTGTTCGAACAGGAGCTGTTCGACATCCAGCGGATCGAGGTGCTGCGCGGGCCGCAGGGCACGCTCTATGGCCGCAACGCGACCGGCGGGGTCGTCAATATCCTCCCCGCGCTCCCCGATACGCGCGAGCTGGCAGGCGAGATTCAGCTCGAAGCGGGCAACTACAACAGCCGCCGGGCGCAGGGCATGCTCAATGTGCCGCTGGGCGATACGCTCGCGGTGCGGGTCGCAGGCGCCTACACCAAGCGCGACGGCTTCGAGTACAACACCTTCACCGAGAACGACGTGAATGGGCGCGACCTGTGGTCGGGCCGCGTCTCGGCGCTGTGGGAGCCGCGCGACGATTTCAAGGCCAGCTTGATCTGGCAGCACTTCGAGGAAGACGACAACCGATCGCGCAGCGGCAAGCAGCTGTGCAATCGCGACCCCGGCCCGACGCAGGTGGGGGATACGCCCGTTCCCAGTGCAATCCTGCAGGGGCGCCTTAGCCAGGGATGCCTGCCCGGGTCGCTGTTCGACGACAGCGCCTACGGCGTGCCGAATGCACTCAGCTTCCCCGATATCGCCCTCGTTGGAGGGATCGGCATAGGGCAGACGCCTACGTTTCAACCAGTGACTGCCGGGCGACCGGTGGATCCCTACGCAGGCCTGACGCAGGTGCGCGATCTGCGTACGATCTCGACCAGTTACGATCCGGTCTTCCGCGCGAAGAACGACGTGGTTCAGCTCAACCTCAACATGGAATTTCCCGGCGGGCTCGAACTGACGTCGCAGACTGCCTACACGCGCGATCGATATTACTCATCGCAGGATTACAACCGGTTCGTATCCAATCCTTTCTTCAACGATTCGGACGGCCTGCTCAGTTCGCTGCGCGTACCATACGCCCCGGGCGGCCCGCTTCCGGGCGGAATCTATACCGACCCGCAGCTGGGGCCGAGCAATCGGGTCCTTTCGGTCGACATCAGTCAGTCGGATAGCGAGCAGTGGACGCAGGAAGTGCGGCTCCAGTCGAACTGGGATGGGCCGGTCAATTTCAGCTTCGGCGCGAACTACATCGATTTCAAATCCCAGGATGATTACTACGTATTCAAGAACACGTTCACGTTCGCCGCGCAATATTTCTACAATCTTGACTCCGAAGAAGGGGTGGGGGCGTATTACGGCACGAAGGATTGCCAGCCCACTGGGCCGACCGATCCGGCAGACTGCATCTACGTCGATCCCAATCCGCTCGAGAGTATCAATGGCCAGGGCCATAACTATTTTCGCAGCAAGAACGTGGTGGGGACGGAGTCCTGGGCGATCTTCGGCGAGGGATATTTCGATCTCAGCTCGCGCCTCCGGCTGACGGCGGGCTTGCGCTACACCGACGACAAGAAGGTGAGCACGCCCCATCCCAGCCAGTTGCTGCTGACGATCGGGGAGGGGCTCGGGCCGACGACGGGCGGGAGCGCATCGATCGGCTACCCCGCCGATCCTGACATCGAACAGCAGTGGAAGCGTTTCACCGGGCGCGCAGTGCTCGACTGGAACCCCGAAGTCTCGTTCACCGACGATACGATGGTCTATGCCTCGTTCTCGCACGGCTACAAGGGTGGCGGCACGAACCCGCCGCGCGTCGATTTCGATCCGACCATCGTCCGCCTTCAGCCGCTGGAGACGACGTTCGAGCCCGAGTCTGTCAACGCCTTCGAAATCGGCACCAAGAACGTGTTCGCCGACGGCAAGGCGGGAGTGAACCTGACCGGGTTCTTCTACGACTACAAGAACTACCAGGTCTCGCAGATCGTCGATCGCATCTCGCTCAACGAGAATTTCGACACCACCAGCATGGGGCTGGAATTCGAAAGCTGGTGGCAGCCGAGCCGCTCGCTCCGCCTGACGGCAAACGTCGGCTATCTGAAGACGCGTATCGCCGATGGCGAAAGCTCGATCGACGTGATGGACCGCACCCAGGGTAACGACGACTGGGTCGTCGTCCGCCCCTGGATCCAGGTGCCCTCAAACTGCATCGCTCCGCGCGAAGCGGTGGAACGGGTTCTCGCCTCGCCATTTTCGGCCGGGCCCGAAGGGGGGATAGGCCTTCTCGGCCTCGCAGGGCTCTGTACCTCTTCCAATCGCATCGGGGACTACGATCCGGCGGAACCCAATGGCGGGCTTCCCTTCTACCAGTTCTTCGGTTTCCGCTACGATCCGCTGTTGCCCTACGACCCCAGCCTCAGCCCGATCGGCACCCCCTTTGGGACCGAACCTCTGAGCGGCGCACCCAACGGCGGACGGGGCTTCGCGGCCGATCTCAGTGGCAACGAGATGCCCAATTCGCCTCATCTGACGATCAACGTCAGCGGCGAATACACCATCTTCATGGACGATTGGGAGCTGACGCTGCGCGGCGACTACTACCGCCAGTCGGAGAGCTTCGCGCGGGTCTACAACACCGAGTACGACCGGCTTAAGGGGTGGGACAACGCCAATCTCGCGATCACGCTGGAGAATACGGCGTGGGATCTGACCGCGCAGCTCTACGTGAAGAACGTGTTCGACAACACGCCGATCACCGATGCCTTCACCAATTCCGACGATACCGGACTGACGACGAATGTCTTCACTCTCGATCCGCGCATCGTCGGGCTGCGGGTGGCAAAGCGGTTCTGACCAACAGCGGGCGGGGCGCGTGATCGCGTCCCACTCGCCGGCTCTCACCCGATCCGCGGTGGAATGCCGTCGGGGAGGATGAACAGCGGCAGGATACGCGCCATGAGATCGCGCATCGTATCATCGCTCTGACCGAGCATGTCGCGCAGGTGCGGTCCGATGGTGGCATCCCCGAAAGCGCTGATAGCCATCATCAGCACCGCCGCGCGGACGCGTTCGTCCGCACCTTCGTCCTTCGACTGCTCGACGATCGCATCGACCAGCCCGCGAACAGCGTCGCGCACCGGTTCCAGCTGGTCGACATCGCCCGAGAGGATGATCCATGCCGCAAGCGGCCCGGCGCCGCCCTTGTCGAATGCCTCGAACACCCGATCGACAATGATCCTCGGGGCTGCGCGATCGTTGTTTAGCAGCACCACCACATTGTCGAGCGCGTCCTTCAGATCGCCGATCATCGAACCCATCAGAGAGGACTGCAGGCGCGCGGCCGAGCCGAAATGGTGGAGGATGTTGGCATGCGACATCCCGATAGCCTTGCCCACGTTGGCAACAGTCACTGCGGACGGGCCAGAGGTGAGCAGCAGCTCGCGCGCTGCTTCCAACGCTTCCTCGCGCACTTGTGGCCCCATCCGCTTCCGCCGACGGGGAGGGCTGTTGGTATCGGGCATTTTTCTGTTTTCCCACTCCTGCAGGCGGGTTGTTGCAGAACTTGGGCGCGCCGTCACCTGCGAACCTACTAATTGACATTGATGTCAATGTAAGTTAGCCATCTCTCCGAGACAGGAGATTGATCATGCTTTCTACCAGCGAATCCCAGCGTCTCCCCATTGGCAGACGCAATTGGAAGTTCGGACGCGGTACGGAAGGCCACCGCTGGTGGCACGGGGGCGACGCCGGTCGCACCGCGTTCTTCAACGCGCTTTCCTCGACATTTCCGGTCGGGGAAAAGTTCTTCATGGCGTCGGTCCGGCGGTACCGCGATCTCGCACCCGATCGCCTCCAGCAGGAGATCGACGATTTCATCTTTCAGGAATCGATGCACACGCGCGAGCACGTGTTTTTCAACAAGCAGGCACGCGAAGCGGGGTACGACATTACCCCGGCGGAAGACCGGGCTGCGCGCACGATTGCCTGGGCGAAGAAGCGCGAATCCACGCTTCAACTCGCCGCGACCTGTGCGCTGGAACATTTCACCGCCACTCTCGCGCATTCGCTCCTCGCCGACCCAGCACATCTTGCGGGGGCAGATGAGGAAGCGCAGAAGATGTGGCGCTGGCATGCAATCGAAGAGATCGAGCACAAGGCGGTTGCCTTCGACACGTGGCTTTGTGCGACGCGCAAATTGCCTGCGTGGCGCCGTTGGCTGCGCCGCTCGCTGGTGATGGCCGCGACGACATGGCGGTTCCACTACGTCATTTTCGCCAATACCCGCGATCTCCTCGCGCAGGATGGCAAGAACGACTTTGCCACGTGGATGCGCCTGCTCCATTTCCTCTATGTCCGGCCCGGCGCCATGCGTGACCTGCTGGTGAGCGCGATCGGCTACATGAAACCTGGCTTCCACCCCTGGCAGCACGACGACAGCAATCTGGTCCAGCAGACGCTCGCCACCCTTTCCCCCACGCAAGCGGAGGTCACTCCCTCATGAAACGCATCGCATTGGCCGTAGCCGCGGCAACCATGTTTGTTCTTCCCTCGCCGCTCGGCGCCACGTCGCAAGGCGTGCTTGGCCTGTGGGCAACCGGCAGCGAGGGCGGGAAGGTCGAAATCTATCGGTGCGGAAACGCGGTTTGCGGTCGGATCGTGGATGCGGACAAGTTGCGCCAGAATCCGGATCAGCGCGATGCGCGCAATTCCGATCCCTCGCTGCGCGACCGCAAGCTGAAGGGCCTGGTCGTCCTGCGCGGCTTTACCGGCGGTCCCACCAAGTGGGAGGGAGGCCCGGTGTACGATCCGGAATCGGGCGACGGCGCGAAGAAGGGCTACCTGACCCTGCGCGCCGACGGCAATCTGGAGGTGAAGGGCTGCAAGGCAGCGATCTTCTGCCGCACCAAGGTCTGGACCCGGATCCGCTAGTCGAAGCGGCCCTGCGGAGGACAAAGCTCCTCTGGGAAGCGCGGACAGGCGGCATGTCGTGCGCTCGCAGCAGCGGTCAGGCGTGTCGAGCTGATCCTTTGCCCGACCGGCCTGTCTTGGGCCTCCCCGAACCAGCCAATCTCGTCACGTGTGCACCTTCGCGATCCATTGCCGCACGAGCACTGCACGCTCATCGGGTGATACGCGGGGGAGGTGGACGAGGGTGTATCCGCGGTCCCGATAGACGCGCGCCATCATGTCGTGGGTCGCGACTGCCTCTTCCCAGTCCTGCTTGCGTTCGGCATCCTTGGCGTAGATTTCCTGCCACGGCGGCGCGATGAAGACGGACCGATTGTACCGGTTGTGCTCGGCAGCGCGGGTCAGCTCATCGGGTATGCGCAGTCCGCATAAGGTGCGGTAGCCGATGATGTCGGGAATGCCTCGGTCGAAAAGCAGCACGCCCTCCTTCGACTGTGCCTCTTCATAAGAGCGCAGGTCATGCGCCAGCATCCGATCGGCAAAAGCGTCGCGGTCATCCCATGGCAGGGCGGTTCCACCGACGGCCACCTCCTCGCGGATCACCGCCCGCCCGGCCTCGGGCATGTGGGGCAAGCCTTGTTCCGCCAGCGCGGCGAGCAAGGTGCTTTTGCCCGACCCCGGTCCGCCGGTTACCACGAAGAAGCGCTCCATACCGTTCCTCAGCTTGCTCGCGTTTCAGCAAAAGTGAGGACCAGCGTGTCGCGCCATGCCGGGCAGCCCGATACCGCAGCCTCGATAGGTGTCGTTCCATGACGAACCTCGCGGTCATTCACCAGCAGCGCTTCGCCGGGGCGGGTTAGCCGGTGATCGAGAACGCAGTTGCCGAAAGGGTCCTCTACGCGGCTTGCGCCGCCGGTGTAGTCGCTGCCGCCAACGAGCAGGATCAGCACCCAGTCGCGCCCGTCATGGTGCATCCCCTCGGGCGTCGGGAGGCCTGGTTGTCCTGCCAGCGCCTCGATGCGGAATTGATGCGCTTCGACCGTCCACGAACAGGGAGCGTTCGCTTCTGCGATAAGCGAGGCGGTTGCCAGCGCGAGCGCCTGAAACAGCGGCGATCCGGTTTGCTCTTCGGCAATCGGCGCAAACCAGCGTTCGACACCGCCATTGAGCGGGTTGTGATCGCGCTCCTGATAATGCGGGCGATGCGGCAGGCGCGTGCATTTCCCGCCTGCAACCTCAAAGGCGGCATAGCGTCTGCGGCGATAGGTGCCGCCGTCGGCCATCCATGTGTCGCGCGGCAGATCGTTCCAGCTCCGCGCAAATGCGGCCCATTCCGGGGTACCGGGATCGACCAGCTTGCCCGGTGGCAAGAGCAGGGCGGTGGGCGGGGCGATGCACTCGCCGGAGGCGATGGCGAGCTGCCCGGTCATGTTTCGCCATCCCAGTAATCGACCGCATCGGCATAGCGCCCGACATGGTCGACCGATCGGCTCGCCTTGTCGCCGCCGGGTGCTGCGCCTGCCATGACGGCGAACTTGCCACTGTCGGGATAGTCGATCACGTCGGGCTCGTTCATCGTGCTGATCGCGAGATAGCGCAGATCCGTATCGCCGGTGTTGATGATCTGGTGTGCGCTCGCCGCGCCCTTCGCCGGACATAACGCGACATCGCCCGCCCGCAGCGCATGCTCGCCATCGCCATAGCGCAGGCGGCCGCTGCCGGAGAGGATCACGAACAATTCCTCGTTCGCGTGATGGCCGTGGAAGGGCCATGCCCGTTTGCCCGGCGGCACCACGACCAGCCGTCCGCCGAGCATGCGCGCACCGAGCGGCGCAGCGAAGGACGCCATGCGCGCTTCGTAGAGATCGCCGTGCGCCTGCGTTTGCAGCTCCAGCGCATCGAGTTGCAGAACGGGGGATGAGGTAGCGGTCATGATTGAACCAGTACAATGTTTGATTTGATCGACTCATAATTTGATACAATGATGAGGCCCGAGGAGCAACCGGATGAGCACGAAGACCGCGGCCGATTTCTATTTCGATCCCGTCTCGCCCTTCGCCTTCCTGATGTGGAAGCGTCTGCGTGAAGACGATCTCGGACTGGAGATACGCCCGGTCCCGGTGCTGCTGGGTGCGCTGCTGGGTCACTGGGGTCTGATCGGTCCGGCGGAAGTACCGCCGAAGCGGGTGCAGACCTATCGCATGTGCCAATGGCTGGCGGCGAGGAACGGTATCGCGCTGCGCTTTCCCGCCACGCATCCGTTTCGTTCGGTCGAGGTTCTGCGGCTGCTGGTTGCGCTCGATGCGCGCGTGGATGCTGTCGATGCCGTGTTCGACGCGGCTTTTGCGCAAGGCCGGGATCTGACCGATTTCGCCGAACTGGAGAGGATCGGCGGCGAACTCGGTCTCTCCGGTGTGCAGGGCAGGATCGCACGCGCAGACGTAAAGGACGGGCTCCGCGCAAACACCGATGCGGCGATCGCGCGCGGCGTGTTTGGCGTGCCCACTCTCGCGATCGGGGACGAACTCTTCTGGGGCCTCGATACGCTGGACATGGTGCGCGACTATCTGGCCGATCTCAACCTGTTCCAGACGGCCGAGATGCAACGCCTCGGCACTCTCGAATACGGCGTGCCCCGGAGGGCAGGATCGTGAGCGGGGCCAATGACCCGCTTCTGCTCGAACGCGTTCGCGAGAGCTTTTCGCGCCAGAGCTTCATGGGGCTGATCGGGGCCGAGGTGATCCACGCCGGCCACGGCAAGGTGGTTCTCGATCTGCCGTTCCGCGCCGATCTTTGCCAGCAGAACGGCTTTCTTCATGGCGGCGTGGTCGGTGCGATTGCCGACGTGGCGGGCGGCTATGCCGCCTATTCGGTCTTCGGGGATGGCGACGATGTCCTGACAGTCGAATACAAGCTCAACCTGATCCGTCCGGCGGCAGGAGAACGCCTGCGCGCCACGGGCGAGGTGCTGCGCGCCGGCCGCGCGCTGACCGTGTGCGACCTCAAGGTCCATGCGATGCGCAAGGGAAAAGAGGTGCTGTGCGCTTCCGGCCAGCAGACGCTGATGCGCATGGAAAAGGGCAGGGGATGACACTCCCTGTGCTCTTGCTACCCGGCATCGGCGGTTCGGGACCCGACCATTGGCAGAGTTGGTGGGAGCGGACCGATCCCGGCATGACCCGCTTCACACCGTCCGATTGGGAGCACCCGGAACTTGCCGACTGGTGCGAGGCGCTGGATCGCGCGGTCGAGGCGCTGGACCGCCCGCCGATTCTGGTCGCGCATAGCCTGGCCTGCCTGCTGGTGGCGCATTGGGCAGCCGCGCGCGGAACTCCGGTGGCCGGTGCGATGCTGGTCGCCGTGCCCGACCCCTCCGGTTCGGCGTTCCCGGCTGAAGCGCGGTCCTTCGCACAAGTGCCGGATCAGCCGCTGGGGTTCCCAAGCCTGATCGTCGCCAGTGCGAACGATCCTTACGCGACGGTCGATTATAGCGAACGACGTGCCCGGCAATGGGGCTCACGGCTGATCGCGCTGGGTCCGCTCGGCCATATCAACGCGGGCAGCAATCTGGGCGATTGGCCTGAGGGCCGGGGTATCCTCGCATCCTTCCGCGCTGAACTTGAAGGGAATGGAGCATGACCATCTTCACTGCGCTTGCCGGGTTCACGCTGGCCGCCGGGCTGCTCGTCGTCACCCCCGGCCTCGACATGGCGCTGGTCCTGCGCACGCTCGCGGTCGAGGGGCCGCGCCGGGCTCTTGCGGCGGCGGCAGGCGTGGTCGCGGGTGTTCTTGCCTGGGGGCTGGTGGTGGCGCTCGGCCTTGGCGCGCTGCTGGCGCTGTCGGGCACGCTCTACATGATCCTGCAATATGCGGGCGCAGCCTATTTGCTGTGGCTGGGGCTGGGGCTGGTTCGTGCGGCACTCCAATCGGGCAAGCCGATTGATGCGGTAAATCCGGCATTGCCGTCCGCGCGATCGCGATCGGGAAACTGGTTCATGAAGGGCCTGCTCACCAATCTGCTCAATCCCAAGATGGGGGTTTTTTACGTGAGCTTCCTGCCGCAGTTTATCCCGGCGGGGGCATCGGTACTGGGCTTCAGCCTGCTTTTGGCGGCGCTTCACGCAATGCTCGGAATGGCCTGGTTCGCGCTCCTGATCCTTGGCAGCCGTCCGTTGCGGCACTGGTTCGCGAAAGGGGCCGTCACGCGGTGGCTCGACGGCCTGACCGGCGGTGTGCTCATCGCGCTAGGCCTGCGCATCGCATTCCATCCTGCGCAGCGATAGTCGCCTCGGCGGATCGGCTGCCCGCCTGCGGTGCGATCGGGCGGGCAGCTCTCCTGTTTTACTTAGGTCGAACGACGCCAAACCAATGGTCGTAAAGCTCGCTCACCGACGAGTCCGTGAGTAGCGGCATCGCCTGCCGGAGCTGTTCGTCGGTCCAGTTCCACCACTGAAGTTCCAGCAGCCGGGCAACATCGGCCTGGTCGAACCGTGTCCGGATCACCGTCGCCGGATTGCCGCCGACAATGGTGTACGGGGCCACATCTTTGGTCACCAGCGCGCGCGTACCGATCACTGCGCCGTGGCCGATCGAGATGCCGGGCATGATAATGGCTTCCGAGCCGATCCATACGTCGCTGCCGATGACCGTATCACCTGCGGGCAGATATCCGTTGGTTGCGCCTTCGAAGGCAGCGACTTCCGGCATCCAGTAGAACGGGAAGGTGCTGATCCAGTCGCTCCGGTGTCCCTGATTGCCAGCCATGATGAAGGCCGCGCCCGAACCGATGGAGCAGAAGCTGCCGATGATGAGCCTGTCCGCACCTTCGTCCGGCACGATGAAGCGGGCGCACTCATCGAAGCTGTGGCCGTGATAATAGCCTGAGTAGTAGCTGTATCGCCCGACGACGATGTTGGGGTTGGTGACCTGACGATCGAGTGTGATGCCCTTGAACGGGCTCTCGAAGAAATTGCTCATGAAAAGTACCGCTGAATTTTCGCCATTCCGGCGATTTCGTTTCGCATGCATGCTGGCGCACGAAACAGGTCGCGGCAGGTCGATGACCTTGCCGTTGCGCAGACTCCTCGCGCAAATCGCGCGGGAGGAGATTCAGATGGTACAGTCTGCGGACTTCATGCCGCCAATATGCGTTGGCTCGCAATGAAAAGGCAAGTCCGCGCTCCGGGTGCGTGGCGGTATGGCAATCCGGGAACGCGCGTTGACCGGGATCACTCGCTTCCCGCGCGCTCGATCACGAGGACGCGCGCTTCGCCAAGGGGGTGGGCGACATGTGCGTCGCCCTGTTCGGCGTGGAAGATATCGCCCGTTTCTAGGCGCATCACCTGTTCGCCACCGGCGGTCCGGACATGCATGTCGACACGCCCGTCGAGGACGGCGAAGACTTCGGGGCCATCGTTGACGTGCCAGTGGTAGGGCTGGTCGGTCCAGTGCAGCCGCACGGTCGCATCGTCGATCCGCTCGAGCGAGAGCGCGTCCCAGGCCGATCTGCCGGTAAAATCGCGGGCGCGAACGACCTGCACGCCCTTGCCTCAGGCTGGTGCCGAGCCGATGCCCTGCACGAGCATCACGCTGCCGGTGGTAGCCGCGCGACGATCGACTGCGATCCTGGAATAGGCGGGTGATTGCTCCCACGCGCGAAAGGTCGCTTCGTCGGGAAAGCGGAGCAGGATCACCTTCTGACAGGCCAGTTCGCCTTCGATCGCCACGGGAGCTTCGTCTGCGGCAAGCAGCGATCCGCCAAACGGCGTCAACGTCGCCAGGAAGGCGGCAGCATACCGATCGTAGCGCGCCCGGTCGTGGATCGAAATCTGGCCGATTGCATAAACCGTCATCAAAACTCCCTCCTTACCGACTTCGGCCGAACCAGCGATCCCGCTCGCACCCGCGTCATTCGCTCAGCGACAGATCCTGCGCGCTGTAGAAGCTCTCGCCTTCAACCTGACGGTCATCCACGAAGCGCATCGTTTCCAGCGCGCGTCGCGCCTTGCCGTTGCGCCGGGCCACGTAGTGGACGCCCAGCACCTGGCGATCGATGTCGCAGATGGCGGCGATCAGGGTGAAATGCAGATCGGACGACGCCTCCAGCGCCTTTGACCAATAGGCGCGCAAGGCCGCCTTGCCTTCGATAACCGGTGAACCCGTCACCTCGGCGGCGAGGGGGCTGATGAAGCGCGCGTCCTCGGCAAAATGCGCCAGAATGGCGTCGAGATCGCGCGCATTCCAGTTGTCGACCCAGTTCGCTGCAAACCTCTCCATGTCTTCCCGGTTCATTGCGCTCTCCTTCAGATCAGAAACAGCAGCGCGGTGAGCGCGGTCAGAACCGCCATCACGCGCACGAAGATCATCATGCCCTTGCGGCTTTCGAGCAATTCGCGGGCCCCTGCGCCCATTGCCGCCCAGGTTGCAATAGAGGGCAGGCCGACCAGTACAAAGGCCGCGACGATCACGCTGAGTTGCAGGGCGAGCGGCTTGCCCGCCACTGTAAAACTGGCGATTGCCGGCATGGTGATCGCCCAGGCCTTGGGATTGACGAACTGGAAGGCGGCCGCCTGAAGAAAAGTCAGCGGGTGCGCGCCTTCGCGCCGCTCGACGCCTTCGGATTGCCACAGCTTTACCGCGAGCCAACCGAGATAGAGGGCGCCGAAGATCCGCACCGCCCAGCGCAGCACCGGCCACGCCTCGAACAGCGCACCCAGACCCAGCCCGCTGAGCACCAGCATCAGCGCGCAGCCGAAACTGATCCCGAAGATGTGGGGGATCGTCCGCCGGAATCCGAAAACCAGCCCGGAAGAGGCGAGCATGATATTGTTGGGGCCGGGCGTCGCCGTGCAGACGAAGCTGTACAGCGCGAGCGGGGCAAGCAGACTCAGGTCCATGACGATCTCCTGGTCCGCTGGATGATCATCATTGAACTATGAGTCAAATGTGATATTGAACCGGTGCAATATTGTGCAGGAAAGACGATGAAGGACTGGCAGCCGGATATCTCGAAAGGCAGCGCGCCCGTGTACGAGCGTCTCGTGTCCGCGCTGGAAGGCGACGTGCGCGATGGTCGCCTTGCGCCCGGTGACCGTCTGCCCCCGCAGCGCGATCTGGCGCACCGCCTGTCGCTGAGTGTCGGCACGGTCAGCCGCGCCTATGTCGAGGCGGAGCGGCGTGGGTTCATTTCCAGCCATGTCGGTCGTGGATCGTTCGTTGCCGACCGCGCGCGGCCGCATTCCTCGCCGCAGAGCGATGGTCCGCTCGACATGGCGCACAACGTGCCGCCGCTCGATCCTTCCGAACGCTGGATCGGGGAGGGGTTGTCGTGCGTGCGCCAGCGCGCCGATCTGGCGACCGCGGTGAACTATGCGCCGCCCGAAGGGCTGCCCACGACCCGCGAGGCCGGGGCATCCTGGCTGAAGCGCCGTCATGGCGTGACGCGCGCGACGGCGGATCGGGTCATCCAGTGCAACGGCGGGCAGCATGGCCTTGCACTCGCCTTCACGGCGCTGGCGCGCTCTGGCGATACGATCCTCTGCGAAGCCGCGACCTATCCCGGCATCCGGACACTGGCCGACCACTCGGGCTACCGACTGCAGGGCGTTGCGATGGATGAGCGGGGACTTGATCCCGAAGCGCTCTCCCGCTGCGCCCGCGATACCGGCGCGAAGGTGCTGGCCGTAATCCCGACCTTGCAGAACCCGACCACGATCACGCTCGACGCCGCGCGCCGCGCCGACATCGTCGAGGTCGCGCGTGAGCACGATCTGACGATCGTCGAGGACGATGCCTATCGCGTATTCGCTGATGAAGGTGCGGCGGACTGCTTTGCCGATCTCGCGCCGGAAAGAACCCTGATGGTTGCCGGCGTCTCCAAGGCGGTCGCCCCCGGACTGCGGCTCGGCTTCCTGCTGCCGCCCGACAACGACGATGTCCGCGATCGACTGCTGCTGGGCATCCGCGCTTTCGGCTACAGCCCGCCCTCGCTCGGCGGTCTGGTCTTCAGCCAGTGGGAACAGGACGGAACGGCCGACAGGATCGCCGATGATGTCATCGCCGAAAGCGAGGAGAGGACGCAGCTGGCCGCCGCGATCCTCGGCAAGGCGATCGACCCGCCGGGGGCAGGGCGCAGCCTCCACGTCTGGATGCCGATGCCGATGCTCGACGCCGAGCGGCTGAGCGCGCGTGCCTTGCGTGCCTCCATCGCGCTGACGCCGCCCGACGGGCCGATCGTCGATGCCGTGGCGCCCTCGGGCATCCGCCTGTGTCTCGGCGGCCTGCGCTCGCGCGATGCTCTCGACCAGGCGCTTCGCGATATCGCCGGCATGCTGACGCCTGCCGGGGGCAGCGCGGCACGCGGTCTGGTCTGACAGGCGGGTCTGGCCATGCATGACGATCGGTCCCCGGCGACACGTACGGATCTGTGGTCCTACGCCACGCTTTGCATCGTGATCCTGTTCTGGTCGGGCAATTTCATTGTTGGGCGAGCGGTGAACGGTGTCATCCCGCCCTTCACCCTGGCGCTGGTCAGGTGGTGCGGCGCGCTCGTGATCCTGTTGCCTTTCGCATGGCGGCATGTGCGCGCCGATCGGCAAGGCCTCGTGTCGCACTGGAAGGCGGTCCTGCTGCTTGGTGTGACGGGCGTCGCTGCGTTCAATGCCTTCATCTATTCGGGCCTGCACTTCACCACCGCCAGCAACGGGCTCCTGCTTCAGGCGGCGATCCCGGCACTCGTCCTCCTGTTCAATCGCCTTTTTTTCCGCGACCGGGCGTCGGCCCTGCAGATCGTCGGCGTGACCCTCTCGATGCTGGGGGTGGCGGTCATCGTTCTGCGCGGCGATCTTGCGGCAATCGCACGGATGAGGCTCAACTTCGGCGATTTTCTCGTGTTGTGCGGGGTTGCCTGCTGGGCGCTGTACACCACGCTGCTGCGCCTTCGCCCGGATTGTCATCCGGCCAGTTTCCTGACCGCGACATTCGCTATTGGAGCGATAGCGATGGCACCGCTCGCGGCGATGGAAATGGCTGGCGGAGCAACTATCCCGCTACGCGCCGATGTGCTGGGCGCGTTTGCCTACGTCGCCCTGTTCCCGTCGCTCGTCGCCTATGTGCTCTACAACGCGGCTGTGAAAAATTTCGGGCCAGCACCCGCAGGCCAGATGATCACTCTGATGCCGCTGTTCGGCGCCGGTCTCGCCGCGCTGCTGTTGGGTGAGGCTCTCTTCCGGTTTCACATCATCGGAATGGTGCTGATCCTCGGCGGCATCGTGCTGGGCGCGGTGGGCGTACGACGCCAACTGCGGCCGATTAACGATACTGAAGCGACCATAACACGCGACCGAGCCAGCTGAGCGGCCATGTGCGCGCGAAGCGATCCCGCCCGCTGCCGGCGGCGATGTGAATTGCTGGAGAAGAGGGGGATGGTGGACGCACTAGGGCTCGAACCTAGGACCCGCTGATTAAGAGTCAGCTGCTCTACCAACTGAGCTATGCGTCCACATGCGGGCAAAACCGCGCGCCGATTCGTCGGCGGAGCGGTGCACATAGAGCCTGTGGCGAAAGGTGCAAGCCCCCAATGTGGCCTGCGCACCCCAAGCGGCGAAATCAGTTCGTCTGAAGCCCGCCGCTGCGCCCCTGCGTGGTCCAGCGATGGATCATCATCAGCGTGCCCAGACACAGCATGTTGGTCATCATCGACGATCCGCCATGGCTCATGAAGGGCAGCGGGATGCCGACCACGGGGGCCATGCCCATCACCATCATCAGGTTGATCGCGATGTAGAAGAACATCGTCGCCACCATGCCCGCCGCCAGCAGACGGTCGAACCGGTTGGTGGCGTTGCGTGCGACCTTCAGGCCCCAGTACAGGATCAGGCCGAAGCAGACGATCACGAACAGGCCGCCCAGGAAGCCCCACTCCTCCGCCATCGTGGCGAAGACGAAGTCGGTGTGCGGTTCGGGCAGGTATTGCAGGTGGCTCTGCGAGCCCTCGTTGAAGCCCTTGCCCATGAATCCGCCCGAGCCGATCGCGATCTTCGACTGGGTGATGTGATAGCCGCTGCCCAGCGGATCGCTCTCGGGGTCGAGAAAGGTGGTCACACGGCGCTGCTGATAGGGCTTGAGCGCGAAATTGTAGGCCAGCGGCACCGCCACGGCGGCGGCGGCACCCGCGCTCAGGAACCAGCTCATGGGCAGGCCTGCGAGGAACATCACCACCGCGCCCGAGAACACGATGGCCAGCGCGGTGCCCAGATCGGGCTGCATCAGCACCAGCAGTGCGGGCATCACGATGATAACCCCGGCGGGCAACAGCGCGCGCCACGAGCTGAACATGCCGGTGGGCAAGGTGTCGTAGAAGCGGGCGAGCGCGAGCGCGACGGTCGGCTTCATCAGCTCGGATGGCTGAAGGCGGATCGGGCCGAGTTCGAGCCAGCGCTGGCTCCCGCCGCCGACCGCGCCCATCGCCTCCACGCCCAGCAGCAGCACCAGCACGCCGATATAGGCTGGGTAGGCGACGAACTTTGCCAGATCGCGCGGCAGGCTGGCGATGACCAGCGCGACCACCAGGAAGATCGCGAAGCGCAGCAGATGCGTGTCCGCGAAGGGCGAGAAGCTGCCGCCTGCCGCCGAATAGAGCACCGCTGCGCCAAAGAACGTCAGCAGTGTCAGCGGGGTCAGCATCGACCAGGGCTGGCGCGCGATCGGCGCGGGGATCACGGTGTTCATTGCCCGTCCCCTGTCGGCGTCGGCGCAGGCGTCTGCGTTGGTGTTGGCGATGCAGTCGTTGCGGGAGTCGCCGCCGGCTGTTCAGCCTGTGCCTCGTCGCTGTCGGCACGACGGGCCGGGCGCGGGTTCTTGCGCGCGAAGGCTTCGCTGCGCCGCGCATCGAGCCGGGCTTCGGCATCGACGCGGGCCTGGATTTCGCGGTCGAGCGGCGGGCTGGCAGGGATCGCCTCGCCCGCGGCGCGCGCATATTCGGCATAGCGGCGCTGGAGCCGCTGCTGCGCGGTGCCGCCCCATTCCTTTTCCAGCGCATTGAGCGCGTCGAGCCCCTTTTGCGGGTCGAACATGAAGGTCATCACGTCGCGCGCGATCGGGTAGGCCGCGCCGGACCCGCCGCCATGTTCGATCACCACGGCGCCAGCGTAGCGCGGATTGTCGAACGGGGCGAAGAAGATGAAGAGGCCGTGATCGCGGTATTTCCACGGGCCGCTCTTGCCGTTGGAAACGCTCAGCGAGACGACCTGCGCGGTCCCCGTCTTGCCCGCGATCAGCACGTCGTCGATCGGCAGGCGCGCGCGGCCTGCGGTGCCGGGGCCGTTGACCACATCGCTCATCGCCTTGCGGATATAGGCGATCTGGTCGGGCTTGAAATCGAGCGAGGGGGCGGGTTTGCGCTTATCGGTCTTGATCAGCGCCGGTTCGAAGTGGCGGCCGGTCGCGATACGCGTTGCCATCACAGCCAGCTGCAGCGGGCTGGCGAGGTAATAGCCCTGACCGATCGAGGCGTTGACCGTGTCGTAGGGCTGCCATTGCTGGCCGTACTTCTTCAGCTTCCACGCAGGGTCCGGCACGGTGCCGTAGAACTGGCTGGCGACAGGCAGGTCGAATTCCTGCCCCAGCCCGAACCGGCGGGCGTAATCCGCCACCTTGTCGAACCCGACCTTCTGCGCGAAGTGATAGAAATAGCTGTCGCACGACTGGTAGATGCCCTTGGCCATGTTCACCTGGCCGTGGTTGCTCCAGCAGTTGAAGAAGCGGTTGCCGATCCGGCGGCCGCCACCGCAGATGATCGATTCCTCAGGGTCGATCCCTTCGTGCATGAAGGCCATCGCGTGCATCGGCTTGACCGTCGAGCCGGGCGGATAGAGGCCCTTGAGCACCTTGTTGCGCAGCGGCACCCGGTCGTTCTCGCTCAGCATCGCGTATTCGACGCTGCCGATCCCGTCCGAAAAGCTGTTCGGATCGAAGCTGGGCATCGAGGCCATGCAGAGGAGATCGCCGGTGAGGCAATCCATCACCACCACCGATCCGCTTTCCAGGCCCAGCCGCCGCGCGGCATAATCCTGCAACGGGCCGTCGATGGTGAGCTGCACGGGGTCGCCCTGAACATCGGCGCGCGAGCTGAGATCGCGCACGATCCGGCCTGCTGCGGTCACTTCGACGCGCCGTGCACCGGGCTTGCCGCGCAGGGTCTGCTCGAACTGCTTTTCGATCCCGTCCTTGCCGATCTTGTAGCCGGGCGTGATCAGCAGCGGGTTGCGGTCTTTCTCGAACTCCTCGCGGCTCGCCGCGCCGACATAGCCGATCAGGTGCCCTACCGAGGGGCCGGTGGGATAATAGCGGGAAAAGCCGCGCTGCGGCACGACGCCGGGCAGTTCGGGCAGGCGGATGCTGACCGCTGCGAACTTGTCGTAGTCGAGCCCACTCGCGACTTCGATCGGCGCGTAGCCCGCAGACTCGTCGATCTTGGCATGCAGGTCGCGCATCTTCGATTCGTCGAGGTCGAGCAGCTTGCCAAGCGTCTCGATCTCGCGCGAGCGATCCTGCAGCCGCTCGGGAATGATATCGACGCGAAAATCGGCTTCGTTGGAGGCGAGCGGCGCGCCGTTGCGGTCGAGGATCCAGCCACGGCGCGGCGGGATCAGCGTCAGGTTGACGCGATTGCTCTCGCTTTCGACCGCGTACTTGTCGTTCTCGGCAATCGCGAGATAGCCCATCCGTCCGGCCAGCAGCATCCCCACCGACAGGCCCCCCAGGCCGAGCGCAAAGCTCCGCCGGTCGAAGCTGTCGGTCAGCACGCTTTCGTTGAGGATTTTCTTGGTCAGGCCGAGAGGCATCAGGCGTTGGTCCGGAAGCGCATGTGGCGCAGCTTGTCGAGGCGGGAAACGATGAAGGCGATGAAGGGGTAGGCGATAACCGAAAGCAGCAATTGGGGCACGACGGCGCCGAACAGTGGCAGGCTGAGGCGGCTACCCGATACCAGCGTGGAGGCGACGATGTAGACCACCGTAATCCCCGCCGCGATTCCCCAGTCCTGCGCGAAACCGCGCCAGGGGAAGCGGATGTCGATCAGTTCGATCGTCAGCATCGTTGCGGAGAACAGCAGGATAGCAGAACCGAATGGCTGACCGCTGAACAGGTCGTCCCACATCCCGAAGATGATCCCCGACCAGATCGGCAGCACGCCGGGACGCAGCAGCCGCCAGGCGAGCAGGACCAGGAAGCCGAGCGGGGGCAGCAGCGGGCCCGAGATGGCAATGGGAATGCTCTGGAAATAGGACGCGAGCATGATCGTTGCCCACGGGATGAAGGCCATCAGGAAGGGCGATTGGTCGCGATTGATCTGCCGCCCGAAACCGTCGCGCCGGGTTTTGTAGGCGCGCCGTTCGATCATTGTGCGTCGGGCTCGGGCGCCGAGCCTCCTTCGCCTTCCGGCGCGACCGTCTCGTTCGAGCCGATGGCGTTTTCGATCGGCGTGGCCGCGCCGCGCCGGGCTGCGGGCTCCCACAGCGGTTCGACCGCGACGTAATCGGTCGCCGCCGGGTTGCTGATGATCCGCGCCACCGCGCCGTCGTCGGTCAGCCGGGTGACGATCGCGACCGCGATGCCGGGGCGGTAGAGTCCGCCCGCACCGCTGGTGACGAAGACGTCGCCGCGCTTCAGCGGATTGATGCCGAGATTGATCAGGCGGATGTTGATCAGCCCGTCGCCGCGCCCTTCGGCAAAGGCAACCGTGTTGTCGCCTGCGCGCCGCACCGGCAGCACGCTTTCGCTATCGGTGATCAGAAGCACGCGTGAGGAATTGCGCCCCGATTCGAGCACGCGGCCCACGATCCCGCGTTCGCTGCGCACCGGCATGCCCGGCATGACGCCCGAGGAACGCCCCGCGCCGAGATAGGCGAAGCGGCGGGTGCTCGAACTGCTCGACCCGACCAGGCGGGCCACCGCCACCGGTTTTACCTCGGTGGTCTTGAGCCCGAGCAGCGCCTTCAGCCGCCGGTTCTCTTCCTCGACCGCGCGCGATTCGGCGAGCCGGATGCGCGCAATCTCGACTTCCTTCTTCAGCTCGGCGTTCTGCTGGCCCGCTTCGAGGTAGCCTTTGACCGAATCGAGGAAGCCACGGCTGCCGCTGCGGCCAACCGCGGTGGTTTGCGCCACCGGGCGGGTCGCGTCGCCGAACAGGCCGCGCAGTCCATTGAACGAAGCAGGCTGGATCAAGGAAATCGTCAGCAGCGCAATCCCCAGCAGGATGGCAAGTATCACCAGCACGTAGCCGGTAAAGGCACCGTACTGGGCCCTTTTCGAATGCCCCGATATTCGCTGCTTCGACCCTGACAGGGCCATATTCCCTCCGTCCGGTTAGACTCCCGGTAGAACCCGTTCGCCTCAGGCCGTCATCAGCACGCCGCGGAAGACCGGGTCTTCCATGGCACGACCGGTGCCGATCGCGACGCACGAAAGCGGATCTTCGGCGATGCTCACCGGCAGGCCCGTTTCCTCGCGCAGATGCTCGTCCAGCCCGGTGATCAGCGCACCGCCGCCGGTCAGGACGATGCCCTGGTCCACGATGTCGGCGGCGAGTTCGGGCGCGGTGTTTTCCAACGCGATCCGGACGCCTTCGACGATCGCACCGATAGGCTCGCTCAGCGCTTCGGCGATATGCGACTGATTGATGGTGATCTCTTTCGGAACACCATTTACGAGATCCCTACCTTTGATGGTGATCGTCTCGCCGATCCCGTCGGCCGGGGCCACGGCGACGCCATAGTCCTTCTTGATCCGTTCCGCGGTCGATTCGCCGATCAGCAGATTGTGGTGTCGGCGGACGTAGGAAACGATCGCTTCGTCCATCTTGTCGCCCCCGGTGCGGACCGAGGTGGTGTAGGCGAGGCCGCGCAGCGAGAGCACCGCGACTTCGGTCGTGCCGCCACCAATATCGACCACCATCGAACCGACCGGTTCGGTCACCGGCATGTCCGCGCCGATCGCGGCGGCCATCGGTTCGAGGATCAGGTAGACCTGGCTCGCGCCGGCGTTCGACGCTGCATCGCGGATCGCGCGGCGTTCGACCGAGGTCGAGCCCGAGGGCACGCAGATCGTGATTTCGGGATAGCGGAACAGGCTCCGCTTGCC
Source organism: uncultured Citromicrobium sp. (assembly GCA_964574905.1). Classification (GTDB taxonomy): domain Bacteria; phylum Pseudomonadota; class Alphaproteobacteria; order Sphingomonadales; family Sphingomonadaceae; genus Alteriqipengyuania. The sequence continues at coordinate 71,067 of CAZNOY010000004.1, read as the reverse complement.
GTGTACCTTGCGGATGAAGTGCTTGATCATTTCTTCCGCGATTTCGATGTCTGCGATCACCCCATCGCGCAACGGACGGATCGCTTCGATCGAGTCGGGCGTCTTGCCCATCATCATCTTGGCATCGTCGCCCACGGCCTTGACCCGCTTGATCCCGTTGAGCGTTTCGATGGCAACCACCGAAGGCTCGTTCAGGATGATTCCCTGGTCGGGCACATAGACCAGCGTATTTGCGGTGCCGAGATCGATCGCCATGTTCTGCGTACCGAACTTCAGAAGATTCGAGAAGAAACCCATAGCTATATGTATTCCGTACCGATTGCGCGATCGGCCTTGACTGGGGTTGAAGGGACGAGCCGGCTCAGCCGGGCTTGCAAGCACGGCCTCTATCGTCCCCTAGCGAAAAACGCGATGCTTTTAAGCAGAAAATGGGCGTAAGTGCGCGGAGCCCGTCGAATTTTTCCACCGGTTCGACTATCCCACGGCAAATGCCCACCATCAGACGACTGCCAGAGGCCCTGATCAACCGCATCGCTGCGGGGGAAGTGATCGAGCGCCCGGCCGCCGCGCTCAAGGAACTGCTGGAGAACGCGATCGACGCGGGCGCGACGCGGATCGAGGTTTCGCTGGAGGATGGCGGGATCGGCGCCATCGAAGTGGTCGACGATGGCTGCGGGATGGACAAGGCGGCGCTGGCGCTCGCTCTCGAACGCCATGCGACCTCGAAGCTGCCCGAAGATCTCGTCGGGGAAGGGCACGCGCTCGAACGAGTCGCGACGCTCGGCTTCCGGGGCGAGGCGCTGCCCAGCATAGCCAGCGTGGCGCGCTTCACGCTCGAAAGCCGCCCGCACGATGCCGATGCGGGCTGGCGGCGTGTGGTCGACCACGGGCGCGTGGTCGAGGATCAGCCCGCTGCGGTGCCGCCGGGCACCCGCGCGCGGATCGAGCACTTTTTCCGCGAGGTGCCCGCGCGGCGCAAGTTCCTGCGCACGCCGCGCAGCGAATATGCCGCGTGCAACGATATCGTCCGCCGCCTTGCGATGGCGCGGCCCGAGATCGGGTTCACCTTTTCCAACAATGGCCGCCGCATTCTGCAGTTGCAGCGCGGCGAGGATTTGCCCGAGCGGGTGGTGCGGCTGATCGCGCGCGAGCTGCGCGACAATTCGGTCGCCATCGACCTCGCGCGGGGCGAGATGACGTTGACCGGCGTGGCGGGCCTGCCGACCTATAATCGCGGTGTGGCGGACCATCAGTACCTGTTTGTCAACGGACGCCCGGTGAAGGACCGCCTGCTGGTCGGCGCAGTGCGAGGTGCCTATGCCGAGATGCTCGCACGCGACCGGCACGCGGTGCTCGCGCTGTTCCTCGACCTGCCGCCCGAAGATGTCGACGTGAACGTCCACCCGGCCAAGAGCGAGGTTCGCTTCCGCGATCCGCAGGGGGTGCGCGGCATGATCGTCGGCGGCTTGCGCGCGGCGCTTTCCACCGGCGACAAGCGCAGCGCGCAGGCCCCCGATGCGAGCGCGATGGCCAAGTGGCAGGCCGAACCGGTGGCGGCGGAGCCCGCTGCGCGCTCGATCTTCGACCGGTTTGCGGACCAGGGAACGCCGCAGGCGCTGCAAGAGCCGCGCATGGACTGGGGCGCCTCTTCGCCAGTGGCGCTGCCCGCTGGCCGCGCCGAGGAAGCCGCGCCCCTGCCCGAGGATGCCGACGAATACCCGCTCGGGATCGCGCGCGGGCAGATCGCCAACACCTATATCGTCGCCGAGGCCGCCGACGGCCTCGTGCTGGTCGACCAGCACGCCGCGCACGAGCGCCTGACGCTCGAACGGCTGCGCAATGCCGATGCCAGGGCCGCCGCGTCGCGCAGCCAGGCGCTGCTGATGCCAGAGGTGGTCGAACTCTCCGAAGCCGAATGCGACCGGATCGAAGCGATTGCCGAGGATCTCGACCGGCTAGGCCTCGCGGTCGAACGTTTCGGCCCCGCCGCAATGCTCGTGCGCGCGCTGCCGCACGCGCTGCCCAAGGCCGATCCGCACGCGCTGCTGCGCGATATCGCCGACGACCTCGCTACGAACGGTGTCGAAGGGGGCGGGGAAGGGGGCGGATCGCTGCTGCTGACCGGCAAGATCGAATACGTCCTCGCGACGATGGCCTGCCACGGATCGGTCAGGGCAGGGCGGACGCTACGGGTCGAGGAAATGAACGCGCTGCTACGCGAAATGGAGCGGACCCCGCGATCGGGCCAGTGCAACCATGGCCGCCCGACCTGGGTGAAGCTGTCGATGGACGAGGTCGAGAAGCTGTTCGGGCGGCACTAGGCCAACCTAACCGCGCTAACTGTGACCCGGAAGGTGGGAAGCCCCGATAGCTACTACTAGCGCGGTACGCCGCGATCGCGCGCGCGGACCGGGGTGCGGGTCGGTGTGGGCGCGGGCTCGTTGCTTCCGCTGTCGGTCGCGCCGCCGCTGGAGCTGCTCGAGCTGCTGCTGCCCGAGCTGGTGGAGCTGGAACTGCCCGAACTGGTGCTGCCCGAGCTACCGCCGGAGCTGCTGCCGCTGCTAGAGCTACCGCCGCTCGAGCTGGAACCGCCCGAACTGCTGCCGCTCGAACCGCCACTCGATCCGCCGCTATCCGTAGCGCCATTTCCGGCATGACCGGCTTCGGCCATCGATTCATCGACCGTTGTGTAGGTGCTGGAGACTCCCTCTCCCACCGAGGCGAGCGCGCTCACCGCACCAATTGCGATCAGTGCGGCGATCAGGCCGTATTCGACCGCCGTTGCACCCTTCTGATCGTGCAGGATTTTTCGGTTAATCATCGTGTCCCCCGGAATTTCACCGCAGAGACCTGCACGACGAGGGTGAATATTCACCTAAACCTCCCGATTTAAGCCAGTCTGCGTATGGAGCGGGCGGGCAGGTCGTGCCGTTGGCGGGGGAGGGCTGCCACACGGAATCGCTTGCGATTCATGCGTTTGCGGTATTGGTCACGACGCAGACGAGTTCGACTATTCCTTGGGGGTATTTATGCGAATGGCAGCGCGATGGGCGGTGGCCGCAGCACTGGTGCTGCTGGGCGGGTGCGGCGGTGAGGAGCGCGATCCGGCGCAGGATGCGCAGGACGTGGCGCAGGTCAAAGCCATGCAGACACCGCCGGTGCTGCCCCATGTGTTCGAACCTTTGGGCGATGAGCAGATCGCAAGCCACGGGCTCGACGGAGCGCGCTGCGCCTTCTTTGAAGGCGAAGCGAAGAGGCCGGTTGCGATCCTGAAAAGCGACCTTGGCGCGATGCAGGTCGATGGCGAGGTGCATCGTTTCGCTCCCGATGCGGGCAGCGCCGAGGGTCCGCACGGCACGCGCACCAAGTACGACGGGCGCGAATTGTCGCTGACGGTCGAGCTGGCGGACGAGAGCGAGCCGGAGCGCAAGGATGCGCTGTTGCGCGTGCGCGACGGGTACGACCGATCGGTCTATGCCCGGCGCGGCACGCTGGAGTGCAGCGAATAGGCGGCTAGTCGGCGAGGGCGAACAGGTCGTCCACCGTCGTGCCGAGCGCGCGCGCCACTTTGAGCGCGACCACGGTCGAGGGTACGAAGACCCCGTTTTCGACCGTGTTGATCGTCTTGCGGCTGACCCCGACCCGCTCGGCCAGTTCGGCCTGTGTCCAGCCAGCCGCCTCGCGCCGCTCGCGTATCCGATTGACGAGTTGCTCAGCCAAGCGACTTGCGCTCGGCAACGGCGAACACGATCAACCCCATCGCCAGCGATACGGTGACCACGAGATGCGCGGCCCTTTGTGCCGAGATGGGTTCGAAGGGCGACACCGCGAACACGATCACCGAGACGAGCATGGCCGCGAGGAAGGCGGCAGAGACGCCTTTCTGGCGGTTGCTCTCGCTCAACTCGTCGTTGATCAGGTGGCGTATCGAGCGGGGTTTGAGCCACATGCCGCCGGTCAGCAGGATCAGCGTGGCGAGCAGCGACATCAATACCCACGCGACCTGCAAGACGATCGCGACCGTTCCGTCTGCCGTGCTGAAAACTAAGAAATTCTGGAGGAAGATGATCGCGATCACCGGCAGCATCACGCTGCGCTTGCGGGTGGCCCGCTCTGCCTTTTCGAAATCGGATTCCATCGCCACTTCCTCCCTGTAACCTGTAGGTGACATGTAACCCACAGGTGACAAGGCTGTCAAACGGAAAAGATCAAGCGGCAAGGGTCAGGGCTGCGCAGCGATCACTCGACCGGCGCGTCGGGGTTGCGCAGCTTCATCATGTTGTTGCCGATCATGCTCATCACCGGCTCGCCATGCTGGTTGAAGGTGGTCTGCCTGCTCTTGGTGAAGCCGATCCCCGGCTTGGATTTGGAGCGGCGCTTTTCGATCAGCTCGCCTTCGACCCGCAGCGTGTCGCCCGGATAGACCGGCTTGATCCAGCGCAGCTCGTCGATCCCGGGCGAACCGAGCGAGGCGACCTGATCGGTCTTGAACTGCTCCACCATCATGCGCATCGTCATCGCACAGGTGTGCCAGCCGCTGGCGGCCAACCGCCCGAAAAAGGTCTGCGCGGCAGCCTCGTCGTCGAGGTGGAAGGGCTGGGGGTCGTATTTGGAAGCGAACTCGATGACCTCTTCGCGGGTGACCTCGTAGTGGCCGAAAGACACCTTCTGGCCGACGACCATATCCTCGAAATACTTCACCGACAAAGCCTCCTGCTGGTTACAGCGCGGGCCGTAGCAGCATCCAGATTCCCATGGCAATCATCGCCAGATTCTCGGTCAGCGAGACGAAGCCGAGCGGCACGTTGCTGCCCCCGCCGACGCAGGCGCACTTGATCTCGCGCTTCTGCACATAGACCGCGTAGAACACGCTGACCGCGCCGATGGTGCCGATGAACAGCGCGATCGGGATCGACAGCCAGGGCAGGAGGTGCGCGGCCATCAGCACCGCCGCGAGCGCTTCCAGATAGGGATAGGCATAGGCGTAGGGCACCCAGCGCCGGCCGAGCAGGTCGTAGCCGACGAACATGGTCGAAAACTGCTCGACATCCTGCAGCTTCAGCATCGCGAGCATCGCCATCGAAAAGGCGACGAACCACTCGACGGTGCGCACGCCCAGCGCGCCGGTCAGCCCCAGCGAAAGCGCGATCGCCAGCGCGGCGCCCACCGCAAACACCGCCAGCACGGGGCGATAGCTGGTTTCATCCGGGTCTTTCACCGGCTTGTCGAAGAACTTGCGCAGCGCGTCGTAGCCGCCGATCCGCTCCCCATCGATGAAGGTTTGCGGGGTGGTGGCGACGCCGTGCTTCTCCTTGAAGGCATCGGTCTGCTCTCGCGTGGTGAGGTGGTGGTCCTCGACCGTGTAGCCCTTGCTTTCGAGCAGCGACTTGGACTTGATGCCATACGGGCAGATGTGCGTGTCCATCACCATGCGGTGCAGTTCGGCGGTCTTTTTCATAGGGCGTGAGATATACCCCTAGGGGGTATTTTTCAACCGGTGCGGAATTCGGGCACCTTGCCCTCGCTCCCCAGGTCGGGAATGATCCGGTACCGGGCGAGGATGAAGCTGAAGAGGCCGAACAGCAGCAGCCCGATCGCGGTGATCGTAAACCAGATGCCGTCGTCCGCCAGGCTGGCCACCGCATCGCCGATCGTCTTCACCTGATCGCTGCCGCCCGAGAACACCCCGGCGCTAACCAGCGACCACCCGATGATGACGAACACCACGGCGCGCGCGAGGTAGCCTGCGCCGCCCATCCAGCGGGTGACGTCGGGGGCCTGCGGGCTGATGCGGTTCATGAAGCTGCCGGTGATGCCCTTCTTCGCCTGGTTGAACGCCGCGATGAAGAACGTGAGGCCGAGCAGGCCGAGTACGATGCCGCCGAACTCGACGCCCAGCACACCCGCAGCGGCTTCTTGCGCGCCGCCGCCGCCGGAATTCCTGTCGGTCGCGAACTTGAAGGCGGACCATGCCAGCGCGAGGTGGCCGATGGCGCTGCCCGCATGGCCGATGCGCTTGCCCCAGCCTTTGGCATCGCTGCCTTCGTTCTCGATATCGAACAGCGGCGAGCAGAAGCGGAACAGCGCGTAGCCGAACAGGCCGAAGACCATGATCCACAGGATCGCGATGCCCGCCGGGAAGTCCTCGATCGCCTTGAAAATGCCCGCCGTACCCTCTGAGATACGCCCCGCGTTGGTCAGCGCGATCAGGCCGACGACGGTGTAGAGCACCGCGCGGCTGAAATAGCCCACCCGCACGAGCCAGCTGAATTTTTCGGACTTGTCGACCACGAACATCTCCCCTTGGTTCAACTGGCCAACGGGGAAGGGGGCGTATCGTGCCCGAACTTAAGTGATTGTTAGATTTGCCGGACCGGCTTCGATCTGCGCGCTGGCGCGGCGGCTGAGCGTGCCGCCCGGCGTGGATACCCTGTCGAGCACGAGGAAATCGGTGCGCCAGCTCTCGGGCGTCACTTCGCACACGCCGTAGCCGCGCTGGTCGTTGATGAACTTAAGCTGCGGGTTTTCGGCAAGGATGCGGTCGCTGCCCGGGCGCTGGTCCTGCCCGTCACCGCCGCTGCTGACCGAGGTGAGGACGCATTCGACAGCCACCGGATCGTCGTCCGACATCAGCAGGCCCGCGTAGTTCTGGTGCTCGTCGCCCGTCAGGACGACGGCGTTGTCGACCTTGGCGAGGCGCTTCATCAGCCGTTCGCGCGGCGTGTTGTAGCCCGCCCAGCTGTCGAGGTTGTACATCACCTCGGGCTGGTCGTCGTAGGTGCGCCGGTTGAGTGGCATCATCATGATCTGCTGCGCGATGCAGTTCCAGCGCGTGTCCTTGCGCGACAGATTGCCATCGAGCCACTTTTCCTGCGCATCGCCCAGCACGGTTACGTCGCGATCGAACACGCCCTCGCACGGGCTCACGCCCCAGCGGTCGTCGCATGGCTGGTCGGAGCGGAAGCTGCGCGTGTCGAGCAGGTTGATCGCGGCCAGATCGCCGAAGGCAAGGCGGCGGTTCGCCAGCGACAGCGGGCCGCGCGGCAGCGCGCTGCGGCGCACGGGCATGTTCTCGTACCACGCCTGCATCGCCGCCTGCCGCCGCAGGGCAAAGACGTCTTGCGGGATAGAATCGTCCTGCGCGAAATCGTCGACCCAGTTGTTCTGCACCTCGTGGTCGTCGAACGTGGGCAGGAACACCTGGGCAGAGCGCGCCGCCTGCAGATCGAGGTCGAGCAGATATTGCGCGTAATGCTGGCGATAATCGTCGAGCGAAATGACCTCGCGCAACCGATGCTCGCGCACCTTGGGCACGGGCAGACGCTCGGGCCCGTAGTTGTAGTCGTACGAGTATTCGTAGATGAAATCGCCATAGTGGAAGACGAAAGCGAGGTCGTCTTGCGCGATGTCCCGATAGGCGGTGTAGTAGCCGCTCTCGTAATGCTGGCAGCCGCACACGCCGAAGCGCAGCTGCGAGACGGCGGCACCGGCGGCGGGCAGCGTGCGCGCACGACCGACCAGCGACCGATCCGCACCGACGGTGAAGCGATACCAGTAGGGGCGATCGGGTTTGAGGCCCGTCACTTCGGCGTGGACGCTGTGGCCCAGCTCGGGCCGCGCAAGTTCGGTACCCTTGGCGACCACGGTGCGGAAGCGATCATCCTCGGCCACTTCCCAGTCGACGGGGAGGGCGGACATCGGCACGCCCGCGTGCGGCGCGAAGGGTTCGGGCGCGAGGCGAGTCCACATCACGAAGCCGTCGCTCGCCGGATCGCCCGACGCGACGCCCAGCTTGAACGGATATTCGCGGAACCAGCTCTGCGCGAGCAGGATGGCGGGAGACGACAGCGCCGCCACGGCGGCGCCTGCGGCGGTGGAGCGGATGAGCGCGCGGCGGGTGATCATGTTTGGGGCCCTACGGGTTGGTCATGACGAAGACGTTGCAGCGCTAGCCGCTCGCGCGGCGAACGGAAACATCAAGATTTCGCGTCTCCACCACCCCTCCGGATATTCCCGCGATCCGCACATTGCGCGCGACACTCGCTTGCGGGATCGGACAGGCAGGAATCGAGACGTGTCCATTTCCGCCTGATTAGCAGCTTGGCAGTCGGCCCCGCTTGCAGCATAGTTTGCCCGATTCAACAGGGGCTGGGGGGCCACATGAAGAAACTTGCGTGGCTTTTTGCCTGTCTTGCGGCGTTGCTTGCCGCGCCTGCCATTGCTCAGGGAAGCGCGCAGGAGCCTCTGCCGCCCGAGATGCAGGAATATCTCGGTACGCTCCATCCGCAGAGCGGCAAGATCGGTATTCCGGGTGCCAAGGCCAGCCTCGATCTGGGCGAGGACTACATTTTTTACGACCAGCAGGACGCGCACAAAATCCTGACCGAGGTGTGGGGCAACCCGCCACAGGCAGCCGAGGGCGTGCTCGGCATGGTAATGAAGGCGGGAACCACGCCCTTCGACGACGCGTGGGGTGCGGTCATCAGTTTCGAAGATGTCGGCTACGTTTCGGACGATGACGCAGCCGAGGTCGATTACGACGAATTGCTGACCTCGCTGAAGGATGCGACGCGCACTGCAAATCTGGAACGCGCCAAGAATGGCTACGAAACGATCAATCTGGTCGGGTGGGCGGAGCGGCCCGATTACGATCCCGCCACGCATTCGGTCGTGTGGGCGAAGGATCTGCAATTCAGCGGGGAAGAGGGCGATGTCCTCAATTACGACCTGCGCACTCTGGGCCGCTACGGTGTCCTGAGCGTAAACATGGTGGCCGGCATGCCCCAGCTCGACGAGGTGCGTCTTGCCGCCCACGAACTGGCGAAGCACGCCGCGTTCGATAGCGGCGCGCGCTATGCGGACTACAATGCGGCGACCGACCGGGCTGCCGAATATGGCATCGGCGGACTGATCGCAGCCGGGGCGGGGGTGGCGGCAGCCAAGAAGCTCGGCATTCTTGCCATCCTGCTCAAGTTCATCAAACCGATCCTGATCGGCGGCGCAGTTGTGTTCGCGGCTCTCTTTGGCCGGATCAAGCGCCTGTTCGGGATGGGCGACGACAACGAGGATGAGGGCGACTGGCAGTACTACGAGGCCGCCGAGGATGATGGTGTCGCCATTTCTCCGGAGGTCGAAGGCGACCTGCCGGCGACTTCAGAAGCCCAGATACCAGGCGACCCCGAAGACGATCCGACGCGGAGCGGCTAGGGGCTCCTGCGTCGGCTGTGCTTCTGAGATTTCAGGTCACACGTTGAACTTGAACATCATGATGTCGCCGTCCTGCACGAGGTATTCCTTGCCCTCCTGCCGCAGCTTGCCCGCGTCCTTCGCGCCGCTTTCGCCGCCCAGCGCGACGTAATCGTCGTAGGCGATGGTTTCGGCGCGGATGAAGCCGCGTTCGAAATCGGTGTGGATTTCGCCCGCCGCCTGCGGAGCCTTGGCGCCCGCGGGGAAGGTCCACGCGCGCGCTTCCTTCGGGCCGACGGTAAAGAAGGTCTGCAGGCCGAGCAGCTTGTATCCCGCGCGGATGATCTTCGAGAGGCCGCTTTCCGACAGGCCCAGCTCAGCGAGATATTCGGCGCGGTCCGCCTCTTCCATCTCGACCAGCTCGGATTCGATGGCGGCGGAGACGACCACCGCCTGCGCACCCTCGGCCTCGGCCTTCTCGGCGACCAGCTTCGACAGGGCATTGCCCTCAGCGGCGTCTTCCTCGGCCACGTTGCACACGTACAGGACCGGTTTGGCAGTCAGCAGCTGCGCCTGTTCGAACAGGCGGGCTTCCTCGTCGTCGCCCGGCTCGACCAGCCGCGCGGGCTTGCCGTCCTTGAGGAACTCGAGCGCCTGCCCGAGCACCGAGACAAGCGCCTTGGCTTCCTTGTCGCCACCGGTGGCGCGGCGCTTGGCATTCTCGACGCGCTTTTCGACGCTTTCGAGGTCGGCGAGCATCAGCTCGGTCTCAACCACTTCGGCATCGGCGATCGGATCGACCTTGTTGTTGACGTGCTGGATGTCGTCATCCTCGAAGCAGCGCAGCACGTGGACGATCGCGTCGACCTCGCGGATATTGGCGAGGAACTGGTTGCCCAGGCCTTCGCCCTTGCTCGCGCCTTTGACGAGGCCCGCGATGTCGACGAAGGCGAGCTGGGTGGGGATGATCTTCGCGCTCTTGCCGATCGCGGCAATCTTCTCCAGCCGCTCGTCGGGCACGGAAACCTGGCCCACGTTCGGCTCGATCGTGCAGAAGGGATAATTCGCCGCCTGCGCGGCCTGCGTCTGCGTGAGTGCATTGAACAGCGTCGACTTGCCGACATTGGGCAGGCCCACGATACCGCATTTGAAACCCATGATAATCCTTGGTCGGGGTGGGGATGGAGATTGCGCCGCTGGTAACGCGCGCGCCCGCCGCTGCCTAGTCCGATGTTGCCCCGGCGCGGGCACCTTCGTCGCCTGCGAACACGCGGAGGCGGTGCATCTCCTTTTGCACGTACCACAGGGCGAACACATCGTAGAGCGCGTGGGCCACCATCACCGTCAGCAGCGAGCCGGTGATCCAGAAGACGCAGCCGAACACGATGCCGATCGCAAAGATGATCGCTGCGATCAGCGGCTTGGCAAAATGGACTATAGCGAAAACCCCGGCTGCCAATGCGATGGCGAGCGGCGCGCCGACATAATCACCCGCAAGGGTCTGCACCCCGCCGCGAAACAGCGCCTCCTCGCCGATGCCTGCACCCAGCGATACCCATATGATAGCCGGGAAGGGCAGGGGCTTTTCGAGGAAGGCGAAGTTCTTCGCCTGCGCCTGCACGAGGTATTCGGAAACCTTCGGCATGCCCATATATACCACTGCTGCGAGAACGACGAGCACGCCCGCGAGCAGGACTCCATTGCCGAGTTGGTCCTTCCCGAAGGTGAGGAAGGATTGCGCAGGGCGGCCCGAGAACACCCACAACCCCAGACCGATTGCGCCGAATAGCAGCGTTTGCCCGGTCAGAAGTAGCAGAAGGGTAGCGCGACCCGGCATTGTGGACCTCAGTCCTGCTGCCTCAGCGCCACATCGTTCATGAAACGCGCGTCTTCGCCCGCGGCCAGCCATTCGGCTTCGGACGACATGGCGCCCAGCATCGTCGCCAGTTCGTCCATCTCCGCCTTGGCGAAATTGCCCAGCACGTGGCCGGTCACCCGGTCCTTGTGCCCCGGATGGCCGATGCCGATCCGCACGCGGCGGAAATCGGGGCCGAGGTGCTGGTTGATGCTCCGCAAGCCGTTGTGCCCGGCGAGCCCGCCGCCCATGCGCACCTTCACCTTGAACGGAGCGAGATCCAGTTCGTCGTGGAAGACGGTCAGCGCCTCGGGCTCCAGCTTGTAGAAGCGCAGCGCCTCCGCCACCGAGCGGCCACTTTCGTTCATGAAGGTTGCGGGCTTCAGCAGCAGCACCTTTTCGCTGCCGATCCGGCCTTCCTGCACCCAGCCCTGAAACTTCTTCTGCACCGGCCCGAAATCGTGGGTTTCGGCGATGACGTCGCACGCCATGAAGCCGACATTGTGCCGGTGGAGCGCATATTGCGGCCCCGGATTTCCTAGTCCTGCCCAGATCTGCATGCTGCGCCGTTAGCAAATCCTCCCCGGGTCGGGGAGGGGGACCATGCAAAGCATGGTGGAGGGGCAGGTTCGGGGTGGAAGACTTGTGCAGCGGTTCCGCATGGGGAGGGTGCCCCTCCACCGCTCGCTTGGCGAGCGGTCCCCCTCCCCCGATGGGGGAGGACCATAAAAAACGCCGGACACCCCAAGAGGATGCCCGGCGTTCGCAATAGCTCGGGGGGCTGGCTTATTCGCCGTCGACGACCTGGTCGTCTTCGCCTTCCACTGTCTCGGCCTTCTGCTCGATGACCTCGGTTTCGGTGACTTCCTCGTCGCCTTCAGCGCCTTCGGCCTTCTTCAGCGCCGACGGAGCCACGAAGGTGGCGATGGTGAAGTCGCGATCGGTAATCGCCGAAGCGCTGCCTTCGGGCAGTTCGACTTCGCTGATGTGGATCGAATCGCCGACTGCCTTGCCCTTGACGCTGATCGTGATCTCGGACGGGATCTTGTCGCCGTCGCAGACCAGTTCCAGCTCGTGACGGACCACGTTGAGCACGCCGCCCTTCTTGAGGCCGGGCGAAAGTTCTTCGTCGACGAACACGACGGGAACGCTCACGTCCACCTTGGCACCCTTGGTCAGGCGCAGGAAATCGACATGCTCGGGCCGGTCGGTGACGGGGTGCAGCGAAACGTCCTTGGGCAGGGTGCGCACCTTCTTGCCGCCGATTTCAAGCTCGATGATCGAGTTCATGAAGTGGCCGGTATCGAGCTGGCGCCGCAGCAGGCGCTCTTCGATATGAATCGGGGTGGGTTCTTCCTTGCCGCCATAGATCACGGCGGGGACACGGCCTTCGCGACGCAGTGCACGGGAGGCTCCCTTGCCAGCCCGTTCGCGCGTCTCGGCCGGCAGGGTCAGAGCGTCGCTCATCGTATACTACCTTTCGAAATACGGATGTATGCTCGGTCTCGCCACGCCTCCAGGGATGCACATGGCGCCGAGGCGCGCGCTGCTACGGGCAAAACCGCAGGAAAGCAACCTTTAAAGTGCGGCGTCGACGCCCAGCCGGGTGACCCGGTAGCCTTTCGCGCGCAGCCGCGCGACGAGCCCGTCTCCGCCGACCATATGCGCGGCACCCACCGCGATCAGCGGGCGAGGGTCCTCGCCCAGCAGGCGATCGATCTTGCCCACCCAGTCGGCATTGCGCCGGGTCAGCAGCGCGGTGCGGATTTCGGCATTGGCGAGCATGCCTTCGTGGCTCAGCCGTTCGAGCCCCTCGACATCGCCTGCCAGATAGAGCCGCATCGGCTCTTGCAGCTTTGCGGGATCGGCCTGCGCTTCTTCGAGGATCGAGGCGAGCATCGCGCGCTGTGCCTTTTCGGACAGGCCGTCGAACGCGCGAAACTGGTTTTTAGCGCCTTCCAGCTCGACCACCTTGCGGCTCGAAAAATCGCGGATCAGCGCGCGGTCTATGCCGTTCTGGCTGTCCGCCCCGGTCTTCACCGCCTGCGCCAGGATCAGCGCGGCGCCCCAGCTTTCGATCTTGCGGAAATCGTCGATCCGGTAGTTCGTCCGGTCGACCAGCTTGGCCAGCCGGTCGCGCTGCGGGGGCGGCACCCGCTCGGCGAGCGGCGGTTGACCGGCCGACATGGCGAGCGGGAGGAAGGCGTTTGCCATAGCCCGCCCGTCGTTCACATCGGCTACCTCGACCGCGAGCACGTCGGCCTCCGCGATCACCTCGTCGGTCGCGCGGGTGCGCCATGCGGCATCGCCGGGCAGGGCATGGATCGTGCCGATCAGCCAGCCTTCGGTCGTCCCGTCGGCCCGCGCGACTTCCCACAGCAACGGGTTGGTGTCGGCATAGTCATCCTTCCGGTCGCCGTCCGGCTGACCGCACGCGGCGACCAGGCAGGCGAACAGGGCAAGGATTGCGGTGCGCAGCTTCACGGGAGGCTCCATCACTGAATGCGTGTGATACGTATACCACGCTCGGCCAGCTTGTCTTGCAGCTTCTGGTTGCCCGCAAGATGCCCTGCACCCACCGCCATGAAGACCGTGCCGGGGCTGTCGAGCCGCTCGTCGATCCACGCCGCCCAGTTGGCGTTGCGGTTGTAGAGCAGCCGCCGGGCGAGCACCGGATCGCTTTCGAGCGCCTCGTTGAGCAGGTTGCCAAGATCGTCGACATCGCCGACCGCCCATTCGTCGACCATGGATTGCAGCATCGGGCCCAGCTCGTCGATTTCCTGCGCGGATTCGATCAGGTATTCCACCTGCACATCCTGCGGCAGCTCGTCGAAGATCGCGAATTGCAGCTCGACCGTTTCCAGCGACCCACGGCCCAACCGGTCGCCGACCGTCCGTTCGAGCACGGTTTCGGTGCCGTTGGCAGGATTGAAGCCCGCCTTGGTATAGGCGATCTGGCTCAGCTGCAGCGATGCGAACCACGGCTCCAGCCGGTCGAGCGTGTTGACCGGATAGCCGAGCTTGGTCAGCGCGCCTTCGTAGGTCTCGCGTTCCTCGTCGGTCATCAGGCTGCGTACGGTCGTGCCCTCAGGCAGCACCGCGATGTTCTGGACGATCTGCGGAATTTTTGCGAGCGCGGCGGGCGACATGTCGATCTCGGTCACCAGCGTATCGCTCGAATCGAGCGCCGCCTTCACCGGGCCGCTGTACCAGTCCACGCTGTCGGGCAGCACATGCACCGTGCCGAACACGTAGATCGTGGTGTCCTCGTCAGCGACGCGCCACAGCGCGGGCATACCCATGCCGACGTCGCTGGCCGGAACCTGCGTGGAGGCGACCGGGGTAGGGTGCTCTTGCGTCTGCGCGCAGCCTGTCGCGCCCAGCGCGAGAGCGAGCGATGCGATACCCGCGAAGATGGCATTGCGTTTCATGTCAGGTGGTTCCGTTCGTCCGAAAAAGATCATGCGGCGCGCGCCTTAGCGCGAGATCAGGTCTCGTCTTCAAGAAAGATCGTTTCGATCGTCATATCGAACAGGCGCGCGATCTTGAATGCGAGGCCGAGCGAGGGATCGTGCTTGCCGGTTTCGATCGCGTTGATCGCCTGCCGGCTGACATCGAGTCGCCCGGCGAGATCGGCCTGGCTCCAGTCGCGTTCGGCGCGCAGCACCTTGAGGCGGTTCTTCATGGCCGGTGCAACTCCACACAGGGTCTCATCAAAGGCTCGTTCGCAGCCATTTGGCATGGAAGCCGATGAAGAAAGCGAGCAGCGCGATGGGGCCGACGAAATCGGCGGTGAAGAACTGGTCGGGCGGGGCGTTGGTGAAGCCATCGACGACCCCTTCGACGAAGGGCGAGGCGAGGAACACGATCACCACCGCCGCGAAGGCGAGGCTGGTGCCCGCGTGCCAGAGCTGGTCGATATATTCGTCGCGCAACCGTCGTACGAGCAGGGTGAGCAGGCTCACCAGCATCAGGCCGATCGAGAGGCCTTTTACGAAGTCGGGCCAGTCGAGCGCCTGCGCGGCGACCATCAGGATCGTCGCGGCGAAGCCCATGACGGCGGAGGTGAGGTACATGCGGGTGCGTTTTTCGGGGCTCATGGCGTGGGGCTCTTGTTGCGTCGGGCTGCGAGTGGCAGCGCGAGTGTGTCAGGTTATGCTGACTTTATGTCGCGATTCGTTGCGTATGTCAACACAACCTGACATTGCGACGCGCTTTCCTGACATAAGGGCGCGAGACGCCGCGTGCCGCCAAGGCACGGGCACCATCGAAAGTCCAATGAAATTGGGGCTTTCGGGCGTCGGCTCAGTTGATCCGGCGTGCGGTCAGGCCGCGCTTGGCCAGCATCGCGAGGACCGACACGTCGCCTTCGAAATGCCCCGCGCCCACCGCGACCAGCACCGTGCCGGGGCGATCGAGCCGGTCGTCGAGCCACACGGCCCATGCGCGGTTGCGATCGGTGAGCAGCACCTTGCGCATCGCCTCGTCGAGCGGCGTGTCCCCGAACATGTCGGTCTTCGAGACCGTCCCGCTCGCCCAGGCATGCTCCATGGCGAAGGCGTCGATGCTGGCTTCGCCGGGCTGCCCAATACTCTCTTCCATCATGAAACTGTCGAGGGAATTGCCGTCCCATGCGGCCAGATCCTCTTCGAGCTGGGCGATCGTCATGTCCTCGTCGATGCCGATCAGTCCGCTGAGGACTGGCAAGGCTTCCTCGATCGACCCGACCGGCTTGCCGGCCCTGGCGAATTCTGCCTCCAGCACGGTCTCCACGCCGTTTTCCGACGTCGACCCCGCATCGATGGAGAAGCCGACCCCGATCGACATCAGCGTGAAGAGCGGCGGCAACCGGTCGGCTATCTTGACCGGCATATCGCTCTGTCGGAGAATTTTCAGCCACTTCGCCGACGCCTCCGGCGACAGCCTTTTCGAGGTCGGAGTGCGGTTCGGCGCATCGCGGAACATGTCCACCAGCAGGGATTCGATATCTCCGTTCCCGAGATCGGCATCTGCCGATTCGACGATCAGTTCGTCGGACTCCGCCACGATCCGGTCGAACTGGGGCGAACGCCAGCGAAACGTCTTCGGCAAGGCATGGATGGTGCCGAACAGGTAGATCGTCGTGTCATCGTCCGACAGCTGCCACAGCGCCGGGGCGGGATCGTAGTGCTGGACGATCGGCGGCGCAGCGTCCGGGTTGGGGTTCTTGAACCACTGGTCATGCTGCACGGGGCTGATATCGCCCGCAAATACGAGACCCGCCGGCAGGCCGCACAGTGCCATTCCCCCCAGCACGATGCCTGCGACCAATCCCGTTCTTGCCATGCGTCTCGCTCCCCCGATGTGCCACCAAGCATGCCGCGAGAGCCGACAGGGTCAACAGCTTTTGCCGCCAGCCTGCGTTCCGGGCGCAAGCGCCGTTGACGCTGCGCGCCCCCTTCGCCATGGCCCTTCGCCTGATGAAACGTGACCCGACGACCAGCTTTCAGGACATGATCCTTGCGCTCCACGACTTCTGGAGCGCGAATGGTTGCGTGATTTTGCAACCTTACGACATGCGGATGGGGGCGGGCACGTTCCACACCGCGACCACCTTGCGTGCGCTGGGGCCCGAACCGTGGAACGCGGCCTTCGTGCAGCCGTGCCGCCGGCCGACCGATGGCCGCTACGGCGAGAACCCCAACCGGCTGCAGCACTATTACCAGTATCAGGTGATCCTGAAGCCAAGCCCGGCCGACATTCAGGACCTCTATCTGGAATCGCTGCGGGTGATCGGGATCGACCCGCTCAAGCACGATATCCGCTTCGTCGAGGACGATTGGGAATCGCCCACGCTCGGCGCGTGGGGGCTGGGCTGGGAAGTCTGGTGCGACGGGATGGAGGTGACGCAGTTTACCTATTTCCAGCAGATGGGCGGGTTCGACTGCAAACCGGTCGCGGGCGAGTTGACCTACGGGCTCGAACGGCTCGCGATGTATATCCAGGGCGTCGACAACGTGTACGACCTCAATTTCAACGGTCGCGGCGTCAGCTACGGCGAGGTGTTTCTCGAAAACGAGAAGCAGATGTCGAAGTGGAATTTCGAGATCGCCGAGACCGACGCGCTGTTCGACCTGTTCGCCAAGGCGGAGAAGGAGTGCGAGAACGCCCTCGCGCATGACGTCCCCATCGCCGCCTACGAGCAGGCGGTGGAGGCGAGCCACATCTTCAACCTGCTGCAGGCGCGCGGCGTGATCTCGGTGCAGGAACGCGCGAGCTACATGGGCCGCGTGCGCGATCTGGCGCGCGGCTCCTGCGAGAAATACGCGCAGCTGATGGCGCCCAGGTGGGCCGAGAAATACCCGGAGTGGTCGCTGTGATGTTTCTACCCGCTCCCGTCGCTCCTGCGAAGGCAGGAGCCTATCTGCCATTCATGGCGCTTCCCAACGCGCTTATCTGGGCCCCTGCCTTCGAAGGGGCGACGAATGGAGGTCGGGCATGAGCGACTTCCTCCTCGAACTGCGCTCCGAAGAAATCCCCGCGCGGATGCAGGCGGGTGCGCGCGGCGAACTGGAAAAGCTGTTCCGGCGCGAGATGGACGCCGCGGGCGTCGCGCTGGGCGAGGTCACCGTGTGGTCGACCCCGCGCCGCCTCGCGCTGATCGCGCGCGGGCTGCCGAGCGAAACGCAAGCCGTCAG
Organism: uncultured Citromicrobium sp.; assembly: GCA_964574905.1. Taxonomy (GTDB): domain Bacteria; phylum Pseudomonadota; class Alphaproteobacteria; order Sphingomonadales; family Sphingomonadaceae; genus Alteriqipengyuania. The sequence continues at coordinate 53,349 of CAZNOY010000004.1, read as the reverse complement.
CGAAGAGGCCAAGGGCCCGCCGGTGGGCGCGCCCGATCAGGCGGTCGACGGCTTCTGCCGCAAGAACAACGTGACGCGCGATCAGCTCGAAGTGCGCGACGTGAAGGGCCGCGAGACGTATTTCGCGGTGATCGACACGCCGGGCAGGGCGGTGCGCGACGTGCTGGCCGAGGCGATCCCCGCGATCATCCGCGACTTCGCCTGGCCCAAGTCGATGCGCTGGGGCGCGGCGTCGATCTCGACCGAAAGCATGCGCTGGGTGCGCCCGCTCTCCGGTATCGTCGCGCTGCTGGGTGACGAGGTGGTCGAGTGCGAGGTGCATGGTGTGACCTCGGGCGCGGTTACGCTGGGGCACCGCTTCCACCATTCTGGAGACATCACCATCGGCGATGCGGACGACTATGCCGTCAAGCTGCGCGCCGCGCACGTGATCGTCGACCACGAGGAACGCGCCGCGCTGATCCGCGAAGGCGCGGCCAAGGTTGCTTCGGAAGCCGAGCTGAGCCTCGTCGAGGACGAGGGGCTGGTGGTCGAGAACGCAGGGCTGACCGAATGGCCGATCCCACTGCTCGGCCGGTTCGAGGAGGATTTCCTCACCGTGCCGCCCGAGGTCATCCAGCTCACCGCGCGGGTCAACCAGAAGTATTTCGTGTGCCATCCTCCCCGTGACGGGGAGGGGGACCATCCGCAGGATGGTGGAGGGGCTCCCTCCGAGAAATTGGCCAACGCCTTCATCTGCACCGCCAATATCGAGGCGGCGGATGGCGGCGCGGCGATCGTCGACGGCAACCGCAAGGTGCTCGCCGCGCGGCTCTCCGACGCGCGGTTCTTCTGGGAGGTCGACCAGAAGAAGACCCTCGCGCAGCATGCCGAGGGCCTGAAGCGCATCACCTTCCACGAGAAGCTGGGCACCGTCGCCGACAAGGTCGAGCGCGTGGCCAAGCTAGCCCGCTGGCTGGTGGAGTCCGATGTCGTCACCGCTCAACCCCGTCATTCCCGCGAAGGCGGGAATCCCGCTTCTTCGGACGCGGGTGCGGAAGGGAGCGGGACCCCCGCCTCCGCGGGGGTGACGAAAGAGGAGCTGGCGCAGATGGCGGAAGACGCTGCCAAGCTGTGCAAGGCCGACCTCGTCACCGAAATGGTCGGCGAATTCCCCGAGCTGCAAGGTCTTATGGGCGGCTACTACGCCCGTGCCGAGGGTCTGCCCGATGCCGTCGCCGACGCGATCCGCGATCACTACAAGCCGGTCGGGCAGGGCGACGAGGTGCCGACCGCTCCGGTGACGGTTGCGGTGTCGCTGGCGGATAAGCTGGATACTGCGATCAGCATGTTTGCCGTCGATGAATTGCCCACCGGCTCTAAGGACCCCTTCGCTCTCAGGCGCGCATTTCTAGCTATCAACGCCATTATTGGAGCAAATGGTTTGCGGCTGCCGATGTCGGTCGCTGTCGATCTAGTTGTTCTGTATCTTTATGAACGTTTCTCTGTCGCAACTAGCCCCTATCAGGTCCCAGATCCGTGGACCTACTTTACCCATGATTTCGATTTTCACGAAATTGACCGTTCGTTGGCTATCTATTTTTCGGATTGGCCAGTTGGGCATGACGAGTTCATTCCGCCGAGCAGCGAGCGTGAAGCGGAAGGCCGGAGCGAGTATTTCCTCGTTGCGCCTGATACGACGACCAGTCGTTGTCTGTCTTTCGTAGCCGACCGCCTCAAGGTCCAGCAGCGCGAGGCAGGCGTCCGTCACGACCTGATCGACGCGGTGTTCGCGCTCGGCGGCGAGGACGATCTTGTTCGCCTGCTCGCCCGCGTCCACGCGCTCCAGTCGTTCATGGAGACCGAGGACGGGACCAACCTGCTCGCGGGATACAAGCGGGCGGCGAATATCCTCAAGAAGGAAGACTGGCAGGGCGACGACGATGCGCCCCACACCGGCGAGGAAGACCCGCTGGCGCTGGTCGACGATCCGGACATGAAGGATGTCGTCGCGGCACAGATGGCCGAGAAACACAAACACCCGGCTGGAAAAGCCCTGTCCTACACGCCCGAACCGGCCGAAAAGGACCTGATCGATGCGCTCGATACCGCCGAGCCCAAGGCCAGCACCGCCATCGATGGCGAGGACTTCGAAGGCGCGATGGCCGCGCTCGCCAGTTTGCGTGCACCGATCGATGCGTTCTTTGACAGTGTGACCGTGAATGACGAAGACGCCGCCAAGCGCGCGGCACGCCTTGCCTTGCTCGCCCGGTTCAGGGACGCCGTGCACAAGGTCGCCGATTTCTCGAAAATCGAGGGATAAGCGCCGAAGGAAAGAAACGCCAAAAAGCGCGATCCGTTACCCTGAGGACGGATTATCGCTGCAATACAAAGCTTTGCTCAGGGTGACACACGGGTGACACCTGTCACCCCCGTCAGCATGACGCGTAAGCAGCAGTGATCGACAAGGAATAGCGCATCGCCATGAGCCAGACTGTCTACCACTTCGGCGGCAACGCCGACCATTCCGACCCGCGCCAGAAGGACAAGAAGATCGCCGGTGGCAAGGGCGCGAACCTGGCCGAAATGGCGAGCATCGGCCTGCCGGTGCCCCCCGGTTTTACGATCACCACCGAAGAATGCCTGAGCTATCTCGAGCTGGGCGGTGACTTCTCCGACGGGTTGCAGGACGCGGTGGCCAAAGGCGTCGCGCATGTCGAACAGACCGTGGGCAAGAAGCTGGGCGATGCGACCGATCCGCTGCTCGTTTCGGTCCGCTCGGGCGCGGCGATCTCGATGCCCGGGATGATGGACACGGTCCTCAACCTCGGCCTCAACGACGAGACGGTGAAGGGGTTGGCTGAGACCAGCGGCGATGCGCGTTTCGCGTGGGACAGCTACCGCAGGTTCATCCAGATGTACTCCGACGTCGTCCTCGGCCTCGATCACGGGCTGTTCGAGGAAGCGCTGGAGATCATGCGCGAAGACAACGGCTTCTACTCGGATACCGAGATGCAGGCCGAACATTGGGAAAAGCTGGTCGGCCAGTATCTCGAAATCGTCCAGCAGGAACAGGGCAAGCCTTTCCCGCAGGATGTCGACACGCAGCTGTGGGGCGCGATCCGCGCGGTGTTCGAAAGCTGGGATAGCGAGCGGGCGAAGGTCTATCGCCGCCTGAACGACATTCCGCACGATCTGGGCACGGCGGTCAACGTGCAGGCGATGGTGTTCGGCAACATGGGCGATTCGAGCGCCACCGGCGTCGCCTTCACGCGCGACCCGTCTACCGGCGAGAACGTGTTTTACGGCGAATGGCTGGTCAACGCGCAGGGCGAGGATGTGGTCGCGGGCATCCGCACGCCGCAATACCTGACCAAGGCGCGGCGCGAGGCTGCAGGCGCCGACAAGCCGAGCATGGAAGAGGCCATGCCCGAGGCTTACGGAGAGCTCGCGCGTGTGTTCGAGCTGCTCGAAAAGCACTACAAGGACATGCAGGATATCGAGTTCACGGTGCAGCAGGGCCAGCTGTTCCTGCTTCAGACCCGCAACGGGAAGCGCACTGCGAAGGCCGCGCTCAAGATGGCGGTGGACATGGAGGCCGAAGGGCTGATCGACCGGCGCACGGCGGTGCTGCGGGTCGACCCGATGGCGCTAGACCAGCTGCTCCACCCCACGCTCGACCCCGATGCCCCGCGCGACGTGTTGACCAGCGGTCTGCCCGCATCGCCGGGCGCTGCCAGCGGGAAGATCGCGCTCGACGCGGACACCGCAGAGCTGTGGTCCAATCGCGGCGAGGCGGTGATCCTGGTGCGGGTCGAAACCAGCCCCGAGGATATTCACGGCATGCACGCGGCGACCGGCATCCTGACCGCGCGCGGCGGGATGACGAGCCACGCGGCGGTGGTTGCACGCGGAATGGGTCGCCCGTGCGTTTCGGGCGCAAGCGGCGTGTCGATCGACCACAAGGCGCGCACCTTACGGATCGGCTCTGCCGAGCTGGCCGAGGGCGATGTCATCACGCTTGACGGTGGTAACGGGCAGGTCATGCGCGGCCAGGTGGCGACGATCGAGCCCGAACTGGCGGGCGATTTCGGCACCATCATGGAATGGGCCGACGAGGCGCGCCGAATGGGCGTGCGGACCAACGCCGAAACGCCCGAAGACTGCAAGACCGCACGCAGCTTCGGCGCGGAAGGCATCGGCCTGTGCCGGACCGAGCACATGTTCTTCGACGCTGACCGCATCATGGCGGTGCGCGAGATGATCCTTGCAGAGCGAGAGGATGGCCGCCGCGCCGCGCTCGCCAAGCTGCTGCCCGAACAGCGCAGCGATTTCGAGGCGATCTTCGAGGTGATGGCTGGGCTGCCCTGCACGATCCGCCTGCTCGATCCGCCGCTGCACGAGTTCCTGCCCTCGGGCGACAGCGACTTCGCCGATCTCGCCGAAGCGACGGGGATGGATGTCGAGCGGCTCAAGCGCCGGGTGGCCGAGCTGCACGAGTTCAACCCGATGCTCGGCCATCGCGGGTGCCGCCTCGGGATTACTTATCCCGAGATCTACGAGATGCAGGCGCGCGCGATCTTCGAAGCGGTGTGCGCGGTGCAGGAGCGGAGCGGCGAGGCGCCGCTGCCCGAAGTGATGATCCCGCTGGTCGCCACCAAGCGCGAGCTGGAAATCCTGCGCGCGCTGGTCGATCGCGTGGCGGAAGAGGTGTTTGCCGAAAAGGGCACGCGGGTCGAATACCTCGTCGGCACGATGATCGAACTGCCGCGCGCCGCGCTGATGGCGGGCGAGATTGCCGAGGAAGCGCGCTTCTTCAGCTTCGGGACCAACGATCTGACGCAGACCACGCTGGGGCTGAGCCGCGACGATGCGGGCAGGTTCCTCGGCGCTTATGTCGACCGCGGCATCTTCGCGCGCGATCCGTTCGTCAGCCTCGACGTCGATGGCGTGGGCCAGCTCGTCGAACTGGCGGCGGAGCGTGGGCGCAAGACGCGCGGCGACATCAAGCTGGGCATCTGCGGCGAGCATGGCGGCGATCCGGCCAGCATCGGTTTCTGCGAGCAGGTCGGCCTCGACTACGTCAGCGCCTCGCCTTTCCGCGTACCGATCGCGCGGCTCTCGGCGGCCCAAGCGGCCCTGCGGAAAGCCTAGCCCCAGCCGGTCAGGCTGAGGATCTCGAAGGTCTCGGTGGCCTTGCCATCGTGTTCCTTCAGCGCTTCGAACCCGGCCTGAGCGCGCGCCCATGCGGAGCGCGTGAAGGCGGGCGGGGCATCGGCGAGGACGCCGGTCAGCCCCTGGTCGCGCAGATCCGCGACGAGGCGGTTGAACTCGCGGTAGCGGGCGTGGAGGCTGCGGCTGTCGACCACGTGCTTGGCAAACCCGGCACGGCTCAGCAGTCCGCTTGCGGCAGGGCGGTCGATCTGCGGATGGATGCGCGCATGGGTCCGGTCGCCATCGGCAAGCTGCACTGCCTCGCGTATGGCCGGCAGCGTGCCCGCGCCAAGGCACTGGGCGATCATCATGCCGCCCGGCTCCAGCGCCCGGCGCACATGCATCAGCGCGCCGGGCAGGTCGTTGAGCGTGTCGAGCATGCCGAGGCTGAGGACATGGCGATAGGTGCGCGGGAAGGGCTGCTCTTCGTCGAACTCGTCCGGCCCCGCGCGCTCCACGTCGAACCCGCGAGCACTCAGCTCGGCGGCGAGCTGTCCGGTCATGTCGCCGATCACCAGCGCTTTGCCCGGCTCGGCGCGCGTGAAGTCGAGCCGCTCGACAATGTCCTCGATCATGTCGTCGATCACGAAGCTTGCAGGGTCGTCTTGCTGCTGGCGGGCGAGGGCGCGGCGGTAGCGGGCGCTCCTGCGCGCGGGCGCAAAGATGCGGGGAACGGTGCGTTCTGTCATCGCGCTTGCCTACATGCGGGTGGCGGAGCAGCATAGCCCGCGATGGCCGGTAGCTCCCTTTCCTCCGCGCTGACGCCGCTGGTCGATTTCGTCTATCCGCCGCGCTGCCCCTTGTGCGGGGAGGGCGTGGTTGCCGGGCCCGGGCTGTGTGCCGCGTGCTGGGATACGCTCGAATTTCCCGGTGAACCGGCCTGCTCGCGCTGTCAGATCCCGCTTGAAGCGGTTGGAGGCGACGGCGTTTGCCGCAGCTGCCTCGCCCGCCCGCCGCAGCATTCCGGGATTGCCGCCGCCACGCTCTACAACGACCCCGCGCGCCAGCTGGTGCTCAGGTTCAAGCATGGCGGGCGGATCGGGCTGGCGAAGCTGATGGGGCGGTTGATGGCGCGGCAACTGGCGCATGCTCCCGCCGATGCGGTGCTCGTGCCCGTTCCCTTGCATCGCACCCGCCTGTGGCTGCGCGGTTACAACCAGGCCGCGCTGTTGGTGCAGGCGATTGCGCGTCACACCGGGCACCGAGTCGCGGTCGACGCGCTGCGCCGGACTCGCGCCACGCCCAAGCTGGGCGGGTTGGGGCGGACGGAGCGGGCGAGGGTGCTGCGCGGGGCGATCGAGGTTCGCGCGGCACGATCCGACTTGCTGAAAGGGCGCGATGTCATCCTGGTCGACGACGTTCTGACCAGCGGCGCGACCACTGGCGCATGCGTGGATGCGCTGCTCGATGTCGGGGCAAAAAGCGTCCGGATCGCCTGTTTTGCGCGGGTTCCGGAGAATGTACGCCCTGAGAACGAAGGCTGAAGTCGAGGCTTCCAAACGAAACGCCCGGGATCATTACGATCCCGGGCGCCGCGTGACGAAATTTACAAGGATTGCCCGGCCGTTCCCCCGAAAAGCCGTGTCGGCAACCCGAAACCCTCGTCTTAAACACTCCCGGAAAACCCCCATCCGGGTGTGCTTCCCCCTGAACCCGGCGCGTCTGGATGGCGCCTCGGCCTTGAAGGGTGACCGTCTCCGATCACGAACAGGAGTTTTTCCAATTAGCGGCCCGCTGGCAACGGACTCGTTGTGTTTGCGCAAGGATTCGCCCACGAGTGTGGTGACTGGGCAACAATAGGGTCGCGCCGCGGCCACGCGACGACAGGATTGAAACGCATGCACACCAGCGAGACCGAACAGCGTGAGCACGGTCGGGAGTTCACGCCCAAATTCGGTGCCGACGGACTGCTTACGGGCGTGGTGGTCGACTCGGCCACGCGCGAGGTGTTGATGGTCGCGCACCTCGATGCGGAGGCGCTCGCAGCGACGCAGGAAACCGGGCTTGCGCACTTCCACTCTCGTTCGCGCGGCAAGCTGTGGTGCAAGGGCGAGACGAGCGGCAACGTGCTACGCGTTCAGGATATTCTGGTCGATTGCGATCAGGACGCTCTCGTCATCGTGGCCGAGCCTGCGGGCCCTGCCTGCCACACAGGTGCGCGCAGCTGCTTCTACCGCAAGCTTGGCACGAATGGCCGACTTGAGCCGATCGCGAGTTGACCTTTACGTAAGGGGCATTATACGCGAGTGGCATGACCCAACCCGCCACCAAGAGCGCCTATTCGGGAGCCGGGGCGCATCTCGATCGCCCCGATGCCCAAGAGCGCGAGTCCTATACGATCTCCGACCTCACGGCAGAGTTCGACTGCACCGCACGGGCGCTACGCTTCTACGAGGACGAAGGGCTGATCGCGCCGACGCGCAACGGCCTGTCGCGGATCTATTCAAAGCGTGATCGTGCGCGGCTTGCGTGGATCATGCGCGCCAAGAACGTCGGCTTCAGCCTGGCCGAGATCAAGGAGATGATCGATCTCTACGATCTTGGCGATGGCCGGGTCGAACAGCGCCGGGTCACCATCGAGCGGTGCCGCGCGCATGTCGCCAAGCTGAAACAGCAGCGCGACGATATCGACTCGTCGATCAGCGAACTCACTTCCTTCATCGCCCATGTCGAGCAGGTCGAACCGAACGACCACGCCGACCAGGACTAACCAGGCCTTTCCGACGCAAAGGAACCCCCAATGCCCAGCTATACCGCCCCCACTCGCGATTTCCGCTTCATCATCAACGAGATGCTCGAGCTTGAAAGCTACGGCAACCTGCCCGGTTTCGAGAATGCGACGACCGACATGGTCACCTCAATCCTGGACGAAGCGGGCAAGTTCACCGCCGAGGTTCTCCAGCCGCTCAACCAGGTCGGCGACAGCGAAGGCTGCACCCGGCACGAAGACGGATCGGTGACCACGCCGACCGGTTTCAAGGAAGCCTTCGACCAGTTCCGCGAAGCGGGCTGGGGCACGCTTTCGATGCCCGAAGAATTCGGCGGGCAGGGCCTGCCGCATGTCGTCGCCTTCGCGATGGAAGAGATGATCAGCTCCTCCAACCAGGCATTCGGCATGTATCCGGGCCTCACCAACGGTGCCATCTCGGCGCTGATCGCCAAGGGCAGCCAGGAGCAGAAGGAAAAGTACCTGCCCAAGATGGTCAGCTGCGAATGGACCGGGACGATGAACCTGACCGAGCCGCATTGCGGCACCGATCTGGGCCTCATCCGCACCAAGGCCGAGCCGCAGGCCGACGGCAGCTACGCGATCACCGGGACCAAAATCTTCATCTCCGCCGGCGAACACGACATGGCGGAGAACATCATCCACCTCGTGCTGGCCAAGACCCCGGGCGCGCCCGATTCCTCGAAGGGTATTTCGCTGTTTGTGGTGCCCAAGTTCCTCGTCAACGACGATGGCTCCATCGGTGAGCGCAACGGCGTGATGTGCGGCTCGATCGAGCACAAGATGGGCATCCACGGCAACTCGACCTGCGTCATGAACTATGACGAAGCCAAGGGCTGGATGGTCGGCGAGGAGAACAAGGGCCTCGCCGCGATGTTCATCATGATGAACGCCGCGCGCCTCGGTGTGGGCATCCAGGGCCTCAGCCAGGCCGAAGTCTCGTACCAGAACGCGGTGACCTACGCGCTCGATCGCCGTCAGGGACGCGCGCTGACCGGCCCGGCAGAGCCGAACGAGAAGGCCGATCCGATCTTCGTCCACCCCGACGTGCGCCGGATGCTGATGGACGCCAAGGCGTTCAACGAAGGCATGCGCGCCTTCGCGCTGTGGACCGCGCTCCAGCAGGACCTCAGCCATGCCCTGCAGGACGAGGACGAGAAGCAGCTGGCGGACGACCTCGTCGGCCTGATGACGCCGGTCATCAAAGGCTACGGCACCGACAAGGGCTACGACGTCGCCAACAACATGCAGCAGGTTTACGGCGGGCACGGCTACATCGCCGAGTGGGGCATGGAGCAGTTCGTGCGCGATGCCCGCATCGCGATGATCTACGAAGGAACCAACGGCATTCAGGCGATGGACCTCGCCGGGCGTAAGCTCGCCATGCACGGCGGCCGCGCGGTGCAGGCGTTCTTCAAGCTGGTCGACGACGAAGTCGCTGCGGCCAAGGACGAGGAAGGCATGGCCGAAATCGCCACCGCCCTCGAAAAGGCGATCGGGGAGCAGAAGGCCGCGACCATGTGGTTCATGCAGAACGCGATGGCGAACCCCAACAATCTGGGCGCGGGCGCGCACCACTACATGCACATCATGGGCATTGCCTGCCTGATGCTGATGTGGGTCAAGATGGCGCGCGTCGCCAAGGCCAAGCTGGCCGAGGGCGATACCGACAAGGCGTTCTACGAAGCCAAGATCGCCACCGCGCGCTACTTCGCCGACCGCTTCGTTCCCGATGCCGGTGCGCTGCGTCGCAAGATCGAAAGCGGCAGCGACTCGATGATGGCGCTGGGTGAAGAGGCGTTCGCCACCGCCGCCTGATCTCCGAGTCGCAGCGTCACGCTGCGAGCTAGTTGATGAAGTACAGACGCGGGGTGCCCTTTGCATAGGGCATCCCGCGTTTTTCGTTTTATTCAGGGTTCAAAGAGCCGATGCGAAGCTAGCAGTGGCAGTGCGAGTAGGAAAATCTCGGGTGGAGGATCGGCAATGAGCCGGGAACGACGAAGCGACGGTAGCGCAGGCGATGTCGATTACGGCGCGATCGGCGGCACCTACAGCCGCTACCGCCAGCCCGATCCCGTGATCGAGGCGCAGATCCACCGCGCGCTCGGCGATGCGAGAACCGTGCTGAATGTCGGCGCGGGTGCCGGTTCGTACGAGCCCACCCATTGCTCGGTGACGGCGGTCGAACCTTCGGCGTCGATGCGGGCGCAGCGTCCTGCGCACCTCACTCGCGCGATCGACGCGCTCGCGGAAGACCTGCCGTTCGAGGACCAGAGTTTCGACGCGTCGATGGCATCGGTGACGGTCCACCAGTGGTCCGACCTCGAAACGGGGATTGCCGAGATGCGGCGGGTGACGCGCGGGCCGGTCGTCCTGCTGGTGTGCGATCCGGCGGCGATGATGGACTACTGGCTGGCCGACTACATTCCCGAGGTGCGGGAGGTCGAGGCGAGCCGTTTTCCGTCGATGGAACGTATCGCAGCCGCATTCGACGGCACGGTGGAGATAGAACGCGTGCCCGTTCCGCTCGACTGCCGGGACGGCTTCAACGAGGCCTATTACGGTCGCCCCGAGGCCTTTCTCGACGAAAACGCGCGGCTAGCCTGTTCGAGCTGGAGCCTGGTGCCACGGGAAGCAGTCAAGCGGTTCGAAGCGACTCTGTCTGCCGATCTGGAAAGTGGACGTTGGGACGAGAAATACGGGGCTCTGCGGAGGCAGCCGTTCTTCGACGGGCCCTTGCGGCTCGTGATCGGGAGGGGTGGGTAGGAAATGCCCCCTCCCTGACCCCCGCCTGCGCGGGGGTGGGTATCGGGGCTGGGGGTGGGTGTGCGGCGCTGGCAGCCAGCGTCGAACGCCCCCACCCCGACCCTCCCCCGCACGGGGGAGGGGGATTGTGGCCTCACGCCTCGGGCAGGAAGTCCGGCACCGAGAGATACCGCTCGCCGGTATCGTAGTTGAAGCCGAGCACGCGCGAACCGGCATCGAGTTCGGGCAGCTTCTTGGCGATGGCGGCGAGCGTCGCGCCGCTCGAAATGCCGACCAGCATGCCTTCCTCGCGCGCGGCGCGGCGGGCCATTTCCTTGGCGTCTTCGGGGTCGACCTGGATCGCGCCGTCGATGGCCTGCGTGTGCAGGTTCTTCGGCACGAAGCCCGCGCCGATGCCCTGGATCGGGTGCGGGCCGGGCTCGCCGCCGCTGATGACGGGCGATCCGGCAGGCTCGACAGCCCATGCCTTCATCTCTGGCCAGTGGCGCTTGAGCTCTTCGGCGCAGCCGGTCAGGTGGCCGCCGGTGCCGACGCCGGTGATCAGCGCATCGACCGGCCTGTCGACGAAATCGCCGAGGATTTCCTTGGCGGTGGTACGCGCGTGGACCTGCCAGTTGCTCTCGTTATCGAACTGGCTCGGCATCCATGCGCCGTCGGTCTGCTCGACCAGTTCCTGCGCGCGCTCGATCGCGCCCTTCATGCCCTTTTCCTTCGGGGTCAGGTCGAACTTGGCACCATAGGCCAGCATCAGGCGGCGCCGTTCGATGCTCATGCTTTCGGGCATGACCAGCAGCAGATCGTAACCCTTCACCGCCGCGACCATCGCGAGGCCGATGCCGGTGTTGCCGCTGGTCGGCTCGATGATCGTGCCGCCGGGGGAGAGCTTGCCCGCCTTTTCCGCGTCTTCGATCATCGCGAGCGCGATGCGGTCCTTGATCGATCCGCCGGGATTGGATCTTTCGCTCTTCACCCACACGTCGTGGTCGGGGAAGAGCCGCGAGAGGCGGATATGCGGCGTGTTTCCGATGGTTTGGAGGATCGAGTCGGCTTTCATGGAATCTTCTCCTGCAGAATCTGTTCGGGGGTTTCTTCTCTCAACGAAGCAGGCGGGTCGAAGGTCCGCGTATGTCGCAAGACGGGGAAAATGCGGCTCCACATCGCGACGGTCACGATGGCTCCGACCCCGCCGAAAATCACCGCGCCTGCGGGGCCGATCATGCTGGCGAGGAAGCCCGAGAAGGCATCGCCACCTTCATTGGAAGCGCTGATCGTCAGCAGACTGGCCGAGGATACGCGGCCGCGCTTTTCATCGGGCGTGTGCAGCTGGATCAGCGACTGGCGGATATAGACGCTGAACATGTCCGCCGCGCCCACGATCACCAGCATCGCGAGGCTCAGCGGCATCCAGCGCGACAGGCCGAAGACGATGGTCGCGACGCCGAATGCGGCGACCGCCCACAGCATCTTCGGGCCGACATTGGTTCTGAGCGGGCGGAAGCTGAACCACAGCGCGGTGACCGCCGCACCGATGGCAGGCGCGGCGGCGAGCTGCGCGAGACCGGTCTCGCCCACCTTCAGGATATCGTAGGCGAAGGGCGGGAACAGCGCGGTCGCCCCGGCGAGGAACACCGCCATCAGGTCGAGCGTGATCGCGCCGAGCACCATCTTGTTATGGAGCACGTAGCGCCAGCCATCGACGATCTGCCCGATCGGGTGCTGGGCTCCATTGATCGTGGAGCGCGGCACCTTGCCGATGGTGCTGATCGCGAGGATTGCGATGAGGAACAGGGCCGACGAGATCGCGTGGGGCAGCGCGGGTTCGACATCGTAAGCGTAGCCGCCCACCGCCGGGCCGACGATCATGCCGGTCTGCCATGCGATGGAGGACAGCGCGATCGCGTTGGGCAGGATCGACTTGGGCACCAGGTTGGGCGCCAGCGCGGACAGCGCCGGGCCGTTGAACGCGCGCACGATGCCCAGCAGCACCGCGACCGAGAACAGCGACGGCAGCCCGATATTGCCCGTATGCGTCATCCACGCGAGGAAGCCCGCGCCGAAGAGTTGCAGCAGGATGGTCAGGCGCGCGACCGTCTTGCGGTTGAAGCGGTCCGCGGCGAGGCCCGAGAAGGGCGAGAGCACGAACAGCGGCAGGAATTGCAGCAGCCCGATCAGTGCCAGTTGGCCCGACGCGCCAAAGGCATTCATCCCGCTCTCGCGCGCGAGCGTATAGGTCTGCCAGCCGATGATCAGCATCATGCCGTACTGGCCGACGATCATCGAGAAGCGCGCGACGAGGTATGCGCGGAAGTTGTGAATCCGCAGCGGGGTGGTGTCGGGTTTGGGGGCGGGGTCGGTCACCGTGCGGCACATGGCACCCGGCGGCGGACGACAAAAGGAAATTTTCCCTCGCCCCGGCCAAGCAGGGCTGTGGGCGCGCGGGTGTTGCCGTCAGCGGGGGCGGCGCAGGCGCGGGTTGGGCTGCAGCTGGTCGATCATCTCGAGGAAGTCGTCGACCCGGATGATCCGTTCGAACTGGAACCCGGCGCGGTTGTCCTTGGTCCAGATGAGGTAGGCTTCGATGCGGCCGATGACCGGGAAGCTCACGATCACGCGGTCGCCGCGCGCGCCGTCTTTGGCGTTGTCGATCATGAAGCCGTTGGCAGACACATTGCTGACGTGGAACGGCACGTCGCCTCGCCCGAAATACTCGGCGATGACCTGGTAATCGACCGGGTGGCGAATCGCCGCACGCTGGTCGGTCACGCTGAGATGCGATGCCACAGTCAAACTCCTCCGAAGGTCGCCCATCGACCCTGCCCAGATGACTGCTTATCGCTCGCAAAGGCTGATTTTGAGTTAAGCCCCGGTGTCCTAATTCGGGACAAAAGGGCTTATTTCAAATGACTTAGGCCGCCAGCCCTAGCGAACGACCAGCCCGTGCTTCTTGCGCCCGAGCGACAGCCGCCGCTGCTCGCCTTCGCCCACGTTCAGCACCATCGCCGGATCGCCCAGAACCTCGTCGTCGAGCCGGACTGCGCCTTCCGCGATCTTGCGCTTGGCTTCCTTGTTCGAGGCGGTGAAGCCCAGCGCGGTGAGCGCTGCGGGGAGGGGCATTCCCTCTCCCACGGCGACCGTCGGCAGGTCTTCGCCCGCGCCCCCGGCAAAGGTATCGCGCGCGGTCGCCGCTGCCTTGGCGGCGGCCTCCTCGCCGCGCACCATCGCGGTCACCGCGTTGGCGAGCGCGACCTTGGCGTCGTTGATTTCCGCCCCTTCGAGCGCTTCGAGCCGGGCAATCTCGTCGAGCGGAATATCGGTGAACAGGCGCAGGAAGCGGCCCACGTCGCGGTCATCGACATTGCGCCAGAACTGCCAGAAGTCGTAGCCGGGCAGGCGATCTTCGTTGAGCCACACCGCGCCCGCCGCGGTCTTGCCCATCTTCGCGCCGTCAGCGGTGGTCACTAGCGGAGTGGTGAAGCCGTACAGCTCGGGCCCGCCGGTGCGGCGGGTCAGCTCGATCCCGTTGACGATATTGCCCCACTGATCACTGCCGCCCATCTGCAAACGGCAGCCGTAACGTTCGGACAACTCGCGGAAATCGTAGGCCTGCAGGATCATGTAGTTGAATTCGAGGAAGGTCAGCGGCTGCTCGCGGTCGAGCCGGCTCTTGACCGAATCGAAGGTCAGCATGCGGTTGATGGTGAAGTGCGGCCCGATGTCGCGCAGCAGATCGAGATAGCCGAGCCCGCTCAGCCACTCGTCGTTATTGACCATCACCGCATCGGTCGGCCCGTCGCCGAACTTCAGCAAACGCTCGAAAACCGGGCGCTGCGAGGCGATGTTCTGCGCGATGACGTCGTTCGTCATCAGCTGGCGGGTTTCGTCGCGACCCGAGGGATCGCCGACCTTGCCCGTGCCGCCGCCCATCACGACGATCGGCTTGTGCCCGGTCTGCTGCAAACGGCGCAGCAGCATGATCTGAACCATGTTGCCGACGTGTAGCGACGGAGCGGTCGGATCGAAACCGACATATCCTGGGACAATTTGCTTCGAAGCAAGAAAATCAAGTCTTTCCGCATCAGTAATTTGATGCGTATAGTGCCGCTGGTCGAGCACGTTCAGAAGTTCGGATCGATAGGTGGGCACTGATTCCTCCGGGGGGAAAGATCGGGCCCGCTACCATGGGGGGTCGTAAATGCAAACGTACAGGTTGGTTCCACATCCAAGCACGCCGCCGCTCGAAGTCAGCGAGATGTCGGTCACGATGATGCGGTTGATGGGCGGCGAACTGCTGCTGCGATATCGCGTCAATCAATCGAGCAAGGTCGTCGTGCCGCGCGGCTTTTCGCACCGCAGCCAGGAAGATCTCTGGCGTCGCACCTGCCTCGAGTTCTTTCTCTACGACCAGAACGGTCGCTACCGCGAATTCAACTTCGCGCCCGCAGGCGACTGGGCGGCGTTCCAGTTCGCCTCGTACCGCAAGCTTATCGGCGACTACGTGCCCGAGGTCGAACCCAAGATCGACTACCAGCGCGGCCCGCAGATGATGACCGTCACCGTGCGCCTTCCCGCGCGCCTGCTCGACGGGGTCAAGTCCGCCTCGCTGTGCGCGGTGATCGAGGAAGAGGGCGGGCACCACTCGCTGTGGTCGCTGACGCACCGCCGTGAAGAGCCCGACTTCCACGACCCGATGAGCTTTGCTATCCGCTTCGGCCAGAGCCAACCGGCAAAACCAAAACAGGCCCTCCAGCACGCATGAAATTCGGGATCGACCGGCTGCTTACTGAGCCGGACCTACGCAAACCGCTTGAAGGCAAGAGAGTTGCGCTGGTTGCCCACCCGGCATCGGTCACGCGGAATCTGGAACACAGCCTGGATGCACTGATCGGCGCGGGGGTGAACGTCACCTCCGCGTTCGGGCCGCAGCACGGCCTGAAGGGCGACAAGCAGGACAATATGGTGGAAACGGCGGACGAGACCGATCCCGCCTACAACATCCCCGTATTCAGCCTTTACGGCGAGGTCCGCCGCCCCACCGGGCAGATGATGTCGAGCGCGGACGTGTTCCTGTTCGACCTGCAGGATCTGGGCTGCCGCATCTACACCTTCGTCACCACGCTGCTCTACCTGCTGGAAGAGGCGGCGAAGCACGGCAAGGCCGTGTGGGTGCTCGACCGGCCCAATCCCGCCGGGCGCCCGGTGGAGGGCACGCTGCTGGTGCCGGGTCAGGAAAGCTTCGTCGGTGCCGGGCCGATGCCGATGCGCCACGGGCTGACCATGGGCGAGATGGGGCACTGGTTCATCGAACACTTCGGTCTCGACGTCGACTACCGCGTGATCGAGATGCACCACTGGCTGCCCGAAGCCGGCCCCGGTTTTGGCTGGCCAGAGGATCGCATCTGGATCAACCCCTCGCCCAACGCGGCCAACGTGAACATGGCGCGTGCCTATGCGGGCACGGTGATGATCGAGGGCGCGACGCTTTCCGAAGGGCGGGGCACCACGCGCCCGCTCGAAGTGCTGTTCGGCGCGCCCGATGTCGACGCCAAGGCGGTGCTGGCAGAGATGGAACGCGTTGCGCCGAGCTGGCTGAAGGGCTGCGCCTTGCGCGAATGCTGGTTCGAGCCGACCTTCCACAAGCACGCCAAGCAGCTGTGCCACGGGCTGATGATCCACGCCGAAGGGCCGTTCTACGATCACCAGCAGTTCAGACCGTGGCGGTTGCAGGCGCTCGCCTTCAAGGCGATCCGCACGCTTTACCCGGACTACGAAATCTGGCGCGATTTCCCCTACGAGTACGAACTGGAACGGTTGGCGATCGACGTTATCAACGGCGGCCCGGCCTTGCGCGAATGGGTCGACGATCCCGCCGCCTCGCCGGTCGATCTCGACCGCATGGCGACCAATGACGAGAACGAGTGGCGAGAGCGCGTCGCGCCGCTGCTGCTATATTGAGAGGACCCCCTCCCATGGAAAGACGCCAGTTCGGCAAGGTTGCCGTAATGGGCGGCACGGCAGCAATGTTGCCGGGTCTTGCCAGCGCGCAGACGGGCGCGGAAGCGGACGGACTGCGCAACCTCGCCGCCAATGCCAAGCCAATCTCTGCCGAAGAACGCGGCGTCCGCGTGGCAAAGGCCGGGGCGCTGATGCGCGCAAACGATATCGACGCGGTGCTGATCGAAGCAGGATCGAGCCTGGTCTATTTCACCGGCATCCACTGGTGGCGCAGCGAAAGGCTGACCGGCGCTGTCATCACCCGCGAGGGCGAGATCGCCGTGGTCACGCCGTTCTTCGAAGAGCCTTCGGTGCGCGAAACGCTCGAACTCGATGCGCAGGTTCTCACCTGGAACGAGGATGAGGATCCTCTCGCCCTGATCGGCAGCTGGCTGGGCAAACGCGGGCTCGCCAGGGGCAAGATCGGCATCGAGGAAACCGTGCGCTACTTCGCCGTCGACGGCCTTCAGCATGCGCTGCCCGATGCCGATCTGGTCAGCGCAAACCCGGTCGTGCGCGGGTGCCGGATGATCAAGTCGCCCGCCGAGCTGGCGCTGATGCAGGTGGCCAACGACATCACCCTGGCAGCCTACCGCCATATGTATCGCAAGATCGAAGCGGGCATGACGCCTGCCGATGTCGGCAAGCTCATCAACGGGGCGACCGCGGCGATGGGCGGCAACCCGGAATTCGCGCTGGTCCTGGTGGGCGAGGCGAGCGCCTATCCGCACGGCACGGGCAAGCCGCAGGAAGTGCGCGAGGGCGAAGTCGTGCTGCTCGATTGCGGCTGCAACGTGCACGGCTACCAGTCGGACATCTCGCGCAGCTTCGTGTTCGGCGAGGCAAACGAAGAGCAGCGCCTCGTCTGGAACCGGATGCGCAAGGGCCAGCAGATCGCGTTCGAAGCGGCGCAGCTGGGCACCGAGGCGGGCAAGGCCGACGACGCGGTGCGTGCTTACTACCAAACGCTCGGCTACGGCCCCGGTTACCAGTTGCCCGGCACATCGCACCGCACCGGTCACGGCATCGGGCTCGACGGGCATGAGCCGGTCAACCTCGTTCACGGCGAAACGACGAAGCTGGCCCCCGGCATGTGCTTCTCCGACGAACCGGGCATCTACATTCCCGGCGACTTCGGCATCCGTCTCGAAGACTGCTTTCATATGACAGAAAGCGGCCCGCGCTGGTTCAGCACGCCCCCCAATTCGATCGACGATCCGATCGGTTGACCGGCGTAGGATTGCGACGCCGTGACGCGATCGGCGCGATGGCATCGAACCCCTGCCGCTGTACTGACTGCCGAACGACGGGGAACGATCTTCAATCGACCAGCGCCGTTGCAGCTGTCATCTTTCCCGCGTATCTCAAGGGCATGAACGCACGTCTTCGCCTCACCCTCGCCGCAGCGACGCTTTGCGCCGCGATCTCGCCGCTTTCCGCGCAGGACAGCGCGCAGGAGAACGATACCATCGTCGTCACCGGACGGCAGGAGGAAGAGGCGCTCGAACGCGCAAAGGTGTTCGTGAACGAGGTCGCGCGGACGTCGAACGATCAGCTTGCGCGGCTCAAGGAGCCGGTCTGCCCCGCGGTCTCCGGCCTGCCCGAAGCCAGCGCGACCTGGCTGATCGAGCGCGTGCGCAAGGTTGCGGAAGAGATCGGCCCGGGCGCGGGGGGCGAGAAATGCGTGCCCAACCTCGTCGTGATCGTGACCGACGACGTCGGCGCGACCTTTCGCGACATCAAGGATCACCGGCGGCGCTGGCTTGCGGGGCTGACCGATCGCCAGCGCTCCAACCTTGAAAAGTCGACCGGTCCGGTGATCGCATGGACCGCCACCAGCCTGCGCAACGAGGATGGTCAGCGCGTCTCCGAAGCCTTCGGCGATGGCCACGGCGGCAGCGATTTCGACAAGTTCAGCCGCACGCTGCGGGTCAATTCCGCGTCGTTCATGCGCCTGACGCGCGAACAGGCGATCGACGGCAGCGTGATCCTGATCGACCGCAAGGCGCTGGTCGATCGTCCGACCTTGCAGATCGCCGACTACGTCGCGGTGCGCGGGCTGATGCAGGGCGAACCGCCCAAGAGCGACGCGACCGAAACGATCCTGCGGGCCTTCAGCCCCGGCGGCGAATCCGGCCCCGACTCGATCACGCCTGCCGACTACGCGCTGGTGCAGGCGCTCTATTCGACTTCGGGCGATCGCAGCGCGGTGCAGGAACGCGCCCGGATCGCGAAAAAGGTCGCCGAATTCGATTACTGATCGGTTGGGCGGGTAAGACCTGACGAGCTGTCAGGTCAAAGTCGCTCGAGGTTGCTACCCCGCTTGATTGCGAAGCTTCCCCCGGCTGCGCCGTGCGATGCGTCACACGTGCACCGCTATCCATGCGATTGCCATCGCTGCGGGCAGGAATACCGCCTGCGCCAGCAACGTCCCGGCAAACCGGCTGAACGAAATCCAGACGATGGTGCGGCGGAACAGGGCTTCGTCGATCTTTCCCTCGACCACATCGTCCGTCATCACCGAGAGTTGCGGGTCGATCAGCGCGAACAGCAGAATGGTCGCGAAGCCGTTGACCACTGCCGAAAGCTGGCTGGCGGTCACGCGGTATTCGGGTGCGAGATACCCCGCATAGAGCGCGGCGAGCACGCCCACCGTCAGGAGTGCCTGCGCCAGCATATTGGCGATGAGCACGCTGCGCCCAACGCCGAGCGGGCGGCGCAGCGCCTGCAGCGTGCCTCTGGAGGGCGCGGCCACCGAGTTGCGGATGGTCGATAGCCCTGCCGGGGTCGCCGCGCGCAGGATCAGCCTTCCGGTCGAACGATGCTCCTGGAAATGCGCGATGGCGCTGGCAAACAGCCGCTGCGCCGTCGGGACAAGGACGATGCCCACCAGCACCGCCACGCTCCCGCTGGCGAGGACAATGCGAAAGTCGCCCGCCAGATCGGCCCCGCCGCCGTCCGCCAGCCGATCCTCGATCCTCTTGGCGAGGAAGGGGCCGAGGAACCCGTTGGCCGTGCGGCTGACCAGCACGAGGACATTGAACAATGCGAAGCTCATCGCGATCCGCCGCGTGCGAACACCGGCAACGCGCGCTGCATAGGCCAGCGCGCCGATCAGGTTGATGCCGAAGGTGAGCGCGCAGATGACGAAGAGCTGACTGTCCATCCGCGCGCCATTAGGCCTGCGCCGCGCGGCGAGCTATCACTATTGCAGGTCCGCACGATCGACGGTGCGCAGGGGCCCGCTGAGATGGGTCATTCCGCGCAAGCCCGCGCGCCTCACGCCCCGTGCTTGCGGCTCAATTCGCGCATGGCGTCGTCCAGCCCGTCGAGCGTCAGCGGATACATGCGGTCATTGACCAGCTGCTTCATGATGCTGGTCGACTGCGAATAGCTCCATTGGCGCTCAGGGATAGGGTTGAGCCACACGGTCGCGGGGTAGGTGTTGGTCATGCGCTGCATCCAGGTGACGCCCGCTTCCTCGTTCATGTGCTCCACGCTGCCGCCCGGATGGGTGATCTCGTAGGGGCTCATCGCCGCATCGCCGACGAACACGACCTTGTAGTCGTGCCCGTACTTGTGGAGGATATCCCAGGTCTTCGTCCGCTCCTGCCAGCGGCGGCGGTTATCCTTCCACACGCCTTCGTAGAGGCAGTTGTGGAAATAGAAGAATTCGAGGTTCTTGAACTCGCTCGTGGCCGCGCTGAACAGCTCTTCGGTGATCTTGATGAACGGGTCCATCGACCCGCCGACGTCGAGGAACAGCAGCAGCTTCACCGCATTGCGCCGCTCGGCCCGCATGTGGATGTCGAGCCAGCCCTGCCGCGCGGTTCCGTCGATCGTCGCGTCGATATCCAGCTCATCCGCCGCACCCTCGCGCGCGAAGCGGCGCAGGCGGCGCAGCGCCATCTTGATGTTGCGGGTGCCCAGTTCCTTGGTGTTGTCGAGGTTCTTGAACTCGCGCTTTTCCCACACCTTCACCGCGCGCTTGTTCTTGCTCTCGCCGCCGATGCGCACGCCTTCGGGGTGGTAGCCCGAGTGCCCGAAGGGCGAGGTGCCGCCAGTGCCGATCCACTTGTTGCCGCCCTCGTGACGCTTCTGCTGTTCTTCGAGGCGCTTCTTGAGCGTGTCCATCAGCTCGTCCCACGAGCCCATTTTCTCGATCTGCGCCATTTCCTCTTCGGTGAGGTATTTCTCGGCGATCGCCTTCAGCCAGTCCTCGGGAATCTCGACCGGGTTCTGGCCGTAATCGGTCACGATGCCCTTGAAGACCTTGGCAAACACCTGGTCGAACCGGTCGATCAGGCCCTCGTCCTTCACGAAGGTGGCGCGCGCGAGGTAGTAGAACGCCTCGGGCGTCTGCTCGATCACATCCTTGTCGAGCGCTTCGAGCAGCGTGAGATGCTCCTTGAAGCTGGCGGAAATGCCCGCCGCGCGCAGTTCGTCCACAAAATTGAAAAACATGGCGTGCTTACCCTGGTGTTCGTTTCGCCGGGCACTGTTCGCGCCCGCTTTGCCTCTAGGCGGCCCTGACGAGCCTGAGTTCGGCCAGCCCTAGCTAGTTTTCGCTGGGAAGCGAAATGGTCGATCCCTTCTCGGTCCGCTCTACCTTCGCGCTGGGTCTTTCGGAGTTCAGCACTTCAAGGATCTGCTGAAAGCCGGGCACTTCCTCGAAACCCTGATAAAACTCGGTGACCAGCCCGTTCGATAGCGAGAGCATGACCGGGTCCGAGCTGTCCGTTTCGTCTAACGCCCCATTCCGCCGCACATAGGCGACAGTCCCCGAATCTCCGAAGACGACCGCACGCGGGTTCCCGCCCTCCGCGTCGCGATAGAGCATCTGGCCGGACTCCGACGCGGCATCGCGGCACAGCTTCGCATCGGTCTCGTTGGAGAACATCTTTTTGACCTGCGCGCTGGCATTGCCTTGCGCTTCCATATCGCGGTCGATCGCCAGCGAAACGCGGGTCGTCGCCCTCAGCCAGTCGGACATTTCGAGCGTGTGCCGCGCGACCTCGGCGCGGGGAGGGGAGGCGGCGCAGTCGGCGATCCAGTAGGCGGCGTCGTCAGCCTGTGCGGCGGGCAATATCGGCAGACCGGAGGCGAGGAATGCCAGCCGCTTGTCGAGCGTTTCCGCATCGGCCAGCCGGGAGGACAATCGCACCTTGATCAGCCAGTCATGGCTGCGAAACATGGCAAGTCCGGTCGAGCGGAACTGGCCATCGACCGGGAATGTCACCCTGATCCCGCCTTGCTCGGCCGGTGTCGTACCGCCGAAAGTCGTGCGCAGGGCATTGGCCTGATCGATCGTGCCCAGCCGGTCGTTGGAGGTGATCGCCGCCATCGCCGCATCGGCCATCATCGATACGTCGTAGCTGCCCGAACGATAGACGTAGATGGAGAGAAACTCGTCCCCGTTCGCGTCCGAAAAAGACGAACCGACATTGCTGTCGCCCGCCAGATAGCTGGTGATGCGGTCGCGCGTCATGCCCGATATTTCGGGCGGCAATTGCAAGCCGGTGGGCTCGTGCACCCAGACCTCGCTCGCGTCGACTTCGATCGGCACCGGCTCCGCGGCGAGCGGGGCGGTGAGTGCTAGCAGCGCAGGCAGGGCAAGCAGATATCGCAACATTCGCGTCTCCAATCGCGCCGCACCATATGGAGTGCAATGCGGATTGCCCAGCGCGACCTGCCCCGTGCCGTATCGAACGCGCGTGGGCCGCAGCACTGCCGGTAGCAATCGCTACAGCCCCTCCAAATGTGCGCCCATCGCGCTGGTCGGCGGAGTCATCGTGCGCGCGGGAAAAAGCGAACGTGCGGGCCGAATCTCACGAAGTGTGGCGAATATACAAGATTGAACCGAATCGCCCGACGCTTCATCAAGCAGAATATGGTTAAAGGGGGCTTTACTATTGTCTGCACGCTCGCCGTACTCTGTGCGGCCTTCGTGTTGTTCAATCCCACGCGCGTCCTGATGCAGGAAACCGCGGCGGGCGGCACCACCCCGGATATCATCTTCACATCGACGCCGGTGGTGCAGGAAGTTCCGCCTTCGCCGGTGCCCCCGCCGCCGACCAAGGCCGCAGCCAAGCCGCAGGCCGGGATGCCGCCGCCCGTGGGGCAGGTGCTGAAATCGGGCACGCTGATCGTCATCAGCAAGGCATCGCAGCAGATGTACGTCTTCAAGGACGGCGCGCTGTGGGATAGTTCGCCCGTGTCGACCGGCAAGCGCGGCAAGGAAACGCCCAGCGGCGTGTTCCCGATCTTGCAGAAGCGCGTGTTCCACCGCTCGAACATCTATTCGAACGCCCCGATGCCGCACATGCAGCGGCTGACCTGGGGCGGGATCGCGATTCACGCGGGCAAGCTGCCCGGCTATCCGGCCTCGCATGGCTGCATCCGCCTGCCGCCGGCATTCGCCAAGGCGCTGTTCGCGCAGACCGATCCGGCGAAGACCACGGTCGTGGTGACCGATAATCCGCTGGCCTCGGACGGGCAGGCGCGCAAGCTGGCGCTGGCCATGCCCTCGCCACTGCCGGGCGAGCGCGGCCATCTGGTGCAGCGGCCCGAGCCCAGGCTCGCCGATCTCGATCTGCCGTCCCCGGTGCCGAGCCAGACATCGACCGCCACGCCTGTGGCGCAGACCCCTTCCGCACCGCCGCCGACCGACCTGCTCGCGCAGACAGAACCTGCGCCGCCGCGTCCTGCGGCAAAGGGGCAGACGATCCAGCTGGCTGCCAAGGGCAGCGCGGACGAGGCGGAGGCCTATTGGTCGCGCATCACCGCGCGCTTCCCCGAGCTCGAGCGCTACGAAAAGGCGATCATCCCGGCGGTGGTCGGATCGAAGCAATATTATCGCCTGCGCGTGACCGGGCCGGGGGCCAACGCCACCTGCGCCTCGCTCAAGCGGTCGGGCGCGGACTGCTTCCCCGTCAGCTAGACCGATCTCTGCGCACCACGCGCCAACCCGACCAGAGCAGCATGGCAACCCAGGCGAGGGCGGTGCCGGGAATGACCAGCTCTCCATAGCGCCACGGGAACAGGATCGCCGGGACGATCAGAACCAGCCCGGGAAGGCACAGCAGCGCGAGCGGCCACGCGCGCAGCCGCAAGAGCAGCCATCCGGCGAGCCCGCCCGAAAGCGCGAGCAGGACGAACTTCGTCCAGACGAAGAACGGCAGAATCGCCAGCTTACCCGACGCGTCGGCCATGTCCGCCGTGATCGACAGCAGCAGCGCGTTCTCGATCGCGTCGGACAGTGCCGCGAGGACCCCGAGCCACCCGGCGAGCCACCAGCGCCGATTGCCGGTGGCAGCTGCGCCCGCCCCGAAGAACGACAGGATCGTGCTGCCGTAAAACAGCATGAACAGGTAATCGAGCCGGTTGCCCGCATCCATCCCCGCGATCCGGCCTGCGTATTGCGGGTCGGTCGGCACGCCGAAGATCGCTGCCAGATGCGAAGGATGCGTGGCGAATTCGAACGCCAGCACGGGGCTGCTGACCGACCAGTCCACGGGCTGGCTGGCCAGTTCCTGCGGAAATACACTCGGGAAAACCCGCGAGAGGGCGAGCGTTGCGATGCCCCAGACGAGCGCGGCAGGCCAGCTGCCCCACGCCCGCCGGATCAGCGGACGCTGCCCTGCGCGGGCGTCCACTACTGCTGGCGCCGCGCCATGAAGGCGAGCCGTTCGAACAGCATCACATCCTGTTCGTTCTTCAGCAGCGCGCCGTGCAGCGGCGGGATCGCCTTGTTCGGGTTGGCATCCTGCAACACCTCGACCGGCATATCCTCGTTCAGCAGCAGCTTGAGCCAGTCGAGCAGTTCGCTGGTGCTGGGCTTCTTCTTCAGCCCGGGCACTTCGCGGATATCATAGAAGATCTCCATCGCCTTGCTGACGAGGTTCTTCTGGATGCCGGGGAAGTGCACGTCGATGATCTCGCGCATCGTCTCGCGATCGGGGAAGGCGATGTAGTGGAAGAAGCAGCGGCGCAGGAAGGCGTCGGGCAGTTCCTTCTCGTTATTCGAGGTGATGACCACGATCGGGCGTTCCTTCGCCTCGATCCGCTGCTGCGTTTCGTAAACGTCGAAGCTCATTCGGTCGAGCTCCTGCAACAGGTCGTTGGGAAACTCGATGTCCGCCTTGTCGATCTCGTCGATCAGCAGCACGGGCAGCTCGGGGCTTTCGAACGCCTCCCACAGCTTGCCCTTCTTGATGTAGTTGGAAATGTCGTGGACGCGCTCGTCGCCCAGCTGGCCGTCGCGCAGGCGGGCGACCGCGTCGTATTCGTAAAGGCCCTGATGCGCCTTGGTGGTCGATTTGACGTTCCACTCGATCAGCGGCGCGTTCACCGCCTTGGCGATCTCGTGCGCCAGCACGGTCTTGCCCGTGCCCGGCTCGCCCTTGACCAGCAGCGGCCGCCGCAGCGTCACCGCCGCGTTGACCGCAACCTTCAGGTCGTCGGTTGCGATATAGTCCTTCGTGCCTTCGAAACGCTCGATCATGCGGGGCCCACTTTCCAGTCCTGTTTCGCAACCTGCTAGGGGGGCGAGCGGCCTGCCGCAAGGGGGCGGGCTCAGTCGGCGAGCGCGAGGATGCGTTTGGCCATCAGCACCACCTCGCCCGTGTCGACTTCGCGCTCCGGGTCCATCTGGGCGATCGCGAGCATGTACCAGCGGCCCGCCTTGTCGCGCAGCAGCCAGCTCATGTTGAGCACCCCGGCCTCGGAACCGCCCTTGTACCCTACGTAATCCCAGTTCGCGGTCTCGTCCTCGTCGAACACGGGGTTCACGGCCATGATCCGCCGCGCGGTATCGTCGGGCAGCGCAGCCAGCACGCGCATCAGCGCGCGCTGATCGGTCATGCTCGCAAACCACTCGATATCGTCGATCAGCACCGGCGTGCCCGAGGTGAAGGTTTCGAGAAACCGATCCTCGTCGATGTCCTCCAGATCCAGCGTGGCGAGCATCGCGCGGCGCTCGGCCTCGTTGGCGGCGGCGTAGGCTTCTCCCTCGCCGCTCGCCTTGATGACGAACATCTCGCGCGTGGTCAGGAAGGGCAGCGTCTTGCCGTGGTCGACATGGCCGCTCGCGCGCATTTCCGCCTCCACCGCATCGCGGCCCACCGTCTTTATCATGAGGTCGGTCGCGGTGTTGTCGCTGATCGAGATCATCAGCGTCGCCGCTGTCTGCACCGTCACCGGCGCGCCGTCGGGCCATTCCTGCATGATCCCGCTGGGAAAGCTTTTTGCGTCGAGCGTCACCACATCGTCCCACGCGAGCCGCCCTTCGGAGACCGCGCGCGACAGCGCCGCGAGCACGTAGAGCTTGAAGGTGGAGCCGATCGCGAACGGCTTCTCCGCATCGCCATAGGTGAAGACCGGATCGCCATCGAGCGGGCCGAACCACGCCGCCTTGCTGCCCGAGAGCGCGTCCATATCGGCAGAGATGCTGTCCGGGCCCGTGGCGACGGGCTTGATATTGTTCAGCAGCAGGGTGTTCACCCGGTAGGGTGCCTCGGCCTCGATGCCGAACGGGCCGGCAGCGAGCGCCTTCTCGAACCGCAGGGTGATGGTGCCCGTGGTGGGCCCGGTCGGCTCGATCGATTCGAGGCCCACGAGGGGCCCGAGCTGCGCGCCGAGCTGCTCGCTGATCGTGGCGAACTGCTCCGCCGATACCTGCGCGAGGAAGCTGTCGGCGAAAACCTCGTTGGCATCGCCTACGCCCTTCATGAGCGCGACCACATCGGCCGCGCGGTCGGCGAGGCGGGTATCGGCCTGCTCCTGCGCGCTCCCGGGCGCCTGAGCCGCCCCCGGTGTCGCCAGAAGTGCGGTGGCCGCGAAAGCGACAAGTGCGTGACGGAACATGCTTTTTCTCCCTGGATTGTCCTTTATCATCGGCTTCGCACCTGCGAGGTCAAGGCTGGCCGCGATGTCCCCGCCGTATCGCGCGAACAATCGCGGCCACGACCTAAGGAGACGCAATGCCGACCGAACAGATGACGATTCCGACGAGCCGCGGGTACGAGCTTGCCGGGGCGCTCGAACTGCCTACCGGGCTGGTGCGCGGGGCGGCGCTGTTCGCGCATTGCTTCACCTGCACCAAGCAGAGCAAGGCGGCGGTCGAGGTGACGCGCGCGCTGGCGCGGCAGGGGATCGCAACGCTGCGCTTCGACTTCACCGGGCTGGGCGGCAGCGGCGGCGATTTCGGCCGCGCGGGCTTTGCCAGCGACGTCGAGGATCTGGTCGCCTCGGCGCAGCACCTGTACGATCGTTTCGGCGATGGAATCCTGCTGATCGGGCACAGCCTGGGCGGCGCGGCGGTGCTGGCAGCTGCGGATATCATCGGGCGCGACCGGATCGCGGCGATCGCCACCATCGGCGCTCCGGCGGACGTCCCGCATGTGCTGGGCAATATCAAGGGCGACATTGCCGCGATCGAACGCGACGGGCAGGGCGAGGTGACCATCGCCGGGCGTGCCTTCCACCTGAGCCGCGAATTCCTCGACAAGACGCGCGCGATCGACCTGCCTGCCGAGGTCGCGCGGCTGCGCCTGCCGATCCTGATCGCGCATTCGCCGACCGACGAGATCGTCGGGATCGAGAATGCCTCCACGCTGTTTCAGGAGGCCAAGCATCCCAAGAGCTTCATCAGCCTCGCCGGGGCGGATCATCTGCTGACCAATGCGCAGGACGCGCAGTTCATCGCTGACATGATCGCCGCCTGGGGTGCGCGCTACCTGCCGCTGAAGGACAACTGGCCGATGCCCGAAAGTGGCGTCGTGGTGTGCACCGGCAACGGCAAGTTCGGCACCGAGGTGCACACCGTCTCGCACCGTTTTCTGGTAGACGAGCCGCGCAGCTACGGCGGCGACGATACCGGCCCGTCGCCCTACGACCTGCTGCTCGCCGCGCTGGGCACCTGCACCGCGATGACGATGAAAATGTATGCGGAGCGCAAGGGCATGCCCTTCGAAGGCACGCGCATCGCCGTGACGCATGATCGCGACCACTGGCGCGATTGCGATCATTGCGAGGATGACGAGGCGAAGGTGCAGGCGCTCCACCGCGTCATCACCCTCATGGGCGACGACCTGACCGAAGAGGACCGCGCGAAGCTGATCGAGATCGCCGACAAGTGCCCCGTCCACAAGACGCTGGAGGGGCACCTGCACGTGCATACCGAGGTGGGGAGCGGCTGAGATCACGCCCCCTCCAGCGCCCCCTCGAGCGCCTTCGCCTGCTCGTCCAGCTTGCGCGCGGCGCGCAGGTTGAGCCAGACGACGAAGCCGAAGAAGGCCAGCGTGGCGGCGAGCGGCAGGCCGATGTGCTCTGCGATGTCCCACACGCCGACCTGCCCGACGGCCATGAACGCGACCGTCGCGTAAACCCCCAGCACGCCGGGGATAAGCGGCCCGATATACCACAGCGGCACCTTGCGCAGAGCATCCGCCTGCCGGCGATACTGCGCGAGCAGGTGCGTGCGGCATTCCACTTCGGGGCGACGCATTTCGGCGGACGCGCGGCGGTGCAGGTTCCACAGGACGACCAACACGCCAAGCGCGACCAGCGCCATCGACAGCGCCATGCCGGTGATGCCGATGCTCGCGAAGAGCACGGCAGCCGGGATGGAGATTGCGAGCACGAACCCGCCTGCGGCATATTCGATAAGGTTGCGGCGGCGAACCTGCCGCTCGAAAGTGCTGGTACGGTCCATCAGATCCCCCGGTTGTGTGAATGTGTCGGCGGCATTCTGTGCGTGCCACAGCGTCTGGAGATTATCGGTCATGCTCGATCCTCCGGGAGTTCGAATTGGACGGCCAGCTTCTCGCGCAGGCGCGAGAGCCGCGTGGCAACCGCGCCGCTGGAAAGGCCGGTCACTTCGGCGATCTCGGCTCCCGAATGCCCTTCGAGCCACAGCAGGATGACCTGCGCGTCGAGCAGCGCGAGCGTGCGGATGATCGCGTGGAGGCGGGTCAGCGCGTGGCTTTCCGCCAGCGCCGCTTCCCCCGCGTTGGCGGCGGGGAGAGTGTCCATCTCGTCGATATCGACCGTGGCCGGGCGACGGTTGTGCCGACCCACATGATCCGCCGCGACATTATGCGCGACGCGGAAGACCCAGGTCTTGAGCGCGCAATTCCCGTCGAACCGTTCGAAGCTGCGCCACAGCTCGAGGTGAATGTCCTGCTCCAGATCGCGCGCCTTGTCGGCATCGCGCTCCATCGCCCGGGAGAGCCGCGCGATTGCGGGAGCGAACTGCTCGCCCGCCTGCTGGTAAAGTCTGGCCTGTTGCCCGGTCATGCCCCTTTAGTCGCCGAGCGGGAGGATTTCTTACAGGGGGGAGGGAAAGTTTTTTCGTAGCTGGCCCCTCATCCAAGCAACGTTAGTCGCTGATGCGACAAGCTATGCTATCCTTCTCCCCAAGGAGAACGAGCGCGGCGATCCTCCTTCTCCCGTGGGGAGAAGGATATGGAGGGTTGGCAGCTTTGCTGCCTAGCCGGAGTTGGATGAGGGGAGCAGGGAGTGAAGCAGGTCAAGCGGGCCCGTGCCCTGCGCAAGGCGTCCACCGATGCCGAGGCGCTGCTCTGGTCGCACCTGCGCAACCGCCAGTTCCGTAACCTGAAATTCCGCAGGCAGGTACCGCTGGGGTGCTACATCGTCGATTTCTACTGCCACGAATTGCGGCTGCTCATCGAGGTCGATGGCGGGCAGCATTCGGAGGAGGTCGACCGGACGCGAACGCAATGGCTGGAAAGCGAAGGCTACCGCATGGTGCGCTTCTGGAACCACGAGGTGCTGGAGAACATCGATGGCGTGCTGGCCGAGCTTGATCGGCGCATCGGCCCCTCATCCAACTCCGGCTAAGCGCTTCGCGCCGAGCCTGCGTATCCTTCTCCCCATGGGAGAAGGAGGATCGCCGCGCTCCTTCTCCCTAGGGAGAAGGATGGTAGAGCTTGTCGCGTCAGCGACTAGCGGCGCCTGGATGAGGGGAATGCAACCTCACGCATCGATCAATTCCCGATCCAGATCGCCCGCCTTGTTCTGGATGAACTGGAAGCGGTGTTCCGGGTTGCGGCCCATCAGCTGGCCGACAAGTTCCTTCACCGCCGCGCGGTCTTCGAACTCGGGGGGCAAGGTGATGCGGATCAGGCTGCGGCTGTCGGGGTGCATGGTGGTCTCGCGCAGCTGCGCGGGGTTCATTTCGCCGAGGCCCTTGAAGCGCGAAATCTCGATTTTCTTGCCCTTGAAAACGGTCTCTTCCAGCTCGCGCCGGTGCTCCTCGTCGCGGGCGTAGCGGCTCTCCTTGCCAGCGGTCAGGCGGTAGAGCGGAGGCTGGGCCAGGAACAGGTGCCCCTTGCGCACCAGATCGGGCATTTCCTGGAAGAAGAACGTCATCAGCAGCGTCGCGATATGCGCGCCGTCGACGTCGGCGTCGGTCATGATGACCACGCGGTCGTAGCGCAGCTGATCGGCGTCGCAGTCCTTGCGCACGCCGCAGCCTAGCGCGAGGATCAGGTCCGCGATTTCGCTGTTGGCGCGGATCTTGTCGGCGCTGGCGCTCGCGACGTTGAGGATCTTGCCCCGGATCGGCAGGATCGCCTGCGTCTTACGGTCGCGCGCCTGCTTGGCGCTGCCGCCCGCGGAATCGCCCTCGACAATGAAAAGCTCGGTCTCCGCGCCGGTCTCGCCCGAACAATCGGTCAGCTTGCCCGGCAGGCGCAGTTTCTTGGCGTTGGTAGCGGTCTTGCGCTTCACCTCGCGCTCGGCGCGGCGGCGCAGACGCTCGTCCATGCGCTCCATCACTTCGCCGAGCAGCGCCTTGCCGCGATCCATATTGTCCGCGAGGAAGTGGTCGAAATGGTCGCGCACCGCGTTTTCGACCAGCTTGGCCGCTTCGGGCGAGGTGAGGCGGTCCTTGGTCTGGCTCTGGAACTGCGGATCGCGGATGAAGACCGACAGCAGCACCTCGGCGCCCGCCATCACGTCGTCCGCCGAAATGTCCTTCGCCTTCTTCTGGCCGACCAGATCGCCGAACGCGCGCAGGCCCTTGGTCAGCGCGTTGCGCAGGCCCTGCTCGTGCGTCCCGCCATCGGGGGTGGGCACGGTGTTGCAGTACCAGCTCGTCGCGCCTTCGGAGAACAGCGGCCAGGCGATCGCCCATTCGACGCGCCCCTGCGAAGTGCCGTTCGTTTCCGGGAAATCCTGGCTCCCGGCGAAGGGTTCTGCGGTGACGCACTCGCGCCCGTTGATCCGCTGCGTGAGGTGATCGGCAAGCCCGCCGGGGAACTTGAACGTGTCTTCCTCTGGCACATCGTCGCTGGCGAGCGAGGGCGCGCATTTCCAGCGGATTTCGACGCCTGCGAACAGGTACGCCTTCGACCGCGCGAGCTGGAACAGCCGCTTCGCACTGAACTTGCGCTCGCCGAAAATCTCCGGGTCTGGCGTGAAGCTGACCGTGGTGCCGCGCCGGTTGGGCGCTGCGCCGATAGTCTCGATGGGGCCGAGCGTCTGCCCGCGCGAGAATTCCTGCGCGTAAAGCGTCTTGTCGCGCGCCACCTCGACCCGCGTGTGTTCGGACAGCGCGTTGACCACGCTGACGCCGACGCCGTGCAGGCCGCCGCTGGTCGCGTAGGCCTTGCCCGAAAACTTGCCGCCTGAGTGGAGCGTTGAGAGGATCACCTCGAGCGTCGACTTGCCCGGAAACTTGGGATGCTCGTCCACCGGCATGCCGCGGCCGTTGTCGGCGATGGTCAGGCGGTTGCCTTCCTCCAGCCGGACTTCGATGCGCGATGCGTGGCCCGCGACCGCCTCGTCCATCGAGTTGTCGAGCACTTCGGCGGCGAGGTGGTGCAGCGCGCGGTCGTCCGTCCCGCCGATATACATGCCGGGGCGGCGGCGCACGGGCTCTAGCCCTTCGAGCACCTCGATGGAGGAGGAATCGTAATCGCCGCTGGAGGTCGGCGTACCGTCGAACAGATCATCGGACATGGTCCGACAGTGGGGCCGGGCGCACCGCTAGACAAGCGGAGCGTGCGCGCTGTCCGCAGAATTCAGCGGGTAGCGCGGCTCAGAAATTGTCCGGCGCGGGCGACACTACCACCAGGTCTCCGTCGCGCACCTCGCGCACTTCGAGCGCGCGCTCCGCCGTGCCGTTGCTTTCGAAGCGGAACGCACCGTCGAGGCCGAGGAAGCCGCCGCGCGCGGTCAGCTCGCTGGTCGGGAAGGGCGTGCCCGCCGGCCAGCCATTGCTCGCGACCCGCAGCGCGAGCAGCACGCTGTCGTAGCCGAGCGTCGCGATCCGGTAGGGCGAGCCGCCGAAGCGGTTGCGATAGCTGGTCGCAAAATTGCGGTAGCGATCGTCCGACACCGCAGAGAACAGCGCGCCGTTCATCACGCCCGCAGCGGGAATATCGGCCTCGCCGCTCCACAATTCGGTGCCGAGCAGGCGCGGCACGAGGCCGCCGTCGCCGCGCAGCTCGGCCGCCGCCGCGATGGCGAGGCGCGGGCTGTCGGCGATCATCACCGTATCGAAGCCGCCCCGCGCACGCAGCCTGCGCGCCGCGCTCGCCGCAGAGCCTTCGTTGCGCGAATAGCGTTCGGTCGCGACGAGGCTGTCGCCATGGTCGCGCACGGCGGACATCAGCGCCAGTTCCGCCTGGCGGCCATACTCGCCCTCGGGCACCAGCGCGCCGTACCTGCGCGCGCCCTGGGCATGCGCAAAGCCGACCGTGCGGGCGACCGATTGCGCCGGGGTCAGCCCCATCAGGTACACCTCAGGCGAGGCGACGCTGGCGTCGTTGGAGAAGGAAATCAGCGGGACGCCCGCCGGGCGCGCAACCGCGACCACATCCGCCACATCGCTGCCGAGCAGCGGGCCGAGGATCAGCTGGTTGCCTTCGAGCAGAGCGCGGCGCGCGGCAACGCCCGGATTGTCGGCGGTGTCGTAGGTGGTGATGCGCAGGTTGCTGGCATTGGTGTCGAGCAGCGCCATGGTGGTCGCGTTGGCGATCGACTGGCCGACCCTTGCGTTGGGCCCCGTGGTCGGCACCAGCAGCGCGATGCGGTGGCGCGCCTGGCCATCCTGCGGCAGCGGAGCGGTGGTCGTCTGCCCGTCGCGCGGGATCGGCGGCGGGGTCCGCGCATCGCTGGTCACCGGGCCGGGCTGGCGCGTGGCAGGCGGGGTCGATGTGGTCGGCGCCTCGACATTGGGAATGAGCTGGCAACCTGCGAGCAACAAGCCCGTCCCGAAGATCAGGATCAGGCGGTGGAGGTTGCGTAGACCCATCATGCTTGCGGATATCCCATTGCTTGGTCCATTGCTGGAAGCGTGAATGATACCAGCGACGCCCGAACCCACGCCGCCCTTGCGCCCGGCCTCTACATCGTTGCGACCCCGATTGGCAATCTGGACGACATAACGTTGCGGGCAGTCGACGTGCTGACGCGGTGTGACGGTGTCGCGTGCGAGGATACGCGCGTGACGGGCAAGCTGATGCGGCACCTCGGCCTGTCGAAGCCGCTGTGGCGCTACAACGACCACGCCGACGAGCGCGATCGCGCCCGCCTGATCGAGAGCATGGGGACGCGCGCGGTCGCGCTGGTGAGCGATGCGGGTACGCCGCTGATCTCCGACCCCGGATACCGCCTGGTCAACGCCGCGCGCGAAGCGGGGGTGGAAATCCAGACCATCCCCGGCCCGTGCGCCGCGATTGCCGCGATCACGCTTGCCGGGCTGCCGAGCGACCGGTTCCTGTTCGCAGGCTTCCTGCCGGTGAAGGAGAAGGGGCGGGCGGATATGCTCGCCGAACTCGGCGCGATCGACGCGACGCTGGTGTTCTACGAGAGCGCCGGGCGGCTGCTCAAGAGCCTCGATGCGATCGATAGCGCACTGCCGGGGCGGCGCGTGGGTGTCGCACGCGAGCTGACCAAGATGCACGAGGAATGCCGGGTCGATACGCCAGCGGCGCTGATCGCGCATTACGAAGCGAAGCCGCCGAGGGGCGAGATCGTGCTGCTGGTCGAACCGCCGCAGGAGACCGAGGCGAGCGAGGCCGATGTCGATGCGCTGCTGCGCGAGGCTTTGCAGAGCGAGAAGCCTTCGCAGGCAGCGGCGAAGGTGGCCAAGGCGACCGGCGCGGATCGCAAGGCGCTCTACGCCCGGGCGATGGAACTGCGCCAGGGATCGGCCGGGTGAGCAGCCAGAAGCGCGAGCGTGCCGAAAAGGCCGGTCGCGGGGGCGAGGAGGAAGCCGCGCGCTGGCTCGAAGGCGAGGGGTGGGCAATTCTCGACCGCCGCCGCAAGACCCCGCTCGGCGAAATCGACCTGATCGCGCGGCGCGAAGGGCTGGTCGCCTTCGTCGAGGTCAAGTGGCGGCGCAGCGTGCTCGATCTCGATCTGGCGATCGACGAACGCCGCCTTGCGCGGGTCGCGGCGGCGGCGGGCGCGGTGGCGCACGAATATGCGACTAGTGGAGAGGACATCAGGATCGACGTGATCCTGCTTGCACCCGGCGCGCCGCCTCGCCACATCGCCAATGCCTGGATGCCGTGAACCGACACTCGCCCCTGCGCAGGCAGGGGCCCAGTTGGACTCGCCGGATGCGCAACCGGGCAAGCTTAGCTGGACCCCCGCCTTCGCGGGGGTGACGAAGGAATCGATATGACCCTACGCACCGCCTTCCAGATGGACCCGATCGAGAGCGTCAAGATCGCGGGCGATTCCAGCTTTGCGCTGATGCTCTCGGCGCAGGAGCGCGGGCACGAGGTGTGGCACTACGACGTGCAGAGCCTCGCGTGGGAAAGCGATGGCAGCCCGGCGGGCAAGATCACCGCCTTCGCGCGGCCCCTGCGCGTGCAGCGGGTGGAGGGCGATCACTACGAATGGCTGGGCGAGCGCCGGACGATCGACCTTGCGCGCGATATCGACGTCGTCTGGCTGCGGCAGGACCCGCCGTTCGATCTCGGCTATATCACCGCCGCCTTCCTGCTCGACCGGCTGAAGGGCACCACGCTGGTGGTCAACGACCCGCGCGAGGTTGTGAACGCACCCGAAAAGATGTTCGTGCTCGATTACGCGCGCTTCATGCCGCCGACGCTGATCGCGCGCCGCCTCGCCGATATTCAGGCCTTCCAGAAGAAACACGGCGCGGTGGTGGTCAAGCCGCTGCACGGCAATGGCGGCAAGGCGATCTTCAAGATCGACGAGCACGGCACGAACCTGTCGGCGCTGTCCGAGGTGTTCGACAGGCAATGGCCCGAGGCGCACATGGTGCAGGCCTTCCTCCCCACGGTGAGCGAGGGCGACAAGCGGATCGTGCTGGTCGATGGCGAGGTCGCGGGCGCGATCAACCGCAAGCCGGGCGAGGGCGAGTTCCGCTCCAACCTCGCGCAGGGCGGCTCGGCCGAGGCGGCTCAGCTGACCGACCGCGAGGAAGAGATCTGCGCCGCGATGGGGCCCGAGCTGAAGCGACGGGGCCTCGTGTTCGTCGGGATCGACGTGATCGGCGGCGAATGGCTGACCGAGATCAACGTCACCTCGCCCACCGGCATCGTCGCGATCGACCGCTTCAACGGCACCGACACGCCGGGCGCGCTGTGGGATGCGGCGGAGCGACGGCATCGGCAGATGTAACGGCCAAACTCCCCTCCCCATTGGGGAGGGGTTGGGGGAGGGGGCTCCCGGCCATCGATCGCAGTACACCCCCACCCGACCTCCCCCTCAAGGGGGAGAAGAACGAGGCCGCGAAGTTATCACGCGATGATCGAGTGGATGGTGTGACGGCGTCGGTCGTGCAAGAAGGAGCGATGGATAGAGCAGACCTGCATGAGCGGCTTACGAAGACCGGTGTTCGCCCAGGTGCATTTGATCTCTACGGCGACGCCCAATCCGAGACGTATGTGTTGGGACAGTGCCCTGAGGGCTGGGAGACCTTCTACAGCGAACGAGGCCTTAAAAACAGTCGCCGCACGTTCTCCAGAGAAGATGAAGCGTGCCGCTTCTTTCTCGACTGGGTGATCGGCGATCCGACAACGCGCGACGACTGATAGCTGGTCCACCACCGCCTCAGTTCAATTCATACGCGACCGTGGTCACCACGCGGACCTTCTGGAACGGGGTGTTCGCGCCGCTCGAGTCGCAATATTCGCACTCCACCCCGTCGCGCGCGCTGATCGAGAAATAGCCCTGGCTGGCGGTCTTGATCTTGCCAACCGAGGCGCCGCTGTCGTTCGCGAATTGCTGCGCACTTTCGCGGGCGCTGCGGTTGGCTTCGGCGATCATCTCGGGCTTCAGGTCGTTGAGGCCGGTGAAGGTGTAGTTGACCGAGCCGCCGCCCATTTCGACGCCCGCGCGCAGCAGATCGGCCTGCTTCGCATAGGCCGCACGCGCCTTCATGACGTCGTTCGTGCGCAGCTGGATCGAGCGTGAGACGGTGAGGTTTTCGGGCAGCGGATTGCCGTAGGCGTCGCGCGGCTGATCGCGCATCAGCGAGATATCGCTGTCGGAAAAGTCCTTGGGCTTGAAGCCCGCTTCGGTGAAGAACTTGCGCACCGCCTGCGCCTGCCGGTCGACCGAGCCCTGCACGCTCGCCAGATCGTTGCCGGTGTCCGAGAAGGATATCGTCCAGGTGGCGATGTCGGCGGTTACGTCGCGTTCGGACACGCCTTTCACGGTCACCTCGCGGTCGGCCTCCTTCGCACGGCGCAACCCGTCGCCGAGCAGGAAGCCGCTCCCCATCAGGCCGACCATCACGATCGCGACCGATCCCAGCACCACGAAACGATTATCTTCGATAAACCCGGCCATCCCTCATCTCCTCTGCAGGTGAGCAGGTGGCCGACCCCGTTGGTCGGTTCGTCCCTGCGATCAACCGTGCATCCCTATCGACGAGCCGAGATGAACGCGCGATGAAACGTTGTAATTCATCGGTGAGTTGAGTTTTTGCGCGACGAGCTGCATTCGCCCGCCACACCATGGTTCGCAACTTTCACGCGCTGCGGGCATTGGTCCGCCATGCATGACGCCATCCTCACCATCATCGACCGTCTCGGCTATCTCGGCATCGCGATCCTGATGGCGCTGGAGAACATCTTTCCACCGCTGCCGTCCGAAGCGATCATGGGCGCGGGCGCTCTCTCGATGGCCAATGGCGGGATGCAGTTCTGGCCGCTGCTGATCGCGGGCACGCTGGGCACGCTGGCGGGCAATTACGTGTGGTACTGGATCGGCGTGCGGGTCGGGTACGAGCGGCTTGGCCCCGTTGTCGACCGCTGGGGCCGCTGGCTGACGCTCGAGTGGGAGGATGTCGAGCGCGCGGTGCGCTTCTTCCGCAAACACGGGCAATGGGCAGTGTTCGTGCTGCGCGCGACGCCGGTGATGCGGACGATGATCTCGCTCCCCGCAGGGCTCGCGCGGATGAACGTGTGGCGCTTCCTCGTCTTCACCGCCGCCGGTTCGGCGATCTGGAACGCGCTGCTGATTGCGGGCACGGTGTGGATCGCCAGACGCTTTGCCGAGGCGCAGGAATGGCTGGGCTGGGGCGTCGTCGCGATCCTGGTCGTCGCGCTTGCCGGCTATCTGTGGCGCTTCGCGACGTGGAAGCCGCGCGCCGAACGCTAGTCGCCGCGTTCGCGGGCCTCGGCTTCTCTGGGATGCGCGTTGCGATAGGTGTCGAGCAGGCGTGCGGCATCGACCTCGGTATAGATCTGCGTCGAGCCCAGGCTCGCGTGGCCGAGCAGTTCCTGCAGGCTCCTCAGATCCGCGCCCGCGCCGAGCAGGTGCGTCGCGAAGGAATGGCGCAGCGCGTGCGGGGTGGCGTTGGCGGGCAGGCCGATCTCCGCGCGCACCTCCGCCATCGCCCGCTGCACGAGGCCCGGTGAAAGCGGAC
Source organism: uncultured Citromicrobium sp. (assembly GCA_964574905.1). Taxonomy (GTDB): domain Bacteria; phylum Pseudomonadota; class Alphaproteobacteria; order Sphingomonadales; family Sphingomonadaceae; genus Alteriqipengyuania. Next base: position 15,790 of record CAZNOY010000004.1, on the reverse strand, counting down.
CGCCGCGCGTACCACGGAACAGCGGCTTGTCGGGCGCGAGATCGTGGGGACAGGCAGCGACGTAGGCGGCTATCGCCTCGTGGATCGCGGGCAGGATCGGCACTGCGCGAGCCTTGCCACCCTTGCCGGTGACGCGGATCGTCTCCCCTGGTTCGGCGTGCGCGCCGGTCAGCGACAAAGCCTCGCCCAGCCGCATTCCCGCGCCGTAGAGCAACAGCAGCACCGCACGATCGCGCAGGCCGGTCCATTCCTCGCGCCGCTTTTCGCCCACCTTCTCGGCCAGATGCACCGCCTCGTCGGGGGTGACCGGGCGGGGGAGGGTACGCTTGATGCGTGGGCCGCGCAGGCGCGGGGCCTGGGCATCGGCGACGCCCGCCTCGGAGCGGGCGAAGGAGAGGAAGGCGCGCAGCGCGGAAAGTTCGCGCGCGGCGGAGCGGTTGGAGAGGCCGTCCGCGCGGCGGCGTGCCAACTGCGCGCGCAGCGCTGGCGCCTGGAGGTTCGCGACCGCGTTCACATCGTCCTCGCCGGTCGCCTCGACCAGCCGCTCGGCCGCGCGAACGTAGGCGCGCACGGTGTGCGGCGAGAGGCGGCGCTCGCTCGCGAGGTGGCTTTCCCAGCGGGCCAGCAACCCGCTCATGCGGCCACAAGGTGCGCCGGGACCAGCTCGGCCAGTAGCGCATCGAGCAGCGGCATTCCCTGCGGCGTGATCGTCAGCCGGTCGCCCTGACGCTCGACGAAGCCGAGATCGGCGTAGAACGCCGCGCGCTCGGCATCGACCAGCGCGTCCGGCACGGTGTCGAACCGCGCGGCAAGTGTCGCCAGATCGAGACCCTCGGCCAGCCGCAGCCCCATCAGCAGCGCCTCGCTCAATTGCTCCTCACGCCCCAGCGCGCGTTCCTCGGCCATGCCGTGCCCGATCTCGCCGACGCGGCGCAGGAAGGCTTCGGGCTTCTTGTGGCGTATCGTCGCCATCCCGCCACGCCGCCCATGCGCGCCCGGCCCGATCCCGACATAGTCGCGGTAGCGCCAGTAGATGAGGTTGTGGTGGCTCTCAGCACCGGGCCGCGCGTGATTGCTGACCTCGTAAGCCGGGAGCCCCGCCGCCAGCGTCTGCTCCTGCGTCTGGACGAACAGGTCGGCGGCCTCGTCCGGGTCCATCGGTGCCAGCCTCCCCCGCGCGACGGCTCCGGCAAACCCGGTGCCAGGCTCGATGGTCAGCTGGTAGAGTGACAAGTGCTCGGTGCCGAAGGCGAGGGCGCGTGCCAGCTCGGCTTCCCAAGCCTTGGCGGTCTGGCCTGGGCGGGCATAGATCAGGTCGAAACTGACCCGCCCGAACAGCTCCTGCGCGCTTGCCACCGCCGCCATCGCCTCGGTCGCGCTGTGCTCGCGCCCGAGGAATGCGAGCGCCTCGTCGTGGAGCGACTGCACGCCGAGCGACACGCGGTTGACCCCCGCAGCGCGGAAATCGGCGAACTTGCCCGCCTCGTAGGAGGTCGGATTGGCTTCGAGCGTGATCTCGGCATCGGGGGCGAGGCCCCATAGCCGTGCCGCCTCGTCGATCAAGGCTCCCGCCAGCGCGGGCGGCATCAGCGAGGGCGTTCCCCCGCCGAAGAAGATCGACCCGACCCGGCGGCCCTGCGTCAGCGTGTGTTCGTGGTTCAGATCGGCAAGCAGCGCCGCCTGCCATGCTGCGGCATCCACCTCATCGCGAACATGGCTGTTGAAGTCGCAATAGGGGCACTTCTTCAGGCAGAAGGGCCAGTGGATATAGAGCGCAAGATCCTCTGCGGCGGGCATGGTGTCAGTGTAGCACTTACATGATCCCCAGCGAAAGCTGGGGTCTCGATCTGGGGGGAGTGATCTGATCTGAGGGAGGTCCCTGCTTTCTCAGGGACTCGCGTTCGTCGATCAGCCGAACTGCTCGGCGACCAGCTTGGCGAAGGCATCCGCGCGGTGGCTGATCTTGTGTTTTTCCGCAGGCTCGATCTCGGCAAAGGTCTGCTCGCCGCCCTCAGGGACGAATACCGGATCGTAGCCGAAGCCAAGTTGCCCACGCGGCGGCCAGGTCAGCGATCCCGGCGCAATGCCTTCGTACACCGCGTATTCGCCATCAGGCCACGCCAGCGCCAGCGTGCAGTGGAACGCCGCGCTGCGATCGACATCGGCGCCCTGCTGCGCGAGCAGGCCCTCGACCTTGCCCATCGCCATGTACCAGTCGCGCCCCGGATCGCCTTCGAACCACTGCCGTTCGGCCCAGTCGGCGGTGTACACGCCCGGACGCCCGCCCAGCGCCGCGACCGACAGCCCGCTGTCGTCGGCCAGCGAAACGATGCCCGAACCCTGCGCTGCAGCGCGCGCCTTGATCAGCGCATTCTCGACGAAGGTCGTGCCCGTTTCCTCGGGCTCGGGCAGGCCGAGCGCACCGGCAGAGAGGCACTCCACCCCATAGGGCGCGAGCAGGGCCGAAATCTCTTTCATCTTGCCCGCATTATGCGTCGCGATGACGAGCTTGCCCGAGCCGATGCGTCTGGTCATGGTACCCCTCCGTCGCCCCTGCGAAGGCAGGGGCCCATGCAACCTTGCCGATCCTCGGAAAGCTTATCTGGATACCCGCCTTCGCGGGGATGACGAGGGGAGGGAGGTGTCATCCCCGCACCGCCGCGTCCTGCGCCTTGAAGATATCGCCGCAGCCCATCTGCGCGAGGCGCAGGAGGCGCAGCAGCGCTTCCTCGTCATAGGTCGCGCCTTCGGCGGTGGCCTGTACCTCGGCGATCTTGCCGCCTTCGATCAGCACGAAGTTGGCGTCGGCATCGGCCGAGCTGTCCTCGTCGTAATCGAGATCGAGCACGGGCGTGCCCTTGTAGATACCGCAAGAGACCGCGGCGATCTTGCCCATGATCGGGTCTTCGAGGATCGCGCCCGATTTCTTGAGCCCGTCGATGGCCAGCCGCAGGGCGACCCACGCGCCCGAGATCGACGCGGTGCGGGTGCCGCCATCGGCCTGGATCACGTCGCAATCGAGCGTGATCTGTCGCTCGCCGAGCTTCTTCATGTCGACCACCGCGCGCAGGGAGCGCCCGATCAACCGCTGGATTTCCTGCGTCCGGCCCGACTGCTTGCCGCGCGCCGCCTCGCGGCTGCCGCGCGTGTGCGTGGCGCGCGGGAGCATCGAGTATTCGCCGGTGACCCAGCCGGCACCCTTGCCGCGCATCCACGGCGGCACGGAGTTCTCGACGCTCGCGGTGCACAGCACGCGGGTATCGCCGAAGCTGATCAGGCAGCTGCCCTCGGCGTGTTTGGTGAAGCCGGTTTCGATGGAGATGGCGCGCATTTGGTCGGGCGCACGGCCTGAAGGTCGCATGGGGGAAATCCTCTGGATTGACTGGTCGCACGCGCCCTAGCGGCCTATTCATCGGGTGGCCAGTGGACATGCCCCATCACGGCAGTCCCACGCCACGAAAGGCACCCGTCATGATTCGACTTCTCCCGATAACCGTCGCGGCTCTCGCATTGTCCGGCTGTGTCACGCCCGGCGAGGGACCGGTCGCCCAACCCCAGTCGACGATCGACTTCAAAGTGGGCCCCTGCTTCGGTTTCTGCCCGGACTTCGAGCTGTCGGTGACGCCAGAGGGCACCGGCACATACCACGGCGGCGGCTTCGTGGCGCAGCGCGGCGATGCCCGGTTCATCGCAAGCGAGGAGGAATACCGTGCCTTCGCGCGCCGCCTCGCAGCGTTCCGCCCGGAAAAGTCCGTGAGCTATGGCTACGACAATTGCGATGCGATGGTGGCGACGGATTCGCCCAGCGTGACGGTCACCTGGCGCGATCCGGGGGAAGAGCCGGTCACGCTCAACTGGTATATGGGCTGCCGCCAGCCGGGCCTCGCGGACAGGAGCGAGGCGATCTACAAGGCGTGGGAGGAACTGCCCGTGGATGATCTTGTCGGCAGCGACGATCAGCGACAGAACTACGGCAGACGGGGCGACTAGGCGTCTCGCGTCGGCACATCACGGGGAGGTTCGATCATGCGTTTTCCAGTCGCCATTGCGTTGCTGCTGGCGGGCTGCGTCGGGGTGGCAGACGATGCCGCCGTAGCGAGCGCGGACAGCGCGACCGCCGATTGCGGCGCGCAGTGCCCCGTCATCTTCCACGAGGTCACCTCATGGGGGCGGCAGGTCTATCGTTCGCAGCTCAAACCCGACGGGGCCTTCCTTGTCGAACGGCTCGATTTCAACTCGGGCGAGGTGACCGAAACCACGCGGCGCGAGCTGGGAGTGGAGGGCTATCGCGCGGCCTATGCTGCGCTCAAGCCGCTCGAGAATGCAGAGGACCGCTCGATCTATTGCAGCGGTGCGCCGACCGACGGGCCCTATGGCGGCTACACCTGGGACGACGCCAACCGGATCAGCATCTATTACGGATGCTACGGCGTGGATCGCTCGCTCGACAAGCTCAGCGAAGCCGAGGATGCCTACTCGGCCATCGTCGATCCGGATGCGGATTGAGGGAAGCCGGCAAGCGATCCCTTGAAATGCCCGCTTGGATAGGAGGCCGGGCGCGGTTAGCTTTGCCCTTATGCGCAGCCTCAAGATCCTGCTGGCGGTCATCGTACTGGGCCTGCTCGGCACGGCGAGCTTTGCTACGGTGAGTGACGAGTGCAGCTATTCGCCAGGCGGGGAATTCAACCTCGCACTCGCCCGGGAAGGGATCGCGCATTATTTCGATGACGACCTTGCGTGCGACCCGTGGAAGGTCGTGCAACCGGACGATGCGGTCGGCTCGGTAACGATCCTGCCTTACAGCAGTTGGAGCGATGCCCCCGCGCGCGCCGTTACGATCAACCGGAATGGCACGCTGCTGATTTCCGATCCCGTACCGAAGAAGGGCGCAAATCCGGATTGGCCCCAGTGGGATTACCGTGGGAGAGTGGAGCTCACCGACCCCGAACTGGCGCGAAAACTGATGACAAGTCTTACTCGGGTCACCAGATATAACCGCCTCACAACGGAAGAACCGGAAGTGGTTCGAGGCCGTCTCGAGGCCGAACACGCAGACGCGTCCGATCTGCAATCTTACCTGGTGGAACCCAAAATCCCCTGTCACGGAACAATGTACGACGGGGGTGGCGTCACACTGGAAATCGTCATGGTCAGCGGCGAACGGCGGGAGGTAGCTCTCGATTCTTCGTGCCATTCCATCGCCAAACAAACCGCTATCGATGCAGCATGGGCTGCCAGACAAAGCGTCTTCAAACGCGCCCACTTCACCGAAGATCACTACGTCGACGAATTGGGGACATTCTGACGATGACCACCCCGCCGCTCACCGAACTGACCGACCGTACGCGCGATATCTTTCGTCTGGTGGTCGAGCAGTATCTCGCGACCGGACAGCCGATCGGTTCGAAGACGCTGGCAGAGGGTGGGGCGGTCGACCTGTCGCCTGCCTCGATCCGGTCGGTGCTTGCCGATCTCGAAAAGCTCGGCCTGCTTGCCGCCCCGCATGTGTCCGCCGGGCGCAAGCCGACCGAAAGCGGGCTGCGGCTGTTCGTCGACGGGATGATGCAGATCACGCAGCCGAGCATGGAGGAACGCCGCGCGATCGAGGCGCGGCTGGGCGATCCCGGCCCGCTCGAACAGCGGCTCGAAGCGGCCAGCTCGATGCTGTCCGACCTCTCGGGCGCGGCGGGCATGGTGCTCGTCCCCACCGCGGAGCGGCGGCTGGCACAGATGAGCTTCGTCGCGCTCGACCGCGGGCGCGCGCTGGCAGTGCTGGTCGATGCCAACGGGCAGGTGGAAAACCGGCTGATCGAGATCGCCGGGGTCGATCGCGCCGCGCTCGACAGTGCATCCAACTACCTCTCCGCCCGGCTCGCGAACCGCAGCCTCGGCGAAGCGCTGAAGGATATCGAGGCGGAGATCGCCAGCGGGCGCAGCGCGCTCGACGAAGCATCCGCCGACCTCGTGCAGCGCGGGATCGCGATGTGGAGCGAGGATGCCGATCGCAGCCCGGTGTTCATCGTGCGCGGGCAGGCCAAGCTGCTCGACGACGAGGCGGTCGTCGATGTCGAGCGGGTGCGCCAGTTGCTCGACGAACTGGAGAACAAGCGCGCGGTGGCCGACGTGCTCGAACGCGCGCGCGATGCGCAGGCTACGCGCATTTACATAGGCAGCGAAAATCGCCTCTTCGCGCTCAGCGGTTCATCTGTTATCGCCTCGCCTTTCCGAGACCGGGACGGGAACGTAGTCGGCGTGTTGGGGGTTATCGGCCCCACGCGCTTGAACTACGCTCGCATCGTTCCCATGGTCGATTTTACCGCACAATCACTGGGGCGATTGACTGGCTAACAGGGCAGTTTCACGAAGACCTATGCAAGACGAAAACAAACCCAAGGAAGAGGCTGTTCAGGACGAGGCCGTCCTCGACGAAGAGATCGAACGCGAGCTGGCGGGCGTGCCCGAGCATCTGCGCGATCAGAGCGGCGACGAGGATGACGAGGACGAGAACGGCGCCGATGATCTGAGCGAGGCGCTCGCCAAGCTGAAGGACGATCTCGATACCGCGCGTCAGGAAGTGCTCTACGCGCGCGCCGAGACGCAGAACGTGCGGCGGCGGCTCGAAAAGGACGTGGCCGACAGCCGCGCCTACGCCGCGACCGGTTTTGCCCGCGATATCCTGTCGGTGTCGGACAACCTCGTGCGCGCGATCGAATCGATCCCCGAGGAATTGCGCGAAGACGACAAGTTCAAGGGCCTCGTCGCCGGGATCGAAGCAACCCAGCGCGAGCTCGATCGCGTGTTCGGCCAGCACGGCGTGACGCGCGTGGCGGCCAAGGGCCTGCCGCTCGATCCCAACGTGCACCAGGCGATGATGGAAATCCCGAGCGACGATGCCGAACCGGGCACCGTGATCCAGGAAATGCAGGCGGGCTATATGATCAAGGACCGTCTGCTGCGCCCGGCTCTGGTCGGCGTGGCCAAGAAGCCCGACTAGCACGCCGGATCGGAACTTCAGGGGCGTTCGACCTTTTGAACCTGCAGAAGGTCCAGAGGAGAGCCCCCATGAAGTCCCGTTTTGCCCTGATCCCCGTTGCCCTGATTTCGGCCGTTTCGCTGAGCGCCTGTGCGGAAAACTACGCCGCAGAAGGTGGCGCGGGCGGTGCTGCGCTGGGCGCAGGCATCGCCGCCGTTACCGGTGGCGATGTGGTCCAATATGCGCTGGCCGGTGCCGCGGCAGGCGCGCTGGCCGGCTATTTCGTCGACAAGAACGATCGCTGCGACGGTTACGACCGCGACGGCTATCTCGACGAGGATTGCTTCGGCACGCGCGGCTACCCCGCCGATCCGCGTTACTGATCGCGTACCCAGGTTTGGTTGGAGGGCCGCCCCGCGAGGGGCGGCCCTTTTCGTTTCAGACCAATATCAGTCGACCACCTGCGCGCGGTTCTCGTCGCGGTGCTTCTTGAGGTACTTCATGAAAGGCGTGCCGCCGGTGCCGACATCGGGGTCGTTGCCCGCGATGCTGCCCGCCTGCTTGTTGATATAGCTCGCCGCGTATTCGAGGTGCCGCGTGCGGAACCGCGCCGCCTGTTCGAGACAGGCGTTGAAGGCGTCCTTCAGCGCCGCATTGCCGCTGTCGGCGACGAAGCTGCGCAGCGTCGATTGTTCTGCGAGATCCTCGATGAAACGCCGGTGCTCGACCGGGCGGTAGGCGTGCAATTCGTCGAGGAAGCTCTTGAGCGGGTCGTCGCTGTGGCCGACCTGGAACAGCGCATCCATCGCCGGGACGATCGAGGATTGCGACCCGGTCTGCCCGCGAAACGCCTGCGGCTTGCCGCCGAACTTCTCGATCCCTTCGTAGATCAGCCCACCAGCGAGCGCCGGGTTGTTCGCCCAGCCGTGGATATAGGGGCGCACGCGGTGGAAATAGACGTAGGGATCGCACCTCTCGGGCATCCGCGCGAAGTGGGCGTAAATCCGCTCCCACGCTTCATCCATCTCCCGCAGCAGCGTGAGTGCGGTATCCTCGTCACCGTCGCGGCACACGGTGACCAGCTTCGCCGCATTGTCGAGCAGCACGCCGGCTTCGGCCTCGATCGCGACGTGGACCAGCACGAACCAGTTCTCGTCCGCGCCGCCGTAGAAGTTCTGGTACATCGCGATATTGTCGAGCGTGACCGGGCCCGACTTGTCGATCCGGTACCAGTTGTCGAGCACGTAGCCCGAATAGGGCAGCAGCGGCGCTTGGCCGAGCCGTTCGGCCAGCGCGACCATCGGTCGGGAAAGGTTGGCGGGCAGGTGCGCGGGCGGGTCGTCCTCGCCCCACACATAGGCCTGCACCAGAAAGGAATAGTGCACCATCGCGGTGCGGACCTCTTCCTCGGGCGCGTCCTTGGCCCATTCGCCGATCTGCGGGTCGGGCAGCGCGTCGAGCCAGTGGCGCACGCGGCCCGTGGTCAGCAGTGCGGAAAGCTCTCCCGCAGCTTGCGTGATCGGGGCGAAATCGCCGGGAAGGGTGATCGAATCGATTTCGTAATGCGAAAGGTAGCCGCGTTCCCGCGACATGCCGTAATTGCTCAGCTCCATTGTTGAGACCATTGAGCCGGGCGCGGGTTGGGCCGCCCGGACAGGTGTTGCGTATCAAGCAACACAGCGTGCCTCAAGGGGCTGCCGCTACGTCATCCACCCGCGCCGGGGAAGCGCACCAGCAGCGCGTAAGCCTCTGGATTGCCAATGCCCGCAACGCGCACGCCGCTCCGCAGCCAGAAGGCGTGCTTCACGATTTCGGCCTGCTGTTCGATCCCGTATTTCTCCAGCCGCCAGCCGGGCTTGAGGCTGTAGTCGTAACGGCACCACGGGTGGCGGTGCAGCGGCAGGTACCATTCGCCCCTGCTCTGCGTCTGCCACACATGCGTCATCTCGTGGATGAAATGCCCCTTCGAATGGTGGTCGCCGACCGAAAAATCGTTGCAATAGGCCGCTGAATCGGGGTGGAAATGCAGGTGGCCGCTGGGCGCCATGGTGGTGTTCTTCGGCTGGAAGAACGCCCACTTGCGGCGCCGGATGGTGACCTTGCGATAATCGATCGCGGTACCGAAGACGGAACGCGCCAGCGCGACCTCGCCTTCGGTCAGCCGCCGCTCCCCACCCGCAGGGCAGGGAGCGACCGGTGCGTCGTGCGACGTGGCGTCTATCGGATGGTCCATGACGCTGGTCGAATGGCCGCGATCAGCGCTCCGCGTCGGCGGGCAGCACGTCGACGTCGAACGACATGGTCGTGCCGCCCGCCATCGTCAGCGTGACCGAGGTGACGCTTTCGGGCTTGAGGTCGGGCGAGAGGTCGAATGCCATCACGTGCTTGCCGCCCGGCTCGAACGAAACGGTCTGGCCCGGCTCCACGGTGACCATCCCGATAGAGCCCATCTCGGTTTTGTCGTATTCCATATAATCGTGCAATTCCGCGCGTGCGGCGCCTTCCACGTCGGCGCGGCGCACCGCGATCGCGCGGTCGCTGTCGTTCTTCAGCTTGAAGTAAACCGCGCCCGGATTGCCTTCCACGGCGGGCAGGTAGAGCTTGCCTTCGGTGGCGCTCAGCGGAGAGGCGGCCTCTTCGGTCTTCTGCTCCTCTTGCGAACAGCCTGCGAGCACCACGGTGCCAAGGCCCAGCGCGATGGCGGCGTAAATCGATTTCATCTCAAGCTTCTCCCTCACGAACGTCTCTGTGCACGACTAGGCGCTGGCGTCTCTTGTGCCAAGAACAAGCGCACCTATATCCGCGGCTCAACCAGAGCTGCCGAGTGGCATCGCCCATAACGGGGGTGCCGCGCTGGGCAGTGTCCAACATAGCCAAACGGATGCGGGGTATCATGGCAAAAGTAATCGGTATCGACCTCGGTACGACCAACTCGTGTGTCGCGGTCATGGATGGGGGCAAACCCAAGGTCATCGAAAACGCGGAAGGTGCACGCACCACTCCGTCGATCGTCGCCTTCACCAAGGACAATGAGCGCCTGATCGGCCAGCCGGCCAAGCGCCAGGCAGTCACCAACCCGGACAACACCGTGTTCGCGGTGAAGCGCCTGATTGGCCGCCGGTTCGAAGACCCCATGACCAAGAAGGACATGGAGCTGGTCCCCTACGACATCGTCAAGGGTAACAACGGCGATGCCTGGGTCGAAGCGGGCGGCGACAATTATTCGCCCAGCCAGATTTCCGCCTTCATCCTGCAGAAGATGAAGGAAACCGCCGAGAGCTATCTCGGTGAAACGGTCACGCAGGCGGTCATCACCGTTCCTGCCTATTTCAACGACGCACAGCGTCAGGCGACCAAGGACGCCGGCCAGATCGCAGGCCTCGAAGTGCTGCGCATCATCAACGAGCCGACCGCGGCCGCGCTCGCCTACGGGCTCGACAAGGACGAGAACAAGACCATCGCGGTCTACGACCTTGGCGGCGGTACCTTCGACATCTCGATCCTCGAAGTGGGTGACGGCGTGTTCGAGGTGAAGTCGACCAATGGCGACACCTTCCTCGGCGGCGAAGACTTCGACAGCGCGATTGTCGAATACCTGGCCGAACAGTTCAAATCCAAGGAAAACATGGATTTGAAGACCGACAAGCTGGCCCTGCAGCGCCTCAAGGAAGCCGCCGAAAAGGCGAAGATCGAGCTTTCCAGCGCGCAACAGACCGAAGTGAACCTGCCGTTCATCACCGCACGCATGGAAGGCGGCAGCTCCACGCCGCTGCACCTCGTCGAAACGCTGACCCGCTCCAAGCTCGAACAGCTGGTGGGCGATCTGGTCAAGCGCACGCTCGACCCGTGCAAGAAGGCGCTCGAAGACGCTGGCCTGAAGGCGGGCGAAGTCGACGAAGTGATCCTGGTCGGCGGGATGACCCGCATGCCCAAGGTGCGCGAAGTGGTCGAAGGGTTCTTCGGCAAGAAGCCGCACACCGGGGTGAACCCCGATGAAGTCGTCGCGATGGGTGCTGCCATTCAGGCGGGCGTGCTGCAGGGCGACGTCAAGGACGTGCTGCTGCTCGACGTGACGCCGCTGTCGCTCGGTATCGAAACGCTGGGCGGGATCATGACCAAGATGATCGACCGCAACACCACGATCCCGACCAAGAAGACGCAGGTCTACTCGACCGCCGAGGATAACCAGCAGGCGGTGACGATCCGCGTGTTCCAGGGCGAGCGCGAGATGGCGGCCGACAACAAGATGCTCGGCCAGTTCGACCTCGTCGGCATTCCCAGCGCGCCGCGCGGCGTGCCGCAGATCGAGGTCACCTTCGACATCGACGCCAACGGCATCGTCAACGTCAGTGCCAAGGACAAGGGCACCGGCAAGGAACAGCAGATCCGCATCCAGGCCTCGGGCGGTCTCAGCGATAACGACATCGAATCGATGGTCAAGGACGCCGAACGCTTCGCCGAAGAGGACAAAAAGCGCCGCGAAGCCGCCGAAGCGCGCAACCAGGCGGACAACCTCGTCCACGCGACAGCCAAGCAGCTCGAAGAGAACGGCGACAAGATCGACGCCGGGCTGAAGTCCGAAGTCGAAGCCGCTCTGGCCGAAGCGCGCACCGCGCTCGAAGGCGATGACTCCGATGCGATCAACGCCAAGGCGCAGGCGCTCACCGAAGTCGCGATGAAGATGGGTCAGCAGATCTACGAGCGCGAGCAGGCGAGCGGCGGCGATGCCGCAGCGGGCGATGCCGGGGCCTCGCAGTCGGAAGACGACGATGTCGTCGAAGCCGAATTCTCCGAAGTCGACGACAGCGCAGACGCCGGCAACGGCGATAGCGGCGAAGCTGGCCGGGCCTGATCCGGCGGCGATGCCGAAAATGGGCCGCGCAGACCGCCACGGTTTGCGCGGCTCGCTTTCCTTGGCTCGCACCGGTGTTTGAATGATGGATTCAGAACCCGATCTTTACGAACTGCTCGGCGTTTCGCGCGATGCGGATGCGGCGGCGATCAAGGCTGCCTATCGCAAGATGGCGATGCAGTATCACCCCGATCGCAATCCCGGCGATCCCGAGGCGGAAGCGCGCTTCAAGGCGATCGGCGCTGCCTATGAAGTGCTGAAGGACCCGCAGAAACGCGCGGCCTACGATCAGTACGGCCATGCCGCCTTCCAGCAGGGCGGCGGTGGCGGCGGTCGTGGCGGCCCGCACGCCGATTTCGGCGATATCGGCGATATCTTCGAGACCATTTTCGGCAGTGCCTTCGGCGGAATGCGTCAGGGCGCGCGGCGCGGGGCAGACCTGCGCTACGATCTGGAAATCACGCTGGAAGAAGCCTTCCACGGCAAGTCGACCAACATCGAAATCGAGGTCTCGCAGCAATGCGACGTGTGCACCGGCACGGGCGCGGAGCCCGGCACGGGCACGCGCGCCTGCAACGTGTGCGCCGGCTACGGCAAGGTGCGCGCGCAGCAGGGCCTGTTCGTGGTCGAACGGCCTTGCCCCAACTGCCACGGGCGCGGCGAAGTGATCGAGAGCCCGTGCCGCAATTGCCGGGGCGACGGGCGCGTCGATGCGCCGCAATCGCTCTCGGTCGATATTCCGCCGGGCGTCGACACCGGCACGCGCATCCGCCTGTCGGGCAAGGGCGAGGCGGGCCCGCGCGGCGCCCCGTCGGGCGACCTCTACATCTTCATCCATGTTCGCCAGCATGGCGTGTTCACACGCGAAGGATCGAACCTGATCGCGCGCGTGCCGATCAGCTTCACCACCGCCGCGCTGGGAGGCAAGGTCGACATTCCCGACCTCGACGGATCGACCAACGCGATCGACATTCCGGCGGGCATCCAGTCGGGCAAGCAGCTGCGCCGACGCGGCGCGGGCATGCCCGTGCTGCAAGGTCGCGGACGCGGCGATCTGGTGGCGGAGATCACGGTCGAAACGCCGACCCGGCTCTCCAAGCGGCAGAAGGAAATCCTCGAGGAATTCCGCGAGACCGAAACGGGCGACGAATGCCCCGAATCGCGCGGCTTCTTCGACCGGATCAAGGACGCGTTCGGGGCGTGACTGTAGCGGTAGGCGGCAAGTCGTCGATCCGACTGAAGATACCGGGTAGGGCCACGATCAGCAATCGTACGAGTACAATGGCCTCTCAATTCGCGAGAGCTAGGGCCCCCTATCGCAAGCCGTCCACCGAGGAACTTCATGCCAGATGCGATTTACTGCAGGTCGATCCGGCACTCCCAACATGCGTTTATTGCGGAGGGCTGGCGACCGAATGGGATCACATTATGCCGATGGTCGGAAACGCGGCGTGGACCGGCTATTTTACAGAGATCGCAAATCTCGTCCCGGTATGTGGGAAATGCAACCAGTCCCGTGGATCAAAGCCATTCGCGGTATGGATGCGCTCGATCGTCCGCTGGTCACCTATCCGAGTCTTCCAATTAAGGGACGGCATGTCCTATGATCAGGCACGCGACGAAGTAGAGCGTCGAATTGCCATCATCGCAGATGCGTTACGTGCGCAACCGCCAACGAAAATCGATGTGTTGGACCATCCTCTCGAGGACGAACTCGAACGCAAACGTCTCGCATTGAATGACAACCTGAGAGAAGCCCAAATTCTCGCTTCAAAGTTGCGCGAACTTTATCATGCCAAGCTGGACCGCTGAGTATTAATTGAGCTTCGCCTCGATCTCCGCGCGCAGCCCGTCGAGCAGGCGCGTCGAACAGCGGAGCGCACCGCGTTCCTCCGCGATAATCGCGAGGAACGCGCGGCGCAGGATTTCGCGCCGCTCTTCCAGCGGTACGGGCTGGTCGCTGGTCGACAGGACGATGTCGACCATCCGCTCGCAGCCGTGCAACCGGCCCCACAGGTAATCGTTCTCGCGGTAGGCGCGGCTGAAGAACGCGCCGAAATCGTAGAACTCGATCCCGCGCAGCGTCGCCGCCGTTCCGCCCGAACGGATCGCGGTCGCATCCTCGGGGCTGATCCGGTCGACCTTGACCGGCTCGAACTCGTTCATCCCCTGCATGCCGAGGATCGGCAGCGTCGCGACATCGTAGAACGGGAAGCCGAGATAGGCGTACATCATGCGCCGCCGCAGCTCGCGCGGCATGTTGCCCAGCGCGCTGGCAAGCGCTTCCTCCGCCCGCGCGTCGAGCGTCATCAGGTCGCGCGCGTTCGCCACATGGTCGAGCACGCTGCCCGGGTCTTCCATCACCGTCGCGGCGATGTCCGCGAATTCGGGCCCGAGCGGCTTTAGCCCATCGCTCTCGAAATAGATCGCGAGGATCTCGTAAATTGCCTCGCGCGCGCGATCGAGCGCCTCGTTGGGAATGTCGGGATCGGCCTCCCAGTCGCGCGCGGTGCGCCGTGCGAGCAGCCGCAGCCGCCGGATGCGAAAGGCAAGGTCGTAGCTGCGGAAGAATGCGATCGCCGCCTCGCTCGCACCCTCGCCAGCGGAAACGAGGCTGATGAGGCCCCGGTCGTGCAACTCGTCGCGCAGGCGCGCGGCGATGAAATGCGTGTCCTGTTCGCCATCCTTGGGCGCGGCCTGACGGACCAGTTCGGCGATCCGTTCGAGGATGCCGGCAAACTTCAGCTCGGCATATCCGGCGAAGGTGTAGCCCGCCTGCGCCGCAGCGGCCTGCTGCGCCTTGCCGCGCCAGTTGGCGAGCCGCCGCGGGGTGGGGCGGTCGAAGAACACCGTGCGGTCGAACAGCTTTTCGACCGCTGCCTCCACCTCGGGCCTCATCTTGGCGATCATCTGCTGCAGGCGCGCGGCGTGGCGCGATTGCTCGCTGATCGATTCGAGGTTGTCGCGGATCGGCTGTTCGCGCGGCAGGGTGGAGATTGAGCCGAAGATATTTTCGAAGAAACCGACCGGGCCGTGCACCTTCTTCTCGTCGCGCACGTAGCGGTCGGGCCGCGGGTCGATATAGGCGAAGCGCCGTTCGACTTCGCGCACCGCCGGGCGGCCGCGCAGCGCGTCGATCGCGCCTTCGAACGGGCGGTTGACCAGCACCGACCCGTCGATCAGCGAGACCGCCTCCTCCGACCCGTTGTCGCAATGCGCGGGCATGATCCGGCGGAGGAAGGCCGCGCGGCTGGGCCAGTCGCGTTCGCACTCTTCCGCCAGCCGATCGATCTCGCCTACCTGCAGCGGCGGGAAGGCACCGGGGAAGCTGGCGGTGGCGCGCGCGGCGAAGGCGAGTTCGAGCGGGTTGGCCAGCCACGCGCCTTCCTCGGCCCGCGTGCGCGCGGTGAAGGAGATCGGCATGCGGTGCTCGCTCTCGCGCACCACGGGAGGGCTGTTGAGCCGCAAGGTCGAAAGGTAGCCGTGGAAGTCGGTGGTCGGCACGTAGAGGTCGACCGGGTGGCCCGGCGGCAGCAGCGGCCCGTCGGCGGGCGTCGCATCCATCGCGGCGAGGGCCTCGATCAGCATGCGCGACATCGTCTCGCCCGAGAAGGGCGGCTGAAACCAGCGCCCGCGCACCAGTTTGGAGACCTTTTCGCGCACTTCCTCGCGCGTTTCGGGCGCGACGCTTTCGGACACCAGATTGCCCGGCCGCCGCAGGACATAATTGGCGAGCGGCTGCGCCCAGACCTTGGCGAAGCGCCAGCCCATGCGCGCGTCCTCCGCCGTCAGCCGGTCGATATCCGCATTGTCGAGCCACAGCTCGGTCAGCGGTTCGAGCGAACGGCCCGAATAGACCGCCTGCGCGAGGAACACCGCGTTGATCCCGCCCGCGCTCGCGCCGCTGAAGATGTCGGGCAGCACGCGCAGCCGCAGCTCGTGCTTGTCGGCCAGCAGTTCGAGCA